>NZ_SDJP01000001.1:0-495047 GCF_004114995.1 Halorubrum amylolyticum
TCGCACGAACACGACCACGACGGTCACTCGCACGAACACGACCACGACGGTCACTCGCACGAACACGACCACGACGGTCACTCGCACGAACACGACGGTTCCGAACACGCCCACGACGACGCCGAGCACGCCGAGGGGGCCGGCGTCCACCGCAGCTACCCCGAGGTGGTCGCGCTCGTCGAGTCGATGGACCTCTCTGAGCCCGTCGAGTCGGTCGCGCTCGACGCCTTCGAACGCCTCGGCCGCGCGGAGGCGTCGGTCCACGGCACCGACCTCAACGAGACCCACTTCCACGAGGTCGGCGCCGACGACGCGATCGCCGACGTGGTCGGCGCGGCGCTGCTGCTCGACGACCTCGACCCCGAGCGGGTCGTGACGACCCCGGTCGCGACGGGCGGCGGCGAGGTCGAGATGAGCCACGGCGTCTACCCGGTTCCCGCGCCGGCGACGACCGAGATCGCGGCCGACGCCGACTTCGCGGTGGTCGGCGGGCCGGTCGACCGCGAGCTTCTCACACCCACGGGCGCCGCGATCCTCGCCGCGATCGCCGAGGGCGTCGACGCGATTCCAGATCTCGCTATCGACGCAGCCGGCTACGGGGCGGGCGCCGCGACCTTCCCGGATCATCCGAACGTGCTCCGGGCGCTGGTCGGCGAGGGGCGCGAGTCGGAGGCTGAGGGTCACGGTCACGTTCACGACTATTCTCACGGCCACGACGACGAGAGCGCTCACGGCCACGCCCTCGTCCGCGACGACATCGCGGTCCTCGAAACGAACCTCGACGACGCCGCCCCCGAGGTGCTCGGCGGGCTTCAGGAGACGCTCAAGCGCGCCGGCGCGCGCGACGTGACGATCGTGCCGACCACGATGAAGAAGTCGCGGCCGGGCCACCTCGTGAAGGCGATCTGCAAGCCGGAGGACGCCGAGGCCGTCGCGGAGCGGCTCGCCCGCGAGACCGGGACCCTCGGGGTCCGCCAGTCCGGCGCGACCCACCGGTGGATCGCCGAGCGCGACTTCGAGACGGCGGTCCTCTCGGTCGACGGCGACGACCACGAGGTGACGGTGAAGGTCGCGTCGACCGCCGACGGAGACGCCTACGACGTGAGCGCCGAGTACGACGACGCCGCCGAGGTGGGCGAGGCGACCGGGCTGCCGATCCGCGACGTGCTCCGCCGGGCGGAGAGCGACGTGCGCGATCGGCTCGGCGAGTGAGGGGTCGGTGGGTGACGGAGGCCGAGCGCGACCCCGTCACCCCGGCGGTTCGACTCGCTCGACTTGCTCCGGTTCGACGCCGAATCCGTCGGACAGCCGGTCGGCGACGCGCTCTGCCGGCTGATTCGCATCCCTGACTTCCGCGACTGAGAGCGTCGCGACCGCCTCGACGGTGGTGTCGTTGAGCCCCGGCTGGAGGCCGGCGATCGACAGGTCCTCGACGTCGATGCCGTCGACCCGCTCCAGTTGCGCGCGGGCGCCGGCGGCGAGGTCGCCGGCGGCGGCCTGCGAGACGCGCACCGTCACGGTCGCTTCCACGGTCTGCGTGTGGATGGCTGCTGCCATAGCCCCTCGCCGCGAGTCGAACGCGGCGCGGACCGGTCCGCGGCCTCGAACGCGGGTCCGCCGTCGACGGCGGACCCGACGCTCGCGAGGGGATAACGGTCGCGTCCGGCGATCGGTGATCGTCTGGTGACACAGCGACGGCTGGAGAAGTAGGGGTGCGGTCCGTCCCGCGGGGAACTCCCCCAGCCAACGCGCGTCACGCGGTCGGGCGGACGGACCGTGTCTCCGGAGCCCCGTAGCCGTTCCAGCCGAGGAGCGCGCCGCTGACAAGGGCGGCGGACGCCGAGGCGGTGGAACGGAAGCGGGTCATACGTGGACTCCGGCGGCGCGAAGCGCCGTTACCGATTTGATATATCGGGTGATTATTAAATCTATGGCGATCCTGTGAAGTGGTACCGAACGTTTTACAGACGGGCGGCGTCCCTCCGAGTGGCCGCCGCGAACCCCGTTCAGATGACCCAGATCGGCCGGTTCCGGCGAGGGCGAGACGACAGGCCTATGACGAACGCCCGACCAGTTGCCCGTAAGCAGCCACCGTCATGATCGAGCGAATCCACACGTCGGACGTCGAACCGGACGCGGACGAGGTCGCCATCGCCGGCCACGTCCACGAGATCCGCGACTTGGGAGGCCTCGTCTTCCTCATCGTGCGCGACCGCGAGGGGCTCATCCAGATCGTCTTCAAGGAGGAGCGCGAGCCGGAGCTGTTCGAGGCGGTCCAAGACGTCGGCGCCGAGGACGTGGTCCGCGTGGTCGGCGAGCCGCTGGAGAGCGATCAGGCGCCCGGCGGCGTCGAGATCGCGCCGACCGAGTACGAGGTCATCGACGAGGCGGACTCCCCGCTCCCGCTCGAGATCTCGAAGGACATCGAGGTCGACCTCTCGACCCGGCTCGACAACCGCGCGCTCGACCTCCGCAAGCCGGAGACGCTCGCCGTGTTCACCCTGCGCTCGAAGCTGATGACGGCGATGGAAGAGTGGTTCGACGACGAGGGGTTCGTCGACATCAAGACGCCGCTCATCTCGAAGGGCGGCGCCGAGGGCGGCGCGGAGCTGTTCCCGATCCTCTACTACAACCAGGACGCGTTCCTGTCGCAGAGCCCCCAGCTGTACAAGCAGATGCTGATGGCGTCGGGCTACGAGGCCGTCTACGAAACGGGCACCGCGTTCCGCGCCGAGGACTTCGCCACCTCCCGGCACGTCTCCGAGATCGCGATGTTTGACGTTGAACTCGCGTACATCGACGATCACAACGACGTGATGGACGTACAGGAGGAGTCGCTGCGCCACGCGCTTCGCGAGGCCGCCGAGAACGCCGAGCGCGAACTCGACCTGCTCGACGTCGACCTCGACGTGCCCGACGAGGACTTCCCGCGGATCACCTTCGACGAGACGCTCGACATCCTCGAGACCGAGTTCGGTCACTTCCCGGACGACCCGACCGACCTCGACACGAAGGGCGAGAAGCTGCTCGGCCAGCACTTCGAGGAGCAGGGCCACCCCGCGTTCTTCGTCGTCGGCTACCCCGACGAGAAGTTCTACTACATGCAGGACGTGCCGGACGACGACATCGCCTCCCGGAAGTTCGACCTCATCTACAAGGGTCAGGAGCTCTCCTCGGGCGGCCAGCGCGAGCACGACGCCGACCGAATGGTCGAGGTCATGGAGGAGGAGGGCGTCGAGACGGCCAACTTCGAGTTCTACATCGAGGCGCTCAGCTTCGGCACCCCGCCCCACGGCGGCTACGGGCTCGGCATCGACCGGCTCGTCCAGAAGGTCGCCGACCTCGACAACATCAAGGAGGCGATCATGTTCCCGCGCGACCCGAACCGGCTGGAGCCCTGACGAGGGCAAATTCTTGACCGGATCGACGCCCCGACAGAGTCGATCCGGTCCGCGGCGCGCGCAGAGTCCTCATTCCTGATGCGGTCCGCGGCCGCGGCCGCGCGGTCGGCCGTCCTACCCGCTCCTTTATAAGCAGCCGTCGATATCGGCGGGACGGCGTCGTCGAGCCTCCTGCCGCCGATTAATCCGAATTAAACCGGGCGCAATTCGGCTGAACGGCTTGGGGTATTAAAGGCGACAGCGGTCCGAGCGGGGACCGTCATGAACGCGATCCGAACGACGCTGATCGTGGCGCTCGCCGCGGTGATACTGATCGGGACCGGCGCGGCCGCCGGCGCCGTCGCGGCGGCCCCCGGCCCGGACGACGCACCGGGCGACGCGGGACCGCCGAGCGACCTGCCGGATCAGGTGCCGGAGTTCGTCGGCGGCATCTTGGATAGTGTCAACGACTTCCTCTCCGGCGGCGTCGACGACCTCGGTGAAACCGTCAGCGACATCGCCGGTGACGGGGGCGGTGAGAACGGCGGGTCCGGTTCGGGCGACGGGGAGGCGCCGTAACGTGTCGGACCGCACGCACGGCCTCGACGCGCTCGACCGGCGGACCTCGCTCGACCGGCGGACCTACCTGCGGGCGACGGGCGCCGCCGCGCTCGGTGCGGCCGGGCTCGCCGGCTGCGTCGGTCGCGCGACCGGAACGCTCGCGACCGCCGTCACCGACCAGCCCGCCGACATCGGCGACTTCGAGTCGCTCGTGGTCACGGTCGAGGGGATCTGGCTCGGCCCGGAGGGCGCTGAGCCAGAGGCCGACGACAAAACCGACGGCGGCAACGAGAGCGACGAAAGCGGCAACGAGAGCGACGACGGCGACGACACCGACGCCGCCGGCAACGAAACCGACGGTGACGACGGGAGCGGCGGTGAGGAGGACGCCCCCGACGGCCGCGAGTACCACGAGTTCGACGAACCGCAGGAGGCCGACCTCGTCGAACTCCAGAACGGGGAGACGCAGCTGATCGACGAGCGGGAACTGGCGGTCGGCACCTACCCGTATCTCCAGCTCGACGTCTCGGCGGCCGACGGGACGCTCACAGACGGGAGCGACGCGACGGTCGACCTGCCCGGCAACGCGCCGCTCAAGTTCAACGCGGCGTTCGAGATCCGCGAGAACGCGCGGACGACGTTCACGGCCGACTTCGCGCCGGTGCTGCGAGGTAACGGGCGGTACCTCCTCCGACCGGTGCCGAGCGGGATCGAAGTCGACTACGAGGAGACGGGATAGACAGCGCGTCGCGTTTCCCTCGGTCCCCCGTTGGAGCCGCGGTTCGGACGCACCGATCGACGGTCGGTCCGGCCGTAGCCGACCGCGGCTTCGGGGTCAGGGCTGGGAGCGGTCCCGGGATTCGGGGACCAGGGGAATGCACGCTGGCATCGGTCCCCCGTCGGAGGCACACGACCCGTTCGATCGTCCCGCCGCGGTCCGACGCGTCGGGACGGTCGGGTTCGTTCGACGTGACGCAGCGAAGCGGCGCTCGCCGCGCGGACGCCCGCCGTTGTCGACGCCGATCACGCCGTCGTCGACGCGCGATCTCTTAAGAACGTTCGATACAGCGGTCCGGCGAGCAACATCGCTCCGAGGCCCGCCATCGCGACCAACGCGGTCGGAGCGATCTCGGCGCCGCCGTCCGCGAGCCGGTCGACGGAGACGCCCATCGCGACGCCCACGATCGCCCACGGGAGCTCCCCGAGCGCGGTGCCGACGAGCAGCGATCGGAGCCGGACTCCGGACCCGCCCGCGGCGACGGAGACGGCGTCCGAGGGGACCGGCAGCAGGCGGGTCGCGGTGACGGCCCGGACGCCGCCGGTGGCGTCGGCCAGCCGCTCGCCGGCGTCGCAGAGCCGGTCGGCGATCCGAAACGTCTCGCGGACGCGGACGCGCCCCGCCCGGGCGAGCCAGTACGGGGGGAGCGCGGTCGCCACCATCGCGGCGACGCCGAGCGGGAGCCCGGCCCATCCGTACCCGAAGCCGGCGACGACGGCGAGAAGCGTCGTCGGCCACGCGAGGAGCGGTCTGACGGCCGTCAGCGCGAGCAGCGCGGCGCCGAACCGGACCGGATCGTCGGCGAGCCACGACAGCGGGTCGAGCACGGCGTGTGGCGAGGCGACCCACGCGACCGCCGCGAGCGCGGCCAGCGCGACGCCCGCGAAGACGTATCCGAAGACGGCGGTCCGGCTGTTCACGAGGGGTCGTGTTCCCTGAGGCGATAAACGCTTTGTGGACCGCCGCGGGAGCGGCGCGACCGGCGGGTGGCCGACCTCGAAGGCGCTCCGCGGGCGAAGACACGGCGACGCGCTGTCACGGAGCAGAGCTCAAACGCGCCAACGGGTCGGGCATCCCCCTTGAACCGCCGTCAAAACGAACGTGTTCACCCCTCCGCGGCGGTCCGATCGCGCGACGGAAACGAGGAACAGCAAAGCCTAATGAGGTGGGCATCAAACCGGCGGGTGATGCCCACAGTAGAATACCTCAACTACGAAGTGCTCGACGACCACGGCTGGTCGATGGACGACGACGACCTGTTCGAGGAGGCCGCCGCCGCCGACCTCGACGACGAGGACTACGGTACCCTCGAAGTGAATCAGGGCGAGTACATCCTCGAGTCCGCCGAGGCTCAGGGCTACGACTGGCCTTTCTCGTGCCGCGCCGGCGCCTGCGCGAACTGCGCCTCCATCGTCAAGAAGGGCGACATCGAGATGGACATGCAGCAGATCCTCTCCGACGAGGAGGTCGAGGAGAAGGACGTCCGCCTGACCTGCATCGGCAGCCCGGCGACCGACGAGGTCAAGATCGTCTACAACGCGAAACACCTCGACTACCTGCAGAACCGCGTCATCTAACGCCGCTCCGACCACGTCGCGGTCGTATTCACAGACGGTGTTCGATGTGGGTCATCCCCATCGATGCCACCGTTTTTTCGAAGGCCCGTTCTGCAGAGCGCTCGCTCGACCCTAAATCTCTCTCCCGCTTACCAGGCCGACCACGCCGTCAGACTCTCGTCGCGGGCGTACACCCGCTTGCAGTCCTTGGCGTACGCGAAGTCGCCCTCGTGGTCCAGCTTCTCGTGGCGGTACTCGGGGGCGTCCTCGCGGATCTGGACGCCCTCGACGGTGAACTCCTCCTCGCCGAAGACCTCGGTCTCGCCGACGGTGAACTCGTAGTCACCGGGGACGTTCACCTGCAGCGAGCGCGTCTGGTCGGCGTTCCCGTCCTTCGGGTGCAGCGTCACCGGGACGGAGACGTTGTCGACCGCGCGGGTCCACAGCGTCTCGACGGCCTCGATGTCGGCCTCCTCGACGCGCTGTTCGGGGCCGACCTCGATGCCGGTCACCCGGACCTGCATCAGGGCGTCGGGGGAGTCGACGACGAACTCCTCGCCCGTGGCGACGTGGGTGTCCGCGGGCACGTCCATCTCTGTCGAGAACGACTCGCCGTCCTGCGAGACGACGACGGTCAGCCGGACGGTCTCCTCCTCGGGGATCTCCGCTTTGTGCGTGTGATCGCACTCGGTACAGCGGACGGTCGCCTGCCCGCCGGGGCGCAACACTTCGTGGACGGTCTCCTCGCCCGGCGAACACGACGGGCAGGCGAGACCGACTCGGTCTCCTGTTTCGGTCATTACGGCGTCGTATCCGCCGCTCGCGTAAATATCCGCCCCTGTGGCTGCGGTGCGTCACACGCTCGCGTGGCGCTCGGTCGAGGGTTGCGTCGGGAGCGGAATGGTCCGCCCCGCGAGGCGAACGAGTAAGGAAACTGGTTTACCGGTGTCTGGGGTACGGACGCCCATGATCGTACCCGGATCAAGCTCACAGCTGCTCGCGGCCGCGCTCGCCGAGGAGACGGGCCGGCAGCTGGCGACGCCGACCTACGACCGGTTCCCGGACGGCGAGGGGCTCGCCGCGGCCCCCGACTTCGCGGGCGACGAAGCCACGGTCGTCGCCGCGACCGACTCCGACGCGGCGTGGGTCGAACTGCTCCAGCTCCAAGACGCCGTCCGCGGGGCCGGTGCCGAGCGCGTGACGACGGTGATCCCCTACATGGGGTACGCCCGACAGGACCAGTCGTTCGGCGACGGCGAGCCGGTCTCGGCGCGGGCGATGGCCCGAGCGGTCTCCACGGGGACCGACCGCGTCGTCCTCGTCAACCCCCACGAGGCCGGCGTCGCCGACTTCTACGACGCACCGGTCGAGACGGTCGACGCCGCCGATGTGCTCGCGGAGCCCCTACCGGCCGACCTCGCGGACCCCCTGTTCCTCGCGCCCGACGAGGGCGCGGTCGGCATCGCGGAGACGGTCCGGGACGCGTACGGCGCGGGCGAGACGGACTACTTCGAGAAGCACCGCGACCGCGACACGGGCGCGATCGAGGTGTCGCCCTCGGACGCCACCGTCGAGGGACGGGACGTGGTCGTCGTCGACGACATCGTCGCCACCGGGTCGACGATGAGCGAGTCGGTCGCCGTGCTGAACGACCGCGGCGCGGCGCGGGTGCTCGCGGCCTGCGTCCACCCCATGCTCGCGGCCAACGCCGTGACGAAGCTTCGCGCGGCCGGCGTCGACCGCATCGTCGGCAGCGACACGCTCGAACGCGGCTGTAGCGTCGTCAGCGTCGCGCCCGTTCTCGCCGACGCGCTCGAATAAGTCCACTCGGCTCTGCTGAAATCCTCAACTGGTGATAGGCTTCAGTATCCGTGCTGAATACACGGCGCGTATCTCGCACAGAATCAATCCCAATTCGATCAGAGTGGATCGGTCAACACAGACGATACACTGTCCGATTTGCACCCCAGACTCATTCTCACGTTCAATCCGCCCCGCAAGCTCAGTGATTGTCGGAGAGGTGGTATCCGAGACGCTATCAGTGACTGGTGACTGATTCCGGGCTGGAGAAACCGAACTCACTGAACCGACCCAACAGTACGACGAATCCGACGACGACGACGACCGCGCCGAGCAGGAATGGAAGGGTCGCACCGTAGTTCTGGCCGAGATACCCTGCGGTGATCGGCGCGAATGCACCGCCGGTGAATCGGAGACTGTTGAACGCCCCCGAAGCTGCCGACCGGCTGTGGGAGGAAATCTCCATTGCGAGCGTCGACAGGTTCGCGTTCAAGATTCCACAGAGGAGCCCACCAAGGATGACGAGCCCAGAGAGCACCTTGGTGGTACTCGAAAGCCACATCAGACATAGAATGCCTGCGAAGACGGCGAGAGCACCACTGGTCGTTTCAGGCGTTCCGAACCGCCGGTTCAGACGCGGCGAAAGGACGGTTGCCCCCACGATTACGAACAGTCCCCAGCCGAAGAATACGAGACCGATTTGAACCGTGCGGAGGCCGAGGACGAGCGGGGTGTACGCGAGCAGCGTGAAGAAGCCAAAGGTGTAGAGCATACCGATGACCGCATTCGTGAGCACGCCCGTATGACGGAACGTCCCGACGATATCGCGAATCCCTTGCTGGCGTTCGGTGTCCGGTTCGGTGACTGTTGCGACGACGAACCCGAACGCGACGATCATCAGAATACTCGTCCCGGCGAACGGTAATCGCCACGACTGTGCGCCCAATAAACCACCGAGGAGTGGTCCACAAGCGATGCCGAAGCCGAGTGCTGCTTCGTAGAGAGAGATGGCGCTCTTACTGCTGCCCCCGGCCACTCCAACGATGATAGCGAGCGCCGTCGTGGTGAACAGCGCGTTTCCGAGTCCCCAGAAGCCGCGGAGGATCGCCAGCGATTCAATTGTCGAGACGAGTGCACAAGCCCCCGCGAACACGGCGACGGTTCCGATCCCGAGAAGCATCGTGTTCTTGCTCCCGATTCGCGTGGCGAGCGTGCCCGCGACCAGATTGGCGAGTCCCATCACTAGGAGGTAGCTCGTGAATAGAAACATCACCATGAAATGAGACGCTCCCAGCTCACGCGCGATACTGGGCAAGATCGGATCGACGACTCCGATTCCAAGGAAGGAAACGAATGTAGCGAGTGCTGTTGCAAGGACAGCCGGATGGAAATCTCGAAGACACATACAACGTAGGCGCTCTCTTGTACCTAAGAAATTGTCGAAAATATTATAAGTATGTGTTTAGCATACCATGGGAATGAATTCTCACATCACACTGGCGGGCAGATGTTGAGATCGGTACCAACCGGGGACGATTACAACATCAGTACGACATTTTCAGGAATCTCGCTTGGGAAACGGCATTCAGTATGCAGGCTTGTTTTATCGGCAGATTCAGGACCCATTTTGGAGAAAATAATGCAGTTACCCTGCTGACTACATCCTCCGTATCCATCGAGTCGTTCCTCTCAGTTTTGGAGGGTTTCAACAGAGCCACCTACTCGATTTCTCGAATCACCCGCGCCGGGTTCCCGCCGACCACGACGCGGTCCGGCACGTCCTTCGTGACGACCGCGCCCGAGGCGATCACCGCGCCGTCGCCGACCGTCACGCCCGGATTGAGCACGGCGCGGCCCCCGATCCAGGCGTCGTCGCCGACGGTCACCGGCTCGGCGCGCTCGCGGCCGGTCGCGCGCTCCTCGGGGTCGATCGGGTGCGTCGGCGTGTAGACGTGAACGCCCGGCCCGAGCAGACACCGGTCGCCGAACGAGATCGGGTTGGTGTCGAGGAACACGCAGCCGTAGTTCGCGAAGAAGCCGTCGCCGACCGCGACGTTGTAGCCGTAGTCGCACCGGAACGGCGGCTCGACGATCGGATCGTCGCCGACCGCGTCGAACAGCCCCCGCAGGAGCGTCTCGCGCCGCGCCGCTTCCGCCTCGGTCGTCGCGTTATACCGCCGAGCGAGGTCGCTGGCGCGCTCCCGGTCGGCGACCAGTTCGGGCGCGCTCGGGTCGTAGGGCTCTCCGGCGAGCATCCGCTCCGTCTCGGTGGGCATACCCGACCGAGCGCGCGCGGTCGGATAGCCGTTTCCGTCGGGCGCGAGGTCTATCTCCCTTTTAAACCGCCGTCACCCACGCCCGGTAGTCGTCGTCGAGCCCGTACACCTCGCGGAAGGCGCGCTCGACGAACCCCGCCACGCGGTTCGCGTCCGACCGGGCGGTGACGACGGCGTTCGTCCCCTCGGCCTCCTCCGGGCTCACCAGCTCGTCGATCCGGAACTCCGGGAACTCCCCGAGCAGGTCCTTCAGCCGGTCCAGTTCGTCGTCGGTGCAGTCCAAGATCAGCTCCGTACCCGCGAGCTGGACCCACGGCGGCACCTCGCCGCCCTCGGTGGTGTCGCTGTCGGGGTCCACGTCGACGGTCATCACCTCGCTCGACCGGGCGCGGTGGGCGGTCGCCGCGTCCGCGAACAGCTTCAGCCGCTCTCTCTCGGTCGCGGCGTCGAATCTGGTCATGCCCGCATGTCGCCGCCGCCGACTCATAAAAAGGACTACTCCCGTTTCGTCTCCGCTAACACGTCCTCGACGACCGACAGGGTCCGCTCCGCCTCGCGCACCCGGTCGTCGATGACGCCGCGGTCCAGTAGGTCGAGCTCGGGGTCGTCGAGCGCGTCGCGCACCGCGGCCGCGCGGCGGAGCCGCTCGTACTCCTCGTCGCGCGCGAGGTCGCGGACCGACCGGAGCGTCGCCACCGTCTCGTCGTCGGCGATCCGCGAGACGAGGGGGATCAGCTCGTCGATCTCGTAGGCCAGCTCGTCGCCCTCCGCCGGCGGCCAGTCAAGCGTCAGCGGCTCGGCGTCGAGCCGTTCGACGTAGGTGCGGTGGACCGCGACCGCGGTCCGGAGGGCGCCGGGGTCGTCGACGTAGTGTTCCAGCTTCGAGTTCGAGTAATCGGCGTACTCCAACAGGGTCGGGAGCGGCTCCTCGCCCGCCTCGTACTCGTCGACGTACTCGCGCAGGTCCGTCGGCGGCACGTCCGCGTCGACGAACGGCGTGCCGTCGGCGCGGTCGAGGAAGGCGAAGGCGTCCCGGGCGGACGCCGACTCGTAGAACTCGTCGAACGCCTCGCGGACCGCGTCGGTGTACGACTCGATCGGCTCCCGGAGCCGGTCCACGTCGGCGTCGAGGTCGGCGTCGGCCATGTCGGCGACCGCGCGCAGCTCGTCGAGGCGGGCGTCGAGCGCCTTCTTCGCCTCGCGCGCGGCCTTGCGCGCGGCCCGGTAGTCGTCGAGGGCCGCGTCGCGGTCGGCGAGCAGGTCGACGTACTCGCCGGCCGGCTCCAGCGCCTCCCGGGCGGCCGCGAAGTCGGCCTCGGAGAGCCGGCGCTTGTCGACCGCCTCGTCCGCGGCGGCGAACGCGTCGGCCGCGAGCGCGTCGGCGGCGGCGTCGACCGCCTCCCCGAACTCCCCCCGGAACTGGACGTAGGAGCCGAAGTCGCCGGTGCCGATCGCGTCCTCCTCGTACTGGTCGAGCACGCGGTGCGCCCGGCGGTAGGCGTCGGCGGCGGTCTCGATCCGGTCCCGGCCGAGGTCGGCGATCCGCGCCTCGATCCGGGCGAGCCCGTCGTAGCGCTCGCGCAGCGTCGCGGCCGCCTCGCCCGCCTCGCGGACGGGGTCGGCCTCGTCCGCGTCGGTCGTCGCTCCCGCGCCGCTCATTCAGTACACCTCGTCCGGGTCGAAGACGCGCTCGCCGACGTGCTCGCCGTCGATCGTTCGGTGGAAACAGGAGCGGTGGCCGGTGTGACACGCCCCCACGTTCTGGTCGACGAGGTACAGCAGGGTGTCGGCGTCGCAGTCGACGCGGACCTCGCGGACCTCCTGCGTGTGTCCGGAGGAGCCGCCCTTGCGCCACAGCTCGTCGCGCGACCGCGAGTAGTAGTGCGCCTCGCCCGTCTCGCGGGTCCGTTCGAGCGCCGCCGGCGAGACGTACGCGAGCATCAGCACCTCGCCCGAGTCGGCGTCCTGCGCGATCGCGGGGACGAGCCCGTCGTCGCCGAAGTCGACCTCGATCGCCTCCTCTCCCGCGTCGGCGTCGGTCATGTCTCGCCGGACGCGTGGGGCTCGAATAGGCCTTTTGTCTGTCCCCCCTACTCCCGGCGCAACACCAGCGCGTCGCCGTCGGCGTACGCGTCGGCGCGCCGGTCGACGACCTCGAACCCCAGCCCCTCGTACAGGGACAGGGCGGCGTCGTTGTCGGGGTGCGCCTGCAGCGTCACGGGGCCGGTCGCGTCGGCGAGGACGGCCGAGAGGAGTCCGCGAGCGCGTCCCTCACGGCGATGGTCCGGATCGACGACGAGTTCGGCGAGGTGGACGCCCGGGCGGTTCGGCGCGTCGACCGGGAGCAGATAGCCGACCGCTCGCCCGTCGGCGACGCTGACGAGCGCCGACCCGACCGCGAGCCCGTACTCCAGCAGGTCCGGGTTGGGCTGTCGGAGGTGGTCTTGGAGTTCCCGAATCCGGGCGGCGTCGGCCGGGCGGGCGGCGCGGACCCTGGGATCGGGAGCGGGATGGCCCGCCGCTTCGGATTCGTCGGCCCCGTCCCCGAAGTCGGACGACTCCCCCGTCATCTCACGCGCCCACCCCGAGCGCGACGGCGGCGGCGACGGCGACCATCGCCCCCGACAGCGTCGCGAGGAAGTTCACCGCCTGATTGCCGATCCGCTCGCCCTCGACCAGCGCGCCGAGGAGGCTGTCGACGGTCATCCCCGCCACGCCCGCGAGGACGACGATCCCCCCGCCGACTGCCGGATCGCCGATCGCCATCCCGAACGCCGCGAGCCCGGCGACGAGGAGCGCGCCCGCGAGTCCGGCCAGTTCGCCCTGCCACGTCACCGCGCCGTCGGTGCCCGGTTCGACGCGTTGCAGGGTGGTCACGAGGCGGGGACCGTCGTAGAGCCCCCCGATCTCGGAGGAGAGCGTGTCCGCCATCGCGGTCGCGGTCGCGCCAGCGAACGCGAAGCCGAAGAGCGCGCCCGGCACGCCGACGCGGGCGGTCGCCGCGTAGCCGACGACGGCGACGAGCGCGACCGCGGAGTTCGCCAGCACGTTCCCGGTGCCGCGGGCACCCTCGTTCTCCTGTGCGACGCCACGGTCCGCCTTCTCGTCGAAGCGGTACTTCGAGGCCAACCCGCCGATCGCGTAAAACGAGATGAGCGTGGCAAACCAGCCGACGCCGCCGAGGACGACGGCCAGCAGCGCGGACAGCACACCCGTCAACATGCCGGGGACGGAGGCCGTGCCGAGCGCGAACGAGACGTAGCCGAGCGCGCCGGTCACCGCCAGCCCGAAGGCGACGAGCGGGACGGTGACGGTCGGGTCCAGCGCGACGAATCCCCAGACGGCGAACGCGACGAGGATGACCGTGATGTGCGCGTCCCGGTCGAACACGAGCGACCTGACGAGCGCCGCCGCGAGCGCGGCCACGGCCGCGAGGAAGACGATTTCGGGGAGCCCGTCGACGAGACCCGACCTGCCGGTCTGAAGGAGTACGCCGACCTGTCCGGCGAGCGCGCCGAGCGTGCCGCCGGCGACGTACCCCGCCACGAGGGAGAACTCGTCGACGGCGGCACGCTCGGCGACGACCGCGCGGCCGAGACGGCCGCAGCCCACCGCGAGCGCCGCCGAGGCGAACGCCTCGTACGGGAGCGGGGCGCGGGGGAGGGAGGCGAACAGCGCGAGGCCGGCGGCCGCGAGTGCGAACGCGACGAAGCCGTAGAGGCGTTCCTCCTCGCGGTCGCCAGGCAGGGCGAGCGTCTCGAACCACTCGCCGTCGCGGACCCCGAAAAAGACGAGGCCGGCGGCGGCGAGGAACGGCACGGCGGCGGCGTCGCCGAGCGCCGGCGCGAGGACGGCGACCGCGGCCACCGCGGCGAAGACGCTCGCCCGTCGAAGCCTCCGTATCACACGCTCGGATACCCGCGACGCGCACTTAACGCTCCCGACAGCGCCCCGTCCCCGTCGGCGGAGGCTCGCCGCCGTCGCGCGGTCCCCGGCGTTCAGTAACGGTACTCGGTGAACTGTACCGCGTGCCCCTCGATCACGCGGACGGTCTCCTCCGGGTCCTCGTCGTCGCCCGTCCGGTTCTCGTGTGAGGCAACCTCACTCATATTCGAGCGATGGATGTCAGGTCTGATAAGCGTTTCCCACAGCGCGAACGTGGTCGCACCCGGGGTCGCCGTCACAGCGACTCAACGCCGGGATCGGCGGTCGGGGGTCGGTCGGCCGTCGCGGTGCCGCACCGACCGTCTCGTCAGCCGATGACGCGGCCGACGTCGCCGAGGCCGTCGAGCACGTAGTCCGGCGAGACGCTCGCGTCCGCGACCGCATCCTCGTCGGTGACGCCGGACAGCACGAGCGCGGTGGTCATCCCGGCGCGCTCGCCGAGCGCGATGTCGGTGTCGAGCCGGTCGCCGACGACGAGACACTCCTCCGGGGGGTACGGCAGCCGCTCGCGGACCATCTCGATCGCCGTGTCCGATGGCTTCCCGAGGACGGCGTCCGGCTCGCGCTCGGCGACGCCCGCGATCGCGTTGATCACGGCCCCGGAGCCCGGCACGTCGCGCTCGGGCGCCGGGATGACCACGTCGGGATCGGTGCCGATGAAGGGGATGTCGCGTTCGAGCGCCCACAGCGCCGTACAGAGATCGCCGTAGTCGAACTCGCGGTCGATCGAGGCGACGAGCGCGTCCGCGGCGTCGACGTCGTCGGTCGTCGCGAGCCCGGCCGCCTCGAACTGGTCGACCAGCCCCGGGGCGCCGATGCACAGCAGCTCGTCGTCCGCGTGTTGCTCGCGCAGGTACCGCGTCGTCACGCTCCCGGCCGTGAACACCCGGTCCGCGTCGATCTCGTAGCCCGCGCCTCCGAGTCGGTCGACGTACGCCGGCGGGGCCTTCGTCGGGTTGTTCGAGACGAACAGCGTCTCGATCCCGGCCTCGCGGAGCCGGCGGTAGCCCGCCGGCGCGCCCGGGATGGGGTCGTCGCCTCGCACGACCGTGCCGTCCACGTCGAGGACGGCGCCGCTGAACTCCATGGGAGGACTCGGAGCGCCACGGCCGTAGTGGTTGCGGCGCTCGGTTCCGGCGCTTCGCCCCGGCGCTCCGCTCCGGAACCGTCCTCCCGTTTCATATCCGGTACCAGTTCCACCTTCGGGATAACGGAAGCGTAAAGCGGGGTCGTTCCCAATCCACGCTCACTGTGACGACGACTCAGGTGACGCTGGTCCAGATCGACAACTACGGGCCGTGGACGGTGACGCCGGAGCCCCGCCGGGAGATGGACCTGCAGGCGCTCCAGTCGCGGCTCTTCGCCGATATCGCCCAGTTCATGGGTCCGCGGGACGCCTACGTCTTCTCCACCCGCTACGACAACATGATCGCCGTGACGAACGGCCTCGACGGCGCGGCCCACGCGGCGCTACAGGAGTCGATCGGGAACCGCTACCCCGTGAGCGTCAGCCTCGGGACCGGGGTCGCCGAGCGACCGATCGACGCCTTGGAGGCCGCGAACCGCCTGCTCCAGACCGAGGGGAGCGCGCAGGACGCGAGCCGGACCGAGGTGCTCGCCGGCGACTACCTCACCGAGACAAATCCATCGGACCTCCAGATCGCCCACTTCGACGTGGTGAACGTGACCGGGAAGTACACCGACCGCCTCAACGAGTTCGACACGTTCCTGCACGTCGATCGCGCCTACGGCTCGCTGACGCGGTACCTCCGCGAGACGCACGGCGCCCTATCCTTTTTCGTCGGCGGCGACAACGTCGTCGCCGTCTGTCCGGACCTCCCCGAACGAGCGTTCGCGGACGCGGTCGCGCACGTGGCCGACGACGTCGACATCGAGCTTCAGGTCGGCGTCGGTCGCGGCGCCTCCGCCCACGAGGCGGGGTTCGCGGCCAAACACGCGCTGGAGGATTGCCGCAACGCCGGCACGAGCGTCGAGCTCTCGGGCGTTCCGGTGCTCGGCGACTGACGGTCGCCCTCTCTTTCCGTCTCTCCGACAGAGATATCATGCGTGATAATGTGGCTGTGACGTTTTTATACGCCGCACCGGTACCCTCGGCTAACATGTCCGATGAGATAGTGTTCGTCTGCACGGCGGCCGACTGCGACGAGGGGGCTTGGGAGGGGTCTCACGATGCGATGGCTCACTGCGCCGAGCAGCCCGACCACGGGTATACCGGGCGCCCGCGCGACGAGGTCGAGGAGGTCATCCCCGCAACGGCGACGCGGAAGCGCGACAACCGGAACCTCCAGCACAAGGGCCACCCGAAAGGCGCGCTCGCGCAGAACGACTGACCGCTCGCGCCGCGTCTCACGCCTCGTCGAAGAGGCCGAGGTCCTCCGCGACGAGGTCGGCGAGTCGGTCCTTCAGTGCGGGGTCGACCTCCGCGATCTCTTCCCCGTCGTGTTTCCCGTCGTTATGTTTGGCGAGCGTGTCCGCCACGTCGGAGAGCGGGACGCTGGTCTCCGTCTCGCATTCGGTGCACACGATCGGGACGGACGGTTCGTCGGTGGACATCGTCCGGGTAGTCGCGGGTGACCCGTATAGACCTTCGGGACGGGAGTTCCGACCCCGGTCCCGCCGGCCGGCTCTCGCCGCCGGCCCGCCTCCGTCAGTCCGCCGCCCCCGACGACGCGGACTCGGTGTCCTCGGCGTCGTCTGCGTCTGATCTCTCGCCGTCTGCGGCGGGGTCGGCCTCTTCACCGCCCTCCCTACGTTTCTGAGTCGTCGTGAAGGGTTTCGGTCGTGACACCGATCGGCGGTCGAACTGCAGTCGAACCGTGGGCGCGTTCACGTGTGTGAATCGCTTCGAGACACGTCGTCCGACTCGGCTGAGAGCGTTCGGACGGTCTCGTGAACGCCGATGACGAGCGCCGGCACGACGATCATGAAAAGGTGCTCCTCGATCGGGATTCCGAACAGGTCGTGCCCGGTGCGCATCGCGATCTCGAAGACGCCGACCTCCAGCGTGTACCAGTCCCAGAAGTACGCGACCGGGTACAGGGCGGCGATCGTCCGGGCCGCCTGACGGAGCGCGCCGGCGTAGCGGAGCAGACCGAACGCGAGCGCGCCGAAGACGACCTCGGTGGCGAGGTACGTGTACGGCCCGAGAACCGTGATGTCCGGAAGCGAGGCCCCGGACAGCGGTCGGAACCAGACGGCCACGAGCAGGAGGGCCAAGAAGACGTAGGCGCCGCGGATCAGCAGCATCGTGGCGATCGTCGGACCGGCCCGCCTGGCGACCAGCGCTACCGAGCCGAACGCGAGCGCCGCGGCCGGCGCCGACGGGGGGAACAGCCCGCCGACCGTCCCCCAGAGAACGCCGACGAGTCCGGCCATCAACAGGGAGAACGCCAGCGTCCGGGCTCGTGGTCGGCCGAGCAGCACCGAGACGGTCCGCTTGTCGATCGACCGGTCGTACGCGTAGTCCTGCTCGTCGTCGATGATCTTCACCCCGGCGAGCGTCACGAGGAAGACGAGCGCGAACCCGAGTACCGTCGCGGTCACCTCGGTCGTCTGGACGTAGAACCCGCCGAGCAGCGCGAGCGCGATACCGGTCGGGTACCCCAGCGTCGTGGTGATCGGGTTCGTGTCGAGCTGCGGCGCGTGGAGGTATCCGACGAACCAGGTCGGAAGCGTGACGAGCGCGGCGCCCGGACCGACGAGCACGCCCAGCGCGAGCGTACAGGCGGCGAAGCCGACGCCGGCGGCGAGGAGGCAGAGGCGACAGCCGCGGACCGTCATCGGGTGGTCGTCGTCCTCGCCGCGCCGGTGGAAGTCGACGTAGCCGTCCTTCACGTGCGCCGTGTACACCGCGAAGAAGATCGCGGTCATGTGGATCGCGCCCACCGCGAGCGCGAACTCGCCGGCGACGGCGGCCCCGAACCACGAGGCCGCGAGCGGCGGCAACATGAACACCGGATGGACCTGCGAGAGCAGCGCCCGCAGATCGGCCCGCAGTCCGCGTTCGTGCCGAGCGATTGCCATATGTTACCAACATACTAATAGCGATTAACGTTGTTGGAGGGTTCACAGGTGTGGCCGCGCAGCTCGTCGAGGCGACTCCGGTCACGGTCCCGGACACGGTTCTGCGCACGCACCGACGCCGACGACTCACAAACCCCTAAGTCCCGGCGACCCAAGCCGCCGTATGGTCGAGGCACCACAGACGGAGGAAGGGTGGTTCGCGCTGCACGACTTCCGATCCATCGACTGGGACGCGTGGCGCGACGCCCCCGAGCGAGAGCGGAAACGGGCGATCGAGGAGGGGAAGGCCTTCCTGAACGACCGGGAACGGGTCGCCGACGCCGAGGCGGGCGACTCCGGGCTGTTCTCCGTGCTCGGCCACAAGGCCGACCTCCTGTTCGTCCACTTCCGCCCCTCGCTCGACGACCTGTCGTCGATCGAGCGCCGGTTCGAGAACACCGCGCTCGCGGAGTTCACGGAGCAAACCACCTCCTACGTCTCCGTCACCGAGGTCTCGGGCTACGTCTCCGACGAGTACTTCGAGGACCCCGAGTCGGTCGATACGGGTCTCAAACGCTACATCGAAGGGAAACTAACGCCGGAGATCCCCGACGACGAGTACGTCTGCTTCTACCCGATGAGCAAGCGCCGCGGCGAGGAGTACAACTGGTACGACCTCTCCTTCGAGGACCGCGCCGACCTCATGGCCGACCACGGCGAGGTCGGCAAGGAGTACGCCGGCAGGATCAAGCAGGTGATCGCCTCCTCCGTCGGCTTCGATAGCCACGAGTGGGGCGTCACCCTGTTCGGCTCGGACCCGACGGACATCAAGGACATCGTCTACGAGATGCGGTTCGACCCCGCCTCCTCGCGGTACGGCGAGTTCGGCGACTTCTACATCGGTCGCCGGTTCCCGCCCGCGGACCTCGGCGCCTACCTCGCTGGCGAGTCGGTGCCGACACCGGACGGCGACGGCCATGCTCACGGCGAAGGCGGGCACGGTCACGCTCACGGCGAAGCGGGACACCACGGTGAGGACGACCACGGTCACGGCCACGGCCACGGCCACGACCACGCCGCCTCCGGCGGCGGCTCCGCGCACGGCGACCACCCCCACGGCGAAGAGGCGAGCGGGGAGGGCGACCATCCCCACGGAGAGGAGGGTGGAGACGCTGACGCGGACATCCGCGGCGAACTCGCCGACCTGGACATCTACGCCGGCAAGCCCCACGGCGAGGACGTGTACGCGACCGTGCTCTACAGCGAGGCCGACGTGGACGAGCTGTTCGACGAGGTCGAGGGGCTGCGCGGCAACTTCGACCACTACGGCACCCACGTCAAGACCGCGGTGTACGAGGGTCGCCACACGGACCGCGCCGCGGTCGTCTCCATCTGGGACACGGCCTCCGCAGCCGAGACCGCGGCCGGCTTCCTCTCGGAGCTGCCGGGGATCGTCGCCCGCGCCGGCGAGGAGTCCGGCTTCGGCACGATGGGGATGTTCTACACCGTCAAGCCGGAGCACCAAGGGGACTTCACCGACACGTTCGACGACGTGGGGGAGATCCTCGCGGAGATGGACGGCCACGTCGAGACCGACCTGATGGTGAACGTCAAAGACGAGAACGACATGTTCATCGCGAGCCAGTGGCGCGCGCAGGAGGACGCGATGGAGTTCTTCGGCTCCGACGAGTTCCGCGAGACGGTCGAGTGGGGCCGCGAGGTGCTGGCCGACCGCCCGCGCCACGTCTTCTTGGCGTGAGTCGCCGTTGAGCGGCCGCGGCGGTCGGATCGCAAGCGGGACGGAGCCCCGGTGGTGTTTCCCGTCTCCCGGCGTGCGTTGGCTCGTTCCCCAGCGTCAGCGTCCGCCCGCTGTCGCTCGCGAGCGCTGAGGTTCAGTCTCCCCTCCCGAATCGAACGCCGAAAGACACGCGCTGCGCGCACCTACCGATTTCCCTTCGATTCACGAGAACGGGAGCGAAGCCGATCTACGGTCGATTACAGATCGGCTGGAACAGAAGTCCGCCCTCCCCGAATTGAACGGGGGACAAGTCGATCTACAGTCGACTGCTCTACCAGGCTGAGCTAAGGGCGGTTACCGTATTCTACCCGCCGGATTCGACTTAAGGGTTCCCTTTCAGATCGGGTGTGATCCGCCGTACCGCGGACACCTCGGGAATCCGAACCGCGCTCGCCGCGCGCGGTTTTTAAGTCGCTCGCGGCGGGAGCGGGGGTATGGCCGACGGCGACGACAGACAGGCGACGTTCGGGTCGGACGGGAGCTTGGAGACCGACACGACGCCGGACGCGACCGGCGAGAACGACTTCGGCGAGCCGAAAGAGGCCAACGAGACCGACGGCGGGTACAGCCGGTACGTCGTCTCCAGCCTCCTCCAGAAGGCGGTGCGCCGCTCCGACGAGGAGGCCGCCGCGTGGGCCGCGTGGGAGCTGGCCCGCTCCGGCTACGCGTGGAACCTCTGGGACCGCCTCAACCTCTACGTCGTCGAGGACCTCCGCGCGGGCAGCGACGCGGCCCTCACGATCGAGCGCTACGAGGCGCTCGCCACCGGGCGCTGGGAGCCCGCCGAGTGGAAGGGGCGGCTCTGCGCGATCCACGCCGCGCTGGCGGCCGCCCGGGCGCGCTCGACCCGCGAGGCCTCGAACGCCGACGCCTACTTCTCCGCCGTCGCCGAGGTGCGCGCGGAGGCCCGCGAGCACGGCGAGGAGCCCGCCCACGACTTCCCCGTGGGCGACCTCGAACCGGAGGGACCGTTCGACGCGGTCTTCGACGGGCACACCGGCGAGGGCGCGCGGCGCGACCGCGAGACGCACTTTTTCAAGACCCACGGCGCCCGGGTCGGTCCGGAGGGCGAAGACGAGCAGAGCGCCCGCTGGCAGCGGCTCGCGATGCTCCTCGACGACGAGACCGACTACTCCGCCGATGACCTCGACCGCGCCGTCGAGCCTGTTGACCCCGAGAATCCGTGGCGCGACGGCAGCGGCGAGGAGGACGAGAGCGTCTCGTCCGCCGAGGGCGACATCGATTCTGGGGACGACGCCGACGGTGACGCCGGGTCTGACCGCCGCGGCTCGCTGTCCGACTTCTCGGAGTAGCATCGCGGCGGCGGAACTCCCGGGTTCGCGTTACCGTCCCTCCGCCCGCCCGCCGCCTCGATGACCGCTTTCGCCAGTCCTTATGAATGTGCGCACGATACAACGGGTATGGCAGACGTAGCAATCGTCGGCGGCGGACCGGCAGGGCTCAGCGCGGGACTGTTCGCGGGCAAGAACGGGCTCGACGCGGTCCTGTTCGACACGGACGGCACCTGGATGCACAAGGCGCACCTGTTCAACTACCCCGGGATCGGCTCGGTCGGCGGCAGCGAGTTCCTCGCGACCCTCCGCCAGCAGGCCGACGACTTCGGGGTCGACCGGAAGCAGGGCGAGGAGGTCACCGCGGTCGAGGAGGCCGGCGACGGCTTCGTCGTGACGACCGAGGCGGACGAGTACGAGGCCGACTACGTGGTGCTGGCGACGGGCGCGAACCGCGACCTCGCCGAGTCGCTCGGCTGCGAGTTCGACGGCGACCTCGTCGACGTCGGCGTCTCGATGGAGACGAGCGTCGCGGGCGCGTACGCGGCCGGCGCGATGGTCCGCGCCGAGGAGTGGCAGGCGGTCATCTCGGCGGGCGACGGCGCCGCCGCGGCCCTCAACATCCTCTCGAACGAGAAGGGCGAGCACTACCACGACTTCGACGTGCCCGACACCGCGACCTCGGTGTTCGGCGGCCTGATCGACGACGAGTAAGCGCCCGACCGGACCGTTTTCTTTCGCTTTCGACCGGGAGCGTAACCGGACTCGTCGGATCGGGTTCACGCACGTCGATCCGGGCTACGCGTTCGCGTACGGCTCCCAGCCCTCCCACCGCAACAGCGTTTCGGCGCGGTCCGCGTCCGCGAGCAGCACGTTCCGTCGGTCCGGAAGGGCGTCGTCCGCGAGCGCCTGAGGGATCGCGAGCGTGCCGCTCGGTACGTCGTCGTCGCCGGCGACCGGGATGTGACCGCCGCCGACCTTCATCACGAGGGGGGCGTCGAGCCGCTCGATCCCCTCGCCGTCCGCGTACAGCTGCTCGTTGACGCGCTCGTGGTCGACCCGCTGGATGACGGCGCGCTCGCCGTCGTGGGGTTCCACGTACAGTTCCCCCAGATAGTACCCGCTCGAGAATCGCTCGAACATGGTATGAGTGGTAATATCTGGCACGGACAGACATAAGTGTTTCTCGGGCGTGATCCACCGTGATAATTAGGCGGTGTACCCGTCGGCGTCGGTTCGGAACCGATCGCTCGGCCGCGGCGGGTCGCTCCCGCCTGTCGGCTCACTCTGTCCGCACCATCTCACTCGCCCTCGGATCGCCGCGCGACCTCGTGACGGCCGAACCCGTACCGGAGCCGGTTCGCGAGCCGCCGCGAGAAGCGCCCCTCGTTCCGGGAGTCGAACCGCTCCGCGAGCGCCTGATAGATGATCGGCACGGAGACCTCCTGTTCGAGCGCCTCCTGCACCGTCCACGTTCCCGTCGAGCCGCCGGCGACGTGGTCCGCCACGTCGCCGAGGTCGGACCCCTCCTCGCGGAACGCCTCCTCGCACAGCTCCAAGAGCCACGACCGGATCACGGCGCCGTTGTTCCACGTCCGCGCCACCGACTCCATGTCGAGGTCGTAGCGGCCCTCGGTCAGCAGTTCGAACCCCTCGCCGTACGCCTGCATCAGCGCGTACTCGACGCCGTTGTGGACCATCTTCACGTAGTGGCCCGACCCCGACTCGCCCATGCGGTCGTGGCCGTCCGGGCCGGTCGCGACCGCGTCGAAGACGGGGGTGAGCGCCTCGTAGGCCCACTCGGGGCCGCCGACCATCAGCGAGAACCCCGCCTCGGCGCTGGCGGGGCCGCCCGACGTGCCGCAGTCGAGGTACGCGGCGTCCGTCTCCCCGGCGCGCCGGACCGACGCCTGGAACTGCGAGTTCCCGCCGTCGACGACCACGTCGTCGGCGCCGAGGTGCGGCTCCAAGTCGGCGAGCGTGGCGTCGACCGCGTCACCCGCGGGGACCATGAGCCAGATGCGCTTGCCGTCACCGGCTTCCTCTCCCGACCCGTCGAGCCGGTCGCACAGGTCCGCGACCGAGTCCGCGGCCGTCGCGCCCGCCTCCGCCGCGGTCGCCGTCGCCTCCGCCGAGAGGTCGAACGCGACCACGTCGTGGCCCGCGTCGAGCGATCGATTCACCACGATCTGCCCCATCCGCCCGAGTCCGATGACGCCGAGTTCCATGCTCGAGGGGTGGCGACCGCCCGCCGTAGTGGTTCCGGTTCGGTGGTCGGCGCGTCACCGCCTCGACTCGCCGACCGGGGCCTCGACGACGGGACGGTTCGCACGGTCAGGCGACTGCACGGTCAGACGGCCCCGCGGCCCCCGAACCGTTTTGCCCGCGCCCCGCGTCCCCCGACCATGGGACGCGTTCACGAGGACGAGCTCAACTGGACCGACACCGAGCGCGGCGAGACGCGGTTCCGCCGGAAGCAACTCGCCGAGGCGGCCGACGGCGAGGGGATCGGCTGCAGCCTCTACGAGCTCCCCGCCGGGGCGAAGTCGTGGCCGTACCACTATCACACCGCCAACGAGGAGGCGATCTACGTCCTCGCGGGCGAGGCGACGCTCCGCCACGACGGCGAGACGGAAGCGATCGAGGCGGGCGACTACGTCGCGTTCGCGGCGGACAAGTCCGGCGCGCACCGGATCGTCAACGAGGGCGAGGAGCCGGTTCGGTACCTCGCCGTGTCGACGATGACCGAACCGGACGTGACGGTGTATCCGGACTCAGAGACGTTCGGCGTGTACGTCGGGTCGCCGCCGGGCGGCCGCGAGGAGCGCGCTCTGGAGGGGTACTACGAGATCGACGGCGACGTCGACTACTGGGAGATGTAGCCGGGCGGGCGGTGCCTCACGAGGCGGTGTCGTCGCTCGGCGCTCTGTCGCCGCCCCCTCTGCCTGCCGCCCCCTCTGCCTGCCGCCCCCCGCCTCTGTCTGCCGCCCTCCGCTCTTCGTCGCCGCCTTCCGCGCTCCCCCACCTCCCGCTCGCCGAGGTGCGCGCGCAGCGCACCGGCTTTAAACCCGAAACGAATGAAGGGGCAACGAGAGGGCGTGGCGGTCCCTACCCCCGTGCATGACCCGACTGACGCTGCGGCTCGACTTCCCGAGCGGCTCGTGGCTCGGCGACGTGTCGCGGGGCCACCCCGACGCGACGCTCCGCGCGACCGAGACGGTCGCCGCTCCGGAGGGGGAGGTGACCGCGCTCGCCCTCGCCGGCACCGACCGCGCGGCGACGGTGGCAGCGTTGCGCGAGCACGACCGCGTGGACCGGGTCGACGTCGTCGACCGGACCGGGCCGGCAACGCGGCTCCGAATCGTCGCCCCCGCGCCGCCGCCGCACGTCGCGGCCGCGCGAGAGGTCGGCCTCCCGATCGAGGAGGCGGTCGCGGTGACGGACGGCCGCGCGACCGTCGACGTCGTCGGCGATCGCTCTCGGCTCACCGCCTTCGGGCGGCGGCTCACGGGCGAGGGCGTCACCGTGGGGATCGCGGCGAGCGACGCCGGCGAGGGGGCCATCCTGACCGACGCCCAGCGCGACCTCGTCCTCGCCGCCGTCGCGGCCGGGTACTACGACACCCCGCGGGAGTGTACGCTCACGGAGCTCGCCGAGGCGCGCGACCTCGCGAAGTCGACGTGCAGCGAGACGCTCCACCGCGCCGAGGGGCGGGTACTGCGCCGGTTCGTGAACGGCGCGTTCGACGTCGCTGACCGTCGAGAGGGCGGAGAGAGGGCGACTGCCGAAAACGAGAGATCCGAAAACGCCCGCGACGGCGATATCGACCGGGAGCCCGAACACGACCGGTCGGAGCCGGTCGAGGTCGCCACCGATCCCTGAGGACCGCTACTCCCCGTCCAGCGCCTGCCACGAGAGCCGGGGATTCCGCGCGGCGGCGACCTGATCGATCCGGCTCGCGGCCGTGCGATTCGGGGCCGCGTCGAGCGCCTCGTCCGTGTCGGCGTACGCGAGGTTAAAGGCCTCCGCGAGGTCGTCGAGCGACGACCGGCCCTCGATCTCGGTCGGCTCCGTTAGCATCGCCTCGGGGACCATCTCCGGCCACTTCGTCGTCGGCGGGTGGACGCCGAAGTCGAGCATGCGCTTCGCCACGTCGGCGGCGTCGCGGTCGCCCGCTGTCGCCGCGAACTCGTGGTGGAAGGGGCCGTACGGCACGTCGAGGTCGAGCCGCTCGGCGAGGTAGTTCGCGTTGAGCACCGCCTTCGCTGCCGCGTCGGCGAGCCCCTCGTCGCCGAGGCGGGCGATGTACGCGTACGTCTTGACGAGGACGAGCCAGTTGCCGCCGAAGCCGTGGACCTTCCCGATCGTCTCGGCGGGCTCGAAGGGCTCGTAGCCGCTTCCGCCCTCCCGCTCGCGGACCCGCGGGGCAGGAAGGAACTCGGCGAGCTCGTCGACGACGCCGACCGGACCGGCGCCCGGCCCGCCGCCGCCGTGCGGGGTTGCGAACGTCTTGTGGACGTTGTAGTGCATCACGTCGAACCCCATGTCGCCGGGGCGGCCGCGGCCGAGCAGGGCGTTGAGGTTCGCGCCGTCGTAGTAGAGCAACCCGCCGGCGTCGTGGACGATCTCGGCTATCTCGGTGATGTCGCGCTCGAAGAGCCCGACCGTGTTCGGGTTGGTCAACATCAGGGCGGCGGTGTCGTCGCCGACGGCGGCCTCCAGCGCCTCCACGTCGACCCGCCCGTCCTCACCGGACGGCAGCTCGACCACGTCGTAGCCCGCCATCGCGGCGGTCGCGAAGTTGGTTCCGTGCGCGGAGGCGGGGATCACGACCTCGGACCGGTCGTTGCCGTGGTGCTCGTGGTACGCCTTCGCGACCGCGATACCGGTGAACTCGCCGGCCGCGCCCGCGGGCGGCTGGAGCGTGACCGCGTCCATCCCGCCGATCTCGCCGAGGTACTCCTGCAGGCGGTACCGGAGTTCGAGGTTCCCCTGCGCGGCCCGCGCCGAGCGGTCCGGGTGGATCGCCGCGTTCGGGTCCGCGGCCACGTCCTCGGTGAATTTCGGGTTGTACTTCATCGTGCAGCTCCCGAGCGGGTACGGCCCCGAGTCGATCGCCCAGTTCATCTGCGAGAGCCGGGTGTAGTGGCGGGCTATCTCCGGCTCCGAGGGCGCCGGCAGCGTGAGTTCGTCGCGCGTCAGGTCGTCGGGCAGCGGCGACGCCTCGCGCACGTCGACGGTCGTCTCGTCCTTCTCCGAGAGCAGCGGTTCGTGAACGTCCTCGCCCTCGCGGGCGTAATCGGCCTGGTCGTGGATCACTCAGATCACCTCCTCGAAGGCGGCGACGAGCCCGTCGGTCCGCCCCGCGTTCAGGTCGGTGACGCACACCTGCAGCAGGTGTTCGCCGATCGCGTGGACCGCGAACCCCTCGGCCTCCAGGTCCTCGACGATGGCCGCCGCGGGCTGGTCGACGCTCACGGCGAACTCGCGGAGGTGGTGGCGGTCGTGGACCGGCGCGGTCGCCCCCTTCAGCTCGTCGATCCGGTCGGCGAGCGCGGCCGCCTCGCGGACGCAGTCGTTCGCGAGGTCGACGAGGCCGTCGGGGCCGAGCGTCGCCGCGTGGATCGCAGCGCGAAGCGCGACCCACGCCTGGTTCGTGCAGATGTTCGAGGTCGCCCGCTCCTTCCGGATGTGCTGTTCGCGCGTCTGGAGCGTGAGCGTGAACGCGCGGTCGCCCGCAGCGTCCTCGGCGGCGCCGACGAGCCGTCCCGGCACCTGTCGGAGGAACTCCTCGCGGCAGGCGAAGAGGCCGAGCCCCATCCCGTACGCGGTGGGGAGCCCGAGCGCGCCCGCCTCGCCCACGACCACGTCGGCGTCGACGCTCGCGGGCTCTTCGAGCACCGACAGCGAGATCGGGTCGGAACCGAGCGCGAACAGCGCGTCGGCGTCGTCCGCGAGGTCGCCGATCGCGGCGAGCCGCTCCTCGATGCAGCCGCGGACGGTCGGGTTCTCGGCGTACACCATGACCGCGTCGTCGCCGGCGCGGTCGGCGAGGGCGTCGACGTCGGCGTTGCCGTCGGCCATCGGGTACGACTCGACGGTCAGGTCGGCGCCCGCACAGTAGTTCGAAAGCACGTCGCGCTTCCCCTCGCGGAGGTGCTCGGGGACGAGAACGGTGTCGCCCGAGGTCGACCGGACCCGGTCGGCGAGCGTCGCCGCCTCGCCGAGCGCGGTCGCCGCGTCGTACATCGAGCAGTTCGCGACCGGGAGCCCAGTCAGCTCCACGAGCATCGACTGGTACTCGAACAGCGCCTGCAGGAACCCCTGCGACACCTCCGGCTGGTACTGGGTGTAGCTCGTGAGGAATTCCGCGCGGTCGGCGAGGTGGTCGACGACGCTCGGCACGTAGTGGCCGTAATGACCCCGGCCGAGGAATTCGGTCAGGTCGTCGTTGCGCGCGAAGATCCGCGAGCACTCCGCGCGGATCTCCCGCTCCGAGCGCGGCTCGATCCCGAACTCGCCGTCGAACGCGACGGCGTCGGGGATGTCGAACAGCGCCTCCTCGTCGTCGGCGCCGATCGCCGAAAGCATCGCCGCGGTCTCGGCGTCGGTGTGGGGGGCGTACGGCGTACCACTGGTGTCGCCGGCCCCGCTCATCGGAGCGCTCCCGCGCGTCCGCCGTCGCTCTGTCGTCCGGTACCGGGTCGTCCGTCGAAGGGTGGCGTGGAGTCGAAGGGTGACGTGATCATGGTCGTGTGTCCGCTGTCTGGTCGCACGGTTGATCTCGCGCGGTTGCTACCGGCGCAGTCAAGCGATCTGGTCGTCGTACTCGTCGGCGTCGAGCAGCCCCTCTGCGTCGCCGCCCTCGACGGGGTCGACTTCGAGCATCCACCCGTCCCCGTACGGGTCCTCGTTGACGAGCTCCGGGCGGTCGAACAGCGCCTCGTTGACGGCGACGACCTCGCCGGAGACCGGCGGGTACAGGTCCGAGACGGCCTTGATCGACTCGACGACGCCGAACGCCTCGCCGGCGGCGATCTCGTCGCCGACCTCGGGCAGCTCGACGAACACCACGTCGCCGAGCTCGTCCTGCGCGAAGTCGGAGACGCCGATCCGAACGGCGTCGCCGCCGGTCGTCGCCCACTCGTGCGATTCCAGATACCGCCTGTCGTCGGGTACTTCGAAGCTCATTGGTCAGGGTCGCCGCGGTCCGCCTCCCGCGCCGCCGGCGCCGGGTCCCGCCCGTCGGGCCGTCCCGAGCGAGGTCCGGCGTCGAAACGCGGTCCGCGACACGTGTGCGTCACCCTTCTGACGACGAGGAAATAAAAGGTGTGTTCGCGGCGGTCCTCCCGCGTCAGGTCCACCGGTCGAGCCCGGTCTGGACCTGCGACTCCTCGATGCGCTCGAACCCTCGCTCGACCTCGGCGGCGGCGACGCCCCACTCGTCGACGACGTACTCGCGGGCAGCGTCCACGTCGGGGTTCACCGTCGCGTCCACGTCGGCGTCGATCGCCGGGGGGTTCATGAACAGCTCTCGGATCTCGGCCGCGTTCGGGATCTCGGCGCCTTGCGCGTCGAGGACGCCCCACAGGTTGCCGTGCTCGCGCACCGCCGTCACCGCCGTCTTCGGCCCGATCCCGCGGACCCCCTCGTTGAAGTCGGTGCCGCAGAGCATCGCGGCGTCGACGAGCGCCTGCCGGTCGAAGCCGAGGTCGTCGAGCGTCGCCGCCAGATCCATCAGCTCCGGGTCGCCCTTGCTCGTGAGCTGGCGGAGGGTCGTCGACGCGCCGAACAGCAGCGTGTCGTAGTCCTCGCTGCCGGCGTGGTCGACGGTCCCCGTCGCCGCCATGTGCGCGCACTGCGCTTCCCCCTCCGCCGGCGCCTCGACGATCGGCACGTCGAGCAGGCGGAGCAGCTCCCGGGTCGTCTCCTGAATCGTGTCGGTGAGCCGCTGCGTTCGGGCCTCCAGTCGAGCCGCCTCGACCGCGTCGCCGCGCTCCTCCGCGGCCGCCCGGCGCTCCTCCGCCTTCTCGCGCTTCTCGCGGCGATCGGCGACCTCGTCGGCCTTGAGGTCGGTCACGGCCCCGTCGAACACCATCACGGGGATCAGGTCGTGTTCGAAGAACTTCGGGAGCCCCTGCACGACGCCGATCAGGTTGGCGACCTCGACGCCGTCGGCGGTGGTGTACGCCTCGTCGCTCGTCCACTTCACCGTCGTCGTGAGGTACCGGTACAGCCAGTTGTGCGCGTCGACGGCGACGACGCTCCCCTCGATCTCCGCGAAGGCCACGTCGCGGATCGCCGCGAGGTCGCGCAGGTCCGCGTTTCCCATCACCGATCGTTCGCCGCCGCGGCTCTTAAAGGATCGATTCGGGGCGGTCGACCCGGCCGCGACCGCCGCGTTCCGAGCGTGAACGGTCGACACGATTGAAGTGGGAGTCGACGCAACCGCCGAACGACCGATCGATGTCTCCCCTCCGACCCGACTCCCTCTCGCTCGACTCCCTCTCGCTCGACCCCCGTCGACTCGACCTCCGCGCGGTGGCCGCCGCCGGCGGCGTCGTCTACGCGGTCGCCGTCCTCGCGTGGATGCTCTCGAACGGCGTGTACTTCGCGGCCGGGGACCCGATTTCGACGGCGTTCGCCGTCGGCTACGGCGTCTTCGGACTGTGGCTGATGGCGGCCGTCCCGCTGTACCTGCTCGGCCGCGCGTCGCTGGCGGCGCCCCTGCTCGCGACCGGCTGGGCGCTGGGGAACACGGCGTACCAGTGGGCGTACGGGACCCATCTCCACCCGCTCTCCTCGCACCTGACCGTCTGGCCGCTGCTGTTCGCCGTCGTGCTCGGGGCGGGGGCGGTCGAAGCGGTGATCAGGGTCGGGACCGATCGGCTCGTGGGGGTGGGCGGGCTCCGGCGACTCTGGGGGGGCGGCTGACCCCTTCCGGGGACGCCCCGGCCTGCCGGCTTGTGGGGCGTTTATGTGTGTGAGCCGACTACCTTCGGTACCGAATGGTCTCGCCGTTCGATGTGCTGGACGTCGACGAGGACGCCGACGAGGCGGCCATCGAGCGCGCCTACCGCGACCGCGTGAAAGAGGCCCACCCGGACCGGGGCGGGACCGTCGAGGAGTTCCAGCTCGTCAGGCGCGCCTACCGCGAGCTCGACGAGCGGGACCGGAACGGCGCGGCCGAGAACGGAGTCGATCCCGCCGACATCGACCTCACCGACGACGAGGGAGAGGCCGACGCGGTGCAGCCGGCCCGCGTCGAGTTCCTCGATTACGAGGCGATCGACGACTACGGGTGGTCGCTCGACGACGCCGACCTGTTCCGAAAGGCGTCGCACGCCGACCTCGACGGGTCGGCACACGGTCGGCTGTTGGTCCAGCCCGACGAGAGTCTGCTGGAGGCGGCCGAGAACCGCGGGTTCGGCTGGCCGTTCTCCTGTCGCGGCGGCGCGTGCGCGAACTGCGCCGTCTACCTCGTGGAGGGGGAGCTGTCGCAGCCGACCGACCACATCATGCCCGAGGAGCTGGCGGAGCGGGGGTTCCGGCTCTCCTGTAACGGCTACCCGGTGAGCGACGAGCTAAAAGTCGTGTTCAACGTCAAGCAGCTCGCAGAACTCGACGACCTCATCCTCCCGCCGGGGCCGTTCACCCGGCGGTGACACCGTGCCACCCGATCCTGCGCCCGAGTCGCTCTAGAACGACTCGGCGACGGCTGCGACGACCGCGTCCTCGACCGCGTCGCGCTCGCCGGAGAGGAACTCGATCTTCCCCTCGCGGAGGCCGGCGGTGGCGACGTCGGCCCCGGGCGCCAGCTCGGCCGCGCGCTCGGCCACGCCGCGGACCGACACGTCCGCGGTCGTCCGAACGTACAGCTCGTCGGTGCCGATGCCGACGGTCGCGTACGCCTCGCCGTTCGCGTTCCGGCGGTGGAGGTCGTCGAGCAGGAGCGGCGTCGGCGGGAAGTCGTAGCGGTGGGTGTAGCCGTCGGTGTCGAGCACGGCGAACTCGACGCCGTCGACCGCCTCGGTGACGACGTTCTCGGTCGCAGTCTCGACCTCCGTCTCCAGCTTCTCGCGGAACTGCTCGGAGACGTGGGCCGCGAGGTTGCCGCCGTCCTCGAAGAGGAGGTCGGCGACGAGCTCGCGTTTGTCCTGGTACGACTGGTAGTACGCCTCCAGGGCGACCGCCTCGCGGAGCTCCGCGACGCGCTCGGCGTCGTAGCCCCCGTTGCGGGCGAGTTCGACGTAGCGGTCGGGGGTCTCCTCCCAGTAGCTCACCGCGGGCAGGTGCCGGAGGCCGTCGCGGACTTCGTCGTTGACCGCCGAAGCGAGCGAGGCGACGAGCGCGCCCGTCGAGAGGTCGGCGTCGACGCCGTCGATCTCGGGCGAGACCAGCGTGTCGACGGCCTCGCGCGTCTCGGGATCGGCGACCTCGGCGTCGACGACGACCGCGTCGACCCCGTAGACGGACAGCAGGTCGATCCCGTCGGCGGACTCGACCGTGGAGCCGGTGCCGACAAGCAGGAACAGCGGGAGCTGCTCGTCGTGGCGGTCGCGGTCCTGCAGCATGCGGGTCGCGTCGTTCGTCGCCGCGTCCATCCCGTACACCGGGTCGTCGAGCGGCCGGCGGGTGAAGTAGTGGTACTCGGCGTCGCTCTTCGCGTGCTCCTCGCGGATCAGCGGGAGCACGGCGCGCTCGACCGCGGCGCCGGCGACGTAGCCGTCGGCGGTGGCCGGGTGGCGCACGACGATCGGGCGCGATTCGAGGACGGCGCGGCGGATCGCCTCCGCGGCGTCGAGGAGCCCGTCGGCGAGCTCCGCGACGACCTCGTCGCCCGCGAGCGGCTGGAGCCCCTCCGGACGGGCCTCGGCGGTGAGCGCCTCGGCGAGCCGGCGGCGGACGGCCTCGGCCTCCTCGCCCTCTAAGAGGACGAGCGCCTCGGACTCGACCTGCACGTCGCCGCGGTGGCTCTCGACCTCGCCGTCGATCCGGACCGCGTCGCCGACCTCGACGTCCGGGTACGCGCGGACCCCCGGCTCGACGAACGCGGCCACGTCGACGACGCCCGTCTCGTCGCGGACCTCGAAGACGGTCGGGCCGCCGGTCTGTCGGACGCTGACGACCTCGCCGTCGATCCGCACCGCGTCGCCGACGGCGTCCGCGAGGGTGCCGATCCCGACGCGCTCGCGGTCGTCGTCGAGGTCGTCCTCGGCGGTCTCATCGGTGTCTTCGGCGGTCTCGTCGGCGGACTCGTCCTCCTCGGTGACGCCCTCGGCGGCCTCGTCGCGATCGGCTTCGTCGGCTTCGTCGGCTTCGTCGACCTCGGCGGCCTCGTCGCTACCAGCTTCGTCGGCTTCGTCGGCCTCGGCGGCCTCGTCGCGATCGGCTTCGTCGACCTCGGCGACCTCGGCGGCCTCGTCGACAGCGACCGGTTCGTCGTCGTTCACGCCGGCGTCGCCGTGTTCGTCGTCGCTCACGCCGGCGTCGCCGTGTTCGTCGTCGTTCACGCCGGAGTCGACCGGCTCGTCGCCGCTCACGTCGGGCGAATCCGACTCCGCGTTGGTTCCCGCGTCCGGCTCCGCGTCGTCTTCTTCGCCGTCCTCCTCGGGGAGGTACTCGGTGTCACCGTCCTGCACGAGCACGCCGCGGAACTCGCGGTCGACCTGCCGGATCGACCACGCGAGGTCGATGTTCCCGTTGTCGCGAACGCCTTTCACCTGCACGAACACCTCGTCGCCCGGCTCCCAGTCGAGGCTGTCGAGCCGCTGGTCGAGCTCCGACCGGTGGAGGAGCCCGGTCACGCCGGACGCGAGGTCGACGAACACGCCGAACTCGGCGTAGCCGTCGACGACGCCGCGGTAGAAGCGATTCGATGCGATCTGATCCGGGGAGTCGCCTCGGAAGTCGAACACGACATCCTCCTGGTGCGGATCGCAGATGCGACCGCCGCCGTCGACGTCGACGCCACAGATGATACAGGATCCCATTTGAGTACACCGAGAGCCTCGGGCTTAAAACGGTTGTCGAAACCCTCTCGGGAGCGAACGGCCGGATACTGGCGCCGTCGCGGCGTGTTCCCGATATCCGCGTTCGGCGCGACGGGCGGAGTCGCCCCGAGCGATCCCGTCGTTCGGTCGCCCGACGGCGGGCGTTGCTGGCGCGTCACCCGATCAGGGACCGGACCGCGGCGACGACGCGGTAGCCGACGCCGTACCCGAGGAGGGCGGGCGGGAGCCCGGCGACGAGCGTCCGGAGCGGGGTCGTCCCGTGGACGGTGCGGAACCCGGCCAGCAGTAGCACCGCCGCGTAGGCGCCGCAGACGACCCGCAGCGCCGGGATAGGGGGACCAGCCATCGCCATCGGCGAACTGGCGTACGCGACCACCTGTACCGTCTCGCTGACGCCGCCCCGGTCGCGCAGGGCGATCCCGTCGTCGTACTCGACGCTGGCAAGGATCACCGACAGCGTCGCGACCGCCGCGGTCAGGTGGAGCCCCACCGGCGCGACCAACACGACCACCACGAGGAAGGCGATCGCCGCGGAGACGGGAACGGACGCGACGACTCCGGGGACGACCCCCGGGTCCGAGACGATCCAGCCGAGCGCGTAGGCGGCGGCGACGGCGACGGCGAACGTCAGCGCCGGCGCCTGATCGCCGGGCGCCACGCCGTTCGCGAAGAGGCGGCGCGGCCGGATCAGCGCCTCGACCCACGCCCGAGCGAGCGCCCGCGCCCCGCGAGCCCGTCCGCCCTCCGGAGCCTCGATCCACGATGTCACGGGCGCCCTTCGGGCGGGCGGAATAACGGGGTTCCGGTTCGCGCCGGTCGATCGGACCGGGGCGCGTCCGGCTCGTCGTTCCACGCCCGCCGTTATCTCCGCTGATAGCCGGCGCACAAAGCCTTATACCGCCCCTCGCGAAGGGGAACGCGAATGCGCGCGCTCCGGAACGACGAACGAGGGTTCACGCCGATGGCCGGCTCGGGGATGCTCGTCGGCATCGTCGTGGTCCTCCTCGCGCTCGTCGGCGCCGCGGTCTTCGGGCTGATCGACGGCGTCGCGCCCCCGGACGCGGAGTTCCAGATCGAGAAGGAGGGGAGCGACCTCGTGGTCGTCGCGGTCGGCCCCGAGCCGGTCCCGGCCGAGGAGCTGTACGTCCGCGGCGAGGACCCCGACGAGGCGGTGCAGTTCGGCGCGTGGCCCGGCGACGGCGTCGTGCAACCGGGCGATCGGGTGACCGTGCCCAACGGGACCGGAAACGAGAACTTCGAGGTCGTCTGGGAGCCAGTCGCCTTCGACACGCACGAGACGCTCGGCACCTACGACGGCGAGGACTCGGCGATCGAGGGCAGCTCCGGTCGGGACCCGCTCGGCACGACCGGAGTTTGAAAGAGCGCTCGCGAGGCTACTCGACCGACACCCACTCGCCGCGCTCGTCGGCGCGGACGATCGCGTCGAGGAGCGTCTGAACCGCGTACCCCTGCTCGAACGACGGCTCGAACTCGCCGCCCTCGGCGACCGCCGAGAGGAACTCGAAGTTCTCGTGAACGAACGTGTGCTCCCACCCGATCACATGTCCCGGGGGCCACCAGTGGTCGACGTACGGGTCGGTCTCGTCGGTGACCAAGACGGTCTGGTACCCGCGGTCGCCCTCACGGAGCACCTCCAGCTCGTTGAGCCGCTCCAAGGAGAACTGCAGGCTCCCCTTCGAGCCGTGCACCTCGATCGCGTGGTCGTTCTTGTGGCCGTCCGCGAACCGCGTCGCCTCGAAGTTCCCGATCGCGCCCGACTCGTAGGCGACCTGCGCGGTGTAGGCGTCGTCGACGGTCACGTCCCGATACTCCTCGACGGCCCCGTCGTCGTCGTAGACCGGGCGCTCGTCGACGAACGTCTGCAGGTGGCCGGAGACGCGGTCGACCCCGCCGACAGCGTCGCCGACCAGGAAGTCCGCGAGGTCGAGCGTGTGCGCGCCGAGGTCGCCAAGCGCGCCGGAGCCCGCCATGTCGGCGTCCAGCCGCCACGCCCACGGCGCCTCGGGGTCGACGAGCCAGTCCTGGAGGTACCGCCCGCGGACCTGTCGGATCTCGCCGAGCTCGCCGTCCTCGATCAGTCCCTTCGCGTACCGGATCGCGGGGACGAACCGGTAGTTGAACGCGGTGCCCGCGGGCACGTCGGCGTCGGCCGCGGCGTCGCGCATCGCCGCGACCTCGTCGAGGGTCGGCGCGAGCGGCTTCTCACAGAGGACGGGGACGCCGGCGTCGAGGGCCGCGATCGACGGCTCCGCGTGGACGTGGTTCGGTCCGAGGTTGTAGAAGACGTCCACCTCGTCGATGGCGTCCTCCCAGTCGGTCGCGGTGTGCGAGAACCCGAACCGCTCCGCGGCGTCCGAGAGCGCCGCCTCGTCGCGTCCGACGAGCGTGTGCCGCTCGATGTCGGGCGCGTCCGGGAAGAACATCGGCAGCCGCGCGAGCGCGTTCGCGTGCGCCCTGCCCATGAATCGATACCCCAGCACGCCGATGTTGAGCGTCATGCCCCGGTGTACTCCGTAACGGGTATTGAGTGTGGGTGTTTTTTTGCCCGGATCGGTATGGTTTTGCGCCGACGCGACGCCCCTCGACGACCTCGAGTCCGAGCCTCACGCCCAGTAGGCGTCGCCCGGGCGGGTCTCGAAGACGGCGCGGTCGAGCACGTCGACCGCCTTCTCTAACCCCTCCCGCGAGGAGGTGAGCGAGTCCTCGTGTTCGATCGACAGGGCGCCCTCGTAGCCGACCATCCGGAGCGTCGAGACCACGTCCTTCCAGTGGCCCTCGTCGTGGCCGTAGCCGATCGAGCGGAACAGCCACGAGCGCTCGGACTCCTCGGTGTAGCCGGTCGTGTCGAGCACGCCTTTCACGCGAGCGTTCGCGTCGTACACCTTGGTGTCCTTCGCGTGGAAATGGTGAATCGCGTCGTGCTCACCGAGGAAGCGGATCGCTTCGGTCACGTCGATCCCCTGCCAGTAGAGGTGCGAGGGGTCGAAGTTGGCGCCGATCCGCTCGTTCGTCGCCTCCCGCAGCGCGAGCATTCCGGTCGGCTCGTACACGAGCATGTTCGGGTGCATCTCGATGGCGACATCGACGCCGTGGCCCTCGGCGTGTTCCGCCAGCTCCCGCCAGTACGGGACCGCGACCTCGTCCCACTGGTAGTCGAGCGCGTCGGCGTGTTCGGTCGGCCACGGGGCCGTGATCCAGTTCGGCGTCGAGTCGCCCGGCGCGCCGCCGGGGAGCCCGGAGAAGCAGGTGACCGTGTCCACGTCGAGCCGGTCGGCCAGCTCGATCGCCTCCCGGAGCTCCCGGTCGGCCGCCGCGGCGCGCTCCTCGTCGGGGTGGAGGGGGTTGTTGTGCGTCGCGAGGGCGGAGATTCGGAGCCCGTGGTCGTCGAGCAGGTCCCGGAGCTCCGCCTGCGCCGCGTCGTCGTCGAGGAGCGCCTCGCGGTCGACGTGGTCCTCGCCGGGCCACCCGCCGACACCCAGTTCGACCGCGTCGACGCCGATTTCGTCGAGGTACGCGACCGCGTCGTCGACCGATTCGCCGCCCAAGGGAACGGTTAGCACACCAATGTCCATGCGAGAGGATAGTACAACACCCCGAATAAATCTTCAGGAAACGTCATCCGCGCCGAGGTGGTCCCGCACCGACGTTGGGAGCTACCCGCCACGACCGTTCGTCTCGTCGAGGTCGAACAGGCGGCCGGCCGCGGCGATCGTCTCGTCGTCGCCCGCCCGCGCCGCCTCCTTGAGCCGCTCGGTCGGGGTCGCCAACAGCGAGGCCGTCAGCGACCCCATCGCGTCCTCCAGCACCGTCTCGGCGTCGGCGTCGGACGCGTCGAGCCGGCTCCGGGCGCGTTCGAGCTCCGCCTCCCGAACGGCCTTCGCCTCGCGGTGGAGCGCCCGGAGCGTGTCCTCCGCGCGGTTCTCCAGTTCGCGGTCGATGAAGCGCTCGACGGCGGCCGCGACGCGCCGCTCGACCGCGGGCGCGGCCGCCCGCCGGACCGATAGCGCGTCGGCGACCCGGGCGCTGATGGCGTCCAGCCCGACGACGCGCGGGTCGTTCTCCCGGACCGCGGGGGCCACGTCGGGAGGCGTCGCCAGATCGACCACGGTCGCCGTCCGCGGGAGGGCCGCGGCCGCCTCGGTCCCGAACACCGGGTCGCTCGCTCCGGTGGCGGTGACGACCGCGTCGGCGTCGGCGACGGCCCGCGGGAGGGCGTCGTGCGACAGCGTCTCGCCGCCGCCGGCGGGCAGGTCGCTCTCCGCGGACCGGCTCACGGCGTCGACGCGGAGGTCCCAGCGGGCCGTCGCCGCCGCGACGGCCTCGTCGCTCATCTCGCCGGTGCCGACGACCACGAGGCGGTCGGGCGCCCCCGAGCGGTCGGCGACGACGTCGCAGGCGGCGCTCCCGTAGTCGACGGTCCCCTCGTTGATCCGCGTCTCGTCGCGGACCGACCGCCCCGCGGCGAGCGCGGCGTCGGCCGCGCGGGTGAGGACGCCGCCGGCGAGGTCCGCATCCCGGGCGGTCTCGAACGCGCGTCGGAGCTGTCCGAGCACGTGATCCTCGCCGAGGATCGGGCTCTCCAGCCCGCACGCGACCCGCGTCAGGTGCTCGACGGTGGCCCGGCCGCGCTCCACGCGCGGGTCCGGGACGCCGAGCGCCTCGCGGGCCGCTCGAATCCCCCTCTCGCGGTCCGCGGCGGTGCGCGTGGCGACGAACACCGCGGCCCGTTCGCACGTCTCGACGGCGACCGCCTCCGTCACGCGGTCCGCATCGGCGACCCGGCGAGCCGCCGCGACCGGGTCGTCGATCGCCCGGCCGACGGCCGCCGCGGAGCGGTCCGAACCGGTGACCCGACAGCACGCGAGCCGCCGCACGCTCTCGGGGACCGGTTCGGCGCGGGCGCGTCGCTCGGCGTCCCCGCCGCGTGCGGTTCGATCGGCGGCCCCCTCGCGTCCGGCCGGCTCCGCGTCCGCCTCGCTCGCGTCGCGTTCGAGTGCGGGCATGGTGGGAGTCAGTCGGAGGTGATCGGCGCTTCGACCGGCCCCTCGTCGGGGAGGTCGGCGCGGCGCTCCGCGTCGGTGAGGTAACAGCGGGGGTCCTCGGCCCACAGGTCGTCGTGGACCGCCGCGGCCCGGGCGCGGGAGTTCCCGCCGCACACCTCCTTCCACGGGCACTCCCCGCACGCCCCCTTCAGGTGTGCGGACGGCTCGGCGAGCCGGTCCCACAGGTCGCTGTCGGCCAGTATCTCGTCGAGCGACCGCTCCCGGACGTTCCCGAGCGTGTACTGCGAGAGGAACATGCTCGGGTGGACGTTCCCGAGGTGGTCGACGTTGACCACCTTCGGGCCGGCGTCGCCGTTCTTCACGACGCGGCCGGGGCCGTCGTCGAACAGCAGCCGGCGCGCCCGCTCGGCGCGCTCCGGCGACTCCTCGCGGATGCGGCGGTAGAGATACACCGCGTCCGCGTAGTTGCCGGCGGTGAGCACCTGGGTGTCCGGGTGCGTCTCCGCGAACTCCGTCGTCCGCTCGTAGAGGTAGTCGACGGCCTCGCGCGTCCGGTCGAACGGGAGGTCGGCGTCCGTGATGTCGCCGCCGCGGCCGGAGTAGATGAGGTGGAACACGTTGATCCGGTCGACCCCTTCCTCGACCGCCAGGTCGATCACGTCCGGCACGTCGTCGACGGTCCCGCGCGTCATCGTCGTGCGGACCCCGACGCTCATCCCGGCGTCGCGGGCGTTACGGAGCCCCTCCAGGGCGCGGTCGAACGCGCCGTCGACGCCGCGGAACTCGTCGTTCGTCGCCCCGACGCCGTCGAGTGAGACGCCGACGTATCGGAGCCCCGCGTCGGCCAGCTCCGCGGCCCGATCCGCCGTGAGGAACGTCCCGTTGCTCGACGCGATGGGGCGGATTCCGCGGTCGGTCGCGTGCTCGGTCAACTCCGCCAGATCCTCGCGGACGAACGGCTCGCCGCCGCTGAACACCAGCACGGGAACGTCCATCTCCGCCAGCGAGTCGATGAACGCCTTCGCCTCCGCGGTCGACAGCTCTCGCTCGTCGCGTCCGTCGCACGCGCCGAAGTAGCAGTGGCGACACGCGAGGTTGCACGCCTCGGTGACGTTCCAGACGACGAGCGGCACGACGGCGTCGCTCGACCGCCGCCGCTCGTACCGGATCTCCTCCGGGCGGTTGTCGAGGCCGCGGATCAGCCGCGTCAGGTCGATCATGCGTCCACCTCCGGGCGGAAGATGCCGCTCGGCTTCTCGCCGAGTCCCCCGATGCGGTCGACGACGCGAACGTCCTCGGGACGGCCCTCGCGGAGCGGCGCGGCGTCGAGGACGGCCACCTCCCGCCGCTCCATGTTGCCGACGTAACAGCGGTCGCCGTCCGGTCCGAAGACGAGGTGGAGCGGTTCGCCGCCGACCGTCACGCGCCCGACGACCTCGCCGGCCGCCGGGTCGAGGACGGTGACGCGGTCGTCCGCGTAGGCGTCGACGAGCGCGTAGCGCCCGTCCGGGATCGTCGCCGCGAATCCCGTCGGCGTCCCGACGTCGACGAGGTGCGCCGTCGGGTCGGACCCCGTCGTCGGGTCGGACTCGCCCGCGGCGTCCGCGATGCCGGCGGTTCCCGCGGCGACCGCGTCCAGATCGACGATCGCCACCCGGTCGTCGTCGCGCGCGGGAACGACCGCGTAGCGGCCGTTCGGTCCGTCGCCGACGGCGAGCCCGTGCGGGTTCTCCCCGGTCGTCGCGGTCGCGCGGACGGTCTCGGCGGCGGGGTCGACGAACGACACGCGGGACGCCCCGGCGTTGTTCACCGCGATCAGCGCCTCCTCCGGCAGCGGGTACAGGTCGTGCGGCTCCGGGCCGACCGGAATCCGGGCGGCCACGTCGAGCGTCGAGTCGACAGTGAGGACCGCGACCTCGCCGGCGGCCTTCAGGCCGACGAAGAGCCGACCGTCCGGACCGATACCCATGCCGGCACACCGCGACAGCGCCCGGCTCCCGACCGGTTCGAGGCGTCCCTCGCCGTCGACCGCGAACGCGAGCACGCCCGGGTCGTCGCGGTCGGGGAGGCTCACGCCGGTGCCGACGAAGAACAGCCCCTCGTCGGGCGCGAACGCGCTGCCGACCGGCATCGTCCCGAGGCGGTCGATCCGCTGGCGGGTCTCCAGCCGGTCGAGGTCGACCACTTCGAGGTGGGCGCTGGCGATGTACAGCAGGTACGCCACGCCGGCGTCGCGGTCGAAGACGGCGGTGTGCGGGTACCGGCCGTCGCCGACCTCGCCGACCACCTCGCCCCGCGACAGGTCGAGGACGCTGAAGTGGTCGCTCGCGGCGTTTTTCACTATCGTCGGCGTCGCCGCCGATGCGGTGCCGTCGATCGCTGCGTCGTGTCGTTGTGTCATCGTTGCTCACCTCTGTCCGTTCTGAAACAGCCGGCCGGCGCGACTCCCTCCTCGAACGGGACCGTCGCGACCACGGGGTCGCCGTCGGTCCCGACCGCGGCCGTCTCGACGACGGTCACGCGGTCGCCGTCGACGCTGGGGACGTAACAGACGCGGCCGTCGGCGCCGAACCGCGGGTGGCGCGGCGTCTCCCCGACCGGTACGCGGTCGACGACCGACAGCGCGTCCGGATCGAGGAAGGCGACGCGGTCGTCCGCGTAGGCGTCGACGGCGACGAGCCGCCCGTCGGGCGTCGCGTCGGTGAACGCGGTCGGGGTCCCGAGCGACACGCGGTCGACCGCCGCCGGACCGGTCTCGCCGTCGCGAAGCGCGGCCGCGTCGATCGCGGTGACGCCGTCGCCCTCCGTGTCGCCGACGATCCACCGATCGCTCGCCGGCACGACCGTCCCCCCGCGGGGATTCGGAGCAGGCACGGACCCCAGCACCCGGCCGTCGAGCGCGTCGACGACGGTCACGCGGTCGCCGTCGACGCAGTTCACGCCGACCAGCCCGTACGCCGGCGAGTACGTCAGGTCCCGCGGCCCGGCGGCGACCGAGAACCGGTCGCGGACCTCGAACGGGGGGCTCCCGTCGATCCGGACCACCTCGTCGGCGTCGGCGGCGACGACCCAGACGTCGTCGCGCGCGTCCGCGGCGATCCCGGCGGCCTTCCCTACCGGGCGTTCGGCCGCGACCGCGAGTTCCTCGCCGTCCGTCCGCAGGACGATCACCCCCGGATCGTCCCCGGACGGCAGCGGCCCGTACGTGCTCACGAACAGGTGGCGGCCGCCGCGGGTCGCCGCGGCGCCGACCGGGGCGGTGCCGACGGTCTCGACGCGGTTCGCGACGGTCAGCCGCCGCAGGTCGACGACTTCGAGCTCGTTCGACCCCATGTAGGGGACGTAGCCGTATCGGCCGCCGGGCGACCGGACCAGCCCGTGCGGCTGCCGGCCCGAGCCGACTCGGCCGACGGGCTCGTGCGTGGTCGCGTCGACGACCGCGAACCCGGGCGCGCGGAGCCGCTTGACGAACGCGAGCGGTCCCCGCGGGGCGGCCGACTCGTCCGCCGTCGGGTCGGTGTCGGTCCGGGACATGGTCACGCGATCAGTGGCCTTCCGCCCGGACGCCGAGGAACTTGCCCGTCGGCGCGAGCAGCCCCTCGATCTGGTCGAGCAGTTCGCCCGTGTTCGGGTCGAACACGAGGATCGACTGGTTGTCTCCCATCCAGCCGCTGATGTACACCTTCTCGCCGCCGCGGCTGAACTCCGGATGGATGGAGCCGGTGACGCCCCACTGGCTGCAGTCGATCTCCTGTGTAACCTCCAAGGTCTCCGGGTCGATCTGGTAGACGTACGCGTCGTCCTCGGTGTCGGTGAGGATGACGTCGGCCCACACGTAGTCGCTGTTCTCGTGTTTGCGGATGAACAGCCCCGGACCGCGGACGTCGATCATCTCCTCGACTTCCCAGGTGGTCGTGTTCCAGACGCCGACGCTCGGCGCCCCGGCGTGGGTCGTGAACGCGAGGTCCTCGTCGGGGTACAGCGCGCCCGGCCCCGGGTGCGGGACGCCGTCCATCGGGATGGCGGCGACGTGCTCGCGCTCCCGGGTGTCGATCACGTCCATCTGGTTGTCCGTCTGGGAGGCGATCATGAAGTAGCGGCCGTCGTCGGTGAAGAAGCCGTCGTGGAGCGTCCGGCCGCAGTCGATGGTCGCCACCACCGGGAAATCCTCCCGGGTGTAGTCGATGAGCCACACCTCGCCGCCCTCCTTCAGGCCGGCGAGGAACAGCCCCTCCTCGGGCACGTCGTACAGCGAGCACACCCGGCTCCCGACGCTCTGGCCGTCCGGGTTGACCGTGTGGGTCGGGATGCGCTTGACCGGCTCCATCGTCTCGGCGTCGCAGATGACGAGGTGGTTCGGGTTGTAGAACCCGCCGATCACCCACTCGCCGTCGCTGGAGACGGCGATGTCGCGCGCGTCCGTCCCCGCGTCCGCGACCGCGACGCGCTCGAATCCGAACAGGTCGATCTTGTACATCTCGCCCTGTCGGGACTGGGTGTAAACGTACGCGCCCTCGCGGGTCTGCTCCGGCAGGTCCGGGTGGAAGTCGTGGACGTGGATCGCCTTCCCCACGTCCTCGACCCGCTCCAGCAGCTCGTCGTTGACCGTGTCGATCATCGCCACCGAGGCGTTGTTGCGCTCCGTGACGACCATGACGTCGCGGAGGTCGAGGTCGTGCTCCGGCTCGGCCGGCAGCTCGCTCTCCTCGGTGATCACCTCGTGACGGTCCGTCAGCGTCTCCATCTCGGTAAAGTCGACCTGATCGATCGACTCCCCCTCGGGGACGACGTACAGCTGCCCGTTCATCTGGGCGTGGCCGTCGCCGCAGTAGACGTTACACTCGAAGTCGAAGGTGCCCTCCTCGTCGGCGACGAACGTCACCGAGTCGGTCACGTCGTCGTCGGTGCTCTCGGGGAGCTCGACCGGCCCGATGTCGTACGGCTCCTCCAGGTAGAACGTGTGGACGGTGAAGTCCTCGTTCTGCTCGAAGGTGGACTGCGTGAACTCGATCGTGAGCTCGGTGTTCGGCGGAACGCGGATCTCCTGCGGCCGGAACTCGTACTGGTGTGCCTCCAGCTGGACGGTCTCCGACCCCGCGGCGTCGCTCTCGTCGGCCGACGTCGACTCCGACGCCGGCTCCTCGGAGGACTCGTTCGCCTCCGGCGGCTCCGACTCCCCGCTGCACCCCGCGAACGCCCCCGCCGCCGCGACCGCGCTCGTGGCGAGGAACCGCCGGCGATCCGGCTTCGGAAGCCCCATCTCGAAGTCGAGCTCGTCGTCGAACTCCAGGTTCGACGCGATCTCGCGCGACGCGCTGAGGTGCCGTTTGATCCGGTCCTCGTGGTCTGCCTTCCGTTCGCGGTGTTCTTTCTGCTCCCGTTCCGCCTTCTGCTCCCGTTCCGCCTTCTGCCCCCGTTTTTCCGCCTCTGGGGACGTCGTGGGCTGTGACATGGTGGTACTCCTATGGCCAAGTTCGTCCAGTGTTGAGCAAAAGGTCCGGTATGATTCTACACGCGTTGGAAAATCAGTGAACATGTTCGCAGCGATGTACTTTGATGAACGGTCGCCACCGGTCCGTAAACGGCTCACCTCTCACGTTCGGGGGCGGTTCCCACGCGCTGGGATCGAGCGGTACCGACGTGTACGACCGGGTCGAACGGTCGGCCATGTCTCGAGAGACCGATACGGGACCCCGAGGGGACCGGATGACGCCCGCCTTCTTCGAGGACGTGCTCGCGGAGTACCTCGACGAGGACCGCGTCGAAGAGGCGGTGGTCCGGCTGGAGCTCGACGACGGGACGACCAGGCGGGTCGTCGTCGCGGAGGACACCGAGTCGCTCGACCCGGACGAGTACGCGGCCCGCGAACTCGCGGAGGCCCGACGGCTGATCGAGGGACACGCCGACCGGTTCGAGACCCCCGCCGAACTGACCGTTCCGGTCCGTGACGCCGACCGCGTCCGCGAGGAGATCGCGTCGGACGACGCGGTGACGACGTGGGTCAAGCCCGAGGGGATCGCACGGCTGCTCGGCCACTTCGAGGCGCTGACGAGGGAGGAGTCGACGGCGGACCCGAACGCGCCGGCTGGCCGTTCCGACGCGTCGGACGAGCGCTGACGGCCCCACCGAGCCGGCGCCGCCGCGACCGTGAGCGACGACCGCGTCTCGCCAGAGCACCGACCGCCCGAACGGCTGAGACGAACGCGTTCGGAGCGCGATCCGACCGATAGCGGCGGACGCCCGCCAACGAACCACATGAGGTTTTAACGGGTGGAGCGTGTAAGGCGGGTATGGGAATCCTCTCTCGCGCCTCCTACGTCATCCGCTCGAAGGTGAACGCCCTCCTCAACCGGGCGGAGGACCCGACGGAGTCGCTCGACTACTCGTACGAACAGATGCGCGACGAGCTCCAGGACGTGAAACAGGGGATCGCCGACCTCACGACCCAGAAGAAGCGCCTGGAGATCCAGAAGCGCAAGCTGGAGGAGAACGTCGAGAAGCACAACCGGCAGGCCCGCGAGGCGGTCCAGCAGGACCGCGACGACCTCGCCCGGAAGGCCCTCGAAAAGAAGAAATCGAAAATGGCCCAGATCGAAGAGCTAGAGGGTCAGATCGCGGACCTGAACGACACGCAGGAGCAGCTCGTCGAGAAGAAGAACAAGCTCCAGAACCGCATCGAGGAGTTCCGCACGAAGAAGGAGACGATGAAGGCCCGCTACGAGGCCGCCGAGGCGTCCTCGCGCGTCTCGGAGGCGATGACGGGCGTCGGCGACGAGATGGAGGACGTGAGCCGGTCCATCGACCGCGCCGAGGAGCGCACCGAGGAGATGGAGGCGCGCGCGGAGGCGATGGACGAGCTGGAGGACTCCGGCGCCTTCGAGGACGCGCTCTCGGACAAGGATAACATCGACCGCGAGCTGGAAAGCCTCTCGACGAACAGCGAGGTCGACGCCGAGCTGGAGACGCTGAAAGGCGATCTCGGGAAGGGCGAGCCCGCGAGCGACGACGGCGGGACGAGCACCGACGCGGAGATCGACGACGAGCTGGCGGACATCGAGTCAGAGATCGGCAGCGACGACCTCGAAGCCGACCTCGATGGCGACGCCGACCTCGAAAGCGACGCCACCGAGGAGGTCGACGTGGAACTGGAGGAGTCCGAGGTCGACGCCGACGAGCAGCGAAACTGACCGAGGCGCAATTCGAGCGGTTGGTCCCCGCGACGCCCCTTTTCGCCGTTATTCCGACCGCGGCCGCGCCCCGGTCCCCGCGCGGTCGCTGTCGCCGAGTCGGATCTCGCCGCCGGAAAGGTCCACGCCGTCGTACGGGTCCTCGGCGAGCAGCAGCGACCCGTCGAGGTCGGCGTAGTCGAGCAGGGGCGCGAGCTGCGCGGCCGCGGCGATCGACGCGTTCGACTCGATCATGCAGCCGCACATCACTTCCAGGCCGTGAGCGCGCGCGGCGGCGATCATCCGCCTCGCCTCCAGCAGGCCGCCGGTCTTCATCAGCTTCAGGTTCGCGATGTCGCAGCGATCGGCGATCGCGGGGATATCGGAGAGCGTCACGCACGACTCGTCGGCGGCGATGGGGAGCGCGGACCGCTCGTAGACGAACCGGAGGCCCTCGGGGTCTTCCGCGGGCACCGGCTGCTCGACGAACGCCACGTCGCGCTCTGCGAGCCACTCGGTCTTGTCGACCGCCTCGCGGGGCGTCCACGCCTCGTTGGCGTCGACGCGGAGCCGGGCGTCGGGCGCGGCCTCGCGGACCGCGTCGATCAGCTCGCGGTCCCGGTCGGTGCCGAGCTTGATCTTGAGGACCCGGTAGCCGGCCTCGACCGCTTCCTCGGCCTTCTCGCGCACGCGCTCCGTCTCGTCCAGTCCGATCGTGTAGGAGGTCGCGGGCGCGGCCGACGGGTCGAGCCCCCAGAGGCGGTGGAGCGGGACGCCGAGGCGTTTCGCGGCGAGGTCGTGGACCGCGATCGAGACGGCGGCGCGGGCGGCCGGGTTGTCGTTGACGGCGGTCGCCAGCTCGCCTTCGATCTCGTGGAGGGCGTGGGGGTCGCCGACGCGCTCGACGGCGTCGAGCAGATCCGGAAGCACGGCCTCGACCGTGTCGGCGGTCTCGCCGTAGTGGGCGGAGGGGGCCGCGCCGCCGACGCCGGTCATTCCGGCCTCGTCCGCGATCTGAACGATCACGTTCTCGGCGTCCGTCTGGGTGCCCCGGGCGATCGTGAACGGGTTCTCCAAGGGGAGCGACGCCCGCTCGAAGGTCGCGTCGAGGCTCATTCGCCGGCGGCCCCTCCCTCGGCGGTCGCAGCACCCTCGCCGAGCCCCGCGTCGACGATCCCGTCCACGATTCGGTCAGCGCCGTCGCGGACCGGGTCGGCGGCCGGGACGCCGGCCTCGTCGCCGAACTCGGCGACCGCGTCCGCGGCGGCCGCGTCGTCGTCGACGTCCTTCGTGTTGAGCGCGCCGGCGACGACGCTCGCCTCGCGGACCGGCGCCGCGAGCCCCTCGTAGAGGTCGACGTAGTCGGACAGCGGCGGGAGCGAGAACGACTCGTAGCCGTGGATGACCTCGCGGTCCGCGGCGTGACAGAGGACGAGCCCGTCCGCCATCGAGCCGTGGAGGATGCCGCAGGTGACCGCCGAGTAGGCGGGGTGGACGATGCTCCCCTGCCCCTCGACGACGAGGAGGTCGTGGTCGTCGCCGACCGCGACGAGCATCTCCTCGACCGCGCCGGCGGCGAAGTCGGCGACCACGCGGTCGATCGGGTTCCCCCAGCCGGCGATCATGATCCCGGTCTGGCCGGTCGGGACGAACGCGGCGTCGATCCCGCGCTCGCGGGCGGCCGCGACGATCTCCAGCGAGGCGGTCATCTTCCCGACGGAGCAGTCGGTGCCGACCGTGCACACCACGTCGGCGTCCACGTCGCCGGAGGCGCCCGTCGCCACCGTCAGGTCGTCGTCGGGCTCGCGCACGTCGACGAGGTCGACGCCGTGTTCGGCGGCCAGCGCGGCGAGCTCCTCGTCCTCGTTCAGGAAGTAGTGGAGCCCGCTCACCACGTCGCAGCCGGCCTCGATCGCGGCCTCCACGTCGGAGCGCCACGACTCGTCGAAGCCGCCGCCGATCGGCGCGATCCCGATGTAGAGGGCGTCCACGTCGCCGTCGGCGGCAGCGTACGCGTCTTCAAACGACTCGACGATCGGCGCGTCCGGGATGTCCGGGACGTGGTCGCTGACGCGGTCGCCGGCGCGGTCGCGGTCGAGCACGGCGCGCACGTCCTGGTCGCCGTAGCGCATCACGCCGAGGGCGGTCTTCGCACGGTCGGGGAACTTCTCGTGGGCGAGGATGACGATCTGGTCGTCGCTCATGCTGGGTCGCTCGCCCTGAGAGGGCTTAAAAGGGTCGAGGTGCGTCGGTCCGCCCGGCGATGCGGGCGGCCCATCGAACCGGACGCGGCGGCCCATTCGATGATCGCGGACGCACTGGTACCCATCGAATCGGATGTGCGCGAGGCCGCCGGCTCAGGCGCCGCCGTCGACGAACTGCTCCGCGCCCTCGTAGAACCAGTAGCCGCTCTCGCGCATCGCGCGCCCGAGCTCCTGGTGGAACTCGACGAAGTCCGCGAACTCCTCCTCCTCGACGTTCTCGAAGATCTCCTCGACGGAGACGACCGTCTCGTAGCCGATCCGGATCGGGTGGTCGCCGTACTGCTCGACGTACTCCGCCGCAGACAGCGGGAAGTCCTCCTCCTCGTCGATCTTCTTCGCGAGCACCGCGTGCCCGTACTGCCGCCTGCCCTCGCTCCCCTGTTCGCCGTCGGGGTCGTGTGGCCAGTCCATGAGCGGCGGTTCGCCGGGACCGGGCATAGTCATTACGGAAGTGCAAGGGGAAAGCCGGGCGACGCGTCTCGCGACCCGCCCGACGATTCCGACGCGCCTCACGGACCGCTGTGCGGGGACCGGACCGCTGCGCGGGGACCGACCGCTGCGCGGGGACCGGACCTCGGCGCCTCCCGGCGCGGTTCGTTCCGGCCACGGGGCCGGACACCGGAGAACTATCACGTCTGATAGCTAGCCGGGTGGTTTTATAAACTGACGCGAGAAGCGCAGCGCAATGCCTACAGACGAGGATATCGGCCTCTCTCGGGGAATCTACGACCGTCTCCGCGGGCGATATATTTTCAAAATCGCAGCGGTGATACTGATCGTCTCGGCGGTGTTGCTCGGGGCGGGCGCGCTCACGTTCGATCAGGTCCAAGCGAGCGTGCAGTCCGACGCCCGAGAGACGCTGATCTCGTCGGCCGAGCGCGAGGCGGAGGGGATCGAAGGGTTCATCGAGGAAGGGAACGACCACGCGCGGCGCATCTCCTCGGAGAGCCGGGTTCAGTCGGGGAACGAGAACGTGATTCGCAACGAACTCAACAACAACGACCGAATCCTCCCGGGGTACGTCGTCGACATCCACTACTACGATCTGGTGTCGAACGAGATCGTGGTGAGCACCGCAACGGGGAGAGAGGATACCACGGTCGACAGCGACCTGCCGTGGGCGGTCGGTCCCGCCGGATTCGCGGGTCCCGATCAGGTTCGCTCGTTCGAGCCGTACGCCGCGGACGGAGAGACCCGGCTCGCGTTCGTCAGTCGGGTGGGTGACACGCCGGGGATGGCGATCGTGGTCACGACCAACCTCGCGGAGCGGGGGGCGCTCCTGAGCGCGCCGGTCGAGGGCGCGAACATGGAGATCGTCTCGTCGCAGACGGAGCGTGTCGCGCTCTCCGCGAACAGCGACGCGATCCTCGGAGAGTACTTCCTCATGGAGGAGCTCCCGCACCTCGAAACAACGAGCGACGAACCGCGCGTCGACGAGATCTCGGGCGCGGGACAGAACGTCGTCGACGCGGACCGGATCGTCGCGGCGAGCGTTCCGGTCGAGACCAAGCCGTGGACCGTCGTGGTCGCGGCGCCCGAAAGTCAGGTGTACGGGACCGTCGGCGACGTGACCCGGAGCGTGCTGCTCCTGATCGGCATCGCGATCGTCGGGCTCGTCGGCGTGGGCGCGTTCATCTCTCGGGACGTGAACGGCTCCGTCCGCGAGCTCCGCGGGTACGCCGAGTCGATCGAGACGGGCGACCTCGACGTCGACATCGATCGGTCCCGGGCCGACGAGTTCGGCCAGCTCTCGGGGCTGTTCGACCGCATCCGTAACACGATGCGCGAGCAGATCGGGGCGGTCGAGGAGTCCGCAGAGGAGGCCGATGCGGCCCGCGAGGAGGCCGAGGCGCTCTCGGGACACCTCGAAGCGAAGGCCGACGAGTACGGCGAGGAGATCGACGCGGTCGCCGCGGGCGATCTCACCCGCCGGCTCGACCCCGAGAGCGACAGCGAGGCGATGACCGAGATCGCGACCTCGGTAAACGGGATGCTCGACCGCGTCGAGGGGCTCGTCGTCGCCATTCAGGACGCGGCCGAGACCGTCGGCGAGCAGAGCTCCGCGGTGACCGCGTCCGCCGAGGAGGTGGAGTCGACCAGCGTCGACGTCGCGGAGAGCGTCGAGGAGATCTCCGTGGGCGCCGAGAAACAGGAGGAGAACCTCTCGACGGCCGCCGCGGAGCTCAACGACCTCTCGGCCACCGTCGAGGAGATCGCCTCCTCGACCGACGAGCTGGCGGCGCGGTCGGCCGCGACGGTCGAGACCGGCGAGGACGGCCGCGAGCAGGCGACCGCCGCGATCGACCACATGGACCGGATCGACACCGAGATGGGCAGCACCGTCGACGAGATGGCCGACCTCCGCGACGAGGTGGAGCGGATCGGCGAGGTGGTCGGGCTGATCGACGACATCGCCGAGCAGACGAACATCCTCGCGCTGAACGCCTCGATCGAGGCCGCCCGCGCCGGCGAGGCCGGCGAGGGCTTCGCGGTCGTCGCCCGCGAGGTGAAAGAGCTCGCGGAGGAGACCGCGGCGGCGACCACCGAGGTCGAGGAGCTCATCGCGGGCGTCGAGGACTCCACCCACTCCGTCGCGGAGGACATGTTCGCCATGGAAGAGGACGTGGAACAGGGCCGGGAGATCGTCGACGACACGGTCGACACGCTGGAGGCGATCGCCGAGGAGGTGTCGGACGCGAACGCGGGCATCCAGTCGATCAACGACGCAACCGACGAGCAGGCCGACTCGACGCAGGAGGCCGTCGCGATGATCGACGAGGTCTCGGAGGTGAGCGTCGAGACCGCGAGCGAGGCGCAGAACGTCTCCGCCGCCGCCGAGGAGCAGACAGCGGCGATCTCCCAGATCTCGTCGAGCGCGGAGTCGCTGTCGGCCCGCGCCGACGAACTCCGGACGCTGGCCGACGAGTTCGAGGCGCGCGACGACCGGGCCGGCGACGCGGAGGTCGGCCACGACGCCGGGGGCGCCGACGACGCGAGTGCCGGTGACGCCGACGGCGACGACGAGGAAGCCGCCGACGCGACCGTCGACGACGAGGAAGCCGACGACGGATTCGAGTCCGCGAAGGCGCGCGATCCGCCTCGGGACCCGTCCTCCCGAGACGGCGTCGACGCGGTCGACGGTTCGGTCCCGTCGGACGACGACTGACCGGGCCGCGCTCTCCTCGTCGCCGGCGGAGCCGCGCGAACGAGTCGACGTATAATTGAATTGTAACTCAATTTATTAACAGTATAATATAATGTAAAAACGTTTAGAATACGGGACGCCCATCGATCACACGGATCACACATGAGAGCTGTTGTATACCAAGGCCCGTACGACGTGGCCGTCGAGGAGGTAGACGACCCGGCGATCGAACACCCGAACGACGTCGTGGTCGACATCACGACCTCGTGTATCTGCGGCTCCGACCTCCACATGTACGAGGGTCGGACCGCCGCCGAGGAGGGGATCGTGTTCGGTCACGAGAACATGGGGGTCGTGAGCGAGGTCGGCGAGGCCGTCTCGACGCTAGAGGAGGGCGACCGCGTCGTGATGCCCTTTAACGTCTCCTGCGGGTTCTGTCAGAACTGCGAGGAGGGGTACACGGGGTTCTGTACCAACGTCAACCCCGGCTTCGCCGGCGGGGCGTACGGCTACGTCGCGATGGGGCCGTATCCGGGCGGACAGGCGGAGAAACTGCGCGTCCCGTACGCGGACCACAACGCGCTGAAGCTGCCCGAGGGCCGCGAACACGAGGACGCGTTCTCGCTGCTCGCGGACATCTTCCCGACCGGGTGGCACGGCACCGAGCTGGCGAACCTCCAGCCCGGCGAGTCCGTCGCCATCTTCGGCGCCGGGCCGGTCGGGCTGATGGCCGCCTACAGCGCGAAGATCAAGGGGGCCGCCGAGATCTACGTCGTCGATCAGGTGCCGAGCCGGCTGGAGCTGGCCGAGGAGCACTGCGACGCCCACACGATCGACTTCTCCGAGGGCGACCCGGTCGACCAGATCCTCGAGGCACACGGCGGGATGGTCGATAAGGGCGTCGACGCCGTCGGGTATCAGGCGACCGACCCCGACGACGTCGACACCGACACCGAGGACTACTCCTACCAGCCGGCCAAGGAGAACCCGGCGGTCGTGATCAACAACCTGATCCGCGTGGTCCGACCGACGGGCGAACTCGGCATCCCCGGCCTGTACGTGCCGGAGGACCCGGGCGCACCCGACGACATGGCCGCGCAGGGGCGGCTCGGCATCGACTTCGGGAAGTTCTTCGAGAAGGGGCTCAAGTGCGGCACGGGCCAGTGTAACGTGAAGGAGTACAACCGGTACCTCCGCGACATGATCATCGAGGGCCGCGCCGACCCGAGCTGGGTCGTCTCCCACCGCGTCAACCTCGACGAGGCGCCCGAGATGTACGAGGCGTTCGACGCCCGCGAAGAGGGCGTCACGAAGGTCCTGCTCGAACCCTGAGCCGCCGAGCCGCTGCCTCTCGCCGTCGCCGTTCCGACTTTTTCGACCCGCTCCGAGCGTCAGGCCCGGAGCCACGCCTTCGGGTGCTCGTCTCGGAGATGGGACTGGTACCGCCCGACGAGCTCCGGGTAGCCGTCGGCGACGCAGTGCCAGCCGCAGTGCTCGCAGGTGCGTTCGACCGCGTCGTCGTCCCCCTGAACGTATCCGCCGCGCCTGTACGTGACCATGAGTGTCTCGTCGCGGTCCGACCGCGCCGATGGGTACCGTACGCCACGGACGGGGTTCACTCTGTCGGCGCTCGGAGAGCTACTCCCCGGCGTCCGGACCGCCGAAACCGGTATGTCCGTCCCGCGCGTTGCGGCCCGTATGTGTAAGTACTGCAACTGGGCGTTCCACGACGGCTGGGGGGAGCTGTTGAAGTACGACGACGTCTACCAGTCGGCGGTCGGCGCCGAGACCGAGTCCACTCACGGGTTCCACGAGGACTGGGACGACCTGCAGGCGGAGCTGGAGATCTGACTCGGCGGCCTCAGAGCGGGAAGGCGTCGGCGGCCGACGCCTGGTCCGCGTCCGACGCCGCCAGCGCGTCGAGCTCCCCGCGAATCCGCGCTTCGTCCATCTCGCTGCCGATGAAGACGAGCCGCGTGCGCCGGTCGTCGTCGGGCCCCCACTCGCCGATCGGCCCCGCCTGCACCGAGGGGCCGGCCTGACTCACGCCGATGACCTCGTCGGTGCCCGCGACGTTGGCGACCCCCTTCGCCCGAACGATGGCGCCGTCCCAGTCGTCGAGCCAGTCGGCGAACGACTCGGGATCGAGCGCGTCGGCGGACCGGTAGACGAACGAGTCGACGCCGTGGGCCGCGGCGGCGCCCTCGGCGTGGTTGTGGGCGTGGCCCTCTTCCGTCCCTCCGTGTTCGTGGCCCTCTTCCGTCCCTCCGTGTTCGTGACCGTCGCCCTCGCTTTCCGCGATCGCGCGCTTCCACCCCGGCGACCGCTTGGCCGTCTCGAAGTCGAACCGTCCCGTGTCGAGCACGTCGCCGGGGTCGACCTCGGAGTAGCTCGTTCGGATGCGCTTCGCGCGCGGGCCGAGCCGTTCGGCGACCGACTCGATCTCGTCGAGCACGTCGTCGGGGACCATGTCCGTCTTGTTCAACACGAGGACGTCGCAGAACTCGATCCCCTCGACGAGCACGTCCGCGAGGGGCCGGTCCGCCGCCGGCTCCCCGTCGCCCGGCAGGCTCTCGCCCGCGTCGAATTCCTTCCAGAACCCGTAGGTGTCGAGGACGGTCACCATCGTGTCGAGCCGGAAGCGCTCGGTCGGCTCGATCTCCGACTCGTCGGTCCCCTCCGTGAACGCCCGCGCGACCGGGATCGGCTGGGAGATGCCCGACGACTCGACGAGGAGGTAGTCGAACTCCCGCGACGCCGCGAGCGCCGCGGCCTCGCTCAACAGGTCGTCCTGCAGCCGACAGCAGATGCAGCCGTTCGAGAGGTCGACGATCCCCTCTTCGTCGTTCTCGCGCGCGACGAGCTCGGCGTCGACGTTCACCTCGCCCATGTCGTTCAGGATGACGGCGATCCGCCTGTCGCCGGGGTTCGCGAGCAGGTGGTTCACCATCGTCGTCTTCCCGGCGCCGAGGTATCCGCTGAGAACGGTCACGGGAATCCGGTCGTCGCTCATACGTGTTACCGTGAGACGTGCTATCAGTATGAAACGATCGATCGGGATGGTCCTGTCGGCGGTCGGCGAGGGCGACCGTGCCGCCTCGCTACTCGTAGTCTTCGTAGGTCGGCAGCCCCTCCTCGGGCGGGAACTCCGCGACCGGCACGGTCGTCTCGTCGCCGCTTTCCATGTCTTTCACCGTGTACTCGCCGTTCTCCAAGTCGCGCTCGCCGACGACCACGACCGTCTCGGCGTTGATCGAGTCGGCGTAGCCGAGCTGGGCGCCGAACGACCGGTCGGAGACGTCCTGCTCGACGACCACGTCGTCGCCGAGCGCGCGGAGGTCGCTCGCGAGCGCGGCCGCCTCGGAACGCGTGTCGCCCACGCTGAGCACGTAGTAGTCGGTCGTCAGCTCCTCGTCGGGCCAGACGCCGGCCCGCTGACAGAGGAGCTTGAGCGTGGCGTGGCCGGGCGCGACCCCGACCGCGGGGGTGGGCTGGCCGCCGAAGCTCTCGATGAGGTCGTCGTAGCGCCCGCCGCCGAAGACGGAGCGCGACACCTCGCCGGTGGAGTCAAAGCACTCGAAGACGACGCCGGTGTAGTAGTCGAGCCCGCGGGCGGTCGTCAGCGACACGTCGCAGAACTCGCCCGCGCCGAAGTCGTTGGCGGCGGCGAGCACGTTCCGGAGGTTCTCGACGGCGGCCTCGACCTCCTCGCCGCCGGCCTCGGCGACCGCGTCGAGGTCCTCGGGGGCGTCGACGCCCGAGATGAGGTCGTCGAACTCGCGGGCGGTCGCGCGGTCGAGCCCGGCGTCCGAGAGGAGCCCGAGGTACTCGCCGTCGTCGACCTTCGCGCGCTTGTCGACCGCGCGGATCGCGGCCGCGGTGTCGACCGCGTCCGGGTCGTCCGCGAGCGCGCGGACGAGGCCGCCGAGGATGTCGCGGTGCGAGACGCGGAACTCGAAGTCGTCGCCGGTGAGTCCCAGGCTCGTGAGCGCGTCGGCGGCGACCGCGAGCACCTCGGCGTCGGCCTCGGGCGCCGAGGAGCCGAACACGTCGATGTTCGTCTGGTAGAACTCGCGGAACCGGCCCTGCTGGACCTGCTCGTAGCGCCAGAACGGGCGGGTGGAGACCCACTTGATCGGTTTCGAGAGCTCCTGTCCCTTCGCGACCACCATTCGAGCGACGGTGGGCGTGAGTTCCGGCGTGAGCGAGACGCCGCGGCCGCCCTTGTCGTCGAAGGCGTACAGCTCCTCGACGATCTCCTCGCCGGACTTGTCGACGTACATCTCCGTCCGCTCCAAGGCTGGGGTGGCGATCTCGCGGAAGCCGTACCGGCTCGCGGCGTCCTCGATCGCGTCCGTCACCTCGCGGCGGGCCGACTGCTCGCCGGGGTAGAAGTCGCGGAATCCCTTGAGGCCGTCGTACATGCACGTCGGTTCGGCGAGCGCCCGCTTGAAAGCATCCTTTCGGGGGCGACCGCCGGCCCGGCAGACACGAAGAGAGGGCGAAAGCGGGAAGCGAGACCCGAGCCGTCAGTCCGAGTCCGCTTCGCCCGTCGGGGCGGGGTCAGCGGCGCCCGGGTCAGTGGGTGCGGGGTCGGCGGCGCCGGGGTCGGCGGCCTCCGGGTCAGTGGGGGCGGTGCCGGACGCGAGGGAACCGAGAGAGCCCTCCTCGCCGTCCGCCGGTTCCACGTCGGCGTCCGTCTCGAACCGATCGAGCGTCTCCGAGAGCCGGGCGGCGCGCTCGGAGAGCGACGAGACGGACTTCGAGACCTCGGTGAGCGAGGTGGTCTGCTCCTCGGCGGCCGCGGCGACGTTGTCAGCCTCGGATGCGGTCTCTTCGCTGATCGTCGCCACCTCGTCGGCCATGGAGACGACCTCCTCGGTGGAGGCGGCCTGCTCTTCCGTCACGTCGGATATCTCTTGGACCCCGTCGTTGGTCTCGTCGGCGAGGTCGGCGATGTGTTCGAGGTCGTCGACTGCGGCCTCGACGCGCTCCGCGGCATCGTCGATCTGATCGCTCGTCGACTCGACCTCGGCCGTCGACTGATCCATCCGGTCGCGGATCGCGTCGATCCGGGACTCCGCGGTCTCCGCGGCGTCCTTCACCTCGTCGGACAGCGTCTTGATCTCCTCCGCGACCACCTCGAACCCCTTGCCGGCCTCCCCGGCCGAGCGAGCGGCCTCGATGTTGGCGTTCAACGCGAGGATATTCGTCTGCTCCGCGATCTCGGAGATCCGGTCTATCAGCTGGTCCACCTCGCTCACCTCCTCGTCGAGCGCGTGGATCGCCGCGACCGCCTCCTCGACGGTCTCCTCGGTCGTCTCCATCTCGTCGATCGCGTCTCTGGCGGCCTCCTGACCGCGGTTCCCCGCCTCCGCCGTCCGCGCGGCGGCGTCGGCGACCTGGTCGGACGACGAGGCGACCTCCTCGATCGTCGCGGAGAGGTCGCTCATCTCGTCGCTCACCTCCATCAGCGACTCGTTCTGATCGGCGGCGCCCCGCGAGATCTCGTCGACCGAGCCCGCGACCTCGGACGCCGTCTCGGCCACCTCCTCGGCGGAGGCCGTCGCCTGCTCGGACGCCGAGGCGACCTCGTCGGCGAACGCCGAGAGGCGGGCGTACGTCCGCTCGATCTCCGCGATCATCCCGTTGAACTCCTCGGCGATCGCGGCCATCGCCTCGTCGTCGGTGTCGGTCCGCATCCGTGCGGTGAGGTCGCCGTCGGCCGCCTCCCGCATCGTCTCGCCGTAGTCGTCGGCGGTCGACTGGAGCCGGTCGTTGCGCCGCGCCATCCGCTCGCGCTCGGCCTCGGCGGCCTCCTGTGCGGTCTCGGCCTCGTCGATCTTGGTGCTGAGGGAGTCGCGCATCGCGCCGAACGATCCGTACAGCCGGCCGATCTCGTCGATTCGGTTCGTCTCCAGATCGACCGAGAGGTCGCCGGCCTCCATGCGCTCCGCGCGGTCGCGGAGGTCGCGCAGCGGGCCGACCGTCTGCCGACTCAACGCGATCCCGACGACGACGAGCGAGAGGAGCCCGGCGCCGATCACCGTCAGGACGCTGGTTCCGACCGCGTCGCCGGCGGCGAAGGCCTGCGCGGTCGGAACGGTGGTGACGGCGACCCACTCCTTGTCGCCGGTCGAGGCGTACGCCGCCACCTCGTCGTCACCCCGATCGAAGGCGGTCCCGTCGCGGGACGCCCCGAGCCGGCCGACGATGTCGCTTTCGGCGTTCAGCGTGGCGTTGCCGCCGGAGAGGATAGTCTCGCCGTCGGAGTCCACGATCATCGTCTCTTGGTCGGCGTGGAGCTGCCGGAGGTTGTCGACCCGGTACTGCAGGGTCCCGACCAGCACGACGACGCGCGACTCGTCGCCCGCGACGGGGCTGGCGAACGCCATCACCTGATCGCCCATGGCGCTCGACTCGTAGGCGCTCGGTGAGTTCCAGACGTCGTTCGACGAGGTGAGGTCGACGCCGGGCTCGACGTCGCTCCACGGAGCCTCGATCCCGTCGACCGACTCGCCGCGGAGGGCGGGCGACGTGCTCGTGACGACGCTCCCCTCGGCCGTATCGACGAGGTGGATCGCCCGCACGTCGACCGGAAGCTGCGCCTGCTTCTGTATCAGCTCTCCCTCGGCAGTCCCGGCGTCCGCCCCCGAGAGCGCCTGCGTCGACGAGACGGATCGGGTGTGGGTCTCCATCGAGACCGCCCACTCGTTGATCGAGTCGGCGTGCATGTCCACCGTCGATGTGAGCTGCTGTTCGGCGTCCTGCTCGACCGTGGCCTCGGCGCTCGCGTAGTTCACGCCGCCGACGACCGCGAGGACGACCACGACGAGGAGGATGGAGATGACGAACTTCGCCCGGTAGTTGCGCCGGATCACGCCCGGCGTAAGCCGCCTCGTGGCTCGGCCGACGACCGTTTCGTCGGCGTCGTTCGCGGTGTTGTTCGACGAGTCACCGATCTTCTGCGACTCCTCGTCGCTCATGCGCCCACCTCCGGAGAGACCTCCTCGATGACGCTGATCCCGTCGGCGTCGTACCGGAAGTACTCGTAGTCGATCCCGGAGACGTCGCCGTTCTCGTCGAAGGCAATCTCGCTCGACGCGCCCCGGTACTCGACGGGGTCGCCGGCGGCGGCGCGGCGCACGCCCTCGGCGAGCGAGTCAGGCGTGACCTCGGTGCCGCCCTGCGAGACGACGCGGCGCATCTGCTCACGGATCGCGCCCCCGTCGTTCTCGCCCGCGGCGGCGTTCGCGAGGAGGAGCACCGCCGCGGCGTCGTACCCGTTCGCGGTGAAGATGGTCGGGGCGCTCCCGTACTCGGACTCGTAGCGCTCCGCGAAGGCGTCGTACCCCGGACCGTTCGAGGACGGCGCCGTCCCGTAGACGTTCGACATCGGCTCGCCGACCTGCTCCGGGAGCGACGAGTCCATCATCCCGTCGGTGGTGAACACGGTCTCGTCGCCGGCGTAGCCGTCGTAGTAGTGACCGAATATCTCGACGCCGTCCTCCGGGTAGCCGATCACGAAGAGCAGGTCGGGCTCGCCGGAGAGCGCGGTCGCGAGCGGCTCCTCGTACTCGTCGGAGAAGGAGACCTGTCGCTGTATCTCGCCGTCGAACGACGTGGCGAAGGCGCCGGAGAGCTGCCGGCCGTAGTCGCCCGCGATGTGGAGCGTCGCCGCGGAGGACGCGCCGTGCTCGTCGGCAGCGAGCCCCGCGGCGACGACGGCCTGCAGCGAGTCGTCCGGCGCGGTCCGGAAGCTGAACCCGCGGTCGTTGAGGATCGACAGCGTCGGCGTCGTGCTCGCGGGCGAGCAGTTGACGACCTCCGCGGGGATGGAGGCCTGCTGGACCGCTTGCAGGGTCACGTCGGAGCCGAGCGGCCCGGCGACCGCGGGGAACCCCGCGTCGACGAGCGTCCGCATCGCGTCGATCCCCCCGCGCGCCGTCGTCTCCGAGTCCTCGATCCGCCACTCGACGTCGGCCTCGACGTCTGAGGCGTCGAGCTGTTTCCCCGGAAGCTTGGCCGCGTCGGCGATCGGGGTGCCGACGGACTCCAACCCGCCGGAGAGCGCCATGACGCCCCCGTACCGGAGGGTCCGCTCCGACAGGGGCGTGCGGCGATCTTCGGTGCGTTCGGCGTTCGATCCGAGACAGCCGCCGAGCCCGAGCGCGGCGGCTCCGGACGCCGCGGCCAGCAGCTCGCGACGGCTGCGTTTCGTTATCGGTCTGTTACGACACACACGCGTTCGGAATCCGCTCCGGGGTTTAACCCCTAACCCCGAGTTATCGGATGAGATAATCGGGTGCATGGGGTTTATGCCCGAGGGCTGAGAGAACGCGTGACACGGTATCAAACGGTGGATTCGCGACAGCTCCGAATCCGGTTCGAAGATGTCGCCGTCTGAGAAACGGAGCGACGGCGGGCGAGGGAAGGCGAAACGGGGTCGGTGATGGCGCCGGGGCGTGAAGGGCTCGTCTCCGTCGTTCAACTCGCCGGGTCGTTCCGCCCGCTCGAGTCGATTTCCCTGCCCTCGCCGCTCGGCCCGCTCAGTCGTTCCGGCCGTGGACGTACGTCTGGTCGTGGTCCGGGAACACCTCGCCGACGGTCTCCTCGCCGTGTTCGTCGGCGATGAGCGTCCGGAGCTCGTCCTCGTAGTCGGCCTTGGGGACCTCCTCGCTCGGCCCCTGCTGGACGTCGAACGTCTCTTCGACGAGGCGGTCGACGGCGTGGCGGCCGAAGCCGGAGAGGGGGGAGATGTAGTCGATCCCGTGACGGTCCTCCAAGCTCTGCGCCTGCGCGCGCGACACCGTGGGGACCCGGTCGTCGCGGCGCGTGCCGTCGGCGATAGCGTCGACGTCGCGGCCCGCGATCGCCTCCAAAGCGTGCTCGTGGACCCGTTGAATCCCGTTTCGCGGGTACCCATCGTCGATCATCGTCCGGGCCGTCTCCTCGGCGACCTCCCGGTCGAGGTCGACGCGCTCGAACGGGAAGCCCAGCTCCGCGGCCGCGCGCTCGGCGTGTTCCCAGTCGTCGGTGAGTCCGAAGCTGCCGGTGACGCAGCGCACGTCGTAGAATCGGTCGAGCAGGTGGGCGGCGAGCGAGGAGTCTTTCCCCCCGCTGTACAGCAGCGCGAGCTCCATCTATCGCCGCCGGATGTCGAAGCTCTGCTGGTCGGGCTGGAGTTCCTTCAGGAGGTCGCGCATCTGGTCTTCGTCGATCTGTCCCTGAATCCGCCCGCTCTGCGCGAGCGCCGCGACCTGCTGTTTCACCTTGTCGCCGAACTCCGGCTTCGACATCGCGACCGCGTTGAGCCGCTGGCGCGCGCCGTCCGTGAGGTACTGCTTGAGCACGGCCTCCTGTTGGGCCTCGGCGCGCTCCTGCGCCTGCTGTTGGGCCTCGGCGTCGGCCTCGCCGCCCTGCTGGCGCTCGCGGAGCTCTTCCATCTTCTTTTCTCGCAGCTCTTCGAGCCGTTCGTCGTCGGGGGTCTCGCTCATACGCACCCGTTCTCGGTCCGTGCGAAAAACGATTTCGGAGGGATCGACCGTTTCAGAGGGATCGACCGTTTCAGAGGGATCGACCGCGACGCGCCCCCGGCGGCCCCGAGCGAGGCCGGTCCGCGCCGCTTAAACGCCTCCTCGGCGTAGCCGCCGGTAATGAGCGAGTCGCGGGAGTTCTGTCCCCGGTGTGGCGACGCCGTCCCGGAGCGGCGCGAGCCGCTTCCCGGCGACCCCGGCGGACGGGACGCGCTGCTGTGTGACGACTGCTACTTCGAGGACTTCGAACTGGTCGACGCGCCCGACCGGATCGAGGTGTTGGTCTGTTCCGGCTGCGGCGCGGTCCGCCGGGGCGAGTCGTGGCGGGACGTGGGCGCGCGCGACTACACCGACGTCGCAGTCGACGAGGTCGCGGAGGCGCTCGGGGTCCACGTCGACGCCGAAGACGTCGAGTGGGGCGTCGAGCCCGAGCAGGTCGACGAGAACAATGTCCGGATGCACTGCCGGTTCTCGGGGGTCGTCCGCGGGACGCTCCGCTCCGCGGAGGTCACCGTCCCGGTCAAAATTTCGCGGGGGACCTGCGACCGCTGCGGTCGGATCGCCGGCGGCTACTACGCCGGGATCGTGCAGGTGCGCGCGGACGAGCGCGAGCTGACGCCCGTGGAGCGCGCCGAGGCGCTCGACATCGCCGAGTCGTACGTCGCCGACCAAGAGGCCGACGGCGACCGCGAGGCGTTCATCACGGAGGTCAAAGAGACCGACGACGGGCCGGACATCAAGCTCTCCTCGAACCGGCTCGCACAGAACGTCGCGACGCGGATCACGGAGTCGCTCGGCGGGAGCTTCGAGTCGTACCCGACGCTCGTCACCGAAGACAGCGACGGCAACGAGGTGTACCGGGTGACGTTCGCGGTCCGCCTCCCGCGCTACGCCGAAGGCGAGGTAATCGACCCCGAGGACGGCGACGGCCCCGTGCTCGTCACGAGCGTCTCCGGCCGGCTCCGCGGCGTCCGCCTCGCCACGGGTGCGGAGTACATCTCCGAGTTCGAGGACGCGGCGGCCCCGGACGCGACCCGCCTCGGTCGCCGGGACGACGCCGCGGAGACGACGGTGGTGACGGTGGAAGACGAGAACGCGGTCCAGGTGCTCGACCCGGTCACCTACGAGGCGAAGACGGTTCCGAACCCCGACTTCGTCGACGGCGACGCCGACTCGGTGCTCGCGTTCGAGCACGGCGGCGAGGTCCACCTCGTCCCCGAGGAGTAGTTCGCCAGCACCTCCGGTATTTATATCCCCGAGCGACTGCGATGGCCGCTTATAAGTGATACCTCACCCGATCCGCATCACGTACTCCCGTCATCGATCGAGAAGCACCGCTCAGCGATCTGCCGTTGCGGACGAGAATATATCTGCAGAAGAGGATCTCAACAGCCCTGACGGATCGAAATCCGCCGCCTCGCGTGTCGACGTCGTTCAGTCGCTTCCGATCAGTCGGCGTGGACGGGCTGCTCCTCCCCGAGCGCGGCGGCGCGCTCCGACTCGGTCACCTCGATCCCGCGGCGCTCCAACTGCTCGACGAACTCCGCCTCGCTGAGACCGGCCTGCGCGGCGGCCTGAGAGAGTGTCAGTGTTCGCGCCCCGTACAGCGTCAGCGCGGTCGCCAGCCCCTTCGTTGCCATACCTACTCTACTGGCGTGAGGGTTTATGAAGGTTACTAATCGATTGAGGTTCCTGATACACCTTATACGATATATATTGACAGTTGATCAGTCCGTGGTAATATAATGCGTTCCGGGTGCCCTCTCGATCGGTACGTAACGTCGATCGGCGTCGACCGACGCCGACCCGCGCCCGCAGGAGTTATCACGCTCTGCGGTCGTAGCGGGCACATGGACAGATCACAGTTGTTCGCGCTGTTCTTCGCCTTCCTCATGGTCAGCTCCATGGTGGTGTGGGGCGTCTCGTTCGCGTTCCTGTAAGCACCGAACGGAACCGGTCGGGCGATCGCGGTCCGGACTGGGGGACCGTCACCGCCTGCGACTCTCCCTGTCGGCAACCGTTAGCGATCGCCCCACACGTCTGAGAGCGGGTGATCATCGCGGCGTTCCGCGTCCGCCTCCGAGCGCGTTCGCGTCGTTCCGCCCCCGCCGTCCGTCCCGCGGCCGGACCCCGTCCCGCCGGACGCGCCCGAGCCGCCCGCGCCTGAGTCGCCCGCGCCCGAACTGTTCGCTCGCGAGCCGTCGCTCCCGAGGCCGCCGCTCCCGCTCGACCCGCCGCCGAGAGACGACCCTCCGCGACGGGCCGCCCGCGACGGACCCGACGGCTCGGCGTCGATCCCGGCGAGCGCCGCGGTGGGATCGAAGTCGGGGAGCGTCGGCGTCGTCATCGCGTCGATCTGGTCGCGGAACCACGGCGGCGTGTCGGCCTTCGCGCGGTCGAAGAGGTCCAGTAGGGAGTCGTCCGCGAGGTACGTCGCGCCGTGGTCGTCGGGCGCGCGGACGACGCGGCCGCACGCCTGAATCACGGTCCGGAGCGCGGTCCGGTGGTACCACGCCCACTGGTCGTCGGCGAGCCGGCGGGCGACCCGGGAGTCGTTGGTGTTGCGGTACGGCGCCTTACACACGACCTGCCACCGGCAGCGGTCGCCTTTCAGGTCGAGCGCCTCCTCCATCTTCACCGAGACGAACACCTCCGGGTCGCCGCTCGCCTTCCACGCCGCCAGCTCCGCGTCCCGGTTCGCGCGGTCGTGCCGCCGGACCCGCACGGCGACGCCGAACTCGCCGAGCAGCTCGGTGAGCCGGCCGGCGATGTCGTACGAGTGCGCGTGGATAAGCCCCTTCTCGTCGGGGTGTTCAGCCATCAGCCGGACGATCAGGCGGGCGATCTTCGGTACCGTCTCGTCGCGGTGCTCGTAGGTCATCTGTCCCTGCGTCACGTCGTACAGGGGCCGGTGCGAGAGCGGAAACGTGTGCTCGACGTCGACGAGGGCGACGTTCGCGGGGTCGAGGCCGACCCCGCGGCAGAACGCCTCCTTCGAGAGGATGGTGGCGGACAGCAGCGCGAACGTGTTCCCGCGGTCCCACACCGTGTGCCGGAGGTAGCGGGCCGGGTCGAGTGGTTTGATCGCGAGCGCCGACCCCTCGCCGTCGGGCTGGTCGACGACCCACGTCGTCGGCGACTCCGGGTCGCGGTAGTCCTCCAAGAACCACCCGAGCTCGGAAATCAGCTCCTGCAGGCGGTCTCGGCGCGCGACCTCCTCGCGGTCGAGCTCGGGCCGGCCGGTCAGCTCGTCTTTCGCCCGCTTGGCCGTGTCGCGGAGCGACGCGGCGAACCGCGCGGTGCGGTCGAGCGCGTCCTCCTCGGGACCGGCGTCGGCTTCGACATCGGGGACGCCGACCTCGTCCCACACCGGGACGCGGTCGGGCGAGAGCTCGATCGTCGCGTACATCTCCGCCCACTCCGCGAGTCCGTGGGCCTCGTCGATCACGACGGCGTCGCGCTTGCGGAACACCTCCGAGCCGGCGGTCCGCATGAAGTAGGCTAACGTCAATGCGGCGTAGCGGTTCCCGGAGGCGATGGCGCGGTCGGAGAAGTACGGACACCGGTGTTTCACGGAGCAGTCGAACCCCTGCTGGCGGACGCAGGGGGCGCGGTTGACCGGCGTGTCGTGCTCGCCGGGGAGGATGCAGTCGTAGTTCGATTTCCCCCGAATGACCGCCAGGTCGTCGAGCAGGTCGTCGGCCTCCACGTCGTCGATCTGCGACACCTGTGGGGTCGTGTAGTAGGCGCCGGTCGCCTCGCTCGGGGCCGTCTCGTCGACGGTGGCCGACGCGCCCATGATCGCCCGCGCGAGGAGGGACTTGCCGCTGCCGGTCGGCGCGCGCACCAAGACCACGTCGTTGCCGGCGGCGAACGCGTCGCGGATGTCCGCGAGCGCCCGCTCCTGTGCCCCGCGGAAGCTCGGGGCGGGGAACTCGGCGGGGATCCGATCGGGGTCCACGACTGCCACTGGCGCGCTCTCGGAATTAAACCCTCGTTTGGCGGCGCCCCCGAATAAACTCAAAACTACCCGATCGTTTATCCCGTTTGGGCGGGAGTTCGTGGTATGAACTGGCGAGAGGCGGAGCGGGAGTTCGCGGACGACGTCGTCGCCCGAGAGACGCTCCCGCGTACCTTCGAGCGGTCCGCCGAGCGCAACGCGGACCGGTTCGCCCAGCGGTACAAGGGGGGGATCTACGACCGGTCGCTGGTCTCCGCCGGGGTGCTCCCGCCCGCCTCGGCGGGCGAGTACGCGGACGTGACCTACGCCGAGATGCGCGCGATCGTCCGGCGGCTCGCGGCCGGGCTCCGCGAACTCGGCGTCGACGGCGACACCCGCGTGGCGCTGTACGCGCAGACCCGGATGGAGTGGGCCCAGACCGACTTCGCGGCGCTGGCAGCGGGCGCGACCGTCACGACCGTGTACGCCTCCTCCTCGCCGAGCCAAGTCCGGTACCTGATCGAGGACCCGGGCGCGACCGTCGTGGTCGCGGAGAACCGCGAGCTGCTCGACGAGGTGCTCGGGGTCGCCGACGACCTCAACCACGACCTCGACGCGGTCGTGACGTTCGACGACGTGGACACGACCGATCTCGACGCGGAGATCGGTGGTGGCGCGGGAGGCGACGGTGACACCGGGCTCTCCGCCGACGACGTGTACACCCTCGGAGAGGTCCACGCCCTCGGCGACGAGGCGTTCGACGAGGAGGCCTACCAGTCGTGGATCGACGCGATCGAGGTCGGGGACCTCGCGAGCCTCATCTACACCTCCGGGACCACGGGCCAGCCGAAGGGCGTCCGTCTCACCCACGCCAACTTCCGGGAGAACGTCAATCAGTGTTACCGGCGGTTCGCCGACCGCCCGGACCGCGACGGCGACGTGCCGGGGATCAGCGCCGAGTCGACGACGCTCTCCTTTCTCCCCCTCGCGCACGTCTTCGAGCGGCTCGCCGGCCACTACATGATGTTCGCGGCGGGCGCGACCGTCGGATACGCCGAGAGCCCCGACACCCTGCGGGAGGACTTCGGGCTCGTGCGCCCGACGACGACCACGAGCGTCCCGCGCGTCTACGAGAAGCTGTACGACGCGATCCGCGAGCAGGCGAGCGAGTCGCCGGTCAAAGAACGCATCTTCGAGTGGGCGGTCGACGTGGGACGGGCTCACCACGAGGCCGACGAGCCGGGCGCGATACTCGACGCCAAGCGCGCGGTCGCCGACCGGCTCGTCTTCTCGTCGGTCCGGGAGGCGATCGGCGGCAACGTCGATTTCTTCATCTCCGGCGGCGGGTCGCTGTCGGCGGAGCTGTGCGCGCTGTATCACGCGATGGACCTGCCCATTCTAGAGGGGTACGGACTGACGGAGACCTCGCCCGTCATCAGCGTCAACCCGCCGGAGGAGCCGACGGTCGGAACCATCGGCCCGCCGGTGGTCGACACCGAGGTCGCGATCGACGGGACGGTCGTCGGCGAGGCGGTCGCGGACCTCGCGGGCGACGTCGGCGAACTGCTCGTGCGCGGCCCGCAGGTGACCGACGGCTACTGGAACCGCCCGGACACGACCGCGGAGGCGTTCACCGAGCCGGACCGGCTCCCGGAGGACGCCGTCGTCGCCGGCACGCCCCCCGAAGAACGCGACGGCGACCCCGACGATCCGTGGTTCCACACCGGCGACATCGTCCAGCTCCGGCCGGACGGGTACGTCGCCTTCCGCGAGCGTGCGAAGCAGTTGCTCGTGCTCTCGACCGGGAAGAACGTCGCGCCCGGCCCGATCGAAGACCGGTTCGCCGCGAACGAGTTCGTCGAGCAGTGCGTCGTGCTCGGCGACGGCCGGAAGTTCGTCTCCGCGCTCATCGTCCCGGACTTCGAGAAGGTGGCGGCGTGGGCCGACACGCGCGGCATCGACCTCCCCGACGACCGCAGGGAGATCTGCCGCGACGACCGGGTCCGCGAGCGGATTCAGGAGGAGGTCGACCGCGTCAACGAGGAGTTCGAGCGGTACGAGCAGATTAAGCAGTTCCGGGTGGTCGAAGAGGAGTTCACCGAGGAGAACGGCCTGCTCACGCCGACGATGAAGAAGAAGCGGCGCAACATTCTGGACCGCTTCGCCGACGAGGTCGAGCTGATCTACGAGGGGTGAGGGTCAGTCGTCGCCAGGGACCCGACCGGCGTCGTCGACGCCCGCGGTGTCCGACGGCGCTTCGTCGACCGGCTCGCCGAACGCGTAGACGGTGTTGTGGCCGGTCACCTCGACTTCCAAGAAATCGCCCACTGCGACGCCGCGCTCGGGCGCGTTCTGGACGATGATCTGTCGGTAGGCGCCGTCGCGGCACTTCACGGAGTCGCCGGTTCCCTCCTCGACGACGAGCACCTCGAAGGTCTCGCCGACCATCGACTCGTACGCCTCGCCGACGACCTCCATCTTCAGCTCCGACATCGCCTTCGAGCGCTCCTTCTTGACGGTCCCGCCGAGCCCCTTCATCTCGGCGGCGTCGGTTCCGGGGCGCTTCGAGAAGCGCGTGACGTTGATCTTCTCCGGGCGGACCTCGGCGAGCAGGTCCATCGACCGCTCGTGGTCGGCCTCGGTCTCCGTGGGGAAGCCGACGATGAAGTCGGTCGAGAGCGTCCAGTGGTCGAGCCGGTCGTCGAACGTCGCGACGACCTCACGGAACTTCTCGACGCGGTGCTGGCGCCGCATCTCCTCGAGCACCTCGTCGGAGCCGGACTGGACCGGCGCGTGGACGAAGTCGTACAGCTCCTCGTTGTCGGCGAACACGTCGGCCAGCTCCTCGTGGATGCCGTGGATGCCGCCGGGGTTGGCCATCCCGAGCCGCACTCGGAACTCGCCGTCGATGTCGCAGATCCGGTCGAGCAGCTCCGGCAGCTTCCGGTCGCCGTCGTCCCAGCCGTACACGCCGGTGTCCTGTCCGGTCACGCGGATCTCCTTGGCGCCGGCGTGGACCAGCGCGCGGGCCTTCTCGACGTTCTCCTCGACCGAGGGGGAGTCGACCCGCCCGGTGGCGAACTTCGTGATGCAGTACGAGCAGTTGCTCATGCAGCCGCGCGCGATGGGGAGGATGCCGACGACGCCGTCGAGGACGGGCTCCGCGTCCGGGGTGACGGTGGGGCACTCGCCGTTGAGCACGTACGAGGGCACCTCGTCCCAGTGGAGGATCTCGGCGTCGACGTCGGCCTCCGCGAACAGCTCGCCCTGCGCGAGCGCCATGCAGCCGGTGACGACGAGCTCCGCGGTGACCTCCTCCAGCTCCTCGGCGCGCCGGAGCATGTTCCGCTCCGTCTTCTCGACGACCGTACAGGTGTTGAGGATGGCGACGTCGGCGTCTTCGGGACCGTCGGCCGGGCGGTGGCCGCCGTCGCGCAGCGCCCGCTCTATCTGCCGGCTCTCGCCCCGGTTGGAACTACAGCCGTACGTTTCGATGTGATACGTCGCCATCGAGTGGGCTCACTACCGGTCGCGCGGGCAAAAACGCGACGGATCGGGGAGGGGACCCGATCGGGGGGAGACGGTTCGGCCGGCCTCAGTCCTCGGCGACCGCGGTCGCCGTCGGCGCCTCCGCGTCGGGCTCGGAGGCGGCCTCGGGTTCGGAGGCGGCCTCGGGCTCGGAGCCGGTCGACCGCTCCGACTCGGGGACGGGCGCGTACACCGACCGGCGGGCGTCCTTGGGGCAGAGCCCCTCCTCGACGAGCCCGACCTCGGTGAGCTTCTCGACCGCGAACCGGACGGTTCGGGTCGAGAGGCGAGTCTCCTCGGCGAGCCCGGTCTGGTCGAACCGGCCCTCCTCGTCGAGGACGTAGTAGACCAGCTTGGCGCTCGGCGGGAGCGGGTCGAGTAGCTCGCGGGTGGCTTCGTCCATATCCGAAGTAAACGGTCGAGTCGGCCATAACCGTGGCCCGGGTGTGCGCCCCCGCCGCACGTCCACGACCGTTTTATGTACCCCTTCGTCCGGAGCGCCGCCCGGTCAGCCGCCGGTCCGGAACGCGAACCGCGCTCCGTCCTCGTCGAGGACGTCGAACGTCCAGCCGTGGGCGGTCGCGATCTCGCGGACGATCGCGAGCCCGAACCCCGTTCCGTTCGGCTCGGCCGAGGCCCCGTACTCGGTCGCCTCGTCGGGGTCGATGTCGAACCCGGTCCCGTCGTCCGCGACGTAGAACCCGTCCGGGAGCGCGCCGACGCCGACGGTGACGCCGGATTCCGTCCGGCTGCCGGTGGAACCGTCTTCCACGCTGTCGTCGGGCTTCGCCCGACTGCGAGCCGAGCCGTGCTCGATACTGTTCGTGAACAGGTTCTCCAGCAGGGTGCGCAGCCGCTCGGGGTCGGCGTCGACCGCGAGCGACTCCTCGGGAAGCTCCAGCCTCGCGCCCGCCGTGTCGACGGTCCGCCACGCCTGTTCGGCCGCGTCGGCGAGGGCGACCGACTCGACCTCGTCGGCGGTCCGCCCCTGCCGCGCCAGCGCGAGGAGGTCGTCGATGAGTTCCCTCATCCGATCGTGGGCGTCCGCGATCCGATCGAGCTCGTCGAGGGCGGCGTCGCCGTCGACGCTCGCTCGGGCGAGGTCGAGCCGGCCGGCGGCGACGTTGAGCGGGTTCCGGAGGTCGTGCGAGACGACTCCGGCGAACTTCTCCAGCCGATCGATCTCCCGCTGGAGCTCCGCGTCGCGCTCGCGGAGCTGGGCCGTGCGCCGTGCGTGGTCGAGCGCGACGGTGACGTTCGCGGCCAACACCCGCGCCAGCTGCGTCGCGGTGTCGTCGAAAAAGCCCGACTCCCGGGCGCCGAGCGGCATCACGCCGTGGTCGCCGAGCGGGACGACGAGCAGGCTCCGGAGGTCGCCGTAGCCGATGGCCGTCTCGACCGCGTCGAGGTCGTCGACGGCGACCGGCTCGCCGGTCTCGAACGCCTCCCAGAGACGCCCGTCGCCGGGACCGAAGGCGGGCCGCTCACCGAGGGCGTCGGTCGCCTCCTCGGAGATGGCCGTCGGGAGCAGCGCCTCCGCGTCTGGGTCGTACAGCCTGACGCCGCTGCTCGGGAACTCCAGGATGTCGATCGCCGCGCGCCCCGCGAGCGCGGCGACCTCCTCGCGGTCCTCGCCGCGGAACATCTCGCGGGTCGTCTCGTGGAGCCGCCGGAGGGTGCGCTCGACCCGCTTCTGCTCGCCGATGTCGGCGTAGACGTTGTAGACGATCGTCTCGTCCGGTCGCTCGACCGGGATCACGTTGAGGATGAAATCGCGGAGCCCGTCTGTGGTCTGCCGGCGCACCTCCCGGCGGATCGGCTCGTCGTCCGCGATCACCGCGGCCGGGTCGACGACATCCCCGTCGTCGGGAATGATCGCCCCGCGGATCGTCTCGTAGTCGTGCTCCGCCTCGGAGAACCCGAACGTCTCCTCGAACGCCTCGTTGGTGGCGTCGAGGCGACGCTCGTCCCCCTCCCCGGACGTGGTCCTGGCGACGGGCAGCGGCAGGTCCTCGAACAGCGCGGAGAGCCTGTCGCGCTCGGCCCTGAGCGCGTTCTCGGTCTCGATCTGTTCGAGCGCGTCGGCGGTGTGGGCCGCCAGCAGCTCCGCGAACTCCACGTCGCCGTCGTCGAACGCCGCGTATCCGTCAGAGATGGCCTGAAACGCCCCGTATGATCCGATCGGGACGCTGATCGCCGAGCGGATGTCGTCGGCCACCGGGTCGGCCAGCTCTTCCGGGTCGGCCAGCTCCTCTGTGTCGGCGGGCCCCTCCGCGTCGCCCCCGCCCGCGGCGCCGGCGTCCGTCTCCCCGTCGGCCGTCTGCTTCGGCCCCGGCCCCCCGGGGTTCTCCGGGTCTTCGAGGTCGTCTGGGTCCGCCGGGTCGACGCTGATGTTGTCGACGACGATCGTCCGCTCCTCGGCGACGGTGGTCCCGACGACGCCCTCGTCGAGGTCGAACGTCCTGACCTCGTCCTCGCCGACGGTGTCCGAGAGCACCGCGGGCACGAGCCGGCCGTCGCGGCGCCGCGCGGTGACGCAGCGGTCGAACTCCAGGATGCCCTCGGCGGCGTCGACGACCCGCCTGAACACCTCGTGGGCGTTCTCGGCCCCGGACACCTCGGTCGCGAACTCGTGGATCGCGGTGACCTTGGCGTTCACCTCCCGGAGGTCGCGCTCGGCCCGGCGCCGGTCGAGGGCGTTCTCGACGCTGTTCGCGAGCATCTCGTACCGGTCGCGGCCGACCCCCTTCTGGAGGTAGTCGGTGACGCCCGCCGAGATCGCCTCGCTCGCGAGCTCCTCGCTCCCCCGGCCGGTGAACAGCACGAACGGGAGCCCCGGATCGATCGACCGGACCGCTTCGAGGAGTTCGAGCCCGTCGGTGCCGGGCATGTTGTAGTCGCTGACGACGCAGTCCACCCGCTCGTCGCGGACGACCGCGATCGCGTCCGCGGGTGCGGTCCGCGTCACCGTCTCTACCCCGTCGACGAGTCGCTCGACGTGCGTGGCCGCGAGGTCGGCGGCGCCCGGCTCGTCGTCGACGAGGAGCACCCGTCGCGGTCCGCCCCCCGCGGGCTCCGACCCCCGGAAGGCGTCGGCCTCCGGTCCGTCCCGACCGTCCGCGGGATCGGTATCCATGGGCGCACGTCGCTCTACGGGCAATTTTACCTTTCGCTCCGATTTCCGAAACCGGGAACGGCACGGGAACGGAGGCAGCGGGGTGCTCCCCCCATCACGACGTTCCTCGGAACCGGCCTACAGGAACTCCTCGACGTGGTCGGCGACCTCTTCGGGGGTGTCGCCGACGGGGACGCCCGCGTCGTTGAGCGCGTCGATCTTCGACTGCGCGGTGCCCGTGCCGGAGCCAGAGACGATGGCGCCCGCGTGGCCCATGCGCTTGCCCGGCGGCGCGGTGCGGCCGGCGATGAAGCCGGCGACCGGCGTGTCCATGTTCTCGCCGATGAAGCGGGCGGCCTGCTCCTCGTCTTCGCCGCCGATCTCGCCGCACATCACGACCGCGTCGGTGTCGGGGTCGCTCTCGAACGCGTCGAGGGCGTCGATGAAGGAGGTGCCGATGATCGGGTCGCCGCCGATGCCGATGGCGGTCGACTGGCCGAGCCCGCGCTCGGTGAGGTTATCGACGACCTGGTAGGTGAGGGTGCCGGAGCGGGAGACGAGCCCGACGTTGCCGTCCGAGAAGATGTTGCCGGGGAGGATACCGAGCTTCGCCTCGCCGGGCGTGATGATGCCCGGACAGTTCGGGCCGATGAGGCGGGTGTCGGTCTCCGAAAGGCGCTTGTTCACCTTCGCCATGTCCTGCGTCGGAATTCCTTCGGTGATCGCGACCGCCAGATCGAGGTCCGTGTCGAGCGACTCGAAGACCGCGTCGGCGGCGAACGCCGGCGGCACGAAGATCACGGAGGCGTCCGCGTTCTCCGCCTCCACGGCCTCGTCGACGGTGTCGTAGACGGGGACGCCGTCGACCTCCTGGCCGCCCTTGCCGGGCACCGCGCCGGCGACGACGTTGGTGCCGTACTCGATCATCTGCCCGGCGTGGAACTTCCCTTCCCCGCCGGTGATACCCTGTACAACCACTCTGGTGTCGTCGTCGACGAAAATGCTCATTGGGCCACCTCCTCGGCGTTTTTCACCGCACGCTGGACCGCGTCCTCCAGCGTCTTCTCGACCTCGACGAGGTCGGTGTTCAGGATCTCCATCCCCTCCTCGGCGTTCGTGCCGGCGAGCCGGACGACCACCTTCTTGGGGATCTCGTCGAACTGCCCTAAGGCCTCGTTGATCCCCTTGGCGACCTCGTCGCCGCGGGTGATCCCGCCGAAGATGTTGAACACGACCGCGTCGACGTTGTCGTCGGAGAACACCATATCGAGCGCCTGCGTGACGCGCTCCGCCTTCGCGCCGCCGCCGATGTCGAGGAAGTTCGCGGGCGCGCCGCCGTAGTAGTCGACCAGGTCGAGCGTCGTCATCACGAGGCCGGCGCCGTTGCCGATGATGCCGACGTTACCCGACAGGCGGACGTAGTCGAAGCCGTACTCGCCGGCCTTCCGCTCTAAGTCGTCCTCGTAGGACTCCTCGGCCATCTCGGCGAGGTCGGGCTGGCGGAACAGCGCGTCCTCGTCGATGTTCATCACGGCGTCGGCGGCGATCACGTCGCGGTCGCCCGTGATCATGACGGGGTTGACCTCGATCTCCGAGGCGTCGTTCTCCTCGTACAGGTCGTACAGCGTCGTGAGGATCGAGGCCACGTCGAGCGCCACGTCGGCGTCGACGCCGGCCTCGTAGACGACCTTCCGGGCCTGATACGGGTGGAGCCCGAACGCGGGATCGACGTGCTCGCGGGCGATCGCGTCGGGGGTCTCCTCGGCGACCTCCTCGATGTTCACGCCGCCTTCGGTCGAGACCATCAGGACCGGTTTGCCCTCGCCGCGGTCCATCGTGACGCCGACGTACAGCTCGTCGACGAAGTCGACGCCGGCCTCGACGAGGACCGAGTCGACGGTGTACCCCTTCAGATCCATGCCGAGGATCTCCTCGGCGTACTGCTCGGCCTCCTCGCGGTCGGTCGCGATCTTGATCCCGCCGGCCTTGCCGCGGCCGCCGACGTGGACCTGCGCCTTGATCGCGGCCGGGTAGCCGATCTCGTCGACCGCGTCGAGCGCCTCGTCGACGGTCGTCGCGAGCCGGGAGTCCGGGACCGGAATCCCGGCGTCGGCGAAGATAGTCTTCGCTTGATGTTCGTGTAGTTTCATCCGTTTGCAAACCGGACCGACTGCGGCTTAAATGGTGCCGATCCGGCGCGAATCGCGTCCCGCGGCGCCGGCACGGGACGCGGGGTCTCCGGCGCTCTCGGCGCTCCCAGTTCGGTCGTCGCCCCGGTTCGCCCCTCGCCGGCCCTCAGTCGTCGTCGCCGAGGATGACGCGATGGGTCATCGCCTCGGGATCGAGCACGTCGTCGGCTTCCTCCTCGGTGAGGTAGCCGGCGTCGACCGCGGCCTCGCGCACGCTTTTGCCCTCCTTCAGCGCCGTCTTCGCGACCTTCGAGGCCTTGTCGTAGCCGATCGCGGGGTTGAGTGCGGTCGCGAGCGCCATCGACTGCTCGACGCGCGTCTCGCAGTGCTCCTCGTTGGCCTCGAGCTTCGCGACGAAGCGCTCGCCGAACGTCGCCGCGACGTTCGAGAGTAGCTCCGCGGACTCGAGGAAGTTGTGGGCGATGACGGGTTTATAGAGGTTCAGGTCGATCTCGCCGCGGGCGGCGCCGGCGGAGACCGCGGCGTCGTTGCCGACGACCTGCTTGTGGACTTGGTTGACCGACTCCGCGACGACCGGGTTGATCTTCCCGGGCATGATCGACGAGCCGGGCTGGTTCTCGGGCTGTTCGACCTCGCCGAGGCCGTTTCGGGGACCGGAAGCCAACAGTCGCAGGTCGTTGGCCATCTTGTTGAGGCTGCCGGCGATCGTGCGGAGCGCGCCGTGAGCCTCGCTCATGGCGTCGTGGGCGGCCTGCGCCTCGAAGTGGTTGTCGGCCTCGCGGAACGTGGTGTTCGTCTCGTCGGAGATGTACTCGGCGGCGAGATCCGGGAACTCGGGGTGCGTGTTGAGCCCCGTGCCGACCGCGGTGCCGCCCAGCGCGAGCTCGCGGAGGTTCGACTGGACGGTCTCGGCGCGCTCGATGCCCTTCGCGACCTGCGTCCGGTAGCCGCTGAACTCCTGTCCGAGCCGGATCGGGGTGGCGTCCTGCAGGTGCGTCCGGCCGGTCTTGACGACGCCGTCGAACGCGGTCTCCTTGGCTTCGAGTTCGGCGTGGAGCGTTTCGAGCGCGGGCACGAGGTCCTTCTCGACGGCTTCGAGGGAGGCGACGTGCATCGCGGTCGGGATCACGTCGTTTGACGACTGCCCGTAGTTGACGTGGTCGTTGGGGTGGACGACGCGGTCGCCGATCTCGGCGCCGACGAGTTCGGCGGCGCGGTTGGCGATGACTTCGTTGGCGTTCATGTTCGATGAGGTGCCGGAGCCGGTCTGGAACACGTCGACGGGGAACTGGTCGTCGTGGTCGCCGGCGATGACCTCGTCGGCGGCGGCGACGATGGCGTCTGCGGTGTCGTCGTCGATGAGGCCCAGATCACGGTTGGCCTGCGCGGCCGCCTTCTTGACGACGCCGAGCGCGCGGATGAACCGGCGGCTCATCGGAATCCCCGAAACGGGGAAGTTCTCGACGGCGCGCTGGGTCTGTGCCCCCCAGTAGGCGTCCGCCGGCACCTGCATCTCCCCGAGGCTGTCCTCCTCCGTGCGGTAGTCATCACCCATGCGTGCGCGTTCCCGCGAGACCGGGTAAAAGCTACTGGAAGCGGCCACGGTTCCCGCGCCGCGGGAAGCCGGTTTGGCACGCACGCGTTCCTCAGCCGAACGCGACTCGCTCGAACGCGACTCACTCGAACGCGACTCACTCGAACACGAACGCCAGCGTCATCAGCGCGCCGTTGATCCCGAGCGTCCCGGTCACGAGCAGCCCGAGCGGCGGCTCCTCGCCGGGGTGGGTCACCAGCAGCGCGAAGGAGCCGACGCCGACCGCCGCGAGCCCGACGGTCAGGACGACCTCGGACCAACGGTTCCAAGAGTCGTCGAGCGCGGGCTCGATCCGGGCGAGCCACCAGTCGGGGTCGTCGTCGGGGAGGCTGTCGGCGGTCGTACCCCCGTCCGCGGCCGGTCCGCGTCCGAGCAGTTCGAGCACCGCCGACCGACCACCGGCGGCCAGCAGCGTCCCGACCGCGACGACGGCGAGGCCGGCGAGGACCCTCGGCGGCGCGGCACGAGCGTAGAGGGCGCCTCCCAGCGCGACGAACGCCAGTGCGGAGACTCCCGAGAGGATGCCGCGGAGGGCGCATCGGAGGGGTGAGGGCATGGTCAGGCGGGGCGGTGGTGCGGATCGACCTCGGGTCGTTACGCCTCGTCGACCGGGAACAGCCCCGCCTCGCGGAGTTCGTCGTCGAGCGTCCCGTCGCCGTGTTCCGCGTACGCCTCGGGGGTGTACGTCTTGATCTCTAAGGCGTGGACCGACCGGGTCATGTGGTCGCCGACGGCGTCGTACACGCGCTGGTGCTGGTCGACGAGCGACTCCCCTTCGAAGGCGGGCGAAACGACCCACGCCGCGAAGTGGGCGTCCTCGTCCTCGTCGTCGTGGACGCGGGGGGTCGTCACGCGGGCGACGGCGTCGGGGACGCCGGCCTCGATGAGGTCGGCGATCTCGGCGGGATCGATGGTCATACGTCTCGTCGGAGCCCACTCGTCAAAAATCGACCGCCTCGCGGATCTCATTCTCGACCGCCTCGCTGACCGCATCCCGACCTCCCGCCGACGGCTCCGTCTCTGGAACGCCCTTGCCGTCGCCCCGATCAGGTGAAAGCGAACATGCACCACCGAACGCTCGGCGACGTCGGCGCGGTCGAGGCCGACCGCGAGGCCGTCGCGGACGTGTACGACGAGTTCGTCCGCGAGCACGTCCACCAGCGCTGGTGAGGCCGGGGAGCGCGGACGCGCCGCGGCGGCGGGTCGGCGCTCACTCGTCGAGCGCCTCGGCCACCTTCTCGATCGGGTGCGGCGGCGTCGTCCCGCCCTCTCGGTCTCCGAGCTGCGACCGACAGGAGGCGCCGGGGGCGGTCGCGACCTCCCCGTCGCTCGCGTCGACCTGATCGAAGAGAATCTCGCCGATCGCCTGCGAGAGGTCGTAGTGCTCGGCCTCGTAGCCGAACGAACCCGCCATCCCGCAACAGGAGGAGTCGAGCGGGTCGACCCCGTACCCCGCGCGCCGGAGCACGCCGACCGCGTGGTGGTCCCGGTTCGTCGCCTTCTGGTTGCAGTGACCGTGGTAGGTCAGCGACTCGGCGGGCGCGTCGAACGCCAGCCGCTCGTCGATCCGGCCGGCGTCGAGGTACTCCAAGGCCCCGTACGCGGCCGCGGAGACGGCCTCGACGTCGTCACCGTCGAGCAGGTCGAGGTACTCGTCCTGGAACATCACCGCGTCAGAGGGCTCGACGAAGAGGACCGACTGCCCCTCTCGGACGCGGGGCGCGAGCGCCGCGACGTTGGCGGCGGCGCGCTCGCGGGCGGCGTCGAGAAACCCCGTCGAGAACGCGGCCCGCCCCGAGGGCGCGAGGTCGTCGGGGACCTCGACGCGGACGTCCGCGGCCTCAAGCACCGCGACCGCCGCCTTGCCGGCCGCGGGGTAGCTGTAGTTCGTGTAGGTGTCCGGGAACAGCGCGACCGTGTCGACCGCCGCCGCCGGGGAGACGGTCGAGCCGCCCCGCCGCTCGAACCACGCTTCGAAGCTCTCGGACCGGAACGTCGGCAGGGCGCGCTCGGGCGCGATCCCGGCGACCGCGCCCATCACCGCGCGGGCGCCGGGGAGCTTCGGCGCGGCGTTCGAGAGCGGCGCGAGCCTGCTCGCGATTCCGGAGAGGCGGTCGATGTCGCGGAAGAGCCGCTCGCGGAGCCCGGCCCCCTCCTCCTCGTGGTGTTCGTGTTTCACCTCGGCCTTCAGCTTCGCGAGGTCGACGCCGGTCGGACAGTCGCTCTGACACCCCTTACAGCCGACGCACAGGTCGAGTACCTCCTCCTGGAACCGGTCGGAGTGGATCTCGCCGTCGTCGAGTTCGCCGCTGATCGCGGCCCGGAGCATGTTCGCCCGGCCGCGGGTCGACTGGATCTCCTCGCCGGAGGCGCGGTACGTGGGACACATCACGCCCGAGTCGGTCTCCCGGCAGGTGCCGCAGCCGTTACACAGCTCGACGAGGTGCGAGAACCCACCCTCGTCGTCGAAGTCGAGTGTCGTCTGCGGCTCGATCGACTGGTAGGCGGGACCGTACCGGAGGTGCTCGCGCATGTCCGTGTCGGCGGCGGTGTCGGGGTAGCCGCGCTCCGCGGCCGCGTCGCCGTCGACGTAGACGACCTTCCCGGGGTTCATGCGCCAGTCGGGGTCGAACGCCGACTTGAGCTGTTGGAAGGCGCTCCACAGCTCCTCGCCGTACATCTTCGGGTTGAACTCCGTGCGCGCCAGCCCGTCGCCGTGCTCCCCGGAGAAGGCGCCGTGGTGCTCGACGACGAGGTCGGTGACGTCGTCGGCGATCGAGTGCATCTTCTCGACGCCCTCCGACTCCTTCAGCGAGAGGATCGGCCGGATGTGGAGCGTCCCGCTCCCGGCGTGCGCGAAGTACGCCGCCGAGGTGTTGTGGTCCTCCAACACCGCCTCGAACTCGCCGACGTACTCGGCCAGCTCCTCGGGAGGCACCGACGCGTCCTCGATGAACGGGTACGGCTTCGGGTCGCCCTCCATGCTCATCAAAAGCGGGATCGCCGCCTTCCGGAGGTTCCAGAGATCGGCCTGATCCGCGGCGCTGTACGCCTCCAGCGCCTCGAAGGCGTCGCCCTCCTCGACGAAGTGGGCGGTGGCGTCCGCGATCGCGGCCTCGAAGTCGTCGACCAGCTCGGAGTCCCACTCCAGCATGAGCGCGGCGGTCGCGCGGTCCGGGATCGGCTCGGCGTACTCCGCGAACTCCGGCGACCCCGCCGCGAGCGCGAACACCTCGTCGTCCATCAGCTCGACCGCGCTCACCGGGAACGAGAGGGCCTCCGGCACCGCGCGCATCGCGTCGTCGAGCGCGTCGAACGCGAAGAGCGCCAGCGCGGTCTCCTCGGGGCGGGTGACCAGCGAGACGGTCGCCTCGACGACCGCGCCGAGGGTCCCCTCCGCGCCGACGAACAGCTTCGAGAGGTTGATCACCCGCTTCCCGTCGTCGTTCTCGTAGACGACTTTGTGGAGGTTGTAGCCGGAGACGGACCGCTTGAGTGTCGGGTACCGCTCCGCGATCTCCGCCTCGTGGTCCTCGACGAGCCCCCGGACCGTCTCGTACAGCGCGGCCTCGCGTTCGCCGCCCTCCTCACCGGCGACGATCGCCTCGTACTCCGGTGAGTCGAGGACGACCTCGCGGGTCTCGATGAGGGCACCGTCCGCGAGCACGACCCGCAGTTCCTCCGTGTACGCGTCCGTGATCCCGTACCGGACCGAGTGCGCGCCGGTGGAGTTGTTGCCGATCCCGCCGCCGACGGTCGCCCGCGCCGAGGAGGCCGGATCGGGCGCGAACTTCAGCCCGTGGTCCGCGAGCCGGTCGTCGAGGTCGTCCTGCACGACGCCCGGCTGGACGACGGCGCGGCGCTCGTCCGGGTCCACGTCCACGATCGCGTCCATGTGTCGCGAGAAGTCGAGGACGACGCAGCCCGGGCCGACGGTCTGGCCGGCCAGCGAGGAGCCCGCGCCGCGCGGCAGCACGGGGACCTCGCGGTCGGCGGCGACCGCCATCGCCGCCCGAACGTCGTCGGCGTCGGTCGGGTAGACGACGCCGGCGGGCCGCGCCTGATACACGCTCCCGTCGGTGGCGTACAGCACCTGCGCGTACTCGTCGAACTCGACCCCGCCGTCGACGCGCTCGCGGAGGTCGGCGGCGAGAGCCCGGTAGGCGGGCACGTCCGGTCGGTCGTGGCCGAGGGCCGCGGCGGACGGATCGAGCGCCGAACCGCGCCCGGAACTGTGTGCCGAGTCGCGTACCGGATCCGAGCGCGCCGCCGACTCGTCCGCCGCCGACGCCTCGCGATCCCCGGTACCGTCCGACACGGGTTGAGTGCCCATGGAAAGGGTGGGGGGTGTGAGCGGAATAAATCTTTGTGAACGACCATGATAAATACTGCCGGAACCGGGAGCGGCGTGCGGAAACGCACGGCATATACACCGGAACGAGGACCGGTTCGGTAGTCGAATCCGTGAACCGAGAGACCGACTTCGTCGTCCTCGCTCGCGGGCTCGGTCCGGCCGCCTACGGCGTGTACGCGCTGGCGTGGCGGATCACCCAGCCGTGCTCCCGGCTCGTCACGTTCGGGAGCGTCCCGGCGCGCACCGGCGACCCCCGCGTCTCACCCTCCCGGTCGGAACGGCGACACTTTATCCGGGCCGGCGCGTAGTGAGCGCATGGAAACGATCGACCGCGGGTCGGCGGGGTCGGCCCGCGTCGCGATCGTCGGCGGAATCCACGGCGACGAGCCCGCCGGCGAGCGGATCGTCAGGCGACTCGCCGACGAGCTCGACGAGGAGCGGGACGGGTCCGACGACGGCGGGGGGATCGTTCGACTGATCGTCGCCAACGAGCCGGCGCTGGCCGCGGAGACGCGCTACACGGACACCGACCTGAACCGCGCGTTTCCGGGCGACGCCGACAGCGACGAGTACGAGCGAGCGCTCGCGCCGCGGCTCGCGGCCGAGCTGGATGGGATGGACGCGGTGCTCGCGCTTCACACCTCACACAGCGCGCCGCCGCCCTTCGCGATCCACAGCGACCTCACGCCGTCAGTTCGCCGGAGCGTGACGGCGATGCCCGTCGACTACGTCGTCGACGCGAGCGGCCTCCGCGGGACGACGCTGGACTCCACGGTCCCCCGCACCGTCTCGATCGAGGTCGGCCGACAGGGGAGCGAGGAGGCGGTCGCGTTCGGCTACGGGGCGTGTCTGGCGTTCCTCCGCGCGCACGGCGCGATCGACGACGAGCCGCCGACGTTCACCGAGACGACGGTCGTCGAGGGCGACGAGGAGGTGCCGAAGGGTGGCGGCGAGCCCGCGGTCCACTTCGCCAACTTCGAAGAGATTCCCGTCGGGGAGGTGTTCGCCGAGGATGACGTGTACACCCACCGCGTCGAGAAGGAAGGCGTGGTCCCGATCCTCGCGAGCGAACACGGCTACGAGGAGATATTCGGGATCTACGGGCGGGTAACTGGGACGCTGGAGCCGCCGGCGTCGGCGCGAGGGACGGCGGCGGGAAGCGATGCGGTCGGAGAAACGGACGGAACAGTCGAGGAAGTCGAGACGGAGTAGCCCGGGCTCACTTCGCGGTCGGCGTCACGTCGCCGACCGCGTCCATCACCTGCATCGCGGCGCTGGCGGCAAGCCCGCGGGCGACCTCGTCGGTGTCGGCGTCGGCGATACCGGCCTCCAGCTCGTCGGGGTCCGGCGTGAACCCGGCCGAGACCGGGTGGCCCGCGGGCGGATTGACGGCGACGGTCGCCTGCGGCCCGTTGGTGCCGACCGACAGCTCGGAGCCGACGGCGTAGCTGTCCGGGAGATACGATTCGGTTCGCGAGACGATTCCGGCGACCGCGCGCCGGAGGCGCCGTTTCTGGTCCGGAGTGAGGTCGACGGCCGCGGGCTCGCCCGCGTTCGTCACACCCGGTGCCCCGGCGTACGGGTTGTTGCCGTTCATCGAAGACACGTTCGATACGCGGAGCCCACTCAAAAAGGCGTCGGCGAGGGCGAACCCGAGGGGGTTCGCTCGGCGCCCCCTCGCCTACAGGATCGGTTCGGACTCCCCGTACGCGGCGATGACGACCGCGGTCGTGAACCGGTCGGGCTCCGCGGCCGCGGTCTCGACGCGGACCTCGCGGTCGGGCAGATCCCAGTCGCGGAGGTCGCCTCCGGCGTCGAGTCCCGCCTCGATCCGTCCCCGCACGTCGTCGGGGTCCTCGCCCGTCACCTCATAGAAGAGCCCGGGTCCCGGGCCGGTGGCCCAGCCGAGCCCGGCGGTCACGTCCGGGCGGCGGCGCGGTGCCCGCTTCGAGTCGGCGTCCTCCGCGCCGGCACGGCCGCCCTCGCGGAAGTCGACCGCGTCGCCCGGCCCGACCGTCCGCCGCGCCTCGACGACCGTGAGCCGGTTACCGGCGGGGCCGAGGTCCGGCACCTCCGGGACCGACTCGACGGTCGCCTCGGCGGGGACGACCGAGGAGACCGCCACGAGATTGTAGTTGTGGAGGTTCGCGTCCGCGAGCGCGGCGTCGTAGGAGGCCATCGCCGTGTCGGCGACACCGACGCCGCCGGCGACGTGGATGGTGTTCATCGGCGGGAAGTCGACGGCGCGGGAGGTAAGGGGTTACGAATCGGGACGCTGCCGGCGACGATCCGAACTCCGAATGAGAAGACTGGCGGTGGCGCGCACCGCCGAGCGACCGCCCTCGGCGGTCGTGAGTAGCGAAGGACCGAAGGTCCCTCCGACAGCCGCCGGCGACTGGGGCTTTGGCGGTGTTCGCCGGCGGTCGACAGTCAACCGCTCATAAGCGAGCGGCTGGGGCTTTGGGAGAGTTCACCCCGAAGTCGTCAGTTTCGTATGAACAGCCGCCAGCGATACCCCCAACCCGATTTTTGAACAATTCTCCTTACTTCGCGTCCAGTTCGTCCCGCAGGTCGCCCATCGTGACCTCCCGCTCGGCGTGGGCGTTGTGCTGGTGGATCGACTCGTCGTTCGACTGTTTCATGTGGATCACCGCGTCGTCCGAGAGGTGATCGAACTCCGCGACGGTGCCCTCGGCGAGCGCGCGGACGCAGTCCTCGACGAACTTCGCGTCGGCGTGGGCCTCGTAGGTCATGTGGTCCTCGTCGGGCCGCTTCGCCATGTTGTAGATCCGGGCGCTCATCGAGTCGCGGGCGACGTCGATCACGTCCCGGAGGTCGATCTCGGGGTGGTCGTCGGTGGTGACGGTGAGCGTCGCGTGGCCGCGCTGGGAGTGCCCCGGCTGCGGGACGGCGTCGAGGAACTCCTCGGTCGTCTCCTCGTCGACGCCCAGCTCGGCGAGCTTCTCGCGGGCGCGGGCCTCGCTCATCCCCTGCGAGCAGGGGCAGACCGTCATCCCGGTGACCTCGGCGCCGATTTCCTCGCGGGTGCCCGCCTCGGTCGCGGTGGCGCTGGCGACGATCGTCGCCGTGCTCTGCGTCTCGATCCCGGACGCCGGCGTGTCCTCGCGGGTGACCAGCTCCGCCGACATCGACACCTCGGCGGTGGTGGTGTAGTCGTGCTTTTCGAGGAGTCGCTCCGCGGCGTCGCCGCAGACCTCCTCGACGCGGTACGCCTCCTCGCGGGTGATCTCCTCCAAGATCTCGTCGATCGTCGCGAGGTTCCGCGACATGTCGATCCCCTTGCGACCGCTCGGGAGGTCGACGAACACCTCGAACTCCGCCATGAGGACGATGGGGCGCTTGTCGCCCCGGGCGAGCTTGACGAGCTTCTCGACGCCGGTGACGCCGACCTGCGAGAGCCCGACAGAGACGTCGGGCGCCGACGCCTGGACGTCCGGCAGCTGGTGACTCATTACGGATACGGTGGGGAGTCACGGGATTAGCCCTTTCGAAAGAGGGAGTCGCGTGGGGTTGTCTCGGTGGCGGCGTGGCGGCGGAGCGGTCTCGACGCCGGTCTGCCGGCGGCGGAGACCCGGCGTCGATCCGGCGGCGACGGCGAAACGACCCCACCGCTGGTATGGTACCGGCTCCCGGTCGAGAGCCGTAACGCACCTTTTATAACCGCGGCAGCGGAAGGACGCCCAAGACCATGCCGAGTTCCAATGGACCCCAGAAGGCGACCCGCGACAAGCTCTCGAACAAACCCCGCGACCGCGGCACGTCGCCGCCGCAGCGAGCGATCCAGGAGTTCGACGAGGGGTCGCAGGTCCACCTCAAGATCGACCCGAGCGTCCAGAAGGGCCGTTTCCACCCGCGCTTCGACGGCCGGACCGGTACGGTGGTCGGCAAGCAGGGTTCCGCGTTCAAAGTCGAGATCCCGGACGGTGGCAAGACGAAGACGCTCATCGTCGCCGCCGCCCACATGAGCGCACAGCAGAACTGACACGCAATGACGATATTCAAAGAGAAGGTCGACGAGGAGTACGTCACCACCTCCGAGGCGAAGGAGATCCTCGTGGATATCGAGGCGAAGCGCGCGGAGGACGAGGACCGCGACCTGCGCTACGAACTCGCCCGCGCGATCGAGCACGTCAACCGCTTCGCCCACCTCGACGCCGAGGAGTCCCGAGAGCTGGTCGAGGAGCTGACCGATCTCGACCAGATCGACGTGCCGACTGCGGTGAAGATCGCGGACCTCCTGCCCGAGGACCGCACCGAACTGCGCTCGGTGTTCGCTCAGGAGCGCTACTCGCTCGACGGCGACGAGCTCGACGACGTGCTGAACGTCGTCGCGAAGTACGCCTGAGGCGGCGGTACTCGGTTTCTTCGTTCGCGTTTCGTTTTGGTGGGTCGTCGACTCGCTAGTTCGTCGGATCGGTCTCGATCGCGTCTTCGACGTCTCCGCGGTGAAGGCCTCCGAAGCCCCAGCCTCGCGGTTCGCGGCCTTCGGCCGCTCGCCGGCACGCGCCGACCGCATCGTTCTTTATAAGCGATCGTCGCCGCTCACGGTTGTTTACTACGATTTCGGTAGCGACGAACTTCAACGGCCACTTCCGCTATCGGGCACCGCTATTCGCGTGCTGGTCGTACTCGCCCCAGAACGTTTTCTGTCGAGGGTCACAGCGGGGTCGGATCACCCGAACGTCAGCGGCTCCGCCTCGCCCCACTGCGGCTCGAACTGGTCTTTCACGCTCGCCGCGAACTCCGCGTCCTTCACGTCGATCATCGCGAACGGCTCGTCCCCGGAGAGCGGGTGCGGCACCTCGATACAGACTTCGATCCCGTCGAAGACGGAGAAGGTCCCGTCGACGCCGGCGGTCGTGCGCACCTCGAATCCGTCCATGTCCGAGAGCTCGGCGGTGTACCGCCGGCCGACGCTCCGCGGGAGCGCGTCTACCGTCTCCGGCGACAGCAGCACGCGGATCTCGACGCCCCGGTCCAGCGCCGCCTCCAGCTCGTCTGTCACCTGCTCGCCGATCGTCCCGAGGTCGAAGCCGGTCGCGGGCGCGCCGGCGACGACGACCATCCGGCGCTCGGCGGCCGCGATCCGCTCTAAGAGGAGGTCGGTGGCGTCCTCCGCGCCGACCGCGGCGGTCCAGAACTGCCCGTCGACGGGCTCGCCCGCGTCGAGCTCCGTCGAGATGTCGTCGACGACCTCCTCGTACTGCTCCGCCTGCGTCTCCAGCTCCCGCTTCTTCTCCTCCAACAGCCGGTCGAGCGCGGCGTCCGGCTCGACCGCCGCGTACTTCTTCGGTCGGCTGGCCGCCTGACTCCGGACCAAGTTATGCTGTTCTAAGCTGTTGAGCACGTCGTACACCCGCCCCATCGGGACCTCGCTGGCCCGTGAGAGGTCCTTCGCCGTCGTCGGCCCGGTGCGCAGGAGCGCGCGGTACGCGCGGGCCTCGTACTCCGAGAGCCCCAGGTCGCGGAGAGATGCCATACCGACTCATCCGTCGGGATCGGTATAAACACGTCGCCGGTTTACACGGGGCAGTGGTGGTCGTTACACGAGCTACCCCCGTCGGATTCGACGCGGATGACGAACCGAAAGCGCCCCGATCCGGAGGAAATCGGTTCGGTCAAGTCGCTACTCGACCGTCTCGGCGACCCGCGTCATCAACTCGTCCGGTGTTTCCGCGGGCTCGGAGGCGGCGTCCCCGGCGAGCACGACCGCGGACCCCGTCGGCACCGACCGCGGGGCGGGCGCGTCCTCCCGGTGGGCGTTCGGGACGACGACCTTGTCGTGGTCCGCGACCCGCCACGCGGCGCGGTGGAGGTCGCTGCCGGGCTCGTCGCCGACGGCGACCACGGTGGTGCCGCGGAGGAGCCGCCCCGCGAGGCTGCCGTATCCGGCGACCTGCACGCTCAGTCGCTCCGTCGCGCCGGCGAACGACTCGGCCGTTTCACGGGCGACCGCCTCGTAGCGCTCCTCGCCCGTCAGCGCCGCCAGGTCGAGCAGCGCGGTCGCCATCTCCACGTTGCCGTCGAGCGGGCGGAAGGGACGGTCGAGCAGCCCCGCGCCCGACCGCGGCCCGTCGACGAAGGAGCCGTCGACGTGCAACCGGTCGATCGCTCGGTCCGCGACCGCGCGGGCGACGGCGGCGCCCTCGCCGAGCACGCCGGCGGCGCGGGCGTACGCGCTCACGACGCGGGCGGCGTCGGCGAGTAAGTCCGTCTCGCCGACCTCGTCGCTCCCGCGGTAGCGGGTCACCTCGCCGGAGTCGGCGTCGATCAGGTCGCGTTCGAGTCCGTCGAGGATGCGGTCGGCGTACTCGCGCGCGCGTTCGTCGTCGGTGTAGGCGGCGACCGCGAGCAGCGCGTCGGCCGCGAGCGCGTTCCCGCCCGCGAAGACGGTCAGGTCACGGCGGGGCGAGTCGAGCTCCTCGCGGTCCGCCGCGGAGGCGGCGTAGTAGGCGCGCCCGAGCCCCGGACCGACGCTTCCGCCGACGCCGTAACCGGTCCAGAGGTCGTCGGTGAGGAACTCGACCGCGTCGGTCGCGGGCTCCAAGTACGCCTCGTCGCCCGTGTAGAGGTAGGCGTTCGCGAACGCGCGCGTGACGGCCGCGTTCGTGTCGATCGGCTTCTCGTAGGCCACGTCGCCCCAGTCGGGCGTCCCCGCGAACCGGAAGAAGCCGCCGGCCACGTCGTCGGCGAGGTGGTCGCGCACCGCGTCGAGCGTCCGGAGGGCGCGGTCGCGGTCGCGCTTCAGCGCGAACTCGACGGTGCGGGGAAGCGGGAACTTCGCGTCCGATCCCCAGCCGGCGTGCTCCTCGTCGTACTTCGCCTCGATCTGGCCGGCGAGGTGGCTCTCGACCGCGTCCGTCACCTCCCCGCTCGGCGGGAGGTCTGCGTCGAGCGCGCGGGGGATTCGGCCGGCGTCTCGACCCTTGTCGGCCCACATCTGCCGGACCGATTCGAGCACCTGCCGCATCCCGTCCACGTCGAGGTAGCCCGCGCCCGTCAGCAGCTTCCCCTCGGGAGTGAGGAAGGCGGTCGTCGGGAACCCGCCCATGTTGTACCGCTCGCGCACCCGCGGGTGGCGGTCCACGTCGACGCGGACCGGGACGAACCCCTCGTTGACGTTGGCGGCGATCCGCGGCTCCGCGTAGGTGATCGCGTCCATCTCGTGACAGCCCTCACACCAAGTGGCGGACAGCGACAGGAGGACCGGACAGTCCCGGTCGTCGGCCTCGGCGAAGGCCTCGGCGCCCCAGTCGCGCCACTCGACGTGCGTCTCGTCGGTCATACCGACAGTCGGAGCGGGCGGTGGGTAAGCGCTTCGAGAGCGGTAAGCGGCCGGCCAGTCGTCCGAAGGGAGGGAGGGAGGGTGGCGGTCGGCGGAGGGTGGCGGTCGGCGGAGGGTGGCGGTCGGCGGAGGGTGGCGGTCGGCGGAGGGTGGCGGTCGGCGGAGGGTGGCGGTCGGCGGAGGGCGACGGTCGGTCGTCGGTGACGATGCGGTTCGGAGAGCGTGGCGGCCTCAGCGCTTGTAGTCGTGGCCGAGCGCGAGCGTCAGGGCATTCGCGAACAGCAGGCCGACGAACAGCAGACCGGGAGTGCCCTCCAGTCCCATGTAGAGGAGCACGGGGTACGTGGTCGGGATGGCGATCGCCGCCCAGAAGGCGGCGGCCTTCACCGTACCGGTCATCAGTCCGGCGACCTGCCGGCCGGACGCGAGGCGCGTGGAAGCGGGGGTTGACATGGACACTTCCTCCTACGACCGGCGACCCCATATAGCCCGCAGAGGGTTCGGGGTATTTCACCACGTTTCTCGCGGCTCGACGACGTTTCAAAACGTCATCAAAACCGGTTTAAATCTTCATCGAGTCCTCTCACCCTTTTTCTCCCGATCGACGACGATCGTCGAAACGACCGTTCGATCGGCGGCGACGAGGCGGCCTGTCGGCGTGACACAGAGAGGCGTTTGCGCCTACAGGAAGCCCTTATGTAGGGCCGTCGTAGCGACGCCCGCCATGACCGAACTCACGCGTCGAACGGCGATATACGGGATCGGGACGGGAAGCGTCGCCGCCCTCGCCGGCTGTACCGATGGAACCGATCCCGGCGCGGGAGACGGGGGAGACGGAAGCGACGGCGGAACTGGCGACGGAAACGATGGTGACAGCGAGGACGGCGGCGACGGCGAGAACGGAAACGACGGCGGGACCGGCGTCACCGACACGGCGGTCCACCGGGTCGGCGGCGCGCTCTCCGGCCCCGCGTGGAGCCGCGAGTCGCGGCGCGGCTTCTGCACGCTGGTCACAGACGAGGACGAAAGCCGGTGGCTGTTCGACGACGCCCCGGCGGAGACGGGGGAGTTCGTCGAGGCGACCGACTTCTCGTCGTCCGTGCTCGCGTACGTCGAGTCGGTCGGGCCGACCACCTGCCACGACCGGATCGCGTTCGGCGAGGTCGGCGTCGAGGACGGGACGCTCGTCGCGAGCGCGACCGTCGAGAACACCGCCGACGCCGACGAGGCGTGCGGCGAGGCGATCACCTTCTCCGGCGCGCTGCTTCGGGTCACTGCCGACCCACTGCCGGACGCGATCCGACTGTCCCTGACGGACGGGTGGGGCGAGACCGCGGAGCTGACCGGTGAGGACTGCCTCGTCGACCCCGAGGCGCTGCCCGGCGGCGTCCGCCCCGACGGCGACCCCCCGAACGTCCCCGCCTCGTTCGACTGCGAGACGGAGGGGTTCGAGCGGCACCCGCAGGTCTACGGGGACGGGGTCAATTGGGGTGGCGGCGGCGGCGCGGGCAGCGACGCGGGCGGCGACGGACCGCTCGCGCTCCGCGCCGTGATTCCCGGGGACGACGACGCCGGATCGGAGGAGCTCGCGATCGGTCGCGGAACTCGCTTCAGGATCGAGCTGACGAACGTCTCGGGCCGCGAGGCCTACGTCGGCAATCAGGGGAAGTACAACCTCGAACTGCGCACGGAGTCGGGATGGACCGAGATCCGCGGGACCGACGGGGACGGCACGTTCGGGTACACCGACGAGGCGCTTGCCGTCCGACCGGGCGAGACGCTCGACTGGGAGTTCGAGATGACCGAAGCGGGGCTCGTCGAGAACGGTCCGCACGCGGACGCGCTCCGCGTCTGTCCCGACCTCGTACCCGGACGCTACCGGTTCGTCTTCTGGGGTGCCGCCGACCTCGCGGTGGCGTTCGACTACGTCGGGTAGCGCGGTCCGCCTCCGAATCAGTTCAGACCCGGATCTCGATCAGCAGGTCCGACTCGGGGGACTCGCCCATCACCGACCGGACGCGGTCCCACGAGAGTCCGGCGCGGGCGGTCACCGTCTCGGCCGCGATCGCGCCGCAGGCGTTGCCCACGAGCAGGGGCACCTGGTAGTCGCGCGGGTCGTGCGAGAAGCCGTCGCCGGCGATCTCGGGATCGCGGAGGGCGGCGCCGAGGAAGCCGGCCGCGAACGCGTCCCCGGCGCCGACGGTGTCGACGGCGTCGACGTCGAAGCCGGGGTGCGACACGTCGCCGTGGGGGGTCCGAATCGTCGCGCCCTCCTCGCCGAGCTTGATCGCGACGACGCGGTCGTCGGGTTCCCACGGGTCGATGTCGGTCGAGTCGGCGAGCGCGTCGGCCTCCGGGGCGTTCAGGAAGAGCACGTCCGTGGCGTGGAGCGCGGCCTCGAACTCGCGGTCGCCGACGCGGCGCCCTGGATCGAAGCTCCGGGTTGTTCCGTCCTCGCCAGCGGCGGTCGCGAGCGCGGCCGCGGTCCCCGGCTGCTGGCCGGTGAGGTGGAGGTGGTCGGCCGCCGCCAGCGTGTCCCGGTCGAGCTCGGCCGCGGTGAACGACTCGTTGGCGCCGCCGTTCGCCAGCATGAGGAGTTCCCCGCCGCCGTCGACGATCGCGTACTTCACCGAGGTCGGCGCGTCCGCGTCGACGAGGACCTGTCCGGGATCGACGCCGGCGCTCGCCAACTCGCGGAGCGCCAGCGCGCCCGACTCGTCGCCGCCGACACTCCCGTAGACGACCGACTGGCCGCCCAATCCCACGAGCCCGACCGCGACGTTCGCGGCGCTGCCGCCGCCGGACTGTTCGAGCAGGTCGATCCGGGTCTCCCCGTCCGGCTCCGGCAGCTCGTCGACGTGGATCGTCACGTCCCAGTTGATGTGGCCGGCCGAGACCACCTTCGGGACGCGGTCGGCGGCGTCCGGTTCGAGGTCGGGATCGCCGTCGACGGGGTCATCGGCGGCGGGGTCGTCGTCGACGGGGTCGTCCTCCTCTCCCCTCTCCTCCTCGCCGGCCTCCCACTCGGAGACCTCCTCGTCCCACTCCGCGAGTTCCTCCTCCCAGTCGTCGGTCCCGTCGCGTCCCGCGCCCTCCTCGCTCATGGTTCGGCCCACGGCTCCTCGGCGCCCTCGCCGAACAGCTCCCGCATCAGCGTCACGATGCTCTCGGGCGGGAACTGGCCGTGCTCGGTGACGATCGCGTCCATGTACCGCGGCGGCGTCACGTCGAACGCCGGGTTCTCGACCGCGATCTCGCCGATCCCCTCGCGGGTCTCCGGGTCGATCACCTCGCCCTCGTCGCGCATCTCGATTTCGATGGTGTGGCCCGTCAACGTCTCCGGATGGAGCTTGATCGTCTGGGCCGCGGTCATGATCGGGACGCCGCGCTCGCGGGCGTTGACCGCGAGCCCAGAGGTGCCGATCTTGTTGATCACGCCGCCGTCCGCGGCGATCGAGTCGGCGCCGACGACGACGTGGTCGACCTCGTCGAGGTAGCGCCGCGCCGCGGAGTCGACGATCAGGGTGACGGGGACGCCGGCGTCGCGGAGCTGTTCGGCGGTGATGTGCCCCTGCTGGCGCGGGCGGGTCTCCTTCACGACCGCCGAGATCGACTTCCCCTGCTCGACGGCGGCCTCGATGCAGGCGAGCGCGTCCGTCGAGTGGCAGTGGGTCATCACCGTGTCGCCGTCGGCGAGGCGGTTCGCGCCGACCTGCCCGAGGTCTTCCTGCGCGCGGTCGAGTTGGCGGACGAACGCGTCGCTCGCGCCGACGACGCTGCGGCGCAGCTCCTCGACGGTCTCCCCCTCCATCCGCTGGAGGACGTAGCGGAGGGCGTTCGGCAGCGACACGGCAGTCGGCCGGGTCTCGCGGAGGGTCCGCGCCGCGGCGCGCATCGACGCCCGGAAGGCGGCGGGGTCGCTCGCTGTCTCGCCGGACGCGGCCGCGGCCTCGGCCTGGGCGGCGAGCGCCTCCGCGGCCGCCGACGCGATGGCCGCCGCGCCGCGGGTCTCCATCGTCGCGATCGATTCGGCGGTCTCCCGAACGGGGGCCGCCGGCTCCGTGTCGGTCATACCGATCCAGTAGCCGGCTCGGTAGTGATAAAACCGAGCAAGAAGCGGTCGGGTGCGAGTCGCCGGCGTCCGGCTGTCGCCCCCTGCTACAAGCCGTCGGCGTCCGGCTGTCGCCCCTCACTACGAGCCGTCGGCGTCCGGCTGTTGGCCGTAGCTCTCGAACCGCTCCTCGACGGTCGCCATCTGCTCGTCGGAGAGGACGTGCGGCTCGCCGACCGCCGACGCCCGGAGGTAGAGCCGGCAGAGGTCCTCGACGTGGCGGGTGTTCTCGACCGCCGTCTCGACGTCCGGGCCGGTGACGACGAGCCCGTGGTTCGCGAGGATCGCGGCGTCGGAGTCGGCCTCGGCCATCGCGGCCACCACGTTCGCGGCCAGCTCCTCCGTGCCGTACGGCGCGTAGTCGGCCAGCGGGACCTCCCGACCCACCGCGGCGATCATGTAGTGAACGGGCGGCAGCTTCCGGTGGAGCGTCGCCATCGTCGTCGCCCACGGCGAGTGGGTGTGGACGATCGCGCCCGGCCGGTCGTGCTTGTAGATCCCCGTGTGCATCGGCACCTCGCTCGACGGGGCCATCCGGCCCGCCAGCCGCCCGCCATCCAGCGAGACCACCGGCACGTCGGCCGCGTCGAAGGAGTCGTACGGGACTCCGGTGGGCGTCACCGCGACCCGCTCGCCCTCGCGGACGCTCAGGTTCCCGGTCCGCGCCGGCGTCAGGTCCGCGAGCGCCGGCGCGTACTCCACGACCGCCTCGCGCGCGTCGCGCAGGAGGTCGGGGTCGGGGTTGGCGTCGGCGTCGACGTCGGAATCGGCTCCCTCCCGACTCATGTCGCCACCTCCGTCAGGTCGGCGAACGCGCCGAGGCGGTAGTCCGGGTGCCGGTCGCCGTCGAGCTCGTCGATCGCGGGCGCCTCGCCGTCGGCGACGAACAGCGCCGTATCCATCCCGATCGCGTTCGCGCCGGCCACGTCGGCGCCGACGTTGTCGCCGACCATGAGCGCCTCGCTCGGCCGGCGGTCGAACGCCGCGAGCGCGGTCGTGAAGGGGATCGCGCTCGGCTTCTCGCGGCCGACCTCCTCGGAGGTGACGAGCCGGTTGATCCGGTCGTCGATCGCGAGCCGCGAGAGCTTTCGGAGCTGGACCCGGGTGGTGAGGTTGGTCACGACCGCGATGTCGGTCCCCGCCTCGGTGAGCGCGTCGAAGACGCGCTCGACCCCGTCGCAAAGCTCCATCTCGCTCGCGTACCCCTCCCAGTACGCGTCGCCGAGCGCTAGCGCGTCGGCGGCGTCGTGCTCGCCGGCGTGGCGCCGCAGCGCGCGCTTGAAATAGATGTGCCGGTCGTGAGAGGCGGCGGTCTCGCGCGTCTCCCGCTTCGTCTCCCGCCGCGCCGTCGCGTACAGCTCGTCGAACGTCTCGCGGTCCATCTCGTACCCCCGGTCGCGGAACGCCGCGAGGGCGGCCCGCTTGCCCGCCTCGTTGCAGGGGGCGTACGGGTACAGGGTGTTGTCGAGGTCGAAGAACACCGCCTCGTAGCTCATGCGCTTCCTCGGTCAGGGAGCGACTTAAGAGTGATTCGACGGCGGAGACGCGGAGCGGCCGCGACGACGTGGAGTACCTCCGACGGTGCGGAGCGTCCGAGCGAACCCGCGGCTTATGACGGATACCGCGGCCACGCCCTCCGTGGCGTGAGCGACGCCCGCGGCGGCCGAGGCGGGAGCCCGGCGCACCGCCGCGGAAAAGACGACCGCGCCGGCTGTTCGCCACTTCTCGGCGGTATCCCTCGACGGCGACTCCGCCGGCGATCGCCAGCCGGCTACTGCTCGTTCATCGCCTCGCTGGCGATGTTGCGCCCGCGGGAGTTCAGCGCCACCTCGCGGCGCACCCGCACCTCCTCGACCACTTCGAGCTCGACGAGCCGCTCGAACGTCTCCTCGACCGCGTCGACGTCCATCCCGAGGAACGACGGGATCTCGAACGGCGAGACGCCGGAGTACAGCGCCATCAACACCTCCCGGTCGCGGCTGGAGAGGTCGACGTTCGTCGACGAGCGCTCCTCGCCCTTCCGGAGCCACGCCTCGACGAACCGCATCCGGTTGGGGTCGCCGGCGATGTGGGTCTCGATGCTCGTCCCCTCGTCGTCGGTGTGCGACACCTCGATCACGGGCTTCTTCTCGCCGTTGACGGTTCGTTTCGCGGCGTCGAGGCCGCTGATGTCGTCGAGGTCGAACTTTATGAACGCGCCGCTCTCCATGGCCGCGTTGAGCCCGTTCTCGTCGATTTTTACCCGCGCCTGCTCCCACTCGGTCTCCTGAACGACGCCGCCCTCGATCGCCGGGTGTTTCGCGGTCACGGTCCGCTGGTCGAGCAGCGCCCGGTACACGTCGCGCTCGAACGACTCGTGGTCCGAGGCGGCGACGAGCAGCACCTGATCGCCGAGGTCGAAGCTGACGTAGTTGGAGACGCGTGCGACCGACTGGTTGGCGTCGTGGCGCCCGCCGAGCCCTTCCAGATCCGAGAGCGGGACCGTGCGCTTCCCGTCGTTGCCGGCTAAGATTAGCCGGCGGTTCGAGAGGAGGACGCGTCCCGGCGTCCACGAGACGTCGCTCACCTTCCGCCCCTCGCGGACGGCGACGGCGAACCGCGCCTGGGTGTCGGAGACCTTGTACTCGCCGCTCTCCCCCGACATTTACGGTCCCCCCGCCCGGAGCTTCGAGACCGCCGAGAACACCCGCTTCCGGACCGCGGGGCTCTCGTCGTCGGTGAACTCTTCGAGCCGGTTGAGCGTCTCCTGTCCCCCGACCTGTCCGAGCACGAACACCGCCTTCGCGCGGGCCTCTTCGGGATGTTCGGTACCGAGCCGATCGAGGAGTCGGTCCTCGACGATCGGCCCGCCGAGGCTCTTGAGGCTGGTGGCCGCGAACTGCGCGGTCTGCGCGTCGTCGTCCGCGAGCGCGTCCGCCAGCGCCTCGACCGCGACCGCCGACTCCGGCTCCGCGACGCGGCCGAGAATCCACGCCGCGTTCCGTCGCTGGCGGCTCTGCTGGCCGTCGGTGAGGATCTCGACGAGCGGCTCGACGACCGTCTCGTCGTCGGCCTGCTTCAGCTCGGAGACGACCCGGTCGCGGACCGCGTGGCTCTGCTGGGTCGGCACGTTCGAGAGCAGCTCGATGATCGAGTACACCGCGGCGTTGCGCACCACCGCGCTCTCGTCGCCGAGCGCGCGGGCCAGCGGCTCGACCGGGTCCGGGTTGTTCGCCTTCCCGAGCGCGCCGGCGGCGATGCGCCGGAGCGACTCGTCGCCGTCGGCGAGCAGGTCGATCAGGGGAGAAAGCGCCTGATCCGTACCGATGGTCCCGAGCGCGTTGGCGGCGGCGCGTCGGACCCGCGGCTCGTCGTCGAGCCGTTCCGTCAGCTCGGGCACCGCGCGGGGGTCGGCGAAGGTCCCGCAGGCCTGACAGGCGCGGAGCCTGACGCGGGGGTCCTCGTCGTCGAGCGCCTCGACGAGGTGCTGGAGGCCGCTCGCGTCGTCGAGCCGGCCGAGCGCGTTGGCGGCGGCCATCCGGAGCTCCGGGCGGTCGGCCTGCAGCGCGCGGGCGAACTTCCGAGCGGTGACCCACTCGGCCTCGGAGCCCTTGGTGCCGGTGAGCTCCGAGAGGAGCTGTTCGAGCGCCGCCTCGCCGATCTCGTCGAGCGCGTCCACCGCGGCCCCCCGGACCTGCGCGTCCTCGTCGCTCGTCGCCGCACGCAGGAGCACGTCGATCGACGGCTGGTCGCTGGGGTCGGCGACCTCCCCGAGGAACTCGGCCGCGCGCTTCCGGACCGCGGCGCTGTCGCTGCCCAAGGCGTCCCTGAGCCGCTCGGCGTTCCCGTCCCGTGCGTGCTGATACAGCGACATCAGACCCTCCGGAACACCCGCCGGCGCTTGTCGATCGGCTCGTACCTGTCCGAGCGGTCCGGCGGGACGCTCTCGGTCATCCCGAGCACGAGCACGCCGTCGTCCGCGAGCGACGCCTCCAGCGTGTCGAACAGCGCACCCTTGTGGTCGACGTCGATGTAGATCAGCAGGTTGCGGCACAACACCACGTCGAAGGGGTCGCGCGCCCCGTCGCGGATCAGGTCGTGCGTCTCGAAGTCGACGAGCCGTTTGACCTCCGAGCGAACCCGGAACGCGTCTTCGTCGCGCTCGACGTAGCGGTCGGGGTCCGAGAGGGGTTCGAGTTCCGCCGCGATGTCGGTCGTGCGGGTGGTGTGATAGACCCCCTCTCGGGCGTTGTCGAGCGCCTCCTCGCTGATGTCCGAGCCGAGCACCTCGACGCGCGACTCGTCGATCTCGGGGTCGTCGCAGGCCAACATCGCGACCGAGTACGGCTCCCGGCCGTCGGCCGAGGGGGCCGACCAGACGCGGACCCGCCGCTGTTCGCTCGTCCGCTCGCGAAGCACCCCGCGGAGCACGTCCCACATCTCCGGGTTGCGGAAGAACTCCGTCACGTTGATCGTGAGCGCGTCCATCAGCGCCTCGCGCTCGTCGTCGTCCTCCCGGAGCAGCCGCTCGTACTCGGCGTGCGACTCGGTGTCGCGCCGGCGCATCCGGGCGGTGATCCGGCGATCGAGGTACGACTCGTTGTAGTAGCCGGGCTCGAACGGCACCGTGTCGTTGATCTGTCTGAGGACGCCCTCGAACTCCGTCTCGGTCTCGCCGCTCATAGGCTCACCACGTCGAGGACGGCCACGACGTCGCCGTCGCCGAGGACCGCCGTGCCGCTGAGCCCCGGCGTCCCCGACAGCGGCCCGTCGAGCGGTTTCACGACCACCTCCTCCTGATCGAGCACGGCGTCGCAGTGGAGCGCGACTTGTCGCGTCTCCTCGCGGATTCGCACGAGCATCCCCTCGTCGGTCACGCCGCCGTCGGTCGTCGCGGCGGCGTCGGTCTCCGCGGACTCGGCGTCGTCCGCCGCCCCGCCGGGAGCACCGGCACCGCTTCCCGCCCCGGCCGCCGCGGCGCCGCCGTTCGCGAGCCGCTCGTTCAGCCGAATCACCGGGTACAGGTCGTCCTCGTGGCGGACGATCTCGTCGCCGTGGACCTCCTCCACGTCGTCCGCGCGGGCGACCTCGGCGATCGACTTGATCGGGATTCCGTACTCCGTGCCGCCCACGTCGACGAACATCACCTTCACGATGGCGACGGTGACGGGGAGGCGGAACCGGACCGTCGTCCCTTCTCCCGGGTCGCTCTCGACCGAGACCGAGCCGTCGAGGTCGCGGGCGGTCGTCCGGACCACGTCCATCCCGACGCCGCGCCCGGAGACGTCGGTCACTTCCTCCGCGGTGGAGAAGCCGGGGTGGAACACGAGGTCGTAGACCTCGTCGTCCTCCATCGCCTCGACCGCCTCGCGGCTCTTGACGCCCTCGTCGACCGCCTTCTCGCGGAGCTGGTCGGGGTCGAGCCCGCCGCCGTCGTCGGCCACTTCGATGATGACGTGGTCGCGCTCACGCTCGGCCGTGAGCCTGACGTGCCCGGTCGGGTCCTTGCCGGCGGCCTCGCGCTCCTCGGGGGTCTCGATCCCGTGGTCCACCGCGTTCCGCAGGACGTGGACGAGCGGGTCGCGCATCTCCGTGAGGATGGTGCGGTCGAGCTCCACGTCGTCGCCCTCGATCTCGAAGTCGATCCGCTTGTCGAGGTCCCGCGAGATGTCGCGGACGAGCCGCGGGAACGAGTCCGACACCTGCGAGAACGGGATGAGCCGCATGTCCATCGCCGTGTCCTGCAGGCTGGACGCAAGCTTGTCGAGCTCGTCTAACGCGTCAGACTGCGCGTTCAGCTCCTCCAGCTCCCGGCGGAGCTTGATCCGGCTCGTCACCAGCTGCTCGACGAGCCCGTACAGCTCGTCGACCTGATCCACGTCGACCCGGATGGACTTGATCTCGTCGCCGGACTTGGTGTCTGACGAGGAGCCGTCTTCGTCGCTCTCGACGTCCGCGTCCGCGTCGTCCGCGCCCTCGTTGTCTGTATCGTCGACATCGCTGTCTGTATCGTCGACATCGCTGACGGCGTCCGCGTCGCCGTCGATGTCGTCGGTTTCGGGTTCGGTATCGGCGTCGGACTCGGCGTCGTCGACAGCACCGGCGTCGGACTCGGCGTCGTCGGCAGCACCGGCGTCGTCGTCCGCGGTCGCTTCGGCGTCGCCGTCCACCTCGACCGCGTCGCCCCCGTCGTCACCCCCGACGAGAGCCGTCGCGATCGACTCGACCTGCGTGAGCGCGCCGATCCCCTCGGCGACGACCCCGGGGTCGGCGTCGGCGACGAACGCGTCGAACCGCTCCTCGTACTCCCCGTCCTCCAGCGCCCCCGGGTCGGGGACCGTGACGTACTCGCCGAACTGGTCGTCGAGCGCCTGCAACACGAGCGCGGCGTCGACCCCCGCCATGGCGGCCTCGCCGACCGTCACGTCCGCGTACACGACCGGGTCGTCGAGGGCGGCCGCCGCGTCGGGGAGTTCGGGGACTGAGACGGCGTCCGCGTCGTCTCCGGTCTCCCCGGTCGCGCCGTCTTCCGCCGTGTCGGTGTCGGCGGTCTCCGGTTCGCCGGTTTCGGCGGCGGTCTCCGGCTCGCCGGTTTCGTCGCCCGCGTCGCCGTCCCCGCCGCCGACGGTCCCGTGTTCCTCCATCTCGCGGAGCCGGCTCTCCAGGTCGGAGGGATCGGTCGACACGTCGCCGGTGTCGGCGATCTCGGACACCATCGCCTCGACGGTGTCGACCCCCTCGAAGAGCAGATCCATCAGCTCGGGCGTCACCTCGCGGTCGCCCTGTCGGACCGCGTCGAGCAGGTCTTCGAGGGCGTGCCCGAAGTCGGAGACGTCCTCGTACCCCATCGCCGCGGCGTTGCCCTTCAGCGTGTGGGCGACGCGGAACACGTCGTCCATCGCCTCGGCGTCCTCGGGGTCCGCCTCCAACGCGAGCAGGGCGTTGTTCAGGTCCGTGATCCCGTCTTCCGCCTCGGCGACGAACGCGGCGCGGTGGGAGTCCATCAGGCCTCACCCCCCACGATCGCGCCGGCGACGTCGTCGAGGTCGCACACCTCGTCGACGCCGCCCGTCTCGACCGCGCGCTTCGGCATCCCGTAGATCACGCAAGTGTCCTCGCTCTGCGCGATCGTCCGCGCGCCGGCGTCGGCCATCGCCCGGATTCCCTCGGAGGCGTCCGACCCCATCCCCGTCAGCACGACGCCCACGAGGGGGCCGTCGACCACTTCGGCCGCCGAGCGCATCGTCACGTCGGCGGCGGGGGTGACCGACTGCGAGTCGTCCTCGTCGAGATTCACGCGGAGCCGCCCCGACCGGTAGCTGTCGATCCGGGTGTGGCTCCCGCCGCGGGCGACGAGCGCCTCGCCGGAGCCGATCCGGGCGCCGTCGCTCGCCTCGCGCACGTCGTACGCCGAGGCCTCGTCGAGGCGATCCGCGAACCGCGGGGTGAACGCCTCCGGCATGTGCTGGACGATGACGATCCGGCAGTCCGCCGTCGGCAGCGCCGACATGACGCGCTCGACCGCGTTCGGTCCGCCGGTCGACGCGCCGATCACGACCGTCAGCGGGCCGTCCAAGTCGGCGCTCGCGGCCGACGCGGAAGGAGTCGACGCCCCCGAGGCCGCCGCGCTCGGACCGCCGCCGGCCGCGTCGCGCTCGCGCCGATCGCGCGTCGCCGCGGCGAGGTCGGCGCCCGCGACCGACCGGACCGCCTCGACGAGCCGGTCCGACTCGCGAGAGACCCCGGCCGAGACCTCGCCGCCGGGCTTCGAGAAGAAGTCGACCGCGCCGCGTTCGAGCGCCTCGAACGTCACCTCCGCGCCCTCGGCGGTGTGCGCCGAGAGCATCAACACCGGCGTCGGGGTCTCGTCCATCAGCCGCTCGACGGCTTCGAGCCCGCCCATCCCCGGCATCTCGACGTCCATCGTCACGACGTCCGGACGCGTCTCGGCGACCACCGACAGCGCCTCGGCGCCGTCGCCCGCCTCGCCGACGACCGCGACCCCCGCGTCGGTCAAGAGGTCGGAGATCAGCCCTCGCATGAACGGCGAGTCGTCGACGACGACCACCTGCAAGGAGTCGTCGCGACCGCCTCGCCGATCCGTCGTCCTACTCATGTCCGGAAGCGGGCCCAGAATCAGCATAAATCCACGGACCCGGTAATCACACCTGATAATTCTGGGGACACGGTTATTGGTGCCTCCGCCGCAGGCTCTCCCATGGCAGCCACCGAGACGGACGCCGAACCCACGAAGGTGCTGGAGTTCGGGCTGGGCGACGGGACGTACTGTCTGGACATCGGGGTCATCGACGAGATCGTCGACGCCGGCGAGCTCACGCGGATACCCAACTCCCCGGACCACGTCGAGGGCGTGATGGACCTGCGGGGACGCACGACCACGATCGTCGACCCGAAGACCCTCTTTTCGATCGAGGAGGAAGGACCCCGCGAGCGGATCGTCGTGTTCGACGACGACGAGATCGACGAGGGCGGCACCGTCGGCTGGATGGTCGACGAGGTGTTCCAGGTCCGCGACGTGGCCCCGGAGGACGTGGATCAGGCGACGACCGTCGACGACGAGGGAGTAAACGGGATCGTCAAGTCCGACGACCGCTTCGTCGTCTGGGTCTCGCCCGACGTCGAGGAGATCGGAGACCTCGACGCCGCCGAGCTCGCCGCCGAGAGCGAGGAGGCCGAGGCGTAGCGCGTCGGTTCGCTAGCCGCCGACCGCCGACCAGCCGATCGCCCGCGGGCAGTCCCGCGATCGGCCCCGATCGTTCTCACCCGTGAGAACCGGGAGCCAACCCTTATCCGATGACCGATGAAGTCGATCGGTATGCGCGCCTCAAGCGGCGTTCCCGGGTTCGACGCCCTCGTCGACGGCGGCTTCCCGGAGAACCGCCTGTACGTTGTCAGCGGCCCGCCCGGCAGCGGGAAAACGACGTTCTGCTCGCAGTTCGCCGCGCAGGGCGCCCGCAACGGCGAGGACGTGCTGTACATCAGCATGCACGAGACGAAGGACGGAATCCGTCGCGACATGGGCGAGTACGACTTCGGGTTCGACCGCGCGCTCGACACCGATCGGGTCACCTTCCTCGACTCCTTCTCCTCGGACGGTCGGCGCTTCTTCGGCCTGCCGGGAGAACGACGGGACCACTCGGGGGTGACGAACCGCCTCACCGGCTTCATCAACTCCCGCGACATCGACCGAGTCGTCTTCGACTCCACCATGCTGTTGCGGTTCCTGCTCGACGACGACGAGGACACGATGGTCCAGCTGCTCTCCTCGCTGAAACGCACCGACGCGACGACCCTGCTCATCTCCGAGATGACCGACCCGAGCGCCTACTCCGAGGAGCACTACCTCGCGCACGGCGTCGTCTTCATGCACAACTACCTCGAAGACGACGGGATGCAGCGCGGGGTTCAGGTGCTGAAGATGCGCGGGACCGACATCGACACCGACATTCAGGGCGTCGAGTTCACGGACGGCGGGCTCCGGGTCGGCTCGGCCGCGACGGTGAGCCACTGATGTACGACCGGACGTTCGGTACGGAGTGGAACGACCTCACGCGCGAGGAGGCGGTCGAGCGCGCGTTCGCGCTCGGCGTCGCCGACGGCGTCGGCAGCGAGCGCCCGGCCGAGCTCGACCGCGTGCTGGGCGCCTTCGAGAACGCGTACGACCGGAGCCTGATCGAGCTCGCGTACGACGAGGGGCGAACCAAGGCGCTCGACGCCGCCGCCGAGGCCGACGACGCCGAGGCGGTCTGGGACCGGCTCGTCGACGGTGCGGGCTCCCCCCGGGGGCCTCCCGTGTCGGCCGCCCTCCCCGGAGCGATAACGGAACTGACACTGACGAGGGGTCCCCGCGAAGGCCCCCCGTCGTCGCTCGACCTCCCGTCGATGCTCCGGAAGTGATCCCTCGGAAGGGTTTTACCCCACTCCCTCTCAAGCCAGACACATGACCGTGCTTCCCGACGCTGTCCGCGACGCCGACAGCGTGCTCGTCACCGGGCCGCCGATGAGCGGGAAGTACGACCTGTTCAACCGACTGCTGGCCGAGTGGTCGACCGGACCGGTCGTCATCTCCACCGGCCGCACCGCGGAGAAGGTCCGCGGCGACTACGAGTCGATCACCGGCGAGGACGGCGACGACGTGGTCGTCATCGACTGCGTCACCCACGAGCAGGGCGACAAGCGCGACGACACGCCGACGACGAAGTACGTCGCCAGCGCCGGCAACCTCACCGACATCGGGATCAAGTTCACCGACGTGGTCGAGTCCTCGGCCGGCCGCGACCGCGCCGTCGGCGTCTACTCGCTGTCCCAGCTGCTGATGTACTGGGACCCCGAGCGGATCTACCGGTTCACCCGCGTGATGACCTCCCAGACCTCGGGAGAGGGGTGGCCGTTCGTCGGCGTGGTCAACTCGACCGCCCACGACGAGCAGGTGGTCCACACCCTCCACGAGCCGTTCGACGTGATCGTCGAAACCCGCGTCGAGGGCGACGATCGCGAGTTCCGCGTCCGCGGCCGGGTCGGGAAACCCTCCGAGTGGACCGCGTTTTAGGAGTTCGGCCGTTCGTCCGACGCTCTCGCCGTCATCCCACCAGCTCGAACTCGGCGCCGAGCGGCGGGGCGTCCGGGACCCCCCAGTAGACGAACCGATACGTGCCGGCGCCGAGCGGCGGGCACACCTCCAGATCTCGGTCGGGGACCGCCGACGCGATCGCCGCCTCCTCCAGGTCGATCGACCAGATGTACGCGCCGCTCGGATCGAGCGTCTCCTCGGCTCGGGGAAGCTCGACCGCCTCGCCCCCGGTCGAACCCCTTACGTCGAGCCACCCCTCGCCCGTCTCGCGCTGGAGCAAGTAGGCGTGCTTGCCGAGGACCGTCGCCGCCTCCTCGCCGGTGTTGCGGAACACGAGCCGCATCGACTGGCCGTACGTCTCGGCGTTCCCCTCCGTCGCCAGCTCGAACCGCGTTCCCGCGGCGTCGACGATGGTCCCCTCGACCGGCTCGTCGAAGGGGGCCGTCAGCCGGACGAACGCGTCGTCCTCGCAGGTCAGCGTCTCCGGGACCCCACCGGGACCCTGCGGGCCGTCGCCCGCGGAGAAGTCGAGACACCCGGCGACGCCGACGCTTCCGGCGGCGGTGAGGGTCGCCGCGCTCGTCGCCAACAGATCGCGTCGCGTGCGCTTCATGCGACCCGTTAGAGCGCGGCCCGCTTGAACCGCACGCGTCGGCTCCGACCGTGTTAGCCCGTCTCGCTTCCGCCCCGGTTCGGAACCGATTTCCCGTCGGCCGGCGCATGGCCGCCCATGGAGCTGTTCGGATCCAGCGGCATTCGCGGGGTCGCGCTCCGGTACCTCACGCCGGAGCTCGTCCTCAACATCGCGAAGGCCGCCGGCACGACCTGGGACGCCGACCGGGTCGCCGTCGCCCGCGACACCCGCACTACCGGCGAGCTGTTCGCCAACGCCGCCGCGAGCGGGCTGGCCGCCGTCGGCTGCGACATCGACCGGCTCGGCGTCGTCCCGACGCCCGCGGTCGGGAACTACTGCGAGTCGGCCGGCGTCCCCTGCGTGCTCGTCACGGCCTCGCACAACCCCAAGGAGTTCAACGGGGTCAAGCTCGTCGGCGACGACGGCGTGGAGCTGTCGGTCGACGTGCTCGAACGGGTCGAGCGGCGGGTCCTCGACGACGACTACGACCACGCGGACTGGCGGACGGCGGGCGCGACGACCCGGGTCGAGGGCGTCGTCGACGACTACGTCGACCAGCTGATCGACGCGGTCGACGCCGAGGCGATCGGCGACGCGGACCTCACGGTCGCGGTCGATCCCGGCCACGGCACGGCGTCGGTGTCGTCGCCGCGGATCTACCGCGAGCTCGGCTGCGAGGTGCTGACCGTGAACGCGACGCCCGACGGCCACTTCCCCGGCCGGGACTCGGAGCCGGTCCCGGAGAACCTCGCCGACCTCCGACGGCTCGTCGCGACCACCGACGCCGACGTGGGGATCGCCCACGACGGCGACGCGGACCGGGCCGTGTTCGTCGAGGAGGACGGCGCGTTCGTCGACGGCGACGCCTCCTTCGCGGCGATGGCGGACGCCTGCCTCGACCCCGGCGACGCCGTCGTCAGCGCGGTGAACGTCTCGCAGCGGCTCGTCGATGTCTGCGACGTCAACGACGCGGACCTCGAACTCACGCCCATCGGCGCGACGAACATCATCACGCGGACCCGCGAGCTCCACGAGGAGGGGACGAACGTCCCCATCGCCGGCGAGGGGAACGGCGGGGTGTTCTTCCCGCCGTACCGGCTCTCGCGGGACGGTGCCTACATCGGCGCGCGCTTCCTCGAACTGCTCGCGGACGCGGACGGGACGCCCGTCAGCGAGGTCGTCGCACCGTACACCGACTACCACTTCGTGCGGCGCAACGTCGAGTACGCGGACGACGACGAGCGCGACGAGATGCTGTCGGCCGCGCGGGCCTACGTCGAGACCGCGGACGCGGAGCCCAACACCACCGACGGCTACCGGCTCGACTACGGGGACGCGTGGGTGCTCGTACGCCCCTCCGGCACCGAGCCGAAGATCCGGATCTACGCCGAGTCCGCCGACCCCGACCGCGCCGAGCGGCTCGCGACGGACATGTACGTCGCGGTCGAGAGCGGGCGGTAGCGGCGGCTACTCGCAGCCGTGCTCAGAGAACTGCGGCGACGCCGCCGGCTCACTCCGAGACGGCCGACGATGCCGGCTCGGTCGAGCGTTTCGCCCACCGCACCGCGGCCGCGGCGTCGTTGAACGGCTCGACGCTCGCCCCGTCGACGTCGACGGTCCGTTCGAGGTAGCGTCGCTTGGACCGTTCGGCGGCGATCGCGAACCGCGTCGCACCGCGCTCGGCGGCGTCACGCGCGGCCAGCCGGAGCGTCCGCCGGCCCGCGTCCGAGCAGGGGCGCGTCGTTCGGACCACGAGGACGACCGCGTCGACCGATCGCTCGGCGGCGAGCGTCCGCCACCGATCGAGCAGCGCCTCGCCGTCCGACGGGGAGAGGCCGGTCCCGTGCGGGAGTTCGACGACGAGCACTCCGCCGTCGACCCGCATCGACCACCGCTCGCTCGGTTCCATGCGAAGCGTTCGCACCCGCCGGCTGATAAACGTACCCTCCGAGATATCAGAATTGATATTACCAAGCATTGCAGCTATGCCGAGACGAAGAAATAGCCGGTCTGCCGCCCAGACCGATTGATTCCGCTCGGTCGTTTCGGTATCGGTTCTGAGATTCGCCGATGGATCGCCCCGGTGGTCTACCCGTCGGTCGCCTCGACGACGGCCCTCGCGAGCGCCTCGAAGTCGGCGTCGTCGGGGATCACGCCGACCTCGATCCCGTGTTCGGCGGCCGTCTCCGCGGTCGGCGGACCGATCACGCCCACGACCGCGTCGTTCAGCCCGTCGACCGCCGCCTCGCGGACCCCGCGCTCCGCCGCGGCGTCGAGGAAGTGCGTCACCGTGAGCGACGAGGAGAACGCGGCGGCGTCGAGGTCGCCCGCGGCGGCCAGCTCCGCGGACTTCCCGGCCTCTTTCGGGCGCGTTAGCCGGTAGAGCACCGTCTCGGTCACGGTCGCGCCGGCCTCGCGGAGCCCCGCTAAGAGCACGTCGCTGCCGTGGTCCGAGCGCGCCACCTCGACGCGCTCGCCGTCGACGCAATCTTCCAGCGCCGCCACCAGTCCGGCGGAGGTGTACTCGTCCGGGACGAGGTCGACGGTCCAGCCCGCCGCCCGCACCGCCTCCGCGGTCGCGGGGCCGATGGCGACGAGCGTCGCGTCCTCCGGCTCCCACCCCGCCTCGGCCCCGAGTTCGACGCCCGTCTTGCTCGTGAGGACGACGTAGGGTGCGTCACCGGGCGTCGCCCCTGTCGGCTCGACCGCGAGCATCGGGTCGGCGACCGGGTCGGCGCCGAGCGACGCCAACAGCGTCTCCGCGTCCTCGATCCGCTCGTCGGCGGGGCGGAAGACGGCGACGCGGGGACCGTCGGGGTTGCCGCCGCTCACGCCAGCCGCGCCGCTTCCGCCGTCGCTCTCGTCGCTCATCCGTCGTCACCCCGCTTGCCGTCGTTCCGGAGGAACTCGACGACCCGCTCGCGCGTCGCGGCCACGTCGCCGATCACGGTGATCGCCGGCGGTTCGATCCCCGCCTCGTCGCGCGCGTCGACGACGGTGTCGAGGGTGCCGGTCGCGACGCGCATGTCGGGCCACGTCGCGCGCTCGACCAGCGCGACCGGGGTGTCGCCGGCGAGGCCGGCGTCGCGGAGCCCCGCGGTGTACGCCTGGAGCTTGCCGACGCCCATCAACACGACGATGGTGCCGCCGGTCGCGGCGAGCGCGTCCCAGTCGACCGCCGACTCCTCCTTCGTCGGGTCCTCGTGGCCCGTGACGAAGGAGACGGAGGAGGCGTGATCGCGGTGGGTCACCGGAATTCCGGCGACCGCGGGGCCCGCGATCGCGGAGGTGACGCCGGGGACGACCTCGAAGGGGACACCGGCCTCGGCGAGGTATTCCGCCTCCTCGCCGCCGCGCCCGAAGACGAACGGGTCGCCGCCCTTCAGGCGGACGATCGACTTCCCCTCCCGCGCCAGCTCGACGAGGCGCCGGTTCGTGTACTCCTGCGGGGTCCACTCGCCGCCGGCGCGCTTCCCCACGTCCTCGCGCTTTGCCTCGGGAATCCGTCCGAGGATCTCCGGGCCGGGGAGCTTGTCGTGGAGCACCACGTCGGCCGACTCGATCAGCTCGGCGGCCTTCACCGTCAGCAGGTCCGGGTCGCCCGGGCCGGACCCGACGAGGGAGACGGTGCCGGTGTCGTCGGTGCCGACTCGTTCCTCGGTCGCCGTCACCGCCTCGTCCCTCTCACTCATCGTCCGCCTCCTCCTCAGTCCCTTCCCGGGTCCCCTCGTCGGCCTCGGCCTCGGTCTCCTCGCGCGCCGCCTCGATCAGGTCGGCGGCCCCCCGGTCGGCCAAGTCCGCCGCGAACTCCTCGGCGGCCTTCGCGTGCGACCGGATCGAGAGATCGCGGGTGTCGGCCACCTCCTCGGTGCCGTCGGTCGAGAGCACGCGGACGCGGGTGTGGACGTGCTCGCCCTGCACGAGCGCCGAGACGCCGATGGGGGCGACGCAGCCCCCGTTGAGTTCGCCGAGGATCGTGCGCTCGACCGTGACGGCCACCCGGGTCCGCGGGTGGTCGACCGCGGAGCGCACGTCCTCGATCACGTCCGGATCGGTCGCGGTGACGGCGATGGCGCCCTGCCCGGCCGCGGGGACGAACTCCTCTCGGGGGAGCCGCGTCGTCTCCACCTCGTAGAACAGCTCCGAGCGCCGGAGCCCGGCCTCCGCGAGCACGATGGCGTCGTACTCCGTCTCCACCTTCCGCTCCATCGCCGAGCGCTCCAGATCGGAGAGCGAGTCGAACCACTCCTCGACGGTGCGGTCGAACTCCTCGTCGATGTCGTCGCTCTCGTCGTCGCCCTCGCCGCCGTCTCCGCCCTCGCCGCCGTCTCTGCCCTCTTCCGCCGTCATCGCGCTCTCCTCGCCCGAGGCGATCAGCCGACGCTCGTGTTCCGCCTGCAGGCGGGGCGCGAGCAGCTTCTCGATCCGGGTGTCGACGTTGCCGCGAAGGGGCTTGACCACGAGGTCGGGGCGCGCGGCCTTGATCTGGGCGGTCCGCCGGAGCGACCCGGTGCCGACCACCGAGCCCGCGGGGAGATCGTCGATGCCGAGGCCGTCGGGGTGGACGAGCACGTCGCCGGAGGGCGCGCGCTCGGGGACGCCGGCGATCACCACGTCGTCCATCCCCTCGGTGGGCACGTCCTTCAGGGAGTGGACGGCGAGGTCGGCGTCGCCGTCGAGCATCTCCTCGTCGAGCGCGCGCACGAACGCCCCCGTCCTGCCGAGGCGGTGGATCAGCTCGTCGGGGATCTGGTCGCCGCGGGTCTCGACGCGCCGGAGTTCCACGTCGCGTCGGCGGCTCGATAGGGCGTCGCGGACGGTCCCGGCCTGCCGGAGTGCCAGGTCCGACCCGCGCGTCGCGAGCCTGAGCGTATCGGTCATACCCGAACCGAGGTCCCCCGCGTTCAAAAGCGCACTAGTTCGGCCGTGACCTGAAGCCATTTATGGTCGTTCGACAACTGGTCAACCGTCTGTTACCCGAAGAGGCCAGCAACTTCCCGAAGCGGGGTCTCGGCACGGGCGACGCGTTCGACGAACTGAACACACAACTCGATCGGATCGGTGGAACTCATCTTTTCGTTATCGACGAAATCGACCACCTCGACGATGCAAACACACTCTTGTACGAGCTGCCGCGGGCACGCGCGAACAATTACATCTCGGAGGCACTCGTCGGTATCGTCGGCATTAGCAACGACTACACGTTTCGCCAGTCGCTGTCGCCGAAGGTCAAAGACACGCTGATGGAGACGGAGATCTCGTTCAGCCCGTACGACGCGGGCGAACTCCAAACGATCCTTCGTCACCGGGCGGAGAAAGCGTTCGTTGACGGTGTCTGTGACCAGTCGGCTATCGCGAAGGCGGCGGCACTCGCCGCACAGGACATGGGGAACGCACGGCAAGCAATCGACTTTCTCCGTGTTGGATCCGAAGTCGCAGAACGGGAGGGTGACCGACATGTGATCGACGATCACATTGAGCGGGCACGGACGCTCGTCCAGCGGGGCCGTCTCCAGAACAAGATCCGTGATCAGACCGAGAACGCCCAGTATATTCTCGAAGCGATCGCTACGCTGGCCAAGGAAGATGAACTTCCGGCACGATCCAAGGAGGTCCAGACGGTATACGAGACCGTTGCCGACGCCCACGGGGCGTCACCGTTGACGACGCTAAAAAGCGTGCAGGACCACCTCTCCGATCTCCATATGCTCGGCTTTCTCATCCGGCACGAACAGAATCAGGGCCGAAGTGGCGGACAGTACTACGAGTACGAACTGGATCTCGATCCGAACATCGTTGTCGAAACACGGAAGAAGATCGCTGAGCAGACCCGCTGAGTGGGTTTTTTGATCGTAAGTCTGCAAGTAGATACAGAACCGAAGAACAGACGAAACGTACTCTCCGTATTTCACAGAACAGACGAAACGTACTCTCCGTATTTCACAGAACAGACGAAACGTACTCCCTTAGTATGTGGACGAGATCACTTTCGAGTCTAGCGAAGAACACACGAAACGTACTCTCTTGTATGAGAGGTCACAACGGGGTTGATAAGGCCGAACCGGCTGTGAGGTTCACCAAATACACCTCCGAGACACTGGCAACACGTACCGGACCGAAGGTGTGTTAGTGCTCGGGACCCAGATCCGGGTATGGGAGTTCAGGAACAGTACCCGTTCGACGTCGAGGCCGTCCGCGCCGATTTCCCGATCCTCGACCGGAAGGTCGGCGGCGATCCGGAGTCGCCGGGCGAGGGCGCGGGCGACGACACCCCGCTCGTCTACCTCGACAGCGCGGCGACCTCGCACACGCCGGACGCGGTCGTCGACACGATCGCGGACTACTACCGCGGCTACAACGCCAACGTCCACCGCGGGATCCACCAGCTGAGCCAGGAGGCCTCCGTCGCCTACGAGCGGGCCCACGACACCGTCGCCGACTTCGTCGGCGCGTCGGGCCGCGAGGAGATCGTCTTTACGAAGAACACCACGGAGGCGATGAACGTCGTCGCGTACGCGTGGGGGCTCGAGGAGCTCGGCCCGGACGACAACGTCGTCCTCACGCAGATGGAGCACCACTCGTCGCTGGTGACGTGGCAGCAGATCGGCAAGCGCACCGGCGCCGACGTGCGGTTCATCGAGGTGAACGACGAGGGGCGGCTCGACATGGAGCACGCTGCAGAGCTCATCGACGACGACACGCAGATGGTGTCGGTCGTCCACGTCTCGAACACGCTGGGCACGGTCAACCCGATCCCCGAGATCGCGGCGATGGCCCACGACCACGACGCGTACGTCTTCGCGGACGGCGCGCAGTCGGTGCCGACTCGACCGGTCGACGTCGACGATCTCGGCGTCGACTTCCTCGCCTTCTCCGGCCACAAGATGTGCGGTCCGACCGGCATCGGGGCGCTGTACGGCCGCGAGGAGATCTTAGCGGAGATGCAGCCGTACCTCTACGGCGGCGACATGATCCGGCGCGTCTCCTTCGAGGACTCCACGTGGGAGGACCTCCCGTGGAAGTTCGAGGCCGGCACGCCCTCGATCGCGCAGGGGATCGCGTTCGCGGCCGCGATCGAGTACTTGGAGGCGATCGGCATGGAGAACGTGCAGGCCCACGAGGACCTGCTGGCGGAGTACGCGTACGACGAGCTGACCGCCCTCGGCGGCGTGGAGATCTACGGCCCGCCGGGCCACGACCGCGGCGGGCTCGTCGCGTTCAACGTCGAGGGCGTCCACGCCCACGACCTCTCCAGCATCCTCAACGACTACGGCGTCGCGATCCGCGCCGGCGACCACTGTACCCAGCCGCTCCACGACGAGCTGGGCGTCGCCGCCTCCGCGCGCGCCTCCTTCTACCTCTACAACACCGTCGAGGAGGTCGACGCCCTCGTCGAGGCCGTCGGCGAGGCCCGCGATCTGTTCGCGTAGGTCTGCCGGACCGTCCCGGATCGCGTTCGACCTCGCGCCGACAGCACGCCCCGGCCGACAGCACGCCTCGCCGTCGTCGGGCTCGGTTCCGCTCTCGGCCCGCTCCGGTCCCGCGGTTTCGGCTTCCGTGTCGCTTCCGCTCCGTTCACTCTCCGCTGACACTCCGCTATCGGCCGATACGGGCCGTGACAACGGTGATCGCGCAATGATTAATATCCCGCCGCCCGACACATCAACTGAAGAAGAATAACAACGCACGTTGTGTCTCCCTTCGACGAGCTGTCGCCCGCCACCCAACCCACATGACTGACGACGAACAACCCGCCGTGTCCGACCCTGCAGAGACGAGTTCGAAGACCACCGCGACCGATCCCGCCGGCTCCACCGATCCCGCCGGCTCCACCGGCTCGGTCGGTCCGGACGACGGTTCGATCGTCTCCGACGGCGGGCCGATCGCGGTCCTTCACGTCGAGCCCGATCCGCGGTCGACGGAGCTGCTGGCGGCGTTCGCGGAGCGCGTCTCGGACCGCCTGTCGGTCCGGTCGGTCGACCGGCTGGACGCGGCGTATGACGCCGTCGACGGAGCGGACTGCGTGATCACCGAACAGCGGCTCCCCGACGGGTCCGGCGTGGAGCTCGTCGAGCGGCTCCGCCGCGAGGGGCGAACCCTCCCGGTGGTGTTCCACACCACCTGTCGCGAGGCCGGGGCGGAGGCGCGGGCGTTCGGCGCCGGCGCGGACGCGTACTTCGAGAAGCGGTCCGAGCGCGGGCAGTACGACCGGCTCCTCGACCGCCTCCTGTCGATCGTGGCCGACCGCCGTTCCCGCCCCTCGGCGACGACCGCCGCGGGCGGATTCCCGGAAACGACCCGGTCGGAGGAGTAGCCCTCTCGTCCCGACGGAGCCCTCTCGTCCCGACGGAACCCTTTTGACTCGCACGGACCTACTCGTGACCGATATGGGACTGGGCTCGGACATGTACCGGCAGCAGATCCTCGACCACTACAAGAACCCGCGCAACTACGGGGAACTCGAGGACCCCGACTTCACGCACGTCGGCGAGAACCCCTCCTGCGGCGACACGATCCAGATGCAGGTCGCCCTCGACGACGCGGGCGAGACGATCGACGCGGTGCGGTTCACCGGCGACGGCTGCGCCATCTCGATGGCCTCGGCGAGCATGCTCTCCGAGCGCCTTCACGGGATGTCGATCGAGCAGCTCGACGCGCTCGACACCGACGACGTCACCGAGATGCTCGGCGTCGACATCTCCCCGATGCGCGTGAAGTGCGCGGTGCTCGGCCGGCAGGTCGCGCAGGACGGCTCGAAGATCCACCGCGGCGAGCTCGACCCCGACGACCGCACGAAGACCGAGGAGTAGGCTCTCCGTCCGCCCGTCTCGCCCCTCCCCGCTTGCCTCGATCGGCTCCGCCCCGTCCCGAGCCCACCGGACTTTTGCTCGTGAGCCACGTTCGTCCCCGTATGAGCGACGGGTTCGACAAGGAGGCCGAACGCGAGAAGCTCCGCGAGAAGTTCGCGGAGGACGAACAGGAGCGCGAACACACCCAGCGGATGTCCGAACTGCTGTTGCAGGGCGCGACGATGACGAACCGCCACTGCGACGACTGCGGCGACCCCATCTTCCGCCACGACGGGCAGGAGTTCTGTCCGACGTGTCAGGCGACCGGGTCGGGCGAGGAGGCGCAGGCGGACTCGCCGGCGGACACACGGGGTGACTCGCCGGCGGACGCGCAGACCGCCGACGGCGACGAGATCCCGCCGCGGGGAGACGCCCGAGACGCGTCGGCGCCGCCGGCGCGGTCGTCCCCCGCAAACGCGAGCCGAGACCCGAGGGACACGGGCGCCACGAGCCGGAACCCGAGGCGTCCGACTGCGGCGGAGCAGAGCGCCGTGAACCCGAAGGCGGCGTCGTCACCGGCGAACGCCGAGGAGTCCGGCGGGGACCCGACCGCGACCCCGCCGACCGACCCCGCCGGATCGGGGACCGTCGCCGACGCCCGCGCGTCGCTGACGCGGACGCTGGCGCGGTTCGCCCGCGCGGCCGAGGAGACGGACGACCCGCGGCGCGCCCGCGACCACCTGCGGGCGGCCCGCGAGGCGGCGGAGGCGCTGGCGGCGCTGGACTGACCCCGTTACCTCAGCGCTCGAAGACGAGCCCGTAGTGGTACGGCGGGAGGTCGACCTCCCGCGCGAGGCGCAGATCGCTCGCGTCCTCGACGGCCCGACGGGTCGCCTCCGGCGGAACGCGCAGGTCGGTGGGCGGCCCCCGGGGTTCGCCGCCGATCGCCGTCTCCTCGCGCGGCATATCGCGCCAGTTCACCACGGCGAACCGGCCGTCGACGGCGAGCGCGGCGGCGACGCTCTCGACGAACGCGGCGCGGTCCTCGATCCCGTGGAACGCGTTCGCGAGCAGCGCGAAGTCGGCGGGCTCGGGGAGCAGCTTCGGGAGCGCCCGCGCGTCCCCCTCGACGGGGGCGACGTTGTCGATCCCCTGATCCGCCGCGAGCGCGTCGAGATCGGCGAGCAGCGACCCGTCGATGTCGACCGCGTACACCGTCGCCGGATCGGCGATCCGCGCCGCGGGCAGCGCGAAGTACCCGTTTCCGCTGCCGACCTCGACGGCGCGGTCCCCGGGCGCGAGCCCGAGCCGCCGCAGGGTGGCGCCCGGCGTCGGCCACACCCGTCCCCACCAGTCCCAGTCCGGCTGTCCCGTGTTCCGGAAGCGGTCCATGGCCGGACGTGGGACGCAGGGCGAGTTAGCGATTGGGATCGCGTACCACCCGTCACCTCGCACGGGCGACAGGTCTTTACCCCAGTCAACAACACATGGCTCGTATGGACGTGGACCGCTTCGAGGGAGTCCAGTCGGCGATCGCCGGCCGGACCGAGCTGGCTTCCGAACCGGGGGCGGCCGCGGTCCCCTTCGAGGCCGTCGAGGGTGTCGGGGGCGTCGTCGGCATCACCGGGGAGTCCGGGACGACGCTGCTCGTCGCCGCGGTCGGGGCCGCGGTGCTTCTCGCCGCCGCGGCCGGGGCGTTGGTCGCGTACCGCCGCCGGAACGCCGGCTCGCTCGGCGGGCCGTCGGGGTCCGCGCGTGGCGACGGCCCCTCGGGCGGTGTCGGCGGTGCGACCGCGGCGAGCGACCCGGAGGCGAGCGAGCCGAGGGAGACGAACGGGGCGGACGAGGAACGCGAGCCGAACGCGGAACACGGACCGAACGCCGGCGACGCGAGCGCGGCGTTCGACGACCGGGTCGGCGAACGGACTCTCGACCGACTGGAACCGGCCGCGCCGGACGCGGTCGCGCGGGTCCGCGACCGGTTCCCGCTCGACCGGAACGCGGGACCGGGCACGGTCGACGCGATGGAGCGCGACCTCCGACAGGCGATCGAGGACGCGCTCGACGAGGGACGGTTCGACCCGACCGTGACCTCGTCGCTCGGCGGGACCTACGACGTGGTGAACCTGCCGGGGCGGTTCCGCGAACTGACGGTCCCGCCCGGCGGCGAGACGGTCCACGTGGCGGACTTGGAAACCGTCGTCCGGGACGCGCTCGCCGACCGCGGCCTGCACGAAACCGCTCGGACCGTCGCGGCGGTCCACGAGCACTGTCGCGACATCGAGTCGCACGTCCGCCGCCGGGAGGAGTCGTACCTCGACGAGCGGCACGAGGCGGAGCGCACCCTCGCGGACGTCCGGGAGATGACCGACCGCTTCGACGGCGCGCTCGCCGACCGGGTGCGGGAGTTCGTCGTCGACGGGCGCCACCAGGCGCTTCCCGGAGTCCGCGATATCGAGCGCCGGCTCGACGCCGCGGACCGGTCGCTCCACGCCTGCGCGTTCGACGACGCCGACCGGGCGGTCCGCGACGCGCGGCGGGCCGGCGACGACCTGCTGCTGGCCGTCGACTTCCTCGGCGGCGTCACCGGCACGATCGACCACGGGAGGGGCCGCGTCGGCGTCCCGGACGGCGTGGCCGACGCGTTCGTCGACGACCTCGTCCCGATCCTCGACCGGCAGTACGCCGTGGGGGTCGAACGCGACGGGGACGAGCTCGTCGTCACCGGCGGTAGAGGGTCCCCGCAGTCCGGCGGTGAGGGACGCTCGCGGTCCGGCAACGACGCGTCCTCCGCCCCCGGTGAGAGGGAGTCCGGTTCCGGCCGCGAGGCGTCTGACGCCTCCTCGTCGATCGGATCGGCGGGCGGAACGGGGCGGGAGGAGAGCGGGGGCCGCGAACAGCTCACGCCGGACGCGGTCGCGGACGAGATCCTCTTCGTGCTCCGGGAGCTCGACGGCCGGGGCGGGAGCGGCGCCGTCGAGTGCCAGACCGAACGGCTCCCCGACGCGGTGGCGCGCCGCGAGGTGATCGAACCGCTGGCGACGTTCTGCCGGCGACAGACGGACCTCGTCGCGTCGGTGACGCTACAGGAGAACGCGCCGCCCGGGTTCTTCGAGGTCGAGTTCAGCGAGGGGACCGCCGCGTCCGCCGGTCTCGACGCGCTCCGGGATCGGTTCACGGAGCGACACGGGGGGTAGGCGGGAGGGAGCACCGGCAAAATCGTGTCAGGTTCCGGCAACGAAAACGGGCGCAACCGGCCGCGTCCGCAATGTTTTATGTATCTCCGTCACTCCCGATACCGTATCCGAACATGACCGACATCTGTAAGATCTGTATGCAGCGCTCGGACAAGTGGGCGGGGGGGTCGCTCGTCGAACACCTGGCCCGGGCCCACGCGGACGAGCCCGCATCGGTCGAACAGGTGTACCCGGACCTTAAGGGGGCGGCGATGTCCGAGGGCGACCCCACCGCCGACGAGACGAGCGACGGGACGGACCCGGCGGACACCGAGGAGTTCGGGCGAGCGACGACGCCGTCGCCCTCGGGGACCGAAACGCCGAGCGACGACCTGATGGACGATGCGTACGGGAAGAAGTGGTACCTCGTCGGCGTCGGCGGCGCGGGCAACAACATCCTCGACGCGATCCTACTCCGGCGCGCGACGCTGGAGGAGAACAACGAGCGTCGCGCCCGGATCTGGCAGGGCGGGCTGGCGGGATACGGCCTGTTGAACACAAACGTCAGCGAGCTCGAACAGACGTACTACGCTCAGGAAGAGAAGGGGTACAGCCGCAACGACCTCCTCCCGAACTGCATCATCGGCTTCGGCGAACACGACTACGCCGGCGCCGGCTACCGGTGGGACCTCGGGCGCGACCTGATCGAGGCCGACTTCGCCGACGGCGCCGACCCGTTCCAGGAGCGGTGGGACCTCGGACGCGACCGGATACGGGACTCGCAGGCCGCGATGTTCGTCCAAAGCGTCACCAAGGGAACGGGCTGCGGCGCGACGCCCGTCCTCGCCGAGAAGCTCCGCGAGAAGGTGCTCGACGACGGGATCGTCTCGAAGCCGCTGTTCAGCAGCGTCGTGATCCCCTCGGAGGGAACCCAGTACTCGGAGTTCGGCGGCCGCGCGAAGGTGAACGGCGTCGTCGGGCTGGCCCGCACCTCCCGGACGGTCGACGCGATCATCCCGTTCGACAACAAGCGACTGGAGGACGTGGGCGCCGACATCCGTCCGCGGATCGACCGGCTCGGCGAGTACAACCCGCCGCAGTACGTCGAGGCGAACAAGCCGCTCGTGGCCTTCCTCGAGGCGTTCACGATGTCGTCGGTGCCGCAGTTCCTCGACCGGGACGCGACGATGTCGATCAGAGGCGACGTGTTCGACCCGGCGGACAGCTTCCGGCCGGTCCAGGACAAGTATCAGCGCGACCCCGACCGGGACTTCTCGCCCGCGGTGGTGCTCGCGCCGGTGCTCGGTCGCTCGCGGGCGAACACGTTCGATGAGTCGAAGCTGGAGCTGCTCGTCCGGAACGCGCTGTTCCAGAACAAGCTCGCCGAGTTCGACCCGACGACGGCGTGGGGCGGAACCTTCCTCGTCTACGGTCCCGAGGGGAAGATGCGGGAGGTCTCGGAGCTGATCGGGGACGGTACCCTCGCGGATATCATCGGCGACGAGCAGTTCCTCGACGCCGGCCGCTCGACCGGCATCGAGTCGGTGGACATCCACGTCAAACAGCTCGTGACGCCGTACCTCGACGACGTGTTCCTGTGGGGGACGCTGTGGAACCCCGAGATGCCGTCGATCGAGGCGATGTACGAACACGCGCTGACGCTCAAACAGGAGGGAAACAGCGAGCAGGCCGAGAACGTCCGCGAGGTGTGGGACGAGGTCGAGGCGTTGTTCTCCTGTCTCGGCCGCGAGAACATGGCCTGACCGGCGCGGACCGATCGGCGGCGGAAGGTGACGGATGCTTCCCGGAGAATTGCCTCCGTATGTCAGCGGCCGGCGGTATCCCCGGCCGACGACTCCGGTCCGGCGTTCGATTCGTTGACAGGACTACCGGCGTCCGCCGCGGTGATCGCGACATCAGTTGCCTGACCAACATATCAGGGCAGAAGATTAATCACGGCGTGAGCGCATGCTCTGTGCAATGACAGACGACGGTAGCGTCAACAACGTCCGGTGGAAGATCGGATGGTCTCCGTGGGCCGTCATCATCGGCGTCACGATCGTGTTCACGCTGATCGGTGCGGGGGTCGAACAAGTGGGGCCTTTCTTCGTTCTCGGAATCTTGACGGGGATCGTCACGTGGTACTGGGGGGTCCGCGAGATCAACGCCAAGTACAAGTCGTTCGTCCAGAAGTTCATCGGCGAGTCAGAGCGCAACGCGAAGCGGGGGATCGACCTCGAGGACGCGAAACTGTACAACCTCACGTACAACTCCGGGAGCTCCCCGCTGCTGGTCAAACCGTCCGACATGTACTTTAACACGACCATCGTCGTCAGCGATACGTCGATCAACCTCAACGAGGGTGCGAAGTACGACATGACGTCTCGGTCGGGCGTCGGCGGCGGGACCAACAAGGAGATCTACTACGATCAGGTGACCGGCGTTCAGTCGCATCAGGACGGCACGTTCACCGAGCTCGAGATCAAGACGTCGGGCGGGGACTCGACCCGGATCAGCTCGATCGCGACGGACACCGTCGACGAGGTCGTCTCGGAGGTGCGCCAGCGCGTCCGGGAGATCAAAAACCCGCAGAGCGGTCGGGGGAACCGGCACGGCGACCGCGAACGGGCGCCGGACGCGAATGACCGGGCGACGCGATCGTCGGCCGCGTCCGCGGAATCCAGCTCCGACGCCGACACCGATACCGCTCCGAGCAGCGATGCGACCGGCGGCGGGGACGCCGACGCGTCCGCGTCGGGCGTGCATCCGGTGACGGCGGTCGCCGACGAGATGGCGTCCCGAACCCGACCGAGCGATCCGCTGGCCGCCGAGCTGTGCCGCGTCCTGTCCGCCGACTCGCCCGACGAGGGGCGCGTCGAGGACGTCCTCTCGGACGCGATCGACCGGCTGGAGCGCTCCGGCGCCGTCGCCGACGCCGTCGAGGACCTCGACGGCTCGCCCGACGAGCATCGGATCGAATCGGCGAGGCGATCGGTGTCCCGTCGGGACGGAGCGCTCGCCGACGGCGTCGAATCGGCGCTCGATCGGGTGCTGGAGCTCGAAGGCGCGCTCTCGGAGGCGGAGTCCGAGGCCGGTTCCGGGCCGGATCGCGCTCTGGAGCACCGCGAGGAGATCGACGAGCTCGAATCCGAGCTCGATCGGTACCGGCAGCGGTACGACCGGATCGAGAGCGCCGCCGGGGGCGTCTGTCAGGAGGCCGCCCGGACGGGCGCGGTCTCGTTCCGGTCGACGGACGCGGACGATCGCCTCGTCGAACTCGCCGACGCACTCGAAGACGGCGCACTCGTCTTCGACACTCCCGGGGGAGAGCTGGCTCCGATCGTCGAGGACGTCGAGCACACGGTCCGGCCGCAGACGTCGCAGTCCCGGGAGCTGCTCTCGGCGCTTGGCGGCACCGACTGGGCGGACGACGAGGTCGCTTCGGTCCTGGAGTCGACCGTCGGGACCGTCGACGAGTACGCCGACTTACGGGCCGCAGTGGCCGATATCGGGACTGACGATGTCCGCCGTCGACTCGATTCGCTTGACGGCGAACTCGGCCGCGAGGAGGGAGCCGTCTACCGCCACCTCGCGGACCGGGTCCGTGAGCTGGAGGCGATGGTCGGCGAGGGCGTCGACGAGGTGCAGCTGTACGCCATCTATCAGGAGTGCACCTTCTACGACCGGACGCTCGTCCCGCGGCTCTCACGGTCCGACGGGTCCTCGGAGAGCGTCGACATCGACCGGCGCGTGCGCGACATCGAAGACCGGATCGCGTCGGTGAACGACGAGTACGTCTCGGTCCGTGCTGACCACAACCACACCATTCCGAAGCACTTCCTCGACCTCGCCGACGCGCTCTGCGACCGGGCGCGGCGGACGGGCGACGAGCAGCCGCAACAGGCCGCCGGCCAGCTCGCCGCGGCGAACGACCTCCTCGACCGCGTCGAGGAGCTGTACGAGCGCAACGAGTACAGCGTGATGCTCCGGCGGCTCCGCGGCTGAGGTCTGTTCGCGTACTGGTACGTCCACCATCTTTATAGTCCGATGTCCGAGTAATGACTGTCGTAGAGACATGTACTGTTCGATAACTATTTTCCCGAGGGGGCGCACGGAAGAACCACCAACTAAATGACGTATCTGTTTATCGGCGCGGGGCAAGCGGGGGGAGCGATCGTCGACGCGATCTTCGAGTACACGGACGACTCGATGCTCGGGCTGTTCGAGTCCACGGACATCTCGACGCTGGGTCGACCGTTGGTGTTCAACTCGACGATGCGGGACCTACAGAACCTCTCGAACGTTCCCGCGGAAGACCAGTACGGAGTCGCACAGCAGCACGGGCTCGTGCAGGGGACCGAGCCCGGCTTCGAGGAGATGGTGACGGGCGGGTTCGGGCGGAACCCGGTCGACGCCGACGAGGTGATGGCGGACCACGCGGACGAGCTTCAGACGGTCCTCGAATCGAAGTTCGGGGGACGGGCCGCCGCCGCGGACGAAGAGGAGGAAGTGCCGGCGACCGACACCGATGCCATCCAGTTCGCGTTCCTGTTCGTCGGGCTCGGCGGGGGCACCGGATGCGGGATCAGCCCGCACATCGCCCGCGGCATCAAGGAGTTCACCGACGACCGGACGAAGGTCGTCGCCGTGACCGTCCTCCCGAACACCCGTGGCGGGGTCGAGGACCACGAAACGGACGGCGAGGTCAGCGCGGGCAGACAGGCGTGGAACGCCCGGTACGGGCTCGACCGCCTCGAAGACGAGGTCGACGGGATCGTCCTCGTCGACAACCAGCGGATCTCGTACCTCGACTCGGCCGGCGGCGAGTTCGGCGAGTACAACGAGTACGTCGCCGCCGCGTTCCACGACATCGTCGTCGGACCGATGTTGAGCAACGTCAACGCCAGCGAGGTCGACGGCGTCGACACCCCCGACATCGACGTTCGCGACATCGTCACGTCGCTGTCCTTCGGCGTCGCTGGGGAGGAGTCCCGTCCGGGCTACGGCGCCATCGGTCGCTCGGTCACGATGACGCGGTCGCTGTCGGGGTACCTGCTCCCGTTCGTCGGGCGCCGTGACATCGACAGCGCGGCGCTGGCGCGGCTCTCGGCGTCGAAGCAGTCGCTCGTGAAGGCCGACCCGAACGACGCGCAGAAGGCGATCGCGTTGGTCCGCGCGCCGAGCGCGAACATCGGACCGGGCTCGCACAGCGTCGAGACCGGGACGATAAAGGAGTACCTCGAACGGAGCTGTCGGCTCAACGAGGTAAACCTCGGCGTCGCGCTCAGCGGTCGCAGCCTCGCGTCGGTCGTGACGCTGCTCACGTACCGCCGTGAGGACCTCGACCGGCTCGACGAGATCGAGGCCGCGGCCGACGCCTACGAGCAGGAGACGGAGGAGCTGTTCGCATGACACGGGCGACGAAATCGCGGGCCGTGGGAGGCGCGCTCGTCGCGGCGGCCGCGCTGATCGGCTTCGTCGGCGGCGCCCTCGGCGACGGCGGCGAGGCCGTCCGGTCGGCGGTCGAGGCGACGGCGACGGCGACGGCCGCCGCCGCGCTCGCCGGACAGGTCCCGTACCTCGCGGCCGGCGGCGCGCTGATCGGACTCGGCGTCGGCGTCGGCGTCGCGAGCGGCGCCACGTACTGGTACCAGAGCAAGCAGATCGGAGGGCGCCTCGAATGACCGGACGTGCGGGACGCTACCTGCTCGCGTCGCTGTGCTGCGCCGCCCTGCTCGCCGTCGTCGCGACCGGCGGGGCGGCGGCCGTCGGCCCGGGTGAGTACTGCGAGGAACTCGGCGAGAACGGCAGCGCCGTCGTCGGCGGCGTCGGCGACGCGACGTACACCGACGACGACGTGACGCTGTATCCGGGGTCGACGCTAACGGTCGCCTATTGCGAGAACGGCGAGCCGGCCGACCGCGACTGGCTGACCGACGGGGACGGATACGAGACGGGCGAGCGCGACGGACACACGTACCCCGTCACGATCACGGGCGAGGGCGAGACCGGGACCGTCGACTTCGCCGACCATCTCGCGGAGGAGGAGTCGCCGCCCGAGGACCGGTTCGTCGTCACCGTCGCCGGAGGCGGCGCCGAGGCGGCGGACGACGACATCACCGTCGCCGCCGACGACGCGGAACTCCAAGACGAGTACGACGCCTATCGGGCGGCCGCGGGTCGGACCGCAAACGCGACGGCGGCGCTGAACGAGACGACGAACGCCCTCGAAGCCGGCGAGGACGACCTCGATGCAGCAAACGAAACGGTTCACTCCTTGGAGGAGAACTACACGGACATGAGAGACGCACGGGGGGACCTGCTGGACGGTCTCAGATCGACGGGCGAACGCGGGAACGTCACCGGCGCCGTCGGAGCGGCCGCGGCGCTCGACGAGGAGTACCGACAGCGCGACGCGAACGTGACGGCGGCGGCGAACGCGTACAGAGACGCCGTCGGGGCGACGGCCGAAGAGCCTCGCTCGACGGTGCAGCTCTCGGCGTTCGGGTCGCTCGGCGCCGGCGTGGCACTGGGGCTCGTCGCCGGCGCCGCGGTCCCGCTGGTCGCGGCGCGCCGCGTCAAGGAGAAGATGAAGCTCAGCCGCGACGTGAGCTACGACCGGAAGACGGCGCTGCTCCCGATCCTGCTCGGAATCGTCGCCGCCGTCGCCGGCGCGGCGATCCTCGGCGTGCGCGTGGGGCTCGATCCGATCCTCCGGGTGATAGCATGAACGCGAACCGGCGGACCGCGCTCGGGATCGGCGCGCTCGTCGTGGTGGCGGCGGCGATCGGCGCGGGGGTCTTCGTCTGGTCCGGGTCGCAGGCGGCGACGTGGTTCGTGCTCATCGGCATCCCGCTGTTCGTCGTCGCCGGGATCGGGCTGTACGTCCGGGGCGTGATCACGCGGAGTGGAACGAGCGAACAGCAGTTCGTCCGCACCCGCGCCCGGTCGACCGCCGAGGAATTTCAGGCGCTCCTTCGGCGGATACAGGAGCTTCGGACGGCGTACCCCGACTGGGACCCGGGAATCGACGCGCAGATCGAGTCCGCTGTCGGCGACTTCGAGACGCAGGGCGTCACCGTCGATCGCGAGACCGGGGCGTTCGACCTCGGGACGGGGGTCAAATCGGCCGACTTACAGGAGTTCGAACGCCTCTCGAACGAGGCCGAACGGCTCGATGACGAGGCCGAGTCCGCGTTCCGCGAGTTCGTCGCCGGCGACCTCTCCCGGCGCGATCGCGTGCTCGACCGGTTGACGGAGGTCGACCTCGCGGAACCGGACGAGGCGTTCTCGGCGCCCGATGCGAACGCGTCCATCGCCGAGTGCCGCGACGTGATCGACGGCGCGCGCGAGGCGACGCGCGAGACGATTGAGGACGGGATCGAGACCGTCCGCGAGATGCGGCGCGGCCAGCACCGCGCCGACGACGGGGGCGCTATCGAGGCCGACCTCGAAGGCGCCGAGGCGGCGCTGGACCGCGGGGAGTTCGATTCCGCAGTCGAGTCCGTGCTCGAAGCGCGCGACCGGCTCCGCGACGAGTTCTCCGGGTCGTTCAACGAGGAGTTGGACGCGATCCGCGACCTCGTCGACGCGGTCGACCGGGCTGATGTCGACGCGCACGTCGAGGCGAGTTCGATCGACGAGGTCGACCGCATCGACGCGGCGGTATCGGACTTGGACTCGGCGCTCGACCTCTCGGAGGCGAGCCGCCACCGCTCGGACCTGCGGCGGGTCTCTCTCGACATGGTCCGGACGATGGAGCGGCGTCTCGCCGATCACGCGGAGACGCTGCGGGCGGCCGACCTGCCGCCGGGGTACTACACGGAGCCGGCCGCGGTCGACGAGCGCTTCGCGGCCGAGCTCGAAGCGATCGACGACCTCGAGCGGTTCACCGAGCGGTGGGAGGCCGCGGCGACCGACCTTCGCGACGCGGTCGGGACGGCCAGCACCAAGGCGGCCGTCGTCGACGCGTACGACGACGTATCGGAGACGATCGAGACGGCGCTTGCGGAGCGCGGCGAGGTCGTCGGCGACGACCTCCCGATGCGGCACGCGGACCAGTTCCTCGGACTGTATTATCGCCGCAACGAGGGGCTCGAGTTCGACCCGAGCGTCCCCGCCCTGCGCCGCGGCGACGTGGAGACCCACGACCTCACCGTGGAGGTGGCCTACGAGCACGGCAGCGAGCGCCCCCGCACGGCGACGATCGAACTCGACGGCGGCGGCTATTCCGAGACCGTCACCGTGGAGACGCGGGTCGCCGGGACCGCGGCGTTCGAGAACGTGCCGGCGGGCACCCACGAACTCTCGGCCGACCCCGGCGACGACGCGTTCGGGGCGATCGAGCGCGACGTGACGATCGACGGCGACGCGTCGGTGTCGGTGGAGTTCCGCGAGCGGGGGCTCCGCGAGCAGCTCTGCGCCGACGTCGACATCGACATGACGGAGGTCCTTCCGGACATGCGCCCCCGTCTCGAATCGGCGTTCGCCGAGGACGGGTACGTCTCGACGGCGATGGACCTGCCGGTGCAGGACACCCACGCCGCCTGCCTGCTCGCCGTGTGGAGCGACGAGGCGGGCCACGGGATCTGCCGGAGCGACGGCGAGGTCGTCGTGTACGACGACGACCGGATCGAGCGCGAGCTGACCAACGTCCTGCGGTACAACGTCGACCCGGGCGACCGGATGAGCTTCGCAGAGCTGCGGCGGAACTTCCTCTCTGCGCCGGTCCCGGACTCCGTGGTCCGTGACGTGGTCGGTGCGATCGACGACGGCGAGCACAGCGTGACGGTGACCGACACGGGACTCGAGATCAACGAACACTGACCAATGGCACAAACGGACACGTTTACGAGATGGAGCGTTATCGCGTCGGGAGAGGGCGGCGGCCGCATCGCGTCGCAGTTCTTCGACCGGGCGGAGAACCCCGGCATCGACGACCGGGTACTGGTGATGAACACGAACCGCGCCGACCTCCGGAACACGATCGACCGGATGCGCGGGACCCTCCAAGACGAGCGGGGCGAGGAGGAGTCCATGGAGTCGCACGCGCTGGAGTTCGGCTCCCAGCAGGGCGCCGGTAACTTCTTCCCGAACGGTGAGGCGTGCGCGAGGGAGGACCTCGACCGCATCGTCTCCCGGATCAAGGACTTCGGGACCTCAGACGCGTTCATGCACGTCGCGACGCTCGGGGGCGGCACCGGGAACGGGTCGATCCCGTACACGATAGAGCAGTTCAAGACCGGCCTCACCGACCTCGAAGACGCGGGCGCGACGGAGGACTGGATGGACAGCGTAATCCACACCGCGTTCGGGGTGTGGCCTTACTACTACGAGCAGCCGCAGCGACACTTCAACGCGGTGTGCGGGCTCTCGCGGCTGCTCCGGACCGCGGACGACACGCAGAACGCGGACATGGTGTTGCTCGCGTCGAACTCCCAGCTCGACGAGGAGGAGAACGGCAACGGCCGCCACTACGACTCGATCAACGACGCGATCATCACCGCGATCGACCTGATGATCGGCGCCGGCCGCGAGACCCGCAGCGTCATCGACGTGAAAGACTACGTGACCATTCCGTCGCAGATGGACGCGTACCACTTCACGCCCGCCGTCGCGACCGAGATGAACGGGCAGGTGTACGAGCTCGAATACATGCTCGATCAGGCCGCCGAGAACACGTACGTGCCGATGGATGTCGGCACGACGACGGCGGCGTACGCCATCGTCCGCGCCCCGGAGAGCATGATCGACGACGACGAGATCAGCGAGCCGGAGGTGTACGGCGCGTTCCGCGACTGGACCACCAAACACGACATCAACGTGGCCGGACAGGCGAGTCTCACCCCGAAACGGGGGCGCGGCAGCGATGTCGACGTGCTCCTGCTGTTGGGCGGCTTCGACCTGAACCCGCTGCTCGATCACTCGTGGGACGAGTTCGAGATGCTCGGCGACAGCCTCGCGGGGACCGGCGGCGGGACCGGTGGCGAGCTGACGCAGGTGCAGCTCGACCGGATCGTCGACAACCTCGAGACGTACGTCGAACGGAACGCGGAGTGATCCAGTGAGATGAGCCCACACGCATCTCCGGCCGGCGCGGAGCCCGATACCGATCGCCGAGCCGTCGTCACGGTCGTCGCGCTCCTCCTCGTCGGTGTCCTCGCGATCGGATTCGCGCCGGGCGTCGCCTCGGCCGCCGACACTCTCGAACGCGACGGGAGCGACCTCGTCGTCAACGTCTCGGAGGTGGACGACCCCAACACCGTCATCGTCGAGGTCACGGATCCGGAAGACTCCGGGATCATCTACGTCGAAAACGCCACCAATACTGAGAACGGAGAGGTCCGCATCGACGTGACGGACCCCGACGAGGGGGCCGTCAACGGGACCGATCTACGGAACGCGAATGTGACCGTCACCGTCGAGCCGGATAGCGGGAATGCCACGACAGAGGACATAACCAACGTGCCCCTCCACGCGGTTGCGCTCGCGGGCGATCGCCCGGCGTGGATCGGCACCGTCGGCGAGGGCGACAACGCCACCGATCGGCTCTACGTTCCGCTTGACGCGGCCGGAACGACCGGCTTCCCGGCGGAAGATGAAGCCGGTGTCGATCTCGATCTCGACGGGAACGAGACTAAGGATGCGGAGGGAACCGTCCGAGGAGACGGCACCCAGCTGGTCGTCGACCGCGGCGACGTGATCGACGCGGCCGGCGACTCCCGGGAACGGCTCGATCTCCGGGTGCTGTCGAGCGTCGGGCTGGTGAGCGACGAGTCGCCGATCGGTCCCGAGCTGCGCTCGTGGGGAGACGGGCTCGCGCTCTGGCACCCGCTGTTCACGCCTGACGAGTCGTATGCGGTCGACGCGAGCACCGTCGGCGAGGAGGCCCGATACACCGCCGCAGCCGCCGAGGCCGCCGACGGCTATCTCGAACTCCCGGAACTGTCGGCGGACGAGACCGCGATCAGCGTGTCGACCGCCGACGGGACCACGCTCGCCAACTACACAGACGACGAACCGATCGCGTACGAGAGGCCGCCCGAAGTGAGTGCGACCGTCGCTGATGACGGAGCCCTGCGCTTCGATCGGTCGTTCGCGGGACTCGGCGTCGACGGCGCCGTCGTTGGGATGGGCGACGGGTCGACGTACGCCGGTATCGACGGTACCGTCGACGACGAGGGGCGCTTGGCCCTCGATGGCGTCGACCTGAGCGGCGCGGAGACGCTGCTGCTGTCGACCGCCGCCGGAGACGTGGCCGTGACGCTCGAAGCGGGCGGCGGCGGCGGCGTGGGCGGCGTGGGCGGCGGCCCGGCTGCCGGGGCGATCGGGGGTCTCAACGGAGCTCTCACCATGCTCCCCGTGTTCCTCGTTCCGCTTCTCGTCGGTGCGCTTCCCGGCGTCGTGATCGGTCACCGCAGTCAGAGCGATCCAGACCCCACTGACACGGCGATTCTCGGCGTCCTCGGGTTCGCACTGGCGGGGCTCGCCGCAGTCGGGATGCTGGTGGTGTTCGCGGACGACCTGTTCGCAACCGCACTCATCAACCTCCTCGGCTACGCCGGCGTCGTCCTCGGAACGGTCGGCACCGCTGCCGGCCACCAGCTGTTGGCCGAGAGCAGGGTCGTCGCCGCGTCCGGCCCGTTCGCAGCCAAGGTGGCCGTCACCGACGGGTCGAACTTCTTCAGCGGCGATGTCACGGTTCACTACCGGGAGCCCGGCGGACGGGACCGGTACGATCCCGTGACGGTACGTGGCGGACGCGAGACGATCCAGATGCCGGGCAGCGGGACTTGGGAGGTGTATGCGCGACACGGCTCCGCGCGCTCGAACGTCGAGACGGTCGACGCGAGCGATCCGTCCGCGACGCTGACTGTTCCGGTCGAGGCGACGCTCACCGTGGTCGACGCCGTCGACGGGGATCCGGTCACGGACGCGACGATCAGCGGCGAGGCTGCGATATCGGGAACGACCGACCGGAACGGAGCGGTCACGCTCGACCCGCCGGAGGACGCGACCGACGCGGAGATCGAGGTGACACACGATCGGTACGCGGACGCGACGGAGCGCGTGCGCTTCCAGCAAAACGCAAGCAACACCGTCGAACTCGACCGCCGAACCGGGATCCTCCGCGGGTCGGCACGGGTCGACGGCGCTGCCGCCGGGACGGTCTCGCTCCGGATCGTCCCCGACGACGAGTTCCTCTCGGACCGCTTCGAGGTCGAGAACGTCACGACCGACGCCGACGGAACGCTCGACGAGCGAGAGGTCCCGATCGGGCGGTACCGCGTCGAGGCCACGCTCGCGGACCGAGACGGGGCCTACGAGGGGACCGAGACGACGCTCACGGTGAGCGACACGGGAACCGCGCGGGCGGAGATCGACGCCCGGTTCACGTGGAGGCTCGACGCCGACCACCGGAACCGGATCGACCGGCTCCGAGGCGATGTCCGGGCGCTCTCGGAAGGCGGCGGTCGCGACGGGACGATCCCTCGATACTACGCCTCGGTCGTCGAGTCGATGCTCGATGTCGCCGAGTCGGTGCCGGACGCCGGCCACGAGTTCGTCGGCCGCGAGGTCGACCCCGGCGAGGCCGTCGACGGGATCCTCGCGGCGGCCGATCGGGCGACCGACGCCATCTCCGAGGCGATGACGACGAAGCGCAACGTCGACCTGTTCGCGGCCTGCGCGGACATGCCCGACGCAGATGTCCGGTGGAGCGGGTCGTTCGAACTCGCCGAGCTGCTCGACCGGCTCGAAGCCGATTCGAGCGCCCGGCGCCGCAAGGTCAAGCAGCGCTACGAGGCGGTCGACGGACTGATCGAGGACCGGCGGGGCGAGCTCTCGGAGATCGCGCCGGCCAGAGAGATGCAACAGCGCGCGTGGGAGCTGACGCGCGAGGCCGACCGCGGTCCCGAGGCGGTCGCAATCGGCTACACGTCCCTGCTGCTGCTCGACGCGGTCGAGGGGCTGTTCGAGCACGACGCCCTCCGCGAGCGGCTCACACGAACGGTGTTCTGACATGACCGAAACACGCACAACACGCACACGGACAGCCCGAACGGCGGTCGCCTGCGCGCTCGCCGCCTTGCTCGTCCTCGCGACGGTCGCAGCGGGGGGGGCCGGGACGGCGGCCGCACAGGAGGAGCCGGAGACCGCGAACGAGTACTTCGAGACGTTCCGCGCGATGGAGGGGACCGAAGCCTATCAGGAGTACGAGGAGTTCGAGACGATCCGGACGTTCGCCGTCTCGCGCGCGCAGGAGGTGGGGACGCTCGACGACGACGACCGGGCCGAGTTCGCCGCGGTGCTCGACGCCATGGTGGCGTTCGAGCAGGCGTACGAGCGGTCCGCGGCCGGCGAGTACGAGGAGAGTCTCGCCGCGGCCGAAGACGCCGAGGCCGCGATCGACGAACTGGAGTCGTACGAGGAGACGCAGGCGACGCTGGCGGATCTCGCGCTGACCCGCTTTTACGCGACCCTCGGCGACGGGCTCCGCGACCAGGCGTCGTCGGCCGAGCGGACGCCGGCCCGGATCGAGCTGCTCTCGATGACGGCGACCGCCTACGAGCGCGCGAACCGCCCGAACGAGGCCGCGGAGTTCAACCTGCAGGCCGAACAGCTCTCCGCCGAGTACGGCGCCGCGGTGGAGCGGATGGACAACGCCGAGGCGACCGCCGGGTCCTTCCTCGACCAGTGTCTCGACTGCGGCACCGTCGCCGGCGCGGTCGGCGGCAGCACCAACCCGGTTCGAACCTTCGAGCGCTACCAGTCCTCTCAGGAGGCGTTCTCGGAGGTGCAGTCGGTACAGGCCGAAGCGAGCGACAACGGGCTCGACGATCGCACGGCCGAGCTGAGCGCGCTCGCGAGCGACGTGGGGGACGCGCGGCTCTCCCTCGCGGTCGCGTCGGTCTCGATCCTCGTCGGATACGGGCTCGTCGTCGGACTGCTCGGCACGGCGTTGCTCGGCCGGATCTTCCTCTGGCGGCGGACCTACGACATGGCCCAGATCGGGTCCGTCGTCTCCGGGGGTGACGGCGATGTCTAAGCGGCGCTCCGCCGCCCTCGTGGCGGCGGTCGTCGTCGGACTGCTCGCCGCGCCCGCGGTCGGAGCCGCCAACGTCTCGAGCGTGCAGGCGGCCGATTACACGATGGACGTTCAGACGGACGGCCAGACGGACACCCACGAGATTCAGGTGACCAACAGCGGTCAGAACGGGACGACCGCCGACGTGACGATCACGGACACGCCGTCCGGAGTGTCGGTCTCGGGCGAGGACGCGTTCCTCTCGCCGGGGACGACGACCAGCGTCGAACTCGACATCACCGCCGGGTTCGACGCCGAGAGCGGCACCGTCTCCGGGGACGTCAACGGCGAGCCCTTCGAGTTCGAACTCACGGTCAACACGCCGCCGCTCGCCGGCTTCGACGACGAGCCGCTCGACCTAGGAGACGTGCTCGTCGGCCAGAGCGCCTCGGGAGAGGCCACCGTCGAGGAGGTCAGCGGCGACGGCTCTCTCAGCGGCGGCGATATCGAGGTGACGAGTTCCGATTCCGACGGGGAGCTGTACTTCTCCGGCGACGGATCTGTCAGCGGGAGCAGCGGAACAGTCGGCTGGACGGTGACGCCGTCGGCGGACGCGCCCCAACACGAGGAGCTTGAGTGGACCGTCGAGCTGTCGGACTCGAGATATCCGGACGCGAGCCGCGAGGTCGACGTGGAGGCCCGCGTCATCTACCCCGGCTACTTCGGCGAACCGGAGCTCAGCGACGACGAGTTCAGGTTCGACGAGCCGCGCAGCGGGGGCGACACGCTGACTCGAACGATGGACCTCGAGATCCCCAACGAGGGGGACACCCCGATCGAGGTCGGCGACGTCTCGGCGTCCTCGGCCGATACGGGCGTGTCCGTGAGCGTGTCAGACGCGCCGAGCGAGATCGACGGGCAGTCGACCGCCGACGCCGAGCTGCGGATCACCGCCGACCGGGACCTGTCGGAGGGCGCGTACGACATCTCCGCGAACGTGAACACCTTCGACGGCGACGACGCGAGCCTCGACGGGAGCTTCGAGATCGTCCACGAGACCAGCCTCGTCGCCGGAGACACCGCGATCGGCGACGTGGCGATCGGCGAGGCCAACGGGGGGAGCGTGACGGTCAGCGAGGAGCTCGGCTACAACGACGTCAACGACATCGAGACGACGCTCGCTGACGGCCCGGACGAGTGGCTCACGCTAGAGAGCACGCCGAGTTCGGTGAGTGCGGGCGGCAGCGGGACGGCCTCGTTCACGCTGGAGTTCGACACCAGCGCGGAGCTCGGCGAGAGCTACGAGTGGGAGTACGACGTCGACGGGGACGGCGACGACGCGACGATCACGGTCACGGCCTCCCCGGTTCCGCTCGACCTCGAACCGATCCGGAACGAGCTCTCGGGGTACGACACGCCGGTCGCCGACAGCACCCTCGAACTCGTCGACGCGATGGACGAGCGCCTCCGGAGCGGCGAGAGCGGAAACGAGGAGATCTCCACCGTGTTGACTTTCGGCGAGGCGGCGACGCTGTACGTCGAAGCGGTTCAGGAGGCAGACGGTCACTTGGAGAACGGCGAACACGACCAGGCCCAGTCCGCGATCATCCGCGCGGCCGCCGCGTACAACACGATGGGACTGCAGGCCGAGCGGCTCGAAGACGAGGACCTGCGCGGGCTCGCGAACGCCGCGCAGTCCGACGCGGAGGGCGATCTCGACAGGGTCATTCAGGAGCAGCAGGCCTACTACGAGGACCGGCTCGAATCGGGCGAGATGTCGCTGATCGAGGAGGCGACCACGCAGCGCCAGCTCGCGCGGATCGCCCTCCTGCAGGGCGACGAGGAGCGCGCGAACGAGCTCGAAAGCGACGCGGAGGCGGCGTTCAACAGCTACTCAGACTCCGTCTCGACCGGCGAGCAGTCGGTTCAGGACGCGGAGAACACGTGGAGCGAGATGGAGGACGACCAGTTCGTCGTCCTCTTCGGCCAGCCGCTCCTGTTGAACCCGGCGAACTACGACGGGTTCGTGGCCGGGACGGAGTCGATCGACGCCGCCTACCAGGAGGCGATCGAGGCGTTCGAGAGCGCGGGCGAGACCACGCGCGCCGAGGAGGTCACGGCCGAGTACGAGTCGCGGACCGCCGCGCTCGGGATCGCCCGCTACTCGCTTTTCGGCGCCATCGGGGCCTACGCGCTCGTCGCCGTCGGGCTGACCGTCCGGACCGCGAGGCGGATGTTCTGGTACGTCCACGACACGCGGGAGTCGGTGAGCGGCGACTTCCTGGTGTAGGCCCGGCGGAAAGCGACGACGGCCCGTTTTGTTTTCGGCTGACCGCCTTCGCAACGCGGTCAGTCCTCGCTCCGCGGCGGCGTCGAGAGCCGCGACGGAAGGTCGGGGGACGGGATCGCCGCGTCGGTTCGGTCGAGCGACCACGCGTCGAGGTGGTCGTCGGTCCACGCGGCCTCGTCGTCGACGGCGGTGCCGGAGGCGATGGCGACGTACTCCCGTTCGGTCCCGTCAACCGCGTACGAGACCGTGACCTCGAAGCCCGGCTCCGCGTGCCCGGACTCGAGGTCGACGTAGTGTTCGATCCGGTCGCCGGGCTCGACGCGCTCGCGGCGGGCGGGAGAGTAGAACATCGAGTCGATCGGGTCGCCGTCGGCGACCACCGAGACGTCGGTCAGGGGCTCGTCGCCGTCGTTCTCGAACGCGAGCACGACGGAGCTGTACTCGCCGGCGACCTGCGTGTCCGGGCTGATCCCGGGCGTCAGCGCCGACTCTCCGCCGGCGCCGCCTCCCGTCGCACCGCCTCCCGATCCGTCGCCGTCGGCCGCCGCCAACACGTCGATCCGACGCTCCTCGCCGTCCGACTCGATCCAGAAGGAGACGGGGACGGCGTCGCCGGGCGCCGGTCGCTTGTCAATCGTTGTCGAGACGGTCGCGCTCGCGCCGGCGTCTACCGCGGTCGAGAGCGACGCCCGGCCGCCGTCCGGTCCGGGGTCGACGCCGGTCACGCGACACTCCCGATCGGTGCCGTTCTCGAACGCGGCCGCGAGCGTCCCGTCGGTCGGATCGACCGTCGCCAGCACGCCGACCGCCTCGTCGGCGACCGGAAGCCGTTCGGCGTCGACCTCGCCGACGACCGACCCGTCGGCCTCGATCGTCACCGACGGGAGCGCGAGTTCGCCGCCCTCGCCCGCGGCGACGAACCGGTCCACCGATGCGGTCCCGTCCCGTTCGAGACGGCCGAGATCGACTCGCTCTCCGTCATCGAGAACAATTTCGACCGACTCGACCGGTTCGCCCTCGTTCTCGGCGACGATCCGGTCGCGGACGGCGCGGCCGATCCCGGGCGCGCGCTCCGGGGCGTTCCGCGTCGCCGACAGGGACGGTCCGCTCTCGGGTCGGTTCGACGACCCGTCCTCGGATCGGCTCGACGACCCGTCCTCCGTCCGGTCTCCGACCGAGGACCCCGTTCGGTCGTCGCCCGCGGCTTCCCCCGAATCACGGCTCGAAGCGCTCTCCCGGTCCGTCGCCGACGAGGATGACGCGCCGGCGGTCGTCGACTCGGTCGAGTCTGCCGACCGATTCGATCGCCCCGTCTCGCGGGACGACCGCGACCGGTCGGGGTCGGGACCGCCGGTCGCCGAGGGCGTCGTGAACGTCCCGTTCCCGGGGATTCGGAGGCGTTCCTCGGCGTCAAGCGCATCGAGCGCGATCCGTGCGACCCCCGACTCGTACTGCGGGACGAGGAGCAGTAGCTCGCCGCTGTCGATGGTGACGGGGGACCGCACCCGCCCGGCACCCGGCATCTCCACTACGAGCCGGTCGGAGACCGGGACGCCGTCGTGGACCGCGACGGTCGTCCGCAGCGCGTCGCGCTCCACCGCCGCGTCGATCGTCGGCAGCGGCGGGAGCGTACATGTGGGCGCGTACTCCCGGCGGCGGTCGCCGCGCTCCACTTCGAGCCCGACCGAGACCCGCCTGTCGGGCTCGTAGGGCCGGGTGATCGTTCCTTCCCACGCGTCACCGGGTGCGACGGCCCTCGTCTCGGTGCCGGCCTCCAGCAGCCGGACCGCGTCGAGGGGGACGCCCCCGACGTTCTCGACGGTCACCGCGATCTCGGCGACGCCGTCGTCGATCGCCGTCGGGCGCAGCACCGTCTCGACCGCCAGCCCGCCGCTCGCCGCGTCTTCGACCTCGACGGTCCCGCGCCCGGCCTCGTCGCCGTCGACCGCGACCGTCACGTCCGCCTCTCCCTCTCGCCGCACCGACGCGACGGGGAAGTCGGCGACGCTCGCGTCCTCGCCCTCGATCGTCACCGTGCGCTCGGCGGGCGAGAGCGAACACCCCTCCACGTCGGCCGCGAGTTCGACCGTCCGCTCCGCCTCGGTCGGGTTCGACGCCGCGACGTCGACCGTCCCCCCGACCCCGACGGAGTCGGTGAGCAGCTCCACGTCGACCCGGTCGCGGTCGGGGGCGTACGTCGCGATCGTCCCGTCGCGCACCGAGCAGACGACCGCCCCGTCGCCGGTCGCGTACACGTCGCCGGTCGGAAGATCGGGGACCGCCTCCGTCGTCCCGTCGGACCCCACGTCGAGCACGCCGTCGGCCGCGCTGACGAGCACCGACTCCTCGCCGACCGGCGCGACCTGTCCGGCGTCGAGCTCCGTGCGCCACCGGTCCTCGCCGCTCCCGCGGTCGAGGCCGACGAGGCGGTCGCTCTGGAGCGCCGCGACCACCGTGCCGCCGCAGGCGCCGATGCTCCGAACGACCGCAGAGAGGTCGCGATCGAACGCGACCTCGCCGTCCCCGTCGACCGCGGTGAGGAACGACCACGTCGCGATCACGAAGCCGGTCGGCGTCGCGACGAAGGCGTCGTCCGGCGTTCCGGGGCGGGTCCGGTCGACCGCGAACCGCTCGCGGCCGCCCGCGACCGCGACGAACCGGAGCCCCTCGGCGTCGAGGACACCGCAGCACTCCCGGGACTCGGCGCCGGCCACGGCGTACGCGTCGCCCGCATCGTGGCTCCACACCCGATCGCCGTCGAGGGAGTACGCCGTGAGCGTCTCCGGCGAGAGGACGAGCAGTCGGTCCGCGACCGCCAGATCGACGACCGGCTCGCCGTGGTCGATCGCGGTCCGATCCCGTCCGGAGACCACCGTCACGCCGTCGCCGAGGCCGAACGCGATCGCCTCGCGGCCGACCCCGACCGCCGACGGGGCGTCGCTCTCGAAGGAGCCGACCTGCCGGTAGCCGTCAGTCACAGCGGTCACCACCGATCTCCGCCTCGGGGGCGCTTCCGGGGGCGGGCTCGCTCTCAGCGCCCCCGTCACCGGGAGTCAGCCCATCGTCGTCCCTGTCGTCTCCGCCGCCGTTGGCCCCCTTCTCGCCGCCTCCGCCGTCGCCGTTCTCTCCTCCCTCGCCGCCTCCGCCGTCGGCCGCCCCGTCGCCTCCGCCGTCGGCCGCCCCGTCGCCGCCGAACAGTTGTTCGAGCGACGAGGGTTCGTTGCCCAGTTGCATGTCCAGTCGCTCGGCCTGATCCTCGACGTACCGCCGCAGCTCCGGGTACCCTTCGAGGTCGTCGATCTGAGTCCGAACGCTGGCGACGTACTGTCGGACGGTCTTGGGATCGGTCTCCGCGAGCCGGTCCGCGAAGTAGTCGGTCGTCGGTTCGATCGGCTCCCGATCCGGGAGGTGGACGCTCTCGACGAACTCGCGCTGGAGCTCGCTGCCCAGCACGCGGTCGGCGATCTCCGCGGGCGTGTACCCGGTCGAGAGCTCGCCGAGCCGGTCGTAGTCGAGGCCGTCGGTGCCGTGCATCGACGCGAGGTGTTTCCGCCACACCTGCGCCATCACCTCCGTCTTCGGCTGCGGGATGAACTGCTGGATCGGGAACCGACGGGTCGCCGCCGGATCGATGGTGAACGGCATGTTCGTCGCGCCGATCACCAGCAGGTTGTCCTCGATCTCGTTCATCTCCTGAAGGAACGCGTTGGTCAGCGAGCGCTCGTGGCGCTGGAGCGAGTCGTCTCCCCGGTCGGGGATCAGCGTGTCGACCTCGTCGAAGAAGAGGACGGCGAATCCCTCCTGTGCGATCCCGTGTGCCTTCTCGAAGATCGCCTCCACGCGCTTCTCCGACTCCCCGGAGTACTTCGAGAGCACGTCGCTGCCCTTGATCTCGAGGAACTTCACCTCGCCGTAGCTCTCCTCGATGTTCGAGTTGTACTTCGCCTCGTAGGCGATCGCCTCCGAGACGAGCGTCTTCCCGCAGCCGGGCGGGCCGTACAGCAGCATGCTGTTGCCGCGCGAGGCGAACTCGTCGCCGTAGCGCTCGACGACCTCGTCGCGCACGTCGGGGTCGAACAGCGCGAGCAGGTTCTCCGCCGTGCGTTTCACCTCCGGCAGCCCGGCGACGTCCTCCTCGAAGCTGACCGTCGGCTTCTTCGGTTCGAGCGACACCTGTACCTCGTCGTCGCCGTCGCCGCCCTCCTCGCTCGGGGGGCCGTGGTTGGCGACCGGCTTCGTCGCCCGGATCTCCCGGAGCTCGCCGGCGTCGATGAACTCCAGCTCCGTCTCCGGCGTCACCCGCAGGGTCGTGTACCCCGTCGGCTCCATCGCCGCCACCTCGAACGTCGCGAGCCCGTCGCCGTTCGGGACGACCTCCTCTATCGGGTGGAGGAGGTAGTCGTTCTCCCTGAGGAACGGGCCGAGCTCGTCGGGGGCGACCTCGCTCGTGTGGATCTTCGCGGACTCGCACTCGACGACGTCGCGTTTCCCCGCGTCCGGGTCGACGAGGAAGTCGGCGCCGCGATCGATCCCGCCGAACACCGTCTTGACGTTTTGGTGCATCCGGACCTTGTTGCCGATCCCGTCGACGATGGAGTCGTCGACCGGTTCCACGTAGAAGAACGCCCGCCTGTCGTTGTGGCGGATCTCGACGGTGTTGGTGCTCGGACCGACCTTCTTGGCGCCGATCCTGATCCGAGACGTGGGCTGGTCTTGCTTCAGAATTGGTGTCAGATTAAGCATCGTTGTCGCTCCGTAGCTGCGTCGTGGCCGTCTCGATCGTCGACAGGAGCTCCCGCTGGCTGTGGTCCGTCCGGTCGCGGACGTACCGCGCGTCCGCGTCGGCCCGCCGGACGACCCGGGCGAGGGTCCCGAGCATCTCCACGACCGCCCGGCAGCCGGTCGCGAGGGCTCCGTCGGTCCCCGACGCCGCCACGCGCCGGGCGACGCGCTCGAAGTCCTCGCGAACGCCGTCGAGGCGGGCGAGTAGCGCCTCGATGACCGGCGCCCAGTTGCGCGCGTACGGCCCGGTCGTCGAGAGCGGGACGACCACGCGTGAGTCGACCGTCTCGAACCGCTCGTCGCCGCCGAGACCGTCGACGACCGCCGAGTCGAGCCGATCGAGCGCCGCGCTCCCGCGCTCGTAGCTGGCGTCGAGGACGCTGGCGACGAGCGCGTCGCTCGCCCTCGTTCCGCCGTCGGTGCGGGGGCCGTCAGCGCCGCCTCCGCGGGGGCCGTCAGCGTCGTCCCCGCGGGCCTCGACGCGCGGCGGGAACGGGGCCGCCGCGCGCAGAAGCTCGGCGAGATCGACGAGCGCGTCGATCGCGACGTCGACGCGGCGCAGGGGCTCCGGGCCGGAGAGCGTCCGCATCGCGAGAAGCCGGGTCCCTTGTTCGTCGACCCGTCGGAGCCCGTACAGCAGCGAGTCGGCGCGCATCCTACGACATCTCGAGACCCGTCGTCTCCGTCTCGCTTTGCGTCTCCTCGCCCGCCGTCTGCTGTGCGGCCTCGCCCACGCTCTCGATGTCACCGAGCACGTCGTCGACCATGGAGGCGACCTCGTGGTCCGCCGTCTCCTCGATGGTCTCCTCGATGCCGCCGACGCCCGCGAGCTGCGTCGTCAGCTCGCCCATGTTGTCGACGATGTTCATCGCCTCGTCGGGGAACGTCTGCTTTTTGAGCGCCTGCGTCCGGACTTGCTCCCGCTTGTTTCCGAGCGTCGTCTTCGCCGACTTCAGCATCTCGATGTTGTCGGCGAGCCGGTCGGCCCCGCTTTCGACCTTCTCGGCGAGGTTCTGCTGGTCCGCCTCCTTCATCTTCTTGTGGTAGACGAGCTTGCGCTTGAGCTGGCGGAACCGCTCGCGCTCCTCCTCTGGAAGCTCCGCCGGGTCCTGCGGGACGCCGGCGCCGTCCCCCAGGCTCTTCAGCTCCTGTGCGGTCTCCGCGAGGTGTTCGTCGATCTGTCCAGACTTCTGTTCGATCCCGTCCATCCGGCTTTCGAGCTTCTCTTTGGCCCCGTTGACCCGATCGATCGTCTCCGAGATCTTCTCGACGCAGGCGTCGATCGCCGCGGCCCAGTTGAGGATCATCCGGCCGTTGATCTCGTCGGGGTTCTCGCTGGGGTTCCGGAGCATCACCACCTGCCCGCCCTCCCGTTCCAAGATGTCCTCGGACGCGAAGAACTCGAGCAGCGCCTCGGCCTGCTGTTCGCTGGTGACGATGTCGCCCTCCTCGTCGCTCGCCGAGGCGAGCGTCTCGATGGCCTGTCGTCGGTCGATCCGGCCGTTCCCCTCCTTGAGCTCCATCGAGCCGAGCAGGTCGGTCTTGATGATCGCCCGGATCGCGCGCTCCCACTCGCCCTCGATGTCGTCCCCCTCGATCCAGCGGGCTTCGAGCCGCACCGGGTCGTCGGTCTGGTTGAGGGGGTCGGCGATCACGTACTCCTGTCCGTCGCTTTCGATCCGTTCGAATTCGTATTTCTGGGGCATCGTTGGGTGTCTTGTCGTCGCGTCACTCGGCCATTCCGCCGAACTCTTCCTCGTTGACGAGGCTCCGGTATCGCTCGCGTACCGCGTCCCTGACGTGTTCGTTCACGGGGGTCGCGCTACTTACCTGTAACTCCTCAACGTGGTCTTCCGCCAGCTCGACCCATTCGGGGAGCGTCCCCGGGAGCTGGTCGGCCTCGGCCTTGACATCGGTGAGAATCCGCCGGGCGTGGTCGTCGGCCACGGCGTCGAACGGCTCGACCGCCTCGACCATCTCGCGGCCCGCGTCGAGCCCGATCCGGTCGATCAGCGTCTCCTTGGTCCCGTCGAGGATCTCCGTCCGGACGCTCCGCGCCTTCGAGAGGACGTCGAACCGGGCGTCGATCTCGTTTTCGACGACCTGCTGGAACTCGGCGGTCCGGAGCACGTAGCTCGACTCCTCGAACTCCGCTTCGACCGCCTCCTCGATCTCGTCCGCGAGGAACTCCGCGTACTCGTCTATCGCCTCCTCGACGAGGTACTCGCCGTCGAGGTCGACGATGTACCCCTCTCGGTCGAGATACCGGATCACGTCCGAGGTGGCGTTCACGTCGATGACGCTCTCGAGGTCGCTGTGGGCGATCTTCCCGTTCGACGCCTCGCGTTCGAGCCGCGCGTCGAGCCCCACGTCGTCGGCGTGCTCCTTGAGCTGCGTCCCGATGGTGTAGTAGTCGCGCTTGCCGGCGGTGATGCGGCGGAGGTAGTCGCGCTCGGTGAGCTCGTCGACGAAGAAATCGAGGTCGTCGATGGCCAGTGAGAACCGCGAGCGGAGCGTCTCGCCCGTGACGACGAGCCGCTGGCCGAAGACGTTCGTCAGCTCCCGCGTGATGTTCATGTTTCCCTTCACGCCGAAGGGGTCGACGTAGTACACCCCGTCGCGGAGCTGTTCGAGGTCGACGAACTCGTCGCCCGACATCTCCGAGAGCGCCTTCCGCATGTCGCTCGCGGCGAGCGACCCGGCATTGAGCGTCCCGACATCCGCGTTCTCGTAGCCGGACTTGATCTCCGACTTCTGGTCCGCGACGTACACGAACCCGTAGTTGTCTTGGGCGATATCTCGACAGACGTCCTCGAGGACGTCCGTGTCGACCGGCAGAATCGTCATTACCACATACGTGACAGGCTCCCATACTAAACCTTGCGAACACGACGATCGAGGCTCCGGTCGGGGATTCGGCCCGTCGTACGCGATCTCGCGCTTTCGTGCGCGGGCGTCCCGGTTCGGCTTCGACGCGGGACGTGAGAGGTCCCGTTCGACCGTCCGCACTCCGACGAAATATAACTTTCAAATACAGTCTTTACTTCTAATACTTATCGCCTCCTTCCGACTTGTCTCGATCGACGCTGTCGAGCGCAAGGCGCAGATCGATCCGACGCGATCGAGAGAAACGCCGATACAACGGCTGAAGGGGGGTTTGCCGGAGGTACTTCGAATATCTCGATTCTGTCTTAATTCATGGTGTCATTTCATTTACTGTCTGTTCATCTGTAGTTATATTTTATAGATATTAAAAAATTGTAGAGAATACTACGATCACTACCGCGCCTTCATCTCTTTCAACGACAGAACTGCCGAATTTCGGCGGGGTTCGGGGCAGACCGGTTCGGAGTGGCGATCGAAGCGGCGTCGTCGACCGGCGGTCCAGAATGTTTCTTCACTCTTAAAGTATACTCGACTTCTTCGATAAGAAGAACGTTTTCCGCGGCGGAACCGATCGATCGGAACCGGCGCCGGGCCGACGGACCGACGGATCGGTTCGGAGTCCCGGTGATCCGTTGGACGAAGGATAGATTTAACACCGCGAGTACCGTTCTCCGACCACATCGATGGCTCAGATCTCGAAACCTACCGTCCACGTCGATGTTCGAAACATCGGTGGCATCGACGAGGCGTCGGTGACGCTCTCCGACGGCGTCTCGATTTTGACCGGGCGAAACGCGACGAATCGGACCTCCTTCCTGCAGGCGCTGATGGCCGGACTCGGCAGCCGGCAGAGCTCGCTGAAGGGCGACGCCGAGGAGGGCGAGGTGACCCTCGAGCTCGGCGGCGAGACGTACACGCGGACGCTGCAGCGCCGCGGTGATTCCGTCGCGTTCGGCGGCGATCCGTACCTCGACGATCCGGAACTGGCCGACCTGTTCGCGTTCCTGCTGGAGAACAACGAGGCGCGGCGGGCGGTAGCACGCGGCGACGACCTCCGCGAGATCATCATGCGTCCGATCGACACCGACTCGATCGACGCCGAGATCCGCGAATGCAAGCGCGAACGCGACGAGTTGGAGTCCGAGATAGAAAAACTCGACAGCCTCGAACGCGACCTGCCCGACCTCGAAGCGGACCGCCGCGAGAAGGTCGAGGAGATCGAGGCGGCACAGGCGGAACTGGAGGCGGTCCGCGAGGAGCTCGACGAGCTCGACACCGGCGTCGAGGAGAGCCGGACGCGAAAACAGGAGATAGAGGAGGCGTTCCAGCGGGTTCGCGACGCTCGCTCCGACCTCGACGACCTCGAGTTCGACCTCGAAACGGAGCGTTCCACCCTCGCGGAGCTGGAGTCGGAGCGCGACGAGCTTCAGGGGACGGTCGCGGAGGCGGAGGACCCCGACGAGAACCCCGACCGCCTCGCCGGTCGTATCGACGAGCTGCGGCGCCGGAAGCGCTCGCTCGACGACGCGATCAGCGAGCTCGGCAGCGTCATCGGCTTCAACGAGGACATGATCGACGGGTCGGGGATCGACATCGACGAGGACGCGGTCGGCGCCGCGCCGGCCGACCGGAACGGCCCGACGGACGCGCTGACCGCGGGCGACCAGACGGTCTGTTGGACCTGCGGCTCCGAGGTCGAGACCGATCAGATCGAGGCGACCCTCGACCGCCTTCGCGAGCTCCGGTCCGACAAGCTCGACGAGCGCAACGAGGTCCGCGCGGAGATCCAGGAGCTCACCGACCGGCAGTCGGCGGTCCGCGAGGCGCAACGCGAGGTCGAGCGCGCCGAGGAGCGCCTCGACGCGGTCGAAGCGGAGATCGGGTCGACCGAGTCGCGAATCGCGGACCTCGAAGACCGGATCGAGTCGAAACGGGAGGCGATCGAGGAGCTGGAAGCCGAGACCGAGTCGATCGAGGTCGACGGCTACGACGAGGCGTTAGAGCTCCACCGCGAGGCGAACGGGATCGAGCTCCGGATCGAGCGGCTCGACGACGAGATCGACGACCTCGACGACGAGATCGAGGAGCGGGAGGCCGCGATCGAGCGCCGCGAGGACCTGAAGGCGGAGCGAGAGGAGCTCGCCGAGCGGCTGACGGAGCTACGGACGCGCGTCGACCGCATCGAGGAGAACGCCGTCGAGGAGTTCAACGAGCACATGGAGACGGTCCTCGACATCTTGGAGTACGAGAACCTCGACCGGATCTGGATCGAGCGCCGGGAGACGGAGGTCCGCGAGGGGCGTCGCAAGGTCACGCGGACCCGGTTCGACCTCCATATCGTCCGCTCGTCGCCCGACGGGACAGCCTACGAGGACACGGTCGACCACCTCTCGGAGAGCGAGCGGGAGGTGACGGGGCTCGTGTTCGCGCTCGCGGGGTACCTCGTCCACGACGTCTACGAGACGGTCCCGTTCGTCGTGCTGGACTCGCTCGAAGCGATCGACTCCCACCGGATCGCGCGTGTCGTCGACTACTTCCGGACCCACGCCGACTACCTCGTCGCCGCCCTCCTGCCCGAGGACGCCGCCGCCCTCCCCGACGAGTACGCCTACGTCGAACAGATCGACTGACCGTCGGGATATCGACGATCGGCCGCAAGTTCGGAGTCGGCACGCCCCCGATCACCGATTCGCGGATGCGTTCGAGAGGGCGAAGAAATTACACGACTATTGTTGTAATTCATACTCGGGTGCGAGGGCGAAACACGCGGTGTCGAGCGAGGGGCGCCACTCGGTGACGCGGAACGATGCCGACAGCCGCGGCTGAGAGCCTCGAACCGACCGGGTTCGACGACGGCCGATCCGTCCGGCTCCGCGACCGCGAGATCCGACGGGGTACGGTCGGGACAGTGCAACCCGAAGAGCATGCGATCGCGTTTATGTTATATCTGTCTAATATAATTCCCCTACACATCAATTATAGATACAATTTGTGGTGCGAATATATTCGGCGACAACCGCCGTCAACCGATCGCCCACAGTCGAGTGCGAAAGGCCGGGTCACGGTCCCTCGATGCCCGGCCCTTCGACGCCGCAGTCGACGAACGCTGTCGTCGGCGCGATCGTCGCGAAAGCCGTCGAACGTGGCTGTAACGGTATCGTCGCGGGAGCAGCGAGCGCTCTGCCGCCGGAAACGCGGCCGTGAGGCGAACGCGGAAGGCGAACGCGGAAGGCGAACGCGGAAGGCGAACGCGGAAGGCGAACGCGGAAGGCGAACGCGGATCACGACGCCGCGAGAGCGCCCGCGGTGCGCACGGAAGCGACGACACGGGCTCGGTTTCTCGCCCACGTCGACGGCGAAAGCGCGCGCAATCAGATGAACGCGTGGGGCGCGCGCGGAAGCGGCCTTCCCGCAGGTCGATCGGACCGCCCGGCGACCCGGTAATAACGGAGGGCCGATATATTAATCAATTTTCGTATGTTTTGCTAAATACACCAGATATTTTGAATATATTTCGAGGAGCGGATCGCGACGCGCCGTCGGGTGGAGATCGCACCTTCGATCGGCAGCGGAACGGAAGGGTGTGGGGGAGACGGAACGGAAAGCGCAGGGGAGACGGAACGGGAAGGTGCGTGAGGCGGTGCGGTTCGCGGCGACCCGGCGAGAGTCGGAGAGATCGCACCGGTATCTTTGTACCGACCACCCGCGAAATCGTGGTATGACCAGCGAGACGGACGGGTCGAACACGAAGGTCGGTCGCGTGATCGAGGAGCGCGGCCTCGACGGGATGGGCGCGACGCTGGAGGCGGCGTGGACCGGCGAGAGCGGCGAGCGGACGAGCCTGCGGGACCTCGCCGACGAGTTCAACGAGGCGGTGCTGGAGGCCGCCCTCCGCGAGGCCGGCGTCTCATCGCTCAACGTCGAGGTGGAGAGCACGTACGAGGCCCTGCGGAGCGACTCCGGGCCGGAGGCGACCCGGGCGCGGCGGCGCCTCGAGCGCGAGGGCGTCGACGTCGAGGAGCTGACGGGGGACTTCGTCACCCATCAGGCGGTCCACACGTACCTCACCCGAGAGCGGGAGGCGAGCCTCCCGGAGAGCGACGACGACCTCGCCGAGCGGAAGGTCGAGACGGTAGAGAAGCTTCAGGGGCGGGTCGCCGCGGTCACCGAGTCGGCGCTCGCGTCGCTGGCGAACGCGGACGAACTGGATCGGGACGGCTACGAGGTGCTCGTCGACGTGCGCGCGGTCTGTCCCGACTGCGGGACCGACACGCCGGTCGGCGAGCTGATCCGGCGCGGCGGCTGCGGCTGCACGGACGACGCCGGGTCCGGCACCGCCGACTGACGACGGAGCCGTCCCGGCCCTTCCGCTCCGCGTGCGAACGCGAGCCGCGGGGACGGGAACCGGGGGGACCGCGGAACCCTCACCGTGGGGCGGTCGGGGCCGAGTGGACCGGAGCTCACCGGCGGCGGTCCGCGAGCGCGCTCAGGCGCCGCTCGATGACGGACGGGGGTATCCGCCCGCGGACGGAGTCGCGGGCGACCCCGAACGTCTCGACGCTCCGGCGGACCGTCGCGGCGGGACCGAGCTGACGACGGACGACGTACGCGTACGCCCCCACTTGGAGGTCGTACCGCGACCGGGTCCGGTCGGGCGCGTCGGTGAGCGAGATCTTGATGTCCGTGACCTGCCACTCGCCGCCGCCCAGATCGAGGAGGAGGTCGGCCTCGCCGTGGATCTCGGCTTCGAGCCCGTCGGCGCTCACGAGGCCGCTGAGCTCGTGTTCGACGTAGGCCGCCTCGGCGGACCGCACGCGGTCCCAGAGCGTCGAGTCGACCAGGGGACCGGCGACGTACTCCGCGAAGAACGACTCGATGCCGGCGCGTTCCGCGTCCGAGACCGACCCGGCCCGATCGGACGCGACGCCGTCGATCGCCTCGGCGAGCGCGCGGGACACCGGGTCCGCGGTCGACCGGACCGCCGACGCGGACGCGTCGCCGACGAGCAGCCTCGTGACGGCCTCGTGGAGACAGGTCCCGATCGCGTCCGGGCCGAGCGCGTCGAAGGCGAGCGGCACCGACGACGCGACCGCGTCGGTCTCCGCGTGGATCGGCTCGTCGAGGAGGTGCCGCAGCGCGGTCCCGTCCGGGTCCTCCGTGAGCGGGTACACCGTGCTCGGGTCGAGGAACCGCGGGACCCACGGAGGGAGGGCATCCCGACGCGGCGGGACGACGCCGGCGCGGGGCGGCCGCGACGATCCGTCGCCCGGACGATCCGCGAAGAGGTCGACCCCGTTGACGGTCACGTCGGCGTCGGTGTCCGCGTCGACCCCCGCGGCGGCGTCCTCGACCCCGGAGCCGTCGGTCGGCGCGAACGCGTCTGAGAGCGACTCGAGCCAGCGGTCCCGCGGGCGCCGAGGCGCCGGGACCGCGTCCGGAAGGGAGACGAGGAGGTGTTCGCCGGCGCGGGAGAGCGCCACGTACAGCAGCCGCCACGACTCGGCGCGCGACTCGGCGGCGACCCGCCGCAGCCGGTCGGGGCCGAGGAGCCCGCTCCCGTCCGGGTCCCACCGCTCGGTCCCCCACCGAAGCCCGACGTCGCGGTACGGGAACGCCCGCCCCTCGGGGTCGTAGAGCCCGCCCTCGAACGGCGGCAGCGAGGGGGCGGCCGCCGCGTCCGCGTCCGTCGGGGGGGCGAGGCCGGCGACGTCGGCCTGCGCGACGAACCGCTTCGTCTGTACCCCGTGCCGCCATATTTCGGGCGCGGGGTCCGCGAGCGCGACCACCTCGTCCTCGTCGCCCTTCGCCGCGTGGATCGTCCGGAAGACTACGTCGTGGTCGGTGGTCGCCGCGTTCGGCCGCGTCGGTCCGCGCCGCGGCGCCTCACGGAACGGATCGAGGAGCGCGGTGAGCTCGCGCGGGCCGCACCGGTCGTCGCCCGTCCAGTCGGCGACGACCTCGGTGAGCGCGTCGAGGTCGGCGACCCGCTGCGCGGGCGACGCGTCGGGGAGGCGCCCGTACGGGTCCGCGCGGAGCGCGCACGCCTCGGCGATGTCCTCGACGTACACCGACGGCGGCACCGTCAGGAACCGGTCGCGACGGTCCCGGAGCGTCCGGAGGGCGGAGAGGAGTCGGCGGTCGCCGTCGTCAAGGTCGTTGCCGTCGTCGGGACCGTCGCCGCGCTCGGCGTCCTCGGACCGGGGGTCGTCGCTGGCGGAGGCTGCGGTCGCGTCGAGGTCGTACCCGTGACGGTCGAGGGCCGACCGGAGCCCGTCGACCGCCGCCGGGAAGTCCGTCAGGAGCGTCCGGGTGCGGTCCGGGTCGGCGGGGTCGCGGAGCCAGTCGCAGACCGCGAGGACGGCCTCGACGACCGGCCGGCCGAACAGGGGCTCGCTCGCGTTCAGGACCGAGAGCCCCTCCGCCTCGAAGGCCGCCTCGTAGTCGGCCATCCGCGTCCGGCGGCGGAACAGGACCGTGACCGACAGGGGCTCCCCGTCCGCGTCCGCGAAGGTGCCGTCGGCCAGCCCCCGCGCGACGTAGGTCGCGAGCGCGTTCGCCTCGCCGGACCGACCGTCGGGGTCGGTCCACGCGTCCGTCCCGGGCGGCCCCGACGGGGAGAACGCGGCGACGTGAACGTTCGAGTCCGCGACGGGGTCGCGCGCGGATTCGAGCCCGGGGAAGCCGGCGTCGAACTCGCTCAGTCCCCCGCGGGTCGGATCGGCGAAGGCCGGGGCGACGACGCGGTTGACCGCCGCCGCGACGTTCGGGCGGCACCGGTACGTCGTCGTGGCGGTCACGGAGACGTGGGTCTCCCACTCGATCCCGAAGTAGCGCCCCTCGTGGCAGGCGCGGGCGAACAGCGACGGGTCGGCGTGACGCCAGAGGTAGACGCTCTGGAGCGTGTCGCCGGCGGCGAAGACGCGCATCTCCGGGGAGACGATCTGCGCGAGCGCGTCGTGCTGGATCGCCGCCACGTCCTGCGCCTCGTCGACGACGACGCTCTCCAGCCGGGACCGGTACCGCTCGATCAGCCGCGCCCGGTGCGGCGTCGCGCCCGCCTCGGCGCCGATCCCCTCCGGGAGATCGCCGTCGAGGTAGCTCGCGACGAGGAACGCCACGTCCGTGTGGGCGGCCACCCCCGCGTCGCGGAGCGCCTCGCAGTACGCCCCGCGGTACGCGTCGAGGACGGCGCAGAACGACTCGATCGCGTCCCCCCACGCGTCCCGGAGCCGCCGGTCGGCCGCGGCGATCCGCTCCCGCTCGCCGTCCGGGACCGCCTCGGCGACCCGCGCGGCGGCGTCCTCGCCGGCGTACCCCGCGATCGCGGCCGCGATGTCGTCGAACGACTCGGTCGGCCCCTCCGGGTACGCCGCCGATCGCGTCCGGCGCAGCTCCGCCTCGAACGCCGCCGTCGACAGCCGGCGGTCGCGGCAGTAGCCGAGCGCCTCCCGGAGCATCTCGGCGACGCTCCGGTCGTACTCGCCCTCCGGGTAGGCGGCCTCCAGCCGCTCGACCCGGCGCGCGTGGGGGGACCGCGAGGAGACCGCCTCGTAGCAGTCCGCGTGGACCCGCGAGAGCAGCGCGTCGTTGCCGACGGTCGGCGTCTCGTCGAACCCGACCGCGGGGGCGATCTCCTCGAAGACGTCGCGGAGCAGCCCGTCGACGGTCCCGACCAGCGGGGCGCGGCGGACCCGTCCCGCGAGGTACTCGACCTCCGCGTCGGAGACCGCCGACGCCTCGGGGATCAGCCCGTGCTCGACCACCGTCCGGAGGTGGTCGCAGACCGAGGGAACGATGTCAGCCGCCTCGTCGGTGGTGAACGAGACGACGGCGACCGACTGCTCCGGCGTCCGGTCGCCGTCGACGTATCGCCGGAGCAGGTCCTCGGCCGCGATCCGGTGGGCGACGACCGACTTGCCGGCGCCGGCGACGCAGTTCATCGTGAAAAGCCCGGCGTCGCTGGCGGCGTACGCGTCCCGGACCTCCCGCTGCGCGCCGCGGAGCCGGATCGGCTCGTCGCTCATCGACGGTCCCCTCCGTCCCCGCCGCGCGCCCCGGCCGCGCCGCCGCTCCCGTCCCTCGTCCCGCTCTCTCCGTCCCTCGTCCCGCTCTCTCCGTCCTCCCCCTCGGGGAGCATCGCCGCGATCGGCGCCGGGAGCTCGTTGGCGGTGCCCGTGAGCCGCCGGCGCGCGTCGTCGGTCACGGCGTCGGTTTCGACGGCGGCGAGGTACGGAGAGGGGCGCCGCTCGTCGCCCTCTCGCGTCCGGGCGTGGCGCGTGGCGACGACGCCGCGGGTCGCGGCCCGCATCGCGTCGGCGAAGTGATCGCGGTCCCGCCCGTCGCCCCACGCGGTCCGCGGCGCGACGACGCCCGTGGAGCCGTCGCCGGCCAGCACGGCCTCGCGGAGCTCCGGTGGAACGACGCTCTCCGTCGGGCCGGGCCATTCCCCGTCGACGAGCCCGACGGCGATCACGTACGGCGTCGAGAGCCCCCAGACGTCGTTCGCCTCCATCACGTCGACGGCGGTGGCGTTCGAGTGCTCCCGCCGCCCCGGGCGCTGCGTCGCCAGCAGCCGACACAGCTCGCGGACGGCCTCCCACGACCGCGAGACCGACCCGTCGGCGAGCCGGTCTGCGTACTTCCGCTCGGCCCGCGAGGCGAGGGTCCGAAGCCGGTCCACCGCCCGGGCCTCCGTCTCCGTCTCCAGCAGCGCTGGCGAGTCGCGGTCCGCGGTCGCCGGGAGGCCGACCCGCCGGTAGGCGGCGATCACCTCGTCGAGGACGGCGCCGACCGCGTCCGGAGTCGGTTCCCCGACCGCGCGGTCCGCGGCCCACTCGACGTACGTCCGGACGCGCCCGTCGATCGCCGGGTCGGCTCCCTCGCCGTCGCGCGAGGCGACGGCGTCCCGCCAGTCCGGGATCGCCCGGGCGTCGGCCGGTAGCGCGCGAGCCGCGGCGCGGACCGCCGACGGCTCGACGGGCCACGACGCGTCCATCTCCGCCGCGTCCGTCTCCGCCGCGGGCGTCCACCGGTGCTCCAGCGGCCGGAGGAGCGTTTCCGGGTCGGCCCGGTCGGCGGCGAACGCCGCGCAAACCGCGTCGACGAGCGCGTACGGACGGGTTCGGGTCACACGCAGCTGCGTCCAGAACACGGGCGTCACGCCGTACCCGACGGCGGCCCGGAACAGCGGCTCCTCGTACGGATCGAGGTCGCGCGCGACGACCACCGCGTCGCGGACCGGGACCCCCCGGTCGCGGAGCGCGCTCACCGTCGCCATCGCCGCGCGGGCCTCGTCGCGGCGCGTCGCGGCGGCGATCTCGGCGATCGGGCACGCCGGTCCGTCGGGGGGCGCGGCGAGCGACAGCCGGTCGGGGGCGGTCACGGCGCCACCTCCCGACCCGGATCGGGGACGGAAAGCAGCTCCGGCAGGCGCGCGTCGAGGAACGCCCCGGTGCCGGGGCGGAAGTGGATCTCGACCGCGACCGCCGTCGACGCGAGGAGCGCGGACACCAGGTCGACGTACGGGGCCGAGAGGGCGCCCACGCCGACGATCGAGACGCGCTCGGCCTCGGGGAACGCCGCGTCCCACGCGTCGCCCCCGCTGCGGTCGATCCGCCGCGTCGCCCGGCGGAGGAGCGCCGTCGTCGAGACCGCCGCGCGCCCCCGGTCGCGGAGCGCCGCCTCGGCCCGGAGCGCCCCGTCGACGAGCCGCGCCGCGTCGCCGTCGATCGGGGCGTCGAGGCCGGTCGCCGCGTCTCGGAGCGCCTCCACCCGCACCGGGTGGTGGTTCGTCAGCGACTCGATCTCCGAGCGGACCCGCTCGGCCCGCCGCGCGCCGGCGTCGCCGCCGCCGACCAACAGCGACCGGAGCGCCGCCGGGAGGTCCGCCCCGTCGCGGGCGAGCGACCGGAGCAGCGAGAGGCGGTCGACCCGGTCGAGCGCGGCGGTCGACCCGTCGGCCGCCGCGACGACGGTGCGGCCGACCGACTCCGGGTCGGTGAACTCGAACGCCCCCTGCGGACGGGCCGCCTCCCGGAGCCGCCGCTGGAGGTTCCGGTGGTGGAGCTGGACGGGCGCCAAGACGAGTTCAGACGCTGAGGCGGCCCGCTCCGCGCGGTCGAGCAGGCGCGACTCCTCGGCGATACGGGTCGTCAGCCGCTCGGTGCCGGGCAGGTCGTCGAGCGCGCGCTGTGGGGGACACATCGAGGGTCGTGGGGTCGACCCTACGCGACCGGACGTATAAGGCTCCCGGCCGCGCGGCGGAAGTGATCACGGCCCGCCGCCGACAAATATCTGCTTGACGCTCCCGCGCGGCGGACGCTTCGGCGGAGATTCGACCCCGTCGAGACGCGCTCGCTCCGCTGCGCGCGACTCGCCGGCTCAACGTCACCAATACCCGTCCCGTTCGCTCACAAGAGTCCGCTCGCAGTGATGCTCCGGCGGGGATTTGAACCCCGGTCATTGCCTCGAGAAGGCAATATGATTGGCCGGACTACACTACCAGAGCGCGCGTCCGTTCGACGCAATTACGGGTACGGCAGGATATTGTAAAACAGTTCCGTTTCGACCCCGCCGTGCCCCGGTTTACCGTGGCCAATCGTCTCGCCGTCGCCGGCGTACCGCGTCGCTCACGTCGACCTCACACGTCGACGGCGAAGGGGGCGGCGTCGTCGGCGTCGTCGGCGTCGTCGGCGTCGTCGGCGAGGAGGTCGGCTACGGCGTCGTCGGCGAGGAGGTCGGCTACGGCGTCGAGGTCGCCGGTGTCGACCACCTCGACCGGCGTGTGCATGTAGCGGTTCGGGATCGAGACGTTGAGCGACGGGACGCCACCCCGGGCGGTGTAGAAGGCGTCGGCGTCGGTGCCGGTCCGGGAGCCCGCCGCCTGGAGCTGCACGTCGACATCGGCGGCGGCCGCGGCGTCACGAGCGAGGTCGACGAGGACGGGGTGGTTCGCGCTGCCGCGGGCGATCACGGGGCCGGCGCCGAGCGCGACCGGCCCCCGGTGCTCGCCGTCGACGTCGGGGCTGGCGGTGGCGAGCAGATCGTCGAGGAACGCCCTCTGTGAGTCGCGCATACGCGTGGCTGGCCCGGCGGCCGGCAAGAAACCGCCGATACCGGGGCGACGGAACGCTCCGAGGGAACCACCCTCGCCGACACAAGGGACTTGAGGCGCGCTCCCCTCCGTTCCGTATGGATATCCTCCGAAGCCTCCGGACGGTCTCCGAGGCCAGCGGGCCGGGCGTCGTCGACTGGGAGCGGGCCGCGGCGGCCGCGAAGGCGAGCACCGATCCGGGGTCGGTCGCGCTCACCGACGCGGAGCGGGCCGGGTACGCGGCCGACGTGCGCGACGCGCGCTCCCGGCTCCGCGAGGTCGCCGGGATCGAGTTCGACGTGCCCGACGCGATCGAAGTGCAGAACCGCCACCACTGGATCGACGCCAGCGTCGACACGTTCCGGAACGTGATGGCGCCGATCGAGGCGGCCGCGACCGGGCGTGAGGGGGAACCGGCCGCGACCGGGAGCGAGGGGGAACCGGCCGGGCGCGACGAGGAGGGGGCGACGGTCGGACCCGGCGACGGGCCGGTCGGCGGAATCGTCGAGCCGACCGGGGGACCCCTGGTCGCCTCGGCCGGCGACCTCACGCGGGGGTTCGCGCGGGACCTCTCGCGGATCGCCAACACCGGCTCGATGGCGTTCACGCTCGGCTTCCTCGCGCGCAACGTGCTCGGTCAGTACGACCCGCTCCTGTTGGCCGACGAGCCGGACGCCGACCACGGGCTCTACTTCGTCCACCCGAACATCGTCGCGGTCGCGGCGTCGCTCGACGTAGAGTTCCCGCGGTTCAGGCGGTGGATCGCCTTCCACGAGGTGACGCACGCGGCGGAGTTCGGCGCGGCGCCGTGGCTCCCCGAGTACCTCGAATCGTGGGTCGAGCGCGGGATCGAGGGGCTCACCGAGGGCGAACTCACCGGCGACGGCGGCGGACTGACCGCGGGCGGACTCCCGGTCGACGCCCTCGACACCGAACCGTTCGCGGAGCTGCAGGCGGCGATGACGGCGGTCGAGGGGTACGCCGAGGTGCTGATGGACCGCGCCTTCGACGGCGAGTACGCCGACCTCCGCCGGAAGCTCGACGAGCGCCGGGGCGGCGGCGGTCCGGTCCAGCGGCTCGCGCGCCGGCTCCTCGGGCTGGGACTGAAGCGCCGGCAGTACGAGCAGGGCGCCGCCTTCTTCCGCGAGGTCGCCGACGCCCGCGGGATCGAGGCGGCGGGAGCCGTCTGGGAGCGTCCCGAGAACCTCCCGACGCCCGCCGAACTCGACGATTCCGCGGCGTGGTTGGTCCGGGTCGATCCCTGAACGAGGCGGTGCGGTGGCGCGTGCCGACGAGCGCCCGGAGGGTGCGAGGTGCACGCGCGAGGGACGCGGCGACCGGAGGGAGCCGCGAGGCTGGGGAGGCGTGAGGCTGCGGGGCGGTTGCGGGCGGGTGGGACTCAAAGGGGCAGCCGCGATTTCCGCGAGCGAAGCGAGCGGAAAGACGGGAGACGAAGTCTCCCGGAAGGACGAAGACGGGCGACGCAAGGACCACAGGAGCGAGCGAAGTGAGCGACGAGGACCGCAGCGAGCCCATCGAGTCCTCGCGGCTGGGGCTTTGGAGGCCGTCACTGCGGAGTCACCGATAACATATCGCCGAGCGGCTGGGGCTTTGGAGGCCGTCACCCCAGATCCACTATATCACCGATCCTTACGCCAGTCGCTTATCGCGGAACGCCCGTATCACGTCTTGGCGGGCGATGATACCGACGATCCGTCCGTCGTCGTCGACGACCGGGACGCGATTGATGTTCGGGTCGTCGCTGGCGAGTAGATCGAGCACCTCGTTCACGTCGGTGTCCGGCGTCACCGTCGCCACGTCGGCGCTCATCACCTCCGAGACGGGGCGGTCGGCGTTCCGGACCATGTCGACGCCCAGATCGAGGTCGGCCCACGGCGGCTTCACCTGATAGGTGAGCGTGTCGACGAACGGCGGCAGCCCGATCGGTATCCACAGCGTCTCGTCGTCGGGCTCGAACAGGTCGACGAGGTCGGACTCGGTGACGACGCCGACCACGCGGTCCCCGTCGTCGACGACGGGGAATCCGCTGAACGGGTAGCGGGCGAACTTCTTGAAGACGTTCGCCACGTCGTCGTCGGGGGAAACCGTCTTCACGTCTGACTCCATCAGGTCGCGGGCGTGCATACGGTCGCCGTCGCGTTGCTGATGGGTAGGCGTTTCGGCCGGAGGCGCGACGGGTTCGCGGAGTCCACGGGGCGCGTCCGGTCGCGCTGCGCACCGGGTGCGTCGACGTAACGGACTTACGCACCGGAGACGCAGTCGATCGCATGCACCGAAACGGCCACATCGGGGCGTCGCTCGTCGTCTACGCTCCGTTCGGATTCCTCGTCACTGCCCTCGCCTCGATAGAGGTCGGTGTCGTCGGCGCCGTCGGCGTCGGCTCGATGGCGATGGTTCCCGACCTCGACATGCGCGTCCCTTTCGTCAAGCACAGGGGGATAACGCACACCGTCTGGTTCGCGCTGCTCGTCGGCGTCGGCTTCGGGGCCGTCGGGCTGGCGGTCGGCTCCCAGCGCGGGCTCGTCGGGGCGCTCCTGTTCGGCGGCACCGCGTTCCTCTTCGGCGCGCTGACGATCGTCTCGCACCTCCTCGCCGACGCGCTCACGCCGATGGGTATTCGGCCGTACGCGCCCGTGCGAGACGACAAATACACGCTCGACCTGTTCACCGCGGCGAATCCGCTCGCGAACTACGCGCTGTTGGGACTGGGCAGCGTCGTCGCCGCGGTCGCGCTCGTCGCCGGCGAGGCGGTTCCGGTGTAAGGGCTCGATACGACGACACGGTCGAGCGAATCGGCGGCGTCGACGCTCGGCGACTGCGGTGTAGAGAGAATGGCCGGGGTGGGCTCCGAACCCACGATCTCCGCATGTCCCAGGTCCGAGGCTCGGCGGAGCCACGGGAAGGACGCGGACGCTTCCAAGGCGTCACCGCACCGAATCTCCGAACCCTATGAGTGCGGCGCTATGTCCAGCTAAGCCACCCGGCCTCACCTTCCCGTACCGCGATGAGACCCTTTAAGCTTCCCATCCGTCGGAAGGGTGCGAACCCGTGACAGAGCCGACGCGGGGAGGGGTTCCGACCGAGTCGGGGCCGTGGGCGACGCGGACCCCGCGGATTTATGCCCGACGGGGCGTATCTCCGGCACATGAGCCTTCCCGAACTGCTCGCGGGGACCGTCGGCGACGAGGAGGTCGTGGCCGAGGTCCCGCTCGGGGGAGACGACCGGCTCGCGGTCACGCCGACGCGGACGCTCGTCTATCGCGGCGACGGGCTGCTGTCGGACGAGTCGGTCGCGGAGTACTCCCACGACGTCGAGCGCATCGCGGTCTCGACGGGTCGCCGCAAGGCGAAACTCACCCTGGGCTACGGCCTCGACGGCGACGAGACGATCTCGGTACCGGCCAAGCGCGTCGACGACGTGCTCCACCCGGTCCTCGCCGGCGTCCTCTCCGCGAGGGGGGTCACCGACCCCGGCGAGTCCGTCGTCCGCACCTTCCGCTTCTCCGAGCTCACCCTCGTCGTCACCAGCGGCCGGCTCGTCAAACACGTCGGCTCGGCGGTCTGGGACGAGGAGTTCGAGGAGTTCGCCTACGCCGACCTCACCGACCTCGACTTCGAGGAGGGGACCGTCGCGACCGCGGTCGTGCTGGCCCACGACGGCCGCTCAGAGCGGTTCAAAGCGCCAAACGAGTCCGCGCGCGCGGTCCGGGAGACGCTCGTCGACGCCGTCTGCGCGTACCACGGCGTCGACAGCTTGGAGGAGTTCCGCGTGAGCGTCGCCGGCGGGGGGGACGACGCCGACGCGGCGGCGGACGCCGGCGGCACCACCGACTTCGGCGAGGGGCCGGACCCGCTGTCGGCCTCGCCGGTCGCGGACGCGGAGGCCGAGTCGGGGTCGGAGCCCGACGCTCCCTCGGGAACCGGGGGGGAGGGTATGGGGACGGACCCGCTCTCGTCGGGCGTCGGCGACGCCGATCCCTCGTCGACCGAGGTCGGGGCGGGTCCTGCGACCGACGACCGCGTCGGGGGCTCCGGAGAACCGGGCGGCGAAGCGACCGGCGACCGCGCGGCGGGCTCGTCGGTCGCCGCCGAGACGCCGGCCGTCGACGCCGACTCGCTCGCCGACGATCCGGCCGGAGACCCCGCGGTCGACGTGGACGCGACCGAGACGGCCGGCGGGGACTTCGCGACCGACGCCGCGGGGGAGCCGACGGCGGAGGAGATCGCGGCGGCCGACGCCGCCGACGCGGCCGCCGCGGACGCCTTCGACGGCTCCCCGTTCGAGAGCGCCGGCGTCGAGGGCGAGGACCTCGCGACGGAGGTGGCCGCGCTTCGGCGAACCGTCGAGGCCCAGTCCGAACGGATCGACAGGCAGTCCGCGCTGATCGAACAGCTGATCGAGGAGCTCCGACGCGGACGCTGACCGCCTCTCGACCGTCCCGTTCTCTCTGGCGATAGCCGCGGGGGACCATTTTTAAACGCGAGGACGAAGGGTCGAGCAGTGACCGCACCGGGATCTCGACTCGACGCACTGTTGGGCAGCGTCGCCACCGCGGAGGCGCGTCTCGCCGTGACCGCCGGAATCCTGCTCGCGACGCTGGCCGTCGGCTGGCTGCTCCTCCCGCGGGCCGTCGTGGCCGGAGAACGGATCGTCGCGCGCTGGCTGGAACGCGCCCTCGACGGACACGGAGGGGGATCGATCGAGGCGATACGGGAGGCCGTTCCGGTCTCCGTCGGGCTGCGGCTGCTCGTCGGGCTCCTCCAGCTCGCGCTGTTCGCGCTCGCCGCCGTCGCGATCCTTGCGCTGTGGGGGCAGTTCTCGGTCGTCGTCGCGGTGCTCCCGATGGCGGAGAACGTGCTCACGATCGGCGCGCAGGCGCTCCTCTCCCTGCTGCTCCTCGGCGCCGCCTACGTCGCGAGCGACGTGTTAGAGGAGTACGTCGAGGACCTCTCGGCCGACAGCGACCGCATCACCGCCCACCAGGAACAGCTTCTCAGCCGGATCATGCAGGTTGGCGTGCTGGTGATCGCGGGGATAACCGTCCTCGGGATCTGGGGCGTGAACCTCGGCGGGCTCCTCGTCGGGGCCGGCTTCCTCGGGATCGTGCTCGGGATGGCCGCCCGTCAGACCCTCGGGTCGCTCATCGCCGGCTTCGTGCTGATGTTCGCGCGCCCGTTCGAGATCGGCGACTGGGTGGAGATCGGCGACCAAGAGGGGTTCGTCACCGAGATCACGATCATGAACACCCACATGCGGAACTTCGACGGCGAGTACGTCGTGGTGCCCAACGATCTCGTCACCAACCAGGCGATCACGAACCGGAGCCGCGAGGGGCGGCTCCGGATTCACATGGAGGTCGGGATCGGCTACGACGACGACCCCGACGAGGCCAGCGGGATCGCCGAGGAGGTGTTAACCGAGATCGACACGATCGCCGACAACCCGAAGCCGTACGTGATCCCCTCCGGCTTCGGCGACTCCGCGATCCTCCTCGACCTCCGGTTCTGGATCGAGCCGCCGACCCCGCAGGCGCGGTGGCGCTCGAAGGCGACCGCCGTCGAGCTGATACAGGACCGATTCGCCGACGCCGGGATCTCCATCCCGTACCCGCAACGGACCGTGTCGTACCCGCCGGAGACGGCGGAGGCGGATGAGACCGTCGAGCGCGTCGAGCGTCTCGACGCCGACGACGAGCGCTCGGGCGGCGGCGACGGGCGGGCGAACGACCGCCCTACCTGAGCGACGCCGCGGCGTCGACCGCGTTCGACCCCACCGGTTCGAACGTCACCCGTACCACGGCGTCGACGGTCCCCGCGAACCCCCCCGTGTCGACGTTCGCTTGATGGGGAGACGGGTCGTGAACGGCGGCGATTCGATACGCACGATCGGCGGAGAGGGGCTGGTTCAGTTCGACGAACAGCACCGACTCGCACTCCCCGCGATCGCCGCCCCACGTCGGGAGCGTGACGGGCACCGCGTCCGCCTCGGCGCGGATGACGTGTCCGTCGGCCGATCGCTCGTCCTCCCCGACGAGGAACGCGCCGGGACCGTCGAACCCGTTGCGGTCGACGTCCGACGGATCGGTGACGTAGAACGTTCCGTCCCAGCACCCTTCGTCGGCCGGGTCGGCGCCCGTGATCCGCCGGTACGACTTCTTCGCGAGGTAGCCGACGAGGCCGCGGTCGGGTTCGAGGCCGCCGGCGCAGGAGCCGTCGGGGGCTTCGGTTCGGTCGGGGGCTTCGGTTCGGCCAGAATTGTCGGGCCGGTCGGTGCTCCACGGGAGAAACGCGACGCGGTCGGTGACCGACTGCCCTCCCGGGCCTTCGAGCGGGTTGTCCCGGTGGCGGGGTCCCGTCTCGTCTCCCCACCAGTTACACGTCGCGTCGATCGGTTTCGGAGACGGCGTCGGGTCCGCCACCGCGCCGCCACCCTCGTTGTCCTCGATGACGTTGCGTCGGAGCACCGCCTCGAACCCGTCTTCCGCCTGCAGCCCGTAGCCCACCTCGTTTCCGACGAGGGCGCATCCCCGCACATCGAGGAAGCCGTTGGTGTGCTCGATGCCCGGGCCGGCGTTGTTCCGAATGTCGCAGTGGCGCACGAGGGCCGGCTCGTCGAGCGGCGGAGCGTCGACGGGAGCCGTCCCGAGGCCCGGGCTGCCGGTCGCCTCGATCGGAGCGCGGTCGATGGGGGCCGTCTTGAGTCCCGGGCCGTCGTTCGCCTCGATCAGCGTCCGCTCGATCCCCGACCCGGCCGTCGCCGGGAGCAGTACGGCGCCGCCGTTCTCCGCAGCGACCGAGTCCTCGACGACCACCGTCGCGCGAGCGTCCGATCCGAGCGCTCGCTCCGCGTTTTCTCGGAACTCACAGTCGCGTACCGAGACGTGACCGTCATAGACATCGAGCCCGCAGCCACCGTTTTGACGGATCGTCGAGCCCTCGCACGCGACCGCCGTCTCGCCGTCGCTCCGCACGCCGTCGGCAGCGTTCCCCTCGATCGTCACGGACGAGAGGGTCAGGGAGCTGCCCCACCGAACGTCGACGCCTCGGCGGAACTCCCGCACGGAGAGGTTCTTGACGGTGACGTCACGGGCGCCCTCCCGGATCGAGATTCCCGCCCGGCTCCCGTCGCCGTCGAGCCGGTGTCCCCGCCCGTCAACGACCACGTTGCTCGCGGTGATTTCGATCCCCGCACCCTCGGTGGAGCGGTCGTCGTCGAGGGCGTACATCCCGGGTTCATCGATAGTCGTCGACTCGGCGATCAGCTGCGGGCCGTCGTCGTTGGTCCGCATCGGAACGGCCCCGATGCTGGCGAAGGCGAGCCCCCCGCCGACGCTTTTCTGCAGGACCGCCCGCCGCGAGTGTCCGTCCTGCGAGCTGTCGTCCGGCGGATTCACTTCGTTCGACATGATCACCGGACGAGACTCTCCCGAGCGTCATCGTTATGCGCCGGCGAATCTCGCGTTAAAAGCCAGCTACTCGCGTCTCGACGACGGCTCGTCGAGGGTTCGCTGCCCCGGTCGAGTCATCCGGACTTGCCGCTCACCGCTCCCGGCCGAACCCCGCCGCGAACGTCGCCTCGTCCACCGAGAGGACGGTCGGCCGCCCGTGCGGACACGCGTACGGGCGGTCGCACTCGCCGAGCCGGTCGAGCAGCGAGCGCAGCTCCCCCGCGTTCAGCTCGCCAATCTCGCCCCGCTTCAACGACGGGTGACACGCCAGATCCGCGAGCAGCGTTTCGCGGGCGTCCCGCGGCGACTCCCCGTTCGAGAGTGTCGCGAGCGCGTCGCGGAACGCGTCCGCGTCGGCCGCCCGGCCGAACGGCGCCGGGACGCTCCGGAGCCTGACTGTCCCCCCGCCGAACGGCTCCGTCTCGAACCCGAGCGCGGCGAGGGCGTCGGCGTGCGCCTCCGCGGCCGCCGCCTCGTCGGCCGACAGCGAGGCGGTCGCCGGCGGGTCGAGCGGGGCGGTCGGCACCGCCTCGCCGTCGAACGCCCGGGCGAGCCGCTCGTAGTTCACGCGCTCGTGGGCGGCGTGGCCGTCGATCACGAGCAGTTCGTCGCCGGCCTCGACGAGCACGTAGAGGTCGCGGAAGGTCCCGATCGGCGTCGCGTCCGCGAAGGCCGTCGGGCGCTCGCCACCCTCGCCGCCGACCGGGTCGAGCGCCCCGTCGAGCCCGGTGTCGACCTCGGCCGTTCGGCGCAGGTCGGCGCCCGTGAGCGCGTCGGCGACGACCGACTCGACCGCGTCCGCGACCGCGTCGGCGTCGCGGAGCCCGACCTCCCGCTTCGCCGGGTGAACGTTCGGGTCCACGCGGGCGGGCGGCAGCGACACGTCCGCGGCCGCCACCGGCTCACGCCCGTCCGGGAGCAGGCGCCCGTACCCCGCCCGGACCGCGGCCGCGAGCCGGTCGTTCCGGACCGGGCGACCGTTCACCGAGATCCGGACGTGATCGCGGGAGGAACGCGTCACCGAGGGGTACGCGAGTGCGCCGGACACCTCGACCGCGGTCGACGCGGTCCCGTCTTCTCCGGCGCCTTCACCCCCGATCCCGGCGCTCGCCGCGATCTCCGTCGATCGGCTCGCAGTCTCGCGGTCGTAGACGCCGAGCAGCGCCTCCGTGACCCCGGACCCGGGCGTCGACAGCGTCCGCGACCCGTCGTGGTCGAGCGCGAACGCCACCTCGGGGTTCGCGAGCGCGTAGTCGCCCACCAGCGCGGAGATCCGCGCGAACTCGGCCGCCGCCCCCGCCAGCGACTCCCGGCGGGCGGGCCGGCTCGCGAACAGGTCCTCGACGACGACGGTGGTCCCGCGGGCGCGCCCGGCGTCGGTGACGGTGGGAGCATCCGAATCGCCCCCGCGGCTCGCTCCTCCGTTCGCCGCCGTCCCGTCGACGACCACCCGCGTCCCGACCGCGCCGCCGTCGCTGGTGACGAGTTCGAGCCGCGCTGCCTCGGCGATCGCGGCCAGCGCCTCGCCGCGGAAGCCGAGCGAGCCGACGCCGACCGGGTCGCCGTCGGGCGCGAGCTTGCTCGTCGCGTGGCGCTCGACGGCGAGCCGGGCGCCCGCCCGGCTCATCCCGCGGCCGTCGTCGGCCACCCGGACCCGGTCGGTGCCGTCGCCGTCGACCGCGACCTCGACCCGCGAGGCGCCGGCGTCGAGCGCGTTGTCGATCAGCTCGCCGACGACCCGGGCGGGACGAGTGACCACCTCCCCGGCGGCGATCCGGTCGACGGTGGCGGGGTCGAGCCGACGGACGCGGGTCGTCCCCGCCGACGCCTCGTCCGAGTCGCCCCCGCCGCTGGCGCGCTCCTCACCCGTCATCGTCGACCCGCGACTGAAGGTCGTGAAGGGCGTTCAGCGCCTCGATCGGCGTCATCCGGGCGAGGTCGAGGTCGCGGAGGGCGGCGGTCAGATCTGGCTGAGGGTCGGCCGACCGATCGGTCTGTGTGTCGCCGTCGGCCGCGGAAGTCCCGTTGGTCGCGGGGTCGCTATCGGCCGCGGCGCTTGTGTTCTCTGCACGCTCCGTCTCTGCTTTTCCCTTCGTTCCCTCCTCTTCCGCGAGGAACTCCCGCAGCGAGGCGTCTGCGTCGTCGCCGTCGCCGACGCTGTCGGTCGCGGGATCGGCTCCGTCCGTCTCGGTGTCGGTCGTCCCGGCGTCGGAAGCCTCCGCGTCGTCCGTCTCCGCGGCCACGAGGTCGCGGGACCGCTCGACGACGGGCGCCGGCACGCCGGCCAGCTCGGCGACCTCGACGCCGTACGAGGAGGAGGAGGCGCCGGGGACGACCCGGTGGAGGAACGTCACGTCGCCGTCCTCGCGGGTCGCCGTGAAGTGGAGGTTGAAGGCGCGCTCGCGCTCCGCCGCGAGGTCGGTCAGGTCGTGGTAGTGGGTGGCAAAGAGGGCGGTCGCGCCCAGCTCGTCGTGGATGAACTCGGCGGCGGCGCGGGCGATGGCCCGCCCGTCGGTCGTGGCGGTGCCGCGGCCCACCTCGTCTAAGAGGACGAGCGAGTCCGGCCCGGCGTCGTGGAGGATCTCCGTCAGCTCGCTCATCTCGCGCATGAACGTCGACTGGCCCCCCGCGATGTCGTCGGAGGCGCCGACGCGGGTGAACAGCCGGTCGAAGACGGGGAGCGAGGCCGCCTGCGCGGGGACGAACGAGCCGGTCTGCGCGAGCACGACCGCGAGCGCGACCGACCGCATGTACGTCGACTTGCCGCTCATGTTCGGCCCCGTGATCACCGCGATCGACCCGCGCGGGAGGTCGGCGTCGTTCGGGACGAACGACTCCTCGGCGCGCTCGACGACCGGGTGACGGCCCCCCTCGATCTCGATTCCGGCAGCGTCCGACTCATCGCGGATCTCCGGCCGAACGTAGTCGCCCTCGACCGCGACGCTCGCCAGCGAGCGGAGCGCGTCGAGTTCCGCGATCGCGTCCGCCAGCCCCTGAATCCGCTCGGTCTCGCCCGCGACGCGCTCGCGCACGTCGACGAACAGCTCGTACTCCAAGGCGTCCGCGCGCTCCGCGGCGCCGACGATCTCCTCTTCGCGCTCCTTCAGTTCCGGCGTGTAGTAGCGCTCGCTGTTCTTTAGCGTCTGTCGGCGGCGGTAGTCGTCGGGGACCCGGTCGAGGTTGGCGTCGGTCACCTCGATGTAGTAGCCGTGGACCTGGTTGTGCCCGACCGACAGCGAGTCGATCCCGGTGCGCTCACGCTCGCTCGCCTCCAGATCGGCGACCCACTCTCGCCCCTCGTGTTCGGTGGCGCGGAGGTCGTCGAGGTCGTCGTCGAACCCCTCGCAAATCACGCCGCCCTCGGTGATCTCGGGCGGGGGGTTCGCCGCGATCGCGTCGTCGATCAGATCGCGGACCTCGGTCAGCTCGTCGAGGCGGTCGCGGAGGTCGCGGAGATGGTCGGTGCGGGGGAGGTCGGCGTCGCCGTCGGTTTTCGGTCCTCCAGCGCCGTCCGCTGCGCCCGCCTCCCCGTCCGCCCCCGCCAGCGTCGCCTTCAGCTCCGGCACGACCGCGAGCGTCGCGTGCAGCGAGCGCAGGTCGCGGGCGTCGGCGCGTTCCCGCGATATCCGGCCCACGAGCCGTTCGAGGTCGTAGGCGGCCGCGAGCGCGTCGGAAAGGCCCTCGCGGACGAGGGTGCGGTCGGCCAGCTCGCCGACCGCGTCGTGGCGGCTCCGGACCGCGTCGGCGTCGACGAGGGGACGACGGAGCCACCGTTCCAGACACCGGCGGCCGAGCGCGCAGCTCGTCTCGTCGAGGGCGTCGAACAGGGTGTCGCTGGCGCCCAGCCCGCGGTTCTCGAACAGCTCGAGGCTGCGCTGTGCGGCCGCGTCGAGCCGGAGCCGGTCGCGCGGGTCGTACCGCCGGACCCGGGTGACGTACGAGAGCGGGCCGTCGTCGCCCTGCGTGTACTCCGCGTACGCGAGCACCGCCCCGGCGGCGCGGAGCTCGGCGTTCCCGTCGAACCGGCGGTCGGGGGCGGGGAGGTACGGCTCCAGCCGCTCGACCGCGGCCCGCCGCTCGAAGGCTCCGGGGTCGTAGGCGTGGGTCGTCCAGCCGCGCTCGGCGTCGGCCGGCTCGAAGTCGGGGGCGTCCGGTCCCGCGATCAGTTCCGCGGGCGCGATCCGGTCGAGCTCCTCCGCGACCGCGTCGCGGTCGCCCGACGTGACGAGGCACTCGCCGGTCGAGACGTCGACGGCGGCGAGGCCGACGGCGTCCGCCGGGGCGGCGCTCCCACCCCCACTGCTGCCCTCGCCCCCGCCCCCGGCCGCCACCGCCGCCACGTAGTTCGTCGTCCCGGCCTCCAACAGCTCGTCCTCGACGACGGTTCCGGGGGTGATCACCTCGGTGACCGCGCGGTCGACGAGCCCGGACGCCTGCTCGGCGTCCTCGACCTGGTCGCCGAGGGCGACGCGGTACCCCGCGTCGAGCAGCGATTCGAGGTAGGGCGCGGCGTTGTCGATGGGGACCCCCGCCATCGGGTAGTCGCCGGTCGAGTCGGAGCGCTCCGTCAGCGTCACCTCGCAGACGCGGGCGACCGCCTCGGCCGCCTCGCAGAACGCCTCGTAGAAGTCGCCGACCTGGAACAGCACGAGCGCGTCCTCGTGGGCCGCACACAGGTCGGCGTACTGCGAGAGCATCGGCGTCAGCTCCTCGCGGGCGGCAGCGATCCCCGGCGGGAGCCCGGTCACCGTCTCGCGGTCCGCAGTCGGCATACCACGAGTCCGGGCGCCCGTGGGCATAAACGGTGCGGAGGCGGTCGGTTCCGGTGCGGAGGCGGTCAGTTCCGGTGCGGAGGCGTCGGACCCACCAGAACCGATCGGCCGCGCCAGAGCGCTTACAACGCTGGAGCCCCGAGAGCGCCCGTGACGAACCGCGCGATCGTCGTCGGCATGGCGGCGACGTTCATCGGGCTGACGGCCCTCCTGCTCGTCGCCGGGGTGGTCGTCTCCCCCGTCCTGTTGGCGGTCGCCGCCCCGTTCGGTGTCGTCGCCTACTTCCTCTGGTACCACGCCAGCGGCCGGCTCCGGGACCGCGTCCGACGCGAGAGCGTGCGGGCCGGCCCCAGAGAACGCGCGAGAGCCCGTCAGCGCGCGAGAGCCGCCGAGCACCGGCGGTCCGCCTACCGCTCGGCCGGCGCGACGGACGGCGGGTTCGGTCGCGGAGCGGCGGGGAACGGTCGCGGGGCTCGGTCCGCGTCCGGAGCCGGCGGCGCCAACGCTCGCGACCCACGCGACCGCGCCCCGCCGACGAGCGGGATGTCCGAGCGCGAGGCCTACGCGACGCTCGGGCTCGACCCGACCGCCGACACCGAGGCGATCCGGTCCGCGTACCGGAAGCGGGCGAAGCGGCTCCACCCCGACGGGGAAGACGGCGACGAGGCGGCGTTCAAGGAGCTGAACGAGGCGTACGAGCTGTTGACGGACTGACCGCGGTCTCGTCGGGAGCCCTCCGCTCCGCGGTCTCATCGGAATTCCGCCGATCACCGAGCGTCGGCGTCGCCGAGCGCCGCCGCGATCGCGGTCTCCGCCTCCGCGAGCTCCGCCCGCGTGTTGACGTTGGTGAACGTCCGTTCCGTGGTGCGTTCGCGGATCTCCGCGTCGCCGACGACGACGCGGTCGAGGTCGTCGATCGGCGCCAGCACCTTCCGGTCGCCGCGGGCGAGGGCGCGCTCGCAGGCGGCCGCCGTCGCCTCCGCGCGGTACACCGCCTGCGTCGTCTGGAGCCAGCGGTCGTCCAGCCGGGGGATCGCGGCCTCGCGTCCCGCGGCGTCGTCGGCGAGACCCGCGAGAAACCCCGGGTCGACGAACGGCATGTCGCAGGCGACGACGGCGACGTACTCGCCCGAGGCGGCCCGGCAGGCGTTCCGGATGCCCGCGACCGGTCCCAGATCGGGCTCGTCGTCGACCGCCCAGCGGCGAGGCAGCGGGAGGCCGTCGAGCGCGCCCTCGATCGCGTATCGCTGACCGGGCCGGCAGTTGATCACGAGCTCGTCGACGACCGGGTCGCCGCCGGCGGCGCGGTCGGCGCCCGGCGGAACGGGATCGTCGATGCCGGCGAGCCGGTTCCCGACGCGCCGAATCATCGGCACGCCGGCGAGCGGAGCGACGGCCTTGTCCCGGTCGCCGAAGCGGGTCGATCGCCCCCCGGCAAGGATGGCTCCGGTGGTCACGGATCGCCCCTCGGTCCCGAGGGACTTCGCGGTTGCGGTCGGCCGGGAGACCGGTCGGTGTCGCCGGCTTCGGACCGGATCGGCGATACCCTCCACCCCCGGCAAAGCGACCCGTTAAGTGGCCGGCGACCCACCATTCCGTCATGGCAGAGGCCACGGATCTGGAGGAGCTGAAGCGGGGGACCGACCTGGTCAAGCGCGGCTTCGCGCGGATGCAGAAGGGCGGGGTCATCATGGACGTCGTCACCCGCGAGCAGGCGCGGATCGCGGAGGACGCCGGCGCGGTCGCGGTGATGGCGCTGGAGGCCGTCCCGGCCGACATCCGCAAGCGCGGCGGCGTCGCGCGCATGCCCGACCCGAAGAACGTCACCGAAATCATCGACGAGGTGTCGATCCCGGTGATGGGGAAATCGCGGATCGGCCACCGCAAGGAGGCGGAGATCCTGGAGTCGCTCGGCGTCGACATGATCGACGAGTCGGAGGTGCTCACGCCCGCCGACGACGAGTACCACATCGACAAGCGGGAGTTCGCGTCGCCGTTCGTCTGCGGCGCCCGGGACCTCCCCGAGGCGCTCCGGCGGGTCCGCGAGGCCGCGGCGATGATCCGGACGAAGGGCGAGGCCGGCACCGGCGACGTGAATCAGGCCGTCCAACACCAGCGCACCATCAAAAACCAGATCCGGACGCTCACCGGACTCAACCACGAGGAGCGCGAGCGGTGGGCCCGCGAGCACGGCGCCCCCCGCGATCTGGTCCACGAGACCGCCGAGGCCGGCCGGCTCCCGGTCGTCAACTTCGCGGCCGGCGGCATCGCGACGCCGGCCGACGCCGCGCTGATGATGCACCACGGCTGCGACGGCATCTTCGTCGGGTCCGGCATCTTCGGCGCGGAGGACCCCGAGGCGATGGGCACCGCCATCGTCGAGGCCGTCAACAGCTGGGACGACCCCGACGAACTCGCCGACATCGCCGCCGGCATCGGCAAGGGGATGAAGGGCCAGTCGAACGAGGACATGGCCGACGAAGAGCAGCTGCAGGGCCGCGGCGTGTGAGCGAGCGCCCCGAGACCCACGCTTAAGTCCCGGTCGCTCCCACGTCCGGTATGCACGTCGACCTCGGCAACGCCCTGGAGACGACACCGGGGCTCACAGAGGAGACCTTGGAGCGACTCGATTCGCGGGTCGCGGACGCGCACGAGCGAATCGCCGCCGGCATGGCCGACGACGAGTTCGGCTACGCCGCCCTGAACCTTCCGGAGGCGACCGACCCGGACGCGATCCGCGACGCGACCGCCCGGTTCGACCGTCCCGAAGCGGTTCTGACGGTCGGCATCGGCGGGAGCGCGCTCGGCGCGGCGACAATCGCGAACGCCCTCGAAAGCGACGTGGACGCGTACTTCCTCGACAACGTCGACCCGGACGAGACCCGGGCGCTGCTCGACCGCCTCCCTCTCGACGACACCGTCGTCACCGTCGTCTCGAAGTCGGGGACGACGGCGGAGACGCTCGCGAACTTCCTCGTCGTCCGCGAGGCGATGACCGAGGCGGGCGTCGACTGGACCGAGCGCACCCTCGTCACGACCGGCCAAGAGGGAAACCTCCGTGCGCTCGCCGACGCCCACGACCTCCCCGCGCTCGACGTGCCGGACGGGGTGCCGGGGCGCTTCTCCGCGCTCTCGACGGTCGGGCTCGCGGTGCCGGCGCTGCAGGGCCACGACATCGAGGCGATCCTCGCGGGCGGGCGCGACGGGATGGAGGGCCTGTCGGGGTCGCTGTTCGAGACGCCCGCGTACGCCTACGGCGCGGCGACGTACGCGCTCGCGGAGCGCGGCGCGCTCACGAACGCCGTGATGCCGTACGCGGAGTCGCTGGAGACGTTCGCCGAGTGGTTCGCCCAGCTGTGGGCCGAGAGCCTCGGGAAGGACGGGCTCGGCCAGACCCCCGCCCGCGCGCTCGGCGCGACCGACCAGCACTCGCAGCTCCAGTTATACCGCGCCGGCCCGCCGGACAAGCTCGTCTCGCTGATCCGCCCGACCGAGCGCGCCGAGACCGCGATTCCGAAGACCGACCTCGACGGGCTGGCGTACCTCGGCGGCTCGTCGCTCGGCGACCTGCTGGACGCCGAGTTCGAGGCGACCGAGGCGAGCCTCGCGGCCGCCGACGTGCCGAACCTCCGCGTCGAGATCGACCGCGTCGACGAGCGGGGGCTCGGCGAGCTGCTGTACGCGATGGAGGCCGCCTGCGTGCTGTACGGCGAGCTCGCGAGCGTCTCGACGTTCACCCAGCCCGCGGTCGAGTGGGGGAAGAAGGCGGCGCGGGGGCTGCTCGGCGGCGGCGACTTCCCGGAGGCAGACGCCGTGGCCGACAAGCGCGAACTGCGGATCGACGGGTCCTGAGGCGGGCGGGTCACAGGAGTTCGGTGCGGCGCTGTCCCGCGAGGTCCCTCGCGAGACCGCCACCGTTCCCCTTTCGGTGCCAATAAACCGCCGCGAACCGTATCGCCGTCGATGAGCGAGTCGCCCCCAGAGCCGGTGAACCGGGTCCTCCGCGTCGTCAGCGCCGCGTTCGCGGTCGTCTTCGCCCTCCTCGTCGCCAGCGCCGTGACGAATCCCGCCGCGCAGCTCGCGGTGTCGCTGGGACTCGTCGGCGAGGGGACGACCGGGCTCCAGGTACTTCGGACCCTGCTGCAGTTCGTCGGGTTCCTCGCCGCGGCGGTCGGCTACCTCGCGATCACCGACCAGCGGGGCCTCGTGGGCGTCTCGCGGCCGACGCTCCGGGACGCCGGGCTCATCCTCGGCGGAGGGATCGTCCTGTTCGCGTTCCAGTACGGCGCGCTGTTCGCGCTCGGACGGGTCGGACTCACCACCGGACAGAACCAGGCGGTCGTCCCCGCCGGCGACCCCGTGACCTACTACCTCGTCATGATCGCCGTGTCGCTGCTCGTGGTCGGGCCGGTCGAGGAGGCGCTGTTCCGCGGCGCCGTGCAGGGCGGGCTCCGGCGCGCGTTCGACGCCGCGCCGGCGATCCTGATCGCGAGCCTCATGTTCGGGCTGATCCACCTCCCCTCCGTCTCCGGTACGCCGGGCCAACAGTGGGCCTACGTCGCCGTCGTCGTCGTGCTGGGCGCGGTGCTCGGCGTCCTCTACGAGCGCACGGGGAACGTGCTCGTTCCCGGACTGGCTCACGGCGTGTACAACGCCGTCATCTACGTCGTGTTGCTCGCGCAGTCGCTGTGATACGTCGCCGCCGGTGACGAGAACGCTCCCAAAGCCCCAGCCGATCGGCCGTACGTGATCGCTGGCTCGACAGTGAACACCGCCAAAGCCCCAGCCGCGACGACTCGCGCGACTCGCTGCGCGCTTCAGTCGCTCACTCCGTTCGCTCCTTGCAGTGCTTGCGTCGCCGTGCTTCGTCCTCGCGGCAGTGAGGCGCTTCGCGCCTCTGGCAGCCGGCGGCGAAGCCGCCGGCGACTGCCCCTTTGAGTCCCCACCCGACCGCCCCGCACAGCCTCACACCTCCCCAGCCTCGCGGCTCGCTCGGGGCTCCCTTCGGTCGCCCACGTCGCTCACCGCGTCCCTCGCGCGTGCGACTCGCAGCCCGACGGCTGCTCGTCGGCACGCGCCGACCGCGTCGACGGGTCGTTTAATACGGCTCCTTCCCCCACCGCCGGTCGTCGTAGGTCGCCTGCTGGTCGCTGTCGAATCGCTCCTCGAACTTCCGGCGGAGCGCGGCCTTCTCGCTCGCCGAGATCCGCGCCAGCTCGTCGGCCTTGCCGACCGCCTCCGGCGGCCCCCGGGTGGTCGCCACGTCGGCGAGGACCTGCCGGGTGAGCCGGTCGCGGGTCTCGGCGTCGCGCGCGAACGCGTACGGCGCCTCCAGCTTGTAGGTCACGTCGGTCCGCGGGTCGTACACGACCATGAACGTCGGCTCGTACAGCTCCGGGTCGAGCTCGCGCTCGATCCCGAGCGCGTCGCCGTCGGCGGCCATCGTCGCGTCGGCGCCGCCCCGACTGCGGAACCACGTGGTGAAGGTGAGTTCGTCGTCGACGCGGTCGGATCGGCCGCCCCGATCGCCTCCGCCGTCCCGGGTGCCGCCACCGTCACCGTCGCCCTCGCGCCGCTCCAAGAGGCGGGTGAAAAGCGCCGTGTCGTCGGGCCACGGCGGCTCGACGCCCTTCCGGGCCAGCGCGCGGACGATCGTCCCGCTGGAGGGATTCTTCACGAAGCCGGCCAGCGGCACGTCGCGCTCGACGAACCGCTCGACGAGCCGGACGTACTTCTCGACGACCGCGCGGGGCTTCGCCTCGCGGGCGAGCGCCCCGAGCTCGGGGTTGCGGTCGTCCCACGTGAACAGCTCCTTCGGGTAGATCGGACCGTCAAGGACGAGCAGGTCGTCGACCGCGTCGGCGTGATCGAGCGCGTGGGTCCCCTCGGCGAGGTATAAGGCGAGCGCGTGGACGACCCCCTCAGCGTACCGGTTCACTCTGGGGGCGTGGAGCACGCGCTGGCGGGTGTGACCGCCGTCGCGCTCGCGCCACTCGCCGTCGAAGCTCGCGGTCGAGTCGCCGGCGTGGACGGTCGCGACGATCGTCCGGTTGCGGTGGAGGTCCAGATCGCTCGGCGCGCTCGCCATCGCGGCGTGGGCCACGTCGACGACGAGCCCGTTCTTGAACGTCGTCGGGTTGATCGTGCCGGAGTCGAGCCCGTGGACCGTCTCGAACGGGCGGTCGGTGAGGGCGGCGTCGTCGATGGGCGCCCGCCGGCGCTCGTGACCGTCGAGGGGTTCGATCACGACCCGCCCGTCGCGGCGGAGCTCGGGGAGCCAGTCGCGCCACACCCGTCCCGCGAGGTCGTCGTGATCGGTCGTGTCCACGTCGCCCGCGATGCCGTACGCGAGCTGCGCGATGTTCTCGACGTGGATCGGATCGAGCGTCACGGCCGTACTGGGCGCCGAGGTAACTTAAAAGCGTTCGGCCGCGGCGCCGATCCTGCCGGAACCGGTGGCCGCTGAACGCGTTGGAGAGCCCTCCTCGCGGAGTATCAGAAGAAATACTCGGAAACCAACCTTTTTTGCCGGATCTCCGCTTCCCCGACTATGGCCGAATCAACGGTCGGGTCGATCGAGGGGAACGACGACCCGTCGGGGGTAGGGGGGCATCGTCCGTCAGGACCGGTGGAGAAGGTTCGAGAGGTCGTCCGGTACATTCCGGACGGCACGACGATTCCGAAGGAGATGTGGGGCGGGCGGCACCGGAACATCCTGATCGCGATCGTGGTGCAGGTGCCGCTGCTCATCGCGTTGGGGCTGTACGAGGGGACCGAGTCGCTCACCGGGGCGGAGATCCCGGCGGCCCCGGCGTGGATGCTCGGCGGGTTCACCGCCCTCATCCTCGGAACCGCGGCGCTGTCGAACTGGTCTCGGCTCGGCCGCCGCCAGCGGACGGTGCTCGCGGCGTTCAGCGCGATGACGGTGTCGATGGCGCTCGTCAAGCTCTCGGGGGATACATCGAGGCGCACTTCCACTTTTTCGTGTTCGTCGCCGTCCTCGCGCTCGATGTCGCAGGCGACCGCCGAGGCCGACTCGCTCGCCGAGCGGGCGGAGCGGCTTCAGGCGCTGCTCCGGGGGTTCGAGATCGGCGACGAATCGCCGGACGACCCGCCGGCGTCGGGAGCACGCAACGTCGCCGTGGGCGACGGCGGACAGGCGAACTGAGACGGCGGCCCGCGGCGCTACTCGCTTTTTCTGACCGCATCGACGACGGCCTCGAACACCGGCAGCGCCCGCTTCACCTGCACGCCGTCCTCGACGAACACCAGCGTCCGCGGCGGCCGGACCGCCTTCGGCCTGACGCGGAGCCCCGCGTCCTCGGCGGCGTCAGCGGCGACCGCGGGGAGGTCGGGGGTGTCGTCCGCATCGCCCTCCCCGGAGCTCGCGACGAACTCGAGCCGGAGCCGGTCCGGCTGGACGTAGACCTCGGCGATGAGGTCCTCGCGTTCCTTGTCCTCCACCTCGCTTTCCTCGCCGCCGCGAATCACCTCGTACGCGAGCGCGCCGTCCGGAGTCGGCTCGGCGTCGGGGTCGGCGCGGGCCAGCGCGAGGTCCCGCAGGCGCCCCTCGTTGCCGGAGAGCTCCGAGGCGAGCAGCTGGCCGATCCGGACCCCGTCGGTCAGTCGGTCGTCGACCATCACTCGGCCTCCGCGTCGCCGGTCGTCGCGTCGGCCCCGGCGTCCTCCTCGCCGACCCCGTCGCCGGCGGCGGCCAACTCCTCCCGAACGTCGGCGGCGAGGTGGTCGACCGCGGCGCCGTGCTCCTTCGCGACGAGGACCGCGGCGGCCTCGATGCTGACCGCGAGCGCGCGCTGGCGCTCGTTGATGGCGGCGACCGCGCGCTGCTTCTCGACGCCGGCGGCGACGATCGCGTCGAGCGCGGTCTCGAAGGTGGACTGCTCGCGGAGGATCGCCTCGTCGGGGGTGAACCCCTCGGGGACGGTCACGCCCGCCGGGTCGAACCGGGCAACGAGGTCGCCGTCCGCCTCGGCGACCAGCCCGCGCCCGACCGCGACGTCGACGAGCCGCTTCGCCTGATCCGGGGAGAACCAGTCCCGATCGAGCGACAGCGCGACGACGAACTCCCCCTCGCCCAACCGCTCCGTCGCTCGCTGTTTGAAGGGCACGGCGACGGCGACCTCGAGGCTCATGTGCGAATCGGGGGGCGTCGACGGCGGTAAACCTACCGGAGTGGGCGTTCGGAAAACTGGATGGCGGCGGGAGAGTCGACGTCAATCGCCGTCAGCCGCTGTCAGCCGTCGTCAGTCGTCGTCGGTCGGTGCGGGGGAGTCGTCGACGCCGGCCGAGGCGGCGTTCGCCGCTGCGGGCGCGTCGGCCGCGGTCGGCGTCGCGTTCAACGAGTAGCCGGTCGCCGCCATGACAAACAGCACGAGCGGCGAGAGGAACGCGAACAGGTAGTACGGCGCGTACTCCAGCGTCGGGACCCCGGTGACGCCCGCCATGTAGACGGCGCCCGCGTGCCACGGGAACAGCGCGCCCGTCGGCGTCCCGGCGGCCTCGACCGCGCGGGAGAGCTGGTCGCTGTCGAGCCCGAACTCGTCGTAGGTGTTCCGGAGGGTGACGCTCGGCAGGACGATGCTCATGTACTGCTGGGCGGTGAGCGCGTTGATGACGATCGCCGAGACGCCGGTCCCGGCGACGAGCGCGCCCGGACTCTTGACGGACGACGTGAACGCGTGAGCGATCACCGCGAGGACCCCCGTGCGCTCTAGGATGCCCCCGAGCGCGAGCGCGGCGACAACGACCGTGATCGTCCACGAGGAGCCGGTGAGCCCGCCCGTCGCGAGCAGTTCGTTCACTAGGTCGGAGCCCGACTCCGGCGCGGTGCCGTACATGAACGTCTCCCACGCGGCGACGAAGCCGGCCCCCTGCACGAGCAGCGTCGTGACCACGCCGGCGAACACGCCGGCGACGAGGGTCGGGAGCGCGGCGTACCCGCGCAGCGCCAGCCCGAAGGTGACCACGAGCGGGACGAAGGCGAGAAGGGTGATCGCGTACGTCTCGCCGAGTGCGCCCTGAATCTCGGCGATCCGGCCCGCCGGAATCTCCCCGCTCGCGCGGAGGCCGAGCGCGAGGAACCCGAGCACCGCGAGCCCGAAGGCGACGGCGGTGCCGGTCCGCATCCGGCGGATATGCGCGTACAGGTCGGTGTTGGTGACGCCGGCGGCGAGGTTGGTGGTGTCCGAAAGCGGCGACTGCTTGTCGCCGGCGTACGCGCCCGAGAGGACGGCCCCGACGGTCATCGGGGCGGGGACGCCGAGCCCCGCGCCGATGCCGACGAAGGCGACACCGAGCGTTCCCACCGTGGTCCACGAGGAGCCGATGGCGAACGCGACGACGGCGGCGACGACCGCGGCCGCCGGGAGGAACGTCGTCGGCGAGAGGATCTCGAGGCCGAAGTACATCAGTCCGGGAATCGTGCCGGCGCTGACCCACGTCGCGATCAGCCCGTAGATGGTGAAGATGATGAGAAGCGCCTGCAGCCCCATCACGAGACCGTTCGCGATCCCGTCGAACAGCTCCTCCCAGTCGTAGCCGAGCCACAGCCCGAACCCGCCGACGAAGGCGATACTCCAGAGGAGCGGCGGGTGCGGGTCGAGGCCGAGGACGGCCGAGCCGATGCCGAGGAACGCCACGACGGCGAGGACCGGGATCAGCGCCAGCGCCAGACTCGGGCGGCGATCCGGATCGAGGTCCTCGTAGGTCGTCGGCGTGAACGAGCGTGCCATACTCCGTGTATTCCTTTGAAGCATAAGTATGTCTCGAAATATGCGTGAGGAAGATGACGATCGTTCATCGTCGTCTGCGGCGGGGGAGAGAACGACGACCGGATCGCCGCCGACACCCCCGCGTCCGACCGTGTGCCGCCGTGTCGCGGGGGTCATCGAACGGACGGTCTTATACGCGTCGGCGGTCAAGTCGGGGCAACATGATATTTGAGGGCCTTCCGACGACTCCCCGCTCGGAGGAACTCGTCGACAAGGCGTTCTCGCGGGCGGCGCGCTCGGGGCGTGCCAAACACGGACACGAGGCGCAAGAGTCGATGCTGCGGACCGCCGGCAACGTGCTCTCGGACAACCTAGAGAACGTCGTCGTCTCGTGGCCGGACTTCGGCTTCGACGTGGACCCGTTCTACTACGAGCTCGCCGACGCCATCGTCGACGTCGACCGCCTCCGGCAGGCGCTCTCGCAGGTGATGTGGGCCAGCCGGCAGATCGAGGACCTCCGCGACGAGTACACGACGAAGATCCGCAACTCCGACGTGGACACCGCCCGGAAACACCGCAAGCAGGCGTTCGCGCGCATGGCCGACGTGATGGACCAGATCGAAGACGACCTGCGGTACGTCGGCGACTCCCGGGACCAGCTGAAGGTGCTCCCGGACGTGAAACCTGACGAGCCCGCCATCGTGATCGCGGGCTACCCCAACGTCGGCAAGTCGTCGTTCGTCAACCGGGTCACTCGCGCCTCGAACCAGATCGCGGAGTACCCGTTCACCACGAAGGGCGTCCAGATCGGGCACTTCGAACGCGACCACGTCCGGTACCAGATCGTCGACACCCCCGGCCTGCTCGACCGACCCGCCGACGAGCGCAACGACATCGAGCGGCAGGCGGTCAGCGCCCTCGAACACCTCGCGGACGTGGTCGTGTTCGTGCTCGACCCCTCCGGCGACTGCGGCTACCCCCTCGACGTCCAGCTCGAACTCCGCGAGGAGGTCCGCGAGCTGTTCGGCGAGGACGTGCCGTTCCTCACGGTGGCGAACAAACACGACCGCTTCGACGCGGTGCAGGCGGAGTCGGTCGACGCGACGATGAGCGTCACCGACGACGAGAACGTCGAGCGCGTGCTCGACATGGCCGTCGAGGCGGCCGCGTTCGAACCCGACCTCCCGACGCGCGACGGCGACGAGTGAGCGGCAGCTTTAAAAAAGAACTCCGACGGCGCGTCAGGCCTGTTCGGCGTTGTAGACGACGTTGACGGAGACCTGTACGCTCACGTCGCCGGTCTCGACGCCGGTGGCGGCGCCGGCGTCCGCGCCGTCGCTCTCCGCCATCATGGCGGCGTCGGAGACCCGGTACGGCGTTACGCCCGCGCTGGCGGTAGAGACGCTGTAGGCGCCGGCCAGCTCCAGTCCGCTGGAGTCGGCGAGCACGGTGGCGTCGTCCTCGGCGTTCGCCATCGCGTTCTCGATGGCTGTCTCGCGCACCTCGCGTTCGCGCTCCTCGCTCAGTCCGAACTCGATCCGCTGGACCTCGTCCGCGCCGGCCTCGATCGCGACGTCGATGACCTCGCCGACCGCGTCCACGTCGTCGAGCGCGATCGCGTAGCGGTGGACGCCCTGATACCGCGTCCGCTCGGGGTTCTCGCGCGTCTCGTAGGACTCTCGCACGTCGTACCGGTCGGTCCGGATGTCGTCCTCGTCGAGTCCCCAGTCGGTGAGCGCCGCGCGAACCTCGTCGTCGTTCGCGGCGAGTTCGTCGCGAACGGCCGCGGAGTCGTTGCCGGTCGCGGTCACCGCGACGCGGATCGTCGCGCGGTCCGGCTCGGCCGTGGCCTCGCCGTCCGCGGTCACCTCGACGTTCCTGTCGAGTCCCGATTCGTCCCCCGGACCGACGCCGGCGGTCCCGGTCGACCCGGCGAGCCCCGAACAGCCCGCGAGCGCGACGAGCAGCGCGATTCCGACGGCAGTCGCCAGTTTCCTGTTCATACCCTTCTCTCGTCGGGAATCCCCAATAAGCCGCCGAAAGGACAAAGAGCCGTTTGCGCTATCGGACGGGGGCGATCCGAGGCCGCGATCAGGCGGACCGGGTCTCGTCGTCCGTCCCGTCTCCGTCCGCCTCCTCCTCGTCAGTCCCGCCGTCGTCCTTCGCCTCGCTCTCGTCCCCCTCCTCGCCGTCGTCGTCCGCTTCGTCGTCCGAGTCGTCGTGATCTGAGTCGTCGTGATCCGTGATCACCGCGGGCTCCGGCGAGCGGTCGTCGTCTCCCTCCTCGTCTTCCTCGTCGGGGTCTTCGTGGTCCGTGATCACCGTCCGATCCGCGCCGTCGTCGCTCTCGCCTCGGTTACCGTCGGCCTCGTCACTACCGTGGTCAGCATCGGCAGCACTGCCACTCCGACTGTCGTCGCCGTCGCCGCCGCCGAACGCGCGATCGCCGCGGTCGGACTCGGCGTCGTCCCGCTCGGCGGCCCCGATCTCCGCCCCACTCGACGCGTCCGGATCGCGCTCAACGCCGCCGTCAGGCGGGCCGGACACCCGCCGTCCGGAGCCGAAGAGCCGCTCGCGGATCGTGCGGCGGCTGGGACGCTCGGCGAGCAGCAGCGAGCAGTCGACGTCGTGGACCACGTCGAGGTGCAGCGAGTCCGAGACGAGCCGCGAGAGCAGCCCCTTCTCCGTCGCGCCGATGATGACGAGGGTGTTGTCCGCGGCCCCCCGGGCGATGGCCCCCTCCACATCGCCGGTGTCGTCGACGATCCGCTCGGCGTCCGAGAGCCCGTGCTCCGCGGCCCACGTGGTGAGGAACCCCTCGCCCTCGGCGCGGTTCTCCGGGCCGTCGACGACGTGGAGCAGCGTCACCTCGGCGCCCGCGGTCCGGGAGAGCACGCTCGCGACCTCGGCGCCCAACGTCGAGTCCGGGCCGCCGGAGGTCGGGAGCAGGACCCGGGAGGTGTCGAGGTCGCTCTCGCTCAGGATGAGGAAGTCACAGGGGAGCTGGTTGGTCAGCTCGTCGATGGGCCGCTCCGCGCGGGCCGCGCTCCAGAGCTGGTCGTCGCCCCACCCCATCAACACCGCGTCGGGGCGGGTCCGGCAGGCCATGTTGAACACCTCCTCGAAGGAGCGGTGCGAGACGACCGTGGAGGTGGAGACGTCGATGTCGTACTCCCCGGCGGTCTCGCGGAGCCCGGACATCCCCTCCTCGGAGACATCGGCGATCCGGCCGGCGCCCGCCGACAGCGACATCCGCTCCGGCGCCTGCACGACGTGGACGATGTGGACGAGGCCGTCCTCGTGGTCGCTGGCGAGCCGGCTCGCGAGCTCGACGATCGGGCCGTCGGTCCGCGGGTTCGTGATAGGGACCATGATCCGGTGGCCCTCGTTGGCGAACAGCGTCGCTTCCGTGGCGTCCAAAATCGGGACGTGCGAGCGCCCGGCGGCGCGGCCGAGTACCCACTCGGGCACCGTGAGCCGGCGGGTCATCCCCTCGAAGCGCGCCTCCTCCAAGCGCTCCTCGCTGGTCTGGAAGTAGTTCACCAGCGTGACCAGGACCACCCCGCCGATGGTGTTCCCGAGCAGCACGGGGAGCACGAAGCCGACGATCCCTGAGTAGAGGCTGATCTCCGCGCCGTACAGCGGGATGCTGTACTCGAAGAACAGGTAGACGACCTCGGTGAAGGAGACGACGACGTGGAACAGGTCGCCGAGCGGGATCGCGAGGAACGCGAGGTAGACGACCAGCATCCGGCTCACGGAGTCGGTGGAGGCGAACCCGACCCAGACGACGCCGGCGACGATCAGCCCGGCCATCGCGGCCTTGAAGAACAGCGGAACGGCGCCGACGCCGAACCCGCCCTCGGAGATGTACCGCGCCGCGTCGACGGTGTCGCCCGTGAAGACGCCGCCGTAGGAGAGTACGAGCGCGCCGATCCCGCCGCCGACGAAGTTGCCCGCGAGCACGATCGTCCAGTGGCGAAGGAGCGTGGGGAGGCTCGCGAGCCGCTCTAAGGTCAACGCGACCGGCGGCAGCGTGTTCTCGGTGTACAGCTGGTAGCCCCCGATGATGATGTAGATGAACCCGAGCGGGTAGAGGAGCACGCTCAAGATCGGATGTGAGTCGGTCGCGGCCGTCAGGGAGGCGTACAGCATGAAGGTGATCGTGATCGCCAGCCCCGCCGCGAGCCCGCTGAAGAAGAGTTCGCGGCTCTCGGAGGTCACCTCCTCGTCCGCGGCGGCGATGATCCGCTGGAACACCTCGTCGGACGAGAAGCGGTCCCGGACGGCCTCGCCGACCGCGGGCGCACCGCTGCGGGAGCGCTCGACGACTTCGCGCATCGAATCGTCGTCGGGTCGCTGTGAGTCGGTCACTGCCGGATCACTGTCGGCGCGGTAAAAAGTAGTTCCTCTTTCGGCATGCGGGTCAGAAAAACCAACTACCGCAGGGATTACGCAAAAACCGGACCACGCGTCGAAAAGCTCGGATCAGATCGCCACGTTCGTCACGTCGACCACTCGAAGCCGCGTCTCAGGCCCGATCGATCGTCACGAGGCGCACCTCGACGCGCACGTCGGTCCCGATCGTTGCCTCGATCCGGCGGTCGAGCGCGTCGGCCACGCCCTCGACGCCGCCGGGCGGCGCCCCCACGGTGATGACCACGCGCTCGGTGGAGAGGGGCGGGACCGTTCCGGTGCGATCGACCTCCAGCTCCAGCAGTTCGAGCCCGGAATCCAGCGCGGCGAGCTCGTCGCCCGCGGCGGTCCGGATGTCGGCCTCGGTGGTCGAGGCGACGTACGACTCGTAGGTGACGCCGCCGAGAAACACCGAGAGCACCGCGATGGCGGCCGCGAGCACGGCCGCACGCTTCAGGAATGCCGCGCGCGCGTCGTCCTCGCGGAACCAGCTCTGCGGGCGGTACCCCTCGTACCAGAGCACGACCAGCGCGGAGAGGTTGATCGAGAGGACGTTCACCGCGACGATCACGCCCGCGCCGAGCACGAGCCGCGGGATCTGAAAGGCGATCCCGATCCCGACGGCGGCCGCGGGAGGGATGAGCGCCACCGCGATCATGACGCCGACCAGCGTCGCGGAGACGCCCACCATCAGCGAGACGATCCCGGCGACGCCCGCGCCGATCGCCACGACGAGCACCAAGACGTTGGGCGCGAGCCGCTCGGAGACCTCCGCGAGTTCCAGCGGGTCGAGCCCGGGCGGGACGAGCGCGAACCACCGCAACGCGAACGCGAACAGCGTCGCGGCCCCGATCGCGACCGCGACGCCGAGGACCTGCATCCGGACGCCGCGTCGGAACATGTCCTCGTCGTCGACGACCGTGCCGATCGCGGCCGACATCGCCGGGCCGATCAGGGGAGCGATCACCATCGATCCCACCACGGTCGCCGGCGAGTCGAGCAGGAGTCCGGCGGTCGCGATCACGGCGGAGATCACCGTCATCAGCACGTACGTCCGGAGTCCGGAGGCGAGATCGTCGGCCTTGGCCTGTAGCTCCTCCCGCGAGATCCGGTCGCCCCCCCGTTCGGCCTCTTCTTCATACTCGTCTTCGAGCGCCTCGAACCGCCGGGAGATGACCGTCTCGGCCGCGACGATGACCGTGTAGGTGCTCTCGTCGATCCCCGCCTCCCGGAGCCGTTCGAGCACCGGCTCGACGGCGGCGGTCGGGAGCGGGAACGTCGCGACCGCGGTGTACTCGCGGCCGCTCGTCTCGTCGGTGACGACGTAGTCGACGCCCTCGTCGTCGAGCGCCCGGATCACGGCGGCACGCTTTCCCGCCGGAATCATGACCTGAACGAGTCGCACGCTCGGTCGTTTCGCCGCCGGGACTTATAAGAGGTGGTGACCGGGGGTGGAACCGGCGGCGGGAGCCGCGGACGACGATCGCGGCAGAGAAGTCGGTGCGAATCCGTGGTCGGTTCAGTCGATCCGGTCGACCGATCCGGGGGCCGAACCCCCGTCCGCCCCGCGCGAAACGGAACTTTAATGCGCGAATCCCTCGCACGTTCAGACAAGAATGCTCTCGCCGCTGTTCATCGACACGTTCCTGCTCGATTACCACCTCGGGCACGTCATACTGCTCGGGTTCGCCGTCTCGCTGCTGGCGACCGTGCCCCTGAAGTCCCAGAAGGTGATCGCGTCCGTCTTCGCCGGCTTCGGGACGATCTTCTTGGTCGCCCCGTACACGACGATGCCGCAGACGTACATCCTCGGGGGCATTCCGATGATCCTGATCGGCGCGCTGCTGTGGACGATGGCCGGTAACTGACGCGGTTCACAGTTCCGACCCCCGTTCTGCCGTCTTCCGCCCCGGTTTCCGCCGTCTCCTGCTCCGAGTTCTGCCGTCTCCTGCTCCGAGTTCTGCCGTCTCCCGCTCCGTGTTCCTCTCCCCGATAGCGCTGGCGTTCCGTCTCTCCGCACCGCCGTTCCGCCTCGCCGCGCCGTGGCTCGATCCCGCCTCTTTTTGCACCGCGAGCGACACTCCCCGCCATGGTCACGGTACGGGCACCCGCCACGAGCGCGAACCTCGGCAGCGGGTTCGACGTGTTCGGCGCGGCTCTCACGCGACCGGCGGACGTCGTCACCGTCGAGAAGGCGGCGGAGACGACGATCGAGGTCACCGGGGTCGGAGCGCAGTACATCCCCGAGGACCCCGAGAAGAACACGGTCGGCGCCGTCGTCGAGGCGCTCGACGCGCCCGCGCGCATCCACATCGACAAGGGCGTCCGCCCGGCGTCCGGCCTCGGCTCCTCGGCCGCCAGCGCCGCCGGCGCCGCGGTCGCGCTCAACCGGCTGTACGACCGCGGGCTCTCCCGGCCGGAGCTGGTCCCCGTCGCCGCCGAGGGCGAGGCGGTCGTCTCCGGCGTCGCGCACTCCGACAACGTCGCCCCGTCGATACTCGGCGGGTTCACGGTGACGACGAGCGAGGGGACCCACGCCGTCGACGCCTCGATCCCTCTCGTGGTCTGTCTCCCCGACGTCGCGGTCTCGACCCGCGACGCGCGCCGGGTCGTCCCCGAGACGGCCTCGATGGAGGAACTCGTCGAGACGGTCGGCAACGCCGCCACGCTCGCGGTCGGGATGTGCCGCTCCGACCCCGAGCTGGTGGGCGCCGGCATGAGCGACCCCGTCGTCACCCCCGAGCGCGCGCGGCTGATCACGGGGTACGACGACGTGCGCGCGGCCGCCTTCGAGGCCGGCGCGACGGGGGTCACCGTCAGCGGCGCCGGTCCCGCGATCCTCGCCGTCTGCCGCGACGAGCGTCGGCGGGGGGTCGCCGCCGCGATGCTCGACGCCTTCTCCGACGCCGGCATCGACGCCCGCGCCTACCAGACGCGGATCGGAAAGGGGTCGACGGTGCTCGAGGAGTGAGGCGATACGATCAGGGAGTTCGTGTCGGTGGTGTCGTGAAGGTGGTTGGTTCTTCGGTCGATCACTTATAAGCCGCTGATGGCAGATTGTGTCAGCGTTGTCGGATTCACTCCCGGCGTAAACGCCCGGATTCTCTCCTTGTAGAAAGATAGATGATGGGAGCCTCCGACTCTCTAACCATTCGTTTATAACCGATCGACCGTTCCGTGGTGAACACCCCCAAAGCCCCAGCCGCGAGGACGGCGCACGCTCGCTGCGCTCCTCAGTCGCTCGTTTCACTCGCTCCTTGCGGTGCTTACATCGCCTGCGCCGTCCTCGCGGCTGCCCCTTTGAGTCCCACCCACCCGCACCGTACAGCCTCACACCTCCCCAGCCTCGCGGCTCACGACTCGCGGCTTCGCCGCTCGCGTTCGCCGCGTCCCTCGCGCGTGCGACTCGCGCCCTACGGGCGCTCGTCGGCACGCGCCACCGCACATCATTCATAAATAAGACCGACGAGATCCACCCTTCTCCGACGGGTTACCCTTCGCGCTTACAGGCTGCCTACGGCGCGCGAGCGATCACGGCGAACGTCTCGGTGCGCTCGGAGGCGGAGACCATCTCGAACCCCGCCGCCTCCAGCGCCGCGACCGCGTCGCTCGCCGCGAACCGCTCGTCGGCCGAGGGGCCGTGCTCGCCGTCGCCCGCGGCCGACCAGTCGAAGAGCGCGAGTCGGCCGTCGGACCGGATCACGCGGGCCAGCTCCGCGAGGGCCGCGTCGCTCGCGAACTCGTGGTACGTCATCGTCGAGAACGCGGCGTCGAGCTCGCCGTCCTCGAAGGGGAGGGTTGCCACGTCGCTCTCGACGAGGGCAACGTTCTCGGGGACGCCCTTCTCGCGGTAGAACGCGTGCATCTCGGCCTGCACGTCGACGCCGTAGACCGTCTCGACGTGGGACGCGACCGCGTCGGTGTAGAAGCCGGTGCCGCTCCCGAGGTCGGCGACGGTCGCCCCTCCGCGGTCGGTGCGATCGGTGCGGTCGGCCGTCAGCGCGCCGACGACCTCCTCGGCGGAGACCCAGCGGTACCGGACCGCGGGGCGCTCCAGTCGCTCCGCCTGCTCGGCGTCGAACGTGTGAAATCCCATGCGCGGTCTTGTACGCGTGGCACTAAAACGCGTCCGGTCGCGGGCTCACCACTCGGCCGCGAGGCCGTCGACCAGCCGGTCGATCTCGGCCTCGGTGGAGACGGCGTGGACCGACGCCCGGACCCCGTCCGGGTGGGGCAGCGATCGAACGACGATCCCCTCCTCGGCGAGCCGGTCGACCGTCGCCTCGGGATCGTCGACGTCGACCGTGACGAGCCCGGACTCGTACTCGCGGGGGCTCAACAGGCGGTCGTCGGGGACGCCGTCCTTGAGCCGGTCCGTGAGCGACGCGATCCGGTCTTCGATCGCCGGGAGCCCGACCGCGTCGATCGCGTCGAGCGCTTTGATCAATCCGGCGTGGGCGGCCGGGGTCGTCGTCCCGACCTCGAAGCGCTTCGCGCCCGGCTTGAACGCGATCTCGTCGGCGTTCGGGTCCTCGACGCTCCGATAGCCGACCGCGCGCGGCGCCAGCTCGGCCGCGGCCTCGCGATCGACGTAGAGGAAGCCGGCCCCCCACGGGCCGAGCACCCACTTGTGGCCCGCCGCCGCCACCGCGTCGGCGCCCCACGCGGACACGTCCATCGCGACCTGTCCGGGCGACTGGACCGCGTCGACGAGCGTGAACGCCCCCGCCTCGTCGGCGAGCGCGACGAGGTCGGCGACCGGGAGCCGCGTCCCGTGGGTCCACGTGATCGCGCTGAAGCAGACGAGCCGCGCGTCCGCCACGGCCTCCGCGTACGCCTCGCGGTCGATCCGGCCGCCCTCGGTCTCGACGACGCGCACCTCGACGCCCTCGCGTTCCAGCCGCTTCCACGGGAGGACGCCGGCCGGGTGTTCGAGGTCGGTCCGGACGACCACGTCGCCCGGCTCCCAGTCGATCGCACCCGCGATCCGGGTGATCCCGTCGGTCGTGCTCTCGGTCAGGGCGACCTCGTCCGGCTCGGCGCCGACGAAGTCCGCGATGCGCTCGCGCACCGTCTCGTACGTCTCGAAGGCGCGCTCGTAGGGGTCCGTCGTCCCCGACCCGAACTCGTGGTCGGCGACGGAGTCGGACGCCGCCTCGACGACGCGCTCGGGGCTCGGACCGTGCGCGCCGAAGTTGAAGTACGCGGCCTCGCCGAGCGCCGGCACGTCCGCGCGCAGCTCGCGCAGGTCGCTCGGAGTCGTCCCGGCGTCGGCCTCGGGATCGGTCATTCAGGCGGTGTGCTCCGCGACCGCGTCGGCGAGCGCCGCCTCCGACTGCGCGCCGACCATCCGCTCCGCGAGCTCGCCGCCGGCGAACACGAGCAGCGTCGGAATGCTCTGCACGCCGTACTCGCCGGCCAGCCCCTGATGCTCGTCAACGTCGACCTTGAGGACGGTCGCGTCGGTGTCGTTCGCGACCGCCTCGACGGCCGGCTCCATCATCTGACACGGGCCGCACCAGTCCGCGTGGAAGTCGACGAGGACCACGCCGTCGGCGACATGGTCGTCGAACTCGTCGGGATCGGCCAGCTGAATCGGTTCCGTGGGGACGGCGTCGGTTGAACTCATCGCGTTCCCCTACGCACCCGACGCGGATAATGGTTTTGGATGGATAACACAATACCGCAATCGGACAGGACCGCGCGGGCTGATCGGACCGCACGCGGAGCGAACTGCATCCCGATCGAACTGCGTCCTGATCGAACTGCACGCCGATCGGGCCGGCGACGCGGGTCCGAGGGTTCAAATCCGGGGCCGACGAACCGCGCCGCATGTACGCGGTCGTCGGCTGCAACGAGTGCGCGGCGATGTGGCTCCTCACGGACCCGCGGACGAGCGACAGCGCGAAGTGCCCCCGCTGCGGGAAGACGCACCGGACGGCGAAGCTCAAGCGGTTCTTCGAGTCGGAGGACCGCGACGCGGCCCGCGAGGCCCGGGGCGCGCTGCTCGCGAAGAAGCGCGACGAGAGCGCGGCGTTCGCCGAGCTCGACCACGTCTCCGAGCTCGAACGCGCCGTCGACGAGGCGGGGATCGACGACCGCGAGTACCTCGAAGCGTCCGGAGTCGACGCCGACGCCGTCGACGAGGCCGGCGCCCGCGCCGAGGGCGGCGGGTCGGGCTCGCGGAGTCGGACCGAAATCGTCCGCGACGCGATCGAGACGGTCGACGAACCCACCGAGGAGAACGTCGTGGCGCGCGCGAGCGAGGACGGGGTCCCCCCCGAGACGGCCCGAGAGATCCTGACGCGGCTCGCGCGCCGCGGGGAGCTCTCCGAGTCGGGCGGGCGCTACCGGGCGCTCTGAGGGCGGTCCCAGACGGGGGATTCGCCCGCCGAGGTTTCGACAAAGCACTTATGTTGTCGTTCAGACGTGACGGGTATGGACACGCGAACTGCCCTCCTGGCGGCCGCCGCCGCGCTCCTGCTCGCGGGCGCGATCGGCGCCGTCGCCGCGCCGGACGCGATCGTCGACCCGCGCGAGGCCGACGAGCGTCCCGGCGATGTCAGCATCACCGACACGGTCGTCTCGCCGGGTGAGGTGCGCGGCGAGACAGCGGAGCTCCGGCTCGGAGTCGACCTCCGGCACCGGGGCTCGACCGTCGAGAACGTCACGGTCCGCCACCGCGCGATCGGCGCCGACTCGGGGCTGCTCGTCGACGAGACGACGGTCGACGTCGGCGACGTGGACGGCGACGGCGAACGGACCGTCAACGGCTCCGTCGACGTGGAGCGCGAAGGCGGCTACCGGATCGAGACCGTCGTTTTCGCCGACGGCGAGCGGCAAGCGAGCCAGACGACCCGCGTCGGCGGCGTCGCGGCGCTCACGCCCGACTACGCCGACTCCCGCGTCGGCTTCACCGACGGCAACGTCTGGCCGACCGTCGCGGTCAGCGTGAGCGAGGCCGACAACGAGACCGCGACGCTGTCGGTGTCGATCTCGGTGACGAACCGCGGCGACGCCGCCTCGGAGCCGCTCGACCTCCGCGTGCTGCTCCGGCAGGCGGAGTCGAACGTGATCGCCGACGAGGCGCGCGAGACGGTCGGCGAGGTCCGCCCCGGCCGGACCGACACCGTGACGACGACCGTCGAGGTGCCCGCGAACTACAACTACTACGTCGACGCCGCGCTGTGGAGCGACGACGTGCTCATCGACGAGACGCAGGGCGTCGCTAACCTGAATCCCCGAGAGACGATCAGCGCGAACGAGACGGTCGAGGAGGTGGAGTTCGCCGTCGAGGACTTCACGCGAGAAGAGGGCGGCGAGGACGCGAGTGGCGGTGCCGGTGCTCCTGACCGAGGCGAGGACGGCGCCGGAGACGCGACGCCCGGCTTCGGCCCGCTCGTCGCGCTCGTCGCGCTCGTCGCCGCGGCCCTCGCCGCACGGAGGCGACGATGACGGACGAACGCGATCGCGGTGACGCGAACGATTTGGACGACGCCGACGCCGCCGACCACAGCGACACCACCGACTCACCCACCGGACCCATGACCGACATCGCCCCCGACACCGACGACGACCGCGCATCGACGACGGCCGATCCCGAGAGCGATCTCGGAGACGAACCGGGAGGCGACCCCGAGGGCGACGCGAACGGAGGCGACGGCCGATTCGGTCGGCTCTCGACCGATGACCTCCGCGGGTACATCGATCGGATCGGGCTGGCGGCGCTGATCCTGCTCGCGCTGATCGCCGGCTGGAGCTTCTACAGTCAGGCCGGCCGCGCGATCCGGACGTGGCTCGACCCGGCCTTCCAGCCGATCGCCCTCGCGGCGTTCAACCTCGCGGTGCTGCTCGTCGCCCTCGCCGGCGTCGCCCACCAGCTCTCCCGAATCCGTCGGAGCGAGGGAGGGGGCGGCGAAGGAGACGGGTAGCGATTGAGTAGCAGCCGGGTCCCTCTCGCCGGCGCCTACTCCTCGGGGAGGTCGTCCGTGCTGGCCGGAATCCGTTCGACCTGCCCCGCGAGCGTCGCCGCGTCGCCCGCGACGGTGGAGGCGTCGACGCCCGCCTCACCGGCGACCAGTCGGACGTGCGCGGCCAACAGCGCGAGCGCCCGAAGCCCCTCGTTCTCCGCGTCGCCGTCCCCTCGCTGGGCGAAGGCCGTGTCGACCTCGCCGTCGCGGACGACGCCGACGTGGACCGCCTCGATCCCCTCGCCGTCGAGGAGGTCGCGGGCGCGGTCGATCTCCGCGGCGAACGGATCGGCGTTCGCGTCGGTCGGATCGTCGGCGGCCGGCGCTCCGTCTGCGGGAACCTCGTCGTCGCTCATGGGGAAGCGTACGCGAAGCGGGGGGAAAAGCGCGGCGCCCGTCGGGGCGCGCGGCGTCGGCGGGTCCGATGGTGCCGGGGTTTCGCGTCGGTTCCGGCGGTTACTCGTCCGGGCGGGGCCGGGCGATGAACAGCGACTCTTCGAGCGTGAACGGGTCGTACGTCGACTGGTGGCAGACGCAGTAGGTCCCGTTGGCGGCGTCGTACCGGGCGGACTCCTCTAACACCTTGTAGTCGGGGATACAGCAGAAGTGCGTACAGACGTTGAGGTACGCGATGAACCCCTGATCCGTCGAGGCGGAGACCCACTCGTCGTTCTGTGCGGCCTCCTCGATCCGCGGCGAGCGGATGACGATGGCGTTGAGGTCGGCGTCGGCGTCCTCGGACCGCCAAGTGACGGACGCCGGCTTCCCGACGCCGTCGTCGCCGATCCCGTTGCCCCACTCGGCGTAGTCGTCGAAGTCGTCGACGTGGATCTGGTCGCCGGCGTCGTAGGTCTCGTCCTGCCAGTCGTACTTGCCGGGGGCCGCCCGGAACAGGTTGTCCGACTCGAAGTTCGGGGCGATGTTCTCCTGTGACTCGACGCCGCAGTACTGGAACCACGCCCCGGAGTAGGTCCGACCGCCGAGCTGCTCCTGTGCGACCTCGATCTCCTGTCCCTCCTGCGTGACGGTCTGCGTCTCGGGCCAGATCCCGCGGATGTACCCGTCGTCGGTGACCTCGACCGGGATCTGCGGGAGGCCGCGCGGCGCCGGGCCGCCGGTCTGGGTGATCGACATCGCGACGGTCGATCCGCCGCCGACGCCGCCGGAGGTCGTCAGGGTGTTCACCGTCGCCGACCCCATCGCGCCGACCCCCGAGAGGGCCGCGCCGCCGACGACGCCCTTGACGAAGCGGCGCCGGCCGGACTCGGCCGGATACTTGTCGGACTGACTCATACCCGTCGTTCGGGTTGGACCGGTAAAAAGGGTGACGAACCCTCCACCGAAGCGGAACGGCGGTCGGGGTACGCCTCCGGGCGACCGGTCGCCAGCGCGTCGACGGCCCGACCCGCCCGCGAGGTGTCGAACGATCGATCGATACGTTTACTCGAAGCCGAGGCAAACCTTCGTTCGGGCATCGGTTTTAACCCATCTCGACGGGTGTATCTGTGGTATGGTGTTGCACAATCGGGACGTGCGGACGGACGTGCGCGAGCTCGGCGCGCTCGTGGGGGACGTCCTCGCCGCGCAGGCCTCCACCGAGGCGTACGAGACCGTCGAGGACCTCCGAAACGCGGCGATCGACTACCGCCGCGGCGACGCGACGAGCCGGGACGCCCTCCACGAGTCCGTCGACGGGCTGTCGACGACCCGGGAGGGGATCGTCGCCCGCGCGTTCACGACCTACTTCGAGCTGATCAACCTCGCCGAGGAGCGCGAGCGGGTCCGCGCCATCCGGGACGCAGACGAGGAGGGAGCGCTCCACGACTCCTTCGACGCCACGATCGCCGAGTTCTCCGAGGCCGGCGTCGAGGCCGACGAGCTCCGGGAGCTGTTACAGGACGTACTCATCGAGCCGACGTTCACCGCCCACCCCACCGAGGCCCGGCGAGCCACGGTGAAGGCGAAGCTCCGATCGATCGCCAACCACCTGGAGGAGCTCGACGAGCGCAACCTCACCGAGCGCGAGCGCAACGGGATCTGGCGCGACGTCACCGCCGAGGTGACCAGCCTCTGGGGCACCCGGCAGGTGCGCCAGCGCAGCCCGGAGCCCGAAGACGAGGCGCGAAACGTCCAGTGGTACCTCGAAAACACGCTCTTCGACGTCGTCGGCGACGCCTACGAGGAGTTCGAGGAGACCATCTCGAAGGAGTACGACGACGTGGACTGCCCCAAGCTCTTCGAGTTCCGCTCGTGGGCGGGCTCCGACCGCGACGGCAACCCGTTCGTCACGCCGGAGGTCACCGACGAGACGCTGGGGCGGCAGCGCGAGGTCGCCGTCGAGAAGTACCGCGACCGGTGTAAGCGGCTCTCGGCCGTGCTGAGCCAAGACGGCGAGCGCTACGCGGTCGACGACCGGCTCGCCGAGTCGCTGGCGGCCGACGCCGAGCGGTTCCCGACGGTGGTCGAGGAGGCGCGCGAGCGGTACCCCGACGAGCCGTACCGCCAGAAGCTCCGCCTGATGCGCGAGCGGCTGGACCGCGTCGACGACGTGCGACCCGGCGAGTACCCCGACGGCGACGCGTTCCTCGCCGACCTCGACGTGATCGCCGACTCGCTGGCGGCCGACGGCCAGGACGCGGTCCGCGAGTCGTTCGTCGAGCCGCTCCGCCGGCAGGTCGACACGTTCGGATTCACGCTCGCGTCGCTGGACCTCCGCGACCACCGCGAGAACCACACCGAGGCGGTCGCCGAGGCGGTCGCGACCGAGGGCGTCGACTACCGCGAGATGGACGAGGACGCCCGCCAAGAGTTCCTCACCGAGGCGATCCTCCAAGAAGACCCGGTCGTCGACGCCGACGAGCCCGGCGACGTCTCCGAGACCACCGAGCGCGTGCTCCGGCGGTTCCAGGAGCTTGCCGACTGGCAGGACGAGTACGGCGCGCAGGCGATTGACACCTACTGCATCTCGATGACGGAGGAGCCGAGCCACGTGCTCGAAGTGCTCTTCTTGGCCGATCAGGTCGGTGTCGTCTCGCTGCCGGACCACTGCGGGCTCGACGTGGTCCCCCTGCTGGAGACCGAATCCGCACTCAACGGCGCCGAACGCATCCTCGGGGAGCTCTTCGACAACGAGGCGTACGCGACCGCGCTGGAGGTCCGCGGGGAGATCCAAGAGGTCATGCTCGGCTACTCCGACTCCAACAAGGAGAACGGGTTCCTCGCCGCGAACTGGGACCTCTACGAGAATCAGCGCCGGATCGCGCGGTTCTGCCGCGAAGAGGAGGTCACCCTCCGGCTGTTCCACGGCCGCGGCGGCTCCATCTCGCGGGGCGGCGGGCCGATGAACGAGGCGCTGCTCGCGCTTCCCAACGAGACGGTCACGGGACAGGTGAAGTTCACCGAGCAGGGCGAGGCGATCGCCGAGAAGTACGCCAACCCGCGGATCGCCGAACGCGAGCTCGAACAGATGCTCGACGCGCAGATCCGCGCCCGTCAGGAGGCCAACGAGGAGCCCACCGAGGAGGTGCCCGAGAGCTGGGTCGACGCGATGGAGACGATGGCGCCCGCCGCCCGCGAGACGTACCGCGATCTCCTGAACACCGACGGGTTCGTCGACTACTTCGGACAGGCGACGCCCATCTCCGTCGTCGAGAACCTCAACCTCGGCTCGCGGCCCGCCTCGCGCTCCGGCGAGCGCACCGTCGAGGACCTGCGGGCGATCCCGTGGGTGTTCTCGTGGACCCAGACCCGGCTCATCCTCCCGGGGTGGTACTCGCTCGCATCCGGGCTCGACGCCTACCTCGACGCGGTCGGGGAGGCGGAGGGCCTCGAAACCCTCCGAGAGATGTACGAGAAGTGGCCGTTCTTCCGCACCACTCTCGACAACGCGGCGCTCGCGCTCGCCCGCACCGAACCGGAAATCGCCGCCGAGTACGCCGACCTCGCGGACGACGACCTCCGGGAGCGGTTCTTCCCCGAACTGATCGGGGAGTACGAACGCGGCCGCGAACTCGTCCTGGCGATCAGCGGCCGCGACGATCTGATCCGCCGCGAGTGGCTTGAAGAGAGCCTCGACCGGCGGAACCCCTACGTCGATCCGCTGAACCTGCTGCAGGCGAACCTACTCGGGCGGACGCACCGCACCGAGGAGGAGGAGCGGACCCTCCGGCTCACCGTCAACGGCATCGCCGCCGGGATGAAGAACACGGGATAGTTCGGTCGGGGATTCGATCGAACCGGTTCACTTGCCGTACCGCCCGCACACCGTTTTTCATCGACGCTACCGATAGCCGAGGCTCTGCGATCCGATCACGACGACGCCCTGCGAATCGGCCACCCGACAATTTTGTATAGCGATATTGGATATATGTCGGCGAGCGTGGGACGATCGGTACCGAGCGCCAACGCGAGAAAAGCGCCGCAAGACGGCGAGTATCGGTGGAATCAGACGAAAAGGGAGTGCCGGAGCCGCGGCTCGGGAGCGAGCGCGACGTGCAAAAAGCGAATCGCTATCTACGCGTAGCGTTCGAGTTCCGGCCGGTCGAGGTCCTCGAAGACGTCGGCGGCGACCTCGGAGAGGAACGCCTCGCCGTCGTCGGAGACGCGACGCCCTTCGCCGGCGGCGGTGGTCACGAGCCCGTCCTCTTCGAGGGCCTGCAGCGACGCGCGGATGAGCTTGCGGGAGCCCCCCTCGTGCTCGCCGGGGCGGACGGAGTAGCGGTTCGAGCCGCGCTTCTTCGAGCCGTACTCGGTGGCGAGCCGCTCGATGCCGATCGGCTCGTTCTGGGCGACCTTCCGGAGGAGGCTGGCGGAGCGCACGTACCAGAAGTCCTCCTGTTCCGGCGGGAGCTCCTTGCCGGCGCCGCTCTTGGCGAACTCGACCCAATCGGGCTCGTCGATCCGGTCCTCGAGTCGTGCGGCGACCTCCTCGATGAGGGCGTCGGCCGGCACGTCGTAGATGGTTACCATTGAGGTGAATTTCAGCCTAACGTCGTTTAAACCCATCGTATTCGAGAAGCGTCGTGTGACCCGTTTTCACGGGTAGCGGAGCCACAGAAACGGAATCACGAGGCAGAAATATCGTCGTCGACGCGCACCGAACAGCTACTCGACGTACTCGTACTTCCGCTCGTTCATTCGGCCCCAGCCGGTGAAGACGAACTCCGCCTCCGGCTGCGTGAACTCCTCGATCTCGCGTTCCACGTCCATGTCGTACTCGTGAACGTCGTGGACGTCCTCGTACTCGTCCCACGTGAGGTCGTAGCGCGCGGCGAGCCGGTCGTCGATGTCGAGCCCCTCGATCTCCGCGCGCCAGCCCTCGCGGACCGTCTCCGCGTGGATCTCCGCCTGGGCGCCGGAGCCGTAGGAGGCGATGAGCAGCGTGTCGCCGACGAACGAGCGGTCGCGGGTCAGAGCGTCGCGCAGCGCGCTGACGCGGGCGATGTGGACCGAGCTGGTGTACCAGTTGCCGACCTCCCGCGAGAGCCCGAGCGTTGGCTCCACGGCGGTATCGTACCACGTCTGATACTGCTCGGTCGTCTTCAGCTCGTCCATGTAGTCGCGGATGGCCTCCTCGTACGCCTCGCGGTCGGCGAAGTCCTCCTCGCGGGGCTGCCGGCCGATCTCGTCGGCGAGCGCGTCCTCGTACTCCGTGTCGCGGATAACGTGGCGGTACGCGAGCAGGGCCGCCTTCCGGACCATGCCGGGGAACGGCGTGTGGAACGGGGCGTACGCGAAGTCGTCGAGCTCGATGTCGTCGGTGACCGACTCGTAGTCTTCGAGGGCCTCGCGCATCCGAGAGAGGTACACCTGCACCGAGCGCTTGCCGTCCACGCTCGGGAACTGCTGGTTCGGCTTCAGGAAGTCCGTCTCGTCTTTCGAGCCGTAGCCCTGCTCGGTCGAGAGCGCGACGAGCGAAGGATCCTCGTCGATCAGCATCGCGACGGCGCCGGCGCCCTGCGTCGCCTCCCCGGGGTCGCCGCGGGCGTACAGCGCGGTGTCGGTCGAGATCACGAGCGCCGCGCGACCCCGGTTCCGCCCCGCCCGAATCCAGTTGTAGGCGTCGTCGATCGCCTGCGTACCGGCCAGACACGCGAACTTGCGCTCGCCCTTGTTGGCGTGCGTGAAGTCGCCGTCGTACACCTGCTCCAGACAGCCGGCGATGTACGTCGACACCGGCTTCGAGTGGTCGAACGCCGACTCGGTCGCCACGTCGATCCGGCCGATGTCTTCGGGGTCGAGCCCCTTCCGGTCCATCAACCCCTTCGCGGCGTTCGCGCCCATCGTGACGATGTCCTCGTACACGTCCGGGAACGAGGAGTTGTTGAGCCCGAGCCCCTTCGTGTACTTCTCCGGGTCGTCGCCCTTCTCCGGCGCGAACGTGCCCGGCAAGTCGAGCTTGAGCTTTCCGGTCCAGATCTCGACGGCGTCGATCCCGACTGCGGTCATACACGGACCTTCATGCGGCCGCCATATGGATTTGTCGATGGGCGTTTACGTCGATCGTGGAAACGGTGTCGGCCACCGCGTCGGGCGTCAATCGTCCGCCACCGCGTCGGGCGTCAGTCGTCGTCCCCGTCGGACTCGATTGTCGGTTCGGGGTTGAACCACGCGCCGGTCGTCGCGACCGTTCCGTCGTCCGACTCGATCTCGATGTCGCCGTCGGACGCGAACAACGCGAACGCCCTCGCGTTGAACGCGCCGTTCGTGAGATCGACATCACCCTCGGCGGACAGGGAGATGTCGCCGGCGTCCGCCCCGAAGAGCGCCTGCGTCGTCGTCTTCACCGTGGCACCACGAGCGTCGATCCCGCCGCCCGACTCGATCTGAATGTCACCGCTCGATGCGCCGAGGAACCCGGACGACGAGGTGTCGATCACCGCGCCCTCCGCTATCGAAACGCGCTCCTCGGCCGCCAGTTCGATCGACCCCGCCGACAGGGAGACGCCCTCGCGCACCGTGATCCGGTCGGTCTCCGCCGCGAACGAGCCACGGACGGGAGGGTCGTCGAAGACGACGAAGTGCCCGTCAAACTCGCCTTCGAACTCGCCGTCCTCGATGTCGGCGCCGTCGAACGTCTCGTCCGCCGAACCGTCCCCGTCGCGGTCGATGTACGCGAACCCGTCGGTCTCAGCGGGTACCACCTCCACGGTCGCGGTCGCCGTGTCGTCCTCGCTCGCGACCGCGAGTTCGACCTCGCCCACGTCGGTCGGCCCCGGCCGCCACGTCAGCGGTATCTCGCGGCTCTCGCCGCCCGAGAGGGTGAGCGTCGCGTTCGCGACCTCGTCGCCGGCCGCGGTGAACTCGATCCGCTGGGTCCCCTCCTCGTCGCCGACGTTCTCGACGGTCGCGTTCACCTCGACCGGCTCCCCCACGTCGACTTGGGTGTCGACCCCGTCGATCGTCACCGCGAACTCGGCGGGAGCGAGGGGGTCGAGCTCGAAGCGCTCGGTCGCCGTCTCGTTGGGGCCGACGGCGACGGACCTGGTCGCCGAGACGAACCCGGCGGCCGTCACGGTGACGTCGTACTTCCCCGGCTCGACCCCCTCGATCCGGTACGCTCCGCCCGCGGCCGTGGTCGTCTCGGCGACGCGGCCGGCGCCCTCGACGGTGACCGTCGCGCCGGTGACGGGAGCGAGGGAGCGGCGGAGGCCGAGCGCGGCGCCCGAGGCGACCGCCGCGGTCGGCTCCTGCCCGACGACGGTCCCCTCGATGGCGCCCGTCTCGGCGGTCGGGTCCGGTTCCGGCGCGAGCGAGGCCCGCTCGATCACCGTCCCGGACGGTCGGTGCACGAGCCGGACCTCGTTCGAGGCGTTCGCGACGAGCGCGTCCGCGAACGTGCGGCGGTCTCCCGGTCCGAACCGCCCCTCCGGCGGCGCGAACGCGATCCGGGTGCGGTTCCCGTCGGCCTCGACGATCGCGGCGAGGTCGTCGTTCGAGAGCGCATCGCCGCCGAGGTGGCTGACGCCGAGGTCGGTCCCGTCGGCCGTCAGGTCGGCCGAGACGACGATGTCGTCCCCTCCCGACGTCACGTCGCCGAGGTAGGCGATTCCGACCGCGCCCGCGGCCACGACGAAGACGCCAAGCAGCAGCACCACTCCGACCGTCTCCGACTGGGCGCGGGCGGTAGTGGGACGGGACATGAGGGATCGGTCGCTTTGATTGACGGATACGCGATATTTCAATACCCCGTCGCGGCTATCGAGTCCGATAACCGCGGATCGCCGGGTGCAGAAGGGGTGCCCACCGCACCTCAGGGATACGGAACGGTCTGCCGGTCTCGCTCGTTGCCGGCGCCGTCGTAGAGGATGACGCGGACCTCGACGGCCTGATTATCTCCTTTGACCGTCTCGGTCTGTGGCTGTGTCTCGACCGGGAAGAAATCAGTTTCCTCAACCTTTCCATTGCCCGAAATCGACTGGAGTTTCACCTGCGCGTTAGGGTTGCTGGTGTCGACATCGAACGTGACATCGATATTGTTCCCGGTGCCAGCACTCTGGGGATCGACGCTCAGGATCTCGTACGTTGGAGCTTCCTCGTCAGTGACCTCAACCAGAATACTATCGGCATCATCCCCTGTGGCCGCATACAGATCAAACCGGTCGCCGACAGCATCATTTGCACTGACATCGACCGTAATCCGGCCGTCGACCTCGGTAGTATCCGTGCCGGGCGGATCAGGGACGAAACCGTCATTATCCGGTCTGGGAGCGATCGAGAAGTCAACGGTTGCTCCCTTAATCCGCTCGCCGGAGAGGCGATCAGAGACGGTTACGCCCAGAGGCTCGTCGCTGCCGGCCGGAACGGCGACCGGGTCCGGCTCGTCCCACTCGACGTCGAACGTCCGGCTCCCGGGACCACCGTCGTCACCCCCCACGTCGAAGGTCACGGACTCGTAGGCGGGTCCCGCGGACCCGTTGATCGCGGCGGTGAGCGACCCCGTCGCGGTCGGCTCGAAGAACGCTCGCCCGTCGTCGCCCGTCGTGCGGTTCGCTCCGCCGAACGAGACCGTGGCGTCCGGGACGGGGTTGTTGTACCGGTCGCGGACCTCGACGCCGACGCGCTCGCCGAGGGCGGCGCTCTCGGAGCCGACGGACACGACGTACGCCGGTTCGGTCGTCCCGGTGGTGTCGAGCGACACCTCCGAGAGCCCCAGCCGGTACGGGTCGGAGCCGTTGGGCAGCGTGATCCGCACCGTTCCGCTGGCCTCGTCGGCGGCGGCGGTCGCGCCCGCCGGGAGCCGCTCCTCCCAGCGGGTCGCGAGCGTCGCCGGGTCGTCGACCGTCGTCGGGAGTTCGAGGGTGATCGACCCGCCGTCGGGGACGATCGGGACGGTGGTGTCGCTCGCCGAGACCGCCCGCGCGTCGACGCTACGTCGGCCGACGCCGTTTGCCGACACCGAGCCGGTCAGCGCGGTCAGAGAGATGCGGCCGTCGGCCACCGCCGTCTGGTCCGATCGGAGGAGGACCGCGTCGTCGAACTCGGCGGCGACGACCGAGTGCTCGTAAGTGAGCCGCGGGGCGCCCCGAAACTCGTTGTAGTCGGCGGCGTACCGGAGCGAGCGCGTCTCGAACGCCGGGTCCGTGTTCCAGAACAGGCGGGCGTTCTCGTGGGCGGCGTCGCCGATCGTCGCGTTGCTGATCCGTATCGCGCTGTCGCCCTCGCTTTCGACCGTCGTGAGCGACCCGGAGACGGGCGGCGGGTTCACGAAGAACGTCCGGGAGGAGTACCGCGTTCCGAGCCGGATCTGCGTCGACCGCGTCGACCCCGTGGCGGCGGCGTCGAGGACGCCGTTGCGGAGGTCGCCGAACCGGTCTTCGACCTGCTGGCTGTGTTCGTACTCGACGTCCGCGTTCTCGGTCGGGACGACCTGCACCTGATAGACGCCCAGCGCCAAGACGAGAAAGCCGAACAGGATCACCGTTCCGACCACGACCGACTGACCCCGACGGTCGCGACTGAAGCGCATTGGGGGGTGTCGACGCCGGATCGGTATAAAATCCTCCGTCGGCCTCTCACTCGTGATACCGCCCCTCCCCCGCGGTCGGGGCCGGGATCGCAGATCCGCCCCGGTGCGGGGTGTTTCAGTCGCCCCCGTCGGCCCGTCGTGCCGTCAGCCACGCCGACGCGACGGCGACGGAGCCGGCGAACCCGCCGAGCAACACGGCCTGCGTCCAATTGAACCCGAGCAGCGTCCCCGCGACCGGCGTGACCAGGAGGAACGTGACCACGAGGGCGCCGATCGTCGACGAGAGAGAGGCGGTCGCAGACTCGTCGGAGTCGCTCATGTCACGGATCTGGCGAAGGCGGGCGATAAACCGGGCGATCCGCCGTCGTCGACGGTGTCGGCGAAACGATCGGAGCAGCCGCAGTGATCCTGTCATAAATCTCATTCTGCGATATCAAATCCGCTTCTCGAGGGCGACCCCGCCTCCCGACCGGTCCGTTTTTGCGCGCGGCGGCTGTCTCGGCGCGTATGGCGAAACAGCCGCACCTGCTGGTCGAGGAGGGCGACGTCCACGAGATCGCGATCATCCCGGGCGACCCGGGGCGCGTCGACCGGATCGCGGACCTGTGCGACGACAGCGAACTCGTCGCGCAGAATCGCGAGTACAAGGTCGTCAACGCGAGCTACGAGGGGACCGACCTCACCATCTGCTCGACCGGGATCGGCTGTCCGTCGGCCGCCATCGCGGTGGAGGAGCTCTCGCGGGTCGGCGTCGAGACGTTCCTCCGCTGTGGCACCTGCGGCGCCCTGCAGGCCGACATGGAGGTGGGCGACATGGTGGTCGCGACCGGCGCGGCCAAGGAGGAGGGGACGAGCAAGCGCTACGAGTCGGTCGAGTACCCCGCAGTCCCCGACTACGACGCGCTCACCGAGTTGGTCGGCGCCGCCGAAGACAACGACGAGGAGATCCACGTCGGACCGATCGTCTCCGACGACGCGTTCTACAACGAGGACGACGAGTACGTCGACGACTGGGAGGACGCCAACCTGCTCGCGATCGAGATGGAGGCGGCGACCGTCTTCTCGCTCGCGCGCCGCAAGGGGCTGCGCGCCGGGGCGATCTGCACCGTCGACGGCAACCTCGTCGCGGGCACGCAGAAGGGCGCGGACTCGGACGACGAGCTGCCGGCGAAGGCCAAGGACAACGTCGAGCGCGCGATCCGGATCACGCTGAACGCGGTCACGGCGCTGTAGGCGCCGGTTCCGAGAATCGATCCGCTACCCGTCTTCCGCCCGGAACTCCACCAGCGTCAGGTCTCGTCCGAGCGCGCACTCGTCGTGGGGCGGCTCGCCGAGCACCTGATCGATGACGCGCTCGTCGTCGAAGTCGGCGCCGTCGGGGACGCAGTAGCCGTGGCTCGGGCACTCGGTGTGCGGGCACGGGCCGGCGAGCGAGACGCGGCTCCCGGCGTACGCCTGCTTCGACGGGACATTGGCGGGGACGGGCGCGGGTTCGACCTCGACCGCGCGGACGCCGGCGTCGTGGACGGCGCAGTCGAGCGTCTGGGCGTTTTCGCGGATTCCGGTTACGCGGTACCGGGTCCCCTCGGAGAGGTTGAGACACTGGCTCCGGTAGGGACACCCCTCGCAGTCGGGCGATTCCCCCTGATAGACGAACTCGCGGCCCGTGTCCGCGAGCCGCGTCCCGATGAGCGTGACCGTGGTCATGTCCGGAGAGACGCGCCGAGTGTCCGTAAGCGTCCCGCCTCGCGCGGCGGAGAGGGGACGACCGAGGTGGGGGCGGGTCCGGAGGGCAAGACACATCCCCGCCCTCCGGCAACCACAACCAACATGATCGCGGCGCTGGCGCGGGACGCGACACGGGAAGCCGAACGAGCGAACGAGCGGCGCGTCCTCGTGCTCGCCGGCGACCGCGACCGCGGATTCGACGCCGCCTACGACGCGATCGAGTCGATCGCTGGCGACGAGCAGACCGCCGACGAATCGGTTTCGATCGTCTCCACGCGCGAGGGGTTCCGGTTCGAGGAGCACCGCCCGCGGAGCGCCGATGAACTCCTCGGTCGCACCCGCGAAGTCGTCGTCCTCGACTGCCACGAGCAGTTCGTCCCGAACGCGCTCGGCCGGAGCGTCGGCGCGGTCGACGGCGGCGGCCTCCTCGTCCTCCTGACCCCCGACCTCGACGCGTGGCCCGCGGTCCGTGACCGGTTCGACGACTCGCTCGCGGTCCCGCCGTACGAGGTCGACGACGTGACGGGCCGGTTCCGCGAGCGCCTCGTCGGGACGCTCCGGTCGCATCCGGGGATCGCGGTCGTTTCGCTCGGAGAAGACGGACCGGATGGCGACGCGATCGAGCGCGACGGGCTCACCGGCCGGCGGGACGGTGCGACCCCGGAATCAACCGACCGGGCACCCGCGGAGAACCCGACCGCCCCGCCGAACGCGACGTTCCCGGCCGCGGCCTACGAGGCGTGTCTCACGGGCGATCAGGTCCGGGCGGTACGGGCGTTCGAGTCGCTCGCGACGCCGGGGCACGCGGTCGTCGTCGAGGCGGACCGCGGGCGCGGGAAGTCGAGCGCGGCGGGGATCGCGGCGGGCGCGCTCGCGCTCGCGGGCGCCGACGTGCTCGTCACGGCGCCGGCGTTCCGCAACGCGGCGGAGGTGTTCGCGCGGGCGGGAGAGCTGATCGCGCGGGCGGGAGAGCTGATCGGGGGGAGCGAGCGCGACGACGGAAGCGAGGGTGACGGCGGCGCGACCGGGTCCGAGGACGACGCCCGCCGCCTCGACGCGCCGGGCGGCGGGCGGGTGCGCTACCTTCCGCCCGCCGAGGCCGCCGACCTCCCCGACGGCCCGGACGCGGTGATCGTCGACGAGGCGGCCGCGCTCCCGGTGCGGCTGCTCGAACGGTTCCTCGACGCGCCGGCGGTCGCGTTCTGCACGACGGTTCACGGCTACGAGGGGGCCGGTCGCGGGTTCTCGATCCGGTTCAAGGAGCGCCTGCGCGCGAGCCGCTTTTCGGTGCGGGACGTGCGGCTCGACGAGCCGATCCGGTACGCCCGGAATGACCCGGTCGAGGCGTGGGCGTCGCGGGCGCTCCTGTTCGACGCGCGCCCGGCGGTCGACGAGGCGGTCGCGGGGTCGGCAGTCGAGGACGCGACGTACCGGACTCTCGCGCCGGACGACCTGCTCGCGGACGAGGCCCTGCTCCGGGAGGCGTTCGGGCTGCTCGTCGCCGCGCACTACCGCACGGAGCCGAACGACCTCGCCCGGCTGCTCGACGCGCCGAACCTCGCCGCGCGGGCGCTCGTCGCGGACGGGCGCGTCGTCGCGGTCGCGCTGCTCGCGCGGGAGGGCGGGCTCGACGCCGAGACCCGCCGGCGGATGTACGAGGGCGAGCGCGTCCGCGGCAACATGGTGCCGGACGTGCTCACGAGCCAGCTCCGCGACGAGACAGCCGCCGCGCCGCGGGGCCTGCGGACGGTCCGCATTGCGACCCACCACGCGCTCAGAGGCGAGGGGTTCGGCTCCCGCCTGCTCGACGAGGTACACGGGGAGTTCGGGGGCGACATCGACTACTTCTCGGTCGGCTACGGCGCGACGCCGCGTCTGCTCCGGTTCTGGCGGCGCACGGGCTACGGGACGGTTCACCTCTCGACATCCCGTAACGACGCCTCCGGGGAGCGCTCCGCGATCATGGTGCGGCCGGCCGGCGAGGACGGACCGGGGAGGGACCTCCTCGACCGCCACGCCGTCGCCTTCCGGGACCGCGAGCGCGACGGGCTCTCGGACGCGCACCGCGACGTCGACCCGGACGTGGTCCGCGGCGCGCTTCGCGCGTGTTCCGCCCCGGTCCCGGTCGATCTCACCGAGACCGAGTGGCGCTCAGTCGTCGGCGCGTCGGTCGGCCCGGGGATGTACGACACCGCGCCCGGCGCGTTCCGCGACCTCGCGCTCGCGACGCTGATCGGGGGGAGCGAACTCGACGACCGGGAAGAGCGCCTGCTCGTCCGAAAGGTCCTCCAAGGCCGGCCGTGGGAGGAAGTCGCCGCCGCGCTCGGCTTCGTTTCGCCGAGCGCGTGTATGCGTGCGCTCGGCGACGCCTACGTTCCGATCGTGGAGCGGTACGGGACCGAGTTCGCGCTCGCGGAACGGGAGCGATTTATCAGCGATTGAGGAACGCCGCCGACGACGCCGTTTATAAAACGACCCGCGGTGGCGCGTGCCTGCGAGCGGCCGCCCTCGGCGGCCGCGAGTCAGCACGCGCGAGGGACGCCGCGAACGCCCGAAGGGCGTGAGCGGCGAGGCTGGGGAGGTGCGAGGTCCGGTTGTGGTGCGGTGCCGGGTGGGAGTCAAAGGGGCAGCCGCGAGGACGACGTAGGCGACGCAAGCACTGGAATGAGGGAGCGAACGGAGTGAGCGACCGAGTGAAGCGCGCAGCGAGCGTACGTCGTCCTCGCGGCTGGGGCTTTGGCGGTGGTCGCCGCAGCAACCACGTACAGCCGAGCGGCTGGGGCTTTGGCGGTGGTCGCCGTCGATCTGCGGTCAGTTATTTATAAGCGGGCGACTCGAACGACAGAGTCCGTCACCGCACCGACAACGACTACTTATAACCGGTTCTCGCGGCCGGGATCGACGTCGATCGCGTCGACCGGACAGACGTCGACGCAGAGCATGCAGTCGATACACTGGTCCTCGTCGGCGGGGTTCGCCTTCCGCTCGGACTCGGGGTGGTCGGGCGTGTCGACCCACTCGAACACGTCGACCGGGCAGTCCTCCAGACACGCGCCGTCGGCGAGACAGATGTCGAAATCGACCGCGACGTGGGTACCGCGAATCCCCTGCTTTGCCGGCGGCTCGACGGGACCCCAGACCGCGACGCCGTCCTCCTCGCCAACCTTCTCGCGGCTCTGTTCGAAGTTCGAGTCGATGGCCATCTTGCCCGTAGTTCCGGGGCTCGCTATTTAACCTCCGCGGCAGGCGGTCGGTGAGGTCGCGTCGCGGACCGCGCGGCGCCCCCGAGGACTCCCGATCACGGATGCGCGTAGTACGCGAGCAGGTCCTCCTCGCCGGCCCGCCCGTCGGGCTCGTCGGTTGCCTCGAGATCGAACGCGTCGATCCGGACGAAGCCGACGCGCTCGAACTGGACGACGGTGTCGGGGTCAACCTCGGCGAGCGCGGGCTCGGCGATCCCCCGCACGTCGCCGGAGACGGTCCGGAGGAGGGTCGCGAGCCCCTCGTCGGCCGGCGCCCAGTGGACCACGTCCACGTCCCCCTCGCGGACCACGTCGATGTCGGCGTCGACGAAGGCCAGCTCGTCGCCCGCGTGCCGGACGCAGCCGTATCCCTTGAGCCAGACGCGCTCGCCCTCGCTCGGGAGGTCGGAGAATTCGACGACGACTCGCCCGGCGGGCACCTCGCGGTCGCCGCGGTCGGCGTGGTCGGGGTGGAGCGGCGGGTGGCCGGCCTCGGGCGCGGGCGCGTCGCCCTCGACGACCGGCAGCTCGACGGCGGGGTCGTCGTCGCGGTCGCGCACGAGGAAGTAGCGGTTCGCCTCGTCGTCGACCAGATCGCGGTTGTTCGCGTAGACGGAAGACATCGCCAGATCGACGTCGGAGGTGGACATCCCGAGTTCGGTCATCGAGTCGACGAGCGCTTGCCCCCGAATGCCGCGGCGGCGCATCGACCGGATCGTCGGGGCGCGCGGGTCGTCCCAGCCGGTCAGCTCGCCCGTTTCGATCAGCTCCTTGATCGTCGAGGTGGAGAGTTTCACGTCGTACTCGTCGACCTGCACGTGGCCCCAGTGGAGCACCTCCGGGTACTCCCAGTCGAAGTAGTCGTAGACGAACCGCTGGCGCTTCGCGGAGTCCTGCAGGTCGATGCCGCGGATGATGTGGGTGACGCCCGTGAGGTGGTCGTCGACGCCGGACTGGAAGTCGAGCATGGGCCAACAGCGGTAGTCGGCCGCCTCCTCGCGCGGGTGGGGAGTGTCGATCATCCGGAACGCGACCCAGTCGCGGAGCGCGGGGTTCTTGTGCTCGATGTCGGTCTTCACGCGAAGGACCATCTCGCCGGCGGAGTACTCGCCGTCGACCATCGCCGAGAACTCCTCGTGGACGATTTCGGCGTCCTTCTCGCGGTGCGGACACGCCTCGCCCGCGTTCTTCAGCTCCGAGAAATCGTCGCCGGAACACGAGCAGGTGTAGGCGCCGCCGGCGTCGATCAGGTCGCGGGCGTGGTCGTAGTAGGTCTCCAACCGGTCGGAGGCCCGGAGCACGCGGTCGGGCTCGAACCCGAGGTACTCGATGTCCTCGAGGATGGCGTCGTACGCGTCCAGATCCGGGCGCTTGGTCTCCGGATCGGTATCGTCGAACCGGCAGATGAACTCCCCGTCGTAGCGCTCCTTGTACGTCCCGATCACCGCGGGCATCCGGGCGTGGCCGACGTGCCACGGCCCGTTGGGGTTCGGCGCGGCGCGCATCACGACCTCTCCCGCCTCGGCGTTCGGGAGGTCGGGGAGGACGTGTTCGTCCGCCTCGTCCTCGGCCTCCAACTCCGCGAGCTTGTCGGGCGCGAGCTCGCCGAGCCGCTCCCGGCGCTCGGCCTCGTCCATGCCGGCGACCCGGTTCACTACCGGCGCGACGACGCTCGGGATATCGTCGCCGTGCGGTCTAAAGTCGGGGTTCTCGCCCATGAGCGGCCCCATGATGGCGCCCACGTCCGGGTCGTTGCCGTGTTTGAGCGCGTTGAACAGCGCGGCGGCCTCGCCCGCCGCCTCGACGCGCCCGCGGAGTTCGTCGTCCATGCACGCCGCTTGTCGGGGTCGGCTCAAAAACGCCGCGGAACGGCGGTGAAGGAGGCGACTCGCGCAAGGCGGGACCGCAACCGCGGGGCCGCGGGCAGGGGTGTTGGAGACGTGAGGGCGGACCGGGTTAAATCATCGAGACCGTTCACGCTGGTAACGGGATCATACCGGCGTGAACGGTCGAGACGCTTATCAGGCCGCGACGACGTAGGTGTGAGATCGGTTCGCAAATCCGGACGGACGGAGCGGCGCCCGCCCGGCTCCGCCGGGTTGATGTCGGGGCGAGCCGTGGGTCGCCCATGAACACGGGAGCGATCGGAGCCCGAGGGCGGACCGCGGAGGGGTCGGCGTGGTAGAGCCCATGTCGGAGGCGGAGCGCGACGCCGGGAACCGGCAGATAAAGGCCGTCATCCTCCTCGTCGTGGCGGTGACGCCGCCGCTCATCGCGCTCCAGCTCGACCCCTCGCTCGCCGAGCTGCTCGCGGCGCTCGCCGGCGGGACCGCGCTGGGGCTGGTCGTCGTGTGGTACCTCGGGCGGTTGGGAAAGGAGTTCACCGGGGGATCGCGCCGGACGGGACGGCGGCGCTGAGGCGGCGCAGCGAGGCGGCGCTGAGGCGGCGCTGAGGCGGGAGACGCCTGTCCGTCAGTCCTGCTCGATCCGGGAGGTCGCCGATTCAGTCGTCGCCGGACCTTCGACGGCCTCGCCCGCGCGGTCGCCCGCGATCGACCGCGACGACGACAGCGGCGAGATGCTCACCTCGCCCTCGACGGCCGCGAGCCGGTCGGAGCCGGGGTCGTCAGGGACATCGCCGCGGAGGAACTCCCGCCAGAAGCGGTCGCGGAGCTCCATCCCCATCTCGCCGCGCCGCTCGCCGAACTCCCAGCCGTCGGGGACGTTCTCGTCCTCCGGGCCCTCCTCGCCCGGCCGGAACTCGATCACGTCGAAGCCGCGCGCGGGCTCGGTCAGCCGGTAGGTCGGGTCTTCGGCCGCCTCGTCGTCGGCCGCGGGGACGTTGACGTTCAGCACGTCGGCGCCGAACGGGAGGGCGAACTCGGTCTCTCCGTCTCCATCACCGCCACCCCCTGCCTCGGCGCGGTCGAGCAGGTCGACGACGACCTCGCCGGCGACCGCGAAGTCGCCGCTGTCGAGGGTCGGCGGGACGGGAAGGTTACCCCGGTCGTACAGCGACACCGCGATCGCCGGCGTACCGAGGAACGACGCCTCCATCGCGGCGCCGACCGTGCCGGACTGTCCGAGGATGTGCGCGCCGATGTTCGGGCCGTGGTTACAGCCGGAGACGACCACGTCGGGGTCGAGCCCGAGCGCCACGTCCGCGACGGCGACGCAGTCGGCGGGGGTCCCCTCGACCGCGTAGCCGAGGTCGGTCTCGGCGTACTCCACCGTCGTGTTCCACCACGAGCGCGCGCCGCCGACGCCGGACTGGTTGCTCTCGGGCGCGACGACCGTCACCTCGTAGTCGTGCGAGAGCGCGTCGAACAGCGCCCGGAGGCCGACGGCGTCGATGCCGTCGTCGTTGGTGAGGAGGATCTCCGTCGTCATGCCCGTCACTGCGAGGGGACGGGGGAAAACGTCGCCGGTCGCGGGCGGACGGGGTCCGACGGACGAACGTGAAACCGTGTGGGATGAAAGAGCGTGAGAAGGACCGCGGGCGTCGGCTGGGTGGTACTCGGGTGGTCAGCGGGAGGGTGCGGTGAGCGGTGAGCTGGGAAGAGCGGGGTGGGTAGCGTGTGGAGACCGGGTCAGTCGGCCGCGACGGGCGGCGCCGATCGTGCCAGCTCCAACACCTCGTCGAAGAAGCCGAGCGAGTCGTGCGGACCGGGGTTCGCCTCTGGGTGGTACTGGCGGGTGATGACGTCGAGCTCCTCGCTGTCGAGGCCCTCGACGGTGTCGTCGTTGACGTTCACCTGCGTCACCTCCAGCGGACCGGTGTCATCGACCGTGTAGCCGTGGTTCTGCGTCGTCATCACGACCCTGTCGCTGCGGAGGTCCTTGACCGGCTGGTTGACGCCGCGGTGGCCGAACGCCATCTTCTCGGTCGAGCCGCCGAGCGCGCTCGTGATCACCTGCTGGCCGAGACAGATGCCGGCCATCGGCAGGTCGCCGGCGACGGCGTCGACGACCTCCTGCGCGGCGACGAAGTTCTCCGGGTCGCCCGGGCCGTTCGAGACGAAGAGCACGTCCGGGTCCACGTCGGCCACGTCCTCGGAGGTCGCGTCGTACGGGAGGACGTGCACGTCCGCGCCGCGCTCGGTGAGCGAGGAGATGATCGAACCCTTCGCGCCGCAGTCGAGCAGGGCCACGTCGGCGACGCCGTCGCCCTCGTGGACGGTCGGCTCCGACACGGACACCTGCGCGCCGATGTCGACGTGGTCGCTCATCGGCTTGCACGCCTCCATCTCCGCGACCGCGTCCTCGGGGGTCGCGTCCGGGCCGGCGGCGATCCCGCAGGCCATCGCGCCCTCCTCGCGGACGGTGGTGACGATCTCGCGGGTGTCGACGTGGTCGACGGCGGGCACGTCCTCGTCGGCGAGCCACTCGGCGACATCGTCGGTCAGCTCGCGGGCGATCGCCGCGCGGGGCTGGACCGAGCCGGACTCGAATCGCTCGGATCGGACGCCGTAGTTCCCGATCAAGGGGTACGAGAAGGTGAGGATCTGTTCGGCGTAGGAGGGGTCGGTGAGCGACTCCTCGTAGCCGGTGTACGCGGTCGTGAACACCAGTTCGCCACGGGTGCGCCCCGGCGCACGAGCGCGCGCTTCGAGCACGCGTCCGTCGGCCAGCGCGATGTAGGCGTCCGACATTACGAGATACGTACGCGTAGAGGGTAATAAATGCGTCGTTCGTAGCTTCATTACGATATTCGTAACGAGTAAGTCGACGGGCCGAGACGAACGGGTATGGACGACCTCGACCGACGAATCCTCTCGATCCTGCGCCGGGACGCGCGGACCCCGTACACGGAGATCGCGGACCGCGTCGGCACCTCTGAGGGGACGGTGCGGAACCGCGTCGACCGCATGACCGAGGACGGGATCATCGAGCGGTTCACCGTCACGACACGCACGGGCAACGTGAAGGCGATGATCGAGATCTCGGTGGAGATGAACGTCGACACGGCCGCCGTCGGCGAGCGCATGGTCGACTGGGAAGAGGTCGACTTCGTCTGGCAGGTCTCCGGCGAGGACGACATCGTGCTCGTCGTCGACGCCGTCGACACGCGCGCGGTCAACGAGCTCATCTCCCAAGCGAGGGAGATGGACGAGGTCAAGTCGACGAAGACCCGGCTCATCCTCGACGAGCGGTTAGGGTGACCTCGGCGGCGAACCTGATTACCAAAAATCCGGCTCGAACCGAGAGAGCCGCTCAGGTCGATTCGGAGTCGGCGGCGACGTTGGCCGCTCCCGTCGGCGTGTCGGCTCCTGCCGCCCCGTCGCCGTCTCTCTCATCCTCGAACGCCCGTCGATTCCGGATGGTGAACAGCACGAACAGGACGAACCCGATGCCACGCAGAGTCAGATCGAGCAGCAGCGCGTTGACAGAGACGGTTACGCCGACGAGTCCGAGCAGGTCAAAGACGGACTCAGAGAGCATCCCCGGCGCCATGAGCAGCAGCGAGCTGAACGCGAACGCGATCCGCTCGAACCGGCCGACACGGGTGTACAGCGTCCCGATGACGGTTGCGCCGAGCGCGATCACGCCGAGGAAGACTCCGACGACCGGGATCAGGATCTCGGGGATCGAGTAGGACAGTTCTGCGAGGTCGGCGAAGTTGACCACGCGGTACTGCTCGCGGATGCCAAGTTCCGCCGCGTTCTCCTTTCGGCGGAGCAGGACGATCCCCGGCACGAACACGAACGCGAAGGGAACGATCGCCTTGTTTAGCGACAGCGAGAACGCCTTCACGCCGGTCTGGAAGGGGTCGGACTTGGCGACTCCGCTCGCAGCGTACGCCGCCACCGCCACGGGCGGCGTGATGTCGGCGATCACGCCGAAGTAGAGGATGTACAGATGGGCGGCCAAAAGCGGGATACCGAACTCCACGAGCGGCGTCGCCAACATCGAGATGAGGATGATGTAGGTGACCGTCGTCGGCATCCCCATTCCGAGGATGATGCTCGCGACGGCCGTCACGAGCAGCATGATCACCTTCGACCCGCCCGAGAGCGCCAACAGCAACGAGGTCAGGTTGGGGCCGAGCCCGGAAACGCTGATAACGCCGGGGATGATCCCCGCAGCCGCGACCGCGATCACGACCGGGACTGCGGTTCGAGCGCCTTCGTCCATCGATTTGACGACGAACGTGCCGAGTTTGAACGGCTGGCTGTCGCCCAGATCCCGGCCGGTACGGTCGCCGAGTTCCGCAGCCGTGTCCCGAATCTCCGGGTTGAGTTCGAGCAGCGAGGCGTCGAGATCGGGCTTGGACAGCAGCGTCAACGCCCCTGCGAGCATCACGTACCACTCGATTCCGGCGCTGACAGCGCTGACCGCGTCCGCGATCGGAAGCCCCGCACCGCCGGCACCAGTCACGAGCCCGGTGATCGGGACGCCCGCGACGACGTGACTCGCCAGGTCGACGCCCACGATCGCCGCGAGGGTCCCGAAGAGCCGGAGCCGTGTCTCCTCGCTGTAGGCGGCGATGAAGGCGATCAGCGCGACCAGCGCGACCAACGTGAACCACGCGGATCGTGAGACCGAGAGCCGCTCGATGATGAGGTAGTACAGGAGCAGTCCGATCGGGACGAGGTAGAACCAGCCGTGCTTGAGGTGGCTCCAAAACGAGACGGTGTCCCCGCCGGAGACCCCGCCGATCCCCTCCTCAACGGCCTTGAGGTGAACCATCACCCAGACCCCGAAGAAGAAGACGATCGCCGGGATCGTCGAGACGATGATGATGTCCGCGAACGGCGTCGCGGTGTACTGCACCATGAGGAAGGCGGCCGCCCCCATCACCGGCGGAAGGATCTGGCCGCCGGAAGACGCGGACGATTCGACGGCTCCGGAGAACTCGGAAGAGTATCCCGAGCGCTTCATCAACGGAATTGTGAACGCGCCGGTCGTGACCGTGTTGGCGATCGACGAGCCCGAGATCGTTCCCATGAATCCGCTGGCGAGGATGCTCGCCTTGGCCGGGCCGCCTTTACGGCCTCCGGTGAGCGCGTACGCGAGGTCGATGAACCACTGACCCGCCCCGCTCATCTCGAGGAACGAGCCGAACAGGATGAAGATGTAGATGAAGCTCACCGACACGGTCACCGGAATCCCGAAGACTCCGTTTTCCGTGTTGTACCAGAGGTTCTGAACGATGTCCGGCCAGGTGAGTTCCGGGATCGCGAGCAGCCCGAGGAACGGCGTGCTCGAGCTGATGAGGTACCCCCAGCGGGCGTAGACGATGAAGGTGGCGACGATGATCATCAGCGGGAGGCCGAGCGTCCGGCGGGTGGCCTCCAAGACGAGCAGGACGCCGATCACGCCGAGCGCCATCGCGTAGGAGTACTCGCTCACGAACGGGACGCCGCCGAGCAGGGGTTGGAGGAACGCGTACACCTCGGTGATCGGGCGGCCCGAATCGATCCCGAAGACGCGCATGTTCTGGATCTCCGAGAACTCCGTCAGGAAGTAGATCGCCGACAGGATCGCCGCGGCGATACACAGCAGGTCGAACGGCGTCACTCGATCGCGGTCGGGGTCGAGGAACGCCCACCGGAACGCCGACCGAACGCCCGTGGTCAGTCGCGTGACAGGGTTACGATCGCCGAGCCGCCGAGACACCGCCGGCGCGACTCGGCCGAGGTTTCGGGAGACGAGACCGTCGCCCATGCTGGCCGGAAAGAGCAGGAGCGTGAGCACGAGCGCGAAGGAGACGTGGATCGCGTTCGCCTGTAGGAGCTGGAGCGACACCTGCCAGGGGGCAAGCGCGATTCCGGCGAACTCGACGGTCGGAAGCCAGACCGTGAACGTGAAACTCCGGGCCGCGAGGAACAGCTGGAAGACCGAAAACAGAATCCCGATCGCCGCGACCGCCACAGCCGCGACCCCCCGTAACGAGCGGCGGCGCTCGATTTCCTGTATCAGTTCGTCCGCCTCTTCACGGGAGATCTCCTCGTCGTCATCCCCCGGTGGTGTACTCGCGCCGGGAGCGTCCGGACCACCGCCAGGACCGGGGTCTCGCGAGCCGCCGTCGTTCGGATCGTCGGTGCCGCCGTCCGTTCGGTGAGTCGTAGTCATAGCATTATCTCGAGGAACGACCGCTGTTCGATATAGAGTGTGACATCGCTGCCATCGGTCACCGCGACGAGGTCGTGTTCTCGCCCGTCAACGATCAACGTGTGGTCGGCGATTCGGCCCGGCGAGACCGAGAGGCGTTCGAGTTCCGTGATCGGTTCCGCAGGGTCGTACACGAGCGTCCCGTTCACGTTCGTGACGTTGACGCGCGCGGGGAGCCCCCATCCGTACGACTCGAACTCCATCCGCGTGTTCACGAGCGTCTCGCCGTCGACGCGGTACTCGTCGTACACGCGCGACTTCTCGACGCTGTGAGTGTACTCCAGCGCCACGGTGCTCTCGGAATCGACCGGCTCCGTGAGGTAGCGTTCATCCGTCTCGATGTCCTCGACGACGAGGACGGCTCCGACTGGGGCCGTCGCCGCGACGCCGGCGAGAACGAGCACCGCGACTGCGAGGATCGCGATACCCACGGTCGATCGAGAAAGGTGACCCATGGTTTCGGGTGATCGTCGTGGAATCGAGTTTGAAACGGTTATGAAACGATCCGCTGTCAGACCGGATCGATCGGATCGATCGAGCCGGTTCGTTGCGGAGCGAGTCGGGCGTCGAGAGCGAGTTAGGCGTCGAAGTACGCCGCCGCGCCCTCGTGGAGCTCGATGGACATCCCGTCCTGTGCGCTGTCGACGGTGATGAAGTCGGTCTTGATCGTGAGCTCGTCGAGGTTGTCGAAGATGGCCGCGGTGACCGTCTCGACGGTGTCGGTCGGCACCTCGGAGTTAGTGGCGATCATCGCCTGCACGGCGACGGTCTCGACGTCCTCGTCGACGCCGCTGTACGTGCCGCCGGGGATGGTGTCGTTCGCGAACCAGGAGGCGTCCTCCTTGACGGCTTCGCGGTTGTCGCCCGCGATCGGAACGATCGCGATGTCGTTCGTGTTCGCGAGGTCCTCGATCGCGCCGACCGGCCAGCCGCCGACGACGAAGGCGGCGTCGATGTCACCGTTCGCGAGCTGTTCGGACGCCTGCGAGAAGCCGGCGTTCTGCTCGTTGTAGTCGGAGATACCGAGCGATTCCAGGATCTGCTGTGCGTTGACCTGCGTCCCCGACCCGAGGTCGCCGGTGTTGATCGTCGCGCCGCTGAGGTCGTCGACGGAGGAAATGTCGTTCTCCGCCAGCGTGACGAGCGTGATCGTCTCCGGATACAGCGTCGCGACGCCCTGTAGATTCTCGATCGAGTTGTCCTGGAAGGCTTCGATGCCGGTTCCGTTCTTCGCGAACGAGGCGATGTCGTTCTGGATGAGCGCGAAGTCGGCCGACCCGTCCGCGAGGCTACCGACGTTCTCGACGCTCGCACCGGTGGACTGGACGTTCAGCGAGAAGTCGGTGTTCGCCTCGACGACCGTCTTGAACTCGTTCGAGAGCGGGTAGTAGGTCCCGCCGGTACCGCCAGCGTGCCAGCTCAGGCGGTTTTCGCTGTCGCCGCCGTCGCTTCCGTCGGAGCCATCGCTGCCGTCGGAGCCGTCGCTGCCGTCACTACCGTCGGAGCCGTCACTACCATCACTTCCGTCGGAGCCGTCACTACCATCGCCGCCGTTTCCGCTACAGCCGGCGAGTGCGGCCACGCCAGCGACACCTGTCGCTTCGAGGAATCTGCGTCGTGTTCGGTGTGAAGACATACGTTACGCAAGAGAGAACACGAGTATATATATCTAGGGATATCGTTAACAGACATTCCCATTTACACAGAGATTGAGTGAGAAGTGGAAAGGAGACAGACTATTAATTAATAATCATTGAGAATGCGCTTTTGACGATAGTTCGGCCAGTCGAGACGCCGGATCTCCAAAAGTTTCGCGTGGTTCGAAGCGCCCGTTTAGGCGAGTTCGTCGATCTTTTCGACGACGGCGTCGGCGAACTCGCTGGTCGCGAGCTTCTCCCCGCCCTCGATCTGGCGGTGGAGGTCGTAGGTGACCTGCCCGGACGAGATCGTCTCTTCGACCGCGTCGCGCACGAGGTCGGCGGCGTCGGACCAGCCGAGGTAGTCGAGCATCTCGCGGCCCGAGAGGATCATCGCGGTGGGGTTGACCTTGTCCTCACCGGCGTACTTGGGCGCGGAGCCGTGGACGGGCTCTGCGAGGCACCGCCCGTGGCCGCGATTGATCCCGGGCGCGATGCCGAGCCCGCCGATCTGCGCACCCGCGGCGTCGGACATGTAGTCGCCGTTGAGGTTCATCGTCGCGATCACGGAGTACTCGTCCGTGCGGGTCAGTAACTGCTGGAGCATGTTGTCCGCGATGCGGTCCTTGACGACGACGGTGCCCGCGGGCTGTTCGCCGTCGTGGTCCTCCCACAGGTCGTCTTCGGTGATCACGTCCGCGCCGTACTCCTCGTCGGCGACCTCGTAGCCCCAGTCGCGGAACGCGCCCTCGGTGAACTTCATGATGTTCCCCTTGTGGACGAGCGTGACCGAGTCGCGGTCGTTCGCGAGCGCGTAGTCGATCGCCTCGCGGATGAGCCGTTTCGAGCCGAACTCGGAGATGGGTTTGACCCCGATCCCGACGGGACCGTCGTGGATCACGTCATCGATCCCCATCTCGGCTTCGACGAACCCGCGGACTTGTTCGGACTCGTCGGTGCCGGCCTCCCACTCGATGCCGGCGTAGACGTCCTCGGTGTTCTCACGGAACGTGATCATGTCCATCTCTTCCGGGTTCTTGACGGGCGAGGGAACCCCGTCGAGGTAGTAGGTTGGCCGGACGTTCGCGTACAGGTCGAGCACCTTGCGGAGCGCGACGTTGAGCGAGCGGAAGCCGGCGCCGACGGGGGTCGTCAGCGGCCCCTTGATCGCGACGCGGTGGTCACGGATCGCCGAGACGGTGTCGTCGGGGAGGTTCTCGTCGTACTTCTCACGGGCGCTCGAACCCGCGTAGACGCGCATCCACGCGATCGACCGACCCGTCGCCTCGGCGGCGGCGTCCAGTACCTTCTGGGCGGCCGGCCCGACGTCGGTCCCGATCCCGTCGCCGTGAATGATCGGGATGATCGGGTTCTCGGGGACGTTCAGCTCGCCGCTCTCCTCGTCGGCCAGCGTGATGGCCTCGCCGTCGTCCGGGACATCGACCTTGTCGTAGCTCATGAACGTGCGTGCGTTGTCGGACCCGCGTAAAGTGCCTGCCGCTTTGCCGCTGACCGCCCGAGCCCCCAGAATCGCCCGGTTTTGCCGGCCTCACGGGAGACCCGTCCTCAGACGGGGAGCACCTCCACGTCGAACAGCGACCGCCACCGGTAGCGCCGGTCACCCCAGACGAACGTCCGGCGCGCCAGCGCGTACGCGAGGAAGAGCGGCGCGACGAGCACGGCCGGACCGGCGAGCAGGAACGTCGCCCGCCGGACTCCGAACCGGGCGTACACCGCGGCCGAGATCGCGGTGACGAGCGTCACGCCGACCACCGGCGCGAACAGACACAGCGCGGCGAACGCGGCCGCAAAGGCGACGTCGAACGCGGCCGCGCGGGGCGTGTGGAACCGCATGATGTGGACGAACCGGACGAACCGCTCCACCGATCCGCGGAAGGAGCCGCCGCACGGGACGGTCCGCGTCCGGCCCGCGGCCGTCACGTCGAGGTACTCGGTGAGGGTCCCGTCGTCGCTGACGGTCCGGCGGAGGTCCGCGAGGAACGCCGCCTCCGGGTCGGTAGCGTCCGCGTCGGCGTCCGCGGCGGCGTCGGAGAGCGATCCGGGACGACCGAGGTCGTCGCGCTCGAAGACGACCGCGCCGCCCCAAGCGATCCCGCCGGCGAACACCGCGGCGGTCCCGCCGATCGCGTACGCGGGCTCGAACAGGCGGGCGAGGGGATCTTCTCCGACGAAGACGGGGACCTCCGTCGTCGGCCCCTGTCGCTCGTAGTCGGCGTCGAGCGTCGCGAGCCAGTCGTCCGGGTGCGCGAAGTCGTCGTCGGTCCAGACGATCCGGTGGTGTTCGGCCGCCTCCATCCCCGCGGCGATGGCGTTCGCCTTCCCGGAGCACCCCTCGGGCTCGCCGGCGAGGACGATCCGGACGCCCTCCGGGGTCGTTTCCCGGCGATCGGCGACCGGGTCGTCGTCGGTGTCGCAGATCACGAGCAGTTCGTCGCGTGCGCCGAGCTGTCCGGCCACCTCGTCGCAGGCGTCGGCCCAGCGCACGGTGGGGAGGAGAACGGAGGTCGGCGGGCGGTCCTGGTCCGTGCTGGTCACGCCGACCGCTTCGCGCGGGGGACCCATAAGTGGTCAGCCGGTCGGCCGCGCGTCGACGCCCGCCGATCTGGCACGCCCCGCCCTCACCGACACTCGCGCGTGCCGAGTTCCACGACCCGCGTCTCCCCGTTCTCGTCGTTCCCGGATACGTCGACCTCGACCGACGACACCGTCACCGATTCCGTCTCCCCGCCGGAGAAGCCCGTCGCGCGGTCACAGAGGTGCGCGAGCGTCGCGTCGACGCGATCGGTGTCGTCGGCCGACAGCAGGGAGAAGTGCTTCCGCCAGCGGGCGGTCGGGTACCCCCGAGCGTCGGACGGGGGACGATCCGTCGCGACCGGGTCGCCGTACAGCGCGTCGATCCGGTCGCCGTCGGCGGTCGTCGCCGTCGCGAGCACGAGGTCGTCGGTCGACGGCGGCTCCGGCGCGAACATGTCCCAGTCGCTCTCGGCCGGGTCGGACACCGCCGCGACGGGCTCCCGCACGTCGACGACCCCGAGTCCCATGGCGGTCCACGCGAGCAGCGAGACGAGGAGCACGGTGGCGACGGCGGCGACGACGCGGTCGCGGATCGATCTGTCGGGGACGACACCGGAGAGCGTGGCGCCTCCGAAGCCCCGATCGGCGGCGACCGATCCTCCGGCTGGCGGTTCGGAGATCCCATCGAGCGCCGACCGAAATCTCTCGATGGCCGGCGCGGCCAGCGACTCGATCCGGTCCCAGACGAACGGCGGGAAGAAGGGCAGCAGGGCGGTCGCCGACACGACCGAGAAGATGCCGATCTGGAGCGTGAACGCCATCGAGAGGTGGGCGGCGACGAGGGTTCCGGCGAGCCCGGCCCGGACCCGGCCGGCGGCCGCGACGAGGAGCGGCGAGGCGACGAGCAGCGCGAGCCAGCCGTACGTGGCCGCCGCGAGCAGCGCCGGGCTCTCCGGCATCAGCCCCCCGAGCGGGCCGCGGAGGTACGTGAGCCGGAAGACGGTCTCGACCGCCTCGCCCGCGGGCCACGCCTCGCCGCGGAGCTTCACGACCGCGTTCGAGACGTACACCGCGAGGACGGCGGTCAGCAGGAGGGCCGAGGCGGGGCCGGCGACCCGGGAGCGTTCGGTCGGGAAGCGTTCTCCCGGGGCGTCCCCCCGTCCCCGCCCCCGGACCGCGTCCACCGACCACCGCGCGCCGAGCGGGCACAGCAGGCCGGCCCCGAGCAGCTGCCAGAGCAGCGTGTCGCCGGCGTTGAGTACGAACGGATTCCGGGCCTGCAGCGACGCGAGCAGGACCAGCGAGCCCGCGGCCGCGAGCCGGGCTCGGTAGCCGACCGCGAGCGCGACGGCGGCGACAACAGCGACGAGGAACAGCAGCACGACGGCCCACGCGCCGCCGGAGAGCGTGTAGAGCGAGAACCGGGCGGCGAGCGGGTACGACTCCGCGAGCAGCGAACGGGGGAGCACGCCGGCGTCGGTGTAGAAGGCCGTCAGGTTCCGGGCGCGCAGCGCGAGGTCAATGAGGAGGACGACGCCGAGCGCGACCCGGAACGCCGCGAGCGCGCGCACGTCGATCCCGATTCGGCGTCGGAGCGCGGCGGGGAGGTGTTCGGCCACGATGGTGACGACTCCCCGAGCGGCGAGGATAGGTCTTGCGGCGGCGGGAAAGAGGGGAGAGGAGAGACGAGGAAAGGGACCGGCACCGCCCCACCGCTTTCCGCGCGCTTATTGGGGACGCCGCGCGACCCCCGCGTATGCGCGTCATCGCTCACGGCGGCGCCGGAGGGCGCCCGGACGAGCCGGCTCCCAGACAGGCGACGCTCGACGAGGCGACCCGCCGCGGCGTCGACGCCGACACGCCCCTCGACGCGGTCGAGGCGGCGCTCGGCGTCCTCGAGTCGAGCCCGCGGTTTAACGCCGGCCTCGGCGGCGCGGTCCAGTCCGACGGCGTCGTCCGCACCGACGCGGGCGTGATGACTTCGGACCGGGAGATCGGTGCGGGCTGCTCGATGCCCGGCGTCGAGCACGCCGCGAGCGTCGCCCGCGTCGTCCACGCCGAGACGCCGCACATCTTCGTCTCGGGAGAGCACGCGGTCGCCCTCGCCGACGAGTTCGGGATCGAGACCGACGTCGACCTGCTCACCGACGAGACGCGCGAGCGGTACGAGGCGGAGGACCCGCCGCGGGGCGGCCCCCGCGAGCACCTCGACTGGCTCGCGACGCGGTTCGGGGCCGGCGACGATCAGGCGGGAGAGCGGTCGGAGGCCGGCGGAGGGGATGAAGACGAACCGGGCCGCGCCCCCGACCACGACACGGTCGGCGCGGTCGCGACCGACGGCGAGGCATTCGCGGCGGCGACCTCCACGGGCGGCCGGTCGTTCGCGCTCGCGGGACGCGTCGGCGACGTGCCGCAGGTCGGGTCGGGCTTCTTCTGTACCGAGGCCGGCGGCGCGAGCGCGACGGGAGCCGGCGAGGACATCGCGCGCGTGACGCTCTCGCGGCGGGCCGTGGAACACCTCGAAGACGGGCTCGGGGCGCGGGAGGCGGCCGAGCGCGCGATCGACGAGTTCGAGTCGGTCACCGGCTCGGGCGCCGGGGTCATCGTCCTCGGCGACGAGGGGGCCGGGAGCGCCTTCAACACGGACGGGATGCAGACGAGCGCGTCCCGCTAGCGTCGACCGCCGGACGGCGCACCGGGCCTTTTGGTGGTGCGGCCCGTCGGCGATCGTATGCGCAAACGGAACGACGGAGCCGAGACCGGAGACCCGAGCGCCCCCGGCGGCGAACCCGCGGACCGAACGGAGGGCGGCGAGGCGTGACCGCGACGGCGGAGCCGCTCACCTTCGGCGTACTCGGCACGGCGGGGATCGCGCGGAAGGCGGTCGTGCCCGCGATCGCGGCCAGCGACCACGCCGTCGGCGCGGTCGCGTCCCGGGACGGCGGGCGCGCGGAGCGGTTCGCGGAGGAGCACGGGATACCGCGGAGCCACGGCTCGTACGAGGCGCTGCTCGAAGACGACGGGATCGACGCGGTGTACGTCCCGCTCCCGAACGGGTACCACGCCGAGTGGACGAAGCGGGCGGCCGACGCGGGGCTCGACGTGCTCTGCGAGAAGCCGCTCGCGGTCGACGCCGCGGAGGCGCGCGAGGTGACCGACCACTGCGACGACCGGAGCGTCGTCCTGATGGAGGGGTACATGTATCGATACCACCCCCGAACCGAGCGCGTTCTGAAGCTGATCGAGCGGGAGCTGGAAGACGTGCGCACGGTGACCGCGACGTTCCGGTTCCCGCTGTACGACCGGCCGAACGACGTGCGACTGAACCCCGACCTCGCCGGCGGGTCGCTGATGGACGTGGGGTGTTACCCCGTCTCGCTCGTCAGGGCGGTGCTCGGGACGCCGGACCGGGCGTACGCGCACGCGAACGACACCCGCGACGCCGGCGTCGACACGGAGCTGGCGGGCGTGCTGGAGTACGACGACGGACGGTCTGCGCGGGTCGCCTCCGGCTTCGACACGCAGCTGGTCCAGCGCTACCGGGTCGACGCGACCAACGGCTGGATCGCGGTCGAACGGGCGTTCGACGCGCCGGACGACGAGCCCGTCGAGCTGACCTACGAGATCGACGGGCGTCGCGGCGTCGAGACGTTCGGCCCCGTCGATCAGTACCGGCTGCAGGTAGAGCACTTCGCCGACGGCGCTCGCCCGCTGACCGACGGGGAGGAGGCGGTCGCGAACATGCGGGTCATCGACGCGCTGTACGAGAGCGCCGGCGGCGGCGGATCGGTGGCGATCGAGTGAGCGGGTCGGTCGGTTCCGCCGACCGCGACCGAATCCGTTTCCGACCCCACCGCCGCACGTCGGCTGCTCCGTCCCCCGGGGCGAGCATTTATGCGCTCTCGCGACCGATAATGCGTATGAGTCCCACTACTGCGCCCGGCGATTCGACCCCCGACGCGGGCGCCCGTCGCCCCGTCGAGCTCGCGGACGAGGGCGAGCTCGACGCGTTCGTCGCCGACGCGGACGCAGCCGTGGTCGAGTTTTACACCGACGGCTGCGGCATCTGCGCGAGCATGGAGCCCGTCCTCGGCAACGTCGCCCGCGAGCTCGACGTCGCCGTCGCCACGGTGAACCCCCGCGACGACCCGCCCCTGATCGAGCGGTTCGACGTGCGGAGCGTCCCGCTGTTCGTGCTGTTCGTCGACGGCGAGCCGGTCGCGCGCCGCGCGGAGGGGTTCGTCCCCGGCGACGAACTCACCGCGTGGATCGCGGACCGCGTCGCGTGACGGCGGGTCAGACAGTACAGCCGACGCTGTCCGGCGAGGAACGATCTGGGAAAACCAGTTTCGCGTCGTCTACAACGACGACGAAGTCGCCTAGAGGCGACCGACGTTTTCGACGGCGACGGACTCGACGCCGTCGACCTCGTCGAACGCTTCTTCGACCGCCTCGGTGCCGCCCGCGCCGTCGGGGACGATGACGGTGGGCATGAGGGCGACGAGCCCGAACGCGACATCGTCGCGCTGGAAGCCGCGGATCTTCGCGCCCTGCGGGAGCGACTCTTCCAGTCGGTCCTGCAGGTCGTCGAGGTCAACGTCGGGGCTGTTCGGCATGACCTTGATCTTGGCGGCGACGTCTCCCATTGTTAGGGCCCTCGGAAGCCGCAGTCGGGGCACTCGTAGAGGTTGCTCTGCTTCCGGCACTTCGCACACCGGTGGATCGTCTCTCCGCAGTCGGGGCAGGAGAACCGCGCGGCGTTCATCCCGGCCACCTGAATGCCACAGGAGACACACTGCCGGGTGCCCTGCGTTTCACTCTCGCTCATACAGTGAACCACCACCGCGCGACTTTTAACCGTTGTTCTTTGCCCTCGCTCTCCGTACGGCTGAGTGAGACGCGGTACCGCGGATCACCCGAGGATAAGCGGCCCGATCAACACACCCATCAAGTGCACCCGCCGCGCGCCGACCCGCGGCGGGACGAGCCCCAGCGCCCCGGCGACGACGAACACGCCGACGCCGAACGGGCCGGCGAACGCGTACGAGATCCCCGCGAGCAGCGCCAACACGCCGACCGACAGCCGCGTGTAGTCCGCGTTCCCGACGACCCGGAGGTAGGCGTCGCCGACCAGCAGCACGAGCGCGAACCCGCACGCCGCGGCGGTCGCGGCCGCGACGAGGAGGATCGGGAGCGCGAAGGGGACCTCGGCGCGGTCGATCGCGACGGTCACGCCCGTTCGCGGCGTCCCGAGCGCGACGAGCGCGAACAGCGCGAAAACTGTATTCGCCGTGTTCGCGCCGCTCGTGGCGACGACGAACCCGCGGTCCGACTCCTCGCGCGGGACCGCCGGCAGCGCCGCGACCGCCGCGATGGCCGCGGAGACGCCCGGTACGTATCCCACGACCGCCCCCGCGAGCGACCCGCCGCCCGCGCTGGCACCGAGCCCGCGGCGGCTCATCGCGATCCGCGCGTCGGCCTGCGGCGGCACGCCGCCGCCGCCCATCGCGTCGACGAGCACCGGAGCGCCGAACAGCCCGGCGAAGAGCGGCGCGAGGACCCCGCCCGCGTCGAGCGGCGCCGCGGGGTCGGCGTCGAGCGTCGCGAGGCCGAGCGCGGCGCTCGCGAGGAAGGCGACGAGGCCGCCGAGCGCGGCCCGCTTCGACGACTCGGTGAGGACGAGGAAGGCGACGACGCCGCCCAAAAGCAGCGGGAGGTGGTCTCTGACAGCAGGGTAGCCGCGGATCATGACCCACGTGATCGGGATCGCGAGCGGGACCGCGAGGGCGACCGCCAGTCCCGATCCGACTGCGGACAGCCGGATCGCCTCGCGGCCGCGCCCGGCCACCACGAGCCGATGGCCCGGCAGCGCGGCGACCGCGGTGGCCGCGTCGGGGACCCCGAGCGCGAGCGCGGGCACGATGTCGAGGAAGGAGTGGACCACGCCCGCCCCGAGCATCGCGACGCCGACGAGCAGCGGGTCGGCCGACACCGAGGGGGCCAGTCCGGCCAGAAGCAGGGCGAAGTTGTTGGCGTGGAGCCCCGGGACGAGTCCGCTCGCGGTCCCGAGCGCGACGCCTCCGCACAGGAACGCCAGCGCCGCCGCCGCGAACCCCGGCTCGACGACCGGCCGCACGAGCGCGTCCATCGCGACGAGGTGGCCGCGGCTTCGAGGATAAACGTGGGGAGCGGTCTCCGACCGACGGCGCCAGCGACGGCCGCGGCTCGACGGGAGCGAAACGAACCGGTGAGAACTCGAAGCCGCTTACGCTTTCTGGGCCGCCTGCGACTTCTTCTGAGTGACGTAGCCGGCGATCCGGTTACGAACGCCCTTCGACTCGACGGTCGTCAGCGTGGTGACGCTCTCCTTGTTCGTCTCGAAGTCCGTGTTGAACGAGTCGGGGTACCGCTCAAGCAGGACGTTCCCGAGCTGCTTGATGTACTTGGGTTTGATGGCCATACCGAGCGATACCGCCGGCCCGAACTAAAAGGGTTCGTTACGCCGCGAGCGGGCCGCAGGCGCGCTCGCGTCGATCGACTTCAGCGTCCACGGTCACTCCTCGTCCCCGTCCGCCCGCTCTCGCCACCCGGTCACCTCGCCGATCCGTGCGAACGCCTCGCGCTCGGCCGGCCCGCCGCACCGCTCGACCACGTCTGCGAAGTACCGCAGCCGGTCGAGAAGTTCCGCCGTGTCGAATTCCGGTACGTCCAGCCGCGAGGCGGCCACCGTCGCGTCGATAACGGCCCCGAACCCGCGGTTCACCGTCGGGACGCGCTCTCTCACGACCGCGTGCTCGACCGGGTCGAGCGCCCACGTCCGGATCGTGGTGTCGCCCTCGACGTCGCTCGCGACCTCCTCGGCGGTCACCTCGACCCACGCGTCGGCGGTCGGGAGCACCGGCTCGTCGACCTCGCGGACCGTCAGCGCGGCGTCGACGAACGTCCGCGGATCGGTCGTGAACTGCACGACGCCGCCGCCGCGCTCCGCGAAATTCCGCCGCGTTCGGGTGCGCCCGTACGTCCGCGCGGTGACGGGGTCGCTCGGATCGTCGGGCGCGTGGAGCCCGAGCGCCGCGACATTCCAGCGGTCGTTCGGCCCGAGCGTCGTCACGACCGACTCGGTGACGCCGCGGAGGGCGACCGGCCAACCGGCGGGCGTGACGGTGTCCGCGGTGTCGCGGTCGGTGCCGTTCACGGTCCCACCTCCGCCCCGCGCCGGAGGGCGACGTACAGCGCCGCACAGGTGAGGTCGGCGGTCGTCCCGGGGTTGATCCCCTCGTCGACGAACGCGGCCGCCAAGTCCTCCGCGGCGTCGAGGTCGGCGTCGTGAACCGCGTCGGCGTCGTGAACCGCGTCGGCGTGCGCGCCGGAGCCTCCGCCCGCGCCGCCCAGCACCGCGGCCGCGCGCTCGCTGGCCTCGCGGGCCGCCTCCGGACCGTGGGTCGCCGCGACCAGCGTGTCGGGTTCGGTCGCGAGCAGGCCGAGGAACGCCCGGGCCGCGCGGTCGGTCAAGGGACCCTCGTCGCTCCGTATCCACTCGGCCGCGCGGAACGTCCGCGGGAACCCCTCCACCCACTCCTGCGCGTTGCGGTCGGGAATTCTGGGTTTGGAAGGGTCCGCGGAGAGCGCCATCACGTCCCGAAGAGTTGCGCTCCGCTCCCGGAGCGCGGGGGCCGCGTCGCTCCCGCGGCGCACGTCGAGGTCGGCGGCGTCAGCCGGCGGGTCCCCGACCGCGACGTCGACGTGCTCGAACGCGCGGTAGAACGCGACCGCGTCGTCCACGGTCGTCTCTCGGGCCACCCGGTCGACGTTCGCTGGAGAGAGCCCGTCATCGGACCCCTCGCCCCCAACGGTCGCCCGTACCAACGGAACGAGCAGGAGGAGACAGCCGAACTGGGTGTTCGTCCCGGCCCGCGCCGCCATCCCGGCGACGCCGCGCTCGAAGGCGCGGCCGATCTCCGTCTCCCCGTCGGCGGCCAGTTTGAGTCCCTCGCGGGCGCCGACCGCCCCGCCGAGGAACGCCTCGAACCGGAGGTCGTCGAGGTCGCGGCGCCGGTCGACGTTGCCGGGCTTCGGGGTCCCGGCCACCTCCAGCAGGAGCGCGAGGGTCGCGTCGTCGACGGGGGTCGGTGTCACTGCGGCGCCTCCGGCGGGACCGCCTCGCCCCCCGCGAGGAGTTCCCCGTCTCGCCACGCCTCCACCGCGTCGGCGACTCGGGAGAGGACCGCCGGACGCTCGCTCGGCCGACCGACGCTCACGGCGTCAGCCCCGTACTCGGCGTACTCTGCGACGGTCTCCCGGCCCCGAACGCCGTTGTTGGCGATGACGGTGAGGTCGTCGCGGGGGCGCTCGGCCTTGCCAACCGTCCGGCCGGCGATCAGCTCCGAGACGACCGCCTCCGAGTCCATCGCGTCGACGTGGAGCCAGTCAGCGCCCGCGTCGGCGACCGCGTCCGCGACGGCGACGAGGTCGACGCCGGGGACCTCGGCGCGCACTTTCACGCTCGTCGTCGCGCCGGTCTCGGCGGCGGCGGCCACGTACTCGGCCAGTCGGTCGGTGTCCCGGAGGAGCGACTCGCCGCAGCCGACCGCGCGCAGTTCCGGCTGTCGGCAGTGCGCGTTCACCTCGCAGACCGCGTCGCGCTCGGCGCAGACCGCCGCCGCCTCGCGCACGGGGTCGACGGTCGCGCTCCGGACGTTGACGCCGGGGCGGAGGGGGGCGTCGGCGAGCCGGCCGAGCTGCTGGTCGATCCACGCGAGCGGGTCCGCGGGGAGGAACTCCGAGCGGTCGCGGGCGACGAGGTCGCGCGCGGCCGCCCGACTCGCCGGGTCGAGCGCGATCCCTCCGAGAACCGCGGCGTCGACGTGCGGGGCCGCGGTCCGCGCCCAGTCGGCGTCGGCCGCGCCGCTGAGGCTGGCCGCGACGAGGAACGGGTCGTCGTCGGATCCGCGGTCGCTCACGAGACCGCCTCCAGCGCGCGCTCGCACGCCAGAGCGACGCGCTCCGCGTCGTCCGCGCCGTCGATGCGGGTGTCGGTGCGCTCGACGTGGCGGTCGGGAAGCTCGGTCGGATCGTCGTCGTCGAGGACGAGCGCGTCCGCGAACGGGTACGCGTCGGCGACGCCCCCCGTGGAGGGCTCGCGACCGACGCCAGCCATCAGGTCGGCGGCGGGACCGGAGTAGACCTCGTCGCCGACGAACGGGGAGACGGCGACCACGGGTGTCGTCGACAGCGCCGCCTCGACGCCCGGGAGCGCGAGCATCGGCCCGACGCTCGTCACGGGGTTGGAGGGGCCGATGACGACCGGCTCGGCGAGCGCTTCACGGACCGCAGGGGTCGGCTCCGCCTCCGACGCGCCTCGGAACTCAACGTCCGCGACCGCCGGTCCGCCCCGGCGCGCGACCCAGTACTCCTGGAAGTGGATCGTCTCGCCCGCCTCGGTGCGGATCAGCGTCGCAACCGGGTCATCGGACATCGGCAGGAGGTCGATATCGAGGTCGAAGGCGTCCGCGAGGGTCCGGATCGCCTCGGTGAGTGATCCCCCCTCGTCGAGGAGGCTCGTGCGCGTGACGTGGACCGCGCGGTCGCGGTCGCCGATCTCCATGAACTCGCCGACGCCCGAGAAGCGCCGCCAGCGGGCGATTTCGCGACCCGCCGTCTGCGCCTCGTCGTCGAGGTATCGGGGTCCCGTTTCGAGTCCGGCCGCCTCCGCGAGGCGGCGGAGTTCCTCGTGGGTCGCCGTCGTGTCGTCCGCGATCCCCCACCACGTCTCGCGGTCGAGGACGCCGCCGCCGGCGAACAGCACGGTGTCGACGTCGGGGCAGACGAGGTGACCGCCGAGCTCGATGTCGTCGCCGGTGTTGGCGACGACCGCGGTCTCCGCGGGGTCCCACACGCGGGTCGCCCCGTCGAGGAGCTTCGGCGTCCCCGTGCCGCCGGCGAGGAACGTGACCATACGTCCGCAAGGCGGCGCCCCGATTTGTATCCTCGGCTCCGCGGACGCCCGGCGTCGGCGCTGGCGGGAGCCCGGCGTCGGCTCCGCGGATGCCCGGCGTCGGTCCAGCGGATAGCCGAGTCCCGTTGCGCTAGGACGCATCCCTCGGGGCCCGCGAGGGGCGGTCGGTCGGACGCGCTGTACCGGTCCGCTACGCCGGTTCGTCTCCCTCGGGCTCGGTCCGCCAGCCGCCCTTCAGCGTGACGTACCAAACCGAGGCGCCGGCGAGGACGAAGACAGCGGCCATGTACGGGATGATCGGCAGTTCGACGCCGACGAAGTCGAGCACCGTCCGGAGCTCGTAGACGATCACGCCGAAGATCGCGAGCGTCACGAGGAGTCCGCCGCGGGTCACGTCGACGGTCATCGGACCACCTCGACGAGCGCGGCCGACGCGTCGCCGATTGCACCGAGCAGCGGGGTCGCCGCGTTCGCGAGGGCGTCGAGCGCGGGCGCAAGCCACACCGGGTACGTGCCGACGCCCGGCCCGAGCAGCCCGCCGCGGTTGATGATCGCCGCCAGCGGGAGCGCATACGCGAGGACGACCAGCGTGACCGCGATACCGACCCACAGGCGGAGGTTATCGAGCACGCGCGGCGCGTCGTCGGGTCCGGACAGCGCCGGCGGCAGCGTCTCGGCGAGCCCGGAGACCTTCGGGTTCCCCATCGTGAGCACGAGGTTCCCGATGAACAGGACCGTCGAGACGAACAGCAGCGTTCCGCCGATCGCGATCTGGACGTTCAGCTCCTCGAACCCGCCGAACATCGTCGGGTAGTCGAACCCGGAGTACTCCGGCTCCGCGGTCCGCCGCGGGACGCCGAGGATTCCCTGCGCGTGCATCGCGTTCGACATCAGCCCCATGCCGACGAACCAGACGACGACCTGGACCAGCCCGATCGTTCGGCTGTAGATCGGCTTGTTGGTGATCTGCGGCCAGAGCCAGTAGGTGGCGGCCATGAACGTGAGAGCCACCGCGGTCCCCACGGTGAGGTGGAAGTGGCCGGGAATCCAGATCGTGTTGTGGATCATGTAGTTGATGTTCATCCCGGCGTTCACCATCCCGGAGAAGCCGCCGGCGGCGAACATCAGTCCCGCGAGCATCATCCCGGTGAACGCCGGGTCCCGCCACGGGAGGTCGGTGAGCCAGCCGAGGAGGCCGGTCCCGCCGCGCTGGCGGGCGCCGTACTCCACGCTCGCGACCACCGTGAACGCGGTGAGCAGGCTCGGCAGCAGGAGGAAGAACGTGTTCGTCATCGAGATGAACTTGAACCCCTCCGCGATCCCCGGATCGAGGTACTGGTGGTGAATCCCGACCGGGGTGGAGAGGAGCAGGAACAGCACGAACACGACGCGGGCGAGCGGGTCGCTGAACAGCCGCCCGCCGGCTAGCTTCGGGAGGACGGTGTACCACAGCAGGTACGCCGGCATCAGCCAGAAGTAGACGACGGGGTGGCCGAAGAACCAGAACAGCGTCCGGGTCAGCGTCGGGTTCACCTGATCGATCAGGCCGAGCGACCACGGCAGCAGGAAGATGAGCACCGACGCGGCCACGGCCGAGGACGCGATGTACCACATCGCCATCGTCGTCAGCACCATGAACGTCTGCAGCGGAATCCGCTCGTCGGGGTTGTCGCGCTTCCACGCGAGCCACGTCCGGAAGTAGTCGGCGCCGGCGATCCACGACCCGACGATGAAGACGGCGAGTCCCGCGTAGAACAGGGGGTGCGCCTGGAGCGGAGCGTAGAAGGTGAAGAGCACGTCCGCGCTCATGTCGATCGCGTCGGTGAAGCCGGCGAGGATCGAGATCCCGGTCATCGTCATCCCGGCGGCCATCAGTCCGTACCACGTCCACGTGATCCGGATGTCGATCAGCGGTCGGTCGAGGCTCCGCACGACCGCCCAGGTGAACAGCCCGACGAGGAAGAACGTCGTGAAGCTGAGCGCGAGGAACACCCCGTGTGCGGTGAGCGACGTGTAGTAGTCGGTGGAGGAAATGACTCCGCGGAAGACGCCGGTCCGGTGGAGCGTCTGGATGATCCCGAAGATCGCGCCGAGCGTGAGCGCGAGGAACGACCCGAGCAGCGCGGCGCGGACGACCCGCGCCTCCTCGGGGAACCTGTCGGCGAAGGTCCGGTCGCCCTCGATCGCCTCGCTCATTCGCCGTCACCCCCGTTGGTCCGATCGTCGAACTCAGACTGGCTCACGACCTCCAGTTTGCCCTCCATCGCGTGGTGGCCGGCGCCGCAGTACTCGTTACAGACGATGCCGTACTCGGCCGGACCGTCGGTCTCGACGGTGATCTCCGAGACTTCGCCGGGTATCACCATCGTGTTGGCGTTCGTCCCGACGACCTCGAACCCGTGGATCACGTCCCGGGAGGTGACGTAGAACGTCACCGTGCTGTTTTCGGGCACCACGATCGGATCGGGCTGGAAGCCGAACTGCCGTGCGACGACGTACGCCGCGTACTCGTTTTCGCCGACCTGTTCGACCCGGGGCTCCGAGAACCGCTCGTCTTCGTCGAGCGCGCCGGCGTCGACCGCCGGCTCGCTGTCGCTCACCATCGCGACGCCGGGACCGACGGCGCCGTAGGTGACCGACCCGAGGAGGAACAGTATCAGGAGCACCGACGCCGCCAGCCAGATTTTCTCGTAGGCGTGAATGTGCATGTTGTGATCACCCCACGACGACCAGATCGCGGCCGAGGAACTCGATGTAGTAGATGTACACCCACGACAACACCAGAATCGCGAAGTAGATCGCGATGAGCGTGAGCGTCCCGATCGGATCGAATTCCTCGATGTCACCGCCCACGTCGTCTGCGGGAGCGTGTGCTGTCTCGTTTCGGCCCATGGGCCGTCTTGTCGGCAAGGAACCATATAACGTCCACCCGTTCTCGGACCCTGAAAACACGGATATTATATATGTCCCGCGGACCGTTGGTTCCGACATGAACGTCTCGGTTCAACAGGCCGTGCTCCTCGTGCTCGGGGGACTCATCCCCGTGGCGGTGTTCATCGCGGATCGATCGGAAATCGTCGTCGCGGTCTCGCTGGTGAACGTGCTGCTCATCTGGGCGAGCCTCCGGGTCGCGACCGGCGGGAGCCTGCCGGGGATCGGCGGCGGCGACGGGGCGGCGGACCCCGAACAGACGTAGTCGACCGGAACGCACCGATCGAAACGCGGCGCGTCAGGGCCGCGACCCCCTCCTGCGGAACGACGGAAGCGAACACGCATGCCACCCTGTACACTCTGTGACCTGCCGACCGGGGACGACCCTCACGCGGCGCCGGACGTCGACGGCGAGTTCTGCTGTCGGGGGTGTCTCGCCGTCGCGCGGTCGCTCGGCGACGCCGAGGGTGCGGACGGACCCGACGGGGGACTCGACGAGGTCGAGGAGCGGCGGCCGGACGCGACGCCGGACGACGAGTTCGACGGCGAGACGGCGTTCCTCCACGTCGACGGGATGCACTGCGCGACCTGCGAGTCGTTCCTGGAGATGACCGCGGGCGAACAGCCCGGCGTGGCGGCCGCGGAGGCGAGCTACGCCACCGACACGATCCGGGTCGACTACGACCCCGAGGTCGTCGACGCCGACGACCTCCCCGACCGCCTCTCGGTCGCCGGCTACTCGGCGAGCCACCGCGCCGACCCCGACGCCGAGGGCGACGACGCCGTCGTCCGGTTCCTGATCGGCGGCGGCTTCTTCGGGATGATGGCGATGCTGTGGTACGTCGTCTTCCTGTACCCCACCTACTTCGGCTACGAGCCGTTCCTCGATCTGGGCGGGGTCTCCGGGCTCTACCTGTTCACGCAGATCTGGGTGTTCGCCTCCATCGTCCTGTTTTACACGGGATACCCCATCCTGCGGGGCGCCTACGTGAGCCTCCGGGCGCGACAGCCGAACATGGACCTGTTGGTGTCGCTCGCGGCGGTGAGCTCGTACGCGTACAGCACCCTCGCGATGTTCCTCGGCCGGACCGACCTCTACTTCGACGTGACGATCGCGGTCATCCTGGTGGTCACCGCCGGCAACCACTACGAATCGCTGATCAAGCGGCGCGCGACCGGCGCCCTCTCGGAGCTGACGACCGCGACGGATCGGGACGTCCGGACCGAGGCGGGCGAGACGGTCGCCGCCGACGCGGTGGACCCCGGCGATCGCCTGCTCGTGCGCCCCGGCGAGCGCGTCCCGTTCGACGGGACCGTCGTCGAGGGGACCGCCGCGGTCGACGAGGCCTTGGTCACCGGCGAGTCGCTCCCGGCGACGAAACGCGAGGGCGACGCGGTCCGCGGCGGCACCGTCGTCACCGACGCCCCGGTCGTCGTCGAGGTGGGCGAGGGCGCCGAGAGCACCCTCGACACGCTCGTGCGGATGCTGTGGGAGATCCAGAGCTCGCGGTCCGGGCTCCAGCGGCTCGTCGACAAGCTTGCGACGGTGTTCGTCCCCCTCGTCGTCGCCGTCGCGGTCCTCGCGGCCGGCGCGACGCTCGCGCTCGGCGCCCAACCCACCGAGGCGGCGCTAGTCGGGCTCACGGTGCTCATCGTCTCGTGTCCGTGCGCGCTCGGGCTCGCGACCCCCCTCGCGGTCGCGGCCGGGATCCGGGACGCGGCCCGGCTGGGGATCGTGATCGTCTCCGACGCCGTCTTCGAGGAGGCCGCCGACGTGGACACGGTCGTGCTCGACAAGACCGGCACCCTCACCGACGGGGAGATGCGGCTGCTCGACGCCGAGACGGACGGAGCGGACCGAGAAACCGTCCGAAAACGGGCAGCGGCGCTGGAGCGCGCTTCGGTCCACCCGATCGCAGAGGCGATCGTCGCGGGGGTGGCAGGGCGCGAGCCGGAACGCGACGGATCCCCCACCGGCTCCGGCGCGCCGCCGGCCGCCGCGCCGACCGACGGCGGTACGGCGGTCGGCGACGGCGACACGCCAGCCGACCGCAGTACGGCGGCCACGACCGACCCGTCGCGCGCTCCCGCCGCGAACGTGACGGTCACGGACAGAGGGGTCTCCGGCCGGATCGACGACGACGAGGCCGTCGTCGGCCACCGTTCGCTGTTCGAAGGCGACGCGTGGACCGTGCCCGAGTCGCTCGACGCGGCCGGCGAGAAGGCCCGCGAGGCGGGTCGCGTTCCCGTGTACGTCGGCTGGGACGGGGGCGTCAGGGGGGTGCTCGTCGTCGGCGACGAGGTGCGCGACGGCTGGGAGGCGGTCGTCGAGGAACTCGCGGCGGACGGTCGCCGAGTGGTCGTGCTCACCGGCGACTCGCGGGCCGCGGCCCGGCGGTTCGAGGAACACCCCGACATTGACCAGACGTTCGCGGAGGTCCCGCCGGAGGCGAAGGCGGAGACGGTCCGGCGGCTGACCGCGACCGAGCGCGTCGCGATGGTCGGCGACGGGAGCAACGACGCGCCCGCGCTCGCGGCGGCCGACATCGGCGTCTCGGTCGCCAGCGGGACCGATCTGGCCGCCGACGCCGCCGACGCCGTCCTGCTGGAGGACCGGCTCTCGGCGATCCCGGAGCTGTTCGCGGTCACCCGCGGGACGAACCGCCGGCTCAAGCAGAACCTCGGGTGGGCGTTCGTCTACAACGCGGTCGCGATCCCGATGGCCGTCTCGGGGGTCCTCAACCCGCTCTTCGCCGCGGTCGCGATGGCCACGAGCAGCCTCCTCGTCGTGTCGAACTCCGCGCGAGTCGTGTACAAGGGCGAGTAGCGAGCGCTCCAGTGGGCGCGTCACTCGTCGGCGCCTCCCCGATTGCCCGGGAGAAGCCGCCGCGCCAGCGCTCCGAGCCGCTTGTACGCGAGGTTGACGTACAGCCCCGCGAGGAAGACCGTGCCGGCGACGAGCGGAACGTCGGCCGCGCCGTCGCCGAGGATGACGCCCGACAGGAGGTAGATCCCGACGCCGAGCGGTACGGCGGCCGGCAGCCGGAAGTTGTACCGGAGCACGTCGCTGACCGAGCTGTCGAACTCCTCGATCAGCGCCGTGAAGACGAACCCCAGCGCCCCGAACAGGCTGAACGCGTACACGTACGGCGGGACGATCCCGTCGGAGATCCGGCTCAGCTCAGAGAACGGAATCTCGTAGGCGACGACCGTGCCCGCCACGAGCAGCGTCATCAGGAGCAGGTCCGCCGCGACCACGGCGAGCCCGGCGCGCGACCGGTACCACACGCGTCGGGTCCACTCGCGGCCGGCCGACGGTCGGTCCGACGAACCGGCGTCTGCGGACCGGTCGTCGCCCGCGGACCGGTCGTCGCCCGCCCGCCGTCCCTCCGGACTGCCGACCGATCGATCCGTCATCGGTGTGAATTGTTAGCGTGTGATAATGAAAGTACCCCGGCCGCAACCGCGCCCGCCGCGGTTGGCGGTATTCGCTACGCCGTCGCGCCGACGTGCGGTTTCACCGCGCGCACGATGGCGTCCACGTCGTACTCGTCCTCCGTCTTGTCGAAGACGACCTCGCCGTCGGCGCGCACGACGAACACGCCGTCGTCGCCCGTCACCAACGCGACCTCGTCGATCCGCTCGCCGAACTGCTTGAGGATGGCCGCCGAGACGTCTTGGGCGCGGTTCAACATGCCGCACGGGACGCAGTACTCGACTTCGATGCGGGTCATACGGGGAAGCGTAGAACGCGAGCGGTGTTAAAATGGGGCGTCCAACCGACGTCTCTCCCGGACCGTCGCGCTCAGACCACGAGCGCGTCGAAGACGACGGCGAACAGCAGGAGGCCGAGGTAGGCGTTCGACGCGTGGAACGCCCGGAACGCCGCGTCCTCGCTCTGCTCGTAGTGGAGTCGGACGACCGTCCAGAGGAACAGGGCGCCGACCGCGACGCCCACGACGGCGTAGAGCGCGCCGAGCGGCTCGGCGACGGCCGCGAGCGCGACGGCCGCGACGAGCGTCGCGCCGAGGTACCAGACGATGTGCCGGCGCGTCGTCGTCTCGCCGCGGACCACGGGCATCATCGGGAAGCCGCCGCGCTCGTAGTCGTCCTTGTAGGCCAGCGCGAGGTTGTAGAAGTGGGCCGGCGTCCACAGGAAGATGATCAAGGCGAGCAACAGCCCGCCGCCGCCGATCTCGCCGGTCACCGCGGCCCAGCCGATGAGGGCCGGGAGCGCGCCGGCGGCCCCGCCGATCACGGTGTTTTGCACCGTGTTCGGCTTCAGAACCAGTGTGTACACGACGCTGTAGAACGCGATCGCGATCAGCCCGAGCGCCGCCGTCAGCGCGTTCACCGTCCAGAACAGACCGACCGAGACGAGCGTGAGGAACCCCCCGAACGCGAGCGCGCGGGACACCGGCACGAGGTCCGTCGCCAGCGGGCGGTCGTTGGTGCGCTGCATCCGCTTGTCCACGTCGCGTTCGAACACGTGGTTGAACGTGCCGGAGGCGCCGATCGAGAGCGCGCCGCCGACGAGCGTCGCGGCCACGACGCGGGGGGTGAACCCGGGGGCGCCTTCCGTCGCCACCGGCTCCGCCAGCGCCATCGCGGCGGCGGCGACCAGACAGAGCAGCCACATCAGCCGCGGCTTCATCAGCCGGAAATACGCCGCCGCGGTCGCCTTCAGCCGCGGACCGGTCGCGGTCGGAACGTCGGGATCGGGGACCTCCTCAACCGGCGGGAGGTCGTCGGTCCCGGACTGGAAGTCGTCCGGGGCGTCGTCCGGGTCCCCGGTCTCGGCTTCCAACCACCACGCGAGCCCGGCGAGCACGGCCGCGAAGATGGCCACGCCGAGGAGGAGGTGGAGGGAGCCGAGCGCGGCCGGGAGCCCGCCGACCGCGACGAGCGCGCCCACTCCGGCCTGCGCCGGGTACACGAACAGGGCGAGAGTAAGCGCGGCCCGAATCCGGCGGCTCGCGTCGTCGCGCCACGCGAGGGCGGCCGAGAGGGCGACGAGCGTTCCGACGACGACGGCGAGGAGCCGGTGGCCGAGCGCGACCCACCCGGCGGTCTCGGCGGGGAGGGCGGTGCCGTCGCCGCAGGCGGGCCAGCCCCCGCATGCCGCGGCCGCCTCCGTGAGGGAGGTGGTGGCGCCGACGACGATGAGCAGGTACACGCCCATCGCCGCCGCCGCGAGCACCGCGGGGAATCGGTCGGGTATCGTCACTTGGCCGCTCTTAGGAACCGACCCATATAGGTTCCGCGCTTCGTCGTATTATCGGCGTCCGCCGCCTCGTGGCTCCGCTCTGTCGCGGCGCGGGCGTCGTCGCTACGTCGCGTCGCGGTCGGACCCCCGCCGCTGCAAGATCCGATCGACGATGTCGCCGCTGGAGAGCAGTTCGTCCTCGTACCGGGGGTCGCGGGCCGAGGCGCGCTCGACCCGGCAGTCGATGCCGCGCTCCGCGAGCGCGTCTGCGATGTCGGCCTCGTCGTGGTGCTGGTCGTAGCCCAACACGATCACGTCGGGATCGAGGCGCTCGATGGGGACGAACACGTCCTCCGGGTGGCCGAGGTGCGCCTCGTCGACCGCGTCGAGCGCGGCGACCATGTCGCGGCGCTGCTCGGCACAGAGGATCGGCGCCGGCTTGTGCGTGACGTTGGCGCGGCGGGCGACGATGGCGTGGAGCTCGTCGCCGTACGTCGCGGCGTCCTCCAGGTAGTGGACGTGGCCGGGGTGAAGCAGGTCGAAGGTCCCCTGTGCGACGACCCGCGTCATCGGAACCACGAGAGGAAGCCGCCGCCGTCGCGTCGCTCCTCGCCGATCTCGCGGTCGATATCCTCTTGCGTGAAATCGAAGAAGTGCTCGTCGGGGACCTCCACGTCGAGCACGTCGAGGGTGGTCTGGTTGCCCTCGTTGTCGAACGCCTTCCAGTCGCCCCACCCGTAGGGCGCGCCGACGATGATGTGGACCCGCCCCTGCCCGAACGTCGCGAGGTCGGCGTCACTCGGCCGGAGGGCGCCGTTCGGGTGCGAGTGGACCGAGCCGACCGCGCGCATGTCGTTCGGCTTCATGTGCGTGCGGACGCTAGCGCTCGTCGGGTTCGACTCCGTGCCCGGAATGACGAGCACATCGGTGATCACCTGTCCGTCCCGGTCGAGGTCGAGCTTCCGGGCGTCGTCCGCGCGGAGGAACCCCATGTACTCGTCGGGGTGGCTCTCCTCGCTCGCCTCGAGGACGAACTCCATAGTCTCCCGGGCGATCCCGAGGAGCTCGTCCGAGCGGAACAGTCGCATACGCGACGAGAGACGCCGTCGCCCCATATGGATTCCGGACCGCGGGGCGGCGGCGGTCCCCGCCGAGAGCGCGGTCGGAGCGCGTCTCCGGCGGCGTCTGAGCCGCGACCGACGACGGCGGAGACGCAAGAGAACAGGCTTAACACCGGCCGTTCCCGATGAGCGTCCATGAGCAAGAACACCGCCGGGGATTCCGGCACGCGGGGCGATTCGAGCCCCGAACCCGACGCCGACGCGGCGGAGGGGGCGGCCGACGACCGGCCGACTGTCTACGATCTGGCACCGGACTGCACCCTCGAAGACGCCGAGGCCGACGCGCTGTACCACGCCGAGGTCAACGGTGTCGTCGACTACGGGATCTTCGTCGACGTCTCCGACGCCCTCTCGGGGCTCGTCCACGAGTCGAACCTCGACAGCACCTACGCCGTCGGCAACCGGCTGGTCGTCCGGCTGACCGAGGTGAAAGAGAACGGCGACGTGGCGTTCGACGACGTCGACCTCGACGACTACCGCACGGAGACGGTCGCTCACGAGCCGACCGTCTCCCGCATCCGCGGGCTCGCGCCCGGCGACGAGGTCACCGTCGAAGGGGAGGTCGTGCAGGCGAAGCAGACGGGCGGCCCGACGATCTTCGCCGTCGCGGACGCCTCCGGCGTCGTCTCCTGTGCCGCCTTCGAGGAGGCCGGCGTCCGGGCGTACCCCGAGGTCGAAGTCGGCGACATGGTCCACGTCAGCGGGACGATCGAGACGCGCGAGAACGCCCTCCAGCTGGAGGTCGACTCGCTGAAGCGGCTCCCCGAGGAGCGAGCGACCGAGGCCCGCGAGCGGTTCGAGGCGGCTCTCGACGAGCGCGCCGAGCCCGCCGATGTCGACCCCCTCGTCGAGTGGGAAGCGTTCGAGCCGATCCACGACGACCTCCGCGAGCTGGCGCGGCTGCTCCGTCGAACCGTGCTCTCCGGGCGTCCGATCCGCGTCCGGCACCACGCCGACGGCGACGGGATGTGCGCCGCGATCCCCGTCCAGCTCGCCTTAGAGAACTTCGTCTGTGACGTGCACGAGGACCCGGACGCGGCCCGACACCTGTTCAAGCGGCTCCCGAGCAAGGCGCCGTACTACGAGATGGAGGACGTGACCCGCGACCTGAACTTCGCGCTGGAGGGGCGCGCCCGCCACGGCCAGAAGCTCCCCTTCCTGCTGATGCTCGACAACGGGTCGACCGAGGAGGACGTGCCCGCCTACGAGAACCTCGCGCACTACGACATCCCCATCGCGGCCGTCGACCACCATCACCCCGACCCCGAGGCGGTCGAGCCGCTGCTCGACGCCCACGTGAATCCGTACCTCCACGGCGAGGACTACCGGGTCACGACGGGAATGATGTGCGTCGAGCTCGCCCGGCTGATCGACCCGTCGATCTCCGGCGAGCTCGAACACGTCCCGGCCGTCGCCGGGCTCTCCGACCGGTCGAAGGCGGAGGCGATGGACGACTACGTCGCGCTCGCCGAGGACGCCGGCTACGACGAGTCCGACCTGCTCGACATCGGCGAGGCGCTCGACTACGCCGCCCACTGGCTGCGCTACTCCGAGGGGAAGACGCTCGTCAACGACGCCCTCAACGTCGGCTGTGAGGACGAGGAGCGGCACGAGGAGCTGGTCGAGTTCCTCTCCGAGCGGGCCGACCGCGACGTGCAACGCCAGCTCGACGCCGTCGACGACCACGTCGACCACGAGCGGCTCGCCTCCGGCGCGCACCTCTACCGCATCGACCTCGACGAGTACGCCCACCGGTTCACCTACCCCGCGCCCGGAAAGACGACCGGCGAGCTTCACGACACCCGCGTCACTGAGACGGGCGACCCCGTCATCACCATCGGCTACGGCCCCGACTTCTGCGTGCTTCGGTCCGACGGCGTCCGGCTCGACATCCCGAACATGGTGACCGAACTGAACGAGGAGCTTCCGGAGGCGGGCGTCTCGGGCGGCGGCCACCTTGTCGTCGGCTCGATCAAGTTCGTGAAGGGCCGACGGAGCGCCGTTATCGAGACGCTCGTCGAGAAGATGGCCGACGCAGAGATCGACGAGGCGCTCTCGTCGACGGTCGCGATCGACGACTGAACCGGGTCCCGTCGATCAGTTTTTCGAGCGCTGCTACGCGAACGCCACCTCCCTGCGAGCGACGGCTCCGGCGCCCGCGAGGGCGACTCCCAGTCCGCCGAGCAACCCGACCGGCAGGTGGACCCCGCCGCCGCGCCAGTCGGCCGCGTACGCGCGGGCGTAGAACTCCGCGACCGATTCGTCTTCGACCGCGAGCAGCACCTCCCGGTTCTCCGTCGCCGCGCCCTCGTTCCAGTTGAGGCTGCCGACGACGGCGGTGTCGTCGACGACGAGCCCCTTGGCGTGGACCTTCCCGAACCGGCCTCGCGGCTGAGCGATGGCCACCTCGATCGGCTCGTCGGCGAGTTCGTCGACGAGCGCGCGGTTCGTCTCGCGGTCGTACCACGCGCCGGACAGCAGGAGGTGAACGTCGACGCCGCGGTCGGCCGCCCGCCGGAGCGCACGGACGATCCGGTTGTCCGGTCCGCCCGTCCGCGGGACCACGCCCAACACGCGGTCGTCGGCGGCGTCGATCCGTTCGACCAGGCGGTCGGCGGCGTTGCCCGGGGTCGTCAGGAGTTCGACGTCCGCGGTCGTCGCACCCGGCGGCTCGAACCGCGTCGGATACGACCCGTTCGCCGTCCCCGACTCGTGGAACTCGGTGTCGGTCCGGAACGCGCTCCACGACCGGGCGTCGGGCGCCGTCGCGTCCTCGCGAAAGAGGGCGGCGAGGTCGTCGGCCGCGGTCTCGGAGTCCGCCTCGCGTCCGTTCGTCACCACTCCCCAGCCGCGGTTGGTCCGCCCGCCGGTCCCGGACGCCTTCCAGTTCTCCGTGAGGACGACCGCGCGGTCGTCGGCCACCGCGTACTTCGCGTGGTGGAAGCGGAACCGCTCGGGGTCGCCGTCGAGCACGCGGACCTCGACCCCGGCGGCCGCGACCCGGTCGAGAAAGCGGGCGCTCCGCGCGGAGAACCCGCCGACCGGCGATCCCTCGACGAGAACTCGCACGTCGACGCCGCGACCGGCGGCCGCGACGAGCAGGTCGGCGACGCGGTCCGACTCGAGGGTGTAGCCGGCGAGCAGCAGTCGGTCGTCGGCCGCGCGGAGCGGTTCGACGGGCACACTCGGGCTGTCCGGCAACACGAACGGCGTCACGGTCGCGTTCTCGGTGCGCGTCGCCGTCCGCGGGTCGTGGCCGCGCGCTCGCCACTCCCCCCAGTCGACGCGCCAGCGGTGTCCCTCCGGGGCGCGGTCGTAGGCGACGGTATCGACCGCAGCCCCGTTCCGTCGAAGTTCGATCCGGTCTCCGGCGGCCGACAGCGGGAAGTAGCCGTTGAGCGCGCGGAGCTTGGCCGGACCGCGATCGACGCTCGCCGCCTCGTCGTCGAGCAGCGCCGTCGTGTTCGCGGGGTCCATCGACAGCGCCACCCGGCCGCTCGCGTTCGCCGGGAGCCGCGTCTCGTGGTAGCCGTCCGAGAGCGACCAGTTCCCGCGCTCGGGGAGGCGCACGACGAGGTACTCGCCCCGGTTCTCCGCCGCCGTCGGGTTCGGAAACAGCTCGACGATCCGCGGGTCGGCGGTCGGAGCCGTCCCGTTGCCCGTCTCCCCGACGGCCCCCATCTCGACTCCGGCGTCGTCGATCCCGTCTCCGGGATCGGCCGCGACCGCGGTCGGCACGGTGAGCGTCAGGACGACGAGAAGGAGCGCGACGGCGGCGACGGTCCCGACGCTACCGACCGACGGGTCTCCGGGGAGCGTCAGGGTCGACGACACGCGGGGTCTGCCCGCGTCGTCGGGTAAAAAATATCGTCCGAATCCGGGTCGCCGTCAGGCGGTCGGTGCCGCCTCGTCGAGCGCGCGCTCGGCCTTCTCGGCCTCGGTGGAGACGATGAAGGAGTGCTCGTCTCCGTACTCGGCGACCGCTTCGAGCGCCTTGCGCGTGCCGATCTGGCGGAGCGCCCAGCCGGCGGCGGCGCGCACGTCGTCGGAGTCGTCCTCGGCGAGCGCGTCGGCGAGCGGATCGATCGCGCGCGTGTCGCCGATGAGCCCGAGCGCACGGGCGGCGTGGGGACGCACGAGGTCGGCGGTGTCGCTCTCGGGATCGAGCTCGTTCGCGAGCGGCTGGACCGCCTCCACGGCGCCGATCTCACCGAGGGCTTTGAACACGACCTTCTGGAGCTGCGGGTTCGACTCCTCCGGGACGTACTCGACGAGGGTCTCCGTCGCCTCGTCGGCCGCCATCTTGCCGAGGATGCGGATCGCCGGCTGGTCGCGCTTCTCGGCGCGGCCGAGCAGCTCCTCAACCGACGCCTCGGTCTTCCCGCGTTTCCCCATGCGTTCGAACGCTTCGAGGCAGTGACGCTCCATGAAGTCGGACTGCAGCGAGTCGAGCGCGAGCAGGATCATGTCGACGTTGCCGCGCGCCTCGTGTTCCTTCAGCGCGGCCCACTCGACCGGGAAGTCCTTGTAGTGACCGAGCACGTCGTAGTACTCCTGCGCACGGAGCTGCTCGTGAGTCTCGAGGTCGTCCCACTCCTCCGCGTCGTCGAGCCCCGCTTCGAGCCCGTCGGTCGCGTCGAGGAGCGCCGCGATCGTCTCGGCGTCGTCGTCGGGATCGAGACCGGCGTCTGCGACCGCCTCGGCGACCGCGTCGAGCGCCTCGACGAGATCGTTGAGGTCCTCATGCTCGGTGGACGCGTCGACGGCGACCGACTCAGACGCCTCCTCGACGAAGGCGTCGACCGCGTCTGCGGCGTCATCGCGCCCGTCTGCGGTCCACTCGGTGTCTCCGAGCGTCGAGGCCGCCGCTTCGATCGCGTCGATCACGTCCTCGGCGTAGGGTCCGCGGGCCTCCTCGACGCCGTCCCGGAGCTCCGCGATCCGGTCTTCGAGGCCGCCGCGCGGGTCGTCGGCGTCCTCCTCGTCCTCGTCAGGCTCGGGGAGATCGGCCTCGTCGAGCCCTTCTTCGGCGTCGTCGAGGAGCACGTCGACGTCGTCGAGGTCAGCCTCGGTCTCGGCGTCGTCGAGGCGGTCCGCGATCTCGTCGAGGTACTCGTTCAACGAGTCCTCGGTCGCTTCGTCGGGAAGCGTCGGCGCGGCGTCCGTCGACTCGCCGGCACCGCCCGCCTCCTCCGCGTCGTCCGCGGCGTCGGCCCCCTCGGAGGCGTCGGCCGGGTCGTCGTCGCCGTTGCTCATACACCACAAACTGCACGCGTACTCCATTAAGACGTTTTCCTTCGCCGGCGACAGCGTCGACCTCGCCGCCGGAGTATTTTAAGGGTGCAAAAAATATTTTCATTACTCAGAATTTGTGTTTCGATAGTGGGAACTGTTAAGTGGCCCGCGAGCGTACGTCGAAGTAGCCATGAGCACTCAGAAAGAGGCCCGCCAACGCTACGGAGACGTTCACGAAAGCGAAGCCCTGCGTATCCCGGAGGAGAAGGCCGAACAGCTCGTCGACGCACTCAACGCCGACCTCGCGGCGACGTACGTCCTCTACCACCAGGTGAAAAAGCACCACTGGCTCGTCGAGGGCGCCGAGTTCCACGACATCCACGAGTACCTCGGCGAGGTCGCCGCGGACCTCGAAGCGGGCGCCGACGTGATCGCCGAGCGCGCGCAGGCGCTCGGCGGCGTGCCGCTCTCGGGCGGCGCGAACTTCGAGGAGCACGCACCGGTGAGCCCCGAGGACGCGGACGCCTACGACATCCGCACCTCGCTGGAGAACGACCTGGAGATCTTCGGCGACATCATCGAACAGCTCCGCGAGCACATCCAGCTCGCCAACAACCTCGGCGACTACAACACCGAGGAGCTGCTCCGCGAGATCCTCGAAGGCGTCGAGGAACACGGCCACCACATCGAGCACTACTTGGAGGACGACACCCTCGTCAGCCAGGGCACGCTCGAGTAGGCGTCGACGACGGCGCGGTAGCCGCATCCCGCGGTTTCGACCTTTGATTCTCCCGTTTTTCTCGTTCGAACCAGTGGCTACTGCAGAACTGCGACGATCGAGAGTGGGAGTAGGTGAAGCAGATCGATGGCGACGATGTGACATCCTCCCCGCCGTAAACGGCGGGGCTTCCCCTACGAGGGGAATCCGTCAGGCAGGTTTCAGTCCGAGTACGCCGAGAGCGTCATCTGTCCGGATCTCGGACTCGTCTCTCGGTGGACTGTGGCGCTGTCACAGGCGCTCCCATCCTGTGGCGAGTCATCGCGTCCGGGTTCCCAACGGACGCTCTCTCCCCACGGGTTGACGCGACCGGCGATGTTCGCCGCCGCGTTAATGTCTGCTTGGAACTCCGATACGTGGCAGCCGTCGTGCGGACACACGAACTCGGCTTGTTCACTCCGCCGACCGAGACGACCGCAGGCGTGACACGTCTGGCTGGTGTACGCCGCGTTGACGTACTCGACGCGAATCCCTGCCTCGGTCGCCTTGTCTTCGATCCGGCCCTGTAGCCGAGTGAACGCCCACGCATGAAGCCGCCGATTCATGAACTTGCCGTAGTCCAACCGCTCACGGATGTACGACAGGTCTTCGAGGACAATCACCGGATTCTCGAAGGAACCGGCGTACTCGACGGCCTGTCGAGACGTTTTCTCAATGATATCCGTCAGGGCGTTCTGGTAGTGATCGAATCGTTCGTCCACGCGCCACTCGGCGGCGTCTCGCGACTGTAGCCGCCGGAGCGTGGTGAACATCTCTTTGCGGAGGTGTCGCGCTTGACTGCCGCTGACGATCATCGGCTTCCGTGGTACGTCGCGTTTGAGGGCACAGCCCGTGATCAACGCGCTCTCGCCTACGTCGAAGCCAATGTATGTCTCGTCGTCCGAATCGGTCAGTTCTTCGACCGGATACTCGACGGTGACGTGCAACTCCCACGATGTGCGGTGTCGCTGTAGCCGCAGTTCGCCCGCCGTCGCGCCTCCATCAAGAAGGTCGAACCACAGGGATTCTTGCTCCGGATTGATACGGAGCGGGACCCAGAAGTTCGTCCCCCGACCGGGCATCGGAACCTGCCACACGAAACCGTGTTCGCGCTCTTCCGAGTAGTCAAACTTCGCGGCCCGGTTGACGAGTCGAAGCGGATGCTCGTCGTCTAACTCCTCAGCGTTGTACGTCGAGCGGAGTTTCGGGACGTAGGATTTGAGCGCGTCTTTGGCTTGGTACGGCAAGTCGTAGGGCGTCACAACGTCGTTGACGGCAGACATTGTGTCGGTCCTGTTATCGAAGGCGTCGTGGAGTGCTTCGCGGTACGTGTCCAAGAGTCGCTGAAGGCGGTGCTCTTTGCCCGTAGTGGGTGTTGCGAGCGTGGCCTGTAGCGTCTTCGTCACCGTCTCGGACACACCCGTAGATAGAACGTAGATAAAGTTAAGTGTGGCGGAGCGCAAGAATGACTTATGCCACATATCAACTTCGAGGTAGACGAGGAACAGTACGAGTCTCTGAAAGAGACGAAGAAGCGCCACGGTCTAACGTGGAAAGGGATGCTACTCCACGCGCAACGGGAGTTGGATTCCGGCCCGGCCAGCGAGTAGTGGTTGGTCAGTACCGTGTCGCATTCCTTCCCGGCCTAAAGGCCGGGATTCCCTGCTTGAATTAAGATGGCATTTAAATAATCGTGAGCGGCAGCAGCGGTTACTTATAAACGCGATGCGGTGGCGCGCGCCGCCGAGTGGCCGCCATCGGCGGCCACGAGGTGCGCGTGCGAGGTCGTCGGGCTTCGCCCGACTGCCAGAGGGACCTTCGGTCCCTCGCTGGACGCGGCGACCGAAGGGAGCCGCGAGGCTTTGGAGGTGTTCACCGCGTTGTCGACGACGTATAACCAGCCGACAGCAACACCGCTCGTTCACTTATAAACAACCGATGCGTCGCAGTAATTCACGTACTCCCGCTCTCGATCGTCGCTGTGTCTGTGCTGACCGCAGTCGAGTCCGAATGTGTTGCCGGCGGCGGATGTCAACGGGCGCTTTTGAGAAGTGGTCTCGTCTACCGCCCAGACTCGTAGAACTCCTCGCGGTACACCCGGCCGAAGGCGTTCCGGCGGAGGGTGCTGGCGGCCGCGTCGGGCTCGTCCTGATACGTCGCCGCGATCACGGTGTCGGCGAAGGGAATCGGGTGCCACACCACGTTGTCGACGTTGTCGGAGCCGATCCGGACCACGCTCTCCTCGTTGAACTCGCTGTCCGCGAGCCACTCGTCGAACTCCCCGTCCTCGCCGACGTGGACCGCGAGCAGTTCGGCGAACGTCGCGTCGCGCGCCGTCCGGATCACTTCCGGAGTGACCCGATCGTCGTACTCGTCGGCGCCGAACGACATCGCCTTCGTCGCCTCGCGGACGACGACCTGCGCGACCGGCCCGACGTCCTCGTAGCGTTCGAGCGCGTCGGCGCGGGTCTCCGGGGCGAACGTCCCTCTGGTGTGCATACCCGTCGTTCGCCGTCGACTGAAAAGGGCGTTCCGTTACGCGGACGGGTCGTCGGGGTTGTCGGAGTCGTCGCTGTCGGCTGCGTCGCTCTCGTCGTCCGCGTCGCCCTCGCCGTCCGCGTCGCCTGCACCGTCCTCACCGTCGCCCGCCTCCCGCGCCATCTCGCGTGCCTCGCGGATCGCGTCGGCCACCTCGGGATCGGTCTCACCGGTCGAGTCGGTCGTCCCCGGGCCGCCGCCCGCGACGTGATCGTGACCGGTATGGCTGTGTCCCGAGTGGTTGTTTCCTGTGTGATCGTGCGCTCCGAGATCGACGTCCGGGCGCCCGCGATTGACGGTGTCCTCGAACACCTCGTGGTATTCGGCGTCTTCGGCGTGGGGCGTCACCTCGGCCGCAAGTCCCGCGGGTTCCCGGTCGCTCCAGTCGGGGACGCGGTCGTCGAGCCACGCCTCATGGTCGCCGCCGTGTAACATCGCCGTGAACGCGAGGTGATGCGCGAGGTGTTCGCCGTCGCGCTGCGGGGTGTCGCAGACGGGGCACGCGTATCCCATATCGGACGCGGATACGGTCGTGAGGCGTAAAGCGGCGTCGAACGTGAACCGCTCGCGATCAGCGGTTCGTCTCAGAGCTGTTGTCGGCGCGGAGAACACCTCCAAAGCCCCAGCCGTGGAGGACTCGATGGGCTCGCTGCGGTCCTCAGTCGGTCGCTATCGCTCCCTCCTTGCGGTCCTTGCGTCGCCCGTCTTCGCCCTCCATGGCTGCCCCTTTGAGTCCCACCCGACCGCACCGCAACCGCAGCCTCACGCCTCCCCAGCCTCGCCGCTCGCGCTTAAAAGCGCTCGCGGCGTCCCTCGCGCGTGCTCCTCGCGCCCTTATCAGGGCGCTCGGAGGCACGCGCCACCGCACCAAACTGGTGGGTCCGGAAAGCTCGCCGCTGCCTCGTCCGCGTACGCGTTTCGCACCTATAACAGCAACTTTATCACTCGCACGGAGCGAATTTCCGGTAAGACTACTCCGTTAGGAGGTCCAACAGTGACTGAAGCCAACACACAACCGGAGGTGAACATCGGTCTCGTCGGTCACGTCGACCACGGGAAGACGACGCTCGTGCAGGCGTTGTCCGGCTCGTGGACCGACCAGCACAGCGAGGAAATGAAACGCGGCATCTCGATCCGGCTGGGGTACGCGGACGCGACGTTCCGGCGCTGTCCCGGCGTCGACGCGCCCGAGTGTTACACCGTCGACGAGGAGTGCGAGGACGGCTCCGAGAGCGAGCCGATCCGGACGGTCTCGTTCGTCGACGCACCGGGCCACGAGACGCTGATGGCGACGATGCTCTCCGGCGCCTCGATCATGGACGGGGCCGTGCTGGTCGTGAGCGCGACCGAGGACGTTCCGCAGGCGCAGACGGAAGAGCACCTGATGGCGCTCGATCTTATCGGGATCGAGAACATCGTCATCGCGCAGAACAAGGTCGATCTGGTCGGTCGCGACCGCGCCGTCGACAACTACCAGCAGATCCAGGAGTTCGTCGAGGGGACCGTCGCGGAGGACGCGCCGATCGTCCCCGTCTCGGCCCAGCAGGAGGTCAACATGGACCTCCTCATCGACGCGATCGAGTCGGAGATTCCGACCCCCGACCGCGACCCCGGCGAGAGCGCCCGCATGTACGCGGCCCGCTCCTTCGACATCAACCGCCCGGGCGCGACCGCGGCGGACCTCAAGGGCGGCGTCGTCGGCGGCTCGCTGGTCAGCGGCGAGCTGTCCGTCGGCGACGGACTGGAGATCCGACCGGGCCGCGAGGTCGACGAGGAGGGCCAGACCGAGTGGCGCCCCCTCGAAACGACGGTACGCTCGCTGCAGGCCGGCAGCAACGACGTGGAGTCCGCCCGGCCGGGCGGGCTGCTCGGCGTCGGCACCGGGCTCGACCCGAGCCTGACGAAGGGCGACGCGCTCGCGGGACAGGTCGCCGGCGAGCCCGGCACGCTCCCGCCGACGCGCAACGAGTTCGAGATGCAGGTCGACCTCCTCGACCGCGTCGTCGGGAAGGAGGACGACGAGAGCGGCGAGAGCGACATCGAGGACATCAACACCGGCGAGCCGCTGATGCTCACGGTCGGCACCGCGACGACGGTCGGCGCGGTGACGAGTGCGCGCGAGGGCGAGTGCGAGGTGAGCCTCAAGCGACCGGTCTGCGCCGAGGAGGGCGCACAGATCGCGATCAATCGGCGCGTCGGCGCGCGCTGGCGGCTCATCGGCGTCGGGACGCTCTCGTAGCGTGACCGACACCGCCCGCACGGACGACTCGGACGCCGACCTCGGTGACGCCGACGCCGGCGACGCCCCTACCGAGGCCCTCGCGGGAGACGGTCCCGACGGCGCCCCGGTCGTCGCGCTCGACGCGAGCGCACTGATGGCGCCGGTCGAGGCGGACCTGCGGCTGTTCGAGGAGCTCGATCGGCTCCTCGGCGCCTACGAGACCGTCGTTCCGACGGCGGTCGTATCGGAGTTAGACCGGCTACAGGGCGGGAACGGCGCGGCGGCGACCGGGGCGAGCGTGGGTGCGGACCTCGCGACGCGGGCGGAGACGGTGGCAACGGACGAATCGTACGCCGACGACGCGCTGGTCGAACTGGCCGCCGAGGGCCGGGTCGACGGCGTCGTCACCAACGATCGACCGCTGGCGAACCGGGTGCTGGACGCGGGCGCACCAGTAATCGGTTTAAGGGGTCGGAACGCACTGGCGATAACGGAACCCTAGCGGACGCGGACAACCAACGAATATGTACAAACGAGTTCGACTCAAGGACACGGTCGAGGTGCCGCCGAAACACCTGGCGGACGTCACCGACGAGCGGGTGAAAGCCCTGCTGCAGGACAAACTGGAAGGACGAATGGACGAGGACGTGGGGAGCGTCGTGAGCGTCATCGAGGTCCACGACATCGGCGAGGGCGCGGTGTTACACAACCGCCCCGGCGTCTACTACGAAGCCGAGTTCGACGCGCTGACCTACGACCCCGACATGCAGGAGGTCGCCGACGGCACGGTCGTCGAGACGGTCGAGTTCGGCGCGTTCGTCGGGATCGGCCCGGTCGACGGCCTGCTCCACGTCTCGCAGATCACCGACGAGTACCTCACGTTCGACGGGGTGAACCAGCAGCTCGCCTCCTCGGACTCCGACAAGACTCTCGGGGTCGACGACGCCGTCCGGGTGCGCGTGGTGACCAAGAGCATCGACGAGCGCAACCCGCGCGACTCGAAGATCGGGCTCACCGCGAAACAGCCCGGCCTCGGGAAACACGAATGGTTGGAGGGCCAGCGACAACACCGCGAACAGACCGGTGAGGAGGCCGACTGATGGCCGAGGACCGCCTGGCGTGTCGTGAGTGTCACCACGTCAACGACCCCGACTCCCAGACCTGCGAACACTGCGGGTCGTCGTCGCTCACCGAGGACTGGGCGGGCTACGTCATCATCACCCAGCCCGAGGAGAGCCAGATCGCCGAGGAGATGAACGTCACGAAGCCCGGTTCGTACGCGCTGAAGGTCCGGTAAGCGGCGGTTCGCGGGACGGCTCATAGTCGCGGTTTCGACCGCCATCCACTCCCCATGCTCACACTCCCCGACTCCCTGCGCGACGCGTTCAAGGAGCCGCTCGGCCCGGTGACGACTGACGCCGAGGAACTGCTCGCGGCGGCGGCGCAGACTCGCGCCGAACGGGCCGCGCCCGACGCCCCCGTCGTCGCGGTCGGCGACGTGGTCACGTACCACCTGCGGGAGGCGGGCCGCGTCCCCGACGTCGCACTCATCGACGGGAAGACCGAGCGCGAGGCGGTCGACGCGGCGATCGAGTCAGCGCTCGCGGCCGCGAACGACCGCCGGATCTCGGTGGAGAACCCCGCCGCGTCGCTGTCGGCGGAGCTGCTCGAAGCGCTCGCCGAGGCGCTGTCCGCCGCCGACCCCGTCATCATCGAGGTGACGGGAGAGGAGGACCTCGCCGCCCTGCCGGCGATCCTCGCCGCACCGGACGGCGCGAGCGTCGTCTACGGCCAGCCCGGCGAGGGGATGGTCCGCGTTCCGGTCACGCCCGAGTCCCGCGCGGAGGCGCGAGAGCTGTTCGAGGGGCTCGACGGCGACGTCGAGGCGGCCGACGAGGCGCTGGGGATCGCTCCGGACGGCGGCCGGTAGGTCCCGACAGAGACGACCGCGCGCCGGATCTCGACGGCACCCCCGCTTCGAAATCCTTTTACAGCTTTCGGGGGGATATACGCCTAACTGAACCATGGACGTCGATATCATCTCCGAGGAGGAGAACCCGATGTTGCACCGCACGGACATCCGTTTCGAGACGACCCACGAGGAGGCGACGCCCTCCCGGCTGTCGGTCCGCGACTCGCTCGCGGCCAAGCTCGACAAGGCCTCCGAAGAGGTCGTCGTTCACGAGCTGGACACGAAGTTCGGCATGCGCAAGACGGTCGGCTACGCGAAGGTGTACGACAGCGCCGAGGACGCGCTCGACGTCGAGCAGGAGTACATGCTCGAACGCAACAAGATCGGCGGCGAGGGCGACGCGGACGCCGAGGAAGCCTAACGCCCGCCGAATGCGCGTTCTCGGTATCGAGGGGACCGCGTGGTGCGCGAGCGCCGCCCTGTACGACGCCGAGACCGACTCCGTTCTCATCGAATCGAACCCGTACGAGCCGGACAGCGGCGGCATTCACCCGCGCGAGGCCGCCGAGCACATGTCCGAGGCGATCCCAGAGGTCGTCGACGCGGTTCTCACGGCGGCCGAGGACGAACACGGTCCGGACGCGATCGACGCGGTCGCCTTCTCCAAGGGTCCGGGACTCGGCCCGTGTCTCCGGACCGTCGGGACCGCCGCGCGGTCGCTCGCGGGGGTGCTCGACGTGCCCCTGGTCGGCGTCAACCACATGGTGGCGCACTTGGAGATCGGTCGCCATCAGTCGGGCTTCGGGAACCCGGTGTGTCTGAACGCCTCCGGCGCGAACGCCCACCTGCTCGGCTACCACGACGGGCGCTACCGCGTGCTCGGGGAGACGATGGACGCCGGCGTCGGCAACGCGATCGACAAGTTCACGCGCCACGTCGGCTGGGACCATCCCGGTGGCCCGAAGGTCGAGGCGGCTGCGCGGCGGTACGCCGAGGGAAGCGACGGACCGGACGACCTCCTCGACCTCCCGTACGTCGTCAAGGGGATGGACTTCTCCTTCTCCGGGATCAGCTCCGCGGCCAACGACGCGTCCGACGACGGGGTTCCCGTCGAAGAGATCTGCTTTTCGCTGCAAGAGCACGTGTTCGCGATGCTCACGGAGGTCTCGGAGCGCGCCCTCTCGCTGACGGGCGCCGACGAACTCGTGTTGGGCGGGGGAGTCGCGCAGAACGACCGGCTCCGCGAGATGCTGGCGTCGATGTGTGCGGCCCGCGGCGCGAAGTTCCACGCCCCGGAGCCGCGCTTCCTCCGGGACAACGCCGGAATGATCGCCGTGTTGGGCGCGAAGATGGCGCGGGCGGGCGACACCATCCCGATTCCGGAGTCCGCGATCGACCCGAACTTCCGCCCGGATCAGGTGCCCGTGACGTGGCGGGACGGGGAGTCGGTCGCCCGGGGCCGCGCTCCCGGAGCGGGGGGTGACGGGGCGGAGATCGATCGGCGCGGCGCCGAAGCGACGGTGGAGATCGTCGCGGGCGGCGGACGCGGACACGGCGGCGCCGGAGGCGGGAGCGCCCCCGACGCCGCCGACCGCCGCGTGATCAAGCGCCGCGTCCCGAAGGCGTACCGCCACCCGGACCTCGACCGGACGCTCAGACGTGACCGGACCGTGGCAGAGGCCCGACTGACGAGCGAGGCGCGCCGGGCGGGGGTGCCGACGCCGCTGGTGTACGACGCCGACGTGCCGAACGCGACGCTGACCCTCCAGCACGTCGGCGACCGCGACCTCGCCGCCGCCCTCGACGAGGGGACGGAGCGCGCGGCTGCGGTCGGTCGACACCTCGCGCGGCTCCACGACGCGGGGATCGTTCACGGGGACCCGACCACCCGGAACGTGCGGGTGGGACCGGACGCGTCCGGTGAGGAGTGGACGACGGAGGCGGGCGAAACGCGGGACGCAGCGACCGTCGCCGACCGAACCGCGCTCATCGACTTCGGGCTCGCCTACCACACCGGCCACGTCGAGGACCACGCGATTGACCTCCACGTGTTCGAGGGGGCGGTCCGCGCGACCGCGACCGACCCGGACCCGCTCATCGAGGCGTTCGAGGCCGGGTACGCGGCCGTCGGTGACGGCGACGTCCTCGACCGGCTCCGCGACGTGGAGGGGCGCGGACGGTACCGGTGAGCGGCCGGGGGAGGACCAGTGAGCGGTCTGCGGAGGACGAACAGCGGCGAGTTGCGCCACGCTTTATATGCCCGGCGAGAGACGTACCGGTATGGCAGACAAACCGTCCTCGGGAGAGATACTCGGGATTCCGTACAACTTCGAGCGGCCGAGCCTCGGGCGGCTGCTCTCGTCGTACTGGCAGCCCGGCAAGGGGATGTTGGTGGAGAAGCCGTTCGGCATCGGCTACACGCTGAACCTCGCGAACTGGCGGTCGTGGATCGTCCTCGCGGTCGCCGGCGGGCTCTACTACCAGCAGACGCAGTCGGCCGGAGCCGCCGGCGCGTCCGGCGACGCGGATGCGAGCGACGAACCGGTCGAAGTGATCGTCGACGACGACTGATCGCCGCCGGTCGCCGACCGCGACCGATCGCCGACGACGGCCGGCCCTTCCGGGTCCCGAACGCCGTTCGAGACGGCTTCCTTTAAGTATTAGAACGGCGTAACCGAGGCAATGAGAGTCCGGTTCGAGTGCTCGTGCTCGGAAGAGATCTCCGAGTTCACCCGCGGCGATGCGAGCCGCGGGGTGCACGTCGAGTGCGGAAACTGCGGCGCGGTGTACGCGGTGACGATCACGGAGATCGAGTAGGTCCGCGCTCCGGACGGTCTCGCGCGTTTCGCGCTCACCCGCCGTCGGCCGACTCGAACCGGAGCCGAACCGTCGTCCCGTCGTCGGTCGCCTCGAACCCGACCGTTCCGCCCTGCGTCTCACACAGCCACTTGACGAGCCAGAGCCCGATGCTGCTCGCGTGCGACAGCGGGGTCTCCTCCTCGGCGCGCAACACCGCGCGCTCGTCGGCGGGAATCCCCGGTCCGTTGTCGCTGACCTCCAGACAGACCGTCGACCCGTCCTTGGTGACGCGGGCGTCGACCCGCCGCACCGACTCGTCGTTGTGCGTCACGGCGTTCTCGAACACCTCCCGGATCGGGTACTCGATCGAGTCGTCCGCGCGGACCCACGCCTCGGCGGGCGCGTCGACGGTGAGCGAGACGTCCGTGCGGTCGACGTCCGCGGCCGCCTCGCGGACCGCTTCGACGAGGTCGACCCGGCCGCTCGGGGCGGCCGGCGACGCCTCCTCGATGACGCGGAGCTTCTCGCTTATCTCGACGACGTCGTCGGTCGTCTCTCGGATCGTCTCCAGACACTCCCGGCTCCGCTCGTCGTCGATCCGGTCGACGAGCAGGTCCGTGTACCCCTGAATGACGTTGAGGTCGTTCCGTACGTTGTGCCGGAACACGCGGCTCAACACCTGAATCTGCTGGTTCGACGTTTCCAGCTCGCGCCTCGCGTCGACCGCGCGGCGCCGCTGGTGCGCCACCGCGCCGTAGAGGACGAGCGACGAGGCGCCGACGAGCGCCCACCCGTCGGCGGCGCGAACCGGCGTCCACGTCGAGAGCGATCCGACCGCCGACGCGACCGCGAGGTCGGCCGCGACGACGAGCAGCGCCCCGAGACAGAGGTACCCGACGGCGAGTTCCCGCGGAGACCGGCCGAAGACGGAATCGAGTGCTAATTTCATTTATATACCACTAAACATCATGCGATCTTCGTCGCAAGTAACGACAGACTCCGTTCCGTATTAAACTTTGACTCGGATCACCACGACTTACAGTCGGGACAGACCCGGTCCCCGTCGTCGAGCCAGCGGCGCGTCACGCTCTCGCCGCACCGCTCGCAGTCGGCGCCGCCGGTTGTCCACGTCGCCGTCGCGGGAACCGGAGCCTCGACATCGGCAGGGTCAGCGTCGGGGTCGATACCGATGGGCTCAGCGTCGGGAGGGTCGCCGTCCGATCCCCCGAACTCGTCGAGCGAGCGGTCCTCGGGCATCTACGCCTCCCGGCGGAGCCGCGCCACGACGTAGTCGCGCTCCAGTTCGCCGAGAAACTCGCCGAGCCGCGGCCCCTGCGTGTCGTCGAAGAAGAGCCGGTACCCCGCCGCGAAGAAGTCGCTCACCTCCACGTCGTGTGCGCGCGCCGTCTCGTACATCTCCGACTGGATCGCGTCGCCGTCGTGGCCGGCCGCGACGAAGTCGGCGAGGTCGTCGAGCGCGGCCGCGACGTTCTCGTCGAAGTCTGCCTCGGGTAGCTCCGTCTGGAGCCGATAGTCGTACTCGTTGCCGGTGCGCTCCGCCCAGTTGCGCGCCTTCTCGACGCGATCGAGGGCGGCCTCGACGGTCTCGGCGGAGGCGTCGTCGGGGATGTGTCCCTCGTCGCGGGCGAGCCGCTCGCGGAACGCGGGGTCGTCGACCATCCCGAGGACGGCCGCGAAGGTGTACGGGAGCCGCACGGGCTTTTCGGCGGGCGGGTCGTCCGCGCGCCCGACGACGAAGGGGTACGCGCGCTCGGCGAAGGCGGTCAGGTCCTCGTCGCCGACCTCGCCGAAGTACGCGCGCTCGAACCGGTCGAAGCGGTCGACGAGCTGATCGAGTCGCTCGATGTTCAGGTCGCGGGCCTTCTTCGGGTGGAGCGCGAAGAAGTATCGGAGCACCGCGGGTTCGAGCAGTTCGAGCAGCTCCGGGACGGTGACGATGTTTCCGGCCGACGAGGAGAGCGGCTCGCCGTTGAGCGTGAACCACTCGTACACCATCGGCACCGGCGGTTCGAGTCCGAAGACGTTGCGCGCCACGTCGACGCCCGAGGGCCACGACCCCTCCGCGTGGTCCTTCCCGAACGGCTCGAAGTCGACGCCGAGCACGTCCCACTGGCCGGGCCACTCCAGCCGCCACGGGAGCTTCCCCTCGCGGAACGCCGCGGTTCCCTCGTGGCCGCAGCCGTCGATCGTCTCGTCGCCGACCTCCATGTCGGTACAGACGTACTCGACGGTCTCGGCGTCGAGGCCGATACTCGTGACCGTCTCCGTGATCTTCCCGCACTCGGCACAGACCGGGTTGAAGGGGACGTACTCGCCGTCGACCTTGTCCTGGTACCCCGAGAGCACCTCGCGGACGCCGTCGAGGTCCGAGAGGACGGTCCGGATCGCGTCGTCGAAGGCGCCGTCGGCGTACAGCTCCGTGTTCGACACCATCTCGACCGGAATGTCCAGTCGGTCGGCGTCGGCCTTCAGCAGCGCGGCGAAGTGGGCGGCGTACGACTCGCGCTCGCCGAACGGGTCCGGGATCGCGGTGTACGGCTTCCCGAGGTTCCGGCCGAGCGCGCCGGCGTCCACCTCGCCGAGTCCGACGATCTCTCCGTCGGCGTTCGCCAGCTTCCGCGGGAGCTTGCGGAGAGGGTCCTTGTCGTCGGAAGTGAACACCTGCCGCACCTCGTGGCCCCGCTCGCGCAGCACCTCGGCGACGAAGTAGCCCCGGATGATCTCGTTGAAGTTACCGAGGTGGGCGACCCCCGAGGGCGAGACGCCGCCCTTGATCACGATCGGCTCGTCGGGGTCGCGCGCCTCGATCTCGTCGGCGATCACGTCGGCCCAGAAGGCCCGGAACCCCTGGCCGTCGCCCTCGTCGCCCTCGCCGTCGGCTCCCGCCGCGCCGCCGGCCTCCCGGGCCTGTTCAGAGAGGATGTGGGGGGAGTCGCTGTGCGGGGAGTCCTCGGACGCCGAATCCGCGGCCGCGTCGGCGGAGGCGTCGTCGGCGCTCACGCGTCGCTCGCCCCCGTCCAGTAGGTCGGCTCGTCGCTGCCGGTCGGAATCACGTCGGTGCCGGTGTGGTCGCCGCGGAGCACGGCGTCGACGACCGCGCTCGGGTCGGTACCGTCGAGGACGATCGACCGGATTCCCGCCCGGTCGATCAGCTTGGCCGCGAGCAGGTCGACGGGGGCAGACGCGCCCGCGTCCCGGCTCATCGGGAGGACGATGTCGACGAGTTCGGACGGCGACATCGATCCGAACTGGGTTGCGTCCGGCTCGACGTTGGGGTCGGCGTCGTACACGCCGTTCGCGCTCGTCGCGTACACGAGCAGGTCGGCGTCGACCGACTCCGCGAAGGCGGCGGCGACCGCGTCGGTGGTCTGGCCGGGGGTCACGCCCCCCATCACCGACACCTCTCCACGGCGGAGGGCGGCGGCGGCCTCGTCGTACCCCGTCGCCGGCGAGAGATTCGCGCCGCCGTCGAGCGCGGCGATGAGCAGGCGGGCGTTGAGCCGGGTGGTCCCGATGCCGAGCTGGTCGAGTTCGACCTCGTTGGCGCCCAGATCGCGCGCCGTCTCGATATACTCGCGCGCGACGCCGCCCCCGCCGACGACGACGCCGACCTCGCAGCCGTCGGCCGCCAGTCGCTCGATCGCCCCGGCGTACGCGGCCACCCGGTCGGGGTCCAGATCGGGCGCGAGCACGCTCCCGCCGATAGAAACGACGACTCTCATTACCGTCGAATATCCCTGTCGCGGTCTTAAGGATTATCAAGCGAGACCGGGTCGCTCCCGACTACTCCCCGGCGTCCCGGGAAACGCCTAAGCCGCTCGCAGCCCGCTGTCGGGTATGCAACCGATATCGATCGTCGGCCCGGGTGCGGCCGACCTCGCTGGGCCGCTCGCGGACCGGCTCGACGGGCGAGTGGCGGTCGTCGACTGCGGAGGAGAGGACGAGCGTGTCCGCCGATCCGTCGACTCCGAGGCGACCGACGGGGGCGCCGCGGTGGGCCGGGACGACCCCGACGACCGGGGGGAGCCGGAGGCGACCGCCGACACGACGCTCGCGCTCGATTCCGACGGCTCGTGGACGGGCCGCGGCCGCGTCGACGGGCTCGACGACCTCCTCGACGGGCTCGCGCCCGATCACGATTACCTCGTCGCCGTCGGCGAGTCCCGCCTGCGCGTCCCGACGGTTCTGCTCGGCCCGGACGCGGAGCCGTCGGACGTCCCCGGCTCGGTCGTCGCCGTCGCGGACGCGCGCGGCGGGATCGACCTCGATCGGCTCGTCGCGGATCTGGCCGACGCGGAGCCGTGGATCACCCGTGAGGCGCTCGTACGCCGCGTGGAGGCGTCTGCGGACGCGGACCGCGCGGGCGCCGTCGCGACGTTCACCGGGCGCGTTCGTGCGCGCGACGCCCCAGACGACGACCGGACGACCCACCTCGCGTTCGAGACGTACGAGGGGGTCGCGGCGGAGCGGATGGACGCCATCGCCGCCGAGCTGGCCGAGCGCGACAGGGTGTTCGAGATCCGGATGCACCACCGGACGGGCGTGATCGAGGCGGGCGAGGACATCGTGTTCGTCGTCGTCCTCGCGGGCCACCGCCGGGAGGCGTTCCGGACCGTCGAAGACGGGATCGACCGCCTGAAAGACGAGGTGCCGATATTCAAAAAGGAGACCACGGAGGCCGAGGAGTTCTGGGTCCACCGGCGGGAGTAGGCGCCGCGACGAGGTCCCGCGAGCGCTCGGGAGCGACCGAAGAGAGCTCCGAGCGGGCGGCGAGGTCGAGGAGCGTGAGGCGCGGGCGAGAGAGTGTTCCGGACGGTCTGTCAGGGGGATCACCGCGGACAGACGGGTGATCCTCGTGCGGACTGCGTCGACCTCGCCGAACACACCTGTGGCACGTTAAGAGATTCTGGAGATATTATAAAACGTCTAAGACGATTTAAAACGTTCGTAAAGAGTGCGTCAGACACCTTTCATCCCGCCGGAGTGGTCTGAAACGCCCTGAAAGCCGCTGAACACCTTCCAACGGTCTTGCCTTTATAACACCCTCCGGGGACAAGCGGTGAGTGTACCATGAGCGCGACTGCGAACCCCTCCACGACCGCGACCTCGACCGACGACCTCAGCAAGGAAGAGCGGCTGAAGCGGTACCTGCTCGACCGCGCGGAGGACGGCGAGATGTACTTCAAAGGGAAGTTCATCTCCGAGGACGTCGACCTCTCGCCGAAGGAGATCGGCGCCCTGATGGTGAAGCTCCGGGACTCCGCCACGGAGCTCACCGTCGAGAAGTGGTCGTACACGGGCGCGACGACGTGGCGCGTCGAGCCCGCCTGACCGCCGGAAGCGTCGCCGCCGACCAACGCGCTCGCGCGCGTCCCCGCATCACGCTGACAACCCCCCGCACCGGTCGACGACTCTTTCACAGCTCCCTCGCATCGGTCGACGACTCTTTCCGATCCTCCTTCTCTCCGCTGACGACCGGTTCCTCCGCTTCTACTCGCCGAGGGATACCTGTCGATCGAAACGCGCTCCGGGGAAGCCGAAACGACCGGGGCGGGCGCATCGATCGACGCGGGGTTTATACTCGCAGACGAGTTACGGCCGACGATGCCAGAACACGAGGACGGGGAGCCGTCGGGGTCGTCCGACGTTCCGCGTCCAGAGCCCCTCCGGACGTTCTTCCGCGTCGACGAGGTCCGTCGGGAGGACGACCGCGTTTGGTACGTCGGGGAGTCGTACGTTCCGGAGCGCACGCTGTTGCGGAAGCTGGTTCCCCGGTTCCGCGACGCCGGGTACGACGTCGACGTGGAGACGGTCGAGGGCGGGCACGTCGTCGTCGCGACCCCGTTCGACCGCGGACGAGAGGGAGTCCCGTGGGTCAACGTCGCCATGTTCGCGGCGACGATCCTTTCGACGCTGTTCGTGGGCGCGTACGGCTGGTACTACGTCGGGTGGGAGGAGATCGCCGCGAACCCGCTCGTCATGCTGCGGGCGTGGCCGTTCACGGCCGCGGTGCTCGGCGTCCTGATGACCCACGAGCTCGGCCACTACGTCGCCGGGCGGTACCACGGAGTGGACGTCTCGCTGCCGTACGTCATCCCGTTCGTCTTCCCGTTCGGAACCCTCGGAGCGATCATCCGTATGCGGGGCCGGATGCCCTCCCGGAAGGCCCTGTTCGACATCGGCGTCGCCGGCCCGATCGCCGGGCTGGTCGCGACCGTCGTCGTCACCGCGATCGGGCTCTCGCTCGACCCGATCCGGGTTCCGGCCGAGATCGCCAGCTCGTCGGGAACGATGATCCGGTTCAACAACCCGCCGCTTCTGGGGATCATCGCCGATCTCCTCGGGCAGCCGACCGCGTACGAGGACCCGACTCTCTCCGCGCACCCGGTGGTGATCGGCGGCTGGGTCGGGATGTTCTTCACCCTGCTCAACCTCCTGCCGGTCGGTCAGCTCGACGGGGGGCACATGGTTCGGGCGATGGTCGGCCCGCGACAGGAGACGATCGCGGCGCTGGTTCCCGGCGCCCTCCTCTCGATCGCCGCGTACCTCTACTTCTGGCGCGGCTTCGGGCTCGATCAGTCGGTGGGATTGTGGGCGTTCTGGGGCGTGTTCGCGCTCGTGATCGCGTTCAACGGCCCCGCCAACCCGGCCGACGAGGAACGGCTCGGCTGGCCCCGCCTCGCCGTCGGGATCGGGACGTTCGCGGTCGGGGCGCTCTGTTTCCTCCTCGTTCCGATCGAGGTCGTCTCGGCGTGAGCGCCCCGGCTCACGCGCCCTCGGCGTGAGGGGAGCTAGTCCTCGCGCCGCTTTTTCATCCCCTGTCTGGTGAACTGGGGAGTCGCCCGTATTCCGCGCTTCTTCCGGAACGACTGGTAGAGCGCCACGGCGAGCGGGGCGGCGAGCAGGAGCACGATCGCCGCGAGCCGCCACGACTGGGCGAACGAGTAGAGGATCGTCGCGGAGAGCACGCCGACCGCGAGCAGCACCGAGTAGGCGATCCGCATCGCGAGCTTGTCGAGGACGTTCGAGCCGTCGTCGATCGTGACGTCGACGTGGAGATCGCCGCGGTTCGCCCGGTCGAGGAAGTCGTCGGCCTTCGGCGGGACCGTGAACAGCGCCTCCGCCGTCTTCTGGGCCTGCTGTCCGGCGTCTTCGGCGAGGTTCCGGGCGGTCTGCTCGTAGTACCCCTCCTCCTTGAGGTACTCCGTCGCGGTCGAGATGAAGTCGAACTCGGGGTCGAGCGTGACGCAGACCCCCTCGACGACGGTGGCGACGCGGAGGACGAGCGCGAGGTTCGGCGGGAGCCGGAGCGGGAACTCGTAGATGGTCGACTCCACCTGCTCGATGATCTGGTTCACTTGGTACTGCTCGATATCCTCGCCGCTGGCGTCCGCGATGGCCAGTTCCATCACGTTCCCCATCACCTCGCGGTCGGCCTCCGGCGAGAGGGTGCCCATCGCGATCAGCGTGTCGAGGATGCCGTCGATGTCCTGTCGGGCGACCGCGACGTAGAAGTCGACGATCTTCTCCTGAACGAACGGGTCCACCCGTCCGGCCATCCCGAAGTCGTAGAAGATCACCCGTCCGTCGTCGTCGACCGCGAGGTTCCCCGGATGGGGATCGGCGTGGAACACGCCGTCCTCGATGATCATCTGGAGGTACACCTCCTGGAGCGTCTCGGCGATGGCGTTCCGGTCCATCCCGGCGTCGTCGAGGGCGTCGACGTCGCTGATCTTGGTCCCCGGGATGTACTCCATGGTGAGCACGCGCGGGCCGGAGACCGCCTCGAAGGCGGTCGGGACCCGGACGCGGTCCTCGTCGGCGAAGTTGGCGCGGATCTCCTCGAGCATCGCCCGCTCGCGGTCGTAGTCCATCTCCTCGCGGATCGTCTTCGCGAACTCGTCGGCGAGGTTCTCCAGCGAGAACGCCCGTCCGCTCCCGATGAACTGTCGGACCAGCGGGATCGACCACCGGATCGTTCGGAGATCGGCCTCGACGAGCGACTCGATCCCCGGCCGCCGGACCTTGACGGCCACGTCGGTCCCCTCGTACCGGGCGGTGTACACCTGCCCGAGGCTCGCGCCGCTTATCGGCTCCCGGTCGAAGTCGTCGAACGTCTCGTCGACCGGCCCGAGCTCGTCTTCGAGGACGGTCTTCGACTCCGCCCACGGGGCCGGCGGCACGTCGTCTTGGAGCCCCTCCAACACCTCGATGTACGCCGGCGGGAGGATGTCCGGCCGCGTCGAGAGGATCTGGCCGAGCTTGATAAACGTGGGGCCGAGCGTGAGCAGGATGTCGAGGAGGACGGCGGCGCGCTCGCGCTGGGTCTCGGCGTCGACCTCGCGCCCGCCGCCGAACAGGAAGTACCGCTTCCGGTCTCGCCAGTAGGCGACGATCAGCGGCGAGAAGCGCCGCATGACCACGAAAAAACGCCAGTAGGCGCGGAGGTTGACCAGCGTGACCACCCGTCAGGCGTCGGCCTCACCGTCGCCGGCCGCCGTCCCGTCGTTCCCGCCGTTGGCTTCGGCCTCGGAGCCGTCGTCGACGTCGCCGTCGGCCTCGTCGACCGGGATCGTGCGGGAGGCGCCGTCGGTCCGCTTCGGGATCGTCACTTCGAGGACCCCGCGGTCCATCTCGGCGTCGGCGCCGCCGCCGTCCGCGTCGCCGGGGAGGGGGAGTTCCGCGTCGAGGAACAGCGGCCGGTCCTCGCGCACGTAGCGGAACCCCTCGGGGACCGCCTTCTCGCGGCGCCCCTCGATGACGATCCGGCCGTCCTCCGCGAGGACCTCGGTGGTCTCGGCGGCGGCGCCCGGGAGGTCGACGACGAGCACGTACCCCTCGTCGGATTCGAGCAGGTCCGCAAACACCGCGTCCGGGAGATCCCGGAGCGCGTCGCGTAACGCTGACATGCACACGGGTACGGTCGCCGCGGCGAAAAAGGTGTGGAAAGGGGGAACGGTCCCTCTCGGGCTGGATTAGTCGTCGAAGTCGAGGTCGATCTCGCCGATGTCCTCGCCCTGCGACTCGCCCGGGAGGATGTCGCCGAGCCCGCCGCCGAACGCGGCCGCGGCCCACACGACGAGCACGCGGGCACCTCGTTCGGCCGCCGTCGGATCGCCCTCGTGGAGCCGGCCCCACAGGAACAGCATGAACGCCGCGGTGAGAAGCGAGACGAGCAACACCCCGGCGTACCGCCGCGGGATGATCCCGAGGATCGGGTGCCTGATCTCGATCTGTCGGAAGTCGGCGAAGTAGAGCAGCCCGGCGGTCATGACGAGGACGAAGGCCACGTGCGCGAGCAGGAAGACCGGGACGCCCCCGACCGTCGCCGCGGCGAGCCAAGCGGCGATCTCGAAGACGCCGCCCTCCACGAGCAGGGGGAGCGAGAAGAGGACCGCCCCGACGAACGCCTCGGCCATGTCGCGGGAGGTGTACTTGGTGATCCGCGTGGTGAACGCGGCGCTGCCGGGCATGCGTTCGACGAGCGAGATGGTCTGGCGCACCTTCTCGCGCTCGTGGCCCTCGTCGACCGTGTCGCTCAGGGCGTCGAGCTTCGCGAGCAGATCGTTGATGTCCGGGTCCGCGGGGCCGTGGGTCGAATCGTTGACCCCGTGCGAGGCGTCAGGGCCGTGCGAGGCGTCAGGACCGTGCGAGGCGTCGGAAGCGGCGTCGCCGTCGCGGAGGTCGGAACCCTCCTGGGAACCGGAGCGATCGGAACCGCCGGCGGAGCCGTCCATTGCACGCCGATCGAGGGCGTCATTTAAAAAGGGTGCCGACGGTCGGCGGAGTTCCCTAGCGAACGACTTATGTATCGTTGTATGCTAACGTGGATCAAGAGGTGAGTACGGAAGGCATCGGAGACCGAGACCAACAGCGATCGACGATCCGGAGGTACCGCATCGAGTTCCGTCCAGACGGCTTCCAAGCACGGGTCGCGTCCCCGTCGGGGGACGCGCCTCGGACGACCGCTTCGCTCGCCGCGGCTTTTTGACGACGGCGGCGGACGGCAGCGAGACGAGGGGCACACGACGCGCACCGAGTCAGCGGCGCACCGGGTCAGCGGCGCGACAGGCCGAGCTACTTCGGCGGGGATTCCTCCCGGATTCGGGGTCGACCGTCGTTACGGCGAGACCCGCGAGCAGAACGTCGCGAGCGCCGCGTTGAACGCCGCCGGTCGTTCGAGCATCGCGAGGTGCGCGGCGCCCTCGACGGTCGCGCGCTCGCAGTTTTCGATCCGGTCCGCGAGGTACTCGTGGTACGCGACCGGCGTGAGCGAATCGTGTTCGCCGACGACCGCGAGCGACGGGACCCCGATCTCGTCGAGCCGGTCGCGAACGTCGAAGGCGTGGCAGGTGCGGAAGTCGCATTCGGTGACGGCGCGCCCGCACGCTCGCATTCCGGCGCGCGACAGCTCGACGTACTCCGGCGGCGCGTCGTGGAACAGCCGGTCGGGCTCGTGGAGGAGATCGATCGCCCGGTCGAAGTCGGTCGCGAGCGCGTCGCGGAGGGGTTCGTCGACGGCGAGCTTCGCGCCCGTGCCGGCGAGCACGAGGCCGTCGAGCGCGAGGTCGCGCTCCAAGGCGACCCACAGCGCGACGGCCCCGCCCAGCGAGTTGCCACAGAGGACGGTCGCGCCCGTCGCCTCCGCGACGGCGACCACGTCGTCCGCGTACGCGTCGAGCGTCTCGGGGCCGGCGGGGGCGCCAGCGTCGCCGCTGTCGATGCCGTCGCTGTCGATGCCGTCGCTGTCGATGCCGTCGCTGTCACCGTGGCCCGACAGATCGAGAGCGACGACCGGGAACCGGTCGCTCGCGCGCGCCTGCGCCTTCCAGACGTCCTTGCTCCCGCCGCTCCCGTGGACGAGACAGACCGTCGGCCCGTCGCCGCCGCGGTCTGAGACCCGATAGGCGGTGTCGCGGCCATCGTGCGTGACCCGTTCCATGGGCGTTGCTCCCGCGCGCCGCCTCATAAAGGCCGCCGCCGCGCAGAGCGGTCGCCGACGGCGCCGCGATCGACCCCGAACCGCAACACCACCGATACGCCGTCAATATCTCACGTCATGCGGTTTTTGGCGATGTATTTATGTATCCTCGCGCCTAACTTATAGTTAGCATGAATCACCAACAGACCCGATCGACCGGCGACGGCGCGCTGCTCCGCCGGTACGAGTACGAGGACGGGTGGGTCGTCGCCGCCGATCTGGGCGCCGACGCCGAGAACGTCTCCGTCGACACCGTCGGCGAGACCGCCATCGTCGTGATCGAGAGCGACGGCGAGCCGGTCGAGTCGGAGTTCGATCTCCCGGGCGCGGCCGACTCGGCCGTCGTGGAGAATGGCGTGGTCACCGTGGAGGGTCAGCGATGAAGCTCACCGTCAGACCGCTGAAACAGAAGGACGCCGGGCGTCGCCTCGCGGCGATCGACCGCGTCGCCGCCGAGGAGCTCGGCCTCTCCGGCGGGGACATCGTCCGCGTCGAGGGGTCGGACGGCGCCGCGATCGCCCGCGTCTGGCCCGGCTACCCCGAGGACGACGGGACCGGCGTCGTGCGCATCGACGGCCGCCTCCGGCAGGAGGCCAACGTCGGCATCGACGACCGCGTGACCGTCGAGGACGTCGACGTCTCGCGGGCGGAGTCGGTCACCATCGCCTTCCCGAGCCAGCTCCGCGTGCGGGGGCAGATCGCCCCGTTCATCCGCGACAAGCTCTCCGGCCAGCCGGTGACCGAGGGGCAGACGATCCGCACGTCGCTCGGCTTCGGGCTGATGGGCGGCCAGTCGCAGGCGGTGCCGATGAAGGTCGCCTCGACGACCCCCTCGGGGACCGTCGTCATCACCGACGACACCGAGATCGAGATCTCGGAGGTCCCGGCCGAGGAGCTGACCGACCGGAGCGGCAGCGGTGAGGGAGCGAGCGAGGGCCCCGACGTGACCTACGAGGACATCGGCGGGCTCGACAGCGAACTCGAACAGGTCCGCGAGATGATCGAGCTGCCGATGCGGCACCCGGAGCTGTTCAAGCGGCTCGGCATCGACCCGCCGAAGGGCGTGCTCCTGCACGGTCCGCCGGGCACGGGGAAGACGCTGATCGCCAAGGCCGTCGCCAACGAGATCGACGCGGACTTCCACACGATCTCCGGGCCGGAGATCATGTCGAAGTACTACGGCGAGTCGGAGGAGAAGCTCCGCGAGGTGTTCGAGGAGGCGTCCGAGGAGGCGCCCGCGATCATCTTCATGGACGAGCTCGACTCCATCGCGCCCAAACGCGAGGACGCCGGCGGCGACGTGGAGCGCCGCGTCGTGGCCCAACTGCTCTCGCTGATGGACGGGCTCGAGGAGCGCGGCGAGGTCGTCGTCATCGGCGCGACCAACCGCGTCGACGCGATCGACCCCGCGCTCCGGCGCGGCGGCCGGTTCGACCGCGAGATCGAGGTCGGCGTCCCCGACCGCGAGGGCCGCAAGGAGATCCTGCAGGTCCACACGCGGAACATGCCGCTGGTCGAGGAGATCGACTTAGACGAGTACGCCGACAACACCCACGGCTTCGTCGGCGCCGACTTGGAGTCGCTGGCGAAGGAGTCCGCGATGCACGCGCTGCGGCGCATCCGTCCCGAGCTCGACCTCGAAAGCGACGAGATCGACGCCGACGTGCTCAACTCCATCCAGGTCACGGAGTCCGACCTCAAGGAGGCGATGAAGGGGATCGAACCCTCCGCGCTCCGCGAGGTGTTCGTCGAGGTCCCCGACGTGAGCTGGGACCAAGTCGGCGGCTTGGAGGACACCAAAGAGCGGCTCCGCGAGACGATCCAGTGGCCGCTGGAGTACCCCGAGGTGTTCGAGGAGCTCGACATGCAGGCCGCCAAGGGCGTGCTGATGTACGGCCCGCCGGGCACGGGGAAGACCCTGCTCGCGAAGGCGGTCGCCAACGAAGCGGAGTCGAACTTCATCTCGATCAAGGGGCCGGAGCTGCTGAACAAGTTCGTGGGTGAGTCCGAGAAGGGCGTCCGCGAGGTGTTCAGCAAGGCCCGCGAGAACGCGCCGACGATCGTGTTCTTCGACGAAATCGACTCGATCGCGACCGAGCGCGGCAAGAACTCCGGCGACTCCGGCGTCGGCGAGCGCGTCGTCTCCCAGCTGCTGACGGAGCTCGACGGGCTCGAATCGCTGGAGGACGTGGTCGTCATCGCGACGACGAACCGCCCGGATCTGATCGACTCGGCGCTGATCCGCCCCGGTCGGCTGGACCGCCACGTCCACGTTCCCGTGCCGGACGAAGGCGCACGTCGGAAGATCTTGGAGGTTCACACGCGGAACAAGCCGCTGGCCGACGACGTCGATCTGGACGTCATCGCCCGGAAGGGGGAGGGATACGTCGGCGCCGACATCGAGGCGGTGGCCCGCGAGGCGTCGATGAACGCCTCCCGGGAGTTCGTCGGCAGCGTGGCGCGCGAGGAAGTGGGCGAGTCCGTGGGCAACGTCCGCGTGACGATGCAGCACTTCGAGGACGCCCTGAGCGAGGTGAACCCGAGCGTCACCCCCGAGACGCGCGAGCGCTACGAGGAGATCGAAAAGCAGTTCCGGCGGTCGGAGGTCGACCGCGCGGAGACCGAGCCCGGCACCGCGTTCCAGTAGAACTCCGGACCGGTCGCGGCTGCGGGTTTCTTTTTAAACGACGCCGAGCACCGACAGCAGGTAGAGCGCGGCGACGACGACGATTCCGATCGTGACGAGCCGCCACGCGAGCTTCAGCACGAACTTCCCGAGAATGATCACGACCGCGACGGCGACGAGCGCGACGAGCAGCTGTCCGGTCGGGCTGGCGAGCAGGCCGACCTGAAGCGGTGCGGAGACCGCGAGCGCAGCGAGAGAGCTAGTCATGTCCGGATTCACGGCGACGCCCGGCATAAGCTTGGGGGGCGAGCGCGACCGACAGTTATCGGGTTTTGATAGGTCTGCGGCAAGAACCGCGTCGAACCCCGACGATCGATCACAGGCGTGGCGGGCGAGAGGACGGAGATGCCCGCCGTCTCCGCGAAAAACCGCGCCAAACAACCCCCCTTCTGTTCCGGTGGGAACACACCGCCTTACTGCGGTTTTTTCGATCACCGATCAGTTTCACTCCGGTCTGGCTACGCTTATGTGTCCGGAGCCCGTTTGTTGCCGACGTACCGAAATCCAGCGTCAGACGTGCGGAACGGACGTTGCATAACGAATCAAACATATAGACGCCCGTCGGGTCCGAACATCCGAACGTACAAGGGCCCGCCTCGCCAGTACACCAACACTACAGATGATCCATATCCCACGCCAACCGAGCGGGGTGACCGTCGAATGAGCAGCGACGGCGTCGCCGCCGACGAACTCGAACTGCCGATCAAACGCACCACGGGCGAGACGATGGAGGAACGTCTCACGGCCAACGCCTACCACAACATCCTGCCCGCGCGCTACCTCCGGAAGAACGCGGACGGGGAGCCGATCGAAGATCCCGAGGAGCTGTTCGACCGCGTCGCGCGCAACGTCGCGCTCGCGGAGGCGGTCTTCGAGGCGGAGAATCAGGACCTCGAGATCACGGTCACGCCCGACCAGCTCAAGCCCGACCACCCGCGGCGCGACGAGCTCGCCGAAGAGGTCTTCGGCGCAGGGACTACCGCTGCAGACGACGCGGAGACGACACTCACCGCGCACAACGTCAACAAGTTCGCGTACGACACGATCGTCCCCGAGCTCCCCGAGGGCGTCCGCGACCACGTCGAGGCGACCGCCGATCGGTTCCGCGACGGGATGGAGAACCTCTCGTTCATGCCGAACTCTCCGACCCTGATGAACGCGGGCGACGAACTCCAGCAGCTCTCCGCCTGCTTCGTCGACTCTCCGGAGGACGATATCACGGACATCCACCAGACCGCCAAGGAGGCCGCGGAGGTATTTCAGAGCGGTGGCGGAATGGGGTATGCGTTTTGGAAACTCCGTCCATATGGAGATTCTGTTGGGTCAACCGGCGGGATCGCTTCAGGACCGATCACTTTCATGCGCACGTTCGACCAGATGTGCGAGACGATCGCACAGGGCGGCGCGCGCCGCGGCGCCCAGATGGGCGTCATGCGCGTCTCGCACCCGGACGTCATCCAGTTCATCCACTCGAAGAACAAGGACGTCTCGCTGGCCCACTCGCTGCGGCTGAACGACCCCGACGACTTCACGCACAACTCCTTCACGGACGCCTTAGAGGAGGCCCGCGGCCTCATCGACGAGGACGGGAAGGTCCCCGAGCACCTCCGGAACGCGGTCGAGGGCCACCTGTCGAACTTCAACATCAGCGTCGGCGTCACCGACGACTTCATGGAGGCGCTGTACAACGACGAGGAGTTCACCTTCACCAACCCGCGCACGGAGGAGCCGCACATCGCGACCCCGGAGACGAAGGAGATCTACGACATGTTCGGCCTCGGCGAGCACGTCGAGGTCGGCGAGGAGCTGTCAATCCCGGCACAGGAGCTCTGGGACGACATGATCGAGGGCGCCCACGAGAACGGCGAGCCGGGCGTCATCTACCTCGAACGCGTGAACAAGGAACATTCGTTCGACGTGGAGGAGCACCCGGACCACCGGATCCTCGCGACGAACCCCTGTGTCACCGGCGACACGCTGATCAGCACTGAGAACGGGCTCATCGAAGCCGAGGAACTCTACGAGCAGGGCGTCGCACGCGACGTCGTCGTGGACGGTCGCCTCAGTGAGGAGACGCTCAAGGAAGCGAGCAGCGTCTACAAGACCGGCGAGAAGGACGTTTATAAACTCACGACCGAAGAGGGGTACGAACTCCGTCTGACTGACGACCACCGCGTCATGACCGACGACGGATGGGTCGAGGCCGGGAATCTCGACGCCGGCGACACGGTTCACATCCAGAATCGAAAAGGCTCCTTCGGCCAGCACGGAACGGCGGCGGAAGGTCGCGTACTCGGCTGGATGGTCGGTGACGGCCATCTCAAGACCGGGGAGGAACGCGCCGTCCTCAACTTCTACGACGAGGACGCCGAGGTCTCGGAATCGTTCGCAGCTGACGTGAACGAAGTCGTTCGCGATCCTGTCGGTAACGCCGACTACGAGGTCGGCGTCAACGAGATTGCCAGAAGTGACGACTACCGCGGTGCGCAGGCCGTCGAGCAGCGGATCCGCTCGGCTCGGCTGTACGAGTACGCCGAGGAGGCCGGTTTAGTTGACCGGAAGCATCAGGTTCCCGAAGCCGTGATGCGCGGGAGCGAGGAGATGGCGCGCGGGTACCTCCGTGCGCTGTTCTCCGCGGACGGCGGCGTTCAGGGGAACGTCGAGAAGGGCGTCTCCGTCCGGCTCACGAGTACGAGCACCGATCTGTTAAAAGAGGTCCAGCAACTCCTGCTCAACTTCGGAATCTTCAGCAAGATCTACGAAGAGCGCCACGAGGCGGGCCTTCAAGAAATGCCCGACGGAAAGGGCGGAACTGCGGAATGCGAGCGACAGGCCGATCACGATCTCGTCATCTCGAAGGACAATCTCGTCCGGTTCGCGGAGGAGATCGGATTCCTCCTCGACTCGAAACAGGACGCACTCGATGAGCGTCTCACGAACTACGACCGCGGACCGTACAGTGAGGGATTCGAAGCGACCGTTTCCGCAGTCGAGGGCGACGGCCACGAAGCCGTCTACGACCTGACTGAGCCGGAAACGCACTCATTCGTCGCTAACGGGATTGTGACCCATAATTGCGGGGAGCAACCGCTCGAAGAATATGAGGCGTGTAACCTCGGTCACATCAACCTCTCGACGCTCGCGGCGCAGGACGCGCCGGACTGGCGCGTCTGGTCCGACGAGCACGCCGACGAGTACGACTCACAGGAAGCGGCGATGTCGGCGTTCTTAGCGGAGGCGATCGACTTCGAGGAGTTCGACGAGCGGATCGACTACGGCACCCGCTTCTTGGAGAACGTGGTCACGATGTCGGACTTCCCGGTCGAGAAGATCGAGCAGAAGGTCCGCGACATGCGGAAGATCGGGTTGGGGGTTATGGGGCTGGCACAGCTGTACATCCAGCTCGGGATCCAGTACGGCACCGAGCCGGGCAACGAGGTCGCCCGCCAGCTGATGACCCACATCAACCACGCGTCGAAACAGACCTCCCACGAGCTCGCGCAAGAGCGCGGGACGTTCAACGACTGGGAGGACTCGAAGTACGCCAACCCCACCGAGTACCGTGACTGGTTCGAGCACTACACCGGCCTCGACGCCGACGAGTGGGAGGACGGCTTCCCGGTGCGCAACCACAACACGACGACGATCGCGCCCACAGGCACGACGTCGATGATCGGCAACACCACCGGCGGGTGTGAGCCCATCTACAACGTCGCCTACTACAAGAACGTCTCCGATGACGTGCAGGGCGACGAGATGCTCGTCGAGTTCGACGACTACTTCCTGCGCACCTTAGAGGAGAACGACGTCGATGTCGACGCGGTCAAGCGGGAGGCACAAGACCAGATGGCGACGAACGAATTCAACGGCGTGGACGGGTTGGAGACGGTGCCGGACGCGATCGGCGAGCTGTTCGTCGTCACCGGCGACCTCTCGGGCAAGCAGCACGCGGCGGTCCAGTGCGCGTGTCAGAAGGGCGTCGACTCCGCCATCTCGAAGACGTGTAACTTCCCGAACGACGCCACCGCCGAGGAGATGGAAGAGGTGTACCGCTACATCTACGACCACGGCGGGAAGGGCGTCACCGTCTACCGCGACGGCACCCGCTCGAAGCAGGTGCTCACGACGCGCGCGAAGAACACGGAGTTCGCCGACGAGAGCGAGGCGGCCGAGGCGATCGTCGAGCAGATCGGCGAGGTGTTCGGCGGCATCGAGTCGTTCCTCGACAACGAGGACGTGCAGGCGGCGATCGACGCGGAGATCTCGGACCTGCTCGAAGCCAGCGAGCAGCCCCGGATCGACTACAGCGAGCGCAGTCCGCGTCCCGACTCCCTGAACGGCGTCACCCAGCGGGTCGAGACGGGCTACGGCAAGCTGTACGTCACCATCAACGAGGACGACAAGGGGCTGCCGTTCGAGCTGTTCGCGAACATCGGCCACTCCGGCGGCTACACCAACTCCTTCACGGAGGCGCTCGCGAAGGTCATCTCGACGGCGCTCCGCTCGGGCGTCGACCCCGAGGAGATCGTCGACGAGCTGCAGGGCACCCGGAGCCCGAAGGTCGCGTGGGACAAAGGCGAGCAGATCCAGTCGATCCCGGACGCGATCGGCACCGCGCTCCGCCGCTACCTCGACGACGAGGTCGACAAGGGGATCCCCCAACAGCAGAGCCTCGACGACGTGGGGACCACCGCCACCGAGCCGCCGAGTCAGACCGACGGCGGCGCGGTCGACGCCGGCACGGCGACCGACGCCCCGGCCGCTGGCGGTCCCGAGGCCGCAGACGACGCGGCTGACGCGGACGACGCGATGCAGGAGCTGATCGCGGCGGGCGAGTCGCCCGAGTGTCCCGAGTGCGGCGGGATGAACCTCTACTACTCCGAGGGCTGCAAGACGTGCGAGTCGTGCGGTTGGTCGGAGTGTTAGACGGGACAGGCTGGCGTCGATAACGAACTCTCGACGACGCGATTTTTTAGACGGTGTCCGGAGTGGGACGCGACTGATAGCGGGAGTGGGTATTGCAAACCGGCGCTTGCGATTCGGTATTTAAATAGCCGGGAGCGACGGCGACGATTGCTTATAAACAACAGTGCGGTGGCGCGCGCCTCCGAGCGGCCGCCACCGGCGGCCGCGAGGAGCGCGTGCGAGGGAGCCCGCGGCCGCCCATGGCGGCCGCAGCGAGGTTGGGGAGGGGTGAGGCTGCGTTGCTGTGCGGTCGGGGTGGGAATCAAAGGGACAGTCGCTGCGGGCGGCGCAGGCGATGTAAGCACCGCAACGAGGGAGCAACGCGACCGAGTGAGGAGCGCAGCGAGCGTGCGCCGCCCGCAGTGGCTGGGGCTTTGGAGGTCTTCACCGCGGTTCCATTATTCACTTATAAACGGCCGACAGCGACACCACTCGATCACTTATAAACCGGGCTACGACCGACTTGCTATACTTACTCCCGCTATCGATCCACGAACGAGCACGACGCTCTACGCGTCGAAAACGGAGAGAACCGCGGCCGCAGAGATCTGTCGCCGAGTCAGTCGTCTTCGAGCGCCTGCGCGATGCGCTGGAGCTGGCGGGTGGCGTCGCGGACCTCGTCGCGGAGCTGACGCACTTCGCGGACGAGTTCCTCGTTGCCGGCCTGGTCGCCGCGTTCCTCGCCGCCACCGCCTGCGCCGCCGGGACCGCCGGGACCGCCGCCCATCCCCGGCGGGCCGCCCGCGCCGCCCGGACCGCCGCCGCCCATCATGCCGGACATCATCTGCGCGAAGGGGTTGCCGCCGCCACCGCCGCCCATCCCCGGCGGGCCGCCGCCGCCGCCCATCATCTCTTCGGGCTCGGGTCGGTCGCCTTCCTCGCGCTCCTGCTCGCGTCGCTCGCGGATCTCCTCGACGCGCTCGCGGAAGGACTTCTCCTCGCCGTCGTCGCCCTCGGCTCCGGCGGTGCTGTCGCCCTGTTCCTCGCCGCCGTCGGCGTCGGTGGCGTCGTCGTCTGCCATGGACCTTGATTCGGCGCCCCGGCCGAAAAGAGTTGTCGTGCCGCCCGCGACGGTGCGTTTATAAGCGGACGACGAACCGCGGCGAACCGACGAGTTCGGCCTCGCCCCGCGACCGGGACGGGATCGGCACCGGCGTCACGGCCGAACCATACTGTGGCAGTTCGGACACTCCGCCGTCTCCGCGTCTCGGCCGGCCGCCGGTACGCGATCGCCGCAGTTCGGGCACCGCGTCCGACCGCGCGCGTACTCGGTGCGCGACCGGACGGCGGATCGGTCGGTGTCGTCGGGCATACATCATTGTCAACGAGTGCCACACAAATAGCTTGTCGGTATATTCCTAAAACACGATTTAGGCGGCAGAACGGGTCGAAGCGGTCCGTCTCGCCGACTACTCGTGGCCGGAGACGCGGACCGGCTCGTACGGCGCTTCGAGCCACTCCACGTCCGACTCCGAGAGGTCGATGTCGAGCGCCTCGACGGCATCTTCGAGGTGTTCGACGCTGGAGGTGCCGACGATCGGGGTGTCGACCCACTCTTTGTGGAACAGCCACGCCAGCGCGATCTGGGCCATCTTCACGCCCTTCTCGTCGGCCAGCTCCGCGACGCGCTCGTTGACCGCCGGCCCGCCGCCCTCGCGATACGGGTGTTCGTAGAGGTGCTCTTCGGTCTCCCCGCGGAGCGTGGTGTCAACGTCTGCGTGCGGGCGCGTGAGGTACCCGCGCGCGAGCGGGCTCCACGGCATCACGCCGATCCCCTCCCTCTCACAGAACGGGAGCATCTCGCGTTCCTCCTCGCGGTACGCGAGGTTGTAGTGGTTCTGCATGGTGACGAACCGCTCGTACCCCTCGCGGTCGCTCGCGTGCAGCGCCTCGGCGAACTGGTGGGTCCACATCGACGAGGCACCGATGTGGCGGACCTTGCCGCGTCGTACCGCGTCGTCGAGGGCTGCCAGCGTCTCCTCGATCGGGGTTTCGTCGTCCCACCGGTGGATCTGGTACAGGTCGATCGTCTCCATCCCGAGTCGGTCGAGGCTGTGCTCCAGCTCCTGTTCGATCGCCTTCCGCGAGAGCCCGCCCGAGTTCGGGTCGGACTCGTCCATCTGGAAGTACGCCTTCGTGGCGACGACGCTCTCCTCGCGGTGGCCCGCCAGCGCCTCGCCGAGGACGCGCTCAGACTCGCCGTTCGAGTACATGTTGGCGGTGTCGAAGAAGTTCACTCCGAGTTCGAGCGCGCGCTCGACGATCGCCTTCCCCTCCTCCTCGTCGAGCACCCACTCGCGCCAGTCCGAGTCGCCGAAGCTCATGCAGCCGAGACAGATCTTCGAGACCGTCGTCCCGGTGCTCCCGAGCGTCGTGTACTCCATACGACGGAGCAGGCGGACGCGGGGTAAAAAGGTACCCGCGGCGGACGGGATCGTCGCGGGGAGGGGCCTAGAGGTCTCGGAACGACGCCGTGTACACGAGGAACGCGCCCGTCAGGAGCACGAACGCGAGGAACGTCACCAGCGCGAGCACGTTCGCGACGGGCGCGAGCGGGGCGAGGAACGACTGCCCGGTCGAGTCGAGCACGAGCACGGCGAGGAGGGCGGCGATCAGACCGAGGAGCCAGTTCGTGAGGATCTTGTCCATACTCTTCCCCTCACCGAGGTCGAGTAAAAAGGCGCGGGTACGGATCGGGCGGGCCATCCGGCGGCGGCCGAGCAGTCACGCAGTCACGCAGTCACGCAGTCACGCAGTCACGCAGTCACGCGGTCGCGCTCACTCGCCGGCGGCGAGCCGCCGGAGCCGGGGAAGCGCCTGCTCGTAACCGAGGGCGACGACTCCGACGTACAGCGCGAGCAGGCCCATCCCGGCCGCCCACGCGCCGAGCGCGAGGTCGCCGGCAGTGACCGCGGTGAGCCCGAAGCGTTCCAGCACGACCCCGATCGTCGAGGCGGCGCCGGCGCCGACGACGACGGCGAGGAGTTCGATCAGTTCGACGGCGAACGCGGGTACGTCGACCATACCGGTCCGGGGCGGCCGCGAACTATCATTCTTTCGGGAGCGCGGCGAAGGCGCACCCTCGAAGTCTCCCGAGACGCGCCGCGTGACGGCTACTTGAGCCCGAACGCCCGATCGTGGAGTCGGCGATCCCCTTCGCGATCAGCGCGAGGCCAGCCGACAGGATCATGACGCCCGCGCCGACGATCGGGTCGTGGACGGTCAGAATCCCGACCGCGATGAGGACGACGGCGACGCCGGCGATGCCTTCGGACCCGAGGGTGTCGCGCATGGCTCCGATCGCCGCCGTCGTGGTTTAAAAAGCCCCTTGCGCGGAGAGCGGCCCTTTTATTTTCGAGAGCGCGTATCACCGCGTACGCATGAGCAACGGAGACGGCGGCGGTCGAAACGACCTCCGGATGCCGGACGACGACGAGGTGTTCGCTGAGGTCGTCGAGATGCTCGGCGCGAACCGGGTCAGGGTGCGCTGTGCGGACGGGAAAGAGCGGACCGCCCGCATCCCCGGTCGGATGCAGAAGCGCGTCTGGATACGGGAGGACGACATCGTCCTCGTCGAGCCGTGGGACTGGCAGGACGAAAAGGCCGACATCGCGTGGCGCTACGAGAAGAGCGAGGCCGAACAGCTCCGCGAGGAAGGCCACCTGCAGTGAGCGGGGCGGGATTGCGGACACGACACGTCCCTCGCGATTTTTAAGTCCGAACGGTCCCGAGCGGACGTATGCTCCGGCTCGCGATGGCGACCAACGAGGAGACGTTCGAGCGCGTGCGCGGGTCGCTCGCCGACCGCGGGATCGCGGTCGACCATGTGCAGACGAAAGAGCGGGCGCTTCGCGTCTCCAGGGGCGGAAACCGCGAGGCTGCGAAGGGCGCTGACGGCGAGTTCGACGGTTTCGACGCCGGCTTCGTCTACCCCTCCCGGCTCATGGAGGGCGCCGTAGTCGACGCGCGGCTGTCGGTCCCGTGGGTGAACGACCGGGAGGCCGTCCTCACCTCGCGGAACAAGGCGGGTGTACTCGCCGCGCTCGACGAGGCCGGACTCCCGACGCCGCGGACGACGCTGGTGTCGAACCCCGTCGACGAGGCGGTCGTCGCCGAGGCCGTCGAACCGTTCTCCTACCCGGTCGTCGTCAAGCCGAACTCCGCGACCCGGGGTGTCGGCGTCGCGACCGCGGGCGACCTCGACTCGCTTCTGGGCGTCGTCGACTACCTGAACCTCGTCCACGACTACCGCGCGACCGGCGACAAGTCGTACTTGATCCAGGAGTTCCTCCCCGACGCGCGCGACTACCGGGCGATGGTCGTCGACGGCGCGTACGTCGGCGCGGTCGAGCGGGAGCTCCCCGCTGACGCGGTCGAGGAGGGCCGGTGGAAGCACAACGTCCACCGCGGCGCGGCGGCCACCGGGGTCGACCTCCCGGACCGTGCACGCGAACTGGCCGAGCGGACCGCGGAGGTCCTCGGAATCGACTACCTCGGCGTCGACATCTTGACGACGGACGGGCGCTTGGTCATCAACGAGACGAACGCCCGGCCGACGGTCGACGCGGCCACGAAGTACGAGCCCGACTTCTACGACCGGCTCGCCGGGCTGATCGAGCGGACGGCTACAAGAGGATAAAGGGAGCCGGCGACTACGCGAGGTCGATCGACGCGGAGTCGTCGTCGCGGTCGAACGCGACCTCCAACACGCCGTTGTTGAACGTCGCGTCCGCCGAGTGCTCGTCGACCGGAACGGGAAGATCGATGGTCTCGTCGTACTCTCGCCGATCGGACGCCGCGGAGATGGTGAGCGCCTCCCCGTCGCACTGCAGGGAGAGCTCGTCTTTCGAGACGGCCGGGAGGTCGGCGACGAGTCGGACCCCGTCGTCGGTCGTGTACGCGTCCACATGCGTCGCCGAGCCGAAGCCGGCGTCCTCGCTTCCGGGGTTCCCGTTGGCCATCTCGTTCATCATCCGTTCGATCTCCTCGAAGAAGTCTCCGAACGGATCGTCACGGTCGTCTCTGTCCATGTCTCATGTGAGGTGGTGATCCCGATAAGCCTTCTGTCCACGACCGTCTTCGCCGCCGCTCGGGGTCGTGCGGGCGGTATGCGGAGGTGCTGGCGCTCAGCCCTCGTTCTCTCGGGCGTCCGATCGATCGCTCGAAATTGGAAGCGGCGGGACGCCGAGCAAAAACCGACCGTCCGTAACAAAATCGAACGATAGTGACCGTCTCGCGGCGACTCGGTCGGATTTAAGTATCTGGGCTCGCTTTTTTCGGACATGAGTAAATCATATCTCGCCGCAGGCGACGACGTGAGCGACGACGAGATCGTCCGGGTGGGCCTCAACGGGTTCGGTCGGATCGGGCGGAACGTGTTCCGGGCGGTGCTGGAGTCGCCGCGGATCGAGCTCGTCGGGATCAACGACGTGATGGACTTCGACGACATGGCGTACCTCGCGAAGTACGACACCGTCATGGGCCGGCTCGACGGCGTCGAGCGCGATGGCGACGCGCTCACGATCGGCGGCACCGCGGTGGACCTGTACAACGTGCAGGACCCCGCGGACCTCCCGTGGGACGAGCTCGATGTCGACGTGGCCTTAGAGTGTACGGGCGTCTTCCGCACCCGCGAGGACGCGAGCGCGCATCTCGACGGCGGCGCGGACACCGTGATCATCTCGGCGCCCCCGAAGGGCGAGAAGCCGGTCAAACAGCTCGTCTACGGCGTCAACCACGACGAGTACGACGGCGACGACGTGATCTCGAACGCCTCCTGTACGACCAACTCCATCACGCCGGTCGCGAAGGTGCTCGACGCGGAGTTCGGCATCGACGCCGGCACCCTCACCACCGTCCACGCGTACACCGGCTCCCAGAGCCTCATCGACGGCCCGAAGGCGAAGACCCGCCGCGGGCGCGCGGCCGCCGAGAACATCGTGCCGACCTCGACGGGCGCCGCGGGCGCCGCCCAGGAGGTCCTCCCGCAGCTGGAGGGGAAGATCGACGGGATGGCGATGCGCGTCCCGGTCCCGTCCGGCTCGATCACCGAGTTCGTCGTCAGCCTCGACGAGCCCGTCACCGAGGAGGATGTGAACGCGGCGTTCCGCGAGGCCGCCGACTCCGGCCCGCTCGCGGGCGTTTTAGGCTACACCGACGACGAGGTCGTCTCCAGCGACATCGCCGGCCTCCCCTTCTCCAGCTACGTCGACCTGCAGTCGACGAACGTCATCGCCGGCGGGAAGCTCCTGAAGATCCTCACCTGGTACGACAACGAGTACGGCTTCTCGAACCGGATGCTCGACATGGCCGCGTACGTGCAGGACGAGGCGTAAGCGGCCGATCGGGCGCAAGCGCCTGACGGCGGCTGACGGACGAATAGCGACACCCCCGGCGGCAACGTTCCCCCGGAGAACCATTCGTTAAATACCTCATCGACGACCGTTCACCCATGTCCACGTTCGACACCATCGACGACCTCCCGGCAGACTCGCGCGTCCTCGTTCGGCTCGACCTCAACTCCCCGATCGAGGACGGAGCACCGCAAGACAACCGCCGGTTCGAGCGCCACGCGGAGACCGTCCGCGAGCTCGCCGAGGCGGGACACCGCGTCGTACTCATGGCCCACCAGGGCCGCCCCGGCCGCGACGACTTCACGTCGCTCGCGGGCCACGCCGCGGTCCTCGCCGACCACGTCGACCGCGACGTGGCGTTCGTGGCCGACACCTACGGCGACGAGGCGCTGGAAGCCATCGACGCGCTCGGCGCGGGCAAGGTGCTCCTCTTAGAGAACACCCGGATGTGCGACGACGAGCTTCCCGAGGAGTCGCCCGAGGAGAAGGCCGAGACGGAGTTCGTACGGACCTTGGCGCCGCACTTCGACGCGTACGTCAACGACGCCTACTCCGCGGCCCATCGCAAACACGCCTCGCTGGTCGGGTTCCCGCTCGTCCTCCCTTCGTACGCGGGCCGCGTGATGGAGACGGAGTACGAGGCCAACACCGCCATCGCGACCCGCGAGTTCGACGGGCCGGTGACGATGGTCGTCGGCGGCACCAAGGCGACCGACGTGATCGGCGTGATGGACGCCTTGGACGACCGGGTCGACCGCTTCCTGCTCGGCGGCGTCGCCGGCGAACTGTTCCTGCGCGCCGCGGGTCACCCGGTCGGCCACGACATTGGGGAGATGGACCTGTTCGACGAGCAGTGGGAGCAGAACCGAGAGCTGATCGAGTCGGTGCTTGACGAGCGCGGCGACGCGATCCGGCTCGCGACCGACCTCGCATACGAGGGTCCAGACGGCGACCGCGCCGAGGTCGCCGTCGACGACATCGGCGAGAAGACGTCGGGGTACCTCGACGTGGGCTCGGAGACGGTGGCGGCCTACGAGCCGCCGATCCGCGAGTCCGACGCGGTGTTCGTGAAGGGCGCGCTCGGCGTCTTCGAGGACGAGCGGTTCGCGGACGGGACGGTCGGCGTGCTCGAAGCGATCGCCGACACCGACTGTTTCTCGGTGGTCGGCGGCGGCGACACCTCGCGGGCGATCGAGATGTACGGGCTCGACGAGGGCGACTTCTCGCACGTCTCCATCGCGGGCGGGGCGTACATCCGCGCGCTGACGGGCGAGCCGCTGCCGGCCGTGGAAGTCCTGGAGGCGGCGGCTGCGGAACAGTAGGACAGACGGAACGCGAAGGAGGGCGGGCTTGCGGGCGACTACTCCTCGTTGAGGTCGAGGTCGAACTGCTCGTTTTCCGTGACGGGGTTGAGGACGACGCTGGTGTTCGACTCGCGGATATCGGCGTCGGTGAGGATCGACTTGATCTGTTCGTTCATCCCGTCCGTGTCGGTGAACTTCCCGATGGCGATCACGTCGTAATCGCCGGTGACCTCGTAGACGCTCACCATCTGTTTCTCCTGCCGGAGCTTCTCGGTCACGTCGGGGAGCGCGCTCCCCTCGACCTTGAGCTGGAGCACCGCGGTCACGTCGTAGCCGAGCTTGTCGTAGTCGACGATGGGCGTGTACCCCCGGATCACGCCCTCGTCTTCGAGATCGCGGAGGTGATTCGACACCGTCGTCACCGATACGTCGAGCTCGTCGCCGAGGCTCCTGAGACTCGCCCGCCCGTTGCTGAGAAGGGAGTTGACGAGCTTCGCGTCGAGGTTTTCGTACGTCATCACACCTATCCACGTCGCCAGGGGTTTATAATTTTACGAACGTCCAGCATTTTTGCGCGACTGGCGGTTCATGCGCCAAGCGATAAGGCCTTTATACTGGCAGATAACGAATGTACCGTCCAGAACATGACGGACGAACACGCGAAACCGGACGGCGGCCTCACAGCCGAAGAACAGGCGGTACTCGACGAGATCGAAGAGGAGAACGTCGATTTCCTGCGGCTCCAGTTCACCGACATCCTCGGCGTCGTGAAGAACGTCTCCGTGCCCGCCCACCAGGCGGAGAAGGCGTTCACCGAGGGTATCTACTTCGACGGCTCCTCCATCGAGGGATTCGTGCGGATTCAGGAGTCGGACATGCGGCTCGTCCCGGACCCCGACACGTTCGCCGTGCTCCCGTGGCGCAGCGGCGAGGACGGCTCCGCGGCCGCGCGACTCATCTGCGACATCGTCACCACGGAGGGAGAGCCGTTCGAGGGCGGCCCGCGCCAGGTGCTGAAGAGCGTCCTCTCAGAGGCCGACGACATGGGATACACGGTTTCGATCGGACCGGAACCGGAGTTCTTCCTGTTCAAGACTGACGAGGACGGGAACGCGACGACGATTCCCCACGACAACGGCGGGTACTTCGATCTGGCGCCGAAGGACCTCGCGTCCGACGTGCGCAAGGAGATCATCTTCACCCTCGAAGAGATGGGCTTCGAGATCGAGGCGTCCCACCACGAGGTCGCCGAGGGGCAACACGAGATCAACTTCAAGTACGACGACGCGCTCACGGCCGCGGACAACATCGCGACGTTCCGCGCCGTCGTCCGCGCGGTCGCGGCACAGCACGACCTGCACGCGACGTTCATGCCCAAGCCGATCGCCGACATCAACGGCTCGGGGATGCACAGCCACATCTCGCTGTTCGACGAGGACGGCAACGCCTTCGCCGACGACTCGGACGAGTTCAACCTGAGCGAGACGGCCTACCAGTTCATGGGCGGCATCCTGAACCACGCCCCCGCGTTCACGGCCGTCACCAACCCGACCGTGAACTCCTACAAGCGCCTCGTGCCCGGCTACGAGGCGCCCATCTACGTCGCGTGGTCCGACACGAACCGCTCGGCGCTCGTCCGCGTCCCCGACGCCGCGGGCGTCTCCGCCCGGTTCGAGGTCCGCAGTCCCGACCCGTCCTGTAACCCCTACATCGGTCTGGCGTCGATGATCGCGGCCGGCCTCGACGGGATCAAGACGGGCGCCGACCCCGGCGACCCGGTCCGCGAGGACATCTACGAGTTCGACGACGAGAAGCGCGAGGAGTACGGCATCGAGACGCTGCCGCCGAACCTCGGCGCCGCCGTCGAGGAGCTGGAGGCCGACGAGGTGCTGCAGGAGGCGCTCGGTCCGCACACCTCCGAGAAGTTCGCCGAGGCCAAGTCCCAGGAGTTCAGCGAGTACCTCACTCAGGTGTCGCAGTGGGAGGAGGACCGCTACCTGGAGACGTTCTGAGGCGACGGCGCGGCTCGGCTTTTCGGTCTCTCCCGACTCTCGCGGCTCTCGCGTCGTCCGGTTTCACTTTTCCGCGTATTTTTTGAGTGTCGCCGGTTCGTCCCCGACGAGCACCTGAACCTGACGAACGATCGATAGCGGGAGTACGTGAATCACTGTGGCGGGTCGGTTATTTATAAGTGATCGAGCAGTGTCGCTGTCGGCTGTTTATCGGTTATCGACGGCTCTGCGGTGAAGGTCTCCAAAGCCCCAGCCGCGAGGCGCTTCGCGCCTCTGGCAGCCGGCGGCTCCGCCGCCGGCGACTACCCCTTTGAGTCCCACCCGTACAGCACCGCAACCGCACCTCACACCTCCCCAGCCTCGTCAGTCGCCTATGGCGACTGACTCCCTCGCGCGTGCGACTCGTGCCCTGCGGGCGCTCGTCGGCACGCGCCACCGCACAGCCGTTTATAAGCGACCATCGCCCTCGCTCAAACGCGTTTAAATATCTCATCGTCGCCGACGAACTGCAACACTCACTCCCGCCACCGATCGCGATGACCGTTCGTCGCCCCGCTTCAGTCCCGGGCCGCCGACAGCGCCTCGACCCGTTCGGGCAGCGCCGGCAGCGCGACGACCGCGACCACGGCGGCGGTCGTCGCGGCCAGCGTGACCGCGAACGCCCCCGAGAGCGCGTACGCGCTCACCCAGAGCCCCCCGGTGACGGCGAGCGCGGGGACCGCGATCCGGACCGGGATCGCGGGCTCGTCGCCGTCGACGAGCCGCCAGCCGATCGCGCCGCCGGCGCCGGTGGCGATCCCGATCCCCGCCTCGACCACCTCGCCGGTGTGCCCGTTCGCGACGGCGACGGTCAGCGCGCCGAGCGAGACGACCGTCGCCAACAGGAAGGGCAGCGTGGGATCGAGCGCGGCGGTGGCGCCGCGGGAGTGAGACCCACTCCCGCCCCGCCAGACCCGCGGGTCGCCCGCGAGCCACAGCGCGCCGAGGACGACACCGCCCCCGACGACCAGTCCCGCGAGCACGTCGACGAGGTAGTGGACCTCGATGACGATCCGCGAGGCCGCGACCGCGAGGGCGACCGCGACCCCCCCGAGGAGCCGCTTCCGCGCGGTCCACGCCCGGTCGTACACGAGCGCTAACGCGAGGTACGCCGCCGCGCCGCCGGTGGCGTGGCCGCTCGGGAAGCCGAAGCCGTCCGAGAGCACCTGCGCCTCGTACCACGCCGACAGCAGGCCGGGGAGCCACGTCGGCACGTCCGCGGGACCGGCCGCGCCGGGCGGGCGGGGAACCGCGAACCACGCCTTCCCGAGCGCCGTGGCGGCGTACGCGCAGGTGACGGCCGCGATCGCGGTCGCGCCGGCGCGGCGCGGCGCGGCCGCGAGCCGGTCGCTCGCGAACCAGTAGCCGACCGCCAGCAGCCCGAACAAAAACCACGGGTCCGCGAGGTGGGTGACGGCGGCGAACGCGACGACGACGACTTCCGGGAGCGCGTCGACGAGGACGATCTCGCCGATCCCGCGTTCGGCGGTGACGAATCCTGTCACGAGTCGATCAGTCGGATTAGTCGTCGCCCCGATCGCGGGCGTAATCGAGCGCTTTGCCGGGCGTTTCGAGCAGGTTGAGGCCGATGCCGACGATGATAAAGAGAGTGTACAGCCCGAGCGTCGACAGCCCGAGGATGAGCATCGCGGCGATGGCGTAACCTTCGTTGAGGAACGAGAACGCGCCGAGTGTCAGCACCGTGCCGTACAGAAGCACGAGGTACGGTCCCCAGCCGCGGGCGTGGCCGCGCCGCATCCGTGACCGGACGTACCGCTTCAGCTCCGACTCGACGGCCGGCTTGTCGACGGTGCGCCGCTCGACGTCGTCCTCGAACGCGTCGAACTCCGCCCGCAGCCGGCTCACCTCCTCCTGGAGCGCCGCCACGTCCGGCGCGCCCGCCGGGCGTTCCTCGTCGCCGGCGTCGCCCGCGCCGTCCGACTCACCGTTCATACCCGTGGGTCGGTCGCGGTCGTGTTGTAACTGCCGGTCCGCGCCGTCGTCGGGGACGGCGATCCCGCCCGCGAGGCCGACGCCGCTCGCGGGGGACGCTCTTCCCCGCCCCGCGAGGACGACGTTGACGACGCCGCCGACCACGACGACGACGGCGGCGAGGTACAGCCACGTGACGAGCAGCAAGATCCCGCCGATCACGCCGTACACCTGGTACTGCCCGGCGCTCGCGGCGTACACCTGGAAGCCGGCCTGCAGCAGCGTCCAGCCGACGGCGGCGAAAACGGCCCCCGGAAGCGCCTCGCTGACCCCGATCGCGGGCTGGGGTAGGAGGTAGTACATCGGGAGGAAGACGACGGCGAGGAAGGCGGGGAGCGCGAGGACGCTCGCGGCCTCCACGAGGGGAACCGCGTCCGCGGCCGCGACGAACGCGCCGACGGCGGCCATCACCGCGATCCCGACCCCCACGCCGAGCACGACCGAGGCGGCGTCGGTGACCTGCTTGAGGAAGTCCGGCGACCCCTCGACACCGTACAGCTCGACGAAGGCCGTGTCGAGCCCGCGGAACACCTTCAGCGTCGACCAGAGCAACACCGCCACCCCGAGCACGCTCGCCCCCGTCCGCCCGCCGGCGGAGGAGACTGCGGCGACGACGGCCTCCTCGCCGGCGGGCGTGAGAAAGTTACCGGTGGCGGCGACCAGCTCGGCGGCGATCGTCTCGCCGAAGACCGCGCTGGCGACGACGACGAGCAGGAGCAGCGCGGGGATCAGCGAGACGAACGCGTAGTAGGCGATGGCGGCGGCGAGAAACGTCACCTGCCGGTCGAGCGCGGTGTCGACGACGTGACGGGCGGTTCCGAGCGCGGTGGTCGAGTGACGGGACACGCCCGCGGGTTCGGACGACGGCGACAAAAACGGGACGGGTGCGGGTGGAAGCGGTCGGGGGAGGAGAGCGCCGAGCCGTCAGGCCGCGTCGTCGCCGAGGACCGCCTCGCGCATTGCGGGGATCGACGCCGTGCTCTTGACCGCCGTGCCGCGGTAGTGCGCGCGGCTCGCCTCGTGGCCGGCCCCTCGCAGGCGCTCGACGAACTCGTCCATCCCGATCGCGGCCTCTCCCCACTCCTTGTACAGGCGGTGCTGATCGTAGTGCGTGGGCGTGTCGAGCTCGCGAGCGACGGTTCCGAGCAGCTTCCGGGCGCGCTTCGCCTCCCCCATGTCGTCGGTGACGCGCTCGCGGACCGCCCGCGTGAACTCCGCGTCCGCGACGGGACCGAGCCAGAGCGGGCCGGCGGTGAGCACGCGGTCGCTCCCGCAGACGGGGCAGTCGTCGACGGGGTCCGCGATCAGCCTCTGGGTCGGCTCGCGCCAGAGGCAGTCCTCGCAGCCGTCGACGTATCCGAGTTCGCCGATACAGTCGTCGGCCGCCTGCGCGCCCGACTCCAGTTCGAGGTAGGTCCGCGCGTAGTGGCGCGAGACGTGCGAGACGATCGGGCGGGCCGCCTTGTCGTAGCGCGCGGCGGTCCGGACCAGCGCGGAGATCAGCGTCCGGAGCCCCATCTCGGGGTGGTAGTCGGTGTTGCGCGGGACCGCGCCGTACTTGCGGATCCCGCTGTTCAGGTGGGCGCCACAGAGGGGCGCGGTGTCGGTCGCGGTGACGCAGACGAGATTGCGCGCGTTCGCCAGCGCGGCGTCCGCAAAGGGGATCGGCGTCCCGTAGGGGTCTAGGTCCACCACGTCGAAGACGTTCTCGTACAGCAGGGCGTTGACGTCGCGGTGAGCGGTCTCGCCGTCCAGACCGTTCGCGGCGAGGTTCTCGGCGGCCAGCTCGACCGCATCGGGGTCCACGTCGGCGCAGGTGACGTCGTACCCCTCGGCGGCGGCGCGGACGCCCCGGACCCCGGAGGCCGCCATCGCGTCGAGGTACGACGCCGCGCGCGGCTCGCGGTCGCGGTACGCGCGCAGCACCGCGACGGTCACGTCGCGGTTCAGCTCCTGCGTGGGGTTGAAGAAGACCCCGCCGCCGGTGCCTTCGCTGGCCCCGTCGCGGGCCTCCGGAACGGAGACGGTGAGACCGCCCTCCTCGATGTCCATACCCCGCGTTCGGCCATCCGCCACAAAAGGACCCCGCTCCGCGCCGCGCGACGCGGTCACGCGACCGGTGCCGCCGCGAAGCGGGAGTTTTAGCCCGTCAGCGCGGAAATGGGAGTATACGAATGATTACCACGCGGAGCCGGCGAACGGACATCGGCGACGGAGCGACCCGCGGACGCGTCACGGTCTCGGAGGCGGATGAGACATGGTGAGTCCCGCCCGCGTCGACGCGATCACCGACATCGCCTACGGCGCGCTGATCGCCTTATCGATCGTCCTCATCGCGACGCTCGAAGTGAACGACATCGGGGTGGCGTTCGGGATCGGGGTGTTCGCCTCCTACGTCGTCCACGTCGTCTGGAAGATGGCCCGGTTCGACCCGGACTGGATGACCCGCGAGGTCGCCGATCAGGTCGGCAAAGAGGTCGAGAAGAGCGTGGGCGAGACCGTCAACAAGGAGGTCGAGAAGAGCGTCGGCGACACCGTCAGCAAGGAGGTGGAAAAGACCGTGGGCGAGACGGTCAGCAAGGAAGTCGAGAAGACGGTCGGCGACACGGTCAACAAGGAGGTCAGCGAGGTCGCAGACGAGGTCACCGACACCGTCAGCGAGGAGGTCACCGGAACGGTCGAAGAGACGGTCGGTGCGAAGGTCGAAGAGACGGTCGGTGAGAAAGTCGAAGAGACTGTGGAGAAGACCGTCGAAGAGACCGTCGGCGAGAAAGTCGAAGAGACCGTCGAGGAGACGGTCGGTGCGAAGGTCGAAGAGACGGTGGAGGAGACCGTCGGCGAGAAGGTCGAAGAGACGGTGGAGAAGACCGTCGAAGAGACCGTCGGCGAGAAAGTCGAAGAGACGGTGGAGAAGACCGTCGAAGAGACCGTCGGCGAGAAGGCGTCCGGCGGCAGCGAGGACGCGTGACCGAACCGCTTCACGCATCCTGTCGCTCGGCGTGTCGTCGCGCCCCGGTCCCGCCGCGGCTCTCCCTTCGGTCTCGCACGGCACGCAGTCACAACACTTAGTACGGACCGACGCCGAGGATCGAGTGAGCCCGCAGCGGGGCGTCGCACCTGTTCTCTTGGATAGGGGGACGCTCGCGGCGCCCCGCTGGTTTCACGCACGCGACCCGCGGGCCGCTGCGCCCGACGCGGGCTCGCCCGGACCCCCGGTCCCCGCTTCTCGAGGTCCGCCCGTCCGCCCTCGGAGCGCTCCGCTTCGCCTCCGCGATCCCGCGATCCAGCTTCGGCTGTGCGACGCCCCCTCGTCGTGCGTGCGCGACAGGAAACGCGCATCCGCCGCGACCGACGCTGTTTCCGCGGTGAGATCAGCGCGGAAGGCGCTCGCGACGCGGCGCTCGCGAGTGGATTTCGAAGGCTCCCCGTTCAGCCGAGCCGAGCGGGGCGATCCGGACGCGAGTGGTATCCGCTCGTCACCCCGGATTGCGCCCTTTGGTTGGCGCTACCGCTGAGAGATAGTCAACTACTGGAGCGGTGAATCGGCCCGAAAGGGCCGTGGGAGGGAACGAACGCCGTTCTACAAATGTTCGTTACTCGTTCCCGAACATCTGGCGCATCATCGGGTGCATCTCCATCAGCTGCTCTTCCGCGATCTCCTCGTACAGCTTGTACGTGATGGAGACCGCCAGCAGCAGTCCGGTTCCGGAGACCTGACCGATGGTGCCGAGCAGGTTCGCCATCACGGCGAGCAGCCCGACGAGGGCGCCGCCGATGACGGTCACCTGCGGGATGTACCGTTCCATCACCTTCTCGACGACCTGCGGGTTCCGGCGGAAGCCGGGGATCTGCATCCCGGAGCTCTGGATCTGCTCCGCGGTCGACTCCGGCCCCATCCCCGTCGTTTCCACCCAGAAGACGGCGAAGACGGCGCCGCCGACGATCATGAACGCGAGGTCGATCGCCAGCCGGACCGCGATCATCCACGGCTCGACCGACGCCGGGATCTCGCCGAGGAACCACATCCACTCCGTCCGGGCCTGAATCGGGTTCAGGTAGTAGAACAGCCCGGATATGGGCTGTCCCTGGTTGCTGTAGACGCCGAGCCACCCGGGCATCCCCGCCCACTGCGAGGAGAGGAGCTGCCCGAGGAACTGGATGTTCGCCTGCAGCGCGCGAACGAGGATCATCGGCAGGACGGACGCGTAGACGAGCTTCACCGGGAAGCGTCCGCGAGCGCCCTTCACCCGCGCGTGCGACAGCGGGATCTCGACGCGGACCGACTCCGCGTACACGACGATCCCGAAGATGAACAGCGTGGTGAAAAGCGCCAAGATGTTTCCGGGATCGAACAGCAGATTCTGGAGTCCCTCGGCCGTGAACGGCGACAGCGACACCGGCACGTCGCCGACGATGATGCCGTACCAGCTCGCGAAGAAGCCGGACGTGCCGAGCGCCGAGAAGCTGAAGAACCCGCCGACGATCTGCTGGCTCACCGCCGCGATGATGAACAGCCCGACGCCGGAGCCGACCCCCCACTTGCTCACGATCTCGTCCATGAACAGGATGAGGATGCCGCCGACGAATATCTGCGCGAATATCAGCAGCTCGACGCCGAACGTGCTGATACCGAGCGCTCCCGCGACCGCCTCGTCCGCTGGAAGGAACTCGCCGGTGAACACCATCGGCGCCGCCGTCACGGCGGTGACGATGAACACCAACAGCTTCTGGAGGCCCTGGTACAGGACCTGGTCACGCGGGTCGTCGGTGTCGAGGCCGAGCAGGTTCGCCCCGCCCAGCAGTTGCAGCACGATGGACGCCGTGACGATCGGTCCGATACCGACCTGCAGCAGCGATCCGGACTCCCCGGCGAGCACCGAACGGAACTGCCCGAAGAAGTCCGTCCCCTGACCCGCGGCCAACCCAAACGGGTTGATGTTGGTCAGGAAGAAGTAGACGATCAGGATGCCGGCCGTCCACATAAGCTTCCGCTTAAACGGAACGTGACCCGCGGGTCGCTCCACGACGGGCATCCGCGTGAGCACCGGTTCGGCGACCTCCTTCCAACTCATTGGTTACGCCTCGTCGCCCTCGTCGTCGGAAGTGCTTTCCGGTTCGTCGGCCGCCTCCTCGGCGCGCTCGGAGAGCGCCGCCTCGCCGCCGGCGTCCTCGATGCGTTCGACCGCGCCCGCCGTGAACGCGTCGGCGGTGACGCGGAGCTCGCGACGGACCTGTCCGCCGCCGAGCACCTTCACGACGTCGGCCTCGTGGCCGTCCTCGACGACGTCGCGCGCGTCGATGACGTACGCGTCGCCGTCCTCCTCGGCGAGACCCTCCGCGGCGTACAGCGCCGCGTCCTCGTCGAGCTTCTGGACCGTCACTTCAAGGACCTCGGTCTGCGTCCCCTCGGGCCGCTTGAAGCCGTACTTCCCGAGCGGGCCATAGTTGTGGAATTCGTGTTTCGCGCGGCCGGCCGCGCCGCGACCGCCGCGGTGACCGGCGCCGCGCCGGTTCTTGTGCGTTCCGCCGCCGTGGGTTCGGGAGCCGCGCTGTCGACGTTTCTTGCTCGTCATCGCATCGCCTCCAGGAGACCGTCGATCTCCTCGGTGCTGTGTTTTCCGAGTTCGCCGCCCTCGATCACGGGGTGCTTGATGCCCTCGTGGCCGCCGCGGGGGGCGTGGAGCCGGAGCGTCGGCGAGAGGCCCTGCTCGCGCAGGGTCGTCTCCTCGTCGACGAGCGCCTCGGCCAGCGCCTCCAGATCGGCGTAGTCGGTGTTGTCGTCGATCCACTCGTCGTCGACGTCGGCCGAGCCCTCCAAGGGCTCGCCGCGCCGCGCGACGGTGGTCGCGACCGCGTCGACGCTCGGTTCCCCGAACGCGACGACGTCGTTCACCTTGGTGACCATGCCGCGGTACGAGTCCGTCTCGGGGACGAACGTCGCGTGGTTGACGCGCCCGATGTTCAGCATGTCGAGGGTGTCCTCGACGCCGTGTTCGAGGTTCACGTCACCGCGGAGCTGCACGATCGCTTGCATCACTCGCTCACCTCGTCGTAGTGGACCTCGCGCGCGTGCTGCGGAGTGCGGGACTGCGCCGCGTTCTCTAAGGCGTTGAACGTCGCCTTCGCGAGGTTCACGGTCGTACGGGTGTTGCCGTCGGAGTTCGTCCAGGCGTCCTCGACGCCGGCGAGCTCCAAGATGTTCCGGACCGTCTCCGCCGCGGCCAGTCCGAGCCCCTGCGGGGCGGGCTGGATCTCGACGGTGACGGAGCCGGCCTTCCCCTCGGCCGTGCGGGTGAGGGAGTTCGTGCCGCCGGGCTGGTCCTCCCAAGACCCGGAGCCGCGGTCGACCTCGATGATGTTCAGCTTCGCGACGTCGATCGCCTTCTGGATGGCGCCGCCGACCTGATCGTCCCGGGCCTGCGCGTAGCCGAGGTAGCCGTCGCGGTTGCCCACGGCGACCACGCAGCGGAACTTCACGCGGCGGCCGGAGTCGGTCATGCGCTGGACCATGTTGATGTCCAGCACCTCGTCTTCCAGCCCCGGGAGGAGCTGGTCGACGATCTCGGCCTCCTTCATCGGGAGGCCGGAGTCGAGCGCCTGTTCCATCGACGAGATGTCGCCGTTCTGTACCTTGCGGCCGAGTCGCGTCCGCGGTTCCCAGCCGTCGTTGTGTCTACTCATGGTCCTCCTGGATTGTCGCGAGCACGTCGTCGAAGTGCTCGGGTATGTCGGCCGCGTCGAAATCGCCGCCGTAGAGCGGCTCGTCGAGCTGTTCGGCGTACGCGGCGATGTGCTCGCCACGCGTGCGCGACCAGTCGGCCAGCACGTCGTCGTTGTGCGGGATTTCGAGGCCGGCGTCGATCGCTCCTTCCTGTACTGCGAACGTCTTGTTGCCGGGCGTCGCCGTGTTGAGCCCGATGTCGAGGACGGCCTCGTCGAGGCCGGCGTCGACGGCGCGGGCGCCCGCGAGGTACCCGGTGAGGTACGCGCTGGGGAGGTTGCCCGTGGGGGCGTCCCAGCCGTACTCGCCGAGCTCCTCGCTGGAGGCGGCCGCGTGGGTCTCGTCGCCGTCAGATCCGGGAGTCACCAGCTGCGCCCTGACGTGAGCGTTGCTCACCCGAGCGACCAGGCGAGGCTTGCCCGATTTCAGCAGGCGCAACCTCTGATGGTAATCCGTCCGGACCTCGCGGCGGCGCCGCATCGGCACCTTGTATCGTGGTCCTGTCGCCATTAGTCCGTCACCTCGTAACCGTACTGCGTCTGGATGTACGCCTCCAGCCGCGCGACGTCCTCGAACTCGCCGCCGCTCGCCTTGTTGTAGAGCGTGCGGTACTCGCTGGCGTCGAGCACGTCCTCGTCGTCGCGGAGTTCCTTCAGGCGGGCGCGCTGCGCGCGGATCCGCGCCTTCCAGTCCTCTTTCGTGTTCTGTCGTGCGCCGGCCTTCCCCTTCCGGGTACCGGCGCCGGACTTGTGTCCGTACGAGCGCTTCTCCGCGCGCTCGCGGGCCTGACCGCGGGAGTTCGTCTTCGCGTCCTCCGCGCGGATGGTGTCCTGTTCGATGAGTTCGCGGACGTCCTCTCGCGTGATGGCGTCCTCGATCTCCTCCTGTGCCTCGGGGTCGAGCCAGACGCGGTCCTTGCCGACGTCCAGCTCGTCCGCTGCGAGCCGTTTCTGCGCCTTCAGATCACTCATCGTCGACCTCCACTTCGACGTAGGTCGGGTTCAGCACGCGGATGCCGCGCTCCTCCGCCTCGTCTTCGATCAGTTCGCGCTTGCGACCGCCGACCTTCGAGGCGATCCGCACCGCCTGCGTGTCGCCGTCGACGCCCTCGAGGCCGTCCGTGTTGTGCACGCGGACCTCCTCGAAGCCGCTCGGGTGCAGGTCGCGGGCCGCCGTCGGCGAGCGGAACCCCGCCTCGACGACGGGACCCTTCGCCTTCATGCGGCGGCGCTGCTTGGAGAGCCCGCCGCGCGGCTTGCGCCACGACGTCGGGATGCGCTTTTTCTTGTGGTAGTCCTGCCGGTTGAACTGCGGTTTCCCCTCGCGGTGCTTCTGTGCGAGCGCGCGAGCGGTCTCGTCGTCCAGTTCCGGCGTCTTGTCGGCGTGACCGCGGGGGCGAAGCTCCGTCTCGACGTCCTCGTCGGCGTCGGCCTCGTCGGCCGCCTCCTCCTCGTCCGTCTCGTCTTCGATCTCCGCGTCCGCCTCCTCGTCGACCTCCAGCCCGCCGACGTCGGCCTTGATACGCGCCGCGAGCGCGTTGCCGACGCCGTCGACCTCGGAGAGCTCCGACTGGGAGGCGGCCTTCACGTCCTCGACCGTCTCGTAGCCGGCCGCGCGAAGGGCGTCCGCCTTCGAGGGACCGACACCGCTGATGTCTTCGAGTTCTTCGGCCATTGGTTAGGCACCTCCGGTGGGCTTCTCGACGATGTACACGCCGTCTTGGAAGACGCGCGTGTCCTTGTCGGTCACCTTCGTCAGCTGTTCGATGTCGGCGGCGGTCTGCCCGACGGCCTCCTTGTCGGAGCCCGAGAGGATGACCGTCTCGCCGTCGATCTGTACGTCCGTGTCCCCGCGGATCGGAGTGCGTCGCTGTGCTCGCTCGCCGAGGAAGTTCTCGATGACGACCTCGTCGCCCTCCACGGTCACCTGCATCGGGAAGTGGGCGTAGTACACTTCCATCGTGTACTCCCATCCGTCGGTGACGCCGTGGATCATGTTGGCGACGTGGCTCTCGAAGGTGCCGACCGTGGCGTTCGTCTTCGCGTCCTCGTTCTCGGAAGCGATCGCGACGACACCGTCCTCGATCGTGACCTCGACGTCGGGGTACCAGAGGCGTCGCGTGACGCTCCCGTTGGAACCCTCGACGGTGAGTTCGAGGTGATCGGTCTCGGCGGAGACGTCGTCCGGAATCTCGATTTCGACTCTGTTCATTGTTAGTAGACGTATGCGATCACTTGGCCGCCGATGCCCTGTTCGCGGGCCTCGTAGTGGCTCATGACGCCGTGGCTCGTCGTGACGATGAGCGTCCCGTAGTCACGGGCGGGGAGGTACCGCTTCTCCCACTTCTCGAACTCGTCGGCACCCGCGGAGTAGCGGGGCTTGACGGCGCCACACTCGTTGATCGCTCCTTTCAGTTCGACCTCGAACTTCCCGGCCTTCCCGTCGTCGACGTACTCGAAGCCGTCGACGTACCCGCGGTCGTAGAGGACCTCGAGGACGGAGCCGATGATGTTGGAGGCGGGCTCAACCGTGTACGACAGGTGGCCAACGCTCTCGGCGTTGTCCATGCCGGCCAGCGCGTTGGTGAATGGATCGTTTCCCGTCATGATCAGCTGTACTTCTCGAATCCCATGTCTCGGGCGACCTCGCGGAAACACTGCCGGCAGAGGTTGATGTCGTACTTGCCGACGAGCCCCTGCTCGCGGTCGCACCGCCGGCACGTGTGCCGGGAGTCGGTACGTTTCGACGCGTGCTCGCCCGTGTCGTTGTTCGCTTCGCTCATTCCGTTACCTCAACGTCGAAGTTCGTTTCGAGGAACGCGGCCGCGTCCTCGACGGTCATCCGGTGTTTCGCGGGGATCGAGGCGGTCGCCTTGTCCCGCTTCGACACGCGGTAGCCGGGACGGACGATCGTCGTCGTCACGTCGAGGCCGTAGATGCCGATGTTCGGGTCGTACTCCTGGCTCGGGAAGTCGGTGTGGTCCTCGACCCCGAAGCTCAGGTTCCCCGTGTCGTCGAACTGGCTCTCGGAGACGTCGACGATGTCGAGCGCGGTCGCGAGGAACTCGTGTGCGTCCTCCTCCCGCAGCGTCACCTTGACGCCGATCGGGTCGCCCTTGCGAATCCCGAACTCGGCGATGGTACGCTTCGAGGTGGTCCGGACCGACTGCTGGCCCGTGATCTCCTCGATGATCTCCTCGGCGTCCGCGAGCGGCTCACCGCCCTGCCCGACGCCCATGTGGACGACGACCTTCTCCAGGTACGGCTCGCGCATCTCGTGGGACGCGCTCTCGGATTCACTCATCCGAACCACCCGTCTCGTCGGCGTCGCCGGTGAAGTTCTCGTCGATGACGACGAGGTACTCCTCGACCGTCTCGTAGCCGTCCTCGTCGTCGCCGACGAAGACCGTGTTCGAGCCGGAGCCGAGCGTCACGTCGATGTCGGCCACCTCGCCGATGCGGCCGGCGTGCTGGCCGGCGACGGCGGTGACCAAGGCGCCCTCCTCGTACTCGAAGTGGGCGACGATCTCCTTCGACTCGTTGTTGACGACGATCGAGTCCTTCGTGTCGTACTCGGTGTCGGCGTCCACGAGGACGTTCGTCCCGTCGTGGAGCGTCAGCTGCGCGTCGCTACCGGGGACGACGGACTTGTTCGTGATCTTCCCGAGCCGGCTGCCGGCGGCCTCCTCGTCGACGGGGGTCAGCGCGAGCCGACCGCCCTCGTCGGGGAAGACGCGGAAGAACTCCCCGCGCTCGGGGAACGCCAGGATGTCGAACATCCCGATCGGACGCTGCTCGTCCGAGACGGCGTCCCCGTTGACGAGGACCGAGTCGTTGTTCAGCGCGTAGCGCGCCTCCTTCGTCGAGTCGACGTAGCCGAGCACGTCCCGCAGCAGGACGACGAGCGGAACGCCCGCCTCACCGTGCGGGCCGGCGCCGGCCTTGACGGTGAACGTGTTCGTCTTGCGCTCGACCGGCCAGGAGTTCGGTACTGCCAGTCGCTTCTGATGTCGCGTCATTCGTTATCCTCCTGGAGCCGCGCCTCCCGGCGCTCGTCTTCCAGGTCCAGTTCGGTCACCCGGACGTTGCTCGCCGGGATGGGACGGGGAACCTCCTCCCCGTCCGCCTTCTCGACGGTGACGTCCTCGACGGTGATCCGTTCCGCGGACAGGTCGACGGCGACGACTTCCGCCTCCGTCCCGGCCGCGTCGCCGCGAAGCACCTCGACGGTGTCGCCGGCGTTGACGCGGACGTTCCGCTGGCCGTACTCCTCGCGGAGCTCCTCCGTGAGGGTGGCCCGGACCTGGTTCTGCCGCTCGTGGAGCGGCGCGGTCTCCGACCGTTTTCGCTGTTTGCGTGGCTGTTTCGTCATGATTAGACGATCATCGTCGCGGTCGAGGCGATGCTCCCGAAGCGCTCGGCGACCTCGCGGGCGACGGGGCCTTTGATCTCCGTGCCCCGCGGCTCCTCGAGGTCGTCGATGATGACGGCCGCGTTATCCTCGAACTTCACGCGCGTGCCGTCCGGACGGCGGATCGGCTTGCGCTGGCGGACGACGACCGCCTCCAGCACCTGCCGCCGCATCTCCGGGGTCCCTTTGGTGACCGAGACGGTCACCTTGTCGCCGATACCTGCCTTCGGGTGGCGATTCTTCGTGCCGGAGTAGCCCGACACGGAGATCACCTTCAGCTCACGGGCGCCGGTGTTGTCGGCGCACGTGATGAGCGAGCCCTTCGAGAGCCCCTGCGTGACGTCGGCCTTGAGCGCCTCCATCACTGATCACCCGACAGGTTCTCGACGACGACGTGGGACTTCGTCTTCGAGAGCGGTCGCGTCTCCGCGATTTTCACTTCGTCACCGACTTCGAGCGAGTCGAGCACGCCCGGCACGTGGGCCGGGATGCGCGACCGACGCTTCATGTACCGATCGTATTTCGGTACGAACACGTCGTATTCTCGCTCGACGATGACGGTCTTTGCCATATCCGTCGACACGACCGTCCCCTCACGGGTCTGGCCGCGGACGGAGAGCTGCCCGTAAAACGGGCACTTCTCGTAGTCGTAATCCTCCGGGTTGTCTGGCTCCGGAGGCGTGGGTACGTCGATTCCTATCGCCATTGTGTGACACCTTGTTCGGTGCGTTCGGCGGGTCGATACCGTAACCGCTCGCCATCCACCGTCGCGTAGACCGCGTCTTTGCACTCGCCGCGTCGGCTCGCCGGACCCGCGCCGTCACCGGTGACGACGCTTGTGGACCCGGACGGGCCAGACTGACGGGGGCGGACCCCCGTAGTATCCGACCCGAGTTGGGACGTGGACCCCGACGACTGACCGTCGTCGGCGGCTTCATCTGTGCGGGCGGTCGGTCGATCGACGACCGCGAACTCGAACGTCGCGCCCGACTTGGGCACGCGTTTGTCCCCCGATCCCGTCCGCACCACGAGGGTGCCGAACGTCTCGGACAGCACGCGACCGGCGATGCCCACGTAGGCGTCGCTGTCGGCGTCGGCCACCCGAACGGGGAGGCCGACGAGTTCGTGCCGAACGAGTGTGTCGGGGGAGATCATCGTTATTCGTCGAAGTCGCCTTCTTCCGCCTGGATCGTCTTGATCCGCGCGATCGTCTTCTTCAGCTCCTTCACGCGACCGGGGCTCTCCGGCATGCCGCCGGCGGCCCGCTGCGCCTTCGAGTTGAGCAGCTCGGTCTCGAGCTCTTCCAGTTCGACCTGGCGCTCGGCCGCGGTCATGTCGCGGATCTCGTCTGTGTAGAGGATCGCCATTTACTCGTCCTCCTCGTCTTCGTCCGCGGCTTCCATCTCTGCGACGAGGTCTGCGGCTTCTTCCTCGATCTCCTCGTCGAGCTCCTCGACGTCGTCGGCCTCGGCGTCGCCGACCGGCTCCTCGGCGGCGGCGTCGGTCGCCTCCGTGGCCGTCTCCTGCGTCTCCTCGACGACTTCCTCGACGACCTTTTCGTCGATGACCTCTGCGGGGTCCTCGTCGGGGACCTCGACGTCCTCGTCGTCGGCGCCCACGTCGGGCACCTCCTCGGGCTCCTCTTCGAGCAGCGATTCGACGCCCTCGTCGGCGTCGACGTCGGCCGCCGCCTGCTCGACCTTCGGGACCTCTGCGTCCTCGCGGATGTCGAAGTCGTCCGGGAGCTGCGCGCCCGGCGGGATGATCTTCACGTTGACGCCGATCGTCCCGAGCTTCATCACCGCGACGCCCTGGCCGTGGTCGACGACTTCCTCCGCGGGCTCACCGTTGTGCTTGATGTAGCCGCGGTTGAACTTCTCGACGCGCGAGCGGGCACCGGTGACCTTCCCGGACAGGACGATCTCGGCGCCCAGCGCGCCAGCGTCCATGATCCGGTCGATCGTCGTGTGACCGGCCTTCCGGAAGTACCAGCCGCGCTCTAAGGCGTTCGCGAGACGGTCCGCGACGATCTGAGCGTTCAGGTCGGGCTCGTCGACCTCCTGAACGTCGATCTGCGGGTCGTCCATGTCGAATCGGTCCTCGAGCTCGGTGGTGATCTTGCGGATGTTCTTCCCGCCCTTCCCGATCACCATGCCGGGCTTTTCGGCCTTCAGGACGATCTGCGTTCCCATCGGCGTCTGGGCGACGTCCATGCCGCCGTAGCCGGCGCGGCCGAGCTCGTCCGCGAAGAACTCGTTGATCTGTGAACGGCGCAGGCCGTCCTCGATGAATTGGTGTTCGTCAGCCATTATTCGTCAGCCTCCGGCTCCTCGATGATGAGCTCGACGTCGGCGAGAGTGGTGTTCCACGCGGTGGCGCCCGCGGCTCGCGGGTTCCGCCCGGGTCGTTCGCCGACCTTGTGGGGGGCGACGTGTTTGATGACCATCTCGTCGCCGTCGAACCCCTGCTCGTCCGCGTTGTTCTTGACGTTCTCTAAGAGCTTCAGGAAGTCCTTGGCGGCCTTCTCGGGGTACCGTCCCGCGTCCCAGCCGTCGATGTCGGAACGGTGGCCCGCGCCGGCGTTGTGCTGGCGCATCGGCACCGATGTCTCCTCGTCGATGACTTCCTGCAGGAACTCCTCGGCGTCGGCGACCGTCTCGCCTTTGATCTCCCGGGAGATCTCCTTGCTGTCCTTCACGCTGATGGGCCGCTCGCGGAGCATCCCCTTGGCGGTGGTCTCCGGGTCGGCCTCGACGCTGTAGTTGATTCCCATGGGTTACTTGAGGGGCACGAACTTCGAGGACCGGGTCGCGCCGATGCCGGCCTGACCGTGTTCGACGGTGCTTCGAGTCAGGTGGAACTCGCCGAGGTAATGACCGATCATCTCGGGTTCGACCTGCACGCGCTCGAAGCTGTGTCCGTTGTACACGGCAAAGGTGACGCCGACGAACTCCGGCAGCACAGGCATGTCGCGCAGATGCGTCCGGATCGGGTCGTCCGCCGTCGTCTCCTTGTCGCGGCTCCGGACCGTTTCCAGCAGCTTCTGCTGTTCGGTGCCGAGGCCACGAACGATGCTTCGCCGCTGGCGTGCGGGGAGCAGTTCCGCGACTTCCTCTACGTCCATCTCCTGCAACTCGTCGAGCGAGTGACCGCGGTAGGCGAACTCCTTGCCCTCGCGGCCGGTGCGGTAGTCAGAACTCATTTGTTGCCACCTCGTCCGGTGCGCTTGGATGCGATGTCACCGACCTTCCGTCCCGGCGGGGCGTCCCGCGAGACCGATTTCGGCTGGCCGGGGTGTTGGCGACCTCCCCCGCCAAAGGGGTGGTCGACGGCGTTCATCGCGACGCCGCGCACGCGGGGGTATTTGGTCCCGCGCGCCTTCATCTTGTGGTGTTTGTTACCGGCCTTGACGAAGGGTTTCTCCGTCCGACCGCCGCCGGCGACCACGCCGATCGTGGCGCGGCACTGCGGGTCGAGCCGCTTCACTTCGCCGCTGGGGAGCTGGACGACCGCGACGTCGCGGTCGTGGGTAAGAAGCGTCGCCGACACGCCGGAGGCGCGCGCGAACTTCCCGCCGTCCCCGCGGTTGCTCTCGACGTTACAGACCGGGACGCCCTCGGGGATCTCCGCCAGCGGGAGCGTGTTCCCGGGCTTGATCTCCGCGGAGACGCCGACCTGAATCGTCTCGCCCACGCTCACGCCTTCCGGCGCGAGCACGAGCCGACGGTCGTCGTCCTCGAACTCGATCTCCGCGAGCGGAGCCGAGCGGGCGGGGTCGTGTTCGATCCCGACGATCTCGCCGGTGATCGTGTCCACGTCTTCGAGCTTCTTGTGCGACAGTTCCGCCTTGTAGCGGTGGGACGGGGCCCGGAACGTCGGGCCGCCGCGCCCACGCCGCTGTCCTTGGATTCGTCGTCCCATCTTAGAACACCCCGATGCGCGATGCGATATCGGTCGCGTCGTCGTCCTCGGAGAGCGTGACGGTGGCCTTCTTGTCGCCCTGCGGGGTCACCTGCGTGTTCACGTCGACGACGGAGACGTCGTACCGGTCCTGCACTTCCTCGCGGACCTCGGGTTTGGTCGCGTCGATGTCGACGAGGAACAGCAGCTTGTTCTTGAAGTCCATCTCGTTCATCGCCTGTTCGGTGACGATCGGGTGCTCGATGATGGAGTTCATCGGTCGGCCACCTCCTCGACGGCGCTCTCGGTCCACAGCGTGAGTCGGCCCGGGTGCGTACCCGGCGCGAGGTCTTCAGCGTTGACCTCTCGCGCGGTCGCAACATCGACGCCCGAAAGGTTCCGGGCGGCGCGGGACGGCTCCTCGCTGGTGACGACGAGGACGGACTTCGGCTGGCTGTACTTGCGACCGCGGGTCTTCCCGCGGCCGGCTCGGACGGAGCGACCATCCTCGGCGCGCTCGATGTCGGCGTCGACGCCGACGGCTTCGAGCACGCCCAGGGCCTCTTGGGTCTTCTCGAGGTCCTCGAACTCGTCGCTCACGACGAGCGGCAGATCGAGGTCCTCGTCGAACGCGTGACCGCGCTCGGCGACGAGCTCGGCGTCGGCGGTGGCCGCGACGGCCGACCGAATCGCGAACTGTCGTTCCTTGTCGTTCAGGCTCTTCGACTGGTCCTTCTCGGCCTTCGGCGGGTGCGCGGCGCGGCCCGAAACGGCGTTCGGGACGCGGCGGGCGACGTTCTCGGAGCGCGGGATGTGTGCGAGCCCGCGACCGGAGCCGAACGACTCCGCGGGGGTTCGCAGCCCGGCGAACTCGTCGGCACCGTAGGCCTGTTTCCGGTTAGCCTGTGCGGCGGAGACCGCCCGACCGATGAGGTCCGGTCGGAACGCGGTCTCGAAGATCGCCGGCAGATCGATCGTGCCAGCGTCCCCGCCGTCCAGGTCGTGTACTGTTGCGTTCATGGATTATCCCTGGTTGGATGCGGTGGATACGTACCGGACCTCGGGATCGAGGCGCGGCTGGTCGTTCGGCCGGATGGCCGGGCGGAACCGAAGCAGGCGCTTGTCCGGACCGGGCAGCGAGCCCTTGATGAGCGCGTAGTCGCCGTCGACCTCGCCGTAGTTGACGAAGCCGCCGTCGACGGAGGCGCCGTCGCCCTCGCCGAAGTCGATGAGGCGCTTGTTGAGCTCGGTGCGCTGGTGGTAGCCGGTCTGCCCCTGCTGGGGAACGGTGGAGCGAACGCGGGAGGGGTTCCACGGACCGAGGTTGCCGATCCGGCGCCGCCATCCCTGACGGGCGTGTTTGCCCTTCCGCTTCTGCACGCCCCAGCGCTTGACGGGACCCTGGGTCCCCTTCCCCTTCGTGATGCCCGACACGTCGGTGTACTGACCCGCACGGAAGACGTCGCCGAACTCGTGGGCGCCGCCCTCCGCGACGAGGTCGAGCCCGAAGTCGACACGCTCCTCGAGGGAGCCGCCGCCGACTCGGGTCTCCATGATGTCGGGCTTCTTCTTGGGTACATTCGCGAGCTCCGAGGGGACGGTGTGGGTGATGACGCGGACGTCGTCGACCGCGTCCTGGTCGAGCAGCGAGCGCAGCTCCTCGGCGTCTTCCTCGAAGGTGTCTTCCGCCGGGAGGTCGAGCGCGCGGTCGAGCTCCTCGTGGAACTCGGTCGCCCATACCTCTTCGACCGGCTTCTTTCCGTACGGCGTCTGTTCGTAGGCGCGCAGGGCCACCGCGTACATCGGCGGCGTCTCGACGACGGTGACGGGAACGGACTCTTCCATTCCCTCACGCGGCGAGTTGGCCTCGTCGTTGACCATAACGACGTGCGTCATTCCGGCCTTGTAGCCGGCGAACCCCTGCAGTGCGGGGGCTCCGTCGTCGTCGGGCCACGATCGAATGCGCGGGACCTCGCGGTCTGCGCGGGTACGCGGGCCGTAGCCCAGCGAGCCTTTTCGTGGTCGGCTTGGTTGTGGCATGTGTTTACTCCGTGAGTGTGAGCGAGCCGAGAGTCACGAACAGAGCCTCCTCCGTCCGGACGACCTCGCTCGCCTGTGCCGGGATCGTGTTCAGCCAGAGGTCGAACCCCGGATCGGGTTCGACCGAGCGGCCGTCGGCGACGGCCGCCCGAATGCCGGCGGGCGAAAGCCCGAGCATCTCCGGAAGCCCTCGCTCGGGCGCGCCGAAGGCGACGGTGTACCCGCCGGCCTCCCGCGCGTCCGAGACGATGGTGCCGAGCCGCGAGACGGAGAGTTCCTCCCCGTGTCGCGACGTCGCGACGGCCAAGCCGTCGCCGGCGAGCGCTTCCGACAGGTCCGCTTCCACGACCTGGAAACCGTCCTCCGGTTTCCCGGTGATGCGGGCGCGGACCGGTTCTCTCGAAGAGACCCTGATGGTGACGCGCTCCCCCTGCTCGACCTCCATTCCGGAGGGAACGAGCAGGGAGATCGGGTGTTCCCGCAGCGGGGAATTGACCCGGACGCGGCCTTCAGGTCCGACCTCGGTCACGAGTCCCTGTGTTTTCGACTCTTCCCCGCTAGGGGTCGAGCCGGTCCGCCACGGCACGCGGAGCGGCGGGAGCACACCGGCGTACCGGAGTTCGTCGCGCTCCCCCCAGAGGTCCTTGCGGAGCCCCGGAGGGGTCGCGGCGTACCCCAGCACGGTCCGAACGTACTCGCCGTCCCGTCGCCGCTCGCCTTCCCTGTCGGGGAAGACGACCAGTCGATCCGCCCGGAACACCGCCGCCGCACGGGCGACGTAGCCGAGTTTGCGAGTCGCCTCGCGAGTGTCTTCGGCCTCCCGGACGACCGAAGACGGAATGCAGATCGTGAGTCCGTCTTCGGTACGCATCGTGGCGAGACTGTACTCCTCGATTTCGGACGACATCGTAAAAGGGTAGCGGTCCCGCTTTCGGGCTGTGGCGCGTTCACACGGGGTCTGGCGGCGGTTTCGACCGGGCGATCGAGCGACCGAGTCACACGATCCGGAACGGGCCGAATTGACCAAAGGCGGGAATCGACTCGGGCCGGACTGACCCACTCGGGAAACGCGGACCGGGACGGCCCGCGCGATCGAAGGGAACCGGGGTCGTCGACCGTCGTTCGGAACCCTTATATCTCCGACTCGGGCTATGTGGAGATGCGAAGCACGCACCGGTAGTGTAGTGGTATCACGCAACCTTGCCATGGTTGCAACCCGAGTTCAAATCTCGGCCGGTGCACTCCTTTCAGTCGTGCACCGCCCTGACTCCCCGCTCGCTGCGCTCGCGTGGAGTCTCGGCCGGTGCATTTCTCGAAGCAGACTCTCTTGGTCAGCATTCGCTTTCTTCTGTTCAATTGGACCGTTTCGGCTTTGTTGAAATCCTCTTCTTCAGATGAATTCTCGTCTGAATCAGCTAGTCAGTGAAGACTGCGTATTGACCGACTCAAAACAACCACCTACCTGAACAAGTGAGACAAAGCATATATCTAACATTCATCGTGTCTCATATATGAGACGCCGAGGATTTCTCGCCAGTACCGGAATTGGACTTGCTACCGTCGGTGGTGGGTGCCTCGGTGATACTCCTCCCGACGCCTCGGCAACTGTTGAGATAGAATCAGTGACGATCAACGACGATCCGGAGGACAAGGCAACAGTCAAGGTAAACGACGACCGCGCTACTGTGGAGGGTACCTTTGGAGCAGACCTAGACTGCGTCACGCTTGAGACTGCGGCGTTTGCCAGCAATGAGGGCGATGTGATCGTTGAACTCACCACAGAGGCGACTGGTGACGATTGTGACGGCCCGGCGACGGTGGCATACACCGGCGAAATCACCGCGAACTTCACTATTAACGATTTGCTGTTGATCCACGTCCATGAGGAGAACGATCGCACGACGGTATTCTCCTATGAGCGGGGAGATTAATCGGGTCAGATCGAAATAAACAACTGAAAAACGGTTGGCCAAATCACGAGTTGCCTGTTCAGAACGTTCCGAGACTCCCCCGTACTGAATGATTTGTGAGTCCCCTGTATTGACCGCAGCAGTGTCAGGATGAACTCCTTGATAAGTCGTTCACCGGAGCCGCCCTTCCCCTACCGGTACTTTCAATCGGCGATCCGCCGAACCCGTGTCGTGTGACCGTACCTACGAAGACGCTCCCGAGCGGCGCCGAGTTACCGGCGCTCGGGCTGGGCACGTACGACCTCGGAGACCGGACGACCGACAGCGTCCGCGCGGCGCTCGACGCCGGCTACGCGCACATCGACACCGCCGAGGGGTACCACAACGAGGCGGCGATCGGCGACGCGCTCGCGGAGTACGACCGCGACGACGTGTTCCTCACCTCGAAGGTGCTCGCGAAGAACCTCAACTACGAGTCGGTGATCGAGTCGTGCGAGGCGTCGCTCGACCGGCTCGGAACCGACTACCTCGACCTGTATCTGGTCCACTGGCCGAACCCCGCGATCTCGCTGCGCGAGACCCTCCGGGCGATGGCCGAGCTGCGCGAGCGCGGGCTCGTCCGCGATGTCGGCGTCTCGAACTTCAGCGCCTACCAGCTGAGCTGCGCCCACCACGTCTCGGACGTGCCGATCGCGGTCAACCAGATCGAGTTCCACCCGTGGTTCCAGCGCCCCGACCTCGTCGACTACTGCCGCGAGTCCGACACCGTGATCGAGGCGGCGGCGCCCCTCGCGCGGACGGACGTGTTCGACGACGAGGTCGTCGCCGAGCTCGCCGAGAAGTACGACAAACACCCCGCGCAGGTCGTGCTCCGGTGGGCGCTCGACAACGACGTGGTCGCGCTCCCGCGGTCGTCGACCCCAGATCACGTCCGGGCAAACGCCGACCTCGACTGGGAGCTCGACGAGGCCGACCGGCGGCGGCTCGACGAACGCGACCGCGACCGGCCGGTGTACGACACTCCGGCGCGCGACTGGACGGACGACGTGTACGGGATCGAGCAGTGAGGCGGCTCGCGGTCATCGACTGACGCCGCGCGGCCTCAGGCCGCGTCGTCGCCGAGATCGACCGGCCGCCCGGTCTCGGCCGACTCGTAGATCCCGTCGAGCGCGCGCATGTCCGCGAGGGCGTGCTCGCCGTCGGGGTGGAACGGTTCGTCCGCCAGCAGCTGGTGGCCGAAGTACGCGAACTCCGCTTCGATCTGGTGGACCTGGTCGAAGTCGACGTCGACGCGGGTGCCGTCGCGGACGACGGCGAACCCGCGGTCCTCGCGCTCGTAGAACGCCGGATCGAGGATCAGCCGGGCCTCCGTGCCGGTGACCTCCAGCCGGCTCGCGTGCTGGGCGTTCTGGCTCACCGAACACAGCGCGTCGACGCCGCCGGGGAACTCCAGTCGGAACGTGGCGTGCTCGTCGACGCCGGCGAACGCCTCGTGGTTCGTTCGGGTCCGACCCGACACTCGGACCGGGTCGGCTCCGAGCACGAACCGCGTCGTATTGAGCGGGTACACGCCCAGATCCATGAGCGCGGAGCCGCCCGACAGCTCCGGATCGAGCCGCCACTGGTCGTGGTCGCCCCCGAGTTCGCCGAGCATCGTCTGCGACATCGTCGCGTGGACGTGGATCACCTCGCCGGCGATGCCGGCGTCGAGGAGTTCGCGGAGCCGCCGGACGGCGGGGTCGGTCTGCATCCGGTAGCCGACCATCAGGGGCGCGTCGGCCTCCCGACACGCGGCCACGAGCCGGCGGGCGCGGTCGAGGGTCGCTTCGAGGGGTTTCTCGCAGAGGACCGCCTTCCCCTGCTCCGCGGCGGCCCGGACGTACTCCAAGTGGGTCGCGTTCGGCGTCGCGACGTACACCGCGTCGTACGCGTCAGCGACGGCGCCCGATCGGAACTCCTCGGGGGTGACGCCGGTCAGGTCGCGCTCGGCGGCGACCGCCTCCACCGCGTCGGCGTCGATGTCGGTGACGACGGTGGCCTCGGTGTACGCCGACCGCGCGATTCCCGGTAGCGCCCAGTCGCGGGCGAACCAGCCGAGGCCGACGACCGCGACTCGGACGGGATCGGTGACGGCGGTCGGGTCGAGCGTCTCCCAGTCACGGCGCGTGAACTCGTCGAGGTACTCCGCCAAGGCGGCTTCCATGTCGGACCCTCAGCGGGGGTCGTCAAATAACCCCGGCGACGCGAGGCGGGGACCACACGGCGACGCGGGAGCGTGATCACCACGGCCCGTCGTAGTTCACGCGGGGGCGGTCGGCGTCGACCCCGATCTCGCGGAGCGCCGCGGTCGCGTTCTGGACGGGCGAGGGCGCCGGACGGTCGAGCGCGTCGGTCGTCGCCTCCGCGAACCGCACCGTCCAGTCGCCGCCGACAACGACGACCGCCCGGCGCGGAATGTCCGAGTGGCCCTCCCACGAGTCGGCGAGCAGGTCGTACGACTCCGCGATCCCCCCGTGGAAGTCGGAGACGATCGGGAAGGGGAGGTCGAACCGATCGGCGTACGCGAACCCCGCGTACAGCGAGTCGCCGGTGAGTCCGACGACGGCGAGGTCGTCGCGGTCGTGCCAGCCCGCGTCGCGGACCGCGGCGAAGGCGGCGGTGCAGGTCGGAACGAAGTTCGCGGGCGCGAAACAGCAGACGACGGCCTCGTGTCGGTCGACGAGCCGGAACAGCTCCAGCTCGGAGGCGCTGACCACTCCAGTTTTCCCCTCGGCAGCGACCGCGGGCGCGATGAAGTCGGGCGCTTTGACGCCGGTGTCGATCACGTCACAACACCGTCCCGTGTTTCTTGTCCGGTAGGTCCTTCTCCACGTCCTCGTAGAACGCGAAGCGGGCGGCCAGCTCCTCCCGGAGCGTCGAGGGCGGAACGATCTCGTCGATGACGACCTCGCTCGCCATCCGGTGAATATCGATGTCCTCGCGGTACTCCTCGCGCAGGCGCTGCTCGGTCTCGGCGCGCTCCTCGGGATCGTCGATCTCGGCGAGCTTCCGGGCGTACACCGCGTTGATCGCAGCCTCCGGCCCCATGATCGCGATCTCGCCGGAGGGGAGCCCGATCACGCCCTCGGGGTCGTAGGCGGGGCCGCCCATCGCGTAGATCCCCGCGCCGTACGCCTTCCGGACGACGACGGTCTGTTTCGGGACCGTCGCCGAGGAGGTGGCGTAGATCATCTTCTTCCCCTTCTCCAAGATCGCGTCCGTCTCGACCTGCGAGCCGGCCATGAATCCGGGCGTGTCGCAGAGGTACAGCAGGGGGACCTCGTAGGCGTCGCAGGTCCAGATGAACTCGGCCGCCTTCTCGGCCGCGTCCGGGAAGATGGCGCCCGAGCGCACCGCGGGGTCGTTGGCGACGACGCCGACGGGGCGCCCGTCGATCCGGCAGAACGCCGTGACGATCTCCTCGCCGTACCCCTCCTTCAGCTCGAAGACGGACTCCGCGTCGGCGATCCGGTCGAGCAGGTCGCGCACGTCGTAGGGGCGGTTCGGCGACTCGGGGATCAGCTCGTCGATCCCCTCTGGTGAATACGTCGGCGGCTTCGTCTCGCGCTGCGGGGGCTTCTCGCCCGCCTTGTCGGGGAGGTAGCCGATCAGGTCGGCGACGAGCTCCCGGGCGTGCTCCTCGTCGCGGGCGACCAGATCGGCCGAGCCGGACTCCTCGGCGTGGACCCGCGGCCCGCCCAGCTCGTCCAGTTCGATCTCCTCGCCGGTGACCATCTTCACCATCCGCGGGGAGGCGATCGCCATCGCGGACATCCCCTCGACCATCACGGTGAAGTCGGCGAAGACGGGCGTGTAGGCGGCGCCGGCGATGCAGGGACCGTACAGCACGCAGATCTGCGGCACCGCGCCGGAGAGCATCGAGTGGTTGTAGTAGTACTTCCCGATCCCCTCGCGGTTGGCGAAGAAGCCGGTCTGCTGGTCGATCCGGCCGCCCGAGGAGTCCATCAGGTAGAGCACGGGGTTGCCCGTCTTCAGCGCGCGCTGTTGCATCCGCAGGAACTTCTCGACGCCCTTCGCCGCCATCGACCCCGCCTTCACGGTGAAGTCGTTGGCCATGAAGTGCACGTCGCGCCCCTCGAACTCGGCGGCGCCGGTGAGGAGGCCGTCGCCCGGGAGGCGGTCGCTCGTCCCCTCGGACTCGTCGCTCTCGCCGTCCTCGTCACTACCCTCCTCGTTCCCGTCCCGGCCGGCTCGTCCCGGCGCGTTCGGGTGCCAGTCGTCGAACGCGGCGAACTTCCCGTCCTCGAAGTGGACCCCGGCCGGGTCGCCCTCCGCGGCGCTCGCGTCGCCCGCGCCGCGCGTCCCGCCCTCGCCGCCGAACCAGAGGTCGAGGCGATCGCGGACGAACAGCTTCCCCTGCTCGGGGAGGCGGCCGCGGTACTTCTCGGGGCCGCCTTCGAGGATGTCGTCGATCTCCGCTTGGAGGTCGCGCTCCCGGTCGGTCGGCCCGAGGTCGTCGTCGAGGGGGTACTCGACCTCGGGGGGAGAGGCGCTCGCCGCGGGCTCGTCGCGCTCCCCGACGTGGACATCGACGTCGACGCCGAGGTGCTCGGCGAGGGACTTCGCGATCGCCTCGGCCTCCTCCGGCGTCGCCGCCGCGCCGACGTGGACGTTCATGGGCGCAAGATTTGCGGTAGATCCTAAACAGTTTTCCATGCAAGTCTACCAACGCGGAGAGATCGGTGGCGGAAGGGGCCGCGAACCCACCGATCAGTCCAGCGCCGCCCGCAGTCGCTCGATCAGCGCCTCGTTGCCGACGTAGAGAGGGACCCGGTCGTGGACGCCCTCGGGTTCGACGTCGAGGATGTCGATTTCGCCGTCGGTCGCGGCCCCGCCCGCGCGCTCGACGATGTAGGCGATCGGGTTCGCCTCGAAGGAGAGCCGGAGCTTGCCCTCCGGCGCGCTGGTCAGGGAGGGGTACGCGAATATCCCGCCGTAGGTGAGCACCTGGTTCACGTCGCCGACCATGGCGCCGCCGTACCGGAGCTTCAGTTCGTCTTCGATCTCGCGGGCGTAGGCGGTGAAGTCGTCGGGCCAGTCCGGGACGCGCCCGCCGAACCCGTACACGAGGGGGTCGTCCGGGAGCGTCAGGTCGTCTTCGACGACCGAGCGAGAGACGCCCGTACCGTCGCCGGCCTCGCCCTCCTCGCCGGCGGGCTCCCGCTCCACTACCTCCTCGCGCACGCCGGCGTCGTCGGCGACGATCATCGTCGTGATCGGGCCGTAGAGCACGTAGCCGGCGGCGACGAGGTCGCGTCCGGTCGCGGGAAGCGGGGCGTCGTACACCCCGACGACGGTCCCCATCGCGTTGTTCGACCGGAGGTTCGAGGAGCCGTCGAGGGGGTCGATCGCGACCGCGTACGCGCCGTCGCCGTCGCTCCTGACCGCGCCGCCCGCGTCGACGGCGGCCTCGCGCTCCTCGCTGACGAATGAGCCGACGCCGTCGACCGCGGTCAGCGCGTCCGCGAGCAGCTCGTCGGCGTAGAGGTCGCCGGCCAACACCGACTCCCCGGAGGGGTTGTCGGTCCCGCTCTCGACGCGTCGACCGGGGAGCGCGGCACGGATCTCGGGGGCCGTGGCCGCGACCGCGTCGAAGACCGCCTCGACGACGGAATCGTCGCCTCCGTCGATGGTCGGGTCGCTCTCGGCCATCAGTCCGCGCTCTCGGCGACCGCCAGCGCCTCCGCCGGGTCGGCCTCCTCGAAGACCACGGCTTCGAGCGCGTCGAGGATGCGCTCGGGGTCGTCGCGCTGGAAGACGTTCCGCCCGACCGCGAGTCCGGTCGCGCCCGCGCCGATGGCGTTCGCGACGTTCCGGAGGAACGCCGTGTCGTCGCGCATCGTGCCGCCGGACATCACGACCTTCGTGGGGCCGGCCATCCGGACGGCCTCGCCCATCGCCTCGGCGGAGCCGGGGTACTTCACCTTCACCACGTCGGCGCCGAGCTCCAGCCCGAGCCGGGCCGCGTACGAGATGGTGTCGGAGCTCGTGTCGTTTTTGACGCCCTGTCCGCGCGGGTACGACCACATGACGACGCCCATGTCGTGCTCGCGGGCATCCTCCTGGGCCTCGCGGAGCTCCTCGGCCATCTCGATCTCGTGGTTCGAGCCGCCGTAGAGGGTGAAACCGATCGCGTCGGCGCCGAGGTCGGCGGCGTACTCGGCCGAGCAGTTGACGGGGCTGTCGGGTTCGCCCATCCAGAGGTTCGAGGTGCCGTTCAGCTTCAACAGGAGGTTCACGTCGTCCTCGTAGTCGGGGTAGTACGCCTCCGCGACCCCCTTCTGTACGGCCAGCGCGGTGACCGCGTCGTGGGTGGCGAGCTCGAACAGCCGCTCCGGATCGGCCGTCGCCGGATTCGGATCGAAGTCGACCGGGCCGTGTTCGAGCCCGTGGTCGTACGCGAGGATGAGCGACTTGCCGTCCCGCGAGATGGCGTCGTCGGCGTGAGGAAGCATCAGTTCGTACTCCCGTTACATCGGTAAAAAAACGCTATGGTCGTTCGATTCGTTACGTCCGGTTAGAGACCGTATATACAGCCTTCCTCGGCGGCGCTATCGACCGGTTCACCGATCCCTCAATTACTACTCAAATAGTTAATTCTGCGCGCTCTCGGACGGATCGCGGACCCTCGTCCCCGGAGTCGCAATACTTACCATCGCCGCCGCGACAGCGTCCCGCATGCGGGAGCTATCCGACATCGACGTCGTCGGCGTGGTGGGGGCCGGCACGATGGGCAACGGGATCGCACAGGTCGCGGCGACCGCCGGCTACGAGGTCGTGATGCGCGACATCGAGCCGGAGTACGTCGAGCGCGGACTCGGGAGTATCGACGACAGCCTCGCTCGGCTCGACGGGAACGAGCGACTCGACGAGGACCCGGCGGCGATCCGCGACCGGATCGAGGGTACGACCGACCTCGACGCGCTCGCGGCCGCGGACGTGGTCATCGAGGCCGCCGTCGAGGACCTCGACGTGAAGCGGGAGGTCTTCGCCGACCTCGACGAAGTGACCGACGACGACGTGGCCCTCGCGACCAACACCTCGACGCTGTCGATCACGAGCATCGCGAGCGCCACGGACCGCGCGGGCGACGTGATCGGGCTCCACTTCATGAATCCGGTTCCGATCATGGACGGCGTGGAGGTCGTCGTCGGGGAGCGCACCGCGGACGCGGTGGTCGACTTCGCGCACGCGTTCGCGGAGGACCTCGGCAAGGAGACGTGGGAGGCCGACGACAAGCCCGGCTTCGTCACGAACCGCGTCCTGATGCCGTGGATCAACGAGGGCGTCCGCGCGTACGACGAGGGCGTCGCCGACAGGGAGGACATCGACCGCGGGATGAGGCTCGGGACGAACGTCCCGATGGGTCCCCTCGAACTCGCCGACCACATCGGGCTCGATGTGGTGTTAGACGCCAGCGAGACGCTCCACGCCGAGCTCGGCGACCGCTACAAGCCGGCGTACCTCGTGAAACGTAAGGTGGCGGCCGGCGACCTCGGCAAGAAGACGGGTAGGGGGTTCTACGAGTACGACGAGGAGTAGCGGCGGTCCGGGTCAGGCGCTCTCGGCGCTCTCAGCGTCCGTGTCGTCGCTCGCGGTCCACCGGCGCGCGCCGGGGAGGAGGCCGACGAGCTTCGTCACGTAGCCGAACCGGAACAGCCCGAGCTGCGAGAGCGCCCCGAGGACGAACACGGCGAGGAACGCGGGCGCCGTCACGTCGAACAGCAGCGGCTGGACCGTCGTCTGCGCGGCGGCCGCGTCCAGCGTCGCGGGCGTGATCGACCGCGACGCGAACGCCGCGCCGATGAGGGCCGTGGAGACGACGAGCGTCGTCCGACTCATCACGAACCCGAGCAGCGCGCCGACCGCGACGCCGGCCAGCGTGGCGCCGACGAGGAGGAGCGTCCCCTCCATCCCGGCCGCGTCGGCCGCGTACATCGGCCCGACCGCGAACCGCCCGGCGAAGCCGCCGACGATTCCCCCGATTGCGACGACCGCGAAGGAGAGCCCGGCGTACGCGAGGACCCCGCCCACCGCGGCGCCGAGCGCGGCGGCTCCGCCGACCAGCACCAGCCCGTCGGCCCCGAGCACCCCCGCGAGGTTCGGCGCGGCGAGGTAGCCCGCACCGGCCCCGACGAGGACCCCGGTTATCGTGACGGCGTAGACGGAGACCGCGGCCCCGACGAACGCGAGGAGCAGCCCCGCAACGACGAGTCCGGCGGAGAGTGGCGTGATCATGTCTCCACGTGAACACCGATCCGACTTAAAAGGTCGCGAGACGAGAACGTCGACACCGGCGGGAAGCCGACTCGACATCCGTCCTCACCGCTCCCGACGCCCGGCCTCACCGCCCCCGACGGCCCGCCTGCCGGTCGATGTGCCGGGTGTAGCCGCCGACGGCGAGGCCGAACCCCACTACGATCAGTCCGAGCCCGAGCATGCGGGTCGTCCCCAGCGTCATCAGCGCGAGGATCGCGCCGAAGACGAACGCGAACACGCCGGCGACGACGACGCCGACGTCGAGGAGCGGCGACGGTTGGACGGTCTCGCAGTGGGGACAGATCCGCGCGTCGCTCGGGATCGGCTCCCGGCAGTCGACGCAGTGGACGCGGTCGCGGGACACGGCCGCCGGTTCGGCCGTCGGGGACTTATAAGGTTCAGTCGGCGGCCCCCGTCCGTCGTCAGCCCGGCGCGCCCGTCGTCAGTCCGCGGGGGGCATCAATCCGCCGCGGCCGCGTCCGCGGCGCCCTCGCCCGCCCCCAGCGTCTCCTCGACCTGCGTCACGACGGTCACGAGCGCGACGACGGCGAGCGCGGCGCCGACCGCGAAGGGAACGACGAAGCCGAAGCCGACGAGCCAGCCGGACGCCAGCGGCCCGATCGCGACCCCGAAGCCGAACCCCATCGTGAGCACCGACAGCGTCGTTCCGGACTCGCCCTCCCGCGCGAGGTCGCCCGCGAGCGCCAGCGACGGCGCGAACACGCACGCGACGGCGACGCCCTGCGCCAGCCGGACGAGCGTCATCACCAGCGGGTCGGTGACGACCCCCTGCAACAGCGTCGTGGGCGCGAGCAGCACGAACCCGGCCAAGAGGAAGGGGCGGCGCCCGATCCGGTCGCTGGCCTGCCCGACCGGCACCTGAAAGAGGACGTTCGCGATGGTGACCGCCGCGAACTGGAGGCCGAACCACACCGGCGGCTGGTCGAGCCGGACGTTCACCTGGTTCTGGAGGGTCGCGAACAGCGCGATGCAGATCCCCATCGCGACCGTCGCCAGCCCGAGCGCGAACACCGGGTCCAGCAGGCGTCCCTCGCCGCGGACCCGGATCGAGAGGTCGTCGCTCGCCTCGCTCGACTCGGCGGCGTCGCGGACGAGGAGGAAGACGAGGGCGAAGCTGAGGTACGCGCCGGCGCAGGCCGCCACGAACGCGGCGTCGAACCCGTCGAGGACCGGCAGCCCGATCGCGGAGAGGTCGTAGGGGCCGCGCTCGACGACGGCGCCGGCGACGACCGGGCCGAAGCCGAACCCGATCAGCCGAAAGGTGTTGTACACGCCGAAGTTGCCGCCGCGGTCGGCGTCGCTCGCGGCGTACTCGTTGACCAGCGCGACCGTCGCCGGGATGATGAGCGCCGCGCCGAACCCCTGCGCCGCGCGGAGCGCGATCAGCTGCCAGTAGGCATCCGCGACCGTGTACAGTCCGCTGGCGGTCCCCAGAAGGAGGATGCCGGCCAACACGAAGGGCCGTCGCACGCCCGTCCGGTCCGAGAGCCGCCCTGTGAGCGGTTGCGAGAGACTGTTGAGGAAGCCGAACAGCGAGAGCACGAGCCCGATGAGCAGCGGCTCGGTCAGGGTCACCGACGCCGCGCCGACGCCGACCGCCGTCCCGAGGAGCGACTCGATGTCGACTAGGTCGCTCGCGATGTACAGCGGCAGGACGACGATGAGAAAGGAGTTGCCGGCGGCGCCGACCATCCGAGCGAGCGCGAGCACGATAACTCGGCGGTCGGTGTCGGCGACGCCCGAGAGTAACCCCATCGGAACGCGGGTTCGCCCGCGAGCACAAAGGCGTTTGCGAACGGCGGGGATCGATCCGGTTCCGGCGGCGGAACCGGATCCGTACCCGCGGACCGCGTTCCGATTCCGGGACTGCTCCGCCGCCGGCTACGAGGGGCGCTCGACGATCGACTCGATCCGGTCGAGCGCGGCCGACGGCTCCGTGACGATCGTCACCGCGACGGACTCCAGCTCGCGTTCGAGGTACGCCTCCGTGAGGTCCAGCACGGACGAGTCGTCGTCGACGTGTAACACGTCGATCCGTTCGGACATGGCACGGGCTTCAGGCTCTCCCGATAAACGAATACCGGCTCGGGTATCAGTCGTGAGGACGCGAGTGTTCCCCCCGAAACGCCCCGGTTCCACGACCGCCACGGTACCCGTTTCACTACCGCCGCGCGTGGCCGGTTCTTAAGGCCGCGCGGCGCGGAGCCTCTGGCGATGGCGGGCGGAACCCTCCCCGGGACCGACGCGGACGACGACGCGGGGAGCGACCGCGTCGTGTTCCACGTCGACATGGACTGCTTTTACGCCTCCTGCGAGCGCCTGCGGCGCCCCGAGCTGGCGGGCGAGCCCCTCGTCGTCGGGATGGGCTACGAGGCGGGCGAGACGATCGGCGCGGTCGCGACCGCGAGCTACGAGGCCCGCGCGTTCGGCGTCGAGAGCGCGATGCCGATCTCGGAGGCGCTGGAGCTGCTCCCCCGCCGGGCCGACGCCGACCCCGACGACCCGGACGCGCCCGACCCGGAGGAGGCTGGCCGGTACCTCCCCGTCGACCTCGACTACTACAAGGCGGCCGCCGGCGACGTGAAGACTGTCCTCCGCGACTGCGCGGACGTGCTCCGCGAGGTGAGCGTCGACGAGGCGTACCTCGACGTGACCGACCGCACCGCGTGGGACGCCGCCGGCGATCCCGACGGTCCCCCGCCGAGCGCCGCGGCCGGCCCCGCCGAGGTCCGGACGCTGGCGGAGGGGTACGCCCGGCACGTCAAGGAGCGCATCGAGCGCGAGGCCGGGGTGCCCGCGAGCGTCGGCGTCGCGCCGAACATGTCGACCGCGAAGGTCGCCAGCGACGCGGACAAACCCGACGGGCTCGTCGTCGTGCCGCCGGGCGAGGTCGAGCCCTTCCTCGCGTCGCTGCCGACCGCCGAGATCCACGGCGTCGGCCCGGTGACGGAGCGGACGCTGGCGGAGATGGGGATCGAGACCGCGGGCGACCTCGCCGCCGCCGACCCCGACCGGCTCGGCGAGGCGCTCGGCGACCGCGGCCGGGAGCTGTACCGGCGGGCGCGGGGCGAGGACGACCGGGAGGTGACGCCCACGGGGCTCCCGAAGAGCCTCTCGCGGGAGTCGTCGCTGTCGGCGACGGCCGACGAGGAGCGCAAGCGCGAGACGGTGCGCGCGCTGGGCGCCGACGTGGCCCGCCGCGCCCGCGAGCGGGGGTGTCTGTACCGCACCATCGGGATCAAGGCGGTCGAGCCCCCGTACGAGGTGAACACCCGCGCTCGGAGCCTCCCCGGCCCCGTCGACGACCCCGACCTCGTGGAGTCGGTGGCGCTGGACCTCCTCGACGAGTTCGCCGACGACCGGGTGCGAAAGCTCGGGGTGCGCGTCTCGAAGCTCGACTTCGCCGAGAGCGATCAAGCGACGCTCGGCGGGTTCGACGCGGAGACAGGAGGAGGCGCCTCGGAGGACGGCGGACGCGACCGCGAGCCGGAACCGCAGTCGGTCGCCTCCGGCGGCGAGGGCGGGAAGCTCACCGACTGGGTAGGGGGCGAATCGGACGCGGCCGACGGGGACGAGACGGACGAGGCCGGAGACCGGCGGACGGGCGAAACCGCGGACGGGCAGGCATCGCTGGGCGACTGGGGGTGAGGTTCGTCCGCGGTGCTGCGGACGGACCGACGACGACGCGGACGGACCGCCGACGACACGGACGGACCGACGACGACGCCGCGGGCGGCACCCGGATTTATCTGGCGACTTTGACGATCCGCGGTATGTCCCTCGCTCGCCGCGTCCTCCTCGGCTCGACCGGAAACGCCCCCGACCGGCGATATCGTCTCCTCGTCCCGCCGCTGCTGTTTCTCGTCGTCTTCGCCGCCTACGCGCTCGGGATCTTCGAGATCGGCGGCGGCGTCGTGTTCCTCGCGGGACAGGCGGCGCTGGTCGGGGTCGTCGCGGCCGCCGGCCTCGCCTTCCGTCGGGCGGGGCTGGCGCTCGCGTGGGCGGCCGTCTACGCCGCCCTGCTCGGATACAACGCGGTCCATTACCTGCTCGGGCTCTCTGGGCGGTCTTGGGAGGGACGGGTCGCCGCCCTGCTGGCGGTCGACGGCCTGGTCTTCGTCGGCGTCGAGGCGTTCGTGCTCGGGACGCTCGCGTGGGTCGCCGGCCGGGCCGCTGTCCGCGCGGCCGGCCTCCGACGAGCCCTGAGCGGAGACGGCTCCCCCGAGTGAGGGGGTTTAGGTGCCCGAGCATCGACCCCGACACATGGACGACTCCGCCGACGAACTCGCGTGGGAGACGCTCGACACCGACATCGACTACCGCTGCCCCGGCTTCGACGTGCACCGCGACGAGGTGCGCTTCCCGGACGGCGACACCGACGGGTACCACTACGTCGACGAGCCGCCGGCGGTCGTGGTGCTCCCGCTCACCCCCGACGGCGACGCGGTCGTCATCGACGAGTGGCGGCAGGCGGTCGGCCGGGTCAACCGCGGGCTCCCCGTGGGGTCGGTGGAGCCGGAGGACGCTGACGACCTCGAACGCGCCGCCGCCCGCGAACTCGCCGAGGAGACCGGGTACGAGGCCGACGCCTTCGAGCGCCTGACGACGGTCGAGCCGACGAACGGGATGGCGAACTCGGTCCACCACCACTTCCTCGCGACCGGCTGCGAGGCCACCGCCGAGCAGGATCTCGACCACAACGAGTCGATCGCGGTCGAGACGGTGCCGTACGACGACCTGCTCGAAGCCGTCGTCGACGAGGGACTGCGCGACGGGCGGACCGTGACCGCCGTGCTGTGGTACGAGCTTCTCCACCGGTGATCCCGGGAACGGGACCGAAGACGACCCCACCGGGCCTACCGCGGAACCCGCAAGCGTCGGGGCGCACGAACAGCCATATTACCTGGCGAGTCGTAGGCGCGGCAATGGCAGATCCCTCCAGCGGCGATCCGGGCGGCCGTTCGACCGCGACCGAGACGGGGAGAGACGGAACGGAGACCGGCGGGTCCGGACCCGGAGAGCGCGGACCCGAGCCCGGAGCGGACGAGACAGGGGCGGACGGGCTCGACGGACGCGCCGTCGCTGTCGCGGTCGGGACGGCGGTGCTGCTCGGCGCGCTCGGTCCGCTGATCGCGTTGGCGAGCGGGGTCGGGGTGTTCGCGATCGACCTCGCGGTCGGCGGACTCCCGCTCGCCGCCAACGTCGTGCTCACGCTGATCTTCGGCCAGTACGTCGCCTTCGGCGGACTGGCGGTCGCGTACCTGACGTGGCGGGGGTTCGACCACGCGGGGATCGTCTCCTATCTCGGCGTGCGCCGGCCGAGCCTCAAGGAGATCGGGATCGTGATCGGGAGCTGGGTCGTGATCTTGATCACGATCATGGTCGTGTCGGTCGTCGTCCAGCTGCTCGGCACCGACACCGCGGCGAACCAGAGCGCGGAACTGGCGCTGGGGAACCCGCAGATCATCCCGCTTTTCGTCGCCGCGTCGTTCCTCGTGATCGGTCCCTGCGAGGAGATCCTGTACCGCGGGGTGGTGCAGGGACGGCTCCGCGAGGCGCTGCCGGCCGCCCCGGCGATCCTGATCGCCTCCGCGATCTTCGCGGCCATCCACGTGATGGCGCTGACCGGCGGCGTCTCCGCCCGGCTCACCACCGTCTCGATCCTCTTCGTCCCGAGCCTCGTCTTCGGCGCGGTGTACGAGTACACCGAGAACCTGGTCGTTCCCGCGCTGCTCCACGGGCTCCACAACGCCGTCATCTTCACGATCCTGTACGTCACCGTCACCTACGGCGGCGACATCGAGGGGATGGCCGAGGGCGGCGCGCTGCTGTTGCCTTTATAAACCTCGCGCCGACCGCTTTTCACCCATACCGCGGCCACCCGGGGGTATGCCCGAACGACTCCGCGTGTTCGCAGGCGACTGTCGGGTGACCGAACGCGGCGACCGCTCCCGGACCCACCGCGGGCGCGTCGTCGTCCTGATCAAGCCCGACGACACCACCCTCGTCCACGACGCCGACGGCTACCAGCCGGTCGCGTGGCTCACCCGTCCCGACTCGGTCGTCGTCGAGGGCGACGGCGACGGCTTCTCCGTCACCGCCCGCGACGGCGCCCGTCGGCTCCGCGTCGTCGCCGAAGAGGCGACCGCGAGCCGCGCGCTGCCGGTCACCGAGGCCGGCCTCCCGGTCGGCACCTGCCCGGCGGACGGCGGGGTGCTCGTGCGCTCGCGCGGCGACGTGGTCTGTCTCGACTGCGAGACCCGCTGGGGGCTCCCGGCCGGTGCGAGCGTCACCGACGGGGTCTGCGACGACTGCGGGCTCCCGAAGATCCGGATCGAGCGCGGCGAGCCGTTCCACCTCTGTCTCGACCCCGCGTGCGATCCGATGGAGGTCGCCGTCAGCGACCGGTTCGACCGCGTCTGGGACTGCCCGGACTGCGAGGGCGACCTCACCGTCCAGTCCGCGCCCGGCCGCGTCTACCTCGCCTGCGAGCACCGTCCGGACTGTGAGACCACCTTCTCGATCCCCTCCGGCGTCGTCGTCGACGAGTGCGACTGCGGGCTCCCGGTCTTCGAGACGGCCGCCGGCCGCGGCTGTCTGGACGGGAGCTGCGAGCTGGGCGGTCACACCGCGAACGAGAACTGAAAAGCGTCTACCGAGCTACTCCGCGAGCTGCTCGCGTCCCGGCGCGATGAGCCGGTCGAGGTACTCCGCGAGCGCGCCCTTCGCGTCGGCGGGATGGAGCTCGCCGGACTCCAGGTCGGCCTCCAGCGCGTCGTAGGTCTCGTACGCCAGATCGCCGCCGTACTCCTCGGGACGCTCGACGACGACCGTCTCGAACCGCGGGAACACGTGGTACTCGAACACCTGCAGGACGGGGTTCTCTCGCGCCTCGCCGTCGTCAGTCGGCTCCGGGTCGGCCGTCGGCGGGCAGTACGCGTCGTTCACCTTCGACTCGATGTCGTCGCGGGAGTCCTCCATCGAGATGGTGACGCCCTCGCTGGAGGACATCTTCCCGCGGCCGGTGCCCAGGTCGGCGATGAGCGGGGTGTGGAGGCTCGTCGGCGGCTCGCGGTCGATGCTCGGGAGCACGTCGCGCGCGAGCATGTGGACCTTCCGCTGCTCCATCCCGCCGACCGCGAGGTCGACGCCGAGGTACGGGATGTCGAGCGCCTGCATCAGGGGGTACACCGCCTGCGACACCTTCACGGAGTCGCCGGAGGTGATCTCGGCCATTGCGCGCTCGGCCCGCGCGAGCGTCGTCTCGAGCTCCAGCGAGTGCAGATCGAGCGTGTAGTCGTCGTCGAGCTGGAAGTCGGAGCCGAGCACGAACTGCGTGTTCGACTCGTCGAGCCCGTAGGCGATGAACTGGTCGCGCATCCGTTCGGCGGTGTGGCGGATCTCCTCGAACGACCCCTTGTCGTTGAGGTAGGCGTGCACGTCGGCGAGCAGCACCGTCACCTCGAACCCGGCCTCTTGGAGGTCGATGAGCTTGTTCGCGGTGAGCATGTGCCCGATGTGGAGGACGCCCGAGGGCTCGTAGCCGACGTACGCCCGCTTCCCGTCGGGGTCGTCGGCCAGCGCCTCGATCTCCTCCTCGGTGACCACCTCGGCCGCGTTCCGGGTGATCCGCTCGTAAGCGTCCATACACCCGACTGCGCGGTTGTCGGTCATATGACTTCTGGATGCGTGCGGACGGGTGGCGAGGGGGTGCGTCCCGACGGAAGGCCGCCCGCCCTGCTCCCCTACTCCTCGGTCTCCGGCAGCGTCCGTCCCGCCCGGTGTTCCGAGATGATCCGGTCGAGATGCTCCTGTTTTTCGGCCTTCTGCCGGCGCTCTGCCCGGTGCTCCCAGTCGTCGATCGCGGCCGTCACGGCCTCCTCGCTCGCAACCGCCAGCTCGTCGACCTCGCGGACCGGGACCGCGTCGGCCGGGAGGACCGGCACGTTATGGTCGAACAGCACCTGATCGGCCGCGTCCGAGAGGTTTCCGTCACGGATCACGGCGCGCGGCTCCGTCTCCGCCAGCCGCTCGGCGGTCCGGCGACCCGCGCCGGAGGCGTCCCGGAGGTAGACCACGTCGCCGGCGACGAGGCCGTACGCCTCGTCCGCGGACTCGATCGCGTCGAGCGTGAACTGTTCCACGATCTTCACGCTGACGAGCCCCCGGTCGTCGGCCACGTCGTCGAAGTTCGAGTGGTCGAGCCGCCACAGCTCCTTGAGCGTCTCCACTTTGCCCTCCAGTTCGGCGACGCGCTCGCGCGCCTCGTCGCGATCGCGCTCCAGCCGGTCCGTTTCGCGTTCGAGTCGAGAGACCGCACGCCGGCTCCGCGCTTCGATCCGCTCCTCGCGCTTCGCCTCCTCCAGTTCGCCCTCCAGTTCTTCGATCCGCTCCTCGCGCTCCGTGAGGTCGTCCTCCAGCGACTCGGCGTGCGACTCCAGCCGGTCGACACGCTCGCGGAGCCGGCGGATCGTCTCCTCTTCCTCGGTGCGCTCGGGCTCGGTGGGGTCCGCCTCGTCGGCGTCTCCGTCGCCGCCCCCGCTACCCCCGCCGCTCCCGTCGTCCTCGCTCAGCTCCGCGATGACGGACTCCACGGAGGCGTCGCCCGCGACGACGCCCGCGATCACCGCCTCGCGGTCGAGCCGCGGCGGGGTCTTCGCCGCGATGCGCTCGAACTGGTCCTCGTGGTCGTCGTAGGCGTACAGCGCGGCCGCCAGCGCGTCGCGCTCGTGGTCGTTCGCGTAGTTGGTCTCGCGGGTCCGGTGGAGCTTCTCGTCGACGGGCAGGTCCGTGGTCGGGCGCCAGCCCGCGGCGTCGAACGACCGCCGGAACTTCTCGACGGTCTCCGGCATCGGCTCCACGTCGGCGGCGACGATGATCGGGCGCCCCTGATCGATGATCCACTCGGTCACGTCCGCGGTGTCCGCGGTCCGCGAGGAGTAGAGCGCGTGGACGGTGCCGTCGAGCCCGACCACGGCGGCGGCGGTGGTCGTCCCCGGATCGATCCCGACGATCACCCGGTCGCGCCGCTGCACCAGCGGCTCGTACTCGATCCCGTCGCGGCGCTCGCGCTCGACCTCGACGCGCACGTCGCCGGCCCGCGAGTTCGACACGGGGATGTCTTCGGGGCGCGCCTCCACCGCGAACGTCGCGTTCGCGTAGCCGCCGTACTTCTCGGTCACGTCGCGCTCGAAGTCGAGGTTCGCCTCCGTCAGCTTCGACTGGACCTGCCGCGTCCGCTTCCGGACGTTGCCGTGTATGCGCCGGGTGTAGCGGTCCTGACTCCACCCGCCCTTTCCGGTCGAGCGGCCGCGGGACACCTTCACGGTCGTCTCGTCGGTGAAGGCGGTCACCTCGTGGCCGACGTTGGCGGCCGCGAGCCGGGCCGAGGCCTCCGCCTCCTTCATCGGCTCCTTCCCGTACGGAATCCCGTGGCGAGAGGCGACCCGCGAGAGCGGCTCCGGGCGCTCAGCCCCGGTCACCTGCACCAGCCGCGTCCCGTCGGGGAGCGACCGGAGGAAGCCGACGAGCTCCCCCTTGTCCGCCGCCAGTTCGTAGGCGTTGTCGGTGGCGACGTAGAGGGGTTCGCGGTCGTCGATCAGCCGGCAGAGCTTCCGGAATGACACCACGTCGCGAGTGACCCGCGCCATCGGGCCGTCCGCGTCGGGGGCGTCCGGGTCGTCATCGTCGACGGGGTCCAAGACCACGAGGGCGTAGGAGGGGTCGTCGCCGCGAACGTCGCCGCTGTGCACGTCGACGCCGAACACCGGCCGGTCGCGGGCGCGGATGGTCCGGGTTGTCACTGGTTCACGTAGGCCGCTGACGCCTATATACCCCACGCCGGGGTGGCGGTCGTGGGGATCGAAGCGCGGTGTTCGGTGCGGATCGCCGCGCTCGCTTAGTCAGTACAAGTTCTCGAGTTCCGCCTCGACGTGCGAGTGCTCCTCGGCCGGGAACTCCCCGGCCTCGACGGCGTCGCGGTACGCCTCGACGGCGCCGAGCATCTCGCTCCGCACGTCGCCGAACCGCTTCGCGAAGGGCGGCGACCACTCGCCGAGCCCCACCGCGTCGTTGATCACGAGCACCTGCCCGTCGCAGTCCGGCCCGGCGCCGATACCGATCGTCGGGATGTCGAGGGCTTCCGTGACGGCCCCCGCGAGGTTCGCGGGGACGTGCTCCAACACGAGCGCGAACGCGCCGGCCTCGGCGTGTGCTCCCGCGAGGTCGATGATCTCCTCGGCGGCCTCCTGATCGGTCCCCTGTCGGGTGTAGCCGCCGAGTCGGTTGACGTGCTGGGGCGTCAGGCCGAGGTGCGCCATCACCGGAATCCCGACATCGGTCATCCGTCGCGTCATCTCGACGGTGTGGGGGCCGCTCTCGATCTTCACCGCGTCGGCGTTCGCCTCCTTCAGGAGCCGGCCGGCGTTGCGCACCGACTCCGCCTCGTCGACGCCGAACGAGAGAAACGGCATGTCGGCGACGACGAGCGCGTCCTCGGTCGCGCGGGCGACCGCCGCGGTCCGGCTCGCGACCTCGTCGAACGTCACGGGGAGCGTGGAGTCGTAGCCGAGGGCGGCGTTGCCCATGCTGTCGCCGACGAGCACGATGTCGATCCCGGCTTCGTCGAGGACCGCCGCCGTCGGGGCGTCGTAGGCGGTCAGCATCGTGATCGGCTCGTCGCCCTCCCGGAGTGCCCGCGCCGAGGTCATACCTCGAACACGGCCGGGCGTCGGGTTAAAGTCGCCGGAATCCGGAGAATCGGGACCGCTCGGACCGCCCCCACAGATCCCTTCTCCGCGCTCCCGCGGACCGCCACCGATTTGCACGTCCGCCACCGAGGGCTCCCCGTGCAACCTGTCGAGCGGGCCGAGTACGAGGGGATCGACTACGGCTGGGTGATGCAGACGACGTTCGTCGTCACCATCCTCGTGGGCGCGCCCGTCGTCGCCGCCCTCTCCGCGTTCGTCACCCTCGACTCGTGGCCGGCCCGTGCGGCCTTCGCCGTCCGGGTCGGCGCCCCCATCTGGTTCGTCACCGCCGTCGCCGTCGCGGTCTACGCGCGGCGCACCGACGCGGGGGACGGCGGGGTGGCCGGGGCGGACGACGCCGACGGCGCTGACGCCGACCCCGAGGACGCGGGCGACGCTGACTCCGGCAGCGCCTGACTCGCCGACCGACAGCCGTCACCGGTCGAGCAGGTCCGCCGCCCACGCGAACGGGACGCCCGCGCGCTCCGCCGCCACGGCGTCGCGCCGCGAGTCGCCGACGAACAGCGCACGCGCCGGCTCGGCGCCGAGCCGCTCGATCGCCGCGAGCAACGACTCCGGATCCGGCTTGTGGGTACCGACCGTGTCGCGCCCGACGATCGCGTCCGGGTCCAGCGCATCGCCGAGCCCGTGGGTCTCCACCGCGACTCGGCAGGCCTCCTCGCAGTTGAGCGAGCAGACGCCCGCGGGAGGACCGCCTCGGCCGTCCTCGATCTCCTCGACGGCTTCGATCAGCCGCCCGCCGAGCGGGAGCAGCGTCGACTCGTGCGCTCCGGCCCGCTCGTGGACCGCGATGGCCTCCTCGACCGGGTTGCGGATCCCGTACTCCCCGGCGGCTTCGAGCAGACCCCACAGCTCGTCGGTCGGGGGTATCATCGCGTGCTCGGCGTACACGTCGAGCACCGACTCCGCGACCGCGCCCCAGTCCACCGCGAGTTCGACGAGGGTGCCGTCCAAGTCGTAGACGACCGCGTCGTACGCGGCGAGGTCGATCGGTCGATCGGCGCTCGGAACGCTTTCGGCGGCGGTTTGGGGAGCGTCTCCGTCCGTCTCGACCCCCTGCGCGTCTTCGTCCGTCATTTGCCCAACACCCCCTGAGCGATGATCGTCTTCTGGATCTCCGTCGTCCCCTCGTAGATCTCCGTGATCTTCGCGTCGCGGTAGAACCGCTCCACGTCGAACTCGGTCGTGTAGCCGTAGCCGCCGTGGATCTGCACGGCCTCGTTGGTCACCGACATCGCGGTCTCGCTGGCGCGGTACTTCGCCTGCGAGGCCGCGACGCGGTTGTCCTCGCCGGCCTCGGCCTGCCGGCACGCCTCGCGGACCAGCAGGCGGGCCGCCGAGATGTCGGTCGCCATCTCCGCGAACGTGTGCCGAATCGTCTGGATGTCGTCGATCGGTCCGCCGAACTGCTCGCGTTCCGCGGCGTACGACTCCGCCTCGTCGAAGGCGGCTTGCGCGAGCCCGACCGCCTGCGCCGCGATCCCGATCCGGCCGCCGGTGAGCGTCCGGAAGGCGGCCGAGAGCCCCTCCCCCTCCTCGGTGAGCCGGTTTTCGGCCGGGACCCGGCAGTCGTCGAAGCTGATGCCGGTCGTGTCGGAGGCGCGGAGCCCGAGCTTCTCCTCCTTCTCGCCGACCTCGAACCCCTCGGTGTCGGCCGGGACGAGGAACTGGGTGATCGATCCCGTATCGTCGCGGTCGGCGTCGCCGTCGTCCGTCTCCGCCCCCTCGGCCCCGGGGTCGACGGCCTTCGCGAAGACGATCGCGACCCCGCCCCGCTTCCCGTTCGTGATCCACTGCTTCTCTCCGTCGAGGACGTACTCGTCCGTCTCCGGGTCGTACTCGGCGGTCGTCGACATCTCCGCCGGGTTCGACCCCGCGTGCGGCTCGGAGAGGCAGAACATCCCGACGGGGCGGCCCTCGGCCGCCATCTCGGGGAGCCAGCGCTCCCGCTGCGCTTCGCTCCCGAACTCGGCGATACAGGAGGTCGCGAGGCAGTGGACGGAGAGCGCGGTCGCGACCGCGAGGTGGCCGTACGCCAGCTCCTCGTTAACGACCGCGTAGGTGGTCTCGTCGGCCTCGAAGCCGCCGTACGCCTCGGGCACCGTCAGCCCCGTCAGGCCGAGTTCGGCGAGCCCGTCCCAGGCGTCCTCCGGGAACGACTCGGCCTCGTCGGCCTCCCCGGCCCCAGGCCGGACCTCCTCGGCCGCGAACTCGCGGACGAGGTCGCGGATCGCCTCCTGTTCGTCGGTGAGCGACGAGCCGACGCGTGCGCCAGTCATACCTTCCGGTTCGATCTCACGCTGAAAAAGGTGAGCGATCGGGGGTGGGAGTCAGCGGTCTTCCCACAGTGGATACAACTCGTCTCGCGGCGCCTCGTCGATCGGGTCGCCGTCGAGGAAGACGGTCCCGACGCTGGATCCGTCGCCAGAGGTGTCGCCCTCCTCAGAGTCGCCGCCGTCGCCCGGTGCTCGCACCTCGCCGATCTCGCCGGCGTCGATCCCGGCGGCCGCCAGCGCGTCGGTCGCCTCGCCGACGCGCTCCGGGGGCACCGCCGCCAGCAGCGCGCCGGAGCCGAACGTCGCCAGCGGGTCGACGCCCAACGCCGCACAGCAGGCCTCCGTTTCGGGTCGAATCGGGACCCGGTCGCGCTCCACGGACAGGACGGCCCCGCTCGCGCTCGCGGTCTCGACGAGGGCGGTCAGCAGGCCGCCCTCGGTGGGGTCGTGCATGGCGCTCGCGGCGTCGCGGGCGGCGGCCGCGTCGGGGACGACGCTCACCTCGCCGAGGAAGTCCGCGGCCGCGTCGAGCGTCTCCTCCGCGACCCCGGCCTCGGCGCACGCCTCGCGGAAGTCGGTCGCGAGGATCGCGGTCGCCTCGATGCCGGCACCCTTCGTGAGCAGGAGTCGGTCGCCCGGCTCGGCCCCGCCGCTCGATACGAATCGGTCCGTGGTGCCGAGCGCGGTCATCGAGCAGAGCGGGCGGTCCAGCGACGGCAACACCTCGGTGTGACCGCCGACGATCGCGACGCCCAGCTCGCGGGCGGTCTCGTCGACCTGCTCCGTGACGGTCCGGCGGCGGGCCGGGTCGTCATCGGGGAGGAAGAGCGTGTGGGTGAGCCACCGCGGGTCCGCGCCGCTGGCGGCCACGTCGTTGCAGGCGACGTGGACCGCCAGCTCCCCGACCGCGTCCGCCGCCAGCGACAGCGGGTCCGCGGCGACGACGAGGGTCGACTCAGCGCCTGCGAGGTCGATCGCGGCCGCGTCCTCGCCGTAGGCCGGCCCCACGTCGACCGCAGCGTCGTCGACTCCGGTCGCCGCGAGCACCTCCGCGAGCGCCTCGGGGCCGAGTTTGCCGGTCATCGGTCGCGGAGCCACGCGACGACGGCCTCCGGGTCGGCGTCGAGCCCGCCGCCCTGCGCGAACGTCGGGCCGCCGCCGCCCCCGCCGCCGAACTCGTCGGTGACGGCGGCCACGACCGCGCCGGCGTCGGGGGCGTCCACGCGGTCCGAGTCGTCCGCGTCACCTCCGCCGACCGCGTCGTCCGCGACCGCGGCGACCACGAACGGCGCGTTCCCAGTCCCGACCGCCGCGATCGCGTCGGGGGCGCCGGGCGAGTCCCCCTCGTCGAGGACGCGCTGGGCCGGCTCGCGCAGGTCGTTCGGGTCGGCGTCCTCGACCGTCCCGACCGCCCACGTTGCACCGTCGGCGTCGGCTTCGATCGTCGGGAACTCGCGCAGACACGCGGCGAGGAGGTCGGTCGTGGCGGCCCGCAGGTCGGCCTCCAGCCGGTCGGCCCGCTCGCGGAGCCGGTCGACCGCGTCGGGGAGGTCGCCGATCCGCGCGTCGAGGGTCGTGGCGGCGTCGAGCGCCGCCGCGTGGACCGCGCCCTCGTGATCGATCGCGGTCGGGCCGACCGCGAACTCCACCCGGGTCACGCCCTTACCGGGGTTCGACCGGTCGAGGACCGATATCGGGCCGATCTCGCTCGTGTTCTCGACGTGGGTCCCGCCGCAGGCGGCCACGTCCCACGTCGGCGCGTCCGCCCCGCCCTGCTTCCCGTCTCGCTCGCCGCCGCGTTCCCCATTTCGCTCCCCACCGCGCTCGCCGACCGTCACGACCCGGACCGCCTCGGTCCCGCTCATCGCGCCCTCCTCCGTTTTGGTGTTGAACGCGATCCCGTCGAGCGCACGGGCCTTGTCCTCGGGCAGCGTCTCCCACGACACCGGCAGCGAGTCCCAGACGGCCCGATTCGCGAGCCGCTCCAGCTCCACGAGGTCGGTGTCGTCGAGGGGGTCCGCGGTCGTCAGGTCGACGCGCACCTTCGTCTCCGAGATGTCGAAGCCGGCGTAGCCGAGGTCCTCGCAGGTCCGGCGCGCCGCGCCGTAGAGCACGTGCGAGGCGGTGTGCGCGCGGGCGCAGTAGGTCCGGAACGCGTCGTCGACGATCGCGGAGACGGTCTCGCCGGGCGCGGGAAGGCTCTCAGTGCCCGAGTCGAGAACGTGGATCACCGTCCCGTCGTGCTCGATCACGTCTTCGACGAGAACCCCGTCGATCGTTCCCCGGTCCGCCGGCTGGCCGCCCGACTCGGCGTAGAAGACCGTCTCGTCGAGGACGACCTCCCGGCCGTCGACCGATTCGACCGTCGCCTCGAACTCCCGAACGTCGGGTTCCGCCGGCGCGCGTGACGCAGTCATTGGCGGTCCGTGGGGGCGATCGGATAAATAGGTGGGCGCATCGGTGATGACTCACCACTGAGGGGCTGCGGCGTCTCGTCACGCCGGCCGACACTCGACAACCTGCGGGACGCGGGGGACCTCCCGGCGAGTCGCCCTCGCGACGGAGCGCCTCTCTGTGCCAGGACCGGTCACCGGAACGGGTGCCCGCGCGGGGTAACCTCCTCCACCCGTGCGATCCGCCAGCCGTCGCCCCGGCAGCGGACCGGTTTCAGGACGACCCTGACGGTGTCCCCGTAACTCAGATCCCCCACCCGCTCGCGAGCGCCTTCGTCCGCGTCGATAACTTGGTACGTCCGTCCGTCGGAACCGTACAGCGTCACGGCCCCATTGCGGTTCGGTTCCGCCGCGACTCGACACCGCTGCCGAACGCCGTCAGTCGCTCCCATTGCGTCGGAACACGCGCGGTGCGTGAATAAAACGAACTATGAGCCCGTCGTACGGCAACAGAGCGCTATGGACCGGTACCGAGACGGCCGCGATTCGTCGAAGCGATCGCGACTCGGTGGAGTGCCGGCGACTCGGTGGAGTGCCGGCGGCTCGTCCGTTGGCGTGCGACGGTACCCGCCGACCGGACTCACTCGATCGGTGTCGCCCGGAGGTCCGGAAAGCGCCGATCTCAGCCCTCCAGCTCGAACGCGACCTCGACCTCCGCCTGATACTGTCGGTCGGCCGCGCCCTCCAGTTCGACGCCGAACTCCTCCACTTCCGCCCAGTAGACGTTCTCCAGCGTGTCCTCGGCGCGGTCGAGCGCGTCGTCCGCGGCGGCGTCGAAGCTCTCCTCGCTCGTCCCGATCAGCGTGATCTTTTTAAACACCATGTCGCGTGCTAGTTGTACGCACGTTCATATAAAACAGGTGGAACTCTGCGGCGGCGCGTGAGTCTGCCGTCGCAGTCAGGGACTGCCGGGCGCGCCTTCCATCACCGCGAAGTCCTCGCCGTCGGCGTCGATGCCGATCACCGCCCAGTCGTACGGGGGCTTCGTGGAGACGAGCCGATCTCGCAGGTCCTCCGCCCGGTCGCGCCACGTGACGAAACACCGGAGGCGCGATGTCTCGCCGCCGTCCGCCAGATACGGGTCCAGATCGTCGTCGTCCATACAGAGTACGGTCACGAGCACGCGCCGCCATTTTCGCTCCGCGACAAACTCCTGTCCGCCCTCGGAGACGGTGTACCCGAGTTCGCGAAAAACGTCTCTGGCCTCCGTCGTCGGTGGGATGCTCGCAGTGGCCATCTACCTCGACGTTGGCCGGCTTTCGTGATAAACCTTCTCACGATTTCGATCGCACGCGATCCCGGTCGCTCGCGGGGCGAACCTCCGTTTCTCGGGGTCGTAACGCGGCGGCCCCGCTCCGGCCGGTTCGCCCCTACTCACTCGTGGGCGGCGTCCCACTCGTCGGGCTTCCGGAGGTTGCCGCACTCCGTGCACTGTATCCGTCCCATCGTGTCCATCGCGGTGTCGAACGACTCGCAGTTCCCACATCGATACCCCCACCGCGAGGACCCGCCGGCGTCGGCGAACACGACGTAGAAGGGACCTTCGGCGCCCCGCTCGACCTGCGTCCGGTCGGTGTACACCCGCTCGCCGTCGGCCGTCGTCGACGCGTCGAGACTCATGCCCGTCCGTACCGGTCGGAAGCGTTTAAAAGGATTACTCGGCTGCGGGGATCGCCGACGATCTGTCCCGGACCGCAACCGGCCCGACTACGTCCGGAACGACTCGCCGCAGCCGCACTCGGAGACGACGTTCGGGTTCTCGACCTCGAAGCCCGCCGCCTGCAGGCCGTGCTCGTAGTCGAGCTTGCTCCCGCCGATGTAGTTGCGGCTCGCCGGGTCGACGAACACGCGCAGCCCGTGGTGTTCGACGACGAGGTCGTCGTCTTCCGGCTCGGTGTCGAACCGCATCCCGTACGAGAGGCCCGCGCAGCCGCCCTGCTGGACGAACAGGCGAAGCCCGGCCTCCTCCGTGTCGAGGCCCTCGCCCTCGAGGAGCGAGAGCGCCTCCTCCGCGGCGTCTGCGGTCACCTCGATCGCCGGGTCGCTTCCCGCGTCGACCGTTTCGGTGCTCATGCGAACACGTTCCGTCCGAACGATAAAAACCCTGCCGGCGCCGGCGCCCCGGGCGACACGGTTTTGACTCGGTGGCGAGTGAACGAGAGTATGACGGCGTCGCCGTCCCGCGTCGGGGTTCTCACCGACGGGGACCGCTCCGAGGAGCAGCGCGCCGCGGCCGACTGGCTGGCCGCGCGCGACGGGATCGCGGTCGAGACGGTCGCGTTCGACGATCTCGCTACGGGGGCTGCTCCCGCGCCGACCTCGGAACCGCTCGCCACGGGAGAGTCAACCGGGTCGTACCCCGGCCCGGGCGTCGGCGACCGTGGACCCGGTGCCGACCCGCTCCGCCGATTCGACGCGCTCTGGTGGCACCGCGCCGCCCCGCTCACCGAGAGCGATCCCCTCGCCGACGCTGCGAACGCGATCGACCGGTACCTCGCCGACGGCGGCGGCCTCCTCTTGACGCTCCGCGCGATGGCCTCGATCGACCGCCTCTCCGCCGAGTCGGTCCCGCCCGACCGGGTCGGCGAGGAGTCGCTCGCGGAGCCGACCGGCGTGTTGTGGCGGTCGCTGTACGCCGACCACCCGGCGACCGCGTCGCTGGAGGGGCTCCGACACCACGTCCGAGAGCGCGGCACGGTCCCGGCGGTCCGGTACGAGCGCGTGCTCCCCGAGCGCGGCGAACCCCTCGCCTCGACGGTCCGCGGCGACGCCGCGGTCCCGGACGAGGTGACGGCGGTCTCGTGGCGGGTCGGCGGTTCGGGAGGCTCCGGCGAGCGCGGCGCGGTCCTCGGACTCGGCGCGCCGGTCCTGTTCGCCGAGCCGCCGGCCGGCGAGGGTCGCGAGGGACATGCCCCGGACGCCGCGGGCCTCGCGGAGACGCGCGATCGCCTCGTCGCCGGCTGCCTCCGGAGCCTCGCGGTCGACGACGGCACGCCCGCCCGCCCGACCGAGGCCGACGATATGCGCCGGCTCCGCGACCGAGTCGACGCCGCCGGCGAGGACGGCCCCGGCGGCCGACCGAAGTACCACCTCACGCCGCCCGCGAACTGGCTGAACGACCCGAACGGGCTGTTCCGGTGGGGCGGGCGGTACCACGTCTTCTACCAGTACAACCCCGCCGGCCCGTTCCACAACACGATCCACTGGGGCCACGCCGTCAGCGACGACCTCGTGACGTGGCGCGACGAGCCGGTCGCGCTCTCGCCCTCCCCCGACGGTCCCGACCGGGACGGCTGCTGGTCGGGCTGCGCCGTCGACGACGACGGCACCCCGACGCTGCTGTACACCGGCGGCAACGGTCGCGACCAGCTCCCCTGTCTCGCGACGACGGACGACCCCGGGCTCCGGTCGTGGGAGAAGTACGAGGGGAACCCCGTCATCGAGTCGCCGCCGGCCGACCTCGACGTGCTCGAAACGGAGCACTGGCGCGCCGAGTTCCGCGACCACAACGTCTGGCGCGAGGACGGGCGCTGGCACCACCTCGTCGGGACCGGGCTCGCCGACGGCGGCGGCGGCGCGGCCCTGCTGTACACCGCCGAGACGCTCACCGAGTGGACCTACGAGGGCCCCCTGCTCGCCGGCGGGCCCGACGCCGGCGCCGTGTGGGAGTGTCCCGAACTGCTCGATCTAGGCGACCGCCGGCTCCTTCACGTCTCCGACTATGAGAACGTCGTCTACTTCCTCGGGAGCGTCGAGGACGGGGAGTTCGCGGTCGAGTCGGAGGGGCTGCTCGACCACGGCGACTTCTACGCGCCGCAGTCGCTCGCGGACGCGGGCGGGGGTGACGACGGCAGCGACGACGCCGGCCACCCCGACCGCCCCGATCGCTCGCTCACCTGGGGCTGGCTCCCCGAGGCCCGCGACGTGGACGCGCAGTGGGACGCCGGCTGGTCCGGCGCGCTCTCGCTCCCCCGCGTGATCGAGACCGGCCCCGACGGCGACCTCCACCAGCGCCCCGCGGACGAGGTGACCGACCTCCGGACGGGGCGGCTCGCCGACGACGAAACGGTCGCCCTCGCGCCCGACGACCGGCGCCGGCTCGACGTCTCGGGCGCGGCGATCGAGATCGAGGCGGAGATCGCCCTCGACGACGCCGAGGCGGTCGAACTCTCCGTGTTCGAGACGCCTGACCGCGCCGAACACACCCCGATCCGCTACGCGCGTGACGGGACGCTGTCGGTCGACCGCGCCCCGTCGAGCCGGGACGCGCGCGCGTTCGCCGACGCGCAGTCGATGGCCGTCACCCCCTACGACGAGCCGCTTTCGCTGCGCGTGTTCCTCGACCGGTCCGTGATCGAGATCTACGCCAACGGGCGCCACTGTCTCACGAGCCGGGTGTACCCGACCCGCGACGACGCGGTCGGCGTCTCTGCGCGCGCCGAGGGCGGCCGCGCGGCGATCGCGTCGCTGTCGGCGTGGGAACTCGGCGAGGCGATGCCGACAGGCGGGGAGTAAGCGGCCGAGGCGGCGACCGGCAGTCGGCAGAACGGCGATCCGGCGCTCAGTCGTCCGTCGACTCCGCGGTCGCTACCGGCTCGTCGACGTCGCCCGCGACGCCCCGGTCGGTGAGGTCGCCGCGGCGCCACGTCCCCCGGCGGTACCACGCGTACGCGATGACCGCGCCCACCACGTTCGATATCGCGAACGACAGCCAGATGCCGGTCTCGCCGATCCGGCCGGCGGCGACCCACGCGATCGGGAACCGGACGATCCCGAGCATCAGCACGGAGATGGCCGCGGCGGTGAGCGTCTTGCCGGCGCCGCGGAAGCTCCCGGTGTACGCGCGCATGATGCCGATGAAGCCGAACGTCAGCGCGACGATCCGGAGGAACTGCGAGCCGACCGCGACCACGCGGGCGGCGTCGGCCTGATCGGCGCCGACGAACACGGAGACGATCGGCTCGGGGACGAGGAAGACGACGACCCCGGCGACCGAGAGGACCGCGAACAGCGTCTTGGCCGCCAGGTTCGCGGCCCGCTCGGCCCGGTCGGGCTTGCCCGACCCGATGTTCTGGCCGGTCATCGTCTCGACGCCGCGGGCGACCGCGATCGCCGGCAAGAAGATCACGGAGAACACCCGCGTGCCGATCCCGTAGGCGGCGACGACCGGGTCGGGGAACAGCGCGACGATGAACAGCAGGAGGTTCATCGAGATCGCCCGGCCGGTCCCCTCGATCGAGGCCGGCAGGCCGATGCGGAGGAGCCGGCGCAGGTAGTTCGCGTCGGGCGCCATGTCCCGGAGATTGATCTGGACTCCACGCACCCCGCGGAACATGATCGCCAGCCCCACGACCAGCGCCAGCGCCCGGGAGAAGACGGTCGCGATCGCCGCGCCCTCGATCCCGAGCGGGGGGAACGGCCCCCACCCGAAGATGAGGAACGGGTCGAGCGCGATGTTGAGCACGACGGAGCCGAACATCACGAGCATGGGGGTGATCGTGTCGCCGTACCCCCGCATGAGCGCGATGAACACCGCGAAGCCGAACATGGCGACGAGCCCCAGCGAGATGACCTCCATGTAGCTCGACGCGAGGGGTAACACGTCCGCCGACGCGCCCATCAGGTCGAGGAACCACCCGACGAAGAAGTAGCCGACGCCGCCGAGGAGCGCCGAGGCGAGCACCGCGAACGTCACCGTCTGCGAGGCGGCGTACTCGGCCTCGCGTGCCTCGTCCGCGCCGGTGTACTGGGCGACGAGCACACTGCCCGCGACGGAGATCCCCATCCCGAGCGAGATGAGCAGGAACACCAGCGGGAACGCGAAGCTGATCGCCGCCAACGCGTCCGTGCTGTACTGCCCCAGCCAGAACGTGTCCGCGAGGTTGTACGCCGTCTGAAAGAGGTTCGTGACGACGATCGGCATCGAGAGGAAAAAGAGCGGCTTCGCGATCCCTCCCGACGTGAGATCGAACTCCTCGGGCCCCTTGAACAGGGCGTCGACGCGGTCGAGGAGCCCCATCAGCGGGACGCCTCCGCGCGGCTCCGCGGGTCGGCCGGCTCTCCGCGGCCCCCCGCGCCCCTCACCTCGCGATCGGTACGGAACGCTGCCGTCGAGATCACCGTGGCGCTATGGTCCATCGTGGTCAATACCGTACTTACTGACCAGTCAGTCAAAAACGTTCTGAAGACGGAGCGGTTCTGATACGTCAAGCTCTCTGCGGTTTCTTCGGTATTCGCTGATGACCTTTCGATAAGTTCTCGACGGGGTTCGTCGGGTTCGGCCGCAATCGTTATTCGCCCGCGGCCGGAACCGTGGTGACATGGCCGAACCATCGGGGCGGACCTTCTCGGAGGCGGACGAGGAGATCATGCGGGCGACCTACCGCGCGCTCCGCGAGTACGGGTACGCCGACCTCACGGTCAAGCGGATCGCGGCGGAGTACGGCAAGTCGACCGCCGCGGTGCACTACCACTACGACACGAAAGAGGAGCTGTTGGCGGCGTTCCTCGACTACATCCTGAACCGGTTCGTCGCCGCCATCCGCGAGGTCGAGACGACCGACCCCGAACAGCGCCTGACGCACCTGCTCGACAGGCTCCTCGTCGCGCCGCAGGAGAACCCGGACCTGTCCGTCGCGCTGCTGGAGATGCGGAGTCAGGCCCCCTACAACGAGGCGTTCGCCGAGCGCTTCCGGCAGAACGACGAGTACGTCCGCTACCTGGTCAAGGCGGTCATCAACCACGGGATCGACGAGGGCGCCTTCGCGGACGTCGACGCCGACCGCGTCACGCGGTCGCTGATGACGATCGTCGACGGCGCCCGCACCAGGTCGGTGGTGTTCGACGACGTGGGCGAGTACGAGCGCGCGCGGGCGACCGCGGAGGAGTACGTCGACGCGACGCTCCGCGACACCGACGCTTAGCGCTCGGACCCCTCGATGTCGGCGTCCTCGATCCCGTCGCCTCCGAAGTCGGCCTCCGCGCCGCCCGGCAGATCGGCCGTACACCAGTGGCAGAAGTCGAGCTCCGGATCGACCTCCTTCCCGCAGTTCGGACAGCTGTCGGTCGTCTCTCCGGTTGCGTGCTTCGTCTCCTCGGTCGCCTCCCTCGCCCCCGCCTCGGCCGTTCCCGTCGTCCGCGCGAGCGCGTTCTGCGCGCGGGCGAGGACGTACGCGTCGACGACGCTGGCGCCCCCCACGAGCAGGGTCGGGGCGACGCTCAGCGGGTCGACCGGCTCGCCGGCCGCGAGCGCGTCGATCGCCGCCGGATCGACGAAGAGGTAGCTCACCGCGAACAGCACCGCGAACCACCCGACTGCGCGGCGCCACCGTCGGAGATAGAGGTGGCCGAACCCGGTCGCGAGCGCTCCGAGCAGGGCGGCGAGCCACGGCCGCTTCTGCGAGGTCGTTCGCTCCATGCCCGAACCTATCGGACGGTCAGCCATAAGCCTTCTACCGAGGCTCGGTGTTCGGGCAGTTCTCACACCCGCGAGCGTTCGGGCGTGCTCTCCGGCGTTTCTCCGACGTTCAGATCGCGCCGTGGGAACCGCCGTTCCCTCCGAGGCCGTCCCCGCCGGGCTACTCGCCGTCCCCGCCGGGCTACTCGCCTCCCCCGTCGGCCGGGCCGGCCCTCCCGCCGTCGACCGCCCCGCTCGGTCCCGCGGCGTACCCCCCGACGCTCCCGCCCTCCCGGATCGGCCCGCCGAGCGCGTCGCCGTCGGGGAGTTCCGAGCCGTCGACCGGCGGCAGCGGCTCGTCGAGGGTCGGGATTCGCCACGCGTCGAGCGTCCCGCGCAGCCGGGTTCGGTCGCCGTCGAGCGCGAGCCTGAGCGTCGGCGCGAGCGTCCCGCCGAACCGCCCCCGCTGCTCGGTCTCGGGGAGGTCGGCGATCGCGTCCAGCGAGTCGCCCGCGAAGTCGTGGTAGTTGAGGAAGCTCTGGACGAGCGCCTCCTCCTCGTGGGCGAACGCCATCCACGAGTACGCCTGAAACGGCGCCTCCGGCGGGTTCGTGGCGACCAGTCCGGAGCCGTTCAGGGGGTGGTACTCGCCCTCGAAGGCGTCGGCGACGAACCCGTAGAGCCCGTCCGGACCGGTCACGCCCGGCGCGAACGTGTGGACGTGGCTGCAGACGAACAGGTAGTAGCGCCCGTCGGCGACGACGACGTGCGGACGCTCCAGCTCCTGATTGACCTCGGTCGCGTCCAGTAGGGGCGGGCGGAGTTCCCACGAGAGCGGGTCGCCCGACTCCGAGGCGGCGACCCCGATACAGCCGTTGAACTCCCGCCGGTGCGTCGTCTCCGGGTCGTCGCCCTCGCGCTCCGGCGCGGGCGCGTTCGCCTCGAAGAGGAGGTGGGTCTCGCCGGTCGCCGGGTCCTCGAAGAACCACGGGTCCCGGAACGTGTAGGTCATCCCGCGCGACTGCGCCTCCGTCTCGTACCACTTGCCGTCCGGCGTCAGCAGCGTCTCGTGGCTCCACGGACCGGAGAGCTCGATCCCGTCCTCGTCGGCGCGCACCGTTCCGCCGTGCGCGACCGCGATCCGCTGGGCGTACGTCATCTCCGCCGCGGTCTCGTCGCCGGCGGCGGTGTAGTAGAGGTAGACCTCGCCGTCGTCGTACAGCGCCGAGCCGGCCCACTGTCGCTGGCCGAGCGCGCCGCCGTCGAAGACCGGGCCGGCGTCGCGCCACTCCGTCCCGTCCGGCGAGTAGAAACACCGGATCTCGGCCACGTCGTGGCGCGTGCCGGGAAGGAAGTCGGCCGGCGCCGTCAGCGAGAACGCGAGTCGGTACCCGTCCACGTCGGCGATCCCGCCGTGGCGGTCGCGGAGCAGCCACGTGTCCCAGACGTGAAGCTCCGGAAAGGGGTCGATCTCGGGGGCGCCAGCCGCCGGCGCGACGTTCCCGCGGCGGCGCTCGATCGACGCCGCCTGCGCTCTGGTCCACCGCGACCGCGGGCGACCGCCGTCGCTCTTCGGCGTCTCGTGCATACGCCACCTCCGCCAGCGACCGAATAAAGCCTTTTCAGTCGGAACGGCGATCCGTCGGCGGCCACCCCCGTCACGGAAATAAAACGTTTTATCACGGCCGTGGTAGTTGAGAACATGGCAGGAACACGCACCGAACGAGAGCGATCGAAGCGCGGCGCTGTCAGTCGAACCGCGACGGACCGCCGCGACCGCCGCGATCGCACGGACTGCCGCGGGATCGCACGCGGGGGATGAAGGTGGACCGCGCAGAACTCACCGAGACGCTGGAGGACGCGGGGCTCTCGCCGTATCAGGCGGACGCCTACGTGACCGTCCTCGAACTCGGCTCCGCGCCGGTCACCCGGATCGCTGACGCCAGCGGGGTTCCCGACCCTCGGATCTACGACGTGTTGCGCGACTTGGAGAGCGCCGGCTACATCGAGACCTACGAGCAGGAGTCGCTGTACGCCCGCGCCAACAGCCTCGACGAGATCACCGACGACCTCCGGACGCGGGCGAACCGGTTCACCGAGGCGACCGAGGAGATCGAGCGCCGCTGGAACGAGCCCTCCGTCGAGCAGTCCACCGTCAGCATCGTCACTCGCTTCGAGACGGTGATCAAGAACGCCGACGAGTTCATCCGCGACGCCGACACGCAGGTGAACGTCTCCGTCGGCGCCGAGCACTTCGAGCGGCTCCGCCCGGCCTTGCGGGCCGCGACCGAAAAGGGCGTCCGCGTCAACCTCTCCGTCCACACTCCGGACGGCGACACCGAGGCGCTGCCCGACCCCGAGGACCTCGCCGACGTCTGCTCCGAGGCGCGCCACCGGCGGCTCCCCTCCCCGTTCGTGGTGATCGTCGACCGGACGCGGACCTGCTTCGCGCCCCACGCGGGCTCCACCAACGAGTACGGCGTGCTCGTCGACGACCGCACCCACACGTACGTGTTCCACTGGTACTTCCTCACGACCCAGTGGGACACATGGGAGCCGATCTACACGTCCATCGACGACGAACCGCCGATCGACTACATCGACATCCGGTACTGCGTCCGCGACGTGGCCCCGCTCCTCCGGAACGGCGACACCGTGCGGGTCCGGATCGAGGGGACCGACACCGACACCGGCGCCGACCGCGTCGTGGAGGGACAACTCTCCGAGGTCATCGTCACCGGCGACGACGACGTGGCCGCCGAGACCGTCGCGAGCTACGGCGGCCGGGTCGCGCTCGTGGTCGAGACCGACGACGGCCCCGTCGAGGTCGGCGGCTGGGGCGCGATGGTCGAGGCCGTCGAGGCCCATCGGGTCACGGTCGTCGACGTGGAGTGAGCGCGGCGTCGATCTCCTCCGAAAAAACCCGGGTCGCGCGCCGCTCCGGCGAACCCGCTACTCCAGCGAGTGCGTGATCGCGTCGCCGCTCGCCCGATCGAACAGGTGCGTCTTCTCGCGGTCCATCACGATCCGGACGTCGTCGCCCTCGGCGATCTCCGTGTCGGGGTCGAGGTTGATGAGGAGTTGGCCCTCGCCGCGCCCCTCGGCGCTCGCCTCCACGTCGCGGTCGAACAGCAGGTAGGCGTTCACCTCCTTGCCCATCGGTTCGATCACGTCGACGACGGCGTCGAACGCCTTCGTCGGCGCGTCCGCCTCGGCCGCGTTCCGCTCCAAGTGAACGTCCTCCGGGCGGACCCCGACCGTGATGTCCTGTCCCGGCGTGACTCCGTGGGCCTCGGGATCGGAGTCGATCTGGGTGTACTGGGACTCGAAGCCGCCGTCGACGACTTCCCCCTCGACGAAGTTCATCGCGGGCGACCCGATGAAGCCGGCGACGAACAGGTTCGCGGGCTCGTTGTAACACTCCAGGGGCGGCGCCACCTGCTGGAGCACGCCGCTGTTTATCACCGCGATCCGGTCCGACATCGTCATCGCCTGCGCCTGGTCGTGCGTGACGTAGATGATCGTCGTGTCGAGCTCGCGGTGGAGCCGCTGGAGCTGGGTGCGCATGTGGACCCGCAGCTCCGCGTCGAGGTTCGCCAGCGGCTCGTCCATCAGGAACGCGTCCGGGTTCCGGACGATGGCGCGGGCGATCGCGACACGCTGGCGCTGTCCGCCGGACATCTCGCTCGGCATCCGGTCCATCATCCCCTCTAACTGGACGATGTCGGCCGCCTCCTCGACGCGCCGGTCCACCTCCTCCTGCTCGTACTTCCGGAGCCGGAGCCCGAAGGAGACGTTGTCGTACACGTCCATGTGCGGGAACAGCGCGATGTTCTGGAACACCATGGAGATCCCCCGGTCCTTCGGCGGGAGGTTCGTCACGTCGCGCCCACCGATCTCGATGGTGCCCCCGGTGGGCAGCGTGAGCCCGGCGATCGTCTCCATCGTGGTCGACTTCCCGCACCCGGAGGGACCGACGAAGGTGACGAACTCGCCGTCCTCGATCTCCAGAGTCATGTCGTCGACTGCCGTTACGTCCTCGTACCGTTTCGTGATTCCCTCTAGTGTGACTGATGCCATGGTTACTCCTTGACCGCCCCCGTGGTGAGCCCGCTCACGATCTTCTCCTGTGCGACGACGACGAGGATGGCAACCGGCAGCACCGCGACGATGCTGGCGGCGGCCATGAGGTTGTACAGCACCTCGAACTCGCCCTGGAACCGCAGTATCCCTTCGAGCATCGGGGCCCAGTTGTCCGGCTGCCCGTCGGTCATCAGCGAGCTGAAGAAGTACTCGTTGTACACCGAGATGAACGTCAACACGCCGGCGGTCGCGACGCCCGGCGCCGACAGCGGGACGATGACCCGGAACAGCGCGCCGAGCCGGGTCGTCCCCTCCACGCGGGCCGCGTCCTCCAGCCCGTCGGGGATCTGCGAGTAGAACGTCATCAGGATGAATATCGACAGCGGCAGGAAGATCGCCGACAGCGGGATGAAGATCGCGTACGGGGTGTTGTACAGCGACCCGGCGGAGATCAGCGGCCGCAACGCCTCGACGTTGGTGTTGAACAGCCGGTTCAGCGGGATGAAGAACGCCGCCGGCGGGAAGAAGGACGTGACGAGCACCAGCAGGAGCATCGCGTTTCGCCCCCGGAACCGGAGCCTCCCGAACACGTAGCCGGCGAGGCTCCCGACGAGCAGCACCGCGACGGTCGCGACCGTCGCGATCAGGAAGCTGTTGAACACGTACCGGTGGAACGGAAGCGTCTGGAAGATCTCGACGAACGCCGCCGGGTTGATCTCGCCGATCCCGACCGGCACCGAGAGCGCCGCGTCGATCAGCGGGAGTTCGACGTCGGCGCGGGGCGTCCCGCCGGGCGTCAACACCCCGGTGGTGCTGAGCGCGTTCCGCGGCGTCACCGCGATGACGAACAGCCAGTAGAACGGGAACAGCGTCGTGACGAGGAAGAAGATCGTCGCGACGTAGAAGGTCGCCCGGTACGCGCGGTCCGGGTTGGAGATCATCCTCGCGGCCCACGCCTCGACGATGCCGCGATCGAGGTCCGGCTCGTCGACGCCGGCCTGCTCGGCCATCTCGACGGTCGGATCGGCCTCGTCGACCGACTCGCCGCCCGCGGGGTCGGCGCTCATGCCACACCCCCGTCGCTGTTGCGCAGCGCGAGCAGGTACGCGACGACGAACCCGCTGATGACGACCGCGGTCAGGAACGCCACCGAGGAGGCGGTCGCCCAGCGCCGGCTCTCCTGTAGCGCGATGATCACGAGACAGGTCAGCGACGGCACGGTCTCACAGCCCGCCGTGGCGTCGACCAGCCCGTAGATGCGCATCGCGTCCATCGTCCGGAACAGCATCGCGACGAGCAGCGCCGGAGCCACGAGCGGCAGGGTGATGTACCGGAACCGCTGCCACGGCGAGGCGCCCGACACCTTCGCCACGTCGTAGAGCCCGCGGTCGATGCTCTGGAGCCCCGCCAGAATAAGGAGCGCCATGAACGCGGTCGTCTTCCAGATGTCGGCGACCAACACGATCATAAACGAGTCCGTGCTGCTCGACAGCGGGTTGTCGCCGAACACGCCGAGCCACTGCATAAACTCGGTCCCGAAGCCGATGGTGGGGTTGAACAGGAGGAAGAAGATCATCCCCTGAATGACGATGGGGATGGCCCACGGGATGATGATCGACACCCGGACCCACCGACGGCCGTAGAAGTCCTGGTCGAGCACGAGGGCCTGCCCGAACCCGATCAGCGTCTCGAACAGGACGCTCAAGACCGCGAACGCCAGCGTGACGAACAGCGCCTGCTGGAGGACCGGCGCGCCGAACGCCACGAACGGGAACGAGTCGGTGAGCGACACCGAGATGAACTGCTGGGTGAAGTTCGTGTCGCCGGTCAACAGCGCGACGTAGTTGTCGAGGCCGACGAACTCGCCGAACGGGTCGGCCGAGGCGACGGCGTCCGCGAGCAGCGAGAACCGGAACGTCTCGATAAGGGGGTAGAAGGCGACGACCGCGAGCAGCAGGAACGCCGGCGCTAACAGGACGTAGGCGTACACCTCCTCGCTCTGCGTCTCCAGCCAGTCGAGCGGCCGGGCGAGCAGCGAACCGCCCTCGTCCGCTCGCGTGTCGGTTGACATGCGTGGCCCTCGTTACTCGGCCAGATCGGACTCGACCGATTCGAGCGAGCTCTGCAGGTCGGACATCGCCTGTTCGGGCGACTTCTCGGCCTGATACGCGGCCGAGACCTCGGAGGCGACCTGACTCCCCTGGTCGGCCCACGCCACGGTGACGGGGCGCGGCACCGTGTTCTGACCCGCGACCGCGAGCGTGTCGAGGAAGTCGCCGAGCGCGCCCACGTCGTCGGGATCGGCCTCCTCGGTGACCGACGGGACCGGCGGCAGGTACCCGCCCTCGGCGAAGTTGTTCGTCATGACCGCCTCGTTGGCGAACGCCTCCAACACCTGAACACACTCGTCGAGCCGCGAGGTGTTCGGGTTGATCGTGAGGTGCCAGCCGCCGAGCGCCCCGGCGGGGCCGCCGGTCCCCTCGTAGGCGCCCTCGCCCGCCTCGACGCCGTACGGGAGCGGCATCACGTCGTAGTCCGCCGGGTCGAAGCTGTCGGAGTCGAGGTTGATCGGGATCGCGTACGGCCAGTTGCGCATGAAGATCGCGTTCCCGCCCGTGAACGGCTCGCGGGCCGGCTCCTCGGTGAAGGAGAGCAGGTCCGTCGTCGAGATCTGCGGGAAGTCGGGGTGGGCGTACTCCGCGTCCGGCCCCTCCATGAACGACCGCATCATGCGGATCGTGTCGTGGACGGGCTCCTCGTTGACCGTGATCGGCCGGTCGCCGATGGGGCCGAAGAGGTTCTCGTGATCGCCGAAGTACGCGCCGCCGAAGGAGGTCATCATCTCGTTGAACGTACAGCAGGCGAGCCCGACGTAGTTGTCCGCCTGCGTGGTGAACCCGTAGTCGAAGTCGCCGCCGGGACCGCCGTTCTGCTCCCACACGTCGGCGGCCATCTCGGCGAACTCCTGCCAGCTCATCGGCTCGGTCGCCCAGTTCTCGCCGTCCGGGTCGTAGCCGGCGTCCTCGACCACGTCCTTCCGGTAGTGCATCACCGGGTAGTCCGGGAACAGCGGGAGGCCGAACAGGTCGCCGCTCTCCGGGTCGCTCGCGGTGCTCACCGCGCTGTCGAGGTAGTCGCTCTGGACGTAATCGAGCGTCTCGGCGGAGAGCTCCTCGCTCAGGTTCACGAGCTGGCCGCGCGCGATGAACGGGATGGTCCACCCGGAGTCCATCATGAAGATGTCCGGGGTCGCCCGCCCGGCGTCCAGCGCCGACGTGAACTCGGATCGGCGCGCCCCCGACTCGAAGTCGCCCGGCAGGATCTCGATCTCGATATCCTCGCCGAGCCCCGCGTCGTGGAGGCTTTGGCTGACCGAGTCGGCGATCCCCGCCCACTCGCTGTCCATCGTGATCTGGATCGGCCCGTCGCCCCCACCGCCGGAACAGCCGGCGAGCCCGACGGCCGCCCCCGCCGCGCCCGTCGCCTCCAGGAACTGTCGCCGCGATACCCCCACGCGTCCGCTCCCCTGATCGGATTCGGTGTCGACCATTACACCTGTTGTTACAAAATACGCCCATATATAATTATTGATGCTAACACTCAGCATGATCGGGCGCACGCGTTGGCGAGGGGATTCGGCCGACCGCGCCGTCCGAACCGCCCCGACCGCGCCGTCCGAACCGCCCCGACCGCGCCGTCCGAACCGCCCCGACCGCGCCGTCCGAACCGCAGAGGGCTCCCCCTCGACGCCGGCGGAACGGCTATGGGCCCCGAGCGTCGAGTGGGTGTCAGTCATGGGTTCCACCGGCGCGGTCGCGGGACGGCTCCGAGACGGAGTGCTTCAGTGGCTCGAACGCGTGTTCTTCGGGGGCGCCGAGCTCTCGCTGCTGTCGTCGCCCGCGTTCGTCGCGGTGCTCGTCCTCCAAGGCCGGTACCCCGACGCGGTCCCGATCGCCGGGCTCCTCGCGATCGGGTTCGGGAGCGTCGCGATCGCACTGTTCCGGGCGGCGGTCCTCGACGTCGGCGCGTGGCCGCGCCGCGGCGAGCTGGCGACCGTCCCCCTTCGCGTCGGCTACTTCAGCGCACTCTTCCTGCTCGCGACCGTCGGGGTCGCGGCGGCGGCGACGGCGGCCGGGTCGCTGTGGGTCGCCCTGCTCGGCGGCGTGGTCCAGCCGCTCGGCCTCGCGGCGTTCCCCCGCGTCTACCGCGCCGTCCACGGCGAACCGCTCCAGCGGTCGCCCGGGGTGGAGCTATGAGCGACGACCAGGCGGCCGTCGACGCGCTCCGCGACGCGGTCGCAGCGCTCTCCGATCCCGAGTACACCGGCGCGAATCGCTGTCTCCCCTGCACCCTGCTCAACGCCCTCGGCGTCGCGGTCGTCGCCGGGTTGCTCTCCCGCCGCCGCCGGTCCCTCGGACTCCTCGCCGCCGTCATCGGCGGCGCGGCGATCTGGCTCCGCGGCTACGTCGTCCCCGGAACGCCGCGGTTCGCCCCGCGGCTCGTCGACCCGCTCCCGATCGAGGTCGGTCCCGACCACCGCGCGGGGCTCGACTCCGACTCGCTCGCCGACGGCGCGGTCACGGTCGAAGCGGCGGGCGAGGCCGAACGGGGCGACGACCTCGCGACGGGCGGGACCGACGGGACCGACGGGACGGACGAGACTGACGCCGACTCGCCGGCCGCCGATCCCGACCCCGGCTACGACGCCGGCATCGCGCCGACCGACGGGGGCGCGGACCCCGAGGACGGCGAGGGAGGCGAGAGCAACGGAACCGGCGACCCGGTCGATCCCGAGACCCTCGTGGCGACGCTCGTCGACGACGGCGTCCTCGTCGACGACAGCGAGACGCTCCTCCTCGACGAGTCGTTCCGCGCCGCGCTGTCCGACCGGATCGACGCGCTCCGCCGCGCCCCCGACGAGGCGCTCGCCGAGCGCGCCGCGGCGCTCGCCGGCCCCGGTATCGAGGGACAGGTCCACGACGGCCGGATACTGCTCGCCGGCGGGCGCGACGCGTGGCTGAGCCGGCCGGTCGCGCTGGCGGAGACGGCCGCCGCGGAGACGCTCCGCGAGCGCGGCGTCGGCGACGGGGTCGCCCGGCGGGCGGCGCGACCGCTCCGCTCGTTTCTCGACACCTGTCCCGTCTGCGACGGTCCGGTCCGCGAGACGACGCTGCGGAACTGCTGTGGCGGGCCGGGGGGCGTTAGCGGGGACCCCGAGCGCGCGGTTCACGCCTGCGCCGACTGCGACGCCGTCGTCTTCGCCGACCGGTCCTGAGAAGCAGTTCTGCCGCCTTCCGCCTCATCGACTCGATTCCGTCACTCGAACCGCTTCCGGACGCTCTCGGCGTGCGCCTCCAACCCCTCAGCCTCCGCGAGCGTCGTGATCGTGTCGGAGAGCCCGTCGAGCGCGTCGCGGTCGAGGCGCTGGACCGTCGACGACCGGAGGAAGGTGTTGACGGAGAGCCCGCCGTACCGCTTCGCGCCGCCGTTCGTCGGCAGCACGTGGTTCGTCCCGGCCGCGTAGTCGCCGGCGGCCACGGGGGAGTACGGCCCGAGGAACACCGAGCCCGCGTTCGAGATCCGGGAGAGCAGCGCTTCGTCGTCGTCGGCCACGATCGAGAGGTGCTCGGCCGCGTACTCCTCGGCGAACAGCACCGCCTCGGGCATCGATCTGGCGCGGAGGACGCCGGAGGCGTCGTTGTCGAGGGCGGCCCGGATCGTCTCCTCGCGATCGCGGCCGGCGGCCTGCTCGTCGACCGCCTCGTCGACCGCGTCGGCGAGGGCGGCGTCGTCGGTGACCGCGACCACGGAGGCGTTCGGGTCGTGCTCGGCCTGCGCGACCAGATCGGCGGCGACGAGGTCGGGGTCGGCCGTCTCGTCGGCGAGCACGAGCACCTCGCTCGGGCCGGCGAGGAAGTCGATCTCCACGTCGCCCTGCACGACCGCCTTCGCGGCGGTGACCCACTTGTTGCCGGGCCCCACGACCTTCTGGGCGTTCGTGACCGTCTCCGTCCCGTACGCGAGCGCCGCGATGGCCTGCGCGCCGCCGACCTGATACACCGCGTCGGCGCCGGCCTCGTGGATCGCCGCGAGCGTCACCGGGTTCAGCTCCTCGGCGGGCGGGGTCGCGACCGAGACGTGGTCGACACCCGCCACGGTCGCGGGAATGACGCCCATCAGCGCGCTGGAGGGGTACGCCGCCGCGCCGCCGGGCACGTACACCCCCGCGCGGTCGATCGGGCGGAACCGGCGCCCCAGCTCGCGGTCGCCGAACGCCTCGCGCCAGTCCTCGGGTCGCTGTCGCTCGTGGAACGCGCGGATGTTGGCGGCCGCCTCGCGGACCGCGTCGAGGACCGGGTCGTCCGCGTCGTCGAGCTCGGCGTGCGCGCGCTCCGCGTCGTCCGTCACGTCGATGTTGCCGACGGCCACGCCGTCGAACTCCTCGGAGAACTCCCGCAGCGCCACGTCCCCCTCCTCGCGCACCCGGCCGACGATCTCGCTCACGTCGTCGCGGACCGCGTCGACGCCGGCGTCGCGCTCGAAGAAGGCGCGGCGCTCGGCCGGCGAGAGGTCGGCGACGGTTCGTACGTCCATACCCGCACTCGGGACCGCGGTCAAAAGGGCGTTCCGACTCTTCCCTCGACGATCGGCGCTCGCTCGGCTCGGCCGATCGACCCCCTCACTCCAGCGGCCGAATCCCGGTCACGTCCAGCGTCGCGATCGCGACCAGCCCGACCAGCAGCGCCGCGGCGGCGAAGAGGATCGGCGCCGACAGCGCCACGGCGACCTCGTAGGGCGCGACGAGGCGGGTCGTGCCGCGGACGACGAACGAGACGAAGACGAGGCCGAACGCGGCGAGCGCGAGGCCGACGAACCGGGACCTGTTCACGGCGCCTCGCCTCCGGATCAGTCGGACTGGGGAATCCCCGGCCCGTGCAGCCCGTGCTCGCGGTGTTCGCTGGCGGCGTCGAAGCCGCCGCACATCTCGTAGAACACCGCCTCGGGGTCTCTGTTCCACTGCCACTTCCAGCGCGTCCGGACGAGCAGGGAGATCTTGCGGACGAAGGAGAGCTCCGGCGTCGTCGACACCGTGTCGTACCCCAGATCCCGGATCAGCCGGTGGTGGTCCGCGTACAGCACCGCCGCGAGCAGCACCGCCAGCTGGCAGTCCTCGGGGAGGTACTTGATCCCCGCAACGCCCTCCTCGTAGAGCCGCTCGGCCCGAGAAAGCTCCTCGCGGACCGCGGCCGCCACGTCGTCGTCGAACTCCAGATCGAGGATCTGTTCCTCGCTCACGCCGTGCCGCCGGAGCGTCTCCAGCGGGAGGTACACCCGGTCGCGCTCGACCGCGTCCTCGCGCACGTCCCGGATGAAGTTCGTCATCTGGAACGCCTCGCCGAGCTTCGTCGCGTGGGGGAGCGCCTTCGCCTCGGCCTCCTCGTCGAGCTCCATGATCGCCGTCATCATCCGACCGACGGCGGCCGCGGAGCCGTCCATGTACGACTCCAGCTCCTCGTAGGTCTCGTACCGGTCGGTGTCGATGTCGCTCGCCATCGCGTCGACGAACGCGTGTACGTCTCCGTCCGGGATGTCGTGCTCGTCGCACACCGCGGCGAACGCCGCCAACACCGGGTCATCGGTCTCCGCCTCGCCCAGCCCGGCCCGGCGGAGCCGGTCCAGCTCCGCCCACTGTTCGTCCGGCGGCGCGGTGTCCGCGGCGTCGACGACCTCGTCCGCGATCCGGAAGAAGCCGTACAGCACGTACGTCGGGTGACGGATGCGCTCGGGAAGCAGCCGGGTCGCGACGTGGAACGTCTTCCCGGTCCGACGCTGAATTCGCTTCCCCCGGGCAACCTGCGTCTCCTCTACCATGCTGACCTCTGACAGTCGGCAGCGGGGGTCGAGAGCGGGTCGCCAATCATAACATACGGGTCGGCCTGCAAAAACATAACAGTTCGCACAGCGTGGTTCGGCGCCCGACGGCGGGGCTCGCCGGTCGCGATCCCCGGCGTCAGTAGAAGGTGTCAGAGCAGTCGTAGACGACCCCGTGGTCCGGACAGACGTACTTGCAGTGGCGGTGGTACATCGGCGTCTCACAGAGGGGACAGGGCCGCCCGCCGGCGTCGGCCGTCATCTCACTCTCGGCGTCGCTCATACCGGGTCGAACGGGCGCGTCCGCCATAACCGCTGTCCTCGGCGGAGAAACGCGCAGAGCGGAGCGTGCGGGTCACTCGTCGGCCAGCGAGTCGTACACCGACTCCGCCACCCGCTCCTCGCCGAACGGGAGCGTCAACACGCCGCCCCACTCCTCGTCGGTGAGCGCGGAGACGGTCGCCTCGTCCAGCTCGACCCGCCTGACCTCGGTCCCGTCGAGCGTCATCGACACCGCGAACCGATCCGGCTCGTCCGTCGCCCCGGCGTCCGCCAGCCCCGTCCGTAACGCCTCGATCCCCGCGTCGTCGAGCGAGACGTACACGCGGTACTCGTCGCCCTCGGCGATCACGCCCTGAACGCGGTCCAAGTCGCCGGCCCCGAAGAGCCGCCGGTCGTCCTCGCCGTCGCGGAGCAGGCGCGCCTCGAACGGGGCTTCGGGGTCCGCCGCGACCGACTCGGACCGGTCGCCGCCGGCCCCTCCGGCTCCGACCGCGCCCCCGTCTGAGCCGAGACCGCCGCCGCTCGCGTCGCCGTCGGTCACCGAGGCGGCGCCGGCGAACCCGACGGCCCCGACCGCAAGCGCGGCCCCGAGCCCGCCGAGCATGCCGCGTCGAGAGAGTTCCATACGCGACGGTCCCCGTCGGCGGTAAAAAGGGTTTCACGCCGATTCACGCGGGTGATAACGGGGTCGGGAAGCCGGCCGGAACCGCCTCGGAACTGGTTCTATCGTATTACACAAAGGCTTACACGCGCTGAGATGAGTTCTGCTGAAGGAGACGACCGGTGTTACTCTCGGTGTCTGTTCCCGTATGCAACTCCTACGCTTCTCCGAACGCGATCGACTCGCGGCTCGCCGTCTCGCCGAACAGCCAGTCGGCGTGGTCGACCGCGTACTCCCGGTGCTCCTCGGTGATGTACCCGAGCGCGTCCTCGACGACGACGGGGCGGTAGTCGCGGAGGCCCGCGCTGCCGGCGGTGTGGAGCACGCAGACGTTCGCGAGCGTCCCGCAGATCAGCAGGTCGTCGATCCCGTGCGCGTCGAGGTACCCCTCCAGATCCGTCCGGTAGAAGGCGTCGTACGTGTGCTTCTCGACGACGTGGTCCCCGTCGCGCACGTCGAGGTCGCCGACGAGTTCGGCGTCCCACGACCCCTCGACGACGTGTTCGCCCCAGCGGTCGAACTCGTCGTAGTAGTGCGTCTCGTCGAACTGCTCGGGCGGGTGTACGTCCCGAGTGTACACGACGCTCGCGCCGGCGTCGCGGGCGCGGTCGACGAGGGCGGTCACCGGCTCGACGGCCGCCTCGCTCGGCTCGGCGTAGAGGCTCCCGTCGGGGTGACAGAACCCGTTCTGCATGTCGACGACGATCACCGCGGTCTCGGTCGGATCGTACGGCATGCGCGGCGATTGGACGCCCGAACTCAAAAACCACCGGCGCCGCTCGCGGTCCGGTGCCACCGCGGCGCCGCTCGCAGCCCGATGCCACCGCAGCGCCGCTCGCAGTCCGGCGTCGTTGCCGCGACCGCACCGACAAACTACTTATCGGGTCGGCCGTAATCGCACCTATGCGACGGGTTCTCACCGTCTCGTTCGTCGCGGCCGCGATAGCCCTCCTCTCGATCGGCGTCGGCGGGGCCGTCGCCGCCGGACCGGCGGCCGCGATCCCGGGAGACGCCCCGGCCAGCGCGACCGCCGCGGAGTGCGACGCCGGCGCCGGGACCGACACCGTCGGCTGCTGGAACGGAACGCACTACGAGGAGGCGCTCGCGTTCAACCAGACGGACGGGCTGACCGAGTCGGAGTTGGAGGAGCTGACCCACCTGACGATGGCCCGCGTCGAGCACGTCCGCGAGCGCCCCTTCCGCGAGGACGTGCCGGTCGAGACCGTCACGCGCTCCGAGTTCACGAACGGCTCCGCGAGCGGGGGCTCGGGCGGCTCCGAGCCCGAGTACCGACGCTGGAACGACCAGGTGTGGAAGGCGCTGTTCGTCGTCGGCGAGGACGGGAACGCGACCGACGCGATCGACGGCGTCTACGGCGGGGCAGTCACCGGGTTCTACTCGCCGGGCCAAGACCGGATCGTCCTCGTCGTCCCGGAGGGCGAAGACCCCCAGATCGACCCGTCGACGCTGGCGCACGAGCTGGTCCACGCGATGCAGGACCAGTACCACGACCTCACCCGACCCCGATACGTCGGCGCCACGCAGGACGCCGACCTCGCGGTGGACGGGATCGTGGAGGGCGAGGCGGTCCACGTCGAGGAGGCGTACGACGCGCGCTGCGCCGCCAACTGGACCTGCCTCGCCCCGCCCGACTCCGCCGGTGGGGGCGGTGGGCCGGCGTCCGACTACAACTTCGGGATTCTCCAGACCGTGCTCCAGCCGTACGCCGACGGCGCGCTCTACGTCGAGGAACTCGTCGACGAGGAGGGGTGGAGCGCCGTCAACGAGACGATGAACGCGCCGCCGACCGCGACCTCGGAGGTGATCCACCGCGAGCCCGACTACGAGACCGGCGAGGTCGCCTTCGAGGACACGGCGACCGGCGGGTGGGAGACGTACTCGGACCGAGGAGTCAACGGTTCCGACACCGCCGGCGAGGCGTCGATGTTCGTGATGTTCTGGTACCAGAGCTACGAGTATCGCCACGCGGTGTTGGACCCGGACGCGACGATTCGGGAAAATGTGCAGATCCACACGCAGCCGGACGAGCGGCTCCGGACCCGCGCGAACTACAACTACGCCCACGAGTCCACCGACGGCTGGGCGGGCGACGAGCTGTACCCCTATCGGAACGACGGGAACGCCACCGCGGGCGGGAACGCCACCGCGGGCGACGACGCGAACGCCACCGCGGGCGACGACGCGAACGCGACGGCCGGCGACGACGCGAACGCGACGGCCGGCGACGACGGCTACGTCTGGGTGACCGAGTGGCAGACGGCCGCGGACGCGACCGAGTTCCGCGAGACGTACCTGCGCATGCTGACCGCCCACGGCGGCGACGACTACGCCGAGGGCGAGGTGTACGAGGTCGCTGACGGCGACTTCCGCGGGGCCTACGGCGTCGAGCGGAACGGGACCACCGTGACGATCGCGCACGCCCCGGAGCCCGCCGACGTGCTCGACCTCCGGCCCGACGCCGACCTCGACCGCCCCTCCACCGGGGACGACGCGGACGCGACCGACGGCGACGACGGGACCGACGGCGACGACGGGACCGACGGCGACGACGGGACCGACGGCGACGACGCGGACGTGACCGACGGGAGCGACGCCGACGGGGACGACGACCTCGGCGGCGACCCCGACGGCTCTCCCGGTCCCGACGCCGCCACCGACGACGGCGTACCCGGATTCGGCCTCCCCGTCGCGGTCGTCGGCCTGCTCGCGGCGGTGACCCTCTTCGCGGCCCGCGTGCGGCCCTGACGGCGGTCGGTCGCGATCGGTATCGTCCGGAGAGACGCCCCCGTCCGACCCGGGTGGCTTTTCCTCCCCCGCGGCCGAACCGTCGGGCATGACCGAGTTCGACATCGTCGACGCGGCCGCGATCCGCGATGGCCGGGCGACCGACGCGTACTTCGAGCAGACCGAGACCGCCCTGGAGCACGCGGGGCGGAACCCCCGCGTCGTCGCCGAGGTCACCGCCGATCAGTTCCCCGACGGCGACTTCGAGCTGTTCGCCGGGCTGAAGGACGCGGTCGCGCTCCTGGAGGGACGCGACGTCGACGTCGACGCGATCCCCGAGGGGCGCCTGTTCGACGGCGGCCCGGTGATGCGGATCGAGGGACCGTACCTCGCGTTCGGGCGGCTGGAGACCTCGCTGTTGGGCTTCCTCTCGCACGCCTCCGGGATCGCGACCGCCGGGCTCGACTGTCGGGTCGCGGCGCCGGACTCGCAGGTGCTCTCGTTCGGCGCGCGCCACGTCCACCCGTCGATGACCGCCGCGGTCGAGCGCTCGGCGCTCGTTGCCGGCCTCGACGGGTTCTCGCACGTCGCCGCCGGCGACCTGATCGGCCGGGAGGCGTCGGGGACGATGCCGCACGCGCTCGCCATCTGCTTCGGGCGTGGCGAGCAGGAGGCGGCGTGGCGCGCCTTCGACGAGGGCGTCGACGAGTCGGTCCCGCGGATCGCCCTGTGTGACACCTACTCCGACGAGGTCGACGAGGTGTTGCGTGCGGCCGAGACGCTCGGCGACCGGCTCGACGGCGTCCGGCTCGACACCACCGGCTCGCGCCGCGGCGACTTCAGACACATCGTTCGGGAGGTCGGGTGGGAACTGGACGTTCGCGGCCACGACGAAATCGACGTGTACGTCTCCGGTGGTCTCGGTCCCGGCGACCTCCGGGGGCTCCGCGACGTGGTCGACGGCTTCGGCGTGGGCGGCTACGTCTCGAACGCCGACCCGGTCGACTTCGCGCTCGACGTGGTCGAGGTCGGGGGGGAGCCGGCCGCCAAGCGCGGCAAGCTCTCCGGCGCGAAGGACGTGTACCGCACCGCCGACGGCGCCCACGCGGTCGGGCTGGCGGACCGCTCGGGTCCCGAGGGCGCCGAGTCGCTCATGGAGCCGGTGATCCGGGGCGGCGACGTGGTCGACGACGACGCGTTCGACATCGACGCCGCGGCGGAGCGCGCGATCGCCGACGCGGAGGCTGTGGGGTACGGGGCGGAGTAACGGAGCGGCTGAAAAGCGGGTCGTTCGTGCGGGTCGACTACAGCTCCTCGACCGCGCCGCCGTCGGCGCGCTCTCGGAACACCTGCCCTTCGATGAGGGTCACCATCGTCTCCTCGTCCTCCCACGCGTTCGGCGCGAGCTTCGCCTTCCGGCAGGCGCGCGAGAGGAACTCGGCGCCGGACCAGCCGTTCTCGACGGGGACCGTCGGGTAAAGCCAGCCGTGGGAGTTGCCGCCGTCGACGGCGACGCCGTGGGTGCCGACCTTCAGGTCGGCGAGGGGGTCGTTGGTGAGCACCGTGTTCGAGACGATGAACACGGAGACGGTGATGTTGTCGAGCTCCTTCGGTTCGACCTCGGAGCCACAGGAGTCGTCGGAGGCGGCCTTGATGGCGGCCTCGACGATGGCGTGGCCGAGCTGGTCGGAGGTCTCCCACGCGCCGGCGCAGCCGCGGAGCCGCCCTCTCCCCCTCGTGGACTCCAGCCGGACGAACGCCCCAGTGCGGGCGTAGAACGCCTCGCGCATGCTCCCGGGTTGTTCGCGCTGCCCGTGTCGGACGAACGACTCGACCGCCTCCCGCGCGAGTTCGACCGCTCGTGCACCGTCGTCGTACGACAGCTGAACGGTCTGAGCCTCGGACATGATAGTCCCTTACGTTGCTGACGACTTGAACGCTTCCCTTGCGAACCCGGCCGCTCGCGCCCTCGCGACGGGGGGATCTGGGACGGCGCGGATCGGTGTCGCCGCCGGCGACCGCCGCGGTCTCTCGCCGACCGAACCCCTTATTCACGGGCGTCGGCTAGACGGGAACGGACAGAGGGAGCCCGACTCCCGTGCCGCTGGCATGAGGAAAGTCCCCCCACCGGCCGGACAGGCGACCGGGCACACGCCCGGAGTCGGAGACGGCTGGCTCTGGAACAGCAACGACACCCCCCGCCCCGACCGATGATCCGCGCGAACCGACCCGCAAGGGAAGGGAGTTAACCCGGTGAGGGCGCGTGGCTTCGCCACGTTGGCGTGGCTTCGCCACGTTACAGACGGGCGGGAACGGATGGAACGGCGAATCCTCGCCGGTGCAAGTCCGCGCCACAAGGTAGTCCGGCCACGGCGCGGACGCTCAGCCGAATGTCGGGACGAACCGAAGGGGGCTTACTCCCCTCAGTCCGCTCTCGCTCGTGAGCGACCGGTGTCTCCGTCGGTGTCGTCGCCCGTGAGATACGTCGTCGCCGTCGGCGACCCACGGAGACCGGGTCCCGACGCCGACGGGCCTACGCCACCCGAACCGTCCGCGTGGCCCGCACCGGCATCAGCGGGAGGTCGGGGAAGACGACTTCGACGACGAACTCCAGCTCGGCGGCGTCGGGCGGCCCGAACACGCCGACCGGGACCGTCGTCTCCCCGTCGAGGTACGTCGTCGTCGCGGTCATCTCCACGTCGTTGACGGTAACGCGGACGCCCGCGCGAGCGCTCCCGGAGACGGCGGCCACGGCGACCTCGCGCATCTCGTTTTCGCCGGCGGCGATGGCGTCGGGGAAGTCGCCCCAGTCGACGTCGATCCGGGGGCAGTCCCCCGCGGCGTCGACGATGCGCTCGGCGACGGAGCCGCTCATGCCGGCGTTCTCCAGTTCGCTCGCGCCGGCGTCGACGACCTCGGCGGGCGAGGTGAGCCCGGCGTCCGCGAGCCGCTCGGCGCGGCCGGAGCCGACCCCGTCGATCGCGGTGAGCGCGACGGCCTCGCGGGAGACGCCGTGCTCGACGCGCGCCTCGACCCGGCACGCGAGGTTGGCGGCGCGGGGCCCGGCGAAGCGGTCGAGGAACTCCGAGAGCGCGGCGAGCAGGCGGAGCGCGTTCTGCCGGATCACCCACGCGTCCGAGCGCAGGTCCGAGGGGATCGAGTCGGCCATCCCGGCGAGCAGGATCGCGAACACCTTGCGGTGGCCGTCCTCCAGGTCGGTGTCGCGGCCGTCGAGGACCCGGTCGATCGCGTCCGACTCGGCCGACCGCGCCGAGACCGAGTCGAACTCGCCGGCCGACGCGACCGTCTCCAGTACCGAATCGACCGTCAGCGTCTCCCGGTCGGCGAGCCGCCGGAAGCGGCGCGCGGTGTCGAGCCGCAGGTAGTACTTCGAGGCGAGTCTCCCCAGCGCCGTCGGCTCGATCGCGAGGTCGTCGTCGGCCGCGACGAACCCGTCGTCGACGAGCGATTCGAGGGTGTCGCGGACGCGGTCGCGGAGGGTGGCGAACTCGTACTCGTCGGGCTTCGACTCGGCGCGGACGTAGTAGAAGGTGGTCTCCAACCACTCCATCACGTCTTCGAGCCCGCGGATGGTGCCCATCGCGATCTCGGCGTTGAGGTGCGATTCCAGTTCGGCGGCGAGCCGCGATTCGATCTCTTTGCCCTCCTTCAGCAGCGTGCGGTACTTGTCGGCGTCCGCGCGGTCGCAGACCACCCAACCGTACCCCACGTCGTCGTAGCCGGGGCGGCCCGCGCGCCCGAGCATCTGGAGCACGTCGAGCGGCGATATATCGGTCTCGCCCTCCAGCGGGTCGTGGTACTTCGTGTCACGGATGACGACACAGCGCGCCGGGAGGTTCACCCCCCACGCCAGCGTCGACGTCGAGAAGAGGAACTTGATCTTCCCCTGCTTGAACCACTCCTCGACGCGGTCGCGGTCCTCCTTCCCGAGTCCGGCGTGGTGGAAGCCGACGCCGTCGGTGACCGACTGGCGGAGGGTGTCGTTGGTCAACTCCTTCGCCTCGTTGTGGAAGTCGTAGTCGCCCCGCGAGTCGATCGGGATGTCGCGGTCGGTGATCTCGTCGCGCGCCTTCTTGGCGGCCTGTACGGTGTCCTGTCGCGAGGAGACGAACACGAGCGCCTGCCCGTCCTCGCGTACGTGCGGCTCGGCCAGATCGAGCGCGCGGTAGAGTCGGCGGTACTTGTCGGCGAAGGCGTTCGACCCGTGCGAGTACGTCTTGACGCCCGTTTCGAGGTCGACCGGGCGGTACTCCTCGCCGAACTCGTAGGTCGTCTCCGCGGGCGCGTCGAGCCACTCGGCCACGTCCGCGATGTTCGGCATCGTCGCCGAGAGCGCGACGACGCGGGGGTCCTGCAGGCGGCGGAGCCGCGAGACGGTGACTTCGAGCACCGCGCCGCGCTTCTCGCTGTCGAGCAGGTGGACCTCGTCGATGACGACGCAGTCCACGTCGGTGATGAACGAATAACGCCCGGAGTCGTGTTTCCGAGTGGCGCTGTCGGCCTTCTCCGGGGTCGTCACGAGCACGTCCGCGCGCTCGGCGCGGCGGGGGTTGAGGTCGCGCTCGCCGGAGACGACGTACACGGAGTAGCCGAGCTCCTCGAACCGCTCCCACTCGCTCTCCTTCTCGTTGGTGAGCGCGCGGAGCGGCGCGACGAAGAGCGCCGTTCCGCCCTCCGAGAGGGTCTTGCAGATCGCGAGCTCGGCGAGCGCGGTCTTTCCGGAGGCCGTCGGCGCCGACGCGACGACGTTGTGGTCGGTCTCCAAGATCCCCGGCAGCGCCTCGCGTTGCATCCGGTTGAACTCCTCGAACCCGAAGGCGTCGGCGAACTCCGGCACCGCGTCCGCGACCTTCACGCCGCACCACGCCCGTGGGCGACTCGACGGCGACCGAGAGTCGTTCGCATCACGTCGAACGGGGGGCTTCAAGCGCAAAGGCGTTTCTCATGTGGCCGGCCCGACCGAGGCGGGCGGTGGGGACGGTCGGTCCGTCCCGTCCGGCTCGCCGGCGACCCCGAGCGTTTACGTGACAGCGGGTCGACCGCCCGGTATGATACCGTCGTCGCCGGTCGTCATCGGTGCCGCCGCCGTGATCGTCCTGCTCGTCCTGCTGGTCGTCGTGCGCCGCCTGCGCGCCCCCTCACCGGACGCTCGCGAGTCAAAACGGGCTCACGAGGCCGCACAGGCGCGCGAGCCGCCGGTCGAGATCGGCGAGACGTACGAGTTCGGCGTCACCGAGCTCACCGACCACCACTCGGGCGAGGAGGTCGCCGTCGGCAAGGTCGAGGGGTTCGTCGTCTTCACCGAGGACATCCCCGGCGACGTGGCGAAGGGCGACGTAATCCGGGCGAAGGTGCTCTCCTTCAACGACGGCCGCACCTCCGCCGACGCGACGTTCGTGACGAAGGCGTAGCAAGACCGGGTGTTCGGTCGAACGGGAGCGGTCGCGATCCACCTCCGCTCCGAGCATGAGGTTCATACGTCATGGCGACGAAGTGGTTTCGTAATGGCTCAGGCCGGGAATCAGGACCTCACGGAGCGGTTCATTCAGTTCTACCGTAACTACTACCGTGAGGAGATCGGACAGCTTGCGCAGCGATACCCCAACGAACAGCGCTCGCTGTACGTCGAGTACGACGACCTCTACCAGTTCGACCGCGACCTCGCCGAAGACTTCCGCACGAAACCGGAGCAGATGCGCGAGTACGCCGAGGAGGCGCTGCGGCTCTACGACCTTCCCGCGGACGTCAGTCTCGGGCGCGCGCACGTCCGGATCGAGAACCTCCCCGAGAGCATCGACATTCGCGGCATCCGCGTCCACGACGACCACATCGGCAAGCTCGTCTCGATCAAGGGCATCGTCCGCAAGGCGACGGACGTCCGCCCGAAGGTGACCGAGGCCGCCTTCGAGTGCCAGCGCTGCGGCACGATGACGTACATCCCCCAGAGCGACGGCGGCTTCCAGGAGCCCCACGAGTGTCAGGGCTGCGAGCGACAGGGCCCCTTCCGCGTCAACTTCGACCAGTCGGAGTTCATCGACTCCCAGAAGCTCCGCATCCAGGAGTCGCCCGAGGGGCTCCGCGGCGGCGAGACGCCCCAGAGCATCGACATCGACATCGTCGACGACATCACCGGCGAGGTGAGCCCCGGCGACCACGTCACCTGCGTCGGCGTCCTCCACATCGAGCAGGTCGAACAGGGCAACGAGAAGTCCGCCATCTTCGACCTGTACATGGACGGCGTCTCCATCGGTATCGAGGACGAGGAGTTCGAGGACATGGACATCACGGAGGCGGACAAACGCGAGATCATCGAGCTCTCTAACCGCGACGACATCTACGACGCGATGGTCGACTCCATCGCCCCGGCCATCTACGGCTACGAGGAGGAGAAGCTCGCGATGATCCTCCAGCTGTTCTCCGGCGTCACCAAACACCTCCCCGACGGGTCGCGGATCCGCGGGGACCTGCATATGCTTCTCATCGGTGACCCGGGTACAGGGAAGTCTCAGATGATCAGTTATGTCGAGAATATTGCCCCAAGATCAGTTTATACTTCAGGAAAGGGATCATCTGCCGCAGGACTGTGTGTCACCGGCGATACGAAAATACACACTTCAGACGGGTTCGTACCGATCCGCGAGATCGCGACAGAGTATCATACGAAACCGGTCGATGTGGAGACGAGTAGCACCGCAGAACACGATCTCTACACCTTCGATCGAGCGTCTGGAAGGATCGATCTCACCGAAAGTTCCCACGTCTGGCGGATGCCGGAGAAGCCGTGTCGGCGAATCGAGACCGCGCACGGAAAGGATCTCGAAGCATCTGTCAACACGCCCGTCCTCGTCTGCGACGAGAACGGGATCGAGTGGAAGTCGATCTCGGACGTCGACGCTGGCGACCACATCGGGGTACCGAAGTACACCGACATCGATCGTTCGTCCCCACCAGTCCGTGAGTACGTCGAATTCACGGAGGAGAAGATCAAGCCGACGGCTGAATCGGTTGAGTTCCTTCGCGACGAACTCACGGAAGAGTTCGGAACGCTCCGCGACGCCGCAGCCGAACTCGGCCTTTCCGAGGACTTCGTGTACGACACGCTCTCAAATCGACACATACCACTCGATAAATTAGACACGGTTCTCGCGGCGATCGGTACCGCTATCGATGATATCGACATCGATCGTGTGATGCTCCGCCACGGCGGCGGAGTTACGATACCCGATGAGTTCGACGCGAATCTGATGTATTTGATCGGACTCGTCTTCGGCGACGGTGACGTGATGGTTTCCCGTCGTGGTGGAAATCGCGGTCACGTCCGTATTTCGAACTCCGACGAGGAGCTGCTGGAACGTGCCGCAGACATCATCGAGACGAAGTTCGGCAAGTCTGTCGATATCGAGTATCAGGAGGATCGTGTTCCCTGTGTTCGACTTCACAGTGCGACGGTTGCCCGTTTCTTCAGCAACGTCGGCGTCGAGTCGCCAAAAGACGATATCGCCCTCGATCCGAAGCTCACGACCGCCGAACACGCCGACGCCTTCCTACGGGGCCTGTTCGATGTTGACGGATCCGTGTGTGGACGCGATAACGGGGGATCCAGCGTTCAGTTTTCGACCGTCTGTAGCGAACTCGCCGAGCAGGTTCAGCTGATGTTGGAAACGTACGGCGTACGGTCTCGGACACGCGAGCGCGATCGCCGCGGGACCTACAAACGTGCCGACGGCCACGAGATCGAGTCGACATCGGTTCAAACGCATCTAGCAATATACGGGAAGGAGCTCGATCGGTTTGCCGGCCAGATCGGATTCCGGTCGACGAACAAGTCCGGTGCGTTGGACAAGATTGTCAACGACGCACCTCGACGCGGCGAATTCCTGCCTATCGGTAGTACTCTCGCTCGTGCCGATGGAGGCGCAGGTGAATACTGGCAGAATCTGAACCGTGGCGAGGACCCGAGTCGCGATCGGACTCTCTCGATGATCGATGACCTCGATCTCGGTGATGTTGGCCCCGTCGTAGAGGAGGTAGCCAACGCGGATCTCGTCTGGGACGAAGTCGTTGACGCCGAGGACACCGGCGAGAAAGAGGTGTTCGACCTAACGGTTCCGGACACGCACAACTTCCTCGGGAACGGACTCGTGACACACAACACCGCTGCGGCGGTCCGCGACGACTTCGGCGACGGCCAGCAGTGGTCGCTCGAAGCCGGCGCGCTCGTGCTCGCCGACAAGGGGATCGCCGCAGTCGACGAGCTCGACAAGATGGACTGCGTCACCGGTGACACGCTGGTCTCGCTCGCCAACGGACGCGTCGAACGCATCGACGAACTGGCACGAGAGGCCGCCGAAGACGGCGAGATCGAGGAGCTCTCGAACGGCCGACGAATCCGCGGCGTCGACCTCGACGTCTGGTCGATGGACGAGGACGGGCGGCTGGTCGAGCGTCCCGTCTGCTCAGTCCACGAGTACGACGCGCCGTCGGAGCTGACCCGCGTGACGATGGAGACCGGGGAGTCGCTGACCGCGACGGCCGATCACCCGTTCTTCGTCCTCGACGACGGGGAGCGCGTCGAGCGCGAGGCGGCCGCGCTCGACGCGGGCGACTGGGTGTACGTCCCTCGTGCGGTTCCGACGAAAGCCGCGGACGGCGCCGGAGCGGTGACGACGGAGAACGGTGCCGCCGACGCCGAGTTCGCCGATACCGGATCGGCCGACGACGGAGAAGGAGTCGACACCGCGATGGCGAGCGTCCTCGGGTACCTCTCCGGCGACGGGAACGTATATTACGACCGCGAGGAGGGCGTCTACGGCGTCCGGTTCACCAACACCGACGACGAACTGCTGGCCGACTTCGAGCGGGCGGCGCGGGAGGCGTTCGGCGCGGAGCCGGTTCGCCCGCCAAGCGAAAAGGGTGAGGGCGGCGTCGAGACGGTCCGCGTCACCGGAAAGGGGTACGCGGACGGCGTCCTCGAGGCCGGGATGAATCTCGGTCGGTACGACGAGAAGTGCTTCCCGACCCCGGTTTCGACCGGAAACCGCGCGGCGAAGGCCGCGTTCGTCCGCGCGCTCGCGGACAGCGAGGGCCACGTCGACGAATCGGCTGGCAACGTTCGGATAGCGTCGGCGAGCCGGGGCCTGCTTCGAGGCACGCGGACCCTCCTCTTACAGTTCGGCGTGTCGAGCCAGTTGCAGCGTCGCGGACGAAACGGAGGCCGAGATGTGTACTACCTCACGGTGACCGACGCCGACTCGCTCGGGGCGTTCCACCGTGCCATCGGATTCACCGCGACTCGGAAGGCGGAGGCGCTCGACCGAGTGGTCGAGGCCGCCGACGGCGACCGCACGATCCTCGACGTAATTCCGGAGGTCGACGACACCCTCGCGCGGTGTCGCGGGTCACTTCGGCTTCACCAGAGCGAGTGCGGGCTCGACGCGGGCACGTATCACGACTTCGAGAGTGGAACTGCGAACGTGTCACTCCATCGAGCGTGCCAGATACTCGCCGCATTCGAGGACAGACTGGAGGCAGCAGCCGAGGACCGCCGCGCGCTCGATGGAGAGCCGACGTGGGAACTTCTCACCGAGATACGCGATCGGTACCACGTCTCCCAGTCCGAACTCGCCGAGGGAACGGCGCTGTCACAACAGCAGATCTCCCGCGAGTGGGGCGAGAGCAGCGAGGTTCGCCGCACCGTGATCGGCCGACTGCGAGAGGTCCTCACGGCGGTCGCCGAGACCGACCTCGGTGACCTGCGAGAGTTCGTCCGCGGAGACGTGAAGTGGCGCCGGGTCGAGTCGGTCGAGACAGTCCCGACGGAGTCGACCGAGCACCGCCGCGAGGTGCTTCGCCAGCGGCTCGCGGACGTACTCGGCGGCCCCGTAGAAACCGTTGAGCGACGCGCTCGGAACCTTCTCGAACGGGATCCGATCGGGGAAACGCGAGAGGAAAAGGTGGGGGCGCTCGACGCGTACGGCGTCAGTCAGGCCGACGTCGCGTCGTCGCTCGACGTGGATCAGGCGACCGTCTCCCGGTGGCTGTCCGGATCGGTCGAGACTGACCGGCTCGGCGATCTCCGCGAAGCGATCGGAGGCGAAGTCGACGCCGTCAAGCAGGAGCTGCGCTCGCTCTTCGCTCGGATCGAGGACGGACGGACCCCGAAGGTGTACGACCTGACCGTCGAGGGGACGCACAACTTCGTCGCGAGCGGCCTCGTCGTCCACAACTCCTCGGACCGCTCCGCGATGCACGAGGGGCTCGAACAGCAGAAGATCTCCGTTTCGAAGGCGGGGATCAACGCGACGCTGAAGGCGCGGTGTTCCCTGCTCGGCGCCGCGAACCCGAAGTACGGCCGGTTCGACCAGTACGAGCCGATCGGCGAGCAGATCGACCTCGAACCCGCGCTCATCTCGCGGTTCGACCTGATCTTCACGGTGACGGACAGCCCGGACCCCGAACACGACTCCCGGCTGGCGAAACACATCATCAAGACGAACTACGCGGGGGAGCTGAACACCCAGCGCGAGGAGCTGGCGAGCTCGGAGTTCACCTCGGATCAGGTCGCGGAGGTGACCCAAGAGGTCGCCCCGGAGATCGACGCCGAGCTGCTCCGGAAGTACATCGCCCACGCGAAACGCTCCTGTTACCCGACGATGACGGAGGAGGCGAAGGAGCTCATAGAGGAGTTCTACGTCGACCTGCGCTCGAAGGGCGCGGACGAGGACGCCCCGGTCCCGGTCACCGCCCGGAAGCTGGAGGCGATGGTGCGGCTCTCGGAGGCGAGCGCGCGGGTCCGGCTCTCGGACACCGTCGAGCGCGAGGACGCCGACCGCGCGACCGACATCGTCGAGTCGTGTCTCAAGGACATCGGCGTCGATCCGGAGACGGGGCAGTTCGACGCCGACGTGGTCGAGACGGGTACCTCCAAGAGCCAGCGCGACCGCATCAAGAACATCAAGGGGCTCATCGCGGACATCGAAGAGGAGTTCGAGGAGGGCGCGCCCGTCGACGAGGTGCTCGACCGCGCCGGCGAGATCGGGATGGACCCGGGGAAGGCCGAAGGGGAGATCGAGAAGCTCCGGACGAAGGGCGAAGTGTACGAACCCAAGCAGGGTCACCTCCGGACGACGTAGATGGACCGGATCTCCGCGATACGGAACGTCGAGGACGCGCTCCGCGCGTTCGAGAGCGGCGACGCCGACCTCGCCGACACCGAGCGGCGCGTGGCGGCGGTCCTCCGGACGTACGCCACCGAGTTCGACGGCGACGACGACGTGTTCCGCGCGGTCGGCGAGGAGCCGGTCGACGGAACGATCGTGGTCGCGCCTTCGGCGCCCGCGGCGCGAGAGCGCGTGCTCGCGCTTTCCGGGGAGGATAGTTTAGGAGATTCGACAGATATTGACACCGGCTCAGTCCCCGAATTCGACGTGGAACGAGTGTGATCGCCGTATCAGTTCGGAACCGATAAGTTTCAGAGTCGATCAGGCGCGTTCGTGCTGCTGGTCGTGACGTATTCGACGGCGGCTCGCACCGGCCTCCGAAACCTGTGTCGCCGCCACGAGGAGACGGTCGCGCGACGGTTCGGGCGGGCGGCGCTGCTCGACGGGACGGTGTACGCCGCGTTTCTCGCGCTCCGACTGCGCGAGTCGCACGGCGGAGACGTACAGATCGAACGGACGGAGCCGTTCAACGAGTTCGTCGCGCTCGACGACTCGGTCCGCGAGGCGGCGAGCGCGTACGCGAACCGCGACGCGAAGGCGACGCCGTACGCCGCGTTCGCCGCCGGGACGGACCACCCGGACCCGGACTCGATGCGGGGCGACGAGCTGTGACCGGTGCGGGAGGACGGCGCGATCGGGTGGAGCCCGACGAAGCGCCCGAGAGCGACGAGAGCGCGGTCGTTCCCGAGCCGGCGGCCCCAAAGCCGGCGATCCCAGAGCCGGCCGCCGTGATCGGTCGCGTGCCGACGGGGGCGAGCCTCCGGCGCGAACTCGCGGCGGCGGCCCGGACGCTCGGGTTGTCGTCGTCGATCGAGGCGGAACTGATCGAGGTCCGCGAGCGCGTCGCGGCGATCGAGGTCGAACCGGTCGACCTCGACGCGGCCCGGCGCCGGGTCGCGGCCGCGAGCGGCGAGGAGGAGCGGCTGAAGGAGCGCGTCGCGGCCCTCCGCGGGGCCGTGCAAGCGCGCCGAGAGATCGAGGCGGAGACCGACGAGGCGCTCGGCGACCTGGAGTCGGCGGCCGCGGAGCTGTCGGCCGCACAGAGCGAGCGGATCGCGGCCGAGCAGGCGCTTCAGCGCGCCCGCGACCGGGCTGCCGACATCCGCGACGCCCGCGAGCGGCGGCTCGAACTCCGGGATCGCCTACGGAACCGACGCCGGGACGCGCGCCGAGAGCTCGCGCGGGAGATGCACCCAGCGTTCCGCGACGCGCTATCGGTCGTTCCGGGCGCCGATCCCGCCGACGCCGGCGCGAGGCCCGCGGCGTACGACGGCCCGCCTCTCGCGGCGTCGCTGGCGGCGGTTCGGATCGCCGACCTCGACAGGCCGGTCGCGTTGGGCGAGGAGGCGGTCCGCCGGATCGCCGACCGCCGCCGATGCCCGCCGGAGGCGGTGGTCGACGCCCCGGTCGTCCGACCGCACGGGCCGCCGCGGGCGTGACGACGGGTCACAGGTTAAGTGCGATGCCGCGGACACCGGGCGTATGGACCTCACCTGGAGCGTCGACCGCGAAGGCGGCGTGTCGCTGGTGCGGTGTCGGATTCGCAACGGCGACGCGGTCGGGCGACGCGTTCGGATCGAGAGCCTGCTTGACGGCCCGGTGCTCCCGCCGCGCCGGGCCGGGGCGCCGGAGGTCGGCTGGGACGAGTCGGGCGTGACGCTCCGCCTGGAGCCGGGCGAGCGACGGGCGATCGGCTTCGCGGCCCGCGCCTCGCCGGCGAACCCGCCGGTAGAGATCCGCGAGGTGGAAACGGTGGAACCGGCGGCGGGCCGTCCCTCGACCGAACGAGCGGCGGAAGGGGCGGCGTCGGCGACGGCCGAAGCCCTACGGAACCTCGGGGACCACCGTCCGCCGAGGGACGGGGTCGTCGGGGGAGAGGTTGACATCGGGAGAGGAGTGGACGTCGGCGACCGAGGCGGGGCGACCGAGGCCGACGGCGCGGACGGGACGGGCGGCGAGGACACCGGACCGCCGACCGATCGAGGCGCCGGTGCCCCCGCCGGCGCCGACACCGACGGGGAGTCCGGCGTCGAAGCGTGGCTCCACGGGATCGAGGCGCGGATCGGGCGGGCGGAGCGGCTGACCGACGCAGACCTGGCGACCGCGACGGAGGCGGTCGCGGAGGCGGGCGGGCTCGGAGGGGTCGCCGGGCTCGACGAGCGCGTCGCCGCGGACGCGTCGCGGCTCCGGGAGCTGAGCGAGCGCGCGTCGACCCTTGCGACGCGCGCGGAGGCGACAGACGCGCCGGTCGAGGCGCTGGAGCGGCTCGCGTGATCCTCGCGGTCGCCGGCGGGAAGGGCGGCGTCGGGAAGACGACGCTCGCGTACAACGTCGCCGCCGCGCTCGACGCCGTCGTCGTCGACGCCGACCTCGGGATGGCGGATCTGCCCGGCGGCCGCGGACCTGACCTCCACGACGTGCTCGCCGGCGAGGCCGACCCGATCGAGACGCTGCGCGCCGGTCCGGTCGACGTCGTTCCCTGCGGTCGGACTCTCGCCGGCGCGCGAGCGGCCGACCTCCGGCGGCTCGAAGCCGCGGTGGCGACGATCGAGCGGGAGCGCGGTACCGTCGTGCTCGACTGTCCGGCGGGGCGGCGCGCGGACGCCGGCGTGCCGCTCGCGGTCGCGGACGCCTGCCTGCTCGTCGTGTCGCCGCGGGCGTTCGCGCTGGCCGACGCGGTCCGGACCCGGGAGCTCGCCCGCGAGCTCGACGCCGGACTCGTCGGCTGCGCGGTCAACCGAGTGACCGAGGAGCCGCCGACCGACGCGATCGCCGACGCGCTCGGAGCGCCGGCGGCCGTCGTCCCCGCCGACCCGCGCGTCGGGCGCTCGGTCGTCGACGAGCGACCGATCGTCGACGGCGCGCCCGACAGCGCCGCGGCGGAAGCGGTCCGGGAACTCGCTCGGCGGGTCCCCGCTGACGGGCGGTGACGCCGTGACGACCCTCGGTGCCCCGCCTGACCGCGAAGTCACGTCTTTTTACCGCTCCGGAACGGACCCGCGGACGATGCTCACGGTCGCCTTGCTCGTCGGGGTCACCGTTCTAACGTTTCTCGCCGTCGAGATCGGTCCGCTGTACGCGGCCGACCGGTTCCGCGACCTCCGGGAGCCGACCCCCGCCGAGCGCGGTCGCCTCGACTACCTCCGCGAGACCGCCGGGCTCGACGTCGATCGGATCGCGATCGAGTGCCGCGATGGGGGCGAAGTCGGCGGGGACGAAGCCGACGGGGACGACCCCGGAAGCGACAGCGTCGGCCGCATCGAGGTGGCGGTCCGCGGCCCGCCCCGTCGGCGCGTGCTGTTCCTCTCGGAGGCCGTGCTCGACGACGTGGACGAGGACGTCGCCATCGGCCTCCTCGCGGCCGAGGCCGGCCGCGTCGAGACGTACTACGGCGAGTTCCGGGCCGTCTCGGTCGCGGCGGTGGTCGGCGTGTTGGCGGCAATCGTCACCGCGACGGTGGCGTTCGACGCGGGGTTCGCGTCGCTCGTCGCCGTCGGGCTCGCTGCCTTCTGGGTCGGACGGCGGGTGCAGTACGCGGCCGACGACCGCGCGGCGGACGCGGTCGGCGCGGGCCGGGTCGCCGACGCGTTCGAGCGCGTGGCGGCGATCCGCGGGGTCGAACCGGAGACCGGCGACTGGTCGACGTGGTTCGAGGTGCAGCCGCCGCTCGGCGATCGGATCGCGGCGCTGCGGGAGCGAGCGGGGTCGGACGGGGCATCGTAGCCTCCCTCTCGACGGAAGCCGGGTGGAACGCTTACCGGACGGGCTCGGCGACGACCGCCGTCGCGTCGACGCTGACCTCGTAGTCGGCGACGGACAGCGAGACGCCGAGGTCGGCCCCGGAATGGCTGGCCACGAGCGCGTCCAGCGCCTCCAAGTCGATGTGATCGTAGAGGAGGATCCCCGCCTCGTCGGCGAGATCGATCGGGTCGACGCCGGCGGCGCCGGCGACGGCCTCGACGACGGCGTGGCTCGGCGCCGGACCGTCGTCGTCGCCGTGTTCGACGCGGACCGCCTCCGAACCCGACTCGCCGCCCGGGGAATTCGACGTTACGCTGCTCATATCCGGATCGGCGTCGAACGCCCGTATAAAGGATCGCACACGTCTATCGGTATTGAAATTTTCAGCGACGAGCGAAACACCGATGCCGGAGCGATAGCCACGCGGTACCATGGCACTCGAACGCGCCGAAGCGGGCATCGCCACCGGAGCCGACGGCGACGCGTTCGGGTTCTTCTTCGCGTGAGTCGCGCGCGGCGGATCCGTACCGCGGCGGGACGGTGAAACCGGGGGGATCGGCCGGCGTCGCGGCGACGGAGACGGAAACATCCCGTTCGCTCGCCCCGCGACGGCGACGTGCCGGAACCGTTACCAACCAGCCAGACGCCTATAGAGATAACTCGAATGCGACTCCCGGAACGACAGCTCGCGGTCCTCGAGGCCGCGAGCGCGACGGACGAACGGACGATAGACGAGATCGCGGCGGAGACCGGCCTGAAGCCCGAGACGGTCACCGGCGCCGCCTTCGATCTCCGCGACGAGGGGCTCCTCTTCGTCGCCGAGACACCCTCTGAGACCCTCGATCTCGCCGACGAGGGCCGGCGGTACGTCGACGACGGGCTCCCCGAGACGCGGCTCTATCACGCCGGGCTCGCGCTCGGCGCCGACGAGGACGCGGTCTCGATGGGGCAGGTCATCGGCGAGGCCGGCCTCGACGGCCCAGAGGTCGACATCGCGCTCTCGAACTTCGCGCGCAAGGGCTTCGGATCGATCGACTCAGGCGAGCTGACCGTCGATCCGGACGCCGACCCCGACGCCGACCCGGAGGCGGCCGCGCTCGCGGCGCTCGCCGACGGCGACGACCCCGCGGCCGACGAGTCCGTTCTCGACCAGTTCGACTCCCGCGGGCTCGTCGACCGCGGCGAGTCGGTGACCCGATCGGTGACGCTCACCGACGACGGCGTCGACGCGCTGATGATGGGCATCGAGGCGACGGAGACGGTTTCGGAGCTCACCCCGGATCTGCTCGCCAGCGGCGAGTGGCGCGACGTGGAGTTCTCCGAGTACAACGTCGAGGCCGACGCGCCGACGACGCGAGGCGGACGGAAGCACGTCCTCCGCCGGACCGCGGACCGCGTGAAGGACGTGCTCGTCGGGATGGGCTTTCAGGAGATGGAGGGACCCCACGCCGACAGCGACTTCTGGATCAACGACTGCCTGTTCATGCCGCAGGACCACCCGGCGCGGACCCACTGGGACCGGTTCGCGCTGGACGTGGACCCGATGGAGGGGATTCCGGACGAGCTGATGGCCCGCGTCGAGGCGGCCCACCGCGACGGGTGGGGGATCGACGGGGACGGTTACCACTCGCCGTGGTCGCAGGACTTCGCCCGCGAGGTCGCCCTCCGCGGCCACACCACCTCGCTGTCGATGCGCTACCTCTCGGGGATCGCGGGCGCGGAGCTGGAGCCCCCGCAGCGCTACTTCTCCGTCGAGAAGGTGTACCGCAACGACACGCTGGACCCGACGCACCTCCTCGAATTCTTCCAGATCGAGGGATGGGTGATGGCCGAGGACCTCTCGGTGCGCGACCTGATGGGCACCTTCGAGGAGTTCTACCGGCAGTTCGGGATCACCGATATCCGCTTTAAGCCGCACTACAACCCGTACACCGAGCCCTCCTTCGAGCTGTTCGGCGAACACCCCGAGACGGGCGAGGAGATCGAGATCGGCAACTCGGGCGTCTTCCGCGAGGAGGTCACCGGCCCGCTCGGCGTCGACTGCGACGTGATGGCGTGGGGGCTCGCCTTAGAACGGCTCGCCATGCTCACCACCGGCGCGGAGGACATCCGCGACCTCCACGGGACCTTGGCCGACATCGAGTTCCTGCGGGACGCGGAGGTGAGCTACTGATGCCCGTCGTCGACATCGACACCGACGAGCTGCGCGGGCTCACCGGCCGCACCGACACGAGCGACGAGGAGTTCGCGGAGGACCTGTTCGGGCTCGGGTTGGAGTTCGAGGGGGAGACCGACGACGGACTCCTCCAGTTCGAGTTCGCGCCCGACCGGCTCGACCGGCTCTCCGTCGAGGGCGTCGCGCGCTCGCTGCGCTACCACAACGGCGACGACCGCGGCGTCTACATCCCCGAGACGAACGACCCCGAGTGGAGTATCGAGGTCGACGAGTCCGTCCCCGACGAGCGCCCGTACGTCACCGGCGCGGTGGTCCGCGGCGTCGACCTCGACGATGGCGCGCTCGATTCGCTGATCCAGCTGCAGGAGAAGCTTCACGCGACGATGGGGCGCGGCCGCGCGAAGGGTGCCATCGGCATCCACGACCTCGCGATGGTCAAGGGCGCGCCGCTGCAGGAGGGGTCGGAGCCGTCGATCACCTACCGCGGCGTCGACCCCGACGGCGAGGCGTTCGTCCCGCTGGACGCGAACGACGAGCTGACCCCCGCCGAGGTCTTGGAGGAACACGACACGGGCCGGACGTACGCCGACCTCGTCGATGATCTGGAGCGGTACCCCGCGATCTACGACGAACTCGGTCTCTTTTCGTTCCCGCCCGTGATCAACGGGAAGCGGACCGAGGTGACGACGGGCTCTCGCGAGCTGTTCGTCGAGCTCACCGGCACCGATCAGTGGACGATCGACCGGATGTGCAACATCATCTGTTACGCGCTCTCCGCCCGCGGCGCGACGATCGAGGCGGTCACGGTGAACTACGCCGACGGCGCGACCGCCCCGAGCGAGTACGGCGCGGAGCTGGTCCGCCCGAACCTCGACACCGACGAAAAGTCGGTGAGCCACGACCGGATCGAGACGCTGCTCGGCGTCGACTTCGAGCCGGAGGAGGTCGTCGACTGCTTCGAGCGCGCCGGCCTCGACGCCTCCTACACCCTCGACGAGGACGTGACCTACCAGGTGGAGATCCCGCCGTACCGCGTCGACGTGCTTCACCCCCTCGACCTGGTCGACGACGTGGGGCGCGCGTACGGCTTCGACAACCTGGAGCCGCGCTACCCCGACGTGGGGACGGTCGGGGGTCGCCACGAGCGCTCCCGGCTGGAGGACGCGGTCCGGACGAGTCTCGTCGGGCTCGGCTTCGAGGACCTGCTCAACTTCCACATGACGAGCGGGACCGAGAACTACGACCGGATGAACGTCGAGCCGGGAACCGGCGGCGCCGCGGTCGCCGAGGGCGACGAGCCGGGCGTCGGCGTGTTCGGCGGCGGCGACCCCGTCGGGATCACGGAGCCGTACAGCGAGGAGTACACCCAGCTCCGCACGTGGGCGCTCCCGTCGCTCCTCATGCTGCTCGAACGCAACACCCACAACGCGTACCCGCAAGACGTCGCGGAGGTCGGCTTCGCGGCCGAGCGCGACGAGACGGAGGACACCAACGTCGCCGAGCGCCGCCACGTCGCCGGCGCGGTCGCCCGCCGCGACGCCTCCTACGAGGCCGCGAAGGGCCGCCTGCAGGCGGTGTGCGACGACTTCGGCGCGGACCCGGAGACCCCGCGCACGGAGCACCCTTCCTTCATCGACGGCCGGACCGCCGCGGTCGTGATCGACGGCGAGGCGGTCGGCGTGATCGGTGAGGTCCACCCCGCCGTGCTCGTCGAACACGGCCTGGAGGTGCCCGTCGCCGCCTTCGAGTTCCACCTCGACGCGCTCCAGAAATAGGGACTCAATCTTGGGGTTGCCGTCGGGCGTTTATACGGCGTTGATGTCGGATCGACGGTGAACACCTCCAAAGTCCTAACTGCTCGGCGAAACGCAACTGACACCTCTACCGGAGACACCTCCAAAGCCCCAGCCGGTGAGGCGGGCGTACGCTCGCTGCGGTCCTCAGTCGCTCGCGGTGCTCGCTCCTTGCGGTCCTTACGCCGCCTACGCCCGCCTCACCGGCTGCCCCTTTGAGTCCCACCCGCCCGCAATCGCACCGCAGCCTCACGCCTCCCCAGCCTCGTCGGTCGCCCTCCGCGTTGCTTCGGGCGACCGACTCCCTCGCGCGTGCTCCTCGCGCCCGGTGGGCGCTCGGAGGCACACGCCACCGCACCACCGCGTTTGTTTAAAAACCGTCTCGCTGCCGACGAGTCCTCTCGATCACCCCTCGAACCCGTCTTCCCACCGGAACGTGCCGTTGCGCTGGACGACCTCGCCGTCGATCTCCAGCCGGGAGTCCTCGCTCACGTCGCTGATCATGTCGACGTGGACCGCGCTGTCGTTGCCGGACTCGCCCTCCGGTAGGCAGGCGTCGTAGGCGCGGCCGACCGCGAGGTGGACCGTGTCGCCCATCTTCTCGTCGAAGAGGATCGAGTCGGTGAAGCGGTCGATCCCGCGGTTCATCCCGATGCCCAACTCGCCGAGCCGGCGAGCGCCCGCATCGATGTCGAGCACGCTCGCGAGCGCGACCTCGCCGGCGCCCGCCGAGAAGTCGACGACCTCGCCGCCCTCGAAGACGAGGTGCGCGTCCCGGACGCGGGTCGCGTCGATCGTCATCGGCACGTCGAAGAACGCCTCGCCCTCCGTGTCGTAGGGGGCGGTGAACACCTCGCCCGAGGGGAGGTTGTGGGAGTCGTACGCCACGGAGGCGGCGGAGTTGACCGCGGTCCGGCCCGCGATCGACATCGCGATATCGGTGTCGGGGGCGTCGTCGCGCTCGGTGACGATCCGGACTTCCTCGCCCGCGTCGAGGGCGTCCTTCATCGCCGCCATCTCGTCGGCGAGCGCCTCCCAGTCGCGGCACACGGCGTCGTAGACGAACTCCTGATACTCCTCGTAGGCCATCCCGGCCTGCTGGGCGAGCGAGCGCGTGGGGTGGACCGTCGACACCCAGTCGGTGTCCATCCGCGCCTCGCGCACCGCCTGCCGGGCGGTCGCGTACGCCCGCCGGGTCTCGCTCGACACGTCCGCCGTCGCGGTGGTGTTGCGGCCGCCGCCGATCCGGAGGTAGGCGTCGGCGGCCTCGAACAGCGCACGCTCGACCGCGGGGTCGTCGTCGAAGCTCGGCGCGCCGTCGCCGTCCTCCGCTCCCGCCTCGGAGCCCTTCAAATACGCCCGCGAGACCTCGGCCGACCCGTACAGCGTCGTGACGTTCGCCCCCCGCTCGCCGAGCGCCTCGGCGACCGCGACGCCGAGCTCGTGGGCGTCCTCTGCGACGCTCACGACCACGTCGTCGCCGGCCTCGACCCGCGCGCTCCAGTCGACGAGCACTTCCGCGTGCTCGCGTACGCGTTCGTCCATGCCGAGGGGTCTCGGCCGGCCGGTAAAAATCCCTCCTCGTCGGCCGCACATGGGGTCTCGTCGGTGCGGGGTCTCGCCGCGCCGGGGGTCCGACGTCTCAATCATCGCCGTCGTCAGCGAAACCTGCCCCGGTGCCGGTCGCTTATGTGCGCGGACCCGAAGAGGTAGGACATGAACGAGGAGTCACCCGCGGACAGACGCTCCCCGGTCGGCGAGCCCGTCGTCCGGTCGGACCCGGCGGTGACGGGCGAGCGCGCCGCCGAGGCGGTGGGGTTCGACCCCGACGACCCCGACAGCGTCGCCGAGGCGGCCGAGACGGTCGCCCGCTTCGCGGCCGGCGACGTCGGCGACGACGACCACGTACTGATGCTCCGAGGGGCGGCCGCCTGCGCCGCGCTCGTCCGCGGCGTCGGCTCGTACAAGGCGGCCGCCGAGCGCGCCGGCGACGACGTCTCGGTGGCGTTCATCCGCAAGTGGGCCCGCGTCCACGACCTCCCGCAGGCGATCCGCAGGCAGGTCGCGAGCGGGCGGATCGCGCCGAGCGCGGCGAAACACGTCGCGCGCCTCGGCGGCACCGACCGCTACCTGCTGGCGTGGGCGACTATCGACGGCGACCTCACGGTCCGGGAGGTCCGCTCCGTCGCTTCCGCCGTCAACGACGGCAGCGACGTCGAGGCCGCGGTCCGCGAGGCGGGCGTCGAGCTCGGCCACGTCGAGATCGGGCTCCCGCTCGACGCCTACGTGGAGCTCAGGCGCCGCGCCTCGAACCGGAACGTCGACCCCGGTGACCTCGTCGCGGAGGCGCTCGACGACTACTTCGCCGAGTCGGACGCGGCGTAGCGCTCCGATCCGGACCCGTACCCCGCCGCGAACCGGCTGACTGCGGCCGCGATCGCCTCCCGCCCGCGCTCGACCTCCGCCCACGCGATCGTCTCGTCCGGGTAGTGCGCCTCCGTGATCGTCCCGGGTCCGAGCAGGACCGTCGGGATTCCCGCCGCGACGTAGTGCCGAGAATCGGCGCCGTAGGTCGCGCCGGTCGGCTCCGCGTCCGGCAGGCCGGCCTCGACGAGCCCCGCCCGCGCGGCCTCGACGATCGGCTCGTCGACGGCGATCTCCGCGGGCTCGAACTGCACCGAGAACCGCTCGAACGTCGGCAGGTGCTCGCGGAGCCACGGGTCGTCGGCGACCACCTCCTCCAGCCGCGCGCGGAACGTCTCTTCCACCTCGTCGACCGTCTCGCCGGGCGCCACGCCGATCCGGAACTCGGCGGTCAGCGTCGCCGGCACCGTCGACGCCCACGAGCCGGCCTCGACCGTTCCGCAGACGACGGGCCACGGCACCGAGAACTCGCCGTACAGAGGGTGTTCGACCGCCTCGCCGCGCTCCGTTTCCAACTCCGCGAACGCCTCACGGATCGCCTCGAACCGCGGGAGCACGTCCTCGCCGCGCCAGCGCGTGGCGGCGTGGGCGCTCCGCCCGGTCAGCGCTATCCGCGCCATCAGCGACCCCTCGCAGGCGACCACGGGACGCAGCTCGGTCGGCTCTGCGACGATCGCCGCGTCGCGCTCGAAGGGATAGGGGTTCGCCAGCGCCGCGGTCGCGGCCCCGTACCCGCCGTCCTCCTCGCCGGCGACCGCCTCGACGACGACCCTGAGCCCAGCCTCGGGCAGGTCGACCGCGCCGGCGGCGACCGCCTCCCGCACGTCGAGCGCCGCGCCGACGCACGCCGCGACCCCCGATTTCATGTCCGCGGCGCCGCGGGCGGTGAGGGTCTCGCCGGCGCCGTCGTCCCCCTCATCGCCGCCGGCCTCCCCCCACACCGGCTCGAACGGGTCGCTCGACCACTCGGCGGGCTCGGCGGGCACCACGTCGATGTGGCCGTTCAAGACGACCGTGGGGGCGTCGTTCCCGGGGTCGATCGCGTCGTCGCCGGCCGTGTCACCCTCGTCGGCTCCGGCCCCGCCGAGCGCGAGCACGCCCGCGACGCTCTTCCGGCCCGCCACGTCCGCCTCGTCGAGATCGTCCGGGAAGGAGGGGTGGCCGGCGAGGAGCTCCGGATCGGCGTCCCACGCGTACGTCTCGAAGCCGAGCGCGTCGAGCTCGGCCGCGACGAAGTCGGCGGCGGCCGCCTCCTCGTCGGCCGTCGAGGCGAACCGACAGAGGTCGGCGGCGGCCGCCTCCTCGTCGGCCGTCGAGGCGAACCGACAGAGGTCGGCGGCGAACGCGCGCATGTCGAAGTCCATGCGGTCGGCGACGGCGGCACTCCGGAAACCGTTTCGGATCGGCGAGCGACCCACTCGCCGCAGGCGGTTTCTAAACGTTTATCCGTGGTCTCGCCGTACGGATTCGTGTCTGGGCCGGTAGCTCAGTTAGGGAGAGCGTCCGGCTTTTAACCGGACGGTCGGGGGTTCGAATCCCTCCCGGCCCGTATACCTTACGGCGAGGATTTCCGGAACTGCGTTGTCGTCGGCGAAGCTGATTTCGAGCGAGAACGTCTGGGTGTGGCCGTCCTATCGGACCATCGGATGTGACTGATCCTCGCTTACGAGTCAACTACCGCGTTGACGCGTCGGACTACGGCCGCACCCATTGGGGTGAGTTCGTACGCCTGAAAACGCGGGTTCACACCGATTGTCCGCACGTAGCCGGTTTCAGCGAGTGTGATCAGCCGTGTGCGTACGTACGGGCGCGATCGATCGAATCTCTCCGCGATCTCCGACGCGTTGCTACTCTCGCTTTTAGAGAGACACCGCAACACGATCAGATCAAACGAATTCGTGATGGGTATCACACATCCAAGTAGGTACTAACAGTATATACCAATAACGCTCTCGATAGACGATATCCTCTGACGAAATCCCCGACACACAACCGCAGCTCAGTTCGCACCGAGACCGGACCAGAACGTCGTTTACACACCTCGATCTGGAACTTCAGTTCCGGCGTGCCGCCCTCCGGCACCACAGTCGCTCCCCCAGTCCCGCGCTACTTCTGTTCCGCCAGTTTCCGCTCGATCAGCGCTTCAAAATCGATGTCATCATTCTCGTACTCCGCCCGGTGACTCGCCGCGATTCGTCCGCGTTCGGTGATCTCGTAAAGTCCGCTGTTCGGGGCCGGTCCAACGCGTTCGAGCAATCCGTAATCTGCCAGCACCGGCAGGCGTGTGTTCACGTATGACCGGTTTTTGTCGAGGTGTGCCGCGATGTTGATGGCATTGTTTCGCCTCCCGTTAGACAGAATTTGTAGAATTTCGAAATCAGTTGGGACGGTGAGCCGCATTACCGGTCGTTCATCGCGAGCCACTATATTCCTTGTGAACGGAGGAGAGAAATTTCACATGTAGAGACGCTCGAAACAGAGAAATTGGTTTCAGTCGTCGTGACCGCTCGCGACCAGTTCGCGGGCAGTTCGGAGGTCTTCGAGAGCTCGTTCGTGATGTTCGATTGCCTGCGAGAGACAGCGATCGACGTGCTCGGCATCGAGATCAAAGTCGTCGTGAGTGACGTACAGCAAATACCGTTCAAGAGATGTATTTGTATTCGCTTGTGCGTCCATGAGCGACTTGATGATAGTCCAATCGAGATCAGGAACTCCTTCGCGATCGGGCTTCATTTCACGCTCACCGGTACACCCTTCATTCGCTTCCACTGGATTTGACACTCATTCATTATTTTTCGGATCTTCCGAAGCGTTCGTCTGTTGTGCTCATGTCGAACCAGTTCGGTGGAGACAGATGGAACAGACGTGAATGTAGTTTAATATGAAATGAAAGAGAATAGGTCACACTCCCCATCCGCCACCACTTGGTAGAAGTCTCGGGCCTCGTCGCTTGTGCTAAAGCCATAGTACTCATATTTTCGTCATAGTTCTTAGTCTGTTGTCAGTCTTCGACTCGTCGACAGACCGACACAGGAGTACTGTGAATACCACTGTAGACGAGTCGCACGCTATTGGAAGGATTACTGTTCATACTATTAGTATGTACCGTCACAAGACACAAATAGGTTCAAGAAGAGGTCGAAATTGATGAGCTCTGAAGCGAGTGTCTACCTCGACACACAGAAGTTCGAGTTGTGATCTAGCCGAACACAGCATCCCGTGGCGATATACGCCCGTTCGCGCGACAGGCAGTTTTCCAGCTTACCCAACCATATTCGGAAGGCCTCTCCAACCGTTGATCGTGGTATCAACGCTATCGCCGTCACCTCTCTCTAGCTCCCCCATTTCGATCTGGCCCGTCGATTGAACCGAGTCAGTATCGGGACGCAAGACGATTCGTCTGGCTCACCACACCGTCAGAAACGATCGGTTCGAAGTAGAGTCTACTGTGTTTGGTACCGCGTTCAGTACCCGAGCTGTTCGCGCACGAGGACGACCGTCGTCCGGCCCTCCTCGGTCTCGCGGCGGTAGATGAGCTGCTTGGCGAGCGCCGACTCGACGCCGTACGCCTCCTGTGCGCGCTCGTTCTCCAGCGGGTACGCGACCGACTCCAGCCGGTCGAGCGCGTCGTCGAGCGTCGGGACGATCTTGTTCGTGCCGGTGACGATGACCACGTTGCCGGCGGCGAACGGGTACGCCCCGATCCGGCTGCCGGAGAGGTCGGCGGCGACGAGCTCGCCCGTCTGCGCGACCGCGTTGATGCCGCCGAGGAAGTAGTCGGCCGTCTGCGACTCCCGGCGCGCGGTCTGTCGCTCGGCGTCGTCGTCGATGCTCCAGATCTGGCCGGGGAGGCTCTCCCACTCGTGGTCACCCTCGCCGAGGAAGTCGTCGAACCCGATCTCTTCGAGAGTCGTCGAGTGACCGTTCATGACGGACGCGTCCGCGGGGATCTGCGACCGTACCGCGTCGAGCGCCTCGTCGGCGGAGTCGACGACGACGACATCGAAGCCGCGCTCCTCGAGGTTCGCGACCGTCTCCTCGACGGTCGCGTCGTCGGGGAGGTCGTCCAGTTCCGCGTCGATCTCGGCGTCGTCTGCGTAGTCGGCTTTCTGCTGTGGCATTGTATGGGAAATCGAACGGACCGCGCCGCCTCTCGCGCGCTCGCGGCGGACCCGTCTCGTGGTCGATCGGAGGCGCGGCCGACACTTAACGGCTCGCGAACACCCGTGTCGGGGGGTGACATCGGTGTTATCCTCGTGTCGACGGAGCGACTGCTCGGTCGGTCGTCGAGCGACGAGCCGGCGGCTCCGCGGTCGTCGCGTCGGTCGTCGATAAAAATCGCGTGTCGTCGAGGCCCGGACGGGGCGCGCGACGGTCGGTCGGCGGGTCGGTCCAGCGAAGCGGTTGCGGTCGGCGTTGGGGGTGCGTGTGTCCTATCGGACGTGTACGCCTCGCGGGTCGCGTGCGCTCACGGGACGTATCGTCCCGTTCGATTCGGGGTCTCTCTTCGGTCGACCCCGCTCGCTCCCCGCTCGGTATCGAGGTTCTTTCAGAACCTCGCTTACATCGCACCGCCCATGCCGCCCATGCCGCCCATGCCGCCGCCCATTCCGCCGGGCGCGCCGCCGGGGCCGCCCTCGTCGCCGCCGTCGTCGGTGCCGCCGCCCTTGAGGTCGCCGGCCGCGATGACGTCGTCGATGCGGAGGATCATGACGGCCGCCTCGGTGGCGGACTCGATGGCCTGGGTCTTGACGCGGAGCGGCTCCACGACGCCCTCGGCCTCCATGTCGATCACGTCGCCCGTGTAGGCGTCGAGACCGGCGCCGAACTCGCCGCCGTCGTGGCGGGAGCGGAGGTCGACCAGCGAGTCGATGGGGTCGAGACCCGCGTTCTCGGCGAGGGTGCGCGGGATGACTTCCAGCGCGTCGGCGAACGCCTCGACGGCGAGCTGCTCGCGGCCGCCGACGGAGTCGGCGAAGTCGCGGAGCTGCAACGCGAGCTCGGCCTCGGGGGCGCCGCCGCCGGGCAGCACCTTCCCGTCGAGCAGCGTCGTGCGGACGACGCCGAGCGAGTCGTCGATGGCGCGCTCGACCTCGTCGACGACGTGCTCGGTGCCGCCGCGGAGGATGAGCGTGACGGACTTCGCCTCCTCGACGTCCTCGACGAAGATGCGCTCGTCGCCGCCGATATCCTTCTGGGCGACGGAGCCGGCGAAGCCGAGGTCGTCCGTCTCGATGTCGTCGAGGTTGGAGACGACGCGGCCGCCGGTCGCGCGGGCGAGGCGCTTGAGGTCGTCGGACTTCGCGCGGCGGACGGCGAGGATGCCCTCCTGCGCGAGGTAGTGCTGGGCCATGTCGTCGATGCCGTCACCGACGAAGACGACGTCGGCGCCGATGTCGACGAGGTGGTCGACCATCTCGCGGAGCTGCTCCTCTTCCTGATCGAGGAACTGCTGGAGCTGGTCGGGGTCCGTGACGTTGACCTCGGCGTCGATCTCCGTCTCCTTCACTTCGATGGCGCCGTCGAACAGCGCCACGTCGGCGTCCTCGACAGCGAAGGGCATGTTCTCGTCGACGCGCTCCTTGTCGACGATGACGCCCTCGACGAGCTCGGACTGGTCGATCGAGCTGCCGACGACCTTCTCGACGGAGACGTTCTCCGTGTCGATACCGTCGTCGTCCTGGACCGCCAAGACGGCGTCGACGACGAGCTCGGCGAGCAGGTCCTTGGAGTTCTCGGCGCCCTTGCCCGTCATCGCCGTCTCGGCGATCTCGACGAGCGTGTCGTAGTCGTCCGCGGAGACATCGATGGCCTCGTCTTCGAGGATCTCCTTGGCCTTCTCGGCGGCCTGACGGTACCCCTGCGCGAGCGTGGTCGCGTGGATATCCTGATCGAGGAGCTCCTCGGCCTGATCGAGGAGCTCACCGGCGACGACGACGGCGGAGGTGGTGCCGTCGCCGACCTCCTCCTCCTGCGTCTCGGAGACCTCGACGATCATGTTGGCCGCCGGGTGGTCGATGTCCATCTCCTTCAGGATGGTGACGCCGTCGTTCGTGACGACGACGGACCCGCCGGAGTCGACGAGCATCTTGTCCATCCCTTTCGGGCCGAGCGTTGTGCGGACGGACTCCGCCACCGCCTTGCCGGCCGTGATGTTCATGTTCTGCGCGTCCTTTCCGGAGGTGCGCTGCGACTCCTCGGAAAGTACGATCATCGGCTGGTTACCCATCCGCTGTCGCTGGGACATATCATCCCTTGATTGTTTGTGATTCTATATAAACCTATCGCTCGTGGCGTGCGAAACCGCACCACGGTGGGGGGAGTATCGGTTGGTATGCGGTGCGTTCACACGGGTGTTTATATAGAACTACAGATCGAGCGTTGAGGCGCGGGGTCCCGCCACAGTCGAACGATTAGGGCTTTGGAGGGTTCCGCTCTTTTCGCTGCCCGGCGGATTCAGCTTCGGCGGCGTCGAATCTCGTCCGAACCAGCCAGTACGCGACCGGGAGACAGCAGGCGAACGCGATCGGCCAGACGGTCAGCTGTGAGGTGGGATCGGGCGGCGACACGAGGTTCCCGGCGACCAGTCCGCCGAGGCCGGCGACGACGACGATGGCGGTGGCTCGTTCCGCTCGGTCCGGCGGCCACTCGCGGGGGCGTCCGCGACGCCACCACAGGAGGTAGTAGAACAGCACGATTCCCGAGAGCGGCGCGAAGACGCCCCAAACGGCCGGGTGGGCACTCCCGCGAGCGCGCGCATCGAAGTTGACCCATACGCCGGTCGCGAGCCAGACGAACAGCACGAGGGCCGCGCCGAACGCGGCGAACGCGGCGACGGGCGTGAACTGGAGGGACACGGTTCGGTGGTCCGTCCGGTGAATACGTAGGGTTTCGCCCTCGGAACGAGAAGGGTCCGTGTGATCACTTTTCCGCTGCCATCCGCCTAGCCGCGCCGCTCAAGTGCCTCCGCCGCCAACGACGCGTATCGTGAGCGACGCCGACTCCCCCCTCTCCGAGGACCGTCCGACCGTCGACCGCTCCCTCCGCGTCGACGCCCCGTTCGAGCCCGCGGGCGACCAGCCGGAGGCGATCGAACAGCTGGTCGAGGGGTTCGAGTCGGGCGCCGACAAGCAGACCCTGCTCGGCGTGACGGGGTCCGGCAAGACGAACACCGTCTCGTGGGTCGCCGAGGAGCTCGATCAGCCCACCCTCGTGTTAGCCCACAACAAAACGCTCGCCGCGCAACTCTACGAAGAGTTCAGGAATCTTTTCCCGGATAATGCAGTAGAATATTTTGTATCCTACTACGACTACTACCAGCCGGAGGCGTACGTCGAGCAGACGGACACGTTCATCGACAAGGAGATGTCGATCAACGAGGAGATCGACCGCCTCCGCCACTCCGCGACGCGGTCGCTGCTGACGCGGGACGACGTGATCGTGGTCGCCTCGGTGTCCGCGATCTACGGGCTCGGCGACCCGCAGAACTACCGCGACATGGCGCTCCGCTTGGAGGTCGGCGAGGAGGTGGGCCGCGAGGAGTTGCTCGCCCGGCTCGTCGACCTGAACTACGAGCGCAACGACGTTGACTTCACGCAGGGCACCTTCCGCGTGCGGGGCGACACCGTCGAGATCTACCCGATGTACGGGCGGTACGCGGTCCGGGTGGAGCTGTGGGGTGAGGAGATCGACCGGATGATCAAGGTCGATCCGATGCACGGCGAGGTCGTCTCGGAGGAGCCCGCCGTCATGCTCCACCCGGCGGAGCACTACTCGATCCCCGACGACAAGCTGGAGCAGGCGGTCGCGGAGATCGAGGACCTGATGGAGAAACGGGTCAGCTACTTCGAGCGGCAGGGCGACCTCGTGGCGGCCCAGCGCATCGAGGAGCGCACCACCTTCGACCTAGAGATGCTCCGCGAGGCGGGCTACTGCTCGGGGATCGAGAACTACTCGGTCCACATGGACGACCGCGAGTCCGGCGACGCTCCCTACACCCTCCTCGACTACTTCCCCGACGACTTCCTCACCGTCGTCGACGAGTCCCACCAGACGATCCCCCAGATCAAAGGGCAGTACGAGGGGGACAAATCCCGGAAGGACTCGCTGGTCGAGAACGGCTTCCGGCTCCCGACCGCCTACGACAACCGCCCCCTGACGTTCGAGGAGTTCGTGGAAAAGACGGACCGGACCCTCTACGTCTCGGCGACGCCGAGCGACTACGAGCGCGAGACCTCGGACCGGATCGTCGAGCAGATCGTCCGCCCGACCCACCTCGTCGACCCGAAGGTGGAGGTGGCGGAGGCGACGGGGCAGGTCGAGGACCTCTTAGAGCGGGTCGACGATCGGATCGAGCGCGACGAGCGCGTCCTCGTCACCACCCTCACCAAGCGGATGGCCGAGGACCTCACGGAGTACTTCGAGGAGGCCGGGATCGACGTGGCGTACATGCATGACGAGACAGATACCCTCGAACGCCACGAGATCATCCGCGACCTCCGGCTCGGCAACATCGACGTGCTCGTCGGCATCAACCTGCTCCGGGAGGGGCTCGACATCCCGGAGGTGAGCCTCGTCGCCATCCTCGACGCCGACCAGGAGGGGTTCCTCCGCTCCACCACGACCCTCGTCCAGACGATGGGGCGGGCCGCCCGCAACGTCAACGGCGAGGTCGTCCTCTACGCGGACCGGACGACCGACTCGATGGAAGCGGCCATCGAGGAGACCCAGCGCCGCCGCGAGATCCAGCTGGAGTACAACGCCGAGCACGGCCACGAGGCGACCACCATCGACAAGCCGGTCGGCGAGACGAACCTCCCGGGCGCGAAGACGGACACCTCGAACGTCAGCGTCGGCGACGTGGAGAGCCTCGAGGAGGCGAAAGCGCAGATCGAGGCGCTCGAAGAGCGGATGGACGAGGCCGCGAGCAACCTGGAGTTCGAGCTGGCGGCCGACATCCGCGACCGGATCGCGGAGCTCCGCCGCGCGTTCGAGCTCGACGGCGGCGACGACGGCGTGCCGGCCCCGATGATCGACGAGTAGCCGGGCGTGGCGGCCTAGACCGCGACCGTCCTCGCACCGGCGCCGATTCTCGCGCGCCGAAACCCGCGACGACGGGGTTTTTATTCGCGACCGTCGGAACGCGTCACATGAAGCGCCGCGCAGTGGTGGCCGGCCTCGCCGTCGCCAGCGCGGGCTGTACCGACCGCCTCCACGACATTGCCGCCTCCACCCCTCGCGACCTCGCGGTCCGGAGCCGCTACGTCGACGGGAACCCGCTGGTCGACGGCCGCAGCGTCCGCGCCCGTCCGGCCGAGCTGTTGACGCACGCGGCCTCTTTCCGGTCCGCGGCGGCGGCCCGCGGCGCGGTCCGCCCCGACACGGCCGAGACGCTTCGGTTCGTCGATCGAACCGACTTCGTCGACGACGGCGGCGACGCGGTCCTCGTGGTCGCACAGCGGCTCACGGCGCCCGAGGTCCAGCTGCGGCTCGGCGGGATCAGCCGCACCGGGGACCGCGACCTCCGGGTCGCCGTCGACCAAGCGGGGGTCCGCGGTGAGATCGAGACCGACAACCCGGTCGTCAAGACGCTCCTGTTGCGGCTCTCGGACGAGCGCGGCCCGCCGGAGCGGGTGATCGTCACCATCGGCGGCGAGCGTGCCGGCATCACGGTGTGAGCGCGGGCGGGGTCCGCGGGACTTCCGCCTCGACTCGGTCCCGCGATCGTTTTGTGGCCGCGACGCGTTCGGGCGACCATGTCACTCCGCAGTCGGCTTCTCGGATCGGTCCTCCTCGTCGCCGGTGTGGCCGCGCTCGGCCTCGCGGTCGTCGTCGCGCCCACGGTCGCCCCCGCGTCGGCCGACGCGTCGCTCATCGCTCCCTCGCCGTTCTCTTGGGTCGCCGCACCGGCCCTCCTCGCGGTCGGATCGGTGCTGCTGGTCGCCGGCGGGAGCGCGCTCGCGGGCGCCGGGCCCTCCGCGCGCGTGACTCTCCTCGCGCCCGGCGTGGGAGCGGTCGTCGCATTCGCCCTCGCCGCCGGAATCGTCACCGCGCCCGCGGCGGCTCTAGCTGCGCTCACCGAGACGGAGGCGATCGCGACCGCGCTCGCCGGACCCCCGGGCACGATCGTGGCCGGCGCCGTCGCCGGGGCGGCGATCGCGCCCGTAATCCGTGCTGCGACCACGGAGGACACGGTCACGCTGCTCGTCGCCGCGGCTCTGCTGCTCGCGTCGGTCGCGTCCGCGTCCGACGCTCCCCTCCCCCTCGCCGCCGGAGGGACCGCAGGCGCGCTCGCAGTTGGGACCCTCTGGGCGGTCGATCCGGAAACGTGGCGGCCGTGAACCGCCCGCCCTCGATCTCTCGGTCGCCCGCGACCAGTCGCCCGATCGCCCGCAACCAGTCGCCCGCGTTCAGTCGCCCGGTCGCTCGCTTTCGGTCTCAAGTTCGATGTCGCGGTCCGCCTCGCGCATTTCCCCCTCCTCCTCCTCTTGGCGGGCGAGATCGACGTCGCGGGCCGCGTCCGCGTCCCGGGTCTCGTCGGTCCGAAGGTCGCTGTCGGCCACCGTGTCGAGCTGTTCGAGCGCGCTCTCGATGTCCTCCAAGCCGAGGAGCTTCTCCGTCTCCTCGTCGAACTCCTTCCCCTCTAACCCCTCCATCTGCTGCACGTCGGAGCCGGAGAGCGCCTTGCCGTAGCGGCCGACGAGGCTGGTGAGTTCCTGCGGGAGGACGAACGTCGTCGATTCGCCCTTGCCGATCTCTTCGAGGGTCTCCATGCCGCGCTCGATGATGGCGCGCTCGCCCATCGATTCGGCGGAGCGCGCGCGGAGGACGGTCGAAATCGCGTCCCCCTGCGCTTCGAGGATCTGGCTCTGCTTTTCACCCTGCGCGCGGATGATGTTCGACTGCTTGTCACCCTCCGCCTGTTCGATCGCCGAGCGGCGTTCCCCCTGCGCTTCGAGGATCATCGCGCGGCGGCGGCGCTCCGCGCCCGTCTGTTGCTCCATCGCGCGCTGGACCTCCTGTGAGGGGCTCACCTCGCGGACCTCTACCGCCTCGACGCGAATTCCCCACTCGTCGGTCGGCTCGTCCAACTCCTCGTTGATCCGGTCGTTGATCTGGTCGCGCCGGGAGAGTGTGTCGTCGAGCTCCATGTCGCCGAGAACGGCCCGGAGGGTCGTCTGTGCGAGGTTCGAGACGGCGTTCTTGTAGTCGTCCACTTCGAGAAACGCCTTCTTCGCGTCCATCACCTTGATGTAGACGACCGCGTCCGCGGTCACCGGCGAGTTGTCCCGCGTGATCGCCGACTGGCTCGGCACGTCGATCGTCTGGGTCCGCATGTCGAACGCGTACGTGCGGGAGACGAACGGCGGAATCAGGTGGACGCCCGGTTCGAGGAGCTTCCGAAACTCGCCGAACACCGTGAGCGCCTCCTTGTCGTAGGCGTCGACGATCTCGACCGCGCTGACGACCGTGACCGCCGCCACCAACACCGCGAGCGCCCCGACTCCGTAGACGAGGCTCTGGCTGAGGAGGGCGAAGCCGACGAGGAGCGCGCCGGCGAGCGCCGTGTACTGCCAGACGGCGTCCGGGATCGACCCCGTCCCCTCCTCGATCTCGAAGGCGTCGTCGCGCGGACCTTGTGTTCCCATAGCCTCAGTTACGGCCCGACGCTGTTAACGGTTGGCACGAGACGGCCGTCTTCGCCGGAATCACTCGGGGCGTCGTCTCCAAAATCGCTTGGGCGGCGCCTCCGAGATACCGGAAACGCCCGCGACGGTCGGGCGGCTTTAAGCGCTCGGCGCGCGCATGGCGAGGTATGCCAGCCGACGAGGACGACACCGATCACGAGTTCCACACGCGAAGCGTCCACGCGGGATCGGACCCGGACCCGGCGACCGGGGCCCGCGCCACGCCAATCTATCAGACGACCTCCTACGAGTTCGAGGACGCCGACCACGCCTCCCGGCTGTTCGCGTTAGAGGAGGCGGGCAACGTCTACTCGCGGATCATGAACCCGACGAACGCCGCCCTCGAAGAGCGGATCGCCTCCCTCGAAAACGGCGTGGGCGCGGTCGCCACGTCCTCGGGGATGGCGTCGCTCGATCTGGCGACGTTCATGCTCGCGTCCGCGGGCGATAACATCGTCTCCTCGTCGGCGCTGTACGGCGGGACCTACACCTACCTCACGCACTCGGTCGAGCGCCGCGGGATCTCGACGCGGTTCGTCGATCCGCTCGACTACGAGGGGTACGCCGACGCGATCGACGAGGACACCGCCTACGTCCACATCGAGACCATCGGCAACCCGGCGCTCGTCACGCCCGACATCGAGCGGATCGCCGATATCGCCCACGACCGCGGCGTTCCGCTGTTCGTCGACAACACGTTCGCGACCCCCTACCTCTGCCGTCCGCTCGACCACGGCGCCGACCTGGTCTGGGAGTCGACGACGAAGTGGCTCACGGGCAACGGCACCACCGTCGGCGGCGTCCTCGTCGACGGCGGGTCGTTCCCGTGGAGCGAGTACGCCGAGAAGTACCCCGAGATCGCGCAGGACAACCCCGCGTACCACGGGATCAACTACGTCGAGGCGTTCGGCGACGCCGCGTTCACGTTCGCCGCGGTCACCCGCGGGCTGCGCGACCTCGGCGACCAGCAGTCGCCGTTCGACGCGTGGAACACGCTCCAGCAGACCGAGTCGCTCCCGCTGCGGATGGATCGCCACTGCGAGAACGCCGGGATCGTCGCGGAGTACCTCGACGAGCACGAGGACGTGGCGTGGGTGAACTACCCCGGACTGGAGAGCCACGAGACCCACGAGGAGGCCAGCGAGTACTTAGAGGGCGGCTACGGCGGCATGATCACCTTCGGGCTGGAGGGCGGCTACGAGGCCGCGAAAGGGACCGTCGAGAACGCGGACCTCGCCTCCCTGCTCGCGAACGTCGGCGACGCGAAGACCCTCATCATCCATCCGGCGTCGACGACCCACCAGCAGTTGACCGAGGAGGAACAGGAGGCCGCCGGCGTCACCGGCGACATGGTGCGGCTCTCCGTCGGCATCGAGGACCCCGCCGACATCGTCGCCGACCTCGAAGCGGCGATCGAGCGCGCGTCGGCGTAACCGACCGCGAGGCGGCCGTCTCCTCTCATAAGTCGTCGTTGTCGAACTTCCAGAGCCCGACCAGCGGCGGCGCGATCGTCCAGAACACGAGCATCGACACCGCGGAGATCTGCTGATTGACGGTCTCACCGGAGAGCAGCTGATCGCCGAGGAACGCGTTGGACAGCAGCTCGACGCCGGTCGTCGGGTTCGCGACCCGCAGGAACACGCTGACCTGCTGTTGGGACACCGGCAGCGGGTCGACCAGCCCGCTCGCGGCGTCAAGGAACTGCCCGGTGACGGCGCCCCAGAGCAACACGAACAGGACGTAGATGGCGACGCCCCCGATCAGCGCGCGGCGCTGCGTCGCGGCGGCCGCCGAACATCCCACCGCGATCGCGACGAAGACGACGCCGAGGACCGCGGCGAAGACGGTGTACCCGAGGAACGCGCCGACGTTGAACGTCGCGATCTGCCCGACCTGAGAGAGCGCGAGCAACACGATCCCCGGCAGCAGGAAGCCGGTGACGACCGCGAGCGACAGCGCGGCGCCTCTCCCGATAACCTTCCCGAAGACCACGTCGGCCCGGGAGTGCGGCAGCGACAGGAGCAGCTTCAGCGAGCCCGACTCGCGCTCGCCGCTCACGGCGTTGTATCCGACGACGATCCCGACAAGCGGGACGAGCGTCGTCACGAGGAAGGGGCCGACGAAGAAGCGCAACAGCAGCTCGGTCGCGAACTGCTCGCCGCCCTGTCCGCCCGGTCTGACGACGACGGCGAACGCCGCGACGAGGAGCGAGAACAGCGCCACGAGCGCAAACATCCCGCGGGAGCGCGCGGCGTCTTGGAAGTCCTTCTCGGCGAGGGCGGCGAGGCTCATCGGCTCACCTCCTCGGCGTCGGCGGTATCCTCCGCGTCGGCGTCGGCGGTCCCTTCTTCTCCCGCATCCTCGCCCGGCGCGGCGCCCTCGGTGTACGCCAAGAAGAGGTCTTCGAGCGACGCCTCGCGGGTGTGGAAGTCGGCGACTGCGACGCCGGCGTCCTCCAAGGCGCCGATGACCCGCGTCTTCGCCCCGTTGACGCAGCTCACGACGAGCGTGTCGCCGGCGCGGTCGACGCGGCTCACCCCGTCGAGGTTGCGGACCGCGTCGACGCCCCCGTCGAGCGCGCCGTCCCCCTCGGCTGCGCCCCCGCCGATCGCGATCTCCAGCGTCTCTTCCCCGCCGACGGCCTCGCGGAGCCCCTCGACGGAGTCCTCGGCGACGAGTTCGCCCTCGCGTAAGATTCCGACGCGGTCGCAGACGGCCTCGACCTGTTCGAGGATGTGCGAGGAGAAGAAGACTGTCGCGCCGCGGTCGGCCTCGGTTCGGACGATCTCGCGCATCTCTTTCGCGCCCGCCGGGTCCAGCCCGGAGGAGGGTTCGTCGAGGATGAGCAGGTCGGGATCGCCCGCGAGCGCCATCGCGAGCGCGAGGCGCTGGCGCATCCCCTTCGAGTAGCCGCCGGCCTTGCGGTCGGCGTCGTCGAGGAGTCCCACGCGGTCGAGGAGGGTGTCGGGGCCGTCGTCGGCCTCCTTCGAGCGGACCGCGAATTCGACGTGTTTCCGCCCCGAGAGCCTGTCGTACACCGCGAACCCGTCGGGGAGCACGCCGGTCCGCTGGCGGATCGCCACTCCGTCGGCCGTGGCGTCCTGTCCGAGCACGCGCACCGTCCCGTCGGTCGGCCGGACCAAGTCGAGCACCATGTCGATGGTCGTCGACTTGCCGGCTCCGTTCGGACCGAGGAAGCCGTACACCTCTCCCTCCTCGACGGTGAGATCGAGGTCACGAACGGCCGTGACGTCGGCGAACTCCTTCGTCACGCCTCGCAGTTCGATGGCGGTCATACCGCCCCGTTTCCGCGTCCTCAGATAAAGGGTTGCGGGTTCGCTACTCGCCGGGCGGCCACGCGACCCCGCGTTCGGCGAGCAGATCGGCGAACGACTCTTCGTCGACGACCGGCACGCCCTCCGCGTCGGCGTCCTGACGCTTCGAGCGCCCCGGACTCTCGCCCGCGACGAGGTAGTCGGTGTTCCCCGAGACGCTCGACGTGGCGTCGGCGCCGTGCGCCTCCACGTGCGCCTGCGCCTCGCTCCGGGTCGTCGACAGCGAGCCGGTGAACACGAACGTCAGCCCGTCGAGCGCGTCGCCGGCCGCGGCCTCGACCGGTTCGGGGTCGACTCCGTGCTGGCGGAGCCCCTCGATCGCCGCGCAGTTCTCCGCGTTGTCGAGGAACGTCCGGATCGACTCGGCCACCTCGGGGCCGACGTCGTCGACCTCGCGGAGGTCCGCCCCGTCGGCGTCGAGGACCGCGTCGAGGGTACCGAAGTGCGCCGCCAACGCCCGAGCCGTCGTCGCGCCCACGTCCGGAATCCCGAGCCCGGCGAGAAAGTCGTCGAGCGGCGGGTCGCGGGTCGCCTCCAGCTCCGCGATCAGGTTCTCGGCGCTCGTCTCGCCCCACCCCTCCAACGCGGCGAGGTCGTCGACCGCGAGGGCGTACAGGTCCGGCAGCGACTCGACGAGGTCCGCCTCCCGGAGCTGTTCGACGCGCTCGGGACCCAGTCCCTCGACGTCGAGCGCGTCCCGCCGCGCCCAGTGTTCGATCGCCCGCTCTAACTGCGCCGGACAGCCGAGCCCGCCGGTACAGAACGCGAGCGGGCCGTCGCGCTCGACCGGGGCATCACAGACCGGACAGGTCTCGGGGAAGGCGTAGGTTCCCTCGGAGCGCTTCTCGACCACCTCGGGGACGTAGGGGATCACGTCGCCGGCGCGGTAGATCCGCACGCGGTCGCCGACGTTCACGCCGAGCGCCTCGATCTCGGCCGGGTTATGGAGGGTCGCGCGCGACACGGTGACGCCGCCCACGTCGACCGGTTTCAGTTCGGCGACGGGAGTGAGCCGCCCCGTCCGGCCCACCTGCACCGTGACGCCCTCCACCGTCGTCGTCGCGGTTCGCGGCGGGAACTTGTACGCGAACGCCCAGCGCGGCGCCCGCGAGGTCGATCCGAGCGCCTCGCGGTGGGCGCGGTCGTCCACCGATATGACGACCCCGTCGATCGCGAAGTTCAGGTTCTCGCGGTCGGCCATGAGCCGGTCGCGGTAGTCGAGCGCGCCTTCGATGTCGTCGGCGCGCTCGACCCGGTCGGTGCGCCGGAGCCCGAAGGCGTCGAACGCGTCGAACTCGGCCCAGTGGGTGTCGGGGCGCTCGGGGGGGTCGGGGGGGTCGGCGTCGGCTTCGTCTCGTCCCCCCTCCTCATCGCCGGTCTCCCACCCCAACACGTCGAAGAAGAAGATCTCGAGAGGGCGCTCTGCGACGACCGACGGGTCGAGCTGGCGGAGGGTGCCGGCGGCGGCGTTGCGGGGGTTCGCGAACGGCTCCTCGCCGCGCTCCATCAGCTCCTCGTTGTACGCCTCGAACGCGTCTCGGGGCATGTACGCCTCCCCGCGGACCGCGAGCCGGCTCGGCGGGTCCCCGCGCAGTTTCCCCGGAACCGAACGGATCGTCCGGACCTGCTCGGTCACGTCGTCGCCCTCGGTCCCGTCGCCGCGGGTGGCCGCGCGGACGTACTCGCCGTCCTCGTACACCACCTCGACGGAGAGCCCGTCGAACTTCGGTTCGCAGACGTACTCGACCGCGTCGGGGTCGAATCCCGCCGCGTCGACCCCGCTTCGGACGCGCTCGTCGAACTCGCGGACCGCCTCCGCCTCGGTCGCGTTGTCGATGGAACGCATCGGTGCGACGTGCTCGACCGTCTCCAGCTCGTCGAGCGGCTCGCCGCCGACCCGGCGGGTCGGGGAGTTCTCCGTCGACAGGTCGAACGCGTCTTCGAGGTCCTGCAGCCGGGCGAACAGCCGGTCGTACGTCTCGTCGGCGATTAGGGGGTCGGCCTCCACGTAGTACCGGTAGTCGTGCTCGCGGACCGCCGCCCGGAGCAGCGACGCCTGCTCGGCGGCCTCGTCGTCGGAGAGGTCCGCGACCGGATCGAAGTCGGTCGGCGGCGACTCGACATAGGGGTTCTCGTCCGGGTCCGCGTGCCGGGGCGACGACCCGGAGTGCGCGCTCGTCATCGGCCGATCCTTGCGTCGGCTCGGGTTAAAAGCGACCGTTCGGGGGCGGGCCGGCGATGAACGGCGAGATCGGCGGCTTACGCCGCCCGCTCGCCCGCGGCGAACACCGCCGCCGGCTCCTGCCACGCGGTCACGTCCTCGGTCGGGTCGGCGTCGAGGACGACGAGGTCGGCGCGGTACCCCTCCGCGATTCGCCCCACGTCGTCGAGCCCGAGCAGGGCGGCGGCGTTGACGGTGGCCGCTTCCAGCGCGCCCTCCGGCGAGAGCCCGTAGTCGACCATGTACGCCAGTTCCTTGGGGATGTCCCCGAAGAAGTTGAATGGAGTGCCGGCGTCGGTCCCCATCGCGATCGGCACGTCGGCGTCCAGCGCGCGGTCCCACGCGTCGTCGAAGCGGTCGGCGGCGTCCTCGGCCTTTCGGACGGCGTCTTCCGGAATGCCGGCCTCGACGCCGTGGTCGACGATCCCGCGGAGCGCGCTCGCGGTCGGGACCCAGTAGGTGCCGCGGTCGGCCATCATCTCGGCGGCCTCGCGGTCCATGAAGGTGCCGTGCTCGACGCTCGAAACGCCGGCCTCGACCGCGTTTTTGATGCCCACCTCGCCGTGCGCGTGGGCCGCGGTCGGGGTGTCGGTGGGCGCGGCGGCGTCGGTGAACGCCGCGAGCTCCTCGGGGGTCAGCTCCGGGGCGCCGGTCACCGCGCCCTCGGTGAGGACGCCGCCGGTCGCCATACACTTGAGCACGTCCGCGCCCGCCTGCAGCTGCTCGCGGGCCGCCTTCCGGACCTCGGCCGGGCCGTCGGCCTCGCGCCCGAACCAGTTGCCGTGGCCGCCGGTCATGATCACGTTGCGGCCGCACGCGAGGACGCGCGGGCCGTCGATGTCGCCGGCGGCGACCGCCTCGCCCGCGTCGAGCGCGAGCGTCCCGCGGCTCCCCAGATCGCGGACGGTCGTGACCCCCGCTTCGAGGGCGTCTCGGAGGTTGCCGGCCGCCCGGTAGCTCGCGGTGTAGTCGCTGTCGGAGACCGCGGAGGCCACGTCGGGCCGCCCGTCCATCATGACGTGGACGTGCGCGTCGATCAGGCCCGGCGCGACCACCGACCCGCTCGCGTCGGTCTCCGTGTCGACCGCGCCCTCGCCGCCGATCTCCTCGACCGCGTCCGGCCCGACCGCGACGATCTCGCCGTCCGCGACCGCCACGTCCGCCTCGCGGGTTCCGTCGGCGTCGACCACTCGTCCGCCTCGAATCATGTGCATGCTCTCACAGGGGAGCGTTCGACCCGTAAACGATCGGGTCGCGGTAGTCCGTCAGAAGGGGATTTCGGGACGCGGTAGTCTGTTGTGTGTTAGTTTGTGTCATACACCCGCACCTATAACCGGGCGGCCGCCGACTCCATCCTCATGGCAAGCGATAAACAATCGGGCTCGCCCGGCGGACTGTACGCTCGACGCATCGGGACCCCGATGACCGACGACGAGGTGAACGGCTTCTGGCTGTTCGGGTTCGGCGTGCTGCTCGGACTGGCCGGAGTCGCCCTCTTTTTCCTCACGGAATCGGCGACGACCGCCCGCGGGATCGGATACGCGCTCGCGGCGCTGGCCCCGCCGTTCGTCATGCTCGGCGCGGTGATCCGCTTCCCGCTCCGGCGGGCAGGGACGTACCTCGGGTACCTCGGAACGGCCGTCAGCGTCCTCGGGGTCGTCTGGTTCGTGAACATCTTCCCTGACGGCTGGTTCACCGCCTCCGGCGACCCGGCCGTGATCGCCGTGTACGGGCTCGGGCTCGGGCTCATCGGGCTCGCGGGGACGGTCGTTCCGCTCGTGACCGACCCGGTTCGCGAGGACTACGAGCGAATGCAGAGCGAGGCGGCGGCCGCGGCCGCCGAGCGCGAGGAGACGAGCGCGGAGCTGGAGGCGACCCGGGAGGAGTTGGCGGCGACCGAGTCGGAGCTGAAAGCGACCGAGTCGGAGCTCGCGGCGGCCACCGAGGAGCTGTCGGAAGCGTCATCGGCGCTCGACGCGGTCCGCGCGGAGACCGCGGCGCTGCGTGAGAGCAAGGCGCGGTTCGAGCTGTTCGAGGACGCCGCCGGCAAGCCGCGCTGGCGGCTCCGCCACCGCAACGGCAACGTCATCGCGACCGCCGGACAGGGGTACAGCAGCCGCGGCAAGGCCCAGAAGGGGCTCCACAGCGTCAGGCGGAACGCGCTCGGCGCCGGGCTACTCCGGATCGAGACCCCGGTCGCGGAGGCCGAGGCGGTCGCCGACGACGACGGGGCCGAGCCCGCGGACGCCGCGGACCCAGACGTGGCCGTCCCGAGCGACGACGAGGAGATCGCGAGCAAGGCGACCTTCGAGCTGTTCGAGGACGCGGGCGGGGAGTGGCGCTGGCGGCTCCGCCACGACAACGGGAACGTCATCTCGGACTCCGGCGAGGGGTACGCCTCCAAGTCGAACGCGAAGCGCGCGCTCGGCCGGGTCCGCGAGCACGTCGCCGCCGCGGACTACCTCCGGGTCGACCCGACCGCCTTCGAGGTGTTCCGCGACGCGGGCGGCGAGTGGCGCTGGCGGCTCATCCACGAGAACGGAAACGTGCTCGCCGACTCCGGCGAGGGGTACTCCTCCCGGTCGAAGGCCCGGCAGGGACTCGACAGCGTGCGGTCGAACGCCGCCGATGCGGCCCTCGAAGCGGACGGCGAGGAGGACGGCAAAGAAGGCGACGGCGGGACCCCCAACGCGACCTTCGAGCTGTACGAGGACGCGGCCGAGGAGTACCGCTGGCGGCTCCGCCACCGCAACGGGAACATCATCGCCGACTCCGGCGAGGGGTACGCCTCCGAGTCGGGCGCGCGGGACGCGATCGATCGCGTCCGCGAGTACGCGCCCGGCGCCGACGTGTTGGAGGTCGGCACCGCCGCCTTCGAGATCTACGAGGACGCGGGCGGGGAGTGGCGCTGGCGGCTCCGCCACCGCAACGGGAACATCGTCGCCGACTCCGGGCAGGGGTACGCCTCCCGGTCGAACGCGGTCGAGGGAGTCACGTCGGTGAAGCGGAACGCCCCCGGCGCGGCGGCGGAGACGGTCGAGGCGGGACAGTAAGACGGGGCGGTCGACTCGGCCGAGTAGGTCGGCGGAGAGCGGCGGTCGGTGAGGAAGCGGATTTTTTCCGGTCAGGCCGCCGCTAGGAGCTTCAGCCGCAGCTCGCGCTCGTCGACCTCGTACTTGAACGCGGGGTGGCCGTCGACGAGCACGTAAGGGACGCGCTCGCCGTACGCCTCGGCCAGCTCGGGGTCCTCGTCGACGTCGACCATGTCGAGGTCGATCGCCACGTCGAGGCCTGCGGCGACCCCCTCGATGGTCTCGCGGGCCGCGACGCACAGCGAACAGTCCTCGCGGGTGTACACCGTGACGGGGACGGTCCCCGAGGCGTCCGTCTCGCTCATACGTGGCGGTTGGGCCGGTGGCGCCGAGTCGCTTTCGATCGGTCGGGTACTCGGAGGTTGCTTGCGCGGTGAACGCCTCCAAAGCCCCAGTCGCTCGGCTATACGTGACTGACGACGGATCGGCGGTGAACGCCTCCAAAGCCCCAGTCGCGAGGACTCGGTGCGCTCGCTGCGCTCCTCGGTCGCTCACTCTGTTCGCTCCCTGCGGTGCTTCCGTCGCGCGCCGTCGTCCTCGTGACTGCCCCTTTGAGTCCCGCCCCGCACAGCGCCCGCACCTCACGCCTCCCCAGCCTCGTCAGTCGCCCTCCGCGTTGCTCCGGGCAACTGACTCCCTCGCACGCGCTCCTCGTGGCCTATCGGCCACTCGGAGGCGCGCGCCACCGCACGTCGGTGTGTAAGTAGACACTCGTCACTGCCACAGAGTTCGACCGGCGTCACGGAAAAATCGGGGTGTTGAGATCGCGTCGCCGTCGGCGACCGGAGAGAGCCGAGCCGGCCGTCTACGCGATCTTCTCGTACTGCTCGGAGAGCTTCTCGGCGGCCTCGTCGAGCAGCTCCGACTCGTACTCGTCGAGGTCCCACTCGACGACCTCCTCGACGCCGTTCGAGCCGAGCTTCGCGGGGACGCCGAGCGCGGTGTCCTCGTAGCCGAACTCGCCGTCGAGCACGACCGAACAGGGGAGCACCTCGCCGGTGTCGTTTAAGATTGCCTCGACGGTGTGCGCGACGCCGGTCGCGGGCCCCCACTGCGTGGCGCCCTTCCGGCTGATCACGTCCATCGCGGACTCCTGGAGGTCTTCGAGGATCTCCTCCTTCTCGTCGGCGTCGAAGCTCGGGTCGCGGCCGTTCACGCGCACCTTCGAGAAGGCGGGCGCCTGCGCGTCGCCGTGCTCGCCGAGGATCGTCGCCTCGACGTTCTTCACGGGGGCGTCGAAGCGCTGAGAGAGGACGTAGCGGAAGCGCGCGGAGTCGAGCCGCCCGCCGAACCCGACCACCTTGTGGCGGTCGCGGTCGCCCGCCTCGTACAGGTGGCGGTTGAGCAGGTCCACCGGGTTGGAGGTGGTGACCGTGACGAAGTCGTCGTTGTGCTCGGCGATGGAGGAGCCGATGTCCTCCATGATCGGGGCGTTGTCGCCCGCCAGATCGATCCGGGTCTGGCCCTCCTTGCGCGGGATGCCGGCCGTGATCACGACCACGTCCGAGCCGGCGGTGTCCTCGTACTCGCCCTGCCGGACGGTCGTGTTCGAGTCGTAGGCGACGCCGTGATTGGTGTCGGCCGCCTGTCCGATCGTCGTCTCGCGCTGGTCCGGGATGTCGACGAAGACGAGCTCGTCGACCACGTCCCGCAGCGCGAGGTTGTACCCGGCCGCGGCACCGACGGTCCCCGCCGCACCGATGACGCTCACTTTTGTCATACCGTGAACTCGGGGTCGGGCGGCGAGTAAACGTTTCGGAACCTCACAAACGTCCGTGCGATTTTCCGCGTCGATCCCGCCGGGCCGTCGCGAAAACCCTAACTCCCGCGGCCGCGCACGCTCACCCAGTGCCGACGTTCCGCTACCCGTGTCCCGGCTGCCGGACGACCAACAGCCTCCACGACGCCGACTGCGACTTCGAGGGCGTGAGCTGGCCGACCATCGAGAAGGCGTACACGGATCTCCTCACCGTCCTCACCGCCGAGCCGGACGGGATGGCCGAGTCCACGCTCCGCGAGGCGATCCACGGCGAGTGGGGCGGGCTCCACAAGGCCGCGCTCGGCGCCTTGGAACGCGAACAGCGCGTGGTCGAGGACGGCGACCGACTCCGCCTGCTCACCGCCGCGGAGTTCAAGGAACTCGTCTCCGAACCCACCCGCGACCCGATGCGGACCGTCTACGATCACGGCTCCGTCCCGGGCTGTCACGACAACGCCGTCTTCGCGATGGTGGCGTGGTACGAGATGGTCGGGCTCTCGTGGCCCGAGACGCGCGAGAACGTGATCGAATGGCTCCGCGAGTCCGGCGCGTGGGACCGCGGCGGCTTCGAGGAGTCGACCCCGGAGGAGCTCGTCGACGCCAAGCGCCACGTGTACGACGAGGGCTACGGCTGGAAGGAGAAGGGACAGTCGGCGAAGCGAGTCATCGAGCGACACCGCTGAGCACGACACCTTTACGCTCCGTGTCCACCTCGTAACCGACACATGCTCGACGCCGTCCCCGCGTGGCCCGCCGTCGGTTCGCTCGCCGGCGGCGCCGGCGCGCTCGGCCTCGCGTGGGCGATCCGCGAACACCGGGGTCGCCCCGGCGTCGACTGGTTCCTCGGCGTGTTCGCCGCGCAGGCGACGTGGTGTCTCTCCTACGGGGCCGGACTCCTCGTCACGGACCCGACGCTCCGGGCCGCGCTGGAGGCGACGATGTGGCTCGGCGTGGTCTGGACCGGGATCGCCTTCCTCGGCTTCGCGCTGGAGTACACGGGACGGAGTGACGTGGTTCGGAGCCACCTGTTCGCGGCGATCGTCGGCTTCGGGCTCCTCTCGACGGCCCTGCTGGTCACGAACCCGGCCCACGGCGCGTTCTGGACCGGGTTCGGGTTCGACCCCGCGTTCGGCGTCGCGACCGTCTCGTACGCGTTCGGCCCGTGGACGTACCTCGTCGTCGCCGTCGAGACCGTGCTCGTCGCCAGCGCCGTCTTCCTGCTGGTCGACACGCTGCTCAGCTACGGTCCCCTCTACCGCCGGGAGAGCGCCGCGGTCGCGCTGAGCTCGCTGCCGCCGGGGTTCGCGCTCGTCGCGTGGACGCTGGAACTCGGCCCGGTCCCGCAGCTCCAGCTCGCGCCGCTGATGTTCGTCCCCCACATGCTGCTCGACGCGTACGCGTTCAACCGCGCGGAGATGTTCGACCGCAATCCGACGACCAGCCGCGCCGCCGAGCGCACCGCGATCGACGACCTGACCGACCCCATCGTCGCGCTCGCGCTCGACCGGCGCGTCGTCCGGCTCAACCCCGCCGCCGAGACGGTTTTGCGCGTCGACGCCGAGACCGCCCGCGACCGCCCGCTCGCCGAGTTCCTCGATCTGCCGGTCCGCGTGGGAGACGGCTCAGGGGGCGATTCGGACCCCGATGATCCGGACCCCAACGGCGGCTCCCGCGAGACGGTCGAGATCGACTCCGCGGCCGGAACCGGGCGGCGCACCTACGCCGTGTCGACCTCGCGGCTGACCGACCCGAACGGGACCCACGTCGGGTACACGGTCGTGCTCTCGGACATCACCGATCGCGAGCGTCGCCGCCAGCAGCTTGAGGTGCTCAACCGAATTCTGCGCCACAACCTCCGAAACGACGCCGGAATCGTCCGGGGCTACGGGGAGATCCTCCGCGACCGCCTCGACGACGACGAGCTGGTCCGGATGGCCGACGCGATCGAGCGCCGCGCGGGCGCGCTGGCCGCGCTCGGCGAGAAGGCCGGAACCGTCGAACGCCTCGTCGACGACGGCGACGCGACCCCCCTCGCGGTCGACGAGGTCGTCGCGTCCGCGGTCGCCGACGCGCGCAAGCGCGACTCCGACGCGACCGTCGAGTCAGCGATCGCCGACGGCGACTGGACCACCCGCGTCAGGGAGGACGCGCTCCGAGCGATCGTGGAGAACACGGTGGAGAACGCGCTCGGCCACCACGACGGCGAGGGGACCGAACGCGAGGACGGCGGCCCGTGGCTGCGGGCGTCGCTCCGGCGGGAGGCCGACGACGCCCGGTTCGTCCTCGTCGTCGAGGACGACGGCCCCGGCATCCCCGACCACGAGGTCGAGGCGGTCGAGTCCGGCCGCGAGACCGCGCTCGAACACGGGTCGGGGCTTGGCCTCTGGGTCGTCGAGTGGGGCGCCGCGGCGATCGGCGCCGAGGTCGACTACGCCGACTGCGAGCCGCGCGGGACGCGCGTGAGGGTGTCGATCCCGGTTGTGGATGAGGCGTGACTCGGGAGAAATCCGAATCTTCGGAAGCTCCCAAAACAGCGAATTCGTCCGTTTCAGTCGCTCTGAATGCGGGGGGCTAACATATACGTTGCCTGCCCGAGCCCCTCGGCGAAGCCGTAGTGGAGCTTGACGGGGAACTCCTCGCCGAGCTCGATGGTGACCTCGGCGTCGGAGGGGATCGCCTTGTTCATGTCCTTGAGGTAGTCGAGGCTGAACAGCGAGTCGGCGGGGCCGGCGGTGAGCGCGATGAGGTCCTCGCGGGCGAGCCGCAGGTCGACATCGTCGGTGTCGCCCTCGGCCTCGATGAAGAACGCCTCGTCGGTCTCGTCGACGCGCAGGCGGATGTGGTCCGAGACCATGTCGGCGGCCTTGATCCCGCGGTCGATCTGGGCGCCCTCGACGACGATCTCGGAGGCCAGATCGAGGTCGGGGATGTCCGGCTCCTGTCGGATGGAGTCGGGGTCGATGAGCGCGAGGGTGTACGAGAGCCCGTCGATCTCGATGTGGAGCTTGCGGGTCTCCTCGTCGAGTTCGAGGTGGATCAGGTCACCGGAGTTGGCCATGCCGGCGATGTCCTCCAAGCGGGCGAGGTTGACGCCGATGACGCCGCCGTCGGCCTCGTAGGACTCGAACGCGGCCGCCTCGAGGGTGAGGTCGACCATTCCGACGTTGGCGGGGTCGACGGCCCGGATGGAGAGCTCCTCCTCGTTGAGGCGGATCTTGCACTCGTCGACCAACACGCTCACCGAATCGAGCGCGTCCTGTAGCGTCGACGCGCCCACGATGGCCTTGAACATATACGTTCGGCTAGGGCGGTATCACCTAAAAAGGCACCCGATCTGACCGGCACGGAAACGCTCAAAGCGACCGGATCAGCCGGGCGACGACGACCGCGAGCGTGACCGCGATTCGCAACAGCCGGAGGCGTTCGATCCGATATTCGACCGGCTCGGGATCGCAGTCCTCGTCGCTTTCGGCCCGATCGCGTTCCGACCGCGTGCGCTCCGGCTCCTCGGGAGGGTCGACGCCGTCGCGGGGGCGGTCGGCGTCTCGATCGGGGACGGGTCGATCGAGGTCGGTCTAATCGGGGTCGGTCCGAGCGAGGTCGGTCTGATCGGGGTCGGTCCGAGCGAGGTCGGTCTGATCGGGTTCGGCTCGATCGCTCTCGTCCCGTGCGTCCCGAGACGGGGGAGATCCGTCGGTCGCGCTCGATGCGTCGGTCGTGCCGCTCGGCGTCGGGGGTGCGGGGGTCTCGTCGTACATGGAACCACTGCGACCGACTCGCCGGCCGCACGCGACGATACGAGGTTAATTCATAAGTATTCGAGCCGAATGCAAGGCGGAACTGAAAGTCGTCGGCGATCGGACGGGCTCTCGGACGGAGCCGGCCAGCGTCTCGGGGCGTTCAGATCAGCGGCTCGACGATCTCGCGGCCCTCGGCGAGGAGGGCGTCGACCGCCGCCTCGGAGTCGGCCTCGGCGTACACCCGGAGCTTCGGCTCCGTGCCCGAGGGGCGGACGAGCAACCACGAGCCGTTCTCCAGGAGGAGCTTGAAGCCGTCGAGGGTGACCACCTTCGCGACGCCGTGGCCGGCGATCGACTCGGGGATGTGCTCTTCCAGATCGTCGAGGACGCCCGCCTTGCGGTCGTCTGGACAGTCGAGCGACACCTTCCCGGACGCGATCGCCCCGTGCTCGTCGAGCAGGCGGCCGACCCGGTCGTCGAACGGCTCCGCGGCGTGGGTGCCCGCGGCGAGCAGCGCCATCAACACGCCGTCCTTCTCGCGGACGTGGCCGCGGAGGGTGAATCCGCCCGACTCCTCGCCGCCGAACAGCGCGTCGTGGTCGCCCATCGCCTCGGCGACCCACTTGAAGCCGACCGGGGTCTCGTACACCTCCTCGCCGTGCGCCTCGGCGATCCGGTCGACGAGGAACGTCGTCGAGACGGTCCTGACGGCGGGCCCGGAGTCGTGCTCCAAGAGCCGGTCGTAGCAGGCGGCGTAGAAGAGGTTCGCGTTGAGCACGCCGCGTTCGGGGGTGACCACCGCGATCCGGTCGGCGTCGCCGTCGTTGGCGATCCCAAAGTCCACGTCGCCGTCGGGGTCCGTCACGCGAGCGGTCAGCTCGCCGAGGTGCTCGGCCGACGGCTCGGGCGAGTCGCCGCCGAAGGTCACGTCACGCTCGCAGCGCAGCCGGACGACCTCCGCACCGGCCGATTCGAGGAGGGCGTCGGTGACGCCGCGCCCGCTCCCGTGCATCGCATCGTACGCGACCGTGAGTCCGTCGAGGTCGACGCCGTCGCCCCCGGTCGCGGCGCCGACGACCTCGCGGGCCGCGTCGGCGTGGTCGCTCACGAGGTCGACCCACGAAACCTCGCCGCGCTCGGCCTCCGGGAGCAGATCGGGCTCCGCCAGCCGGTCGACGATGCCCTCCGTGACCTCGGGGAGCGCGGGCGCACCGTCGTGCGGGATGAACTTCACGCCGTTGTACTCGGGCGGGTTGTGCGAGGCGGTGATCATGCACGCGCCGGCGAGCCCGCGGTCGACGATGGCGTGCGCGATCACCGGAGTCGGCGCGTCGCGCTCGGGGAGGAGCACGTCGAAGCCGTTGCCGGCGAGCACCTCCGCGAGGCTCTCGGCGAATCCCTCCGAGGTCTCGCGGGCGTCGTAGCCGACCGCGACCGGCTCGTCGCGGCCCGCCGCCGCGAGGTGGTCGGCGACCGCCTGTCCCACGATCCGCACGCGCTCGTCGGTGAACACGTCGAGGGTGGCCCGCCAGCCGTCCGTGCCGAAAGAGATCCCGTCCATGTGGACTACGTCGGCGGCGGAGACAATAATGCCCGGTGTCCGTCTCCCGGTCAGTTTCCGGCGTCCTCCGACTCGCCGCGCTTTTGCGCCCGGCACGCGAACGCGACGTATGACCCGAGTCGTCGCGGTGTCCGGCAGTCGCCGAGCGGACAGCACCACGCGGGCCGCGCTGGCGGTCGCGCTCGACGCCGCGGGAGACGCCGGCGCCGAGACCGACCTGATCGATCTGAGCGCGGTCGACCTTCCCCTGTACCACCCCGACGAGGACGCACAGGGCGACAGCGAGACGCTGAAACGTCGCGTGCGCGAGGCCGACGGGGTGCTCGCGGGTACCCCCGTCTACCGGGGGTCGTACTCCTCGACGTTCAAGAGCTTCCACGACTTCTGCGGCTCCGACGAGTACGAGAACACCGCTGTGGGGCTGCTCGCGACCGCCGGCGGCGGGTCGTACGGCGGGACGCTCGAACACCTCCGGTCGACGTTCCGGAACGTTCACGCGTGGACGGTCCCCCACGAGGTCGGGATCGAGAGGGCGTCGCGGGTCGTCGAGACCGGGGACGCCGACGGCGGCCCGCGGATCACCGACGACGATCTCCGGCGGCGCACGGAGACGCTTGGGCGCGTCGTCGTCGAGCACGCGGAGCGGCTGCGGGGGTGACGGCGCGGTGGTCGCGGTGGTCACGCCGACCCGCCGGGCTTTTGACCGGCTCGCGTCTACGACGCTCATGACCGAACCGGGTGACGACGACCGTGTCCGCTAACCGGAAGGGCGACCGCCGCGAGCGGGAGCTGGTGAACGCCCTCGACGACGCGGGGTTCGCCGTGATGCGCGCCCCGGCCAGCGGCGCGGCCACGGAGCGGGAGCTTCCCGACGTGCTCGCGGGCGACGGCGAGACGTTCTACGCGATCGAGGCGAAGTCGAGCGCGGGCGACCCGATCTACCTCACCGGCGAGGAGGTGGAGGCGCTGCTGTTCTTCGCGCAGAACTTCGGCGCGAAGGCCCGGATCGCGGTCCGGTTCGACCGCGAGGACTGGTACTTCTTCCACCCCGGCGACCTGTACACCACCGACGCCGGGTCCTACCGGGTCAAAAAGGAGAAAGCGCTCGCGGAGGGGACCGACTTTCCGGAGTTCGTCGGCGAGACCGAGAAGGTGACGCTCGACGAGGTCGGCGGCGGCGGCGGCGGAGACGGCGAGAACGGGATCGACCCCGAAACGAAGGAGCGCCGAGAGATCCTGGAGGCGGTTCGGGACGGACACATGCCGGTCGAGGACGCGCTCGACGTGTTGTGACCGCCGCGTCGGCCGCGCTCAGAGGCGGTCGCCGCGGTGCGCGGACCCACCCGCTTATCCCTCGCGGCGTCGAACGTCGAGGCGAATGAGCGAGGAGTTCGTCCTGCTAGCGCCCGACGACCAGCCCGGCGACGAGTGGGAACAGCTGGACGTCTCCGACACGGAGGCGGACCGGATCGCCCGCCGGCAGGATCGGGAGTTCGACGAGTTCCGCAAGCGGATCAAAGACACCGAGCAGTTCAAGCTGCAGGAGTCGGTGTTCGACGACGCGACGCTGGCGGCGGTGTACAAGCTCGTGCAGGACGGCTACGTCGACGCCTTCGGCGGCCCGGTCTCGACCGGAAAGGAGGCGAGCGTCTTCGAGGCGCTCGGCGGGCAGGCCGGCGAGCGGCCGGAACCGGGATCTGTCGCGGCCGGGGGCGGCCCCGAGGGCGTCACTCCCGAGCGCGAGGTCGCCGTGAAGGTGTACCGGATCAACTCCTCGAACTTCCGGCACATGCGCGAGTACCTGGAGGGCGACCCGCGGTTCGAGGGCATCGCGAGCGACAAGAAGGCGGTCGTGCTGGCGTGGACCCGCAAGGAGTTCGCGAACCTCGAGCGCGCTCGCAGGGCCGGCGTGCGCGTCCCGGAGCCCATCGCGGTCCAGCGGAACGTCCTCGTGATGGAGCTCGTGGGCCACGCCGAGGACCGGGCGCGGCGGCTGAACGAGGTGGACGTGGAGAACCCCGAGACCGCGTACGAGGTCGTCCGCGAGTACATGCGCCGGCTCTACCGCGCCGGGCTGATCCACGGTGACCTCTCGGAGTACAACATGATCATCCACGAGGGCGAACTGGTGATCATCGACATGGGACAGGCGGTGACGGTCCACCACCCGAACGCCGGGGAGTTCCTCGACCGCGACTGCGAGAACGTGGCGACGTTCTTCACTCGGGAGGGGATCGACATCGACCCCGACGACCTCTACGAGTACGTGACGGAACCGGAGCCCGATCCGAGCGGGGAGCCGGAGTCGGGCGGAGAGCCGGGAGCGACCGAGCAGTCGGACTCCGAGTCGGACGGCGCGTCCGACGAGTAGACCGAGTCCGACTGCTCGTCCGCAATCGGCCGAAGACCACCGTCACGCGGCCACACACCACCCGCGGCGGAACACGCTTAAAAGGCTCCGCCGGGTACTCCGTGATATGCAACATGTGACGGTTCCGCAGGACCGGATCGGCGTCGTCATCGGCGCCGGCGGCGAGACGATGCGGGAGATCGAAGAGCGGGCGAACGTGCGGCTCGACATCGACTCGGAGTCGGGGAGCGTCGCCATCGAGGAGCGCGACGACCCGGTCGCCGCGATGGTGGCGCCGGACGTGATCAAGGCGATCGGCCGGGGGTTCAAACCGGACACGGCGCTGTCGATCCTCGATCACGACCTCCGGACGCTCGACCTGCTCGACCTCTCCGAGCACACCCGTAACGACAACGACCTCCAGCGCAAGAAGGGCCGGATCATCGGCGAGAACGGCCGCACGCGCGAGCTCATCGAGGAGCTGTCGGGCGCGAACGTCGTCGTGTACGGGTCGACGGTCGGCGCCGTCGGCCAGCCCGAGGAGCTGGAAGTGGTCCGGCGGGCGGTCGGGATGCTGTTGGACGGCGCCCCGCACGGCGCGGTGTACTCGTACCTCGAACGGATGTCGAACGAACTCGACGACGACGTGAGCTTCAACGCGCCCCAGTGAGCCGCCGCCGTGAGCGAGCGGCGGAGGGCGTCCGCGGGGGCGTCGCGCCTCGACGGTCGCCGCCGCACGGGACGAAAACGTTTCCCCGCCTCCCCGCGACGCTCTCCGTATGCGCATCGCCGTCCCCAACAAGGGCCGCCTACACGACCCGACGCTCTCGCTGTTGGAGCGCGCCGGGCTCCACGTTGAGGAGACCGCCGACCGTCAGCTGTACGCCGACACCGTCGACCCCGACGTGACGGTACTTTTCGCCCGGGCGGCCGACATCCCCGAGTACGTCCGCGACGGCGCGGCCGACGTGGGGATCACGGGCCTCGATCAGGCCGCGGAGTCCGGCGGCGTCGCCGACACCGCGAGCGAGGCCGAGGAGGGGGATCTCGTCGACCTGCTCGACCTGAAGTACGGCTCCTGTCGGCTCGTCCTCGCGGCGCCGGAGGACGGCGACATCGCCGCCGTCGAGGACCTCTCCGGCGGGACGATCGCCACCGAGTTCCCGGCGGTCACCCGCGACTACCTCGACCGCGTGGGGGTCGACGCCGACGTGGTCACCGTCACCGGCGCGACGGAGCTGACCCCTCACGTCGACATGGCCGACGCCATCGTCGACATCACCTCCACGGGAACGACGCTGAAGGTGAACCGCCTCGCCGTGATCGACGACGTGCTCGACTCCTCGGTGCGGCTGTTCGCCCGCCCGGACGTGGTCGACGACCCGAAAGTCGAGCAGGTGCTGACCGCCTTCGAGTCCGTGCTCGCGGCCGACGGGCGCCGGTACCTGATGATGAACGCCCCGAACGATCGGCTCGACGAGGTGAAAGACGTGATCCCCGGGCTCGGCGGGCCGACGGTGATGAACGTCGAGGCCGACGAGAACGGCAACGGCATGGTCGCGGTCCACGCCGTCGTCGAGGAGCGCGACGTGTTCGCGACGATCTCGGAGCTGAAGTCGGTCGGCGCGACCGGCATCCTCGTCACGGAAATCGAGCGGCTCGTCGAGTGAGCCCGAGCGGAGGCCTCCGTGTCTCCGCGCCTACGCGGCGTCGATCAGCCGCTCCTTCTCGGCGCGCGACAGGGATTTTATGGCGTGTTCGCGCGACATCGCGGCCGACTTCGAGCCGAACGACTCGACGTGGCGTAAGGTAACGGGCGTCCGCCCGCGGGTGTACTTGGCGCCCTCGCCGGCGTCGTGCTCGGCGACGCGTCGCTCCACGTCGGTGGTGTAGCCGGTGTAGAGCGTGCCGTCGGAACACTCGATGACGTACACGTGGTGGTCCGACACGGGAGGGGGTTGCGTCCCGACCGCCAAGGAGGTACGGGTTCGCCGCGGTCGGTTACGACGCGGCGGACGGAGTTAATCCCCGGTTCGACCGCGTTCCCGCACGACCTCCGCGATCCCCGCGTTGGCGGAACACTCCGGACAGGCGTTGAGGTCGCCGTGCTCGTCCGCGAACACGCGCGCGAAGCGGTCCGAGACGTGCGACCCGCAGTGGTCACAGCGTGGCATTCGGTACCGGCCGTCACCGGCGGCCGACCTAGGGGTTCGTCGAACAAGTACCCTTTCTCACCCCCGATCGCTTCCGGTATCGCTCGATCAGCCGGCCGGAAAAATCGACCCGGGCTACGAGTCGGTCGCCGCGTCGACCGCGCGGGCGATCAAGCCCGCCTGCGCGCCGGCGACGAAGCCGGCGTCGACGTTCACCGTCGTGAGCACCGAACAGGACTGGAGCGCGCCCTGCAGCGCGGCAACCCCCTCGCCGCCGACGCCGTAGCCGGTCGAGACCGGGAGCGCGATCACCGGCGCGGCGACGAGCCCCGCCACGACCGTCGGGAGCGCCCCCTCGCGGCCGGCGGCGACCACGACCACGTCCGCCTCGCGGATGCGGTCGCGCTGGTCCAAGATCCGGTCGAGGTTCGCGACTCCCACGTCGTCGACCCGATCGATCGTCGCGCCGATCTCGCGGGCGACGACCGCGGCCTCCCCCGCGACCGCCGCGTCCGCGGTGCCGGCCGCGACGACCGCGACGGTCGCGTCGAGGGCCGGGCGCTCGAAGTCCCCGGCGTGGACGACGACGGTGCCGGTCCGCTCGTCGTGGTCGACGGTCGCGTCGAGCGGGTCCGCGGTGTCGAGATCGAGGTCCTCCACCGCCGTCCGGATCGCGGCCGCGTCGTCGGCGTCCGCGCGCGTGACGAGCGCGCGGCCCGTCGTCTCCACCGCGGTCGTCGTCAGCGCGGCGACCTCGGCGGGGGTCTTCCCCTCCGCGAGGATCGCCTCGGGAATCCCGCGCCGCCCCTCGCGGCCGGCGTCGAACCGCCCCGCCGCCGTCGTCGCGTAGCCCGCGAGCCGTGACTCCGCCTCCGCGACGCCGATCTCCCCGGCGTCGAGCGCCTCAAGCGTGTCGCGCATGGTCGTCCGTGGGGGCCGAGCGGTGTCGTACCTATCGATCCGTGCCGGTCTCGGCCGCCGACGGCCTCTCGCTCTCACAAAGTTTATAAAGGATGGTTCTGGGACACCGCCGCGAACCGCCCGCACGGCGTCCCTCGCGGTCGAATTCAGGAACTCTTATTAACTGTCGACGGATAGCGTCGAGCGCATGGCAGACCTTATTGTCAAAGCGGCCGTCAAGGAAGCCCTGGACGACAAGAACGTCGCTTCGGACTTCTACGACGCGCTGGACGACGAAGTGGACGAGCTGCTCGAAGACGCCGCGCGCCGCGCCGAGGCCAACGACCGGAAGACGGTCCAGCCTCGCGACCTCTAAGTCGGACGCGCTTTCCGTTCTTCATTTTTTGCGCGACTGCCGACCGGTGAGCGACGCGTCCGTCGGTTTGCTGACCCACTCACCGCCTCGCGACCCGAACGCCCGTCTCCGTCCCGACGTGGACCTCGTCCGCGAGGCCGACGAAGATCCCGTGTTCGACGGCGCCCGGCGTCGTCGCCAGCGTCGTCGCCAGCGCGTCCGGGTCGTCGATCTCGCCGAACGCGCAGTCGAGCACGAGGTTCCCGTTGTCCGTGACGACCGGCCCGTCCTTCCGCTCTGCCCGCCGCAGGGTCGGCTCGCCCCCGGCCGCCCGCACCGCCTCGGCGACGGCGGATCGACCGGCGGGGAGCACCTCCACCGGAACGGACCGGTCGAGGACCGGTGCCTCCTTCGAGGGGTCGACGACGACGAGGAAGCGGTCGGCCGCCGCGTCGACCAGCTTCTCGCGGGCGTGGGCGGCGCCGCCGCCCTTTATGAGGGGGCCGACGCCGGGCTCCGCCTCGTCGCCCTCTCCGCCGGCCGCGACCTGATCCGCGCCGTCGATCGCCACGTCGATCCCGGGCGCACCGGGACCGACCGCCTCGTCGAGGTCGAGTAGGGGAATCCCGCAGTCGCCCGCGAGTTCGCGGCTCGCGAAGGACGTGGCGACGCCCCGAACGTCGAGCCCGGAATCGACCCGGTCGCCGAGTCGGCGGATCGCGTGCGCCGCGGTCGATCCGGTGCCGAGGCCGACCACGTCGCCGTCGCTGACCGCCTCGGCCGCCGACTCCCCGGCGCGTCGCTTCGCCGCGTCGCTGCCGCCGCTCGTCTTCATACCACCGACTGTGCGGGAGCGGTTGAAAAGGCGTCGGGGTCGCGAGGAGGGTCGGCCGGCGACGCCTCGGCTCACTCCAGCCGGTCTAACACCGCCTCAGCCTCGTAGGCCAAGGAGAGTTCTCGCGAGCGCCCGCGTCCCTCCACCTCGGCGTACTCCGCGTCGATCACGCCGAGCTGGTCGAGCTTGTTGATGATCTCCGAGTACCGGGTGTAGCCGAGGTCCGTCTCGTCGTGGAACGCCTCGTACACCGTCCCGGCGCGTTCGCCGTCGTTCTCGGCGAGCACGCGGACCAGCGCGCGCTCGGACTCTGAGAGCCCGCGGAGCGAGCGGGAGAGGTGGACGTGTTTGGACTTGTCGTAGGCGGACTCCACGTCCTCCGCGGCGACGGTCTTCGAGGCGCGCATCTCCGCGTTGAGCCCGGCCCGGCGGAGGAGATCGATCCCGACCCGCAGGTCGCCACTCTCGGCGGTCAGGTCCGCGACGCGCTCCAGTTCGGCGTCGCCGATGACGCCGTCGTGAAACCCGCGCTTCGCGCGCTCGAAGAGGATGTCGTAGATCTCGGTGGCGCCGTAGACGGGAAAGTACACCTCCTCGGGGCGGAACACCGACTGGACGCGGGTGTCGAGGTCGTCGATCACGTCGAGGCCAAGATCGGAGGAGACGACGATGACGCCGATCTTCGCGCCGGAGTGCGCCTCGTGGGCGCGCAAAAGCGAGTAAAGCGTGTCGGAGGCCTCGTTCTCGTAGAAGAGGTAGTTCACGTCGTCGAGCGCGACGACGAGCACGTCGTCCTCCTCGACGAGCCGGTCGGTGATCTGGCCGAACAGCTTCTTGAAGGAGATCCCGGAGGAGGGCGGCTCGTAGTCGAAGATCCCCTCGAACAGCCGCGAGAACACCGCGTAGCGCGTCGAGTCCACCTGACAGTTCACTCTGACCGTTCGCACGTCGGTCCTGGCGCCGAGCTCGCCGAACAGCTTCTGGACCGCCGTGGTCTTCCCGGTGCCGGGCGGGCCGCGAACCATCGTGTTCAGCGGGCGGGAGCCGCGGACGGCGGGCCTGAGCGCGTACTTCAGGCTCTCCAGTTGGCTCTCGCGGTGGCGGAACGTCTCGGGGACGTGGTCGATCTCGAACACCGACTCGTCGCGGAACACCGACTCGTCCCACGAGAGCATATCGCCGCCGGCGTCCCCGGTCATGTGCACACCACGACAGGCCGTCCACTTAACCGTTACCCGCAGGGAGAGTGAAACTGAAACTTGTCGCCTGCGACGCTCATTCGCCGAGTATCGCCGACCGATCGTTCACTCTCGGGACGGTGGAATCCCGCCGATCTCGCTCCGGCTCCCGTCTCGGGCTGGCGTCGGTCCCGCGCCCGTCGTCCGCCCGTCGCTCCCGTCACTCCCGGTCGAGCACCAGCACGTGCCGCGTGAGCGACCGATGGACCCGGCGCTCGAACGCGGCGTCGACCGTCCAACCGGCCTCCCAAGCCTCCCCGCGCCAGTCGCGATCGGCGACCACGACGGCGCGGGGCGCGACCCGGGCGGCCTCCGCGAGCGCGCCCCCGACGAGATCCGCGAGCTCGTGGCGGGCGATCTTTGACTGGCGGCCGTACGGGGCGTCGAACGCGACCCCGTCGACCGCGTCGTCGCGCAGGGGGAGGTCCGTGGCGTCGCCGCGGGCGACGTGCCAGTCGGGGATAGGGCCGGGGCTCTCCGCGTCGCCTTCGTCCCCGTCGCCCACGTACTCCCGGAAGTTCTCGCGCGTCCCGCGGACCATCTTCGCTTGGGCGTCGCACGCGATCAGGTCACTCCCGACGATCCCGGCCTCCAGCGGGAGCCCGCCGGTGCCGCACATCGGGTCGAGGACGGTCCGGCCGGGCGCGGCGCCGGCGAGGTTGGCGTACGCGCGGGCGTCGGCCGGCGCCATGCTCCCCGGCTGGAAGAAGGGCCGGTCGGTGGGTTTCGGGGCGAAATCCCGGGCGGCCTCGACGGCCACCCACCCGAGCGCGCAGATCGCTGCGTCGCCGCCGTCGGCGCCGGGAACCGCGTCGTGGTCGTCGCGCTCGCCGGCCGCGAACAGCGAGCGCAGGACGTGATCGGGGTCGTCGAGGTCGACCTCGAACCCGCGATCGACGAGGACGCCGCCCAGTTCGCGCTCGGCCGCGCTCGTCGAGATCTCGGTCGTGTTCCGGACGTTGCGAGCGCGGACCGCGACGGTGCCCGACCGATCGAGCGGCGCCGCGTCGAGGGCGGCCGCGGCGGCGTCGAGGTCGGCGTCGGTCCGAGCGATCGCCTCGTGGGCGGCGCGAGTGTACGCGAGCCGGCCGACCGGGGTCTTCCGGTTGCCGACGTTCCCACCGTCACCGCCGACGTCCCCACCAATGCTCCCGGCCCGCGCGACCCCCGGCGCGAGCAGCTCCACGCCCGTCGCCGCGACGGCGGCCTCGCGGGCGGCGAACGCGTCCTCCTCGCCGGCGAGTTCGAGCCAGTACACGCCGCGGAGTCGGGCCGCCGGTCGCAAGAGGATAGCGGTTCTGACCAGCCACCTTTTTACGTGCTTCAAGTGTGTATCGAGGTAGTAATGGCCGATCCGAAGGAGACGATCACGATAGAGAACGTCGTTGCCTCCACGGGGATCGGGCAGGAACTCGATCTCCAGAGCGTCGCCATGGACCTCGAAGGCGCGGACTACGACCCGGAGCAGTTCCCCGGACTCGTCTACCGCACCACGGACCCGAAGTCTGCCGCGCTGATCTTCCGGTCGGGGAAGATCGTCTGTACGGGCGCCAACTCCATCGACGCCGTCCACGAGAGCCTCGATCTGGTGTTCGACGAGCTCCGAAAGCTCCAGATCCCGATCGAGGACCCCGAGATCACGGTCCAGAACATCGTCACCTCCGCCGACCTCGGCGAGAGCCTCAACCTCAACGCGATCGCGATCGGGCTCGGCTTAGAACACATCGAGTACGAGCCGGAGCAGTTCCCCGGCCTCGTCTACCGGATCGACGAGCCCGACGTGGTGGCGCTTCTGTTCGGCAGCGGGAAGCTCGTCGTCACCGGCGGGACGAGCCCCGACGACGCCGCGGCCGCCGTCGACGTGATCGTCGAGGAGCTGGACGGTCTCGGGCTGCTCGCCTGACCGCGATACCGCCCGATCCGATTCCGCGACCACTTTTACCCGCCGCCTCGTAGGTCACCCATGCTCCTGCAGACGGTGACGCCGGCGTCGGTGCTGGGGACGACCGTCGTGTTCGCGCTGTTCCTCTCCGTGACCGCCCACCTCGCCGCTCGGAACGTCCTCGGCGACGTGGATCCGCGCCGCGCACTCTACGTCGGCCCGCTCCCCGCGGTGATCGGCGTCGTCGGCGGCGCCTTCGCGCTCCCCGAGGTGCTGATCGTCGCGGCCGCGCTCCTCGTCGACGCCGCCGTGTTCTCGTGGAGCTACGATCAGCCTCGGCGGCTCGTGGTCGGGATGACCGTGATCCACGCGGTGATCACGACGCTGCTCGGGATCGTGCTGCTCGGGATCGCGGTGCTGTTCGCGGCGCGACCGGGGTAGGAGGTGGTCGCCGCCGGCGGCTCACTCGCCACCGGCTCACGGTTCCGGCGGCACTCCCTGTCCGCCACCGTTTCACGGCTCCGGCGGCGCCCCGTCGTACGCGTCGTGGTCGCCGTAGAAGTTCAGCATCGCGAACTTCAGCTTCTCCGGGTCGAGGTCGAGCAGTTCCTCGCGCTCCTCGGGCGGGAACGCGCCGCGGACCGAGTACTTCCCCATGTCCGCGGACGTGTATCGGCGATCCGCGAGGATTCGCACGCCGAAGTCGTCGGGACCCCGGACGACCCGCCCGAGCGCCTGTCGCGTCTTGCGGATCGTCGGGATCTCGACCGCGTACGCCCAGCCGGGATCGCGAGCGCGGTCGCGGTCGGCGAACGCCCGGTCGTAGGCGTCTTGGACCGCCTCCATCCGATCCGAGAGGTGCGGGTACGGGACGCCGACGACCACGACCGTCCGGGCGTCGTCGCCGTCGAAGCTCACGCCCTCGGCGAGCGTTCCCCACAGCGAGGTGAAGAGGGTCGCGTCGTCGCTCTCGACGAACCGCTGGCGAAGCTTCTCCTCGTCCTCGCCGGGGCCGTCGAGGTAGAGCGAGCCGAGGTCGGCGCCCGCGAGCCTGCCGCCGACGCCGGTGTCGCTGCCGCCCCCGCCGCCCCCGCCGCCCCCGCCGCCCGCCGACCCCCCGAGTCGCTCGTAGTAGCGCTCGGCCTCGGCGTAGGAGGGGAAGAAGGCGAGCGTGTTGCCCGGGGTGAAGCGGATCGCGTCGCGCAGCAGCGACCCCACCGTCTCTTGGGTCTCCGGGTCGTTGCGCTCGGAGGCGAACAGCGGGGGCGTGTCGACCGCGAACGTCCGGCGGTTCGCCTCGGGGTATCCCATCTCGTACGCGAGCGACGCCACGTCCTCCAGCCCGAGCACGTCCTCGGTGACGTCGAAGGGGCGGAGCGTCGCGCTCATCAGCACCGAGGCGGCGACCTCGTCGAACAGCTCCTGCGTGACGCGGCGGGGGATACAGGTGTACAGCTCCGCGCGGCCGTACACCTCGTCGGTGGCGCCGTCGCGGCGCACGGAGACGACCGGGTACTGGCCCAGTTCGGTCCCCTCCTCCATCCACGTCGAGACGAACCGGGCGACCTGCAGGGTCTGACACTCCGTGCGGGTCGTGGTCTCCCCGTCGCGGTAGCGGCGTTCGTACTCCTCGTCCAACGCCTGTCCGAGCTGGACGGCGAGCTCGGTCTCCGTGTCGATCCCCTTCCCCTCGTAGTTGCGGAGGAACGCGAGCGTGAGGTCGTCGCGGCGGTCGTCGTTGGCGATCGACAGGTCCTCCCAGTTCTCGCCGACCGACTCGCGCTGGCCGACGCCGAGCGCGTCGTCGCGGGTCTCCACGAGGGCGTCGCGGAACGCGCGGACCACGTTCTCGGCCGCCTCGGCGCGGGAGTCGTCGCTCTCTGTGAGTTCGTCGAGGGCGGCGTCGAGCGTGCTCTCGGTGAGGGTGCGGGTGGCGTGGTCGCGGGCGGCGTCCTCGACGTTGTGGGCCTCGTCGAAGACGGTGATTATCTCGGCGGGGTCGCGGTCGATCCACCGGAAGAACTGCTCGCGGATGTTCGGGTCGAGCAGGTGGTGGTAGTTACACACCACCAGATCGACGCCCTCCATCCCCTCCTTCAACAGCTCGTAGCCGCACAGCTCGCGCTCGTCCGCGTACGCGTACACGTCCTCGGGCGTGCGAACGTCCTCGAACAGCCACCCGAAGAACTCCTCGGTGTCCTCGACGAGGTTGTTCCGGTAGTGGGCGCAGACGTTCGCGGTCTCGTACTCCTCGATCGCGGCTTCCAGCTCGTCGAGCTCGTCCATCACCGACTCGCGGGCCTCGGCGGCTCCCGCGTCGCCCTCGCGGCTCTCGGCCAGCAGCTCGCGCTGGCGGGACTCCAGCTCGCGGACCTCGCTTTCGGTCTCCACCATCTCGCGGGTGGTGTCCCGGAGGGTCTGACACTCTTGGTAGTCAACGTCGATGTGGCACATCGACGACTTCCCCTTGAACACGACCGCGCGGATAGGCTCCTCGCGGGTGATCGCGCGGGCGTCCTCGACGAACTGCCGCATCTGCTGGTGGACGTTGGTCGTGATGACGACCGTGCGGTCGTGCTCGCGGGCGTGTTCCAAGGCGGGCACGAGCGCGGAGAGGGTCTTTCCCGTCCCGGGCGCCCCCTCGAACAGCACGTCCTGTCCGCGGTCCAGCGCGTTGGCGACCCTGTCCATCGCCTCGCGCTGGTTCGGGTACGGCTCCTCGTACGGGAAGAACCGCAGATGCGGCGACTCTGACACGGGACAAGGTTCGGTGCCATCGGCTAAAAGGGGTGGGGTGGCGGAGCGGAAGTGGTCTCGAAGTCGCCGCCGATCCGGGGTTCGCCGCGCGCCGTCGATCCGGCGTTCGCCGCGCGCCGTCGATCCGGCGTTCGCCGGGCTCACCGCCCGCGGCACACCCGCCTTTTTAAGAACGCGCGGCGAGCATCCGCAGACGAATGTTCGACGAGATCCTCGAGAAGTTCGAGGGGTCACCCAGCCAGCAGGCCGTGATCCGGCTGTTCTTGGAGCGCGGCTTCTCGATCAACGAGGAGGGACGAGTCGTCTCCGGCGGGATCGAGATCCCGTACACCGGGATCGCGCGTGAGCTCGATGTCGACCGCCGCGTCGTCGACTCGACCACGGACGCGATACTGGCCGATCCGGAGCTGAAGCGCATCTTCACCAACATCTCGTCGGTACCGAGCTTGATGGATCTGGCCCCCGTACTGGACCTGACGGTGCTTACGATCGAGGTCGCGGCCGCCGACGAGGCCGGGATCGTCGCCGAGGTGACCGGCATCCTCGCCGACCACGGCGTCTCGATCCGGCAAGTGCTGAGCGAGGACCCGGAGTTCACCGACGACCCGAAGCTGTACGTGATCACCGACGCCGACATCTCCGGCGATCTGCTCGTCGATATCCGCGATCTGGAGTACGTCCACCGCGTCGGGTTCTGAGGCGGCTGTTCCGAACGGATATCTCTTCCTAGCCGACCGAACCGATCAGTTCCGCCGCGACCGTGAACCGCTGGAACCGTCCGGAGTCGTATCTGCGGTGCCGAGCCAGTCCGGAGCGCGGTTTCCGCCCGATTTCCACTTTCACCCGGCTGTAAACCAGTCTTTATACCGGATGGCGAACAAGGGTCGAGTACATGCCAGAAGACGAACTCGAGGACCTCCCCGGAGTCGGCCCCGCCACCGCAGACAAGCTCGTCGAGAACGGATTCGAGAGCTACCAGTCGATCGCCGTCGCGAGCCCCGGCGAGATGTCGAACACCGCCGATATCGGCGAATCCTCGGCCTCGGACATCATCAACGCCGCCCGCGACGCCGCCGACGTCGGCGGCTTCGAGACTGGCGTGAGCGTGCTGGAGCGCCGACAGGAGATCGGGAAGCTCTCGTGGCAGATCGACGAGGTCGACGACCTGCTCGGCGGCGGTATCGAGACGCAGTCGATCACCGAGGTGTACGGCGAGTTCGGGTCCGGCAAGTCGCAGGTGACCCACCAGATGGCGGTCAACGTCCAGCTCCTGCCGGAGAACGGCGGGCTCGACGGCGGCTGTATCTTCGTCGACACCGAGGACACGTTCCGTCCGGAGCGGATCGACGACATGGTCCGCGGGCTCGACGACGAGATCCTCGCCGACGAGATGGAGCGCCGTGAGATCGAAGGCACGCCGAGCGACGAGGAGGCGATGGAGGAACTGATCGAGGCGTTCTTGGACCAGATTCACGTCGCGAAGGCGTTCAATTCCAACCACCAGATCCTGCTGGCCGAGAAGGCCAAGGAGCTCGCCGGCGAGCACGAGGAGAGCGAGTGGCCCGTCCGGATCGTCTGCGTCGACTCGCTGACGGCCCACTTCCGCGCGGAGTACGTCGGCCGCGGCGAACTGGCGGAGCGACAGCAGAAGCTCAACAAACACCTCCACGACCTGATGCGGCTCGGCGACCTGTTCAACACCGCCATCCTCGTCACGAATCAGGTCGCCTCCAATCCCGACTCCTACTTCGGCGACCCGACACAGGCGATCGGCGGTAACATCCTCGGACACGCCTCCACGTTCCGGATCTACCTCCGGAAGTCGAAGGGCAACAAGCGGATCGTCCGGCTCGTCGACGCGCCCAACCTCGCCGACGGCGAGGCCGTGATGCGCGTGCAGGGCGAGGGGCTGAAGCCGGAGTAATGGCGCTTCTCGCGGAGCGGTCCTCCAAGTCTAGGACCCGTTCGCTTCCGGTCCGCATCGCGATTCGAACGGGATTTTCTGGAAAACGCGTCGAATGAGCGACGCCGTGGGGTGTCGGAACCCGGATCGGACGGCGGAGTCCAGATCGGGTTGACAAACGTTATTTTCTCGGAGAACCGCCCGAGACGCCCGATATCGGGGCAGTCAGGCCGTCGTGCGGTTTTCGCGACGATCGCCGGGGCGGCAAGTATTTCCACCAGCCGCCGCGCACGGCGCTTTGAGGGCCCGAATCGTCCGATCCGGCAGATATTGACGGTTAGTTAATAACACGTCCGGTCGCTTCGGGCGCAAATATTGCTGCCGACTTCCGAGACATATGACCTTATACAACATTGACGTATCCTTATATTGAACGCTTCCCGTATCATCAACGATATTTTTTGTGAAACTCAACTCAAATGTTTATATACTACCGTTCACCGTTGTCGAGACGTGATTCAGAACATGAACACGGGCGAAATGCGCAGTTCGAAGGACGTATGTTCAGTTGAGGTGTTCGGGTCGTGACGGCCGGCGTACTCGCGAGCATCGATCCGAGCGTCCTCGCTGAGGGCGTGAACCTGATGTGGGTCGCCGTGGTCTGTTTCCTGATCTTCTTCATGCACGCCGGGTTCGCGATGCTGGAGGCCGGGCAGGTACGCGCGAAGAACGTCGCGAACCAGCTCACGAAGAATCTCCTCACGTGGGGGGTCGGCGTTCTCGTGTACTTCCTGATCGGCTTCGGGATCGAAGGCGTCGCCGGCGGCGGCGGATTCTCTCCGGCGTCGGCCCTCAGCGACGGCGGTTGGGTCAACAGCTGGCTGTTCGGTGCCGTCTTCGCGATGACGGCGGCGACGATCGTCTCCGGGGCGGTCGCCGGCCGCGCGAAGCTCCGCGCGTACGTGGCGTACACGGTCGCCATCTCCGCGGTCATCTACCCGGTCGTCGCGGGCATCACTTGGGGCGGCGGCTTCCTTGGCGGCGCCGGCCTCGGCTTCACCGACTTCGCGGGCGGGATGATCGTCCACGGCGTCGGCGGTATCGCCGGCCTCACCGCGGCGTACATGCTCGGACCGCGCATGGACCGCTACGCCGAGGACGGCTCCACGAACGTCATCCCCGGTCACTCGATGACGTTCGCGGTGCTCGGCACCCTTGTCTTGGCGTTCGGCTGGTACGGATTCAACGTCGGGACGACCGCGACCGTCTTCTCGGTCACGGAGTCCGGCGAACTCGCGCTCGGCGGCTACTCGGCGGTCGGCCGCGTCTCCCTGACGACGACGCTCGGCATGGGTGCCGGGGCCGTCGGCGCGGCGCTCGGCTCGATGTCCCTCACGAAGAAGGTCGACACCCTGTACGTCGCCAACGGCGTGCTGGCGGGGCTCGTCGCCGTCACCGGCACCGCCAACGCGATCACCTGGTGGGGCGCCATCGCGGTCGCGCTGATCTGCGGGCTCCAGCTCCCGCTCGTGTTCGAGTTCGTCTCGGACAAGATGAAGATCGACGACGTGTGCGCGGTGTTCCCGGTTCACGGCTCCGCGGGGGTCATCGGCGTCCTCGCGCTGCCGTTCATCCACGTCGACGGCTTCTCCGTGGACCTGCTCGTCTCGCAGGTGATCGGCGTCGTCGTCATCACCGCGTGGACGGTCGTCGCGACCGCCGTGGTGTTCGGCGCGTTCAAGGCCGTCGGTCAGGCCCGCGTCACCCCCGACCACGAGCGCGACGGGCTCGACGTCAGCGAACACGGCGTCGAGACGTACCCCGAGTTCGGCAAGGCCAACGTCGCGACCGACGGCGGCCCCTCCGTCGTCGACACCACCGACGAGTCCCCGCGCGCCGACGGCGGCGAGGAGGCGGGCTCGGAGATCAAGATGGTCACGGCGGTCGTCCGTCCCGACAAGCTCGGGGCCATCAAGCAGGCGCTCGCGGAGATCAACGCGCCCTCGCTCACCGTGACGAACGTCTCGGGCCGGGGCAGCCAGCCCGCGAAGACGGGCCAGTGGCGCGGCGAGGAGTTCACGGTGGACCTCCACCAGAAGGTGAAGGTCGACGTGGTCGTCGCCGACATCCCGGCCGACGAGGTCGCGGACGCGATCGCCGACGCCGCGAAGACCGGCGAGCCCGGCGACGGCAAGGTGTTCATCCTCCCGGTCGAGGACGCGCTGCAGGTCCGTACGGGCGCGACCGGCCCGGAGGCGGTGTAGGGCCGGAGCGTCGGCTTCGAGATTTCGCCGACGAACAACGCGAAGAAACGACGGACGCGACGGCGGCTTTCGGCTGACGCCTTTTCCGCGACGCCACGGCACCCAGCGACCGCGTCGCTCGCGGTCTCCGGCGGGGGTCCGGCGCTCCTTCGCCCCTCGTCGCCCGGTTCGGCAACAACTTTCACGCTCCCGACCGAACGCCGGGACATGAACCACGAGCGCTCTCGCGGGCTGTACGACCGCGCGCTGTCGGTCACGCCCGGCGGCGTCAACTCTTCCGTCCGCGCGACGATGCCGCACCCGTTCTTCGTCGAGCGCGGGGACGGAGGCCACGTGATCGACGCCGACGGCAACCGCTACGTCGACTGGGTGATGGGGTACGGGCCGCTGCTGTACGGCCACGACCTCCCGGAGCCGGTCGAGGCGGCCATCCAGTCGCACGTCGCCGCGGGGCCGATGTACGGCGCGCCCACCGAGATCGAGGTCGAACACGCGGAGTTCGTGGCGCGGCACGTCCCGAGCGTGGAATCGATCCGGTTCGTCAACTCCGGGACGGAGGCGACCGTTTCGGCGGTGCGGCTCGCCCGCGGCCACACCGACCGCGACAAGATCGTCGTCATGCAGGGCGGCTACCACGGCGCCCAGGAGTCGACGCTCGTGGAGGGGTCGCCGGGGGACGCCCACCCCTCGACGAAGGGAATTCCGGAGTCGTTCGCCGAGCACACCCTCCCGATCCCGTTCAACGACCCGCAGGCGGCGAAGGAGGTGTTCGCGGAACACGGCGACGACATCGCGGCGGTCCTCGTCGAACCGATCCTCGCAAATACGGGGATCGTCACCCCGATCGACGGGTACCACGAGACGCTCCGAGACCTGTGTGACGACCACGGTTCCCTCCTCGTCTTCGACGAGGTGATCACCGGGTTCCGCGTGGGCGGACTCGGCTGCGCGCAGTCGAAGTTCGGCGTCACGCCGGACGTGACGACGTTCGGCAAGATCATCGGCGGGGGGTTCCCGGTCGGCGCGATCGGCGGGAAGGCGGAGATAATCGAGGAGTTCACGCCCGCGGGCGACGTGTTCCAGTCCGGGACCTTCTCCGGGCATCCGGTGACGATGGCCGCCGGGAAGGCCACGCTGGAGTACGCCGCCGAGAACGACGTGTACGAGCACGTCAACCGCCTCGGCCGGAGGCTCCGCGAGGGAATCGCCGAGATCTGCGCGGAGCGCGCGCCCGAGTACACCGTCGTCGGCACCGACTCGATGTTCAAGACGATCTTCACCCGCGAGGCGCCCGACGATCCGGACGCCTGCTGTCCCGGCGGCTGTCGGCAGGACCCCGACTGCGACCGCTACGACGGCTGTCCGAAGAACGGCGCCGATGTCGCTAACGCCGCCACCGACCGCTGGGAGCGCGTGTTCTGGCAGGAGATGAAAGAGCAGGGCGTGTTCCTCACCGCCAACCAGTTCGAGTGCCAGTTCGCCTCGTACGCGCACACGGAGGAAGACGTGGAGGAGACGCTGGCGGCGTACCGGGAGGCGCTGTAGCCGGCGCCTCCGGGCGGCAAACGTTGCGATCGGCCGTCAGGTGCGGAATCTTTTTATACCGAAACTCGGGTAGATACACGTGATGACCGCGGAGGCTCGTCTCGACGCCGCCCTCGTCCGAGGCCGACGAGCCCCGCGACCGCGACGAGGCGTCCGACCGCCGCGACCGGCTTCCGGCGCGGCGCGACGACCGGCCCCTTCGGGCCAGTAACCTTCCTCCCTCGTCGCGTTCGCGCCGTTCCGTTCCGGAGAGTGACAGCTACATCCGTCCGTAGCGTCGCCGCCGCCATTTTCTTACAATATTTAAACCGGTGAATTTAAGGGATAGAGTCTACTCTACTCCGGTAATGGCAACCGTTGCACTCGCGTTCAGTGGGGGACTCGACACGACCGTCTGCGTGCCGCTGTTAAAAGAGGAGTACGGCTACGACGAGGTCATCGGCGTCAACGTCGACGTCGGGCAGCCGACCGAGGAGTTCGACGAGGCGGAGGAGACCGCTGAGGCGCTCGGGCTCGACATCCACGTCGTCGACGCGAAAGCGGAGTTCGCGGACCTGTGTTACGACGCGGTGAAGGCGAACGCGACGTATCAGGGCTATCCGCTCGGAACCGCCCTCGCGCGCCCGGTCATCGCCGAGGCCATCTTGGGCGTCGCCGAGGAGCAGGGCTGTGACGCCATCGCGCACGGCTGCACGGGGAAGGGGAACGACCAGCTCCGGTTCGAGGCCGTCTGGCGCGGCTCCGACCTAGAGGTCATCGCCCCCGTCCGCGAGCTCGGGCTCACCCGCGAGTGGGAGATCGACTACGCCGCCGAGAAGGACCTGCCCGTCGAGGCCGGCGATGGCGGCGTCTGGTCCATCGACGAGAACATCTGGTCGCGCGCGGTCGAGGGCGGCGAGCTGGAGGACCCGAACTACGAGCCGCCGGCGGACATCTACGAGTGGACCGCGGAGCCGGAGGGCGAGACCACCATCGAGGTCGCCTTCGAGGAGGGTGTCCCGGTCGCGGTCGACGGCGAGGAGATGGACCCGGTCCCGCTCATTCAGCACCTCAACGAGTACGCCGGCGGCTACGGCATCGGCCGCACCGACGTGATGGAGGACCGCATGCTCGGGCTGAAGGTGCGCGAGAACTACGAGCACCCGGCCGCGACCGTCCTGCTGACGGCTCACCAGGCCCTCGAAGACCTCGTGCTCACGAAGAACGAGCGCTCCTTCAAGAAGGGGATCGAGCAGGAGTGGTCCGAGAAGGCGTACCAGGGGCTCGTCTTCGCCCCCGTCGTCGACGCGCTCGACGCGTTCATCGACGAGACGCAGGACGTGGTGACGGGCACGGCCACCGTGAAGGTCTCGGGGGGCAACTGCCGCGTCGTCGCCCGCGACTCCGAGTACGCCGTCTACTCCGAGGAGATGGCCTCCTTCAACACCGAGGACGTGGCCGGCATCGCGCAGGAGGACGCCACGGGCGTCGCGAAGTACCACGGGCTGCAGGAGCGCCTCGCCAACGACGTGAAGAAGTCGGTCTCGAAGCCTGAACTGGCCACTGACGGCTCCGGCGAGACGGACGAGAACTAAATGACCGACGACGATCCCGGCACGGCCGTCCGCCGCGACCGCTTCAGCGGCGGCCCCGCCCGCGAGTTCCTGTCGAGCCTCGCCGCCGACGCGGCGATCTTCGAGGCCGACCTCGCGGTCGACCGCGCGCACACGGTGATGCTCGCCGAGCGGGGGATCGTCGATAGCGCGGTCGCCGGCGAGATACTCGCGGCGCTCGACGACGTGGAGGAAGCCGGCCACGCCGAGTTGCCCGACGGCGAGGACGTTCACGAGGCGATCGAGACGGCCGTGATCGACCGGATCGGGCCGGACGGCGGGCGGATGCACACCGCCCGCTCGCGCAACGACGAGGTGGCGACCTGCATCCGGTACCGCCTTCGCGAGGACCTGCTCGCCGCCGCCGAAGCCACGATCGCGCTCCGCGAGGCGCTCGTCGACGTGGCGAGCGAGCACGCGGAGACGGTGATGCCCGGCTACACGCACCTCCAGCCGGCCCAGCCGACGACGGTCGCGCACTACCTCCTGTCGTACGAGGGCGGGGTCGCCCGCGACACCGAGCGCCTGCTCGACGCGTACGACCGGGTCGACCGGTCGCCGCTCGGCGCGGCCGCGTTCGCGGGGACGCCCTTCGACGTCGACCGCGACCGGACCGCCGAACTGCTCGGGTTCGACGGGACCGTCCGGAACTCGACCGACGCGGCGTCGGCGCGCGACTTCCTCGCGGAGGGGTCGACCGCGTGCGCGACGCTCGCGACGACGCTGTCGGGGCTCGCGGAGGATCTCGTCCTCTTCTCGAACAAGGGGTTCGTGGAGCTGTCGGACGCGTACGCCTCCACCTCCTCGATCATGCCCCAGAAGAAGAACCCCGACACGCTGGAGCTGACCCGCGGCGTCGCCGGCGACGCGATCGGCGAGGCGACGGGGACGCTGAGCCTGCTGAAGGGGCTCCCGCGCGCGTACAACCGCGACCTCCAGCGCGCCCACGCGGGCGTGTTCGAGATCGCGGACGACGTGCGCGAGGCGACCGAGGTCGCCGCGGGCGCGGTCGCGACCGCCGACTGGGACGAGGAGACGCTCGCGGACGCCGCGGGCGAGGGCTTCTCGACGGCGACGGGCGTGGCCGACCTGCTCGCGATGGACGGGATGCCCTTCCGGACCGCCCACGAGATCGTCGCGACCGCCGCCGAGACCGTCTCGGACGACGACTCACCGGCCGCCGCGGCCGCAAAAGTTGACGAGGCCGCTCGAAAGGTGACGGGCGAGCCCCTCTCGGCGCACGTGAGCCGCGAGGACGTGGAGTCCGCGCTCGACCCCGCCGCCAGCGTCGCGAGCCGCGACTCCGCCGGGGGACCCGCCCCCGAGGCGGTCGCCGACGAGGTCGCGACCGCGGAGGCCGGGAACGAGACCGACGCCGCGGCGCTCGCCGACGAGCGGGAGTCGCTCGCGGCGGCGGCGGAACTGCTCGACGCGGAGGTGGACTCGTATGCGTGAGTCGACGACGACCGCCGCGGGGCAGCGGCTGCGACCGCCGCGACCACCGCGACGACCGGCGCCGTCGACGGTCGATCCGCGACCGCCGACGACGCCGCCGTCCCCGCGAGGGGACACACTAACTACTGGAATCTGACATCGGATTTCACACGGCGGTTATGCGACCGAATTTCGTCCGTTAGCGGGTAGTCTATTTATTGTAAATCAAACTACAAGTTCGAAGGGTTTATGCGGGTTCACGGCCGAGTGGGTGGTACGATGACGAGCGACACTGACCCGGTGCTGGCAGAGGACCCGATCACGGGCGAAGAGATCGAGCTTCCGGCCGACGTCGAGGTCGGCGAGATCATCGACAGCCCGGTCACCGGGACCGAGCTGGAGGTCATCTCGCTGGACCCCGTCGTGTTGGAGGAGGCACCCGAACTCGAGGAGGACTGGGGCGAGTAGATGGCGACGACCGCCACGACCGCGACACGCGAGTGGTCGACATGCAAATAGGCATCCTCTACTCGCGGATCCGGAAAGACGAGAAGCTGCTGCTCGGCGAACTCCGCGAGCGCGGCCACGAGGTCACCAAGATCGACGTGCGCAAGGAACGGTTCGGGTTGGAATCGACCACCGCCGACGTCGCCGACCTCGATCTGGTCGTCGACCGCTGTCTGTCGACGAGCCGGTCGCTGTACGCGACCAAGTTCCTCGACAGCTACGGCGTTCCCGTTATCAACTCCCCCGAGACGGGCGACGTCTGCGCCGACAAGGCGAAGAACTCGCTCGCGCTCGCGGAGGCCGACATCCCCACCCCGGCGACGGAGGTGGCGTTCACCAAGGAGGCCGCGATGGAGGCCATCGAGGAGTTCGGCTACCCCTGCGTGCTCAAGCCCGTCGTCGGCTCGTGGGGCCGGCTGATGGCGAAGATAGACACGCGGAACGCCGCTGAGGCGATCTTAGAGCACAAGGAGACGCTCGGCCACTACGAACACAAGGTGTTCTACGTCCAGGAGTTCGTCGACAAGCCCGGTCGCGATATCCGCGTGGTGGCGGTCGACGGCGAGCCGGTCGCCGCGATGACGCGGTCGTCCGACCACTGGCTCACGAACGCCGCGAAGGGCGGCGAGACGAAGTCGTTCGACCTCGACGACCGCGCGCTCGATCTGGTCGAGCGCGCCTCGGCGGCGGTCGGGGGCGGCATGCTCGGCGTCGACCTGATGGAGGTGGGCGGCACCGGCTCCGGCGAGTACACCGTCCACGAGGTGAACCACACGGTCGAGTTCAAGGCGCTCGACTCGGCCACCGACGTCGACGTGCCCGCGAAGGTCGTCGACTGGCTGGAGGCGAAGGCGGCCGCGGCGGCCGACGACGACGCCGCGGAGGCACGCACATGAGCGCCGACGGCGCGGTCGACGCGACGGCTGACGAGACGCACACCGCGAGCGTCGTCGGCGGTACCGGTTTCACCGGCGGCGAGCTGCTGCGGATCCTCTCGGGCCACCCCGGCTTCGACGTGGTGCAGGCCACGTCGCGGTCGGCCGACAACATGACGGTTGGCCGGTCGCATCCGAACCTGCGCGGGCTCGACCTGCGCTTCTCCGACCCCGACGATCTGGAATCGGTCGACGTGCTGTTCTCGGCGACGCCTCACGGCGTTTCGATGGGCCGGATCGACGAGTACTTCGAGGCCGCCGACACGGTCGTCGACCTCTCGGCGGACTTCCGGCTCCCCGACGCGGAGCTGTACGACGAGTGGTACGACGGCCACGAGTCGCCCGAGTACTTAGAGCGCGCGGAGTACGCGCTCCCCGAGCTCAACCGCGAGAACCTCCCCGGAGCCGACCTGATCGCCGGCGGCGGCTGCAACGCGACCGCGACGATGCTCGGGCTCAAGCCCCTCGTCGACGCGGGGGCGCTCGGTCCCGACGCGGGCGAGGTCGTTGTCGACGTGAAGGTTGGCTCCTCGGAGGGCGGCGCCGGCGGCGGCGCGGCCTCCTCGCACCCGGAGCGTTCGGGCGTCGTGCGCCCGTACGCGCCCACGAGCCACCGCCACGAGGCGGAGATCGAGGCGTACCTCGGGCTCGACGTCTCCTTCACCGTCCACGCGGTCGAGATGGTGCGAGGCGCGAGCGCGACCTGCCACGTCTTCCCCGACGAGCCCGTCTCGAAGGCGGACCTCTGGCAGGCGTACCGCGGCGCCTACGCCGACGAGCCGTTCATGCGGATCGTCTCCGGCGGCGGCGGCGTCTATCGCTACCCCGAGCCGAAGGCGGTCGCCGGCACCAACCACGGCGAGGTCGGCTTCGAGCTCGACCCCGGAAACCGCCGTATCGTCGTCTTCTCGGCGATAGACAACATGATGAAAGGCTCCGCCGGACAGGCGGTCCACGCGGCGAACGTCGCCCTCGGGCTGCCCGAAGACGCCGGCTTGGAGTTCCAGGGGCTCCACCCCGTGGGATCGCCATGAGCGGGGAGCGGACCGACGCCGGCGACGGACCCGCCGACGAGCCGCCCGTCGTCGTCAAGGTCGGCGGCGCGAAGGCGGTCGACCCGGCCGGCGCGGTCGGCGACGTGGCGCATCTCGCCGCCAACGGGCGGCAGGTCGTCGTCGTCCACGGCGGGTCGACGGTCGTCGACGAGACCATCGAGCGGCTCGGCATGGAGCCCGAGTACGTCGAGTCCGCCTCCGGCGTCACGGGTCGGTTCACAGACGCGGAGACGATGGAGGCGTTCACGATGGCGATGGCCGGCAAGCTCAACACCGAGCTGACGGCGCGGTTCCGCGAGGCCGGCGTCGACGCTGTCGGCCTCTCGGGCGTCGACGGCGGGCTCCTCTCGGGCCCCCGAAAATCGGCGGTCCGGGTGGTCGAGGACGGGAAGAAGAAGATCCGCCGCGGCGAGCACTCCGGCCGGATCGAGTCGGTGAACGCCGACCTCCTCTCCGGCCTGCTCGCCGACGGCTACACACCCGTCGTCTCGCCCCCGATGGCGGGGAAGGAGGGAGACGGCGGCGTCACGCCCGTCAACGCCGACGCGGACCGGGCGGCCGCCGCGGTCGCCGGCGCGCTCGGCGCCGACCTCGTCCTCCTGACGGACGTTGCCGGCGTGTACGCGGACCCCGACGCCCCCGACACGCTCATCGAGTCGGCGGCGGCGCCCGACGAACTCGCGGCGGTCGAAGACGCCGCCGAGGGGTTCATGGGCAAGAAGGTGATGGCCGCGACGGAGGCGCTCTCGGGCGGCTCCGGCCGCGTCGTCGTCGCCGACGCCAACGTCCGCGACCCGATCGTCGCCGCGCTCGGCGGCGAGGGGACGACGATCGAGCGGTCGGCGCTCGTGGACGACGCGGGGGACGCTGACGACGCGGGGGACGCTGACGACGCGGGGGACGCTGACGACGCGGGGGACGCTGACGACGCGGGGGACAGATCGGAGGCCGAAACGGAGGGCGAGACCGCATGAGCGGCTTCGTCTTCTCGGAGAAGCCGATCGAGATCGCCTCGGGCGACGGGGTGACGCTCACCGACGCGAACGGGACCGAGTACCTCGACTTCGGCGCGAGCTACGCGTGTACTCCGGTGGGTCACTGCCACCCCGAGGTCGTCGACGCCGCGACGAGCCAGCTGGAGGAACTCATGTACGTGCAGGCGTCGTACCCGCACGCGGCGCGGACGGCGCTGTACGAGCAGCTCTCCGCGATCGGGCCGGGCGACGCCGACAACGTCTGGCTCTGCAACTCGGGGACCGAGGCCAACGAGGCCGCGCTGAAGTTCGCTCGGCACGCGACCGGTCGCGAGAAGATCGTCGCGACGACCCAGGGCTTTCACGGCCGGACGATGGGGTCGCTCGCGACCACCTGGAAGGAGAAGTATAAGCAGGGGTTCGAGCCGCTCGCCGGCGGCGTCGAGTTCGTCGAGTACGGCGACGCCGACGCGATGCGGGAGGCGGTCGACGACGAGACCGCCGCGGTGATCTTGGAGCCCCTGCAGGGCGAAGGCGGGATCAACCCCGCCGCCACCGAGTACCTGCAGGCGGTCCGAGAGACGACGGAGGAGGCGGGGGCCGCGATGGTCCTCGACGAGATCCAGACCGGGCTCGGCCGCACCGGAACGCTCTGGGCCGCCGAGCGCCACGACGTGGTGCCCGACGTGCTCACGACCGCGAAGGGGCTCGCCAGCGGGCTCCCGATCGGCGCGACGCTGTGTCGCGACTGGGTCGCCGAGGACGCCGGCAACCACGGCTCGACGTTCTCCGGTGGCCCCGTCGTCTCCGCGGCCGCGGGTGCCACCCTCGACGTGATCGAGCGCGAGGGGCTCCCCACACACGCCGGCGAGATGGGCGAGTACATCCGCGGGCAGATCGAGGAGCGCCTCGGCGACGACGTCCGCGACGTGCGCGGCGACGGCCTGATGATCGGCGTCGGAGTGAAACGCGGCTCGAACCGGCTGCTGCGCGATCTGGCGATCGACCATCAGGTGCTCGCGCTGCCGGCGGGCCGCACCGTGTTGCGCCTGCTCCCGCCGCTGACGATCGAGCGCGAGCACGCCGACGCGGTGGTGGACGCGCTCGCGGAGGTGATCGGGTGATGTCGACCGGGAAAGAGCGCGATGCGGACGACGAGAGCGCGAGCGACGCGGCCGGGACCGAGTCGACCGCCGACGAGTCGTCGGCCGGGACCGACGTGGTCGCGGGCGGCGGCTACCCCGAGGCCTGCGACACGCCGGCCCGGAAGCTGCTGTACGACATGGTGTCGATCCCCTCGCCCTCGGGCGAGGAGGAGCAGGCCGCGAAGCGCCTCGTCGACTTCTTCGAGGCCAACGGCCGGGAGGCGTGGATCGACGAGGTCGGCAACGTCCGCGCGCCCGCCAGCGACGCCGTCCTGCTGACCTCGCATATCGACACCGTCCCGGGCGACATCCCGGTCGAGGTGAAGCCGGCGGCCGAGGACGACGAGGCCGGCGAGGCGGGCGAGCCCGTCCTCTGGGGGCGCGGGACCGTGGACGCCACCGGCCCCCTCGTCGCGATGGCGGTCGCGGCGGTGAAAACGGGCGTCTCGTTCGTCGGCGTCGCCGGCGAGGAGACGGATTCGCGGGGCGCCCGCCACCTCGTCGAGGACCGCGACGCGCCCGAGGCCGTGGTGAACGGCGAGCCCTCCGGCTGGGACGGCGTCACCCTCGGCTACCGGGGCTTCCTCGCGGGGACGTACGTGAACACGAGCGAGTCCGGCCACACCTCGCGGCCGGAGCCGAACGCGATCCAGCACGCGATCGACTGGTGGCACGGCGTCGAGGAGACGTTCGACCCCACCGACGACGACACCCCCGTCTTCGAGCAGGTGACGACCAAGCCCGTCTCGGTCGACGGCGGGCTCACCGACGACGGGCTGGCGGTCGAGGCGACGATGGACGTGCAGCTGCGCGTCCCTCCGAACCGGACGGTCGACGAGATCCACGAGCTGGCGGAGACGGAGCTGTCGACCGGCTCGGTCCACTGGAAGGAGCCGATCCCGTCGGTGATGGAGAGCCCGCGGACGGAGCTGGCGCGGGCGTTCCGCGTCGCGATCCGCGGCGCCGGCGGCGACGTTCGCCTGCTGCGCAAGACCGGGACGAGCGACATGAACCTGTTCGCGGCCGCGTGGGACTGTCCGATGGTCACCTACGGCCCCGGGAACTCGGACCTCGACCACGCGCCCAACGAGCGGCTCCCCCTCTCCGAGTTGGACCGCGCGACGGCGGTGTTGAGCGACGTCTGCCGGGACCGACCGTAGGCGTCACGGCACCGACCGTGACGCCGCCTCCTTCTGAACCGATCCGGTTCGCTTCCGACGACTGACCCCACCGCTCGCGACGTACCACCGTCTACCCATACCCACCATCCACCCATGCCACTCGCCACCAACGACTTCCTCGACATCGACGACGTGACGCCGGCCGAACTGGACGCCCTGCTCGACCGCGCCGCCGCGATGAAGGCGGGCGAGACCGAACCTCGACTGGGCGACGCGACGCTCGGGATGATCTTCGAGAAGCCCTCGACGCGCACCCGCGTCTCGTTCGAGACCGGCATGACCCGACTGGGCGGTCACGCGATGTTCCTCGGCCCCGACGACATCCAGCTGGGTCACGGCGAGCCGCTGCGCGACACCGCTCGCGTGCTCGGCCGGTACGTCGACGGGGTGATGGCGCGCCTGTTCGACCACGAGGACGTCAAGATTCTCGCCGAGCACGCCGACTGCCCCGTGATCAACGGGCTCACCGACGAGGCGCACCCCTGCCAGACGCTCGCCGACCTCCTCACGATCCGCGAGACGGTCGGCGAGGACGCCACCGTCGCGTGGGTCGGCGACGGCAACAACGTCGGGCAGTCGTTCGTCGTCGGCGCGGCGATGGCCGGTATCGACGTCGAGGTCGCCACCCCCGCCGACTACGGGATGAACCCCGCCGTCTTCGACCGCGCCGCGGAGTTCGGGCTCGACGTGGAGCCGACGGCCGACCCCGAGGTCGCGATCGCCGGCGCGGATATCGTCTACACCGACGTGTGGATCTCGATGGGACAGGAGGACGAACGGGAGGAGAAGCTGGCCGCCTTCGAGGGGTTCCAGGTGAATCGGGAGCTGCTCACCGGCACCGACGCGAAGGTGATGCACTGCCTGCCCGCGCACCGCGGCGAGGAGATCACGGACGACGTGTTGGAGTCGGACCGCGCCCTGGTGTGGGATCAGGCGGAAAACCGGATGCACGCGCAGAACGCGCTGCTCGTCGAGCTGCTCGGCGGGGAGTGAGAGCGGACGGGGGTAGTGGTATTGCAGGACTATTTATGAACAGACGTGCGGTGGCGCGCGCCTCCGAGCGCCCGAAGGGCGCGAGGAGCGCCGCGCGAGGGACGCGGCGACCAGAGAGGGACCGAAGGTCCCTCATGCAGCCGGCGCGTAGCGCCGGCGACGAAGGGAGCCGCGAGGCTGGAGAGGCGTGAGGCTGCGATGCTGTACGGAGAGGTGGGACTCAAAGGGGCAGCCGCGAGTCGTCGCGGCTGGGGCTTTGGAGGTGTTGACCGTCGATCCGATCTCGGCGACCTATAAGCAAGCGGCTGGGGCTTTGGACGTGCTCACAGCCGATTTTCCAGCAGTTACTTATAAGCGAGAGATTGAGCCTATGAAGGCCCTCACCGCGACGATAAACCGCCTCAAAAACTCCGATCCGCGATCTAGTTCCCGGTCCAGCGCAGCACCGCGAGCGTCCCCTCGTACAGCACGATCATCGTCAGCGTCACGATGATCGGCGCCATCCCGGTCGGGTCGGGGCTGAACAAAAAGGCGATCCCGAGGAACGACCCCCAGAAGATCAGCCGTTTCGCCTCCAGCCACTGCCGGGTGACGAGGTTCATCATGATCGCGAGCATGATGAAAAGTGGGATCTGGAAGACGATCGCCATGAACGCGAGCATGATGACGATCAAGTTGAACGTCTCCGCGAGCCCGAAGGCGATAGTCGCGGCGTCGGAGGTGTAGGTGGTAAAGTACGAGAAGATCGCTGGCAACACGAGGAAGTGCGCGAACGCGATGCCGACGCCGCCGAGCACGAGGCTCGTCGGGACCGCCGCGAGGTAGTAGCGCCGCTCCGTCTCGTAGAGCCCCGGCTTCATGAACCGGTAGGTCTGGTAGACGAACGCCGGGAGCCCGACCACGACGCCCGCGAGCCCGGCGACCTTCAGCCGGGTGAGCGGGAGTTCGAGGGGGCCGTACAGCCGCGGGCGGTTCTCCAGCGGCGCGGGGATGTGGTAGCCCCAGAAGTAGTTGATCAGCTCCGTCGACTCGGTGACCACGACCAGCGTCGCCAGCCCGCCGATGGCGAAGACGACAGCGAGCCGTCGCATCATCTCCTCGATGTGCTCGGCCAGCGGCATCTCCTCGTCCGACTCCGGGGCCTCCAGCCCCGCTATCCCCCCGTCACCGTCGGCGGTCCCTCCGGCGACGCCACGGTCCTCGACCGTCGGCGCGTCCGACGAGAGCGGGGCGGACGGATCGTCGGCGACGGCGTCCCCCTCCGCGTCGTCTGCGGCGTCTGACCCGATCTCGGACGTGACTTCGGGGGAGACCTCCGGCTCGACGGGCTCCGACCGAGAGCCGTCTCCCCCCTCGGCGCCGTCGACGGGGCCGCCGCCGTCTCCGGCTCCCTCGTCGTCGGCGTCGGCGCTGTCGACCGAACCGTCACCGGGGGCCGAGGGCTCGTCGCGCGACCGGTCCGAGTCGTCCATTCACTTCTTCTAGGCAACCGGGTGACTATAGGCCTTTTCGGATGGCGGCGAGCGGCGCCCCGACGCGGGGACGCGAACGCGGTCGAAAAGGTTGATAACGGCGACGGACTTCCGGTCCCGTATGGCGAGTGCCCTCGACGAGGATACCCAGCAGTCGCTCGCGGAGGGACGCGAGTCGGCGAAGGCCTTCCTCCGGTCGGTCCAGAAGGACCTTCAGAAGGTGTTCGTCGTCTTCCTGTTGGGGTTCCTCGCGACGTTCTGGGCGCTCCGCGTGTACATCTGGGACCGGCTCAGAGCGATCACGGAGGCGAACATGTCGCCCGCGGTCGCCGCCGAGACGGACGTGATCGCGACGACCCCGTTCGAGGTGATCCTTCTGCAGGCGAAGATCGGGCTGATCGTCGGCGTGATCGTCGCGATTCCGCCCTTCATCTACGTCGCCCGCGACGAGCTCCGCGCCCGCGGAGCGTGGCCGCAGTCGCCGGTCCCGCGCTGGAAGCTCGCCGGGATCGCCCTCCTCGGTGCCGGACTCTTCACCGTGGGTGTCGCCTACGGCGTCTACGCCTTCTTCCCGATCATGTTCTCCTTCCTCGCCGGCTTCGGGCTGGAGGCCGGGCTCCAGCCCACCTACGGGATCGTGATGTGGACGGAGTTCATCGTCTTCCTCTCGCTGTCCTTCGGGCTCGCCGGGCAGATGCCGCTTCTCATCACCGGCCTCTCGTACTCCGGGATCGTCCAGTACGAGACGTTCCGCGACAAGTGGCGCTACGCGGTCGTCGCCATCTTCGTCTTCGGCGCGATGTTCTCCCCGCCGGACCCGTTCACTCAGCTGATGTGGGCGTTCCCGCTGATCGCCTTATACGGGTTCAGCCTCTACCTCGCGAAGCTCGTCGTCACGGCCAAGCGGAGCTCCGACCGAATCGACGTGTTCGGCGCCGCGCGGAACCACTGGAACGTGGTGGGCGGCGCGGCCGTGCTCGGCGGCGGACTCGTCTACGCCTTCTACGAGTACGGCGGTCGCGTCGCGATCAACGACCTCCTTCGGCTCGTCAACAGCGACTGGCGCTTCCTCGAACCCGGCGCGGGTCTCGGCGTCGACCCCGCGACGGCGGCCGGGATCTACGCCGCCGCGTGGGCGCTCGCGTTCGTCGCCGTCGCGACGCTGTGGGCGGTCTACGCCGACCTCGACACGACGAGCGCGGGCTACCAGTACGGCGATCCCGCCGCCATCGACGTAGGCGACCTCGACGCGGCCGGCGTCCGCGCCGCCCCGGACGACGCGTTCGCGGAGATGGACGAGGAGGAGTCGCTCGCGCTCGCGCAGGCCGCGCTCGACGACGACGACCCCGAGAAGGCGCAGGCGATTCTCGATCGGTTCGACGGGGTGCAGGGAGAGGACGGAGAGGGCGGCGACGGAGCTGGCGGCTCCGCGGTGGAGGGTGGCTCCGGTGGCTCTGGCGGCTCTGGCGGCTCCGGCGGTTCTGGCGGCGCCGGCGGCGGCGACGGCCTGATGGGCACCGTTCAGAACCGCACCTCCCGAGCCAGCTCCACCTTCCTCTCCGAGCTCACCGACGGCGACGAGGAGGAAGCCGAAGACGACATCGGCGGGTACTACAAAGACCTCAAGTTCATCTTCGACTCGCTGCGGTCGCGGTCGTTCCGGCTCGTCGCCGTCTTCGGCGGCGTGATGGCGGCCGCGTTCACGTGGCTGTACCTCGGCGGGCTCGCGACCGTGCGCAACGACTTGGAGTCCCGCGTCCCCGCCGAGATCGAGGGCGGGATCAACGTCATCACGCTCCACCCGGTCGAGGCGCTGATCTTCATGGTGAAGTTCTCCGTCCTGCTCGGGATCGTCGCCGTGTTCCCGGTCGTGCTCTACTACGCGTGGCCCGCCCTGCGGGAGCGCGGCTTCGTCGCCGGACGCATCTATCAAGTGTACCTCTGGGCGGGCGCGCTGTTCGCCGGCCTGATCGGCGGCTTCGCGCTCGGGTACGCGTACATCGCACCCGGGATCATCGGGTGGCTCGTCACCGACGCCGAGCTGGCGAACATGATCATCACCTACCAAGTGAGCGACTTCCTCTGGCTCGTCGTCTACACGACGATCGGAATCGGCTTCCTCGCGGACATCCCGATCGCGATGCTCCTGCTGAACAACGCGGGGGTTCCGTACCGGGTCTTCCGGAACCGCTGGCGCGAGGTCACCGTCGGGATCATGCTGTTCGCGGCGGTGTTCACCCCCGCCGACGTGATCACGATGATTCTCGCGACGCTCCCGCTGATGGCGGCGTACGGCGTCGGCATCGGCGTCCTGTTCCTCGTCACCTTCGGCGGCCGGCGGAACCTCTCGCCGCCCTCGGAGCTCGTCGGGCGCTGACGAGCGCGGCTCGTTCGTCGCTCGCCCTCGCCGCCGCCGTTCACTCACCCTTTCGCCACCGCCGTAGACCGCCGAGACCGACGGGTATTCCCGCGCGCGCACGCAACGGGCGGACGAGATGAGCAAGGACTACATCGAGGTCCGCGGCGCCGAGGAACACAACCTCAAGGATCTCGACGTCCGAATCCCGCGAGAGGAGTTCACCGTCGTCACCGGGCTCTCCGGGTCGGGGAAGTCGTCGCTCGCGTTCGACACCGTCTACGCCGAGGGACAGCGCCGGTACATCGAGTCGCTGTCGGCGTACGCCCGCAACTTCCTCGGGCAGATGGACAAACCGCAGGTGGAGTCGGTCGGGGGGCTCTCGCCCGCGATCTCCATCGACCAGAAGAACGCCGCGAACAACCCCCGCTCGACCGTGGGGACCGTCACCGAACTGCACGACTACCTCCGACTCCTGTACGCCCGGATCGGCACCCAGTACGACCCCGTCACCGGCGAGGAGGTCGGCGAGCAGTCCGCGCAAGACATGGTGAACCAGATCCTCGAACTGCCGGAGGGGACCCGCGCGAAGGTCGCGGCGCCGGTCGTCCGCGACCAGAAGGGCGCCTTCGAGGAGCTGTTCGAGGAGCTGGTGAGCGACGGGTACGCCCGCGTCGAGGTCGACGGCGAGCCGATCGATCTGACCTTGGACGATCCCGAGCTCGATGAGAACTACGACCACACGATCGATGTGATCGTCGACCGGGTGCGGGTGTCGCCCGACGCCCGCTCGCGGATCGCGGACTCCGTCGAGACCGCGCTGGAGGAAGCGGGCGGCGCTCTCAAGCTGATCGTCCCCGATCCGCCCGCGGACGTGCCGTTCGCGTCGAACGCGCGTTCGACCGGGTCGCTGGCGGCGGACGCCGAGGGCGACGACCGCCTCGTCGTCGAGTTCTCCGAGGAGCTCGGCAACCCCAACTCCGACGTGCAGTTCTCCGCGATCGAGACGCGCTCGTTCTCCTTCAACAGCCCCTACGGCGCCTGTCCCGAGTGCGAGGGGATCGGCTCGACGAAGGAGGTCGACGAGGGCCTCGTCGTCGAGGACCCCTCGAAGCCGCTGAAACACGTCTTCGAGCCGTGGAGCTACGACCGCACCTACTACTCCCGCCAGCTCGACAACGTCGCCGACCACTTCGGCGTCTCGCTGGAGACCCCCTTCGAGGAGCTCGACGGGGCGATTCGGCGGCAGTTCCTCTACGGCACCGACGACCTCGTCCACTTCGAGTGGACCACCAAGAACGGCACCCGCGAGAAGACCGAGCGGTTCGAGGGCGTCATCCCGAATCTGGAGCGTCGCCACGTCGAGACCGACTCCGAGCGCGCCCGCGACCACATCGAGGAGTACATGGCCGTGACGACGTGCCCCGAGTGCGAGGGCACCCGCCTCAAAGAGCAGTCGCGGCACGTGCTCGTCGGCGACACCGCGATCACCGAGGTGAACGAGATGTCGATCGCGGAGGCGCACGAGCACTTCGAGGGGATGGAAGCCGAACTAAACGATCGCGACACGACGATCGCGACGGAGATCCTCAAGGAGATCCGCGCCCGGCTCGGCTTCATGGAGGAGGTCGGCTTGGAGTACCTCACGCTCGACCGCGAGGCGTCGACGCTCTCGGGCGGCGAGAGCCAGCGCATCCGGCTCGCCACGCAGGTCGGGTCGGGGCTCGTCGGCGTGTTGTACGTCCTCGACGAGCCGTCGATCGGACTCCACCAGCGCGACAACGACCGCCTGCTGAACACCTTGGCCGGACTCCGCGACCTCGGCAACACCCTAGTCGTCGTCGAGCACGACGAGGAGACGATGCGCCGCGCCGACGAGATCATCGACATGGGGCCGGGGCCGGGCAAGCGCGGCGGCGAGGTGGTCGCGCAGGGCGACTTCGACGACGTGGTCGACGCCGACGAGTCGATCACGGGCGACTACCTCGCCGGCCGCAAGGATATCCCGGTGCCCGACGAGCGCCGCGAGTCGGACGGGGAACTGACGGTGCGCGGCGCCCGCCAGCACAACCTCACGGACCTCGACGTGTCGCTCCCGCTCGGTACGCTGACGACCGTCACCGGCGTCTCCGGCTCCGGGAAGTCGACGCTCGTCCACGACGTGCTGTATAAGGGGCTCGTCCGCGAGATGAACGACAACACCTCGGTCGACCCCGGTGAGCACGACGCGATCGAGGGGAAAGAGGGGATCGAGACGGTGCGGCTGATCGACCAGTCGCCGATCGGTCGGACGCCTCGCTCGAACCCCGCGACGTACACCGACGTGTTCGACTACGTCCGGGAGCTGTTCGCGGAGACCAAACTCTCCAAGCGCCGCGGCTACGAGAAGGGGCGGTTCTCCTTCAACGTGAAGGGCGGGCGCTGCGAGGAGTGCGGCGGGCAGGGAACCGTGAAGATCGAGATGAACTTCCTCTCGGACGTGTACGTCCCCTGCGAGCAGTGCGTCGGCGCGCGCTACAACGACGAGACGCTCGACGTGGAGTACAAGGGCGCGACCATCTCGGACGTGCTCGACATGAGCGTGGACGAGGCGTACGACTTCTTCGAGAGCCACCAAGGGCTCCAGCGCCGCCTGAAGCTCTTAAAGGACGTGGGGCTCGGCTACATGGAGCTGGGCCAGCCCTCCACCACCCTCTCCGGCGGCGAGGCGCAGCGCGTGAAGCTCGCCGAGGAGCTGGGCAAGAAAGCCACCGGCGACACCCTCTATCTCCTCGACGAGCCGACGACGGGGCTCCACAAGGAGGACGAGCGCAAGCTGATCGACGTGCTCCACCGCCTCGTCGACGCCGGCAACACGGTGGTCGTCATCGAACACGAGCTCGACTTGGTGAAAAACGCCGACCGCGTGATCGATCTGGGCCCCGAGGGCGGCGACGGCGGCGGCGAACTCGTCGCCAGCGGCACCCCGGAAGCGGTGGCCCGCACCGAGGACTCCCACACGGGGCGGTACCTCCGCGACATGCTCCCCGACGTGGACTTGGAGGGGCCGCGCGACGACCGCCGGAAGCCGGCGGTGGCCGACGACGACTGAGGACGGTGTGGCCCGCGTCGTGGGAGTCCAACTGCCATCGATGGCGCGGTTACTCCCGTGATCTACTCGAAAAGGCGCTCTTGACGCATGTCGACGACGGACACCGCCGCTCTCGTAGCCCTAACGTTCAAGCCGTGTCAACGCTAACGTTGACACGATATGGCAACGGCGGACGAGCAGATCCGAGTGAGCGATCGGGTGAAACAGCGCCTCGATCGCCGCCGAAGCGGTGGCGAGAGCTACAACGACGTGCTCGAACGGCTGCTGACGGAGCAGAGCGACGCCGACTTTCACGACGGGTTCGGGCTGTTGTCTGACGACCAGGCCGATCGGATTCGCGAAGAGCGTGAGCGGACCAAAGCGAAGCGCAAAGAGCGAATGCGTCGGCTCGGCGAGCGCACATGAAGGTCCTCGATGCGAACTATCTCATCGATTATTTGAACGGGAAGCCGGCCGCCCGGCGGTTCTACGAGGCGAACGACGGTGACAACGAGGTGTGGATCGCGCCGGTGCCCGCCTACGCCGAGACGCTGGTCGGCGTGGGTAACCTCCCCGGCGCGTCTGTCGACGAAGCGATCGACGCGCTCGCTTGGACGGAGGTCTACTCCGTCGACGAAGCGCTGTCCGAGGAGGCGGGCTACGTCGCCGACGAGGTCGGCGCGGAGGGACCGTTTCTCGACGGCGTCGACGCGATGGTCGCTGCCGTCGGGCGCAAACTCGACGCGCCGGTGGTGTCCACCGACGGCGACCTCACGCACGCCGAGACGCGCGAGGTGATCGAAGTCGAAGACTACCGAACGTCCGACCGAAAGCGGTAGCACCGGTCGCCCGAGCCGCCGAGACTGCTGTAGTTCTCCGACCTTTCGGGTCTCCTCGCGGCTGAGAGCCCCTTCACGACACACTACGGCACTCCGGCCCCTCAGAACTTCTCTAAGAGGTCGCCGTAGAAGTCGCCACCGCGGTCGCCGGCGAGCTTCTCGACGATGAGCTCCGGCGTCGATCGTGCCAGGTGCCCCTTCTTCGGCGAGCGGTTCACCCGGAGCTCGCCGTCGACGAGCCCGGCGGCCTCGATCCCGTCGACGGCGACTTCGAAGTCGGCGGCGTCCCGTATCTCGCGGGCGAGGTGGGAGACGAATACCGCGGTGGCGTCCTGCTCGTCGAGCGCTTCGAGGATGCCCGCGATGATCTTCGCGGAGGCGCCCGGCTCCGTGATCGACTCCAGCTCGTCGACGAGGACGAGCCGGTCGTCCGCGCCCTCGACGAGGTCGCCGAAGTCCCGGAGCGTCGCCTCGAACGCGCCCGCGTCGAGGGTCCCCTGCGACTTGGCGTAGTAGTGGACCTCCTCGAAGCGCTCGACTCTCGCCGATTCGGCGGGAACCGGCATCCCCATCTGCGCCAAGACGACGACGAGCGCCACCAGATCGAGGGTGGAGGTCTTCCCGCCGGAGTTGACCCCCGAGAGGAGCGTCGCACCCGACACCGCGTAGTCGATCGGCTCCACGTCCACGAATTCCACGTCGAGGAGTGGTGAGCGACCGCCCTCGATGCGGAAGCCGGACGCGTCCGACTCCGGCCCGACCACCTCGGGCATCGCGCAGTCGAAGTCGCGCGCGAACCGCGCGATCGCCAGCTCCACGTCGAGTTCGAGGGCGTCGCGCACCAGCCCCTCGACCGGCTCCCGCAGGTCGCCGAGGTCGCTCGCGAGTTCCGCCTTCAGGTGGGCGCCCCGGCGATCGCGCGCCGCCGCGAGCTCGGTGCGGAGCCGCGAGACCGCGCTCTCGTCGTGTTCGACCGGGAAGGAGGGGTCGCCGCCGAAGACGCGGTCGGCGAGTTCCGCCTCCTCGGGCTCCAAGCGGAGGGCGTCCGCGAGGTGTTCGCGGGCGCGGGCCAGCGCCGCGTCGTACTCGTCGGCCAGCTCGCGGTCCAGAAGCGAGTCGACGCGGGCCCCCTGCTCGACCAGCGAGAGGAAGTCGGTCCCCTCGATGGTCACGTCGCGCTCCCGGATCGCCTCCCTGAGCCGGTCGTCGGCGACGGACTCGGCGGTCGACACCGCGGCGTCGAGATCGTCGACGGCGGCCGTCACCCGTTCGAGTTCCGCGTCGCCGACGATCGTTCCGTCGTCGTCGAGCCGCGCGAGCGCGTCGCGGAGGCGGTCGGGGTCCGCCGCAGGAGCGATAGCCGCCGCCTCGTGGACCGCCGCGGCCGCCTCCAGCCGCTCGCGGTTCGCGGCGAAGAAGGCGAGCAGGCGCTCGGGGACGGTCTCGGCGGACTCGTCGAGGGCGTTCGGGCGGACGTGCACGTCCCCCTCGACATCGAGCCCGGCGAACTCCTCGTCCAAGACGATCACGGTCGCGTACGACCGCGCCAGCTCGGAGACGTCGCGCGTGTCCTCGACCGTCTCGACCGACAGCTCCGGCACCGCCGACTCGGCGTGCGCGAGCGTCTCGGCGTCGGCGGTCGCGAGACAGCGGTCGCGCACCCGGACCGTCGGCGGGTCGGTGAGGGGTTCGACCCCGGAGAGCGCCTCGCGGACGGCGGGGTCTGGCTCGCGATCCATCGCGCTCTCGACGAACGACTGCGCCTCGCCGATCCGCGAGGCCGAGGCGCTCGGGTAGAACGTCTCCAGCCGCTTCGCGGCGTAGTCGGTGACGGTGCGCTCGCGCAGCAAGTCGATCGCCGAGCGGTACACCTCGCGGGCGCGGTCGGTCGCCAGCACGCGCCCGTCGTCGCCGTGTCGGCGACGGATCGCCCCGCGGGCGATGCGGGCCGCGCGGGCCTCGTTGACGCCGGGCGCGCGGGCGATCGCGGCCACGTCGCCGGACTCGACCGTCGCGACCGGGTCGTCGAGCTCGCGCAGCGACGCGGCCGTCTTCGCGCCGACGCCGGGGATCGCCTCCAACTCCATCTGTCCGCGGGTATCGCGGCAACGCGCAAAAGGATAGGGGGTCCCAGTTCGCGAGCGAGACCGTTCCGACTCACGCTCGCCCCCCAGATCGTCCGCGGCCGACGCGCTTTTTCCCGCCGCCCGCGAACCCGAGGCCATGAGCCACGACACCCTCGCCGCCGACGGGAGCGATCTCGCCCCAGAGACGGCGTCGAAAGCGGCGGCCGCCCGCGACGCGCTCGCCGAGCGCGACGGGGTGCTCGTCGCCTTCTCCGGCGGCGTCGACTCCTCGGTCGTCGCCGCGCTCGCGCGCGACGCGCTCGGCGACGACGCGGTCGCCTGTACGGCGCGGAGCGAGACGCTGCCCGCCGCGGAACTCGACGACGCGACGCGCGTCGCCGGCGAGATCGGAGTCCGCCACGAGACGGTCACCTTCTCGGAGCTCGACGACCCGAACTTCGTCGCCAACGACGGCGACCGCTGTTACCACTGCCGGACGATGCGGCTCGGTCGGATGTACGAGACGGCCACGGAGCTGGGGATCGGCACGGTCTGTGACGGGACGAACGCCGACGACCCCGGCGAGGGCCACCGTCCCGGCCTGCGCGCGGTCGAGGAGCTGGACGTGTTCTCGCCGCTTTTGGACGCGGAGATCACGAAAGACGAGGTCCGCGCGATCGCCGACGCGTACGACCTGTCGGTCGCCGACAAGCCCTCGATGGCGTGTCTCTCCTCGCGAATCCCGACCGGACTGGAGGTGACCGAGGAGCGGTTAACTCGCGTCGAGAAGGCCGAGCGGGTGCTCCGCGAGTGGGGGTTCGAGGGGTTCCGCGTCCGCGACCACGACGGGCTCGCGCGCGTCGAGATCGCCCCCGACGAGCTTGAGCGCGCGCTCGATCCGGCCTTCGCCGACGCGGTCCACGAGCACCTCACCGACGTGGGGTTCGAGTACGTCACCCTCGACATGGCCGGTTACCGCACCGGGAGCGTGAGCCCGGGAGGCGACGGAGACGCCGAGGGACGCGACGACGCGGGCGGTGACGGCGCCGGCGACACCGACGACGACGCGAGCGAGGGCGCGGCCGACGCCGAGACGGATCTCGACCTCGGTCGGCGGTACCCCCGCTGAAACGGTCGCGAGGCGGTCGCGGGGTTCGACCCGGACCGGAGGACCGTGGCGAGCCGTTATCACCCGAGAGAACCCGACGCGAACGTTTATCAGCCTTGTTGGTGAACCGACATCTATCATGGGCGAGGCGCAGACGCTCGCGATCATCGCAGGCGGCGTCGGCGGGTCTGTCGGCGCGTTCGTCGGCGTCGCCGTCGGCGGGACCCCGCTCGGCGTGACGCTGACGACGCTCGTCGTCGCGGTCGTCGTCGGCGCGGCGGTGATCACGAGCGCCGTCATCGCCGGCGACGTGGAGTTCTTCGCAAGCGCGGACGGCGAGTGAGGCCGTTCTTCGCGAGCGGCTTTGTTGGCACCCTCAGTCGGTGATATCCTTGCCTCGGTTGCGATCGATACAGGACCAGCGGCGATCGATAGCGGGAGTGAGTGTTGCAGTTTGGCGGCAGTGATGCCGTATTTAAATGATCGTGAGCAGCAGCGACGATCGCTTATAAATGGAACGGAGGTGCGGTGGCGCGCGCCTCCGAGTGGCCGACAGGCCACGAGGAGCGCGTGCGAGGGAGTCGCTGGCGGCGGCAGCCGCCAGCGACGAGGCTGGGGAGGCGTGAGGCGCTGTGCGGTTGCGGTCGGGGGGACCCAAAGGGGCAGTCGCCGGCGGCGGGGGCCGCCGGCTGCCAGAGGCGCGAAGCGCCTCGCGGCTGGGGCTTTGGAGCTGTTCACTGCAGAATCATCGATCACGGATAAACAGCCGCCAGCAACACTGCTCGTTCACTTATAAACAACCGCTCTGTCACAGTGATTCGCGTACTCCCGTTATCGATCGAGAGGCATCCTTCAGCGACCAGCTATCTCGGACCTCAGAACGCGCCGGGGCCGCCCTCGGCCCCCTGTCGGCGCCCCCGGATGACGCTCGGGGTGCCGCCCGTCTGGATGACGTTGAACGCGGTCATCAGGTCCGAGCGGGAGATGAGCCCGACCAGCTCGCCGCTCCGGTCGACGACCGGGAGCCGGCCGACGCCGTGCTCCTGCATCGTCTGGAGCGCGGTCATCGCGTCGGTCTCGGGGCCGACGCCGACCACCTCGGTCTCCATCACGTCCGCGACCCGGTAGGCGTCCCGCTCGACCTCGCGGACAGACCGCGCGTCCTCCAAGGTCACCATCCCGACGAGGTCGTCCCCGTGGAGCACGGGGTAGCCGGTGTGTCGCTCCTCGAACATCCGGCTCATCAGGTCCGCGACCGAGGTGTCCTCGGTGACGGTGTGGAGGTCCTCGCGGCGGGTCATCACGTCGGCGACGGTGACATCCTCGAAGGCGGCCTTCAGGGTCGTCTGCTGGGCCTCGCCGGAGGCGGCGATGTAGATGAAGAAGGCCAACACGATGAGCAGCAGCTGGAAGGAGAACACCCCGAGCAGCCCCAGGAGGAAGGCGAACACCTTGCCGACCGCGGCGGCGCGCTGGGTCGCCTGCGCGTGCGGCTGGTTCCGCGCGAGGATCGCCCGGAGGACGCGCCCGCCGTCCATCGGGAAGGCGGGGAGCATGTTGAACACGGCGAGGACGACGTTCAACAGCGCGAGGTAGCCGAAGACGAACAGCACGGCGTTCGAGCCGACCGGCGCGAGCGCGAACACGCCGTAACAGGCGAGCCCGACCGCGACGCTGACGACCGGGCCCGCGATCGCGATCCAGAACTCGTGTTTCCAATCCTCTGGGAACTCCGCGAAGTTGGCGAGCCCGCCGAGCAGCCACAGCGTGATCGACTCGATCTCGTAGCCGTACCGCATGGCGACGATCGAGTGGCCGAACTCGTGGAGGAGGACGCCGCCGAACAGCCCGAGCGCGGCCGCCAGCCCGAGCGCCCACGGCGTGAATCCCCCCGCGAGTGCGGTCGGGTCGATGCCGGCGCCGAGCGACTCGTTCATCACTTCGGCGATCATCCCGACCTGCGAGCCGATGAGGTAGGCGAAGAGCGGCAACACGATCAGGAACGTCCAGTTGAGCCTGACCGGGATTCCCAGCACCGTCCCGATCTTGATTCCGCGCATGTCAACGAGTTGAGCGGGTAGGTGGTTAAACGTCGGGGAGGCGGCGGGAGAGGGCGGCGATCGGACGAGAGTGGGGCGGCGATCGGACCGACGTGACAGCGGCGACTGGGGTCCGACTCGCCGTCGTTTATAAGCCACCGGCCGACGATCGGCCGGTATGCGCGACACCACCGACGACGCGGCGACGGGAGACTCCGACCCCGTCGTGAAGCGCGACGACGAGATCGACTACGAGGCGGTCGACGCCGCCGACGGGCTCCGGAAGGGCGTGCTCCTCGGCGAGTCGGACGGCGCTCCGCACTTCGCGATGCGGCGGTTCGAGCTCGCGGCCGGCGCCGCGGTCCCGCGCCACACGAACGCGGTCGAACACGAGCAGTACGTGCTCGCCGGCGAGTACGTGGTGGGGATCGGCGAGGAGGAGCACGTCGTCGGCCCCGGCGACGCCCTCCTCATCCCGGCGGGCGTCGAGCACTGGTACCGGAACGAGAGCGAGGAGCCGGGGGCGTTCATCTGCGCGGTGCCGAACGGGGACGACGAGATCGAACTGGTCGAGTAGGGGCGGTACGGCCCAACTGCTACTCGATCGTGCCGACCCGGTCCGCGACGTAGCCGAACTGGTCGCGGTAGCCGTACGGCGACAGCAACACGGGGTAGAAGGGCTCGTCGGCGCGGAGTTGCTCGTCGCCGGCGGCCGCGAACGCCTCGCCGGCCTCGACGCGCTCGAAATTGCGCGCGAACACCTCGTACACCTCGGCGTCCGGCTTGGGGATCCGGTCGCGGAGGCGGAACACCGACACGTCCTCGCGCCCGCCGGCGTCGACCACGTCTTCGGCGCCGGGCGCGGGAGTGACGCCCGTCGCGGCCAGAAACGCCCGCACGAGCCAGTAGGCGTTGTCGGCGGCGGCGTCCGAGCCCTGCAGACCGGCCTCCACTTCGAGGGTGTGCGGGTGTTCGATGAGTCGCCCCTCGGTGAACGCGTCGGTCTGGATCACGGCGTCGACCGGGAGGTGCGGGGCGACCGCGCGGGCGACCTCGTCCATCGAGTCGACGACGGCGAACGGCTCGGCGTACGACTGCGTCGAGTGGATCGCGAGCGTGGAGCAGCCGCCGAGCGCGTCGAGCAACTCGGCGGCGAGCCGCCCCTCGTGCGCCTCCGCGTCCGGGTCGCCGGGGAACGACCGGTTGAGGTCGGCGTCGAGGTAGCGGACCCCGGCGTCGAGCGCCGTCTCGTTGGCGACGATCAGCCGGACCGGGCGCTCGATGTCGAGGTCGGCGTCGAGGAGCCGCCGGACCGCGCGGGCACCGCAGGGCTCGTCGCCGTGGATCGCGCCGACGACCGCGACCTCCGGCTCCCCCTCGCCCAGATCGTGAACGTCCATACGATCGAAAGGAGGCCCGCCGATAAGTGGCGTTCGGATCGGGGACGCGGCTCGGCGGCCCTCTCGGCTCAGTTCTCCTCGCCGACTCAGTGCTCCTCGTCGATTCGCTCCGCGTACTCGTAGTCGGCCGGGTACGCCTCCGGGCGGGCGCCGTCGATGGGGATCTCCCACCCGTCGACGGCGGTCGGGTCGTCGAGCGCGGCCCGGAGCGTCGCCCGGACCTCGTCGAGGTCGACCCCGTAGAAGTCGCCCGGGAGCCCGCGGAGGTACTCCAACGCGGTCTCGAACAGCGACCGCATCCCGTCGTCGTTCCCGAAGTCGACGCGCTTGTACGCGCCCGCCGCGACCTGCACCATCCCGTGAAGGAAGGCGCTTTCGGCGGTGCCGCTGCCGTAGTTGTACCACTCGTCCTCGAAGCAGTCGTGGGACTCGTGGAACGCGCCGGCGTTGAACAGCCGGACGCCGTGCTCGGTCGCCCGCCGGAGGGTGGCGTGCTCCCAGTGGCCGCCGGCGATCCGGGTGTCGGCGGCGGCGTCCTCGTCCGCCGCGTGCCACCCGGTCGGGTTCCCGAGCGGCGGGGCGACGCCGGGATCGCGGGTGTGTTCGTCCATGGGGGCGCGTCGCGCCCGCAGCGACCTAACCGTTTCGCGCGTGACGGACGGGGCGCCGCCCCGAGGCCCGACCGAGTCGCTTCGCGGCGGCCGGTCGGTCCCGCCGGATCGAACGGTTCTTTCCCCCGCCGGGCGTCGGGTCGGGCAATGGACGCCGGCCTCTTCTCCGCCATCGGCGCCGCGGTCGTCTGGGGGGTGTACATTTTCGTGCTCAAGCGCTCCTTCTCGGGGTACCCGCCCGCCGGGCTCACGGTGCTGATCAACGCCTCGGCGATCGCGTGGTTCCTCCCGGTGACCCTCGCGACGAACGACCTCGCTGCCGGCGGCATCGAGGGATTCGTCCGGGGGGTGACCGGCGCCGACCCCGCCGCCGTCGCGGTCGTCGCCGGGACCGCGGCGGCGACCGCGGCCGCGTTCGTGCTGTTCCTCCGGGCGATCGACGAGGGTGACGTGTCGTACGTGACCCCGATCAACAAGGTCGTCCCGATGTTCGTGCTCCCGCTGGAGGTGCTGCTGCTCGGCGAGGTGCTCGCGCCGATACAGGTCGCCGGGGTCGTCGTCGCCACCGCGGCCGTGTACGTCGCGAACTACGAGCCGGGGGACCTGCTCGCACCCCTTGTCGGGGCCGTTCACTCGCGGCCGGCCCAGCTCGCACTCGTGAGCGCGGCGTGTTACGCGGTCTCCGACCTCGGGAAACGGGTGGCGCTTCAGGAGTTCGCGATCCCCGGAACGCTGTGGGTGCCGCTCCTGCTCGCGGGCGTGACGCTCGTGTTGCTCCCGGGCGCGGTTCGGAATCCGCCGAGCGTGACGCGCCGCGACGCGCCGAAGTTCCTCGCCGCCGGCGCGCTGGTCGCGCTCGGCGAGCACCTGACCACGGTCGCGTTCGCGGCGCTGCCAGCGAGCATCGCCTCGCCGGTGATCAACACGCAGGCCATCGTCGCCGTCGTGCTCGGCGGGGTGATCCTCGGCGAGCGCTACTTCCGCGTTCGGCTCGTCGCCGCGCTCCTCGCAGTCATCGGGGTCGGGATGATCGCGCTCTAGCTCGTCCGCGGCGGGGCGCCGAGCCTTGCCGCCACCCGGAGAACACTTGACCGATCAGCCCGTGTCAGCGGTATGGACACCGCGACGGGCCCCACGTCGATCGACCACGCCGAGTCGATCGTGAACGCTCTCGGCGACGGCGCGTACGTTCTCGACGCGGACCGGAACCGCGTGTTCGTCAACGATCGGCTCCGGGAGGTGACCGCGTTCGGCGAGGACGTGCTCCACGCGAAACACCCCGAGCGCGTCGTTGCCGAGGGGTACTGGAGCGCCGAGATGGGCGACCGCTACCGCGAGGCGGCCGACCGCGTCCTCGCGGGCGAGGCGGACGACGAGCGGGTCCAGCTTACGACGACCCTCGGCGACGGCAGCGACGTGACCACCGAAACGCGACTGACGCCGATCGAGCGCGACGGAAACATCGTCGGCACGGTCGGGGTCATCCGCGACGTCACCGAGCGAGTCGAACGCGAGCGCGAGTTGGAGCGGCTCAACGAGCGGCTCGAACGCCTCGCGGGGTTCCTCTCGCACGACCTCAAGAACCCCCTCGCCGTCGCGCGGGGGTATCTGGACGTGGCCCGCGAGACGGAGGACCTCGGCCGGCTCGACCCCGCGGACGACGCGCTCGACCGGATCGACGCCCTGATCGACGAGGCGCTCGTGATGGCCAGAGACCCCGCGGCGATCGAAGTCGATCTCGAACCGGTCGATCTCGACGCGCTCGCGACCGACTGCTGGGAGCCCGGCGATGTCGGGGAGCCGCCGGCGGGCGCGACGCTCGTCGTCGAAGGGGCTGGTCCGGTCGCGGCCGACCGCGACCTGCTCCGGCGGGCAATCGGGAACCTGCTCGGCAACGCGTTCGACCACGCCGGCGACGCGCCCGCGATCCGCGTCGGCGTCGACGACAGGGGGATCTACGTCGCCGACGACGGTCCCGGAATCCCCCCGGACGAGCGCGCCGACGTAACCGAGTTCGGCGTCTCGAACGACGGCGGCACGGGGATCGGGCTCGCCATCGTCGAGCGCGTCGCGGCCGCGCACGGCTGGACGCTGGAGGTCGGTGAGTCGCCCGACGGCGGTTTCGAGGTGCGACTAGTCGGCGCGGAACCGACGGGGTAAAGGGGTGGGGTGTCGAACTCAGGGCCGCGTGCGAGGGTAGCCAAGCCCGGAAACGGCGGCGGACTCAAGATCCGCTCCTGTAGAGGTCCGTGGGTTCAAATCCCTCCCCTCGCATGAGCGCGTCCACAACGCGCGAATGCACACGGGGGGAGGATTTGAATCAGGGAGCGCCTCTGGCGCGACCGTGGTTCAAATCCCTCCCCTCGCATCGTCGGGGTCCACCCCCGCGATGCGGAAGACGCTCTCGGAGCGCTCTTCCCTCGCAACACTTCACTCGAACTTGACGAGCGTCGGCTATTTATAAACCGGATTGCTCGCAGCGATCATCCGCATCGATCGCTGAGTTACACCTACACGATGCGGTGGCGCGTGCCGCCGAGCGCCCAGCGGGCGCGAGGTGCACGCGCGAGGGAGCCGGTGGTCCGAAGCGAAGCGGAGGACCACCGACGAGGCTGGGGAGGCGTGAGGCGCTGTGCGGTGCGGTCGGGTGGGACTCAAAGGGGCAGTCGCCGGCGGCAGGGGCCGCCGGCTGCCAGAGGCGCGAAGCGCCTCGCTGCCGCGAGGACGAAGCACGCTGTAGCAAGCATCGCAAGGAGCGAGTGAAACGAGCGACTGAGGAGCGCAGCAAAGCGCGCGAGTCCTCGCGGCTGGGGCTTTGGAGCTGTTTACTGTCGATCCATACTCAACCGCTGATACCCGATCGACCCAGCGCGAGCCCGGCGAACGCGACGACCGCCAGCTCGACGCCGACGGCGACCGCGGACCCGAGTGCGCCGAGAGCGACGATCACACCCTGATCGGGACCGATCCACAGCAGCACCGCGCCGGTCCCGACGAGGTACGCGATCCCGCCGACGGCGCCGGTCGCCAGCGTCGTCCCGCCCACGTCGAGCGCGTCGTCGCCGCGCCGACCCACCCGATACGCGACGCCGAGGAGCAGCCCGTAGACGAGGGCGAACGCGACGAAGCGCCCGCCGAGGGTGTACAGACTGATCGCTCCCGGCCCGGAGAGACCGATCGACGACTCCAAGATGATCGGCGGGATGCGACGCGTGACGCTGATCGCGACCGCGACGACGGCCGCGACCGCGGGAGGGACTGGGGACCAGTTCATGGGACGGGCGGGTCGTGCGTCCGCGACCGGTGAGTAGCTTTCGCTCCGGCGTCGGACTCTCCCGCCGCTTTCCGCACCCGTCGTCAAAAGGTCACGAACGTCCACCCGAAACGAAGGGTCCGAAACGGTTTTGCCGGCCCCTGACGGACGGTCGATATGCCAACGGACCCTGACACTGGGTACGACCCCTCGCTGGGTCGGAAGTTCGTGTTCGTCACGGGCGGGGTGATGTCCGGGCTGGGCAAGGGCATCACCGCCGCCAGCACCGGGCGCCTCCTCGCGAACGCGGGCTTCGACGTCACCGCCGTGAAGGTGGACCCCTATCTCAACGTCGACGCCGGGACGATGAACCCGTACGAACACGGCGAGGTGTACGTCCTCAAGGACGGGGGCGAGGTCGACCTCGATTTAGGCAACTACGAGCGCTTCCTCGGCACCGACATGACGTTCGACCACAACGTCACCACGGGGAAGACGTACCAGCACGTCATCGAACGCGAGCGTGCCGGCGACTACCTCGGCAAGACCGTCCAGATCATCCCGCACGTCACCGACGACATCAAGCGGCGCATCCGGGAGGCCGCCGAGGGGAGCGACGTCTGTCTGATCGAGATCGGCGGCACGGTCGGCGACATCGAGTCGATGCCGTTCCTCGAAGCGCTCCGGCAGTTCGCCCACGAGGAGGACGACGAGGACATCCTCTTTACCCACGTCACGCTCGTCCCCTACTCGAAGAACGGCGAGCAGAAGACGAAGCCGACCCAGCACTCGGTGAAAGAGCTGCGGTCGATCGGGCTCCAGCCCGACATTTTGGTCGGCCGCGCCGACGACCGGCTGGACCCCGAGACGAAAGAGAAGATCGCCTTATTCTGTGACGTGCCCACCGACGCGGTCTTCTCGAACCCCGACGTCGAGGACATCTACCACGTCCCGCTGATGGTCGAAGACGAGGGGTTAGACGAGTACGTGATGGAGCGGCTCGGCATCGCCGACGAGGCGCTCCCGAAGGCGGAGCGCTCGACCGAGTGGCGCGAGCTGGTCACCCGCGACCGCGACCGCGAGATCGACGTGGCGCTCGTGGGCAAGTACGCCCTCGAAGACGCGTACATGTCGATCCACGAGGCGCTGAAACACGCCGGCATCCAGACCGAGACCGAGGTGAACGTGCTGTGGGTCGACGCCGACGAGACCGAGGATCTCCACGAGGAGCGGCTCGCGTCGGCCGACGCGGTCGTCGTCCCCGGCGGCTTCGGCTCCCGCGGGACGGACGGGAAGATCGAGGCGGTCCGGTACGCCCGCGAGAACGACGTGCCCTTCCTCGGGCTCTGCTTAGGCTTCCAGATGGCGGTCGTCGAGCACGCGCGCAACGTGCTCGGGCTAGAGGACGCCCACTCCGCCGAGATCGACCCCGACACGACCTACCCCGTCATCGATCTCCTCCCCGAGCAGTACGAGACGGAGGACATGGGCGGGACGATGCGGCTCGGCGCCCACGAGACCGACATCGACCCGGACACCCTCGCGGCCGAGGTGTACGGCGCCGACTCCTGTACGGAACGCCACCGCCACCGCTACGAAGTGAATCCGGAGTACATCGACGAGCTGGAGGCCGACGGGCTCACGTTCTCCGGGCGGGCAGACAACCGGATGGAGATCCTCGAGCGCGCGGACCACCCGTTCTTCTTCGGCACGCAGGCGCACCCCGAGTTCCGGTCGCGGCCGGACCGCGCGAGCCCCCCGTTCGTCGCCCTCGTCGAGGCGGCGCTGGGATCGACGGACACAACCGAGCGGAACGCGGACGTGAGGCTATAGATGGTCGAGACGGAGGACTTCATCGCGGAGGCGAAAGCGGAGATCCGGGAGGCGATCGGCGACGCGAACGCCGTGATCGCCCTCTCGGGGGGCGTCGACTCCTCGGTCGCGGCGACGCTCGCGTACGAGGCGGTCGGCGACCAGCTCACCCCGGTGTACGTCGACACGGGGTTGATGCGGAAGGGGGAGACGGACGAGATCCGCGACACCTTCTCGTTCATGGAGTCGCTGCGGGTGATCGAGGCGCAGGACCGCTTCTTCGACCGCCTCGAAGGCGTCACCGACCCCGAGGAGAAGCGCCACGTCATCGGCGAGGGGTTCATCGACGAGTTCGAGACCGTCGCGCGCGACGTGGGCGCCGACTACCTCGTGCAGGGCACGATCTACCCCGACCGCATCGAGTCGGAGGGCAACATCAAGTCGCACCACAACGTCGGCGGGCTCCCCGAGGTCGTCGACTTCGAGGGGATTGTCGAACCCGTTCGCGACCTCTACAAGGACGAGGTCCGCGAGGTCGCTCGCGCGCTCGGGCTCGAAGCGATCATCTCCGAGCGCATGCCGTTCCCCGGTCCCGGGCTCGCCGTTCGGATCGTCGGCGAGGTGACCCCCGAGAAGGCCGCGGTCGCCCGCGAGGCGACCCACGTCGTCGAGGAGGAGCTGGAGGAGTACGACCCGTGGCAGGCGTTCGCCGCCGTGCTCGGGAAGGCCACCGGCGTGAAAGGTGACAACCGCGTCCACGGCTGGGTCGTCGCCGTGCGCTCGGTCGAGAGCCGCGACGGGATGACCGCGCGCGCTCAGGAGCTCGACTGGAGCACCCTCCAGCGTATCCAGAGCCGGATCACCGGCGAGAACGAGAACGTGGCGCGCGTCGTCTACGACGTGACCCACAAACCGCCCGCGACGATCGAGTACGAGTGATGGCGGGGACCACCACCGCCGCCCGCCCCGACGGCGGCCACGTCGAGGGACCGATCGCCGTCGTCGCCGGCCCCGACGAGCACGGGATCGGGGGGGAGCTCGCGGCGCTCGGCGTCGCGATCCGCCGCATCGAGGGGCTCGCCACCGCCGACGCGCTCTCCGAGGCCGGAATCTCGGAGGCCGCCTACTTCGTCCTCACCGACGTGGAGGAGGCGACCGGCATTCCGATCGCCAAGGAGCTGAATCCGGATATCCTCGCGGTGACGTACGCGGAGCGGTCGCTGCCGGAGTTCGTCGCCGGCGTCGCCGACCTCGCGATCGACCCGGCCCTGATGGGGCCGGAGGCGGTCGCGGAAGAGCTGGTCGACGCGGCCGCCGGCCGCGCGGAGTAGGCGCGCGGACCGACCGGCCCTCTCCTGAAACGATGTCCTCACCTGCATAGCTGCCCGTGGCGCGTCCGGTCCTCGTGGCGCGTCCGGCGTCGGCCTGTTATCTGCCCGTCGGTCGGACCCGAGTGTGTGTCCGGCGACCGCTCTCCGGCTGGAACCCGCAATCGAGGAGGAGAACGATACGATTACAGATACGATCTCAAAAACATCATATTCCGATTACTTACTCCCGTCCCGCCGCGCGCCGCCCGAGGTGCTCGACGCGCACGGGAACGACGGGGTGTACGGACCGGTGTCGCATTCGGAACGGCCCGACACGGATCGTCGCCCTACTGGGCCGGTTCCGCGTCCCCCGTCGTCCTCGCTTCCGAGCAGTCGCATCCGCCCGATGAGAGCAGTTCGACGACACCGTACCGCGAGTCGCACTCCGTGCAGAACACCCGCACGTCGACCGCCACGCGGAACTCCCCCAGATCGAGGTGCGGCGTCTTCCGCAGGCCGTCCAGTTTCGTCTCCGTGACCGAGGCGAGCCGCCCACGGAGCTTCTCTATCGCCTCGGCGACGGTCGCCCCGCGGTCGCCGTCCGCGCGCTCGTACTCCGCGCCGCGGTGGTCCCGGAGGTAGCTTCGGATGGCTTGGTACGTGACCACGTCGCCGTCCAGCGTGTCGACGTCGACGCCGTCGCGTTCGAGGCGCCGCCGGAGGTGCGTCCGGTCCGCCGCACTCACCTCGTCGCCCGTTAGCAGCCGCCTCACGGCGTCGATCTCGCGTTCGGTCAACCGCACGCCCGCCTCGTCGAGCCGCGCCTCGATCAGCTTCCGGTTGAACGCCGCCGCCAGATCGCGCAGGCTCGTGTGGTCGTCGCCCGTGGCGGTCCACCGCGCCTCCAGCTCGTCGCCGACGCCGATCAGATCGTACTCGTCGACGAGGCGGGCCACCTTGGTTCGGCGGCCGCCCGCGTGGTCCGTGTCGCTCATTCGTCCGAAACACCGTCGGGCAGCGGCATAGGCGTTCCGTAGGACCCGTCGTCGACGGCGTTTCCGACGCCCCCGCCGCCGATCCCCTTCGGCCGCAGACGGCGCCGACGGCCGCCCCGTCCGTCGAGATCGTCATACAAATCAACAATCATAGTTATCAGTGAATATGATACGATGGGCCGATCGAGGTCGGCCGGCGCCGACCGCGGCCTCACAGCACTTCGAGGAAGATGAGCAGCCACCAGACGTAGCCGCCGGCGAGCGCGAGCGCGGTGAGCAGTTCGAGGACGCCGACGTACGTCTCGCCGTGGGTCCGGCGGAACGCCTGCACCTTCTCGACTCGGCTCCACACGGGCATCAGCGGCTCCGGGATGATCTCGCCGAGGCCGCCGGCCTGCTGTGCGGACTCCTCGGCGACCGCCTCGGGGGAGTCGTCGTCGCTCATTGGCTCGCCCCCCTGCCGAACGGCAGCGTGAGACCGCGGATCATCACCTTCTCGGCCACGAACACCGCGGCGAAGGCGGCGATCCCCGCGATCTTCGCGGCGTTGCTCGGGTACACCATGATCAGAACGCCGAGCGTCGCGATCAGGGCTCGCACGCCGATCTTCCGGCCCGGACGCATCTTGAACGGGTAGTTGAGCCCGTAGATGATCGCCACCGCGCCGAACAGCACGAGCAGCCCGACGTACAGCGTGTACGCCCCCACGTCCATCGAGATCAGGCCGGGGTTGTAGACGAACGCGACCGGGAGGACGAACAGCGGCGCGGCGATCCGGATCGCGGCCCCGCAGGTCCGCCAGAAGTTCGCCTCCGCGATGCCGGCCGCGATCACCGCCGCGGTCGCCACCGGCGGCGTGATCCCCGCGAGGATCGCCGCGTAGAACATCGTGTAGTGGGCGGTGATCGCCGGGACGTTGAAGTCGGAGACGAAGGTCGGCACGATGAGGATGGCCACGATGACGTACGCGGCGACCGTCGGCATGCCGACGCCCATCAGGATGGCGACGGCCATTCCGAGCAGCACCGCGAACAGCAGCACGCCGCCCGAGATGTTGATGAGCAGCAGCGCGATCTTCGCCGGGATGCCGGTCGTGCTGAACAGGTTCACGACGCCGCTGATGACGACCAGGATGATCGCGATCGGCGCGAGGATGATCGCGCCGCGGCGCACGCCGTGAACGGTGTTTTTCACCTGCGTGACGAACTCCGACACCGGTCCGATGCCGCTGCTGTCCACGAGCCGCTGGAGCGGCGGCATGAGGACCCCCGTGAGCATCATCGCAACCACCGTGTACAGCGCGGAGGTCATCACCGTGTACTGGACGACCCCGAGGAGGTAGATGAGGATCGCGAACGGGACGCCGAAGCGGAGCGCCTCGAACACCTTCTTCTCGATCGAGAGCTTCTCGTCGAAGAACTCGGAGAACTCCATCTCCTGACTGCTGGCGTCGGAGATGGCGAGGTAGTGGACCGCGATCGAGATGGACACGACCAGGATCGCGGCCGGCACGAGCCCGGCGACGACGATGTCGAGGTACGGGACGCCGAGGTACGACGCCATCACGAACGCGGACGCCCCCATGACGGGCGGGAGCACCTGCCCGGAGGTGGACGCGACCGCCTCGATGCCCGCCGCGCGGTGGCCCTCCATCCCGGCCTCCTGCATCGTCGGGATGGTGAACGAGCCCGTCATCGCCGCGTTGGCGGTGTACGAGCCGTTGATCGAGCCGATGACGGCCGAGGAGAGCACGGCGGTCTGGGCGATCCCGGACTCGATGTACCTCGCGGCCACGATGGCGACCCGCAGGATGAGGTCGAACGCGCCGTACGCGAACAGCAGGCCGGCGTACAGCAGGAACGGCGCGATCCACGAGGCCGTGATCTGCGTGAGGCTCCCGTAGAACCCGTACAGGTCGGTGACCGTCGCCTGCAGCAGCGTCGCCTGATTCATCCCCGCGTGGCCCAACACCCCCGGGACGAGGTTCCCGTACATCGCGTACCCGAACACGGCGAAGATGAGCCCGAGGAACACGTTGCCGAACTCGCGCCACGTGAGGTACATCAGCGAGACGATGACGAGCCGCGCGAGCATGTACTCGTGTTCGAGCGCGTACCCCTGCCGCTGGAGGTACACGTCTTGGAAATTGATCGCGAAGAACGCCGACGCGGTCATCAGCGCCAGCGACGCGGGGATCAACACGGCGCCGTCGATCCAGTCGCCGTCCTCGATGGCGAGCCGCGTCTCGTTGAGCGCGTACACCGTCAGGATGCCGCCGACGAACGCGGTGGCGTACCGCACCTGCGAGATCGCCTGCGTCTGTGCCCAGTAGAGCACGCCGGCCCAGAACAGCAGCGCCGCCGCCGTGACCGTCACGTCGAGCCCGCGCAGCAGTCCGGATTCGGGTTCCGCCGAGGCCGTTTCCGTGCTCATTGGCGCCGGCGTACCGTAGATGGGATGTTCGTCCGTCCGGGTGTGTCTGATAGTATCATGATTGGTGTCTGGGTTGTCGGTTGCGCATTCGATGATTTTAAATTACTGATCGAGACGTTCCGGGTGGGGAGAAAATCCGGACTACCGGCCGATCAGGCGCTGTCGCCTTCGGTCAGGCTGTCGTCCCACGCGTCGTTGTCCCGGTAGTACTGCACGGCGCCGCGGTGGACGGGGATGTTCTCGCGGGCCGAACCGAGCAAGTCCTCGGTGGACTCGAAGTCGTTGAACTGCTCTTCGCCCTCGTTGACCGTGTCGTTGTGCTCGTCGACGACGCGGCACAGCTCGTAGACGGCGTCCGGATTCGCCTCGGGGTTGAACGTGTAGTTCACTTCGAGGTTCCAGTGGAACACCTCGTCCGTGCCGATGTCCGTGTCCGCGATGGACCAGTCCTCGTAGCTCGTGGTGCCGGTTCCGGCGCCGGGGTACGACTCGGCGGACTGGCGGAGCGCGTCGGTCGGCTCGACGTAGTGGACGTCGATCCGGGAGGCGATCTCCTGGACGAACCCGGTGTACCGCACGCCGGGCGTGCCGTACGCGATGCTGGCGTCGATGTTGCCCTCCTCCATCGCGCCGGGCGCGGAGTCGACGCCCATGTTCTGGATGTTCATCTGGTCGTAGACGTCGGCCGTCGGGTCCTGCGACCAGACGTCCAGCGTCGTCGCGCGCGTCGAGTATCCCGGTTCGGCGGGGTAGACGTTCGCGCCGGCCAGATCGTCGAAGGTCTCGATCCCCGTGCCGTCGCGGGCGATGATGTAGATGCTGTACGGGAACGCGTAGAAGCCGTACTGCGGGATGCGCTCGACGGGCTGTTCCTCGAACGCCCCCGTCTCGTCGAGCGCCTTCGCCAACGAGTTGTTGTCCGTGATCCCGGCGTTGAACTGGTTGTTCGCCATCCGGCGGATCGTCCCGATGTAGCCCGGACTCTCGATCGTCGAGTAGCTCAGGGTGTCGCTCTCCTGACTCACCGCGCGCTCGACGGCGAGCCCCACGTCTTGGGTCCCCCCGGCCGACGTCCCCACGCGCAGCGAGAGGTCCTGGCTGCCGCCGTCGGAGCCGTCCGAACCATCTGAACCGTCCGACCCGTCCGACCCGTCTGAACCGTCCGACCCGTCCATTCCGTCGTCGCCGTCGGACCCGTCCGAACCGTCGGACCCGTCGCCGCCGTTGTCGCTACAGCCGGCGATTCCGGTGATGCCTACCGCGCCGGTACCGTACAGGAACTTCCGTCGATTGACCGAGTTCTCAGACATACTCAACAGAGTACACCTTGTCTGTCATTAACAATGTACCTGTTTGTTTCAGTGTACATGTGAGGAATATTCACATTCGTGAAGCCTGTAGAACACGTTACGGGGTCGCGCTACTCGTCGACGACCACCGTCACCGGGCAGCCCGCCCCGAGCAACACCGACTGGGTCGTGCTTCCGAACAGCATCTTGCCGGTCGGGCTCCGCCGCCGCGCGCTCATGGTGATGCCGTCGGCGTCGAGCGCCGCGGCGACCTCGACGATCGTGTCTGCGGGGTCGCCGTGCTCGCGTCGCCTCGTCGTCTCGACGCCGGCCTCCGCCAACCGGTCCTCGACGGCGTCGACGCTTTCGGGATAGTTCTCCTCGTTCCACACGTCCTCGGAGTCGACGCGCCCGCCCTCGCCGCTGACCTCGAACCCCTCGTAGACGTTGAGTATCACCGCCTCGACGTCGGCCGCGGCGTTCGGCAGCGAGGCGACGGCGTCGGCCGCGGCCAGCGCGTGCTCGGTGTCCTCGCCGACGGGCAGCAGTACGCGGTACATGCCAGAATCTAACCGAACAGCGGATAATAAAGGTGCGTGCCGGAATCGGTGTGGCCCCCTACCGCGTCACCGGCGCGTCGACGGTGCCGATCGACTCGACGACGGCCCGCACCTCGTCGCCGGGGTCGATGGGGGCCGCGCCGGGCGTCCCCGTGCTGAACAGGTCGCCGGGTTCCAGCGTCATCACGCCGGAGTGGAACGAAACGATCTCCGCCGGCGGGAACAGCATGTTCCGGATCTCGTTTTCGGCCTCGACCTCGCCGTTGACCTCCGTCCGCACCGAGAGAGCGTCGAGGTCGAGCGGCTCCTCCGGCACCGCGAGCGCGGCGCCGGGGACGAGGAACGTGTCGTAGCTCTTCGCTCGGGTGAGGAACCGGGGATTGCGCTGGAGCACGTCCTCGGCGGTCATGTCGATCACGGGGAGGAAACCCGCGATCACGTCGTCGACGTCGCCCTCGTCGACGTTCCGGCACGTCCGGCCCATCACGACGGCCAGCTCCGCCTCGGCGGTCACGCGCTCGCTTTCCGAGACCGGCGGCAGGCGGATCGGCCCGCCCGGCCCCGTCAGCACCGACGACGGCTTCATGAAGCTCGCCGGCTCCGCCGGACGCTGCTCGTCGAGGTCGCCGGCGTGCTCTTCGTAGTTCAGGCCGATCCCCCACAGCTTCCCGAACGACGCCAGCGGCGGGCCGAACGACACGTCTTCCGCCGGGACTGGGTCGGCGGTCGCGTCGGCCACGTCGCCGAGCGTCCCCGCGGCCGCCCGAGGGAGCGCGTCCCGGACGCTCTCCAAGTCCGGTTCGACGGCGCCGAGGGGAACGTACCCCTCGTCGTCGCCGAGCAGGGGGTCGCCGGTCGCCGCGCGTGCGAGGTACTTCATCGCTCGGTCACTCCTCGCGGTCCGTCCAGAAGTCGAACGAGCGCCCGGGCGCGAACACGTCGAGGCCGACCGCGCGCTCGTCGCCGGTGTTCTCGACCCGATGGGTCTCGTTGGACTCCAAGAGGACGGAGTCGTTCTTCCGGAGGGCCACTTCGTCGTCCTCGGTCGCGACCGTGAGCTCGCCCTTCAGACAGAGACACACCTGCTCGTTCTCGTGGTCGTGCATCGGCGAGCTGTGGCCCGGGGGCTTCTCGAACCACTCGAAGGAGAACCGGTCGCTGCCCGCCATCGCCACGCGCCGCCACCCCTCCTCGGGCTCGTACGTCTCCGCCTCGTCGAACGCGACCGGCTTCATAGGTTCGCTCCGGTCGAGCCCCCGTCGATCGGGAGGGCGGTGCCGTTGACGTACCCCGACTTCGGCGACGAGAGGAACGCGACGGTGTTGCCGAGCTCCATGGGGTCGCCGATGCGCCCGAGCGGGTTCCCCGCCCAGTCGTCGAGCCCCTCCTCGTAGGAGTCGTAGTCGCCGCGCTCGACGGCGGCCTCGACGAGGTCCCGAATCCGGCTGGTCTCGTGGGGACCCGGCAGGACGGCGTTGGCGCGCACTTCCGGCGCGAACTCCTTCGAGAGCGTCTTCTCCAGCCCGATGACGCCCATTCGGACGGCGTTCGACAGCACGAGGCTGTCGATGGCCTCCTTCACGCTGCGGGAGGTGATGTTGACGATCGTCCCGCCGTCGCCCTCCTTGAGGTGCGGGTACGACTCCCGCGCCAGTCTGACGACGCTCATCACGAGCAGGTCGTACGCGTGCTGCCAGTCCTCGTCGTCGGTGTCGAGGAACGCGCCCGAGGGCGGCCCGCCGGCGCTGGTCACGAGGTGGTCGATCGTGCCGAACTCGTCGACGGTCGCCTCCACGAGCGCCGCGACCTCGTCCGCGTCGGTCAGGTCCGCGGGCTGGGTGACGACCTCCCCGGTCGCGACCGACTCGACCTCCTCCTTCGCGGCCGCCAGCCGCTCCTCGTCGCGGCCGTTGATGATGACATCGACCCCCTCTCGGGCGAGCGCTTTCGCCGATGCCTTGCCGAGTCCGCTGGACGACGCCGTGACGAGTGCCGCGTTCCCGTCGATCTGTAGGTCCATGTCTCACCCATCCCGAGTGCGGCGTGAAAACGTTTCCCTACAGGCAAGGGGACGGGAGCCGGCCGGGCGAGGCGACTCCGGTCGGGCTCGCGCTCACGCGTCCGAACCGTCCGTCGGTTCGCTCTCGAACCCCGCCGTTCCCTCGTCGAACCCGACACTCTCGCGGCCGACCACCCTCGCCGCCTCGGGGAGGTCGTCGACCACGGCGTCGGAGACGCGGAGCTCCCCGAGGTCCTGGGTGTTTCGGACCCAGACGATCCGGACGGTCTCGGGGTCGTAGCCGCCGAGCGCCGCCAGCGCGGTCCGGAGCGCGAACTCGTCGTCCGGCGCCACCACGGGGAGCTTCGACTTCGCGAGCGACCCGCTCGTGAGCGCGTTCGCGTACGTCTTCTTCAGGTCGAGCCCGTCGACCGCGGCCCGTCGGGTGAGGTCGGCGAGCCCGATCCCGTTGCCGTTCCCCTTCGTCTCCTCGGTCAGTCCCCGCACGTAGATGAGGTCGACATCCGGCGTCTCCGGGTCGGGCGCGTTGAGGACGCGGTAGCGACCGATGACGTTCGTGTCCATCCCGGCGCCCGAGATCTCCTTGCCGATCTCGTCGACGACCAGCAGGTCGACGTCGTCGATCGGGAGCGTCGGCATCTCCTCGTACGCGCGCTCCAGCAGCTCCGGCTCCCGGTCGAGGAACGAGCCGGCGGGCACGGCCTCCAGGTGGCCGATCTCCTCCTCGAAGTTCTCGACGAGCGCGATCCCCCCGATCATCGGAGTCTCGCGCTCGATGACGTCGAGGGCGGCCGTCAGCGTCTCGACGTACCCCTCGGCGATCGCCGTCGAGTGGAACGACTTCGCGCCGCGCTGCTTACCGAGGCCGACGACGGTCATCTTCGCGAGCCCGCTCTCGACCGGCCCGGTGAAGTTGGTGTGAGCCTTCACGCGGTTCACGACGAGGACGGCGTCGGCCGCGAGCGCGGCCTCCGGGAAGGACACCGGCAGATCGGCGTCGCCGACCGCCACCGTCGCCAACTGCTCGACACCCATGCGCGCGTCGATCGGCGCGCCGACCGTCTCCTCGGTGATCCCGAGCGCCGCCAGCACCTCGCGCTGTCCCTCGGGGGTCGCGCCGCCGTGGCTCCCCATCGCCGGCACGACGACGGGGTCGAAGCCCCGCTCTGCGAGCCGGTCGACGACCGCGGCCGAGATCTCGTCGATGCGGTCGATACCGCGGCTGCCGACCCCGACGGCCACCGTCGCGCCCGCGGGGAGGGCGTCCAGATCGAGCGCGTCGAGTTCGTCGCGGGTCGCCGCGACCGGGTCGTCGAGGCGCTCGGTCCGCGGCTCGTACCGCACCCGCGCGAACCCCGGGAGCGGCTGCGGGTCGATGAGCCCGTCGACGCCGCTTCGGTCGGGAAACTCCATGTGGGGTCCCTCGGGACGCCGGTACAAAAGCTGCGGGTGGGCGGGCGACGACCGCTGCCGGCGACCGCGACGGCGCGGAGCCTCGTCGGCGACCGCGACGGCGCGGAACCCCGTCGGCGACCGCGACGGCGCAACGGCCTGCGAGAGTGTTGCCGATACAGGCGCCTACTTGTACCCGTGTGACGCCGCACCACGCATGGAGATAACCGAAGTCGAGTCGTTCCCGATCAAGCTGCCGCTGGAGTCGCCCGTCTCCTTCTCCAACCGGACGCTCACCTACCGGGACCACGCGATCACGTACGTGCGGACGGACGCCGGCCACGAGGGGGTCGGCTACTCGCTGGGGTACGAGGGGGCCGGCCTCATCGCCGACGCGGTCGAGTCGCTGCTCGAACCGATCCTCGTCGGCGAGGACCCCCGCGACACCGAGCGGCTGTGGCACGAGATGTACGAGGGGAACGTCCAGATCGGGCGGACCGGGCTCTTCTTGCGCGCCATCTCGACGGTCGACATCGCGCTCTGGGACGTGAAGGCGAAGGCCGCCGACATGCCGCTTCACAAGCTGCTCGGCGGGCACTCGGGGTCTGTGCCGTCGTACGCCAGCGGCGGCTACTACCGCGACGGCAAGGGCCACGAGGCGCTCCGCGGCGAGATGCGCCGCTATCTCGACGAGGGCCACGACGTCGTGAAGATGAAGGTCGGCCGCCTGTCGGCCGCGGAGGAGGCCGAGCGCGTCGCCGCGGTGCGCGACGAGATCGGCGACGACCGCACCCTCCTGCTCGACGCCAACGGCGTCTGGGAGTCTAGCACGGAGGCGCTGCGGAACTGTCGCGCGTTCGCGCCGTACGACCCGTACTTCATCGAGGAGCCGGTGATGATCGACCGCGTCGACACGATGGCCGAGGTGAACGACGGGCTCGACTACCCCGTCGCCACCGGCGAGCTGGAGGGGACGCGACACAGCTTCGCCCGGCTCGCCGACTCGGGCGCGGCGACGATCCTCCAGCCCGACGTCACCGTCTGCGGCGGGGTCACGGAGTGGCTGAAGATCGCGAACCACGCCTCGGCGTACGACATCCCGATCGCGCCCCACTACAACTGGAACATCCACGCCTCCCTGCTCGGCGCCATCGAGAACGGCCTCTGGGTCGAGTACTTCTACCGCGACATGGACGTGAAGGCGTTCGACGACGTCGTCGCCGACCCCGTGAAACCCGGCGACGACGGAACCATCGACCTTCCGGACCGCCCCGGCCACGGCGTCCCGCTGGATAAAGACGCGCTTCAGCGGTTCAGAGACGACTGACTCCGATACGACCACGAGACTGCACACACCACAACACATGCGAGACTACTCAGACCAGATCGACACCCGCGACCCGGACCGAGACGTACAGATCACGAGCATCGACGCCTGCGTCGTCGAGGGGAACTTCGAGTGGAACCTGATCAAAGTGGAGACCGACGCCGGCGTCACCGGGATCGGCGAGGCGTACCGCGGCGGCGGCGTCCCGGAGCTCGTCGAGTACACGAACCGGTTCCTCGTCGGCGAGAACCCGCTCGACGTCGAGCGGCTGGTGCGGTACGTCTTCCAAGAGATGTCGGGCCACGGCGGCACGACCGGGAAGGTCGTCACCGCGGCCTCGGGGATCGAGATTGCGCTGCTCGACGCCGCCGGGAAGATCCTCGGGCTCCCCGTCTACCAGCTGCTCGGCTCGAAGTACCGCGACGAGGTCCGGCTCTACTGCGACTGCCACGCCGGCGAGGCGTACGCGGTCGAGGACGGCGCGACCGCCTACGCCGACGCCGAGGCGTACTCCCCCGAGGCGTACGCCGCCGAGGCCGCCCGCGTCACCGACATGGGATTCGACGCGCTGAAGTTCGACCTCGACCTCCCGGCCGACAACGAGAACGACCCGTACAACGGCCGTTTGACGAACGCGGCGATCCGCGAGAAGCGGGAGATCGTTTCGGCCGTGCGCGAGGAGATCGGCTCCGACGTCGACCTCGCGTTCGACTGCCACTGGGACTACTCCGTCGAGAGCGCGAAGCGGCTCGCCCACGAGTTGGAGGAGTTCGACCTGATGTGGTTGGAGGATCTGATCCCGCCCGAGAACATGGACGCCCAGAAGGAGGTGACGAAGGCGACGCGGACGCCGGTCGCGACCGGCGAGAACCGCTTCCGCGTGTTCGAGCTGTCCGACCTGATCTACGAGCACGGCGTCGACATCGTCACCCCCGACCCGACGACGGTCGGCGGCCTCACGGAGACGATGCGGATCGCCGACCGCGCCGAGGAGAACTACGTGCCGATCTCCCCGCACAACGTCTGTAGCCCGGTGGGGACGATGGCCTGCGTCCACCTTGGCGCGGCCACGCCGAACTTCGACCTGCTGGAGTACCACGCGCTGGAGGTCGACTGGTGGGACGACCTGCTGGCGCGCGACGAGCCGCTGATCGAGGACGGGCGCATCGAGGTTCCGGAGGCGCCCGGGCTCGGGATCGAACTCGACGAGTCCGTCGTCGAGGAGCACCTCCTCGAGGGAACCGACGGGTTCTGAGGCGGCTCGATCGGCCTCCTGCCGGCCCTCGATCGGCCTCCTGCCGGGTCCCCGGCGGGCCGACCCCGGTCGCGACCACGACGCGCGAATTCGCCGTCTCGGCCGGTGAGAGTATACTTATTTATCCTTGGGATCGCAAGCGATCGTATGCTCGATTACTTCGACATGGAGTCGACCCTGTCCGAGGAGGAGCGGCTGCTCGTCGACTCCGCCCGGTCGTTCGTCGACGGCGAGGTCCCGGATATGGGAGACTACTGGATCGACGGCACGTTTCCCACGGAACTCATCCCGAAGATGGGCGAGATGGGGTTTTACGCGCCAAATCTGGAGGGATACGGCCTGCCGGGCGTCAGCGAGCGGGCGTACGGCCTGCTGATGCGCGAACTGGAGGCGTGCGACTCCGGGCTCCGGTCGATGGCGAGCGTGCAGGGCGCGCTGGTGATGTACCCGATCCACGCGTTCGGCAGCGACGCCCAGAAGGAGGCGTGGCTCCCGAAGCTCGGTACCGGCGAGGCCGTCGGCTGCTTCGGGCTCACCGAGCCGGAGCACGGGTCGAACCCCTCCGCGATGGAGACGCGCGCCGAACGTGCCGGCGGACGCGAGGGCGACGGCTACGTCCTGAACGGCTCGAAGACGTGGATCACGAACTCCCCGATCGCGGACGTCGCCGTCGTCTGGGCGAAGGACCACACCGAGGACGGGACTCCCGTCCGCGGGTTCCTCGTGGAGACCGACCGCGACGGCGTCACCACCAACAAGATCGACGAGAAGCTCAGCCTGCGCGCGTCGATCACGGGCGAGATCAGCCTCCAGGACGTTCGCGTGCCCGCCGAGAATCGCCTCCCCGGCGTCGAGGGGATGAAGGGGCCGCTGTCGTGTCTGACCCAGGCCCGCTACGGCATCGCGTGGGGCGCGGTCGGCGCGGCGCAGGACTGCTTCGAGGTCGCCCGTCAGTACGCCACCGACCGCGAGCAGTTCGGCAAGCCGATCGGCGGCTTCCAGATGCAACAGCGGAAGCTCGCGGAGATGGCGACGCAGATCACGCTCGCGCAGCTGCTCGCCCACCGGCTCGCCGACCTCAAGGAGGCGGGCGAGATGCGGCCGCAACACGTCTCGATGGCCAAGCGCAACAACGTCCGCACCGCCCGCGACCAGTCGCGGATCGCCCGCGAGATGCTCGGCGGCAACGGGATCACGGCCGACTACTCGCCGATGCGCCACATGGCCAACATGGAGACGGTGTACACCTACGAGGGCACCCACGACATCCACACGCTGATCCTCGGCGAGGACCTCACCGGGATGCAGGCGTATCAGTAGCGTCGCGGACCCTCGGCACCCGTCCCGCTCCGTCAGGCCACCTGATTCCGCAGCCCCTCGTACTCGCCGGTCTCCGCGACCCGGTCGAGGTTCTCGACGAGGATGTCCGCGCGCCGCTCCCAGTACTTCGGCGTGTGGCCCGCGACGTGCGGCGTCAGGAAGACGTTCTCGAACCCCCACAGGTCGTGGTCGCTCGGGAGCGGCTCCGGGTCGGTGACGTCGAGCGCGGCCCCGTGGAGCGCGTTCGCCCGAAGCGCGTCCACGAGGGCCGGCGTGTCGATCACGCCGCCGCGCGCGACGTTAACGACGATCGCGTCCGTCGGCAGCGCGTCGAGTTCGGCCGCGCCGACTAGCCCCTCCGTCGTCGCCGTCAGCGGGCACGCGAGGACGAGCACGTCCGTTCCCGGCAACACCTCGGGGAGGTCGCCGTAGCCGACCACCTCGTCGGTCGGCCCGCCTTTCGAGACGGTGTGACGGACACCGATCGTGTCGACGTCGAAGCCCTCGAACCGCTCGACGATCGCCTCGCCGATCGAGCCGAACCCGACGACGGTGACGGTGCTGCCGGCGAGCTCGGTGAACGACTGGAAGCGGCGCCACTCTCGGCGCCGCTGGCGACGCCACCCCTCGTCGAGCCGCCGCGCGAACGCGAGCACCCAGCCGAGGACGTGCTCGGCGATGTTCGGCCCGTGGACGCCCGACGCGTTCGTCACCGCGACGCCCCGCTCGGCGAGCGCGTCCAGCGGGAGGTGGTCGACGCCGGCGGCGTTGCACGCGAACAGCCGCAGGTTCTCGGCGCCGTCCACCTCCTCGGCGTCGACGGCCTTCCCGGCGACGACCGTCGCCTCCCGCAGGTAGCGGTCGTGTTCGGCGGGCGTCGCCGCGAGGCGGACCTCGCGGTCCGGGAGCCACCGACCGAGTATCGCCGCGTAGTCGGCCGCCGGCATGCCGTGCGCATCGTGATCGAGCACCGCGATATCGACCGTGGACATGGTCCACGCGTCGCGGCCGGGCGACAAAGTTCCCGGGGTCGCGGTCATCGGGGCGAGAGAATCGCCCTACTCCCCCATCCGGATCGGCGGCGACGCGCTCATCAGGAGCAGGCAGGCGATCCCGACGCCCGTGCCGGCGACGCCGGTGCTGACGCCGATCGCGCGGATCGCCGTCTCGAACCCCAGCGTCCGGGTCGCGACCGCCGACACCGTTCGATACGGTCGAACGCTTATGGGGCTGGAGTACGACCAACGATCATGAACGAAACGGAGCCTGAGGCCGTGGACGGGGATGCGGACACGGTACGGACCGCGGAAACGATGTTCGACATCGCGCAACGGCTGGTCGACGACGACGGCGCGTCGCTGGCCGAGCTGGCGGCCGAGGTCGAGTACGCGAAGAGCACGGTCCACCGACACCTCCGCACCTTGGAGGACCTCGGGTACGTCGTCCGACGCGACGACGGCTACCGCGTCGGGCTCCGATTCCTCGAAATCGGCGTCACCGCCCGGAGCGGCTACCGGGGGTACGACCTCGTGCGCCAGAAGGTCGAAGAGATAGCCGAGGTCACCGGCGAGCGCGCCCAGTTCTTCGTCGAGGAGCACGGCAAGGCGGTGTATCTCGCGCGGGCCGCCGGGGACCAGGCGGTCCGTACCGACCCCGGCCTCGGCAGTCGCATCCCGCTGTACGCCGCGTCGGCGGGGAAAGCGATTCTCGCCGAACTGCCGGAGTCAGAGCTGTCCGACAGGTTCGAACACATGTCGTTTGCCCCCGTGACGGAACACACGATCACCGATCCGGACGAGCTTCGCGCGGAAATCGAGGCGGGACGCGAGCGCGGCTACTACTTCAACCGCGAGGAGTCGCTCCGCGGGACCCACGCCGTCGGCGCCGCGATCTGCGGCCCGGACGGCGACGTGATCGGCGGACTCAGCGTCACCGGCCCCTCTCACCGCCTGAACGGGGAGCGGCTCGAAAGCGAGCTCCCCGACCTGCTGCTCGGGGCGGCTAACGAGCTCGAGCTCAACATCGCGCACTCCTGACGCCGTCGAACGACCGAAGGCCCGTCCGCCGTCGGCAGTCAGTTCGAACACGTCGAACGGCACCATCGTCGTCGACGCGAAGAAAGGACGGTGGTCGCCGAGAAAATAACACGAGTACTATTGTTATTTCAGCCGCTCCGACGAGCCGCGGTTCCGACGGCGAGTCGCTCTCTACGGGACGGTTCGGACCCCCGTCCGGCGCCGATCGACCCGATCTGTATAGATAAATTTCTCGTAGTGTATCGATAATCACCTGATTTCTTATGATTAATCGTCTCGATCGATCGCGGATCGCCGTTCGACGAACTCCCGGCGGACGCCGATTCGTGAACGACTCGATCGTGACCAACTGTTCGTAACACTCTGATCGTTCATTCGTTCAGAACAGAAATTCGATGTATAACTGTCGTGTTATCTGATATATTTGTTATATCGTCCGAACAAGATTCCTTTTCGACGCCGGACGCGCTATCGGTTCCCTCTCCCGTTTTGACACCGCTTGCCGGGTGATCGGATTCGTTCGCGATCGAGAAGTGTACTTCATAACAAAGTTATTATATAGTGTAGTATCGTATATTTCCTGTGCGATCTCGTTTTTGATGTCGGCCGAACGGTGACCCGCTGTGTCCTCGCTCGCCTCCGTCACTTCACCCGTGATCGATCGGACTCCGCCGCCGTCCTCTGATCGCTTGTGTTCGACGGAATCGAACGCGACGCTCCCGCGGCAATGCGGACGGCGCTTCGGCGGGCTTCGTCTACAGGTAGCTGAAAAAGAGGACCGGGGATTCGGCGCCCGTCCGACGGGCGGTCGTCTCGACGGCCCGGATCAGGCCGTTTCCATCTCCTTTTCGAGGTCGCGGAGCCGCTCGATCCGGTTCTCGGTCGAGGGGTGCGTCGAGGCGATCTTCCCGACGAACCCCGACTTGATCGGGATGATGAAGAAGGCGTTCATCTCCGCCTCCTCGCGGAGGTCCTCCTTCGGCACGCGGTCCATCCGGCCGTCGATCGTCATCAGCGCCGAGGCGAGCGCGCCGGGCTTGCCCGTGATGAGCGCCGCGCCGCGGTCGGCGGAGTACTCGCGGTAGCGCGAGAGCGCGCGGATGAGCAGGAACGAGACGATCCAGACGAGGATCGACACGAGGATCGCGACGATGACGGGCGCGCCCTGTCGGTTGTCGCCGCTGAACAGCCACCCCCACCGCACGATGAAGAAGGCGATCGTCGAGAGGAACGAGGCGATGGTCATCACCATCACGTCGCGGTTCTTGACGTGCGCGAGCTCGTGGGCGAGCACGCCGTCGAGCTCGTCGTCGTCGAGCGACCGGAGCAGCCCGGTGGTCACCGCGACGGTCGCGTTCTTCTTGTTCCGGCCGGTCGCGAACGCGTTCGGCACCTGCGTGTCGGCGACGGCGACCGTCGGCTTCGGGAGGTCGGCCTGCTGGCTCAGCCGCTCGATCCGCCGGTGGAGGTCCGGGTACTCCTCGGCGCTCACCTCGCGGGCGCCCATGCTCCGCAGGGCGAGCTTGTCGCTGAAGAAGTACTGGGCGATCGAGAACCCGCCGAGCATGATCAGCGGGAACAGGAAGTTACCGAAGTACACGGTCAGGACGCCGACGAACACGACGTAGAGGGCGAAGAGGAGGAACATCGTGAACGCCATCCGTCCACGCAGTCCCCAGTCGGTCTTCCATTCCATACCCGAGTTTTACCGTTCGCCGGATTAAAGCCTGCCGGGGTTCCGGCGGGCCGCCGCGGCCGCGGGAGCGTCCGATGCCGACCGGCCCCCGGTCGCGACGCGACGACGGTGCGCTTTTGCACCGCCGCGGCGACCCGCACGCATGGAGACCGTCCTCGTCACCGGCGGCCGCGGCGCCTCCGGGCGCTGGGTCGTCGACCGCCTCGCCGGCGACTACGAGGTCGTCGTCGTCGACTACGAGCACCCCGGCCCGGACGCCGACCCGGCCCCGGGCGTCTCGTTCCGCGCGGCCGACCTCGCCGACCGCGGCGAGGCGCTCGACACCGTCCACGCGGTCGACCCCGACGCCGTCGTCCATTGGGCCGCGATCCCCGTCGCCGGCACCCACCCCGACGGTCGGGTGTTCGAGACGAACGTCGGCGCCGCGAAGAACGTCCTCGACGCCGCCGGCCGCGCGGACGCCCGGATCGTGCAGGCGTCGAGCGACGGCGCCTACGGCTTCTTCTTCGCCGAACCGACCCCGCTTCCCGACGCACTTCCGATCACCGAGGAGCACCCGCTTCGGCCGGAGGACCCCTACGGCCTCTCGAAGGTGACCGCGGAGGCGGCCGCGGGGGCGGTCGCGCGCCGCGAGGGCGTCCCGGCCGTCTCGATCCGCCCCTCGTGGGTCCAGTACCCCGGCGCGTACGCCTGCCGAGACGACGGATACGTCCGCGATCTCGACGCGGGCGCCGGCAACTTCTGGTCGTACGTCGACGCCCGCGACGTCGCCGACCTCGTCGCCGCCGCGCTCGCGGGCACGGCGGGACCGGACCCGGCCGTGGCGCCCGGCACCCACGAGGCCGTCAACTGCGTCGCCGCCGACAACTCCCTCGGGCGTCCCCTGCTCGACCTGTTGCGGGAGGCGTACGGCGAGATTCCGGACGACTGCGAAGTCGACGGGAGCGCGCTCGCCGAGGGCGACGACCGCGGCGCGTACGCGATCGCGAAGGCCGAGCGGCTGTTCGGCTGGACGCCCTCGCGCTCGTGGCGGGAGGCCGCGGCCGAGAACGTTCCCGAGCCGACGCTGTTCGAGCGGTAGATCTGGTGGAAAAGTACTTATAAACGAACGAGGTGGTGGCGCGTGCCTCCGAGCGCCCGCATAAGGGCGCGAGGAGCACGCGCGAGGGAGTCGCGAACGGAGTGAGCGACGAGGTTGGGGAGGCGTGAGGCGCTGTGCGGTGCGGTTGGGTGGGACTCAAAGGGGCAGTCGTGATCCCCGCGAGCGAAGCGAGCGGGGGCACGGGAGACGAAGTCTCCCGAAGGGACGAAGCACGGCGACGCAAGCACTGCAAGGAGCGAACGAAGTGAGCGACTGAAGCGCACAGCGAGCCGCGCGAGTCCTCGCGACTGGGGCTTTGGCGGTGTTCACTGCCGCCACTCCGGTATCAACTTTTCATAACCGATCCACAGAACGATTCACTTCCTAAATCGACAGGATCGCGTTCACCAGCGTCCGGGTCGCGATCGCCGTCGCCGTGCCGAGCCACGTCAGCAGGACGAAGTGGATGTACCCGTTCGCGGGGTTGCCGCCGTCGATCCGCCGGATCATCTGCGAGGAGAGCGCGGCGTTGAAGAGGACGACCGTGAGCAGCAGGTACTCGATGAGGGGAATGTCGTACGCGCTGGGGTAGACGATCTGGCCGATGTCCATCTGATCGAGCCCGAAGTCGGACGTCAGGTCCGCTAAGATCGCGACGATCTCCAGCCCGATGAAGAAGGCGAACGTCGCCGCCGCCGTGATCCCGTACAGCAGGCCGATGAAGGTCATCGCCGCCTGCCGGCGCTGCTCGCGGAGCTGGTTGACGGCGTTCATGTTCTTCGAGATCAGCTCGCCGAGCATCTTCGGGTCGCCGCCCATCTGCCGGCCGACGAGGTACATTTCGGAGAACTTCTGGATGAGGTACGACCGGGTGTCGTAGGTGAACTGCTTCCACGCGCCCTCGGTGCTGATCCGCATGTTGAGTCGGCGGTAGAGCCGCTCGATCGCCGGGGAGAGGTCGCCGAAGTTCTTCTCGCGCAGCGTGGTCAACACGTCGGTCGTCGTCGACTGCTTGGCGCTCTCGGTCGCGCCGAGGGCCCTGATGAAGGAGGGGAACTCCGCGTCGCGGGCCGTGATCGCCTGCTCCTCGTTGCGGAGGACGACGCCGGTGATGAAAAGCGGCGAGATGGGCACCGCGAGGTACAGCGGGAGCCGCACGTCGTCGAGGAAGAAGAGCAGTCCGGGGAGCCCCGGGCCGTACCCGAACATCCCGGCGGCCGTGATCCCGATGATGAGGAAGGAGAGCGCGCCGCCGACCCCGAGCGACGCCCACAGCTTCAGGTCGCCGGGCGCCCGTTCGTCGGGGTGGAACCAGATCGGGTCGTACGGCGAGGTCGCCCGGATCATCGCGTAGAAGCCGAGCTGGACGAAGACGAACAGGACGATGACCGCCGCCACCGTCGCCGTCGGGTCGTTCCCGGTCAAGATCGGGAGGACGATCGCGAAGACGAGGGCGAACGTCATCGAGAGGATCATCGACATGTACAGGTCCTTCATCACCTCCAGATTCGACAGCGAGGACTCGTAGACCGTCTCGTACTTGGCTAACATTACGTCCTGCTCGGAGACGAGGAACTCCTCTAGCGACTGGCCCGCCCCCATCGTGTAGCCGAGCCGGTCGAAGAAGTCGGCCATCGCGTCCGAGGGGACCTCCTCGGCCCGCCGGCGACACGCGTCGTCGAGGCTCTGGTTCCAAGTGTCGACGAGGTGGACGACCCGTCCGATCTCCTCGGCGGCGACGCCGTACTCCTCCTGTTTCGCCAGCGTCCGGAACACCTCCATCCGGTCGATGTTCGTCGTCGACAACACGGTCATGTGCGTCATCACGAGGTGCAGCTGGTTGTCGATCTTGGTCTCCAGACTGGAGAGGTAGATCTTCGGATAGATCACCGCCGCCACCAACACGAGCCCGCCGAACATCGGGACGGGGACCCGCGCGGCGAACGGAAGCGGGAGGACGAACAGCCCGACGACGCTCGCGAGGAAGACGGCGATCGCCGGGATCAACACGAGCCCGACGTACTTCCGCTTCGAGATGTCGAGCTTCTCGTACGACTCCAGAACGTCCGAGGTCAGCTGCGCGGCCGTCGCGAGCCCGTTGCCGACCTCCTTCACCGCCATGGCTATCTGACGTTCCGGTGCATGTCGAAGGGAAGCCCCTCGACGCCGTCGCGCTGGAAGGAGTTGATCGCGTCGTTCACCTCGTGGTAGCCGAGGATTCCCTCCTGAATCATCCGTTCGATCAGCTCCGCGCGGAACTCCAAGTCGTCGTAGATGTCGCGGGTGTCGGCGTAGCCTAAAAGCGTCGCGATCTGCTCTTCGAGCACGTAGGAGTTGTTCATCCCCTGGAAGACGATCTCGTCCTCGACGGGGTCCCAGCTGAACACCTCGCGGGTGACGACCCCCTCCATCTCCTTGGAGTACCCCTCGATCTCCTGGACGCTCGTCACCCGGCGGAGCACGTCGTTGCCCTGCTTCACCCGGTTCTGGAACAGCGCCACGTCGGCGTTGTCCATGAACGTCTCCGGGACGTTGATCGGCTCGGAGGTGAACCGCTGGATCATCGAGACGATGTCGGACGCGTGGAAGGTCAGCATGACCGGGTGCCCCGTCTGGGCCGCCTGGAACGCCATGCGCCCCTCGGCGCCGCGGACCTCGCCCACGATGATGTAGTCGGGGCGCGACCGCAGCGCGGCGGCGACCAGGTCGAACATGTCCACGTCGGAGGAGCCCTCCCCGCCGCCCTCGCGGGTCAACAGCTGCTGCCAGGTGTTGTGCGGCGGGATGACCTCGGCGGTGTCCTCCGCGGTGTAGATCTTCGAGTCGTTCGGGATGTACGAGAGGATAGCGTTCAGCGTGGTCGTCTTCCCGGACGCGGTCTCCCCGACGACGAAGACGGTCTGTTCGTTCTCCAAGCAGAGCCAGAGGTACGCCGACAGCTGCGGCGACAGCGTCCCCCAGTTGGTGATCTGGTTGATCGACAGCGGCACCTCTTCGCCCTGCCGGATCGTGAGCGAGGAGCCCTTCAACGACACGTCGTCGGAGTAGATGATGTTGATACGCGATCCGTCCGGCAGCGTGGAGTCGACGATGGGGTCGGAGTCGGAGAGGGGGTCGCCGATCCGCTCGCCCATGTTGCGCAGCCAGTTGTCGAACTCCTGTGGCGTGCCGAAGTCGACGGTCGTCTCCAGCATGCCGAAGGTGCCGTGGTCGACGTGACACTCCTTGGGACCGATGACGTGGATGTCCTCGTTGGCCGGGTCGCGCATCACGGGTTCGAGCGGCCCGAGCCCGACGATGTCGCGGTTGAGCCGGTAGCGGATGTTCTCGTAAGTCTCCTCGGTGACCGACAGCCTCCCCATGTTGAGCACCTTCGAGAGGTTGCCGCGCAGCCCGCCGTTCTGCTCGTCGACGTGGGTGACCTCCTCTAACAGCTCCTCGATGAGGTCGTCGTACTCCGCCTCGTTGTCGGGGGCGGTGTGCTGACCGCTCACCGTGAGGAGGCGGCTCTTCACCTCGTTGAGGACCTCCGCCTGCGGGCCGGACACCTCCGGCTCGATGGCGTAGTACTTGGTGTCCTGCCCGAGGTCGCCGTAGATGTGGCTGTAGATCGGTCCCCCGACGGGGTAGATGACGTTGGGGTGGTTCGACTCGTACTCGTCTTTCGGCTCCTCGATGAACTGCGGGAACTCCCCGGTGATCTGTTTGAACTCCCGCAGGTGCTCGCGGAGGTGCGGCCGCCGCATGGCCGCCTTCCGAAGCTCGTCCGACGGTTTGGCGGTTCCGTGTTCGGTCATGTCCTACTCCGTGTGTCGGGTCGGGTCGGTCGCGTCCCGGCGGCCGGGACGGCTGTGCGTCGACTCGTCCATGTGTTCAGGCGACGCTGCGGCTCTCGATGACGATTCCGGTCCCCGACCGGACCGAAAAGCCGATCGTGTCGCCGACCTGTTCGCCCATCCCCGCGAAGCGCTTCACGTTGATCTGGCGGCGGATGTCGTTGCCGACCTCGATCATCTCCAGTTCGAGGAACACGTCGGCGATCGACCGGAACGGGCCGATCGCGTCGTCGTCGACGGCCGAGGGATCGACCGTGAGCACGACCACCTTCCCCTGCGAGATGATCTCCCGGAAGAAGGAGATGATCTCCAGGGCGGCCTGCCGCTCCTCGTTCTTCCGGACCAGCGCCTCGAAGGTGGGGTCGTTCCGGAAGATGGCGTCGAACGTGTCGAGGAAGATCACGTCCGAGCGCCACATCTCCTCCGCGTTCATCAGCCGCTTGAGCAGCTCCTTGCGCTCCCCGTCCTCGTCGGAGAACGCCCCGCCGGAGTCGAAGTCCGCGTGGAGGAAGAGCAGCTCCTCCTGTAAGAGCGGCTTCACCATGTCGTACTCCAGCGAGTGCATCTGGTCGATGAACCCGCGGACGGTGAGCTCGGTCGACATCATCGTCACCGACGCGCCCTCCTCGACGAGCCCGTAGGCGAACCGCTGGGAGATGGCGCTTTTGCCGGCGCCGTAGTCGCCCTCCATGAGGACGATGCTCCCGCGGGGAATCCCCCCGCCGAGCTCCTTGTTCAGCCGGTCGCGCTCGCCGAGCCCTAAGGAGAGGAGGTTGTCGTGGGGCATCTCAGTTCCCCCCCTCCACACGGAACTGGAACAGCTCCTCGTCGCCGTTGACGGTGATGAACACCCGGTGGTCGCCGTCGTCGAGGCCGTTCGTGGTGTCGTCGAGATCGTTCACGTTGATCGTGAGCCGCAACACGTCGCCCCGGCTCCACGCCGCGCCCGCGTCGGCGGAGACGAGTTCGCCGTCGGCCGCGCTCGGCGGGACGTACTGGCCGTCGAAGACGATGTCGAGCCCCGAGCCGTCGGGCGCGAGCCGATGGGTCCCGGTGTTTTTTATCAAAAGGGTCACGTTCTGCTGGCCGCTGACGTTGTACACCCCCGCGTTCGCGTCGGAGATGATCGTCACGTCGGTCCGGAGCGTCTCGGTCGCGTCCAGCCCGGCGTCGTCGACGGCGGCGCTCACGCGGTCGACGCCCGTGGTGATCGTGCCGACCACGCCGGCCGCGATCACGAGGCTCGCGATGAACAGGATGAGGTGCGAGACGGGAACGCTGGCCATCTACGCGCTCACCTCCGCGGCGTCGCGAACGCCGGACTCGACGACGAGGACGACGCGGGTCCCCGCGGCCACGTCGGTCGAGAGGTTGCCGTCGTCGACCTTGATCGTCAGCGTCTCGCCGGCGAGCCAGAGTTCGGTGTCGCCGTTGCCGTCGACGGTCGCGGTCGCGTTGGCTCCGCCCACGTCGACGTACTCGTTGTCGACGAGCAGCGTCGCGTCGCCGGCGACGAGCCCGAGCGAGCCGTCGTTGGTGGCGTTGACGGTGAGGGTTCCGCTGTCGTACGTCGCGTTCGACACCGTAAACGCCGTGTTCTGCCGTTCGAGCGCGCGTTCGTTCATCCCGTGTTGCGCGTCGGTGACGCGGTCGAAGCCGTTGGCCGCGACGGGGTAGAACGTCGTGAACGCGAAGAACAGCCCCGCCACGATGATGGCCGTCGACGCGGAGACGCTAACGCCCATCTCCCCACCCTCCGTCGGCCGGGTCGGCGCGGTCGGAACGCGGGTTCGGATCGTTCATCGGCCGTGGAGAGCCGCCGTTGCGGTCGCGGTCCTCGGGCCCTTCGCCGCGGCGGTCCGCGTGCCCGTCTCGGCGGTCCGTCTGGTTCTCCCGGCGGTCCGTCTGGCTCTCCCGGCGGTCCGCGTCGCCGCCGCGACCGTTCCCGCCGGCGCGTCGGTTGCGGTCGTCGCCGCTGCGTCGGTCGCGGTCGTCGCCGCCGCGGTCCGCGCGCGGGGCACGTCCCTCGTGACCGTCACGGCGGTCCCGGCGGTCGCGGCCGCCCTCGCGACCCCGACGGCCGCCTCCGCGACCCCTCGAACCGACCGGCGGCGGGCCGCCGCCGACCAGCGATCCCCCGGCGAGGTCGTCCCAGCGGTCGAGCAGCAGCAGGTGACCGCTCGTCCCGTTGAGCTGGGTCACGTACCGGAGGCTGCGAGTGTGGTGTTCCCGGACCAGCCGGTCGGTCCCTGGCCGGTCGACGAGGTTGCGGTCGATCGTGCCGAACCCGGAGAGGAAGTCGCGGAGCCGCGCGGCCGCCTCGGGGGCGATCCACTCGATGCGCTCGTAGTAGTTGATCGCGCGCACCGCGTCGGTGACGTCGCTCTCGGAGACGAGGAACTCCAGCCACTCCATCACGAGGAGGTCGCCGACGTAGTCGCCGGGCAGCTCCGTGAGGTACGGCTTGCCGCGGGTCCCCGAGAGGTCGTCCTCGCGGACGTACTCGAAGCCGTCGCCGCCGGCCTCGGCGGGGTCGCCGCCGGGCTGCCGACCGCGCGAGCGGTCGGGTTCCGGTTCCGGATCGGGCTCGTGACCCTCGTCGAGCGGGCCATCGTCGAACGAGTCGCCCTCGTCGTCGAACGAGTCGCCCTCGTCGTCGAACGACTCGACGTCGTCGTCGATGCCGTCGTCGAACGGGTCCGTCTCGTCGCCGAGGTCGTCGTCGAACGAGTCCTCCCCGTCGTCGAACGGGTCTTCGTCCGCGGGGGCACCGGCGTCGCCGTCGCCCCCCTCCTCGTCGGCCCAGTCGGCCTCCCCGGCGTCGTACTCCTCTTTCAGCTCGCTGAAGCTCTTTCCATCGTCGTTCATGTCGTCTCCGTCGTCCGCCGCCGCGGTCTCGGACGCGGCGTCGGCGGGGTCGCCGTCGTCCGTGTGCTCGTCGTCCGGTTCCTCGTCCAGCTCGGCGAACTCGTCGTCCTCCGCTTCCTCTTCGAAGTCGTCGTCGAGCAGGTCGTCGTCGAAGAACCCGTCGGCGTCCGCGTTCGCGACGTCCTCGTCGAGGTCGTCGGACCCGTCGTCCTCGCCGTCGTCGTCGAAGAGGCCGAACGACCCCTCCCCCCCGCCGTCGACGCCGTCGAAGCCGCTGGAGTCGTCGACGAACGGGTTGATGCCGCGGGTGACCATCTCGTAGATGTCGAGCAGGTTCCGCACGTCCTCCTCGATGTCGTCGACGGCGGCCGAGATCTCCTCGTTCTCCGACCGGACGGTCGAGACCGTCGAGGAGAGGGAGGCGACCTCGTTCTCCAGGTCGTCGAGCCGCTTTTCCAGCTCGTCGGTGTCCGACCCCCCGCCGCCGCCGCCGCCGTCGTCGAACTCGTCGTCCCACTCGTCCATCCCGTCGAAGTCGTCGAAGTCGTCGCCGCCGCCCATTCCGCCGCCCATGCCGCCGCCGCCTTCGCCGCCGCCCATCCCGCCGCCGAAGGGATCGTCGTCGCCGCCCATGCCCCCGGAATCGTCGTCGTTGGAGCCGTCATCGTCGAGGAAACGGTCGAGGACGCTCGCACCGACGAGCCCCAGCGTGGCGACTATCCATGCGGCCGTTGGAGCTCCCCACACCGGTAGTTCGAGGCCCATTACCGTGTACGACCCCAAGAACATACTTCAATTCACCCCTCAAAATATCAACTGTGAGAAAACACGCGTTCGTCCGGGAATCCGGCGACACCGCGGGGGTCTCGTACCCATCGTCCGTCCCCGCCCGTGCGGGTGGTCCGTACAGCGTCCGCTGGAACCTACAGCGTCCGCTGGAACCCGTCGGCCGCTCGCACGACCAGCCGGCCGTCCGGCCTGAACCGGACGGTCCGGCCGACGCCGTCCCCGACGGCGCGTTCGACCACCGGGATCTCGACCGCGTCGAGATACTGCTCGGCGCGTGCGACGTTCCGCGGCCCGACCGCGTCCGTGAGATCGAGCATCTCCGCGCCGCCGGCGACGCGCGCCTCGAGCCGACCGGGGGACGCGCCCGCAGCCTCCAGCTCCGCGATCAGCGTCTCGATCCCGGTGTCGACGTACTTGCCCGGTCGCTCGATGCCGGTGTCGGTCCCGGTACCGGTCGGCAGCATCGCGTGCAACAGCCCGCGAACGCCGTCCGCCTCGTCGACGAGCGCCACGGCGACGCACGACCCGAGCCCGCTCGTCGTCAGCGTCTCGCCGTCGGCCGCGACCGCCAGCTCGCTCACGCCGACCTTGATCCGACTCCCGCCGGCGTCCGCGTCGGCGTGAACGCCGGGGGCGTCGGACCCCGCCGCGGCGTCGGACCCCTCGGAGAGCGTTCGGTCGCGGGACGACGAGGGGTGTCTCACGGCTCCGAGAGCCGGTCGAGCGCCCGCGCCAGTTCGCGCTCGTCCGGGAGCGCGTACACGTCACACCGCGTTTGCACCCCCTCCGTCTGGATCGCGGCGTCGATCACGAACCCGTAGTCCTGCCGCCGGCTCAGCTTGGCGACCAGCGGGCTGATCGTGGCCGAGCCGATGTCGTGGACGAACTCCGGGGGCGAGTGGGTGATCGACGTACCGAGCACGTTCGCCCAGCCGTCGATGAACCCGCTCGTCATCACGTTGCCCAGCTCGCAGAGGGCGTTCTCCGCCATCCCGCCAAGCGGCTCGTCCGGCTCGCTCGGGAGCATCGAGGCCGCGATCTTCTCCGCGGACTCCTCCTCGAAGAGGATCGCGAGGTAGCCGCTCGGCTCCCCCTGCAGCTCGAAGACGGTCCCCGCGTGGGGCTTGACGCCGACTTCCGCGGGCACGTCGGCGAGCGGGACGAACCGCAGCCGGCTCACGTCGACGCTGGTGTCGAGGCCCGTCATCATCGCGATGTTGTCGGCGGCGTTCGCGGAGCCGCGCTTCGCCAGCGACGAGAACGTCGACAGCGACTCGTACGACACCGCGGTGCTGCCGGTGTCGTCGTTCCCCGCCTCGCCGTCCGCGCCCGGCGCCGCGGCCGGCGCGGTCTTCCCCACGACGAGGTCGCGGAACTGCCCGGAGTCGGGGAGCATGTAGATGGAGAAGTCGAGGTCCGTCGTCGTCGCGTCCAGCCGGCTCTCGAAGAGGAACACGCCGTCGCCGGCGAGCGCCCCGTCGGGGAGGACGGCGGCGCCGTCGGCCTCGAAGTACCGGGGCGGCGTCATGTCGATCGCCGTCCCGAGGTAGTTCGCCCAGCCGTCGAGGAAGCCGCCGAGCGCGATGTTCCCGACCTCGGTCACCGCGCTGCGCCCCATCGACGACCCGCCCGGCAGAAGCGAGAGCAGGTCGTCGACGTTCTCCGCGTCGAACGCGAGGACCGCCTCGCCCTCCAGCCCGCCGCGGAGCCCGACGCTCACGCCGATGGACTCCCGGCCGGCGAACGCCTCGGCGAGGTCCTCGCCGCTGGCGGCGCTGGCGCCCGTGACCTCCACGGAGAGGTCCGTGCCCGTCAGGTCGGTGAGCGCGCCGGCGGCCTGTCCGGCCCCCCGCTCCGCCAGCCGGTTGCAGGCGCCGAGCGCCCGAACGTCGACGCGCATTATACCGCCGATCCGATGGCGTCGAGCACGTTCGGCTTCTGGAACGGCTTCGTGATGTACCCCTCGGCGCCGGCCTTGATGGCCGCCTTCATCTTCTCCTCCTGTCCGACGCTGGTGCACATGATCACGGTCGCCTCCGGGTTCTGCTCGAGGATATCCGTCGTCGCCTCGATGCCGTCCCGGATCGGCATGACGATGTCCATCATCACGAGGTCAGGACCGTGTTCCTCGTACATGTTGACCGCCTCAACGCCGTTTTCGGCCTCGCCGACGATCTCGAACTCCCCTTCGAGGATCTCCCGGAGCAGGTTCCGCATGAACTCCGAATCGTCCGCGATAAGCACGCGCGTCGCCATAGTTATCTGGAACGCGGGACAGCGTTCACTTAACGACTCCCCCGCGGTTCTCATCACTGAGAACCGATCGGCGCGTCGATCGGCCGCGGAGACCGGGCGATGACGCGCCCGCGCCCCGCGATGACGCGCCCGCGCCCCGGCGAACGACGCGTCAGACCCAGTGGCCGAGGAGGTACGTCGCGCCGACGAGGACGGTCCCGCCGAACGTCTCGCGCGTCCCGATCCCGAGCGGCGGCGCCGGCGTCGGATCGGTCTGGTCGTCGCCGCCGTCCGGGCCGCCCTCACCGCCGTTCGAGTCGTCTTCACCGCCGTTGGAGCCGTCCTCGGCGCCGGACTCCGCGTCCCCGGTGTCCGGTGACTCGCTCACCGTCCGGGCGGTCCCGTTGTCCCGGTCCGCCGCCGTGACGTTCCCGTCGTCCGTCTCCGTGACCGTCAGCTGCCCGGTCTCCTCGTCGTCGTCCGTCCGGAGGGCGTACTCGTACTGGCCCGGAGGAAGGACGACGAACCGGTCGGAGAGGTCGAGCGTCGTCGACTCCGTGCTGTCGAGCGTCGTCGACGTCTCCGTCACGGTCTCGCCGTCGATGGCGAACTCGACCATCTGCCGGTCGGCGATCTCGCCCGTGTTGGTGACCTCGCCCGCTATCGAGTCCAAGCGCTCGCCCTGGGCGACCGTCGTCTCCGCCGTGAGGTTGCTGACCTCGAAGTAGGCCGGCTCGTCGAGCTCGTCGACCACGATCGCGCCGCGTTTGTCCAGCAGCCTGTTCCCGACGAGCCGTTCGGGGGTGTAGAACTCGACCTCGACGCGTTCGCCCGGCTCCAGCTCGGAGAAGTCGTGAACGACCTCGAAGCCGCCGTCCTCGTCGATGGTGACGTCCTCGACGGTGATCGTCGTCGGCTCGGGGCGGTCGCTCGCGATCAGTTGGACCGTGACGTCCGAGTTGGGGGCGATGTTCGTGTTCCCGGCGATCACCCCGTTCTGGCTGGACGGGACCATCAGCTCCCTGTCGAGACCCGTCTGGCGGTACTCGACGTACGGGTCCTCGAAGACGAACGAGTCGTTCGTCCGCACCGTCGTGTCGTCGTCGCCGAAGTACGGGAAGTGTTCGAGGCCGTCGCTCTCCTCCATGGTCCGGTTGAACGGGTCGGGCCGCTCCCCGTCGGCGAGCGAGTAGTCCTCGAACTGATACCGCTCGCCCTCGGGGGACTCGTACGCCATCTCGAAGGCGAGCTCGTCGCCGTCGCGGGGCTGATTGTCGAACGGGTCCGACCCGCGGGTGTCGATCACGAAGTAGAGGCCGCCGACGACGGGGTCGTCGCCGACGGCGTCGCCGCTCTCCCACTGGAACGCGCTGTCGTCCGGGAGGATATAGAGGTCGCTGCTGGCGACGTCGGTGAACCGAAGCGTCGATCCCGGGTTGTTCGGCGCGCCGAGCGACCGGTGCGTGAGCTCCGCGTGGACGCCCTCGTGGCGTTCGAGCAGCGTCGCGAACTGCTCGGTGTCGATGTTCCCGGGAGCGCCCTCCCCGGAGTCGGCGTCCTCGTTGATCGCGGGGTGTTCGGTGTCGCCCTCCAGAAGCGCGCCGAAGGTCCCGCTCCCGCGCACCTCGACGAGGACCCGGTCGCCGCGGGCGATCGTGTCGGTCTCGGTGGCGTCGGAGCGGAGCGCCCCGATGTCGCCGAGCTGAAGCGGCCCCGACTCCTCGTCGAACCGGTCAAGCTGGTCGGCCGGGCCGGGCGGGAGGACGTACGTGTTCACCCCGCCGAGCTCCGGCTGCGTGAGGACGAGGTTCGACCGGTCGACCGGGTGCCGGAAGTCGGGGACGTCGTCGTCGCGGAGCATCACGGTTCCGGTCGCGCCGGCGACGAGGCGGTACCGGCCGGCCTGAAGGGGGCTCCCGCGCGCGGTGAGCCCGACCTCGTCGCGGAACTCGGCGAGCGTGTCCGCCACCTCGGTGCCACGGTGGTTCTGGAACGTCACGTCGGAGAACGTCCCCTCCGGGTCAACGCCCTCTTTGTCCGGGTCGCTCGCGGCGCCGATGCTGTGCGCGTAGCTCGTCACGTCGCCGTCGGAGATGGGGATGTACACGTCCTCGGAGGGCGCGTCGGTGCCGACGAGCCGGGTGTTGATCACGAACGACGCGTCGCCGGTTACGTGCAGGACGTCGAGGTGGTTCTGGAGGCTGCGCTCCGTCGACTCCCGGTCGCCGCCGACGAGGAGGTACGCCTCGTCGAGCGTGTCGTCCATCGTGACGTCGACCACGACGAAGTCGCCCGCGGGCGACTGGTACCGGTCCTGCGAGAACTCGACGGCGCCGCTCTCGAAGACGTTCGACACCGCGAACGACGACGAGTCGTTCTCGTCGAGCGCGCTGACTTCGGCGGTGTAGTCGCCGTCGTCGATCTCGCTTCGGGCCGGCAGCTGGAACGTCTCCGTGTACGGCGAGTCGGGGTCGTGGCCGACGGTCACGGACCTGTTGTCGATCGTCGACGACGGCCCCTCGACCGCGACGTTCACCTCGTCTTCCACCTCCTCGTCGAACGTGTACTGGACCGTCACCGTCTCCGTGGCCTGTCCGAGGTCCGTCCACACGTCGTCCACCGACAGCCGCACGTCTGTCGTGCGGGTCAGGTTGAAGTCCCGTTCGGTCTCTGGCTCTCCCGTCCGCCCGACTTCCACGGGATGATCCTGGTTCTCGTAGTCGGCGTGCTCCGCGACGACCGTGTGCGTCCCGAACGGGACGTCCGAGAGCTGGTACTGCCCGTCCGAGCCGGTCGTCGCGCTGTGGTCCACGTCGTCCTCGATCCGGACCGACACGTTGTACAGCCCGTTCCCGTGCCGGTCGGTGACGCGTCCCGTGATGTCGTTGTCCACATGAGTGAGATCGAAGTTCTCCGTCAGCCCGTCCTCGGGGATCGACCGCGACATCGTCTTCGTCTGGAACGTGTCGGCGTCGGCCTCGACGTCGCGCTGCCCGCCAGTCGTCGTCGACGGGACCGTGGTTATCCCGTAGGTCCCGTCCCCATTGGTTTCGGCTTCCAGAGAGTTCTGGTCGATGCCGGGCCAGATGGTGGTGTCCGCGTTGACGGAAACCGTCGCGTCCGCGATCGGTTCCCCCTCGGTGTTGGTGACCGTCCCGTCGACGGTCGTGAGGACGGGGGCCAGATCGACGTTTCGAGTGGTCGTCTCATTGTTCCGGATTGTCACATCCGCTTCTTGCGGTTCGAACCCGTCCTGAGTCGCGGTGACCGTGACGTCTCCCGTCGGGACCTGAGTCATCGTATACTCGCCGTTCTCGTTGGTGTCGGTCACGATCACGGACTCGCCGTTCTCGTTGGTCTCGGCGCCCCAGTCGTACTCCTCTTCGGTGGCTGCCAGAATCTCTCGGTCCGTCTCGTTGTCGTGTCGTACCGTGACGGTGACCTCGGGAAGCGCCTCTCCCCCCATCGGACCGAACTCGCCTGCGATCGTTCCGGTCAGTGTTCCTGTCTTTCGCGTCAGGGTGACGTCCTCCGTCACCGGGGAGTTCGTCGTCGACACCGCGACGTCGGTGCCCAGCTCCTCGTACTTGTCGTGGGTCACCACCAGCCGCTGTTCGTCGTACGGGACGCCGTCGATCTCGTAGCTCCCGTTTTCGACGGTCGTGTCCGTCAGGCCTGAGTGGCCGTCGACCGTCACCGTCGCGCCGGAGATCGGCTCGCCGGCGGCGTTGGTGACGGTCCCCTCGACGGTGCCGTTGGCGCCGGACTGCGCCGCGCCCGACGGGACGGACGCCGCCAGGCCGACGGCACAGCACAACAGCAGTCCAACGACCAGCAGGCGGCGGGGACCGGGGGCGCCGCCGGTCGACGTGACGGAATCCATCGGATACGGCGAGGTATCGAACGGGAGAATTTAAGATATCGGGTGCAGTTCTCGCCCGCTATAATCGGGGCGACCTCAGCGACGACCTCAGCGACGACGCCAGCGACGACCTCAGCGACGACGCCACGCGACGACCCCGGCCCCGGACAGGAGGGTGAGCAGCGCCCCCGCGCCCAGCCGGAGGTTGATGTCGATCGCGATGGGGCCGTCGCCGTCGCTACCGCCGTCGTCCTCGTCACCGCCGTCGCTACCGTCGTCGCCGTCGCTGCCGTCGTCCGCTCCCCCGTCGTCCTCGTCGCTACCGGCGTCGTCACCGTCGTCGCCGTCGCTGCCGCCGTCCGATTCCCCGTCGGAGCCGTTCGGGTCAGTCACCGTGACCGTCCCGTTGGCCGAGTCGCCGTCGGTGTCGACGGTGAACTCGTACTCCCCGGGCTCGCTCGGCGCCGAGAGGGTCGTGGAGACGGTGGTCGACGCGCCGGCGGGGAGGGACGGTTCGATCGCGGTCTGTCCCCCGTCGCCGAGCCGGAACGTCACGTCCCGCTCGCTCGTCGTGCTCCACCGGTTCCGGACCGTGGCGGAGAGCGTCACCGTCGCGCCCGGCTCGACCGAGCCCGGCGCGGCGACCTCGGTTATCTCGAACGGACCGGTCTCGATGCCGCTCGCCGAGATCTCCGCGGTGTCCGTGACGCCCGTGTCGGACACCTCGACGGTGACGGCGCGGGGGATCGACTCGGCCTCGCCGAAGTCCGACCGGAGCCGCCCGTCGGCGAACCCGCGCAGGACGATCACGTCGTCGGCGGCGTACATCCCGTAGCCGTCGCCGCGGCGATCGATCGGGGGTCGGTCGGCGTGCGGCGCGTTCCGGTCCCTGAGCAGGCGGTCGCGGATGAACGCCGACTCGAGCTCGTCGAACGTCAGGCCCGGGGCGGTGACGTTCACGTTGTACCGGGCGCGGTTCGACGTCAGCTCCAGTTCGAGATCCGTCTCGACGGTCCCGTTGCCGGCGCCGCTCCCCACCAAGCCCACGTCGAGCGTCTGCACGAGCACCTCGAACGGGGCGGCCGCCTCCGCCTCGGTGGTCCCGGTGATCGTCCCGTTGTCGACCGCGACCGCGCTCGTCCGCTCCCCCGCCGGGACGAGGACGTACGTGCCCTGAAGCGACGCCGTGTCGATCCGCACCGGGCCGTCGACCTCGAACTCGCGGACGAGCGCCCCCGGTTCGTCCGCCTCGTCGTCGTACTCCCGGAGATGCAACCGATCGGCCTCGACGGTCTCGTTCGGATCGTCGAACGCGACCGTCTGTCCCTGCCAGAACGTCGCCCCCGAGCTGAGGTTCCGGTCCGCGTCGTCGGTCGCGCGGAGGCCGTCCGCGCCCGCCCCGTGGGGAGACGCCGTCCCGTCGACGCGGTCGATCCCGTGGCCCGCCCCCGCGACGGTTCCCGACATGAGGACGCACAGCACGACCAGCAACAGGAGGAGCGGCGCTCCGCCGACGCGCTCAGACATGATCACGCGAGCGAGCGCGGGCGTCCCGTCCGGTAACGAAGCGCGCGGCGCCCGTCGCTCGGCGGGGCGCGGCCGCGGTCGGAGACGCCGGGCGTTCGATCCGGAGAGACGCCGGCCGGGCGGACGGGTCGGACCCGTCGTCGCCGCTCGTCGCGCGAGGCCGATTCCGCTGCAGCAGGTCCATCTGCGTCGACGTGCGGGCGTGACGGATTAAAACGTACGCCTTCGAATATTACGGCTGATAACCGATCCGGACCGGAGGGCGGGGACGCCCGGAGTGCCGGCGATCGGGCACGCGGGTGGCGGTCTTCCGAAGAATTAAACCGGACCGTCTGCCCTACACACTACGATGAAGACCTGTCCCCGGTGCGACTCGTCGCTCGACGACGAGGCCCGCTACTGCGTCGAGTGCGGCGCCCCGCAGACGGAGGACGCCGCGGATGAGCTCGACGAGTACGTGCAGCGACAGGCCCAGCAGGTCGCGGCCGAGTCCGAGGGCGGCGCCGCCGCCGACGACGACGACGGCGGGTCGGGCTTCGTCCCGACGGAGAACCTCACCGACCGCGAGCAGCTCTGGCGCCGCGGATGTTACGTCCTCGGGTACGGGACGATCGTCGTCGCGCTCACGTTCGTCCCGCGTCCGGGGGCCTTCCCCCTGATCCTCGGCGGGATCGCGATCCTGCCGCCGATCCGGCGGCTGACCGCCGAGCCGCTCGGGAGCCCGCTGAAACGCGAGGTGATGGTCGGGCTGTACGCGGCGTTCGCGCTGCTCGGCGCCGCGCTGCTCCTCGCGCTGTGACGCTCGGTCCGGTCACTCGATCCGGAAGCCGTCGGCCGCCTCCGCGGCGCGGACGAGATCGCCGATGCTGTCGCTCGCCGTGAGCCCCTGGCTCGCGGCGAAGCGCTTGATCGCCACCGGCGGGACGTCGACGGTCGTCTCGGACGCGAGGAGCAGGAGCCCGAGCGCCTCCGGCGTGGGCGAGCTCGGTCCGGCGTTCGACGCGAACCACGTCACGAGCGAGTCGAACGTCGCCGTCACGTCGTTCGAGACCATCCGCTGGCGCGTGGTGTCGCCGTCGACGTGGAGCGTGGCGTCGATCCCGTAGGTGAACCCGTCCCCGTCGAAGGAGTTCGCCAGCCACCGGCTCACCGACTGCCGGTCGACCTCGGGGGCGCGGCGGCCGCCCGGTCCGGGAGCCTCCTGCGCCCGACCGCCGGCGCCGCCCTGCGCGTGGCCCCCTTGCGGCCGGCCTCCCTGCGGCTGACCGTCCCGCGGTCGACCGCCGGCACCTCCGCCCGGGTCCGGCGGTCGCCGCTCCGACGGATTCGCCGGGTCGGCGGACGTGAAGCCCGTCTCGTCGGCGGAGCGGCGGTCGGGCTGTGACCGGCCGACGTTGGGCCGGCCGTTCGTCCCGACGACGTACCGGCTCTCCCCGATCTCCACGACGTCCTCGTCGTCGGTGAAGTCGAGCTCGTCGGGATCGGCCGGCGGTGTGTCGTGGTCACTCATGGCGTAGTCGTGGTGACGCGAGAAAATAGGTGTTCCGGGCGGACCGGTTCCGCCGCGGCAGTTGTTAGGGGGCTATTCGGGGCTCGTTAGAGCTTGACCGCTTCGCCCTCGCTGCTGAACAGGTCGGGCGCGGTGAGTTGGACGGACGTCGTCGCGCCGGACGGCGAGACGATGTCGAGCGACGAGGACTCGCTCTCGCCGAACAGGGTCACGTTAGCGGGATTGCTTCCACTATTGTTCCCGAACGGCTCATTGTGGGTGTTGAGTACGATCGTGAACGAGTTGGTCGAGTTGAGAACCGCCCCATCAGCGCTGACGAAGGAACCATCAGCGTCTTGGACAGCGAAGTTCCCCACGGAGGCGTCGCTTATGCCGTTGGAATAACCAGTTCCATCTTCGAACGTCAGCGTCGCCTGTCCGTTCGGTCCGACCGCTTGGATAGTGGTCTTGTTCAGGTCGATCTGATCAGCGCCGGCCGCACCGGCGACACCGATACGGACCTCGGTGAGATTCTGCGGGTTATCTCCGATGCCCTGACCGTAGCTGTAGGTGCCATCTTCCACGACACCAACTGTGCTCGTCACATCAATGCGCTCAGACACGAGATCGGTACTCTCCTGACCGGTCGCCTCGGCCTGTGACTGGAGGAACCCGGCCGTGTTGATCAGGACGCCGGCGGCGATCGCCGCCACCAGCACCATCGCGATGAACACGATGAGGGTCCCGATTCCCACCTGACCGCGCTCCTCGTTCGTGATTGCTTCGAACATTGTTATAGCCTCACCGAGTCCTGCTCTTCCGTAAGCGTAGTCGGGATGCGAATCTCCTTCGTCGTCGTGGCACCGGACGGTGTCGTGAAGGTGACGGTCGCGTCTTCCCCGGCGTTGAGCATCCCGTATCCACTGAACTGGCCGGTGTCAAAGTTCAAGTGCACAGCAGCGCGATCGCTGTTGTCAGTAAGCACAGCGTTATCAACGTCCAAGACGCTCTCGACCTCGGATTCAAGCTCACTAAGTTGCAGACTTTCCTGTCCGCCCTCACCGATGACTTGGACGGTCGTCTCGTTCAGGTCGACGTTTCCGGCACCCGGGGCCTTGGCCATGACGAACGTGACGTTATCAACCACATAATCGCCACCGCTGGAAACCACGTTCCCGGAGGTACTCACGACCTGCAGCCGATCGCTCACCTGACTTGTACTCTCTTCGCCCGTTGCCTCCGCCTGCGTCTGGAGGAACCCGGCCGTGTTGATCAGGACGCCGGCGGCGATCGCCGCCACCAGCACCATCGCGATGAACACGATGAGGGTCCCGATCCCCACTTGACCGCGCTCTTCCTCGTCCAGTAGTGTTTCGAACATTGTGTGTTGCGTCGGCCCCCGGCCTGCCCGGCGGGCGTTATCGCTACGGAGCGGGATTTCCCTATTAAAGACTCCGTGCCGATTATACGGACTGATAAAGAACTGCAGTCTTGCGATCATTCGGTTTCTTTCCCTAAATATGTTTCTGAACACATCAACGATCGGGAGATCGCGTTATCGATTCTGGATCAGGGCGTCGCGGAACCGACCGGGTAAAATCGACTGAGTGAGATCCCAAAGCACGCTACTCGAACCGACAAGTGTCGGGACGCTCGACGGCGTCGAGTCGCGGGGCGGGGGCGAAGGTGAGGACGAGAGCGAGAGCGACGGCGACGCCGGAATCGAGGCCGGAACCGGAACGGTGTCGGGCGGCGCTGGGCGTGCGATCTCGTCGGCAGTGCGATCTCGTCGGCAGTGCGATCTCGTCGGCAGTGCGATCTCGTCGGCAGTGCGATCGCGTCGGCGGGCGGTGAGGGCGTGCCCGCGGTCTCGGGAGGGTCAACCCGAGTCGAATCGGCGGGTCGGCGGGTCGGCGCCGGTCGCCCGGCGTCCGCCGAGCGCGGGGTCAGCGGTCCTGAATCCGCGCCAGCTCCGACTCGGGGATCACGAACTCCTGCGTGCCGGGCTCGTAGACGGCGAGGCTTCCGGCGACCAGCGCCATCGACGCCGCGAGCAGACCGGTGTTGACGAGCAGCAGCGCCTGCGGGTTCGCGAACGACGTCCGGAAGGCGGCGGCGGGCGTCGCCACGGCGGCGAGGATCACGAGCCCGAATCCGACCGCCAAGTACGCCATCGCCGTCCGGCCCGACGACCGGTACGCCGAGACCGCGAACGCGAACAGCGTCGCGCTCGCGCCGGCCAACACGGTGGTCGTCACGAGATACAGCCCTTCGATGAGCTCCATACGCACCCTGACCGGAGTCGGGTTATAAACCTACGGGGGCGGCTATCACCGGCGATAACACCCGCGAATATCCGGCAAAGCCGAACGCCCGACATCACCGTGCGGCGGCGCCCCGGCACGGCGTCTCGCACCCGATCGATCACCGGTATCCTTTTAAGCCCCAGAAATCAACATCGATAACGTGAATGGTGGGGGACGATCTGATCACGGTGCTCGGCAACAAGTACAACACGGACATCCTGACCGCGACCGGTGACGCGAAGTCCGCGCAGGACCTCAGCGACGAGCTCGACGTTCCGATCGCGACGTGTTACCGCCGGATCAACGAACTGGAAGAGGCCGATCTGCTGGAGCTCCACGACCGCCCGCTCTCGGACGAGCACCGTCGCGTGAAGGTGTATCGCCGGAAGGTCGACGGCGTCGAGGTCGACTTCCGCGACGGGTTTACCGTCGAGGTCGAGGAGCGCTCCGCGGTGAAGAACCGGCTCGACGACGTGTGGCGCGACCTCTCGTCCGGACAGTAACGACCCGATTTCGGCCCCGCGATACAGCGGTCGTCCCCGCCCCTCTTTCGGTCTGCGCCCCACCGAGCGTTAGAACGAGGGCTCGTCCGACCGTCCCATCATCGAGAACCCGCCGGCCCGCTCGTGAACGGTGATCCCTCCCTCGCCGATCTCCATCGGGAAGATGTCGGTGTCGATGTCCTGTTTCCGCATCTTCGCCACCCACACGTACCGGTTGACGCCGGAGTCGGTCGGCGTCTGGATGAAGTAGATGTTCCCGTCAGTGAGGAAGTTCTCCAGCCCGACCTCGGTGTCGGGGAAGACGGCTCCCTGCTCGTTGATGAGCAGCGAGGTCAGCCCGTTCGCCTTGAGGATATCGGAGAACTTCAGGAGATACGTCCGCTTCTCCTGTTCGGCGTCGAAGAAGAGCTGGAACATCGACAGCGAGTCGAGCACCAGCCGGTCGAAGTCACCGTCCTCGATCGTGTCGAGCAGCCGGTCGACAGCCGTCGAGAAGTCGGTCTCGCGCAGCATCTCGCGTTTGTCGAGGATGACGATGTCGCCGCGGTCAACGAGGTCGTCGAACCCCTCCAACCCGATCGACTCCGCGGCGCCGCGGATGTCCGCCTCGTCCTCCTCGAAGGAGACGTACACGCCGCGCTCGTCGTGTTCGGTGACGCCGTGGTGAAGGTACTGGATCCCGAAAATGCTCTTGCCGGTGCCGGGGTTCCCGGAGACGAGGACCGTCGACCGCTCCGTGATACCGCCGGAGAGGATCGAGTCGAGTCCCTCGACCCCGGTGGAGACGAGTTCTGACATTCGTCCCTTCATTGGCGACGGGAGTATATAAAAGACGATCCGACGGACCGACCGCACGGACGGCGACAGGTTTATTCCTCGACACGCCGCCCCTTCCTGTATGCCCGGTGAAGCGTCCCCCGTCGACCCCGGCGGTGATCGGCGGTGAGCGAGCAGACGGTCCTCGTCGTCGAGGACGAGCCCGACATCGCCGCGCTGTACGCCGGCTTCCTCGAAGAGCGGTACGACGTGGATCTCGCCGAGACCGCCGCCGAAGCGATCGACCGGGTCGACGGCGCGGTCGACGTGGTGTTGCTCGACCGGCGCCTCCCCGACGGGAGCGGCGACGACGTGCTCGAACACATTCGCGAGGCCGGCTACGACTGCCGCGTCGCGATGGTCACCGCGGTCGAACCCGACTTCGACATTATCGATATGGGGTTCGATCTGTACCTCACCAAGCCCGTCAGCCGCTCGAAGCTGCTGGCGGCGATCGACACGCTGTTGACCCGAAGCGAGTACGACGATCTGATCCAGAAGGCCGCGGCGTTGGCGGGCAAGCGGGCGGTGCTCAACGCCCAGAAGCCGGCCGCCCAGCGCGAGGGGAACGAGGCGTACGCCGAGCTGGTCGAGCGGCTCGAAGCCCTCGACGCCGACATCGACGAGCTCGGCGAGTCGCTGTCGTCGGACGATTACCGCGCGATGTTCCGCGACCTCGGCGAGGCCTGACGCGTCGTCGACTTGGCTCGTCGCTGCCCCGCCTCGCCGCCGTCGTTTCACCCGTCGATTCGCTCGTCTTCTCGTCGATGTCGATGCGCTTCCGCCCGTGAGTGTTCCCCGACCCCGCCCGGATCTTGAACGAAGTTTGAACGGAACTTGTCCCGATCTCGCACCAAAGTTGTCCGGTAGTTGAAAAATCTATATCCTCGTTATCGCCCTCGTCGGGGACATGACGGAACACGACACGCGGCGCCGGTTCCAACGGACGAGGGCGGCACCGTGCGCCGGCTGAGCGACGTCGACGATGGCCACGAGTACCCGGCCGCCGAGGACGTGGTTCAAGTGACTGTAACCCCGACGTAGATCATGACCTACGTTACCGAACACCGAGAGGTGCTCCTCGCGGCCGCGGCCGGAACAGCGGGGGTTGCCGGTTCGTACCTCGTCACGGGGTGGTCCCCCTCGTTCGTCGTCCGGCCCGTCGACCAGGCAATCGTCAACCTGACGCCGGGCCCGATCGTGACCGTCGCGATCGAGACCGTCGGCGACGCGGGCCACCTGATCCACGTCGCCATGGCGTTCGCGGCCGTGGTCGGGCTGTTCGGTGCGATCGCGTTGGCGGGGCTTCGACTCTCAGCGCACGCGGATCGACCGCTGGTCGGCGCCGCGGCCGCCGGCGCCGGGACGTGGCTGCTCGCTGCGGGTCTGACCGGACTCTCGACGCAGGCGCTTGGCGCGGCGCTCTCCGCGGCGGTCGTCGTCGGGATCGGCGGGCTCCCCGCTTCCTCGCCCGCACCTGATTCGGCCTCCGGTGACGACGCTCCAGTCCCGGAGGGGCCGACCGGTGCCGTCGACGCGGTGCGCCGTCGGACCCTAGGCGTCGTCGTCGGGGCGCTCGGGTTCGTCGTCGCGACGGTCGTCGGTCGGCGGTCGATCGGGGCCGACGACGAGGCGCTCGCCGACGCTCCGCGGTCCGAGGGCGCCGCCGCGCGGCTCGGCGAGCTCGAAGCGGCCTCGCTGGCGGTCGAGAGCGACGACCTCCACGGGATGGTGAGCCCGATCGGCGAGTTCTACAACGTCGACATCGCGGAGTTCGACCCGCGGGTCGCCGCGACCGAGTGGTCGCTGACGTTCACCGGCGAGACCGATGGGGACCGGACCGTCGACTTCGACGAGCTGATCGACCGTCCCGTCGAGCACCGCGCGGTGACGCTGCGGTGCGTCGGCGAGGACCTGAACGGTCGGAAGCTGGACAACGCCGTCTGGACGGGGACGCCGATCCGTCCGCTGCTCGAGTCGGTCGACCCGCAGGGCGACTGCAACTGCGCGATGCTCCGCGGCGAGGACGGGTACTACGTCCAGTTCCCGGTCGACGTGCTCGCCGAGGGCTTCCTCGCGTGGGGGATGAACGGGACGGAATTGCCCCCCAGCCACGGCCACCCGGTGCGGGTGCTGATCCCGGGCCACTGGGGCGAGACGAACGTGAAGTGGCTCTCGGAGATCGAGCTGCTGAACGTCGAGGAGGACGGCTACTGGGAGGAGCGCGGCTGGGAAGGGACCGGCGAGGTGAAGACGGTCGCCAAGCTCTGGGACGAGGGGATCACGGAGCGCGGCGACGGCCGGATCGAACTCGCCGGCCACGCGTACGCCGGAACGCGCGGGATCGAGCGGGTCGAGGTGTCGACCGACGGCGGCGACTCGTGGACCGACGCCGCCCTCTCCGACTCCCTCCCCGACGCGGACGTTTGGCACCAGTGGCGCCACGTCTTCGATCCCGACGGGACACACGAGGTCGTCGTCCGCGCGGTCGACGGCGAAGGGACCCGCCAGATCCGAGAATCCACCGACCCGTCGCCGACCGGCTCGGCCGGGTGGGTCCGGCGGACGGTCGGGTGACGTGTCGACCGCCGTCTCCCGGTGGCTTCCCGGACCGCGTTGTTCGCGCCGAAACGATTTTTATGACCCCCGCCACTCCCATCGCGTTCGGGATCCTGCTCACCGGCGTCAACAGGGCGCTGTTGGCGGTGCTGGCCGCGGTCTGGCTCCGCAACTACCGCGAGACGCTACTGCTCGGTCTGTTGGGGTTCAGCGCCGTCCTGCTGGTCGAGAACCTCGTCTCCATCGCCTTCTTCTTCAGCAGTATGCGGACGCTGTACGCGATGGACCCGCTCGTGGGACGGGTCGTGCTCGGGATGCGCGTGCTCGAACTGCTCGCGGTGTCGCTGCTGACGTACGCGACGCTGAAATGATCGGCGTCCGATCGCGCGGTCGGGCCGGGAGCCGCGACCCCCTCACGAGAGCTGTTCGCCGACCAGCCGGTCCGCTTCCGCGAGAAACGCGTCGCGCTCGTCGATCGGGATGGTCGCGCCCGCGGCCACGTCGTGTCCGCCGCCGTCGCCGCCGACCGCCTGACTCGCGTCCCGCATCACCGCCGAGAGGTCGAGTCCCTTCCGGACCAGCGCGTGCGACCCGCGCGAGGAAACCTTCAGCTCCTCGGCGCTCTCCTCGGCGAACGCGATCACGGGCTTCGAGCCGTCGAGGGCCGGCGACCCGATCGCCATTCCCGCGACGATGCCGACGATCGTCTCGCGAATTCGCGAACCGGCGTCGAACCACTGGAGGTGCTCCTCGTCCGTGACGCCCTCGTTTTTTATCCACTGGAGCCCCTCTGAGAGGTTCTTCCGGTGGTTTCGGAGGAGTCGGCGCGCCTCGGCGAGCGCGTCGCCGCGGTCGCCGAGACACACCGCGAGCCCCACGTCGGCCCGCTCGTACCGGGCGGTGGCGTTGAGGAGGGTGGAGAACTCGCTCACGTCCCGCAGCTCCGTGCCCGGCTCCTCGTCGACGAGGGTGTAGGAGGTGCCGATGAGCGCTTCGATCCGGTCCGCGGGAACGCCGGAGGCGACGGCGCGGCGCATCAGTCCGGACGCGAGAATCTGCCGTTCCTCGCCGTCGAGGTCGACCCAGCGCCGCCACTCCCCGTCGCGTTTCACCTCGATGTCGAGGTCGGTGAGGAAAGCGATCGCGCCCGCCTCGTCGTTCGAGATCCCCGGGATCTTCACGTCGGAGGCGTACTCCAGTAGCTTCGGGAGCGGGCGCGTCTGCCTGCCGTACAGGTCCAGATCCGTCCGCGTCTCGATGACGCCGGCGTCGACGCCGTCGGCGACGACCGCCTCGTTGGCGCCGACGAGTCCGCCGTCCGAGTCCTGCATGTCGCCGACCGCGCCGATCACCGCCAGCGCGGCGAGGTCGCGGTTGTCGCCGTCCGGCCCCTCCAGCGCGCGGGCGAGCACGTAGCTCGCGCCCGCCCCGGACAGCTCGCTCGCGCCGTTTATCCCTTCGAGAAGCGGATTGAGGTGGAACTCCGTCTCGCGGTCGGCCGGCTGGTGGTGGTCGGCGATCACGGGGACGAAGTCGCCGCGGTCCTCGTGGTCGGCGATCACGTCGAGCTGGCCGGACCCGAAGTCAGTAAAGAGGACGACGTCGAACTCGCGCGCGGCGATGCCGGCGATCGACTCGGCGTCGAGCTGCTTCTCGAAGACGACCTCGTGGTCGATCCCGGCCCGCGCGAGCGCCGTCGAGGCGATCGCGCCGCTGGTGAGCCCGTCGGCGTCGATGTGGGACGCGAGCAGCACGCGGTCCGCGGCGCGGACCCGGTCGGCGCAGGCGTTCGCGCGCGCAGTGAGTTTCGGCACGGGAGGATCGGCGACTGCCATTACCGAACGTTGGCTCTCGATCGGGGATAAATTCACGCTTCGGCCGGTCGACGGTGGAGGTCGCGCCCGCACCAGAGCCTTGCCGTCGCCGCTCCGACACAGGCAGGGGCATCACTTGCCGTAACTGACGGTTATAGACGTTTGTGGATATATGCACTACACACATGACACGTGGGTTCAACACCCGGAGTCTCCACGCCGGCGCCGAGGCCGACCCGGCGACCGGGTCGCGCGCGACCCCGATCCACCAGACGACTTCCTTCGTCTTCGACGACGCGGACACGGCGGCGGAGATGTACGCCCTCCGGGCGGAGGGCCACATCTACTCCCGGCTCTCCAATCCGACTGTGAGCGTTCTCGAAGACCGGCTCGCCGACCTGTCGGGCGGTTCCGACGCGGTCGCGACCGGTTCGGGGATGGCCGCGCTCGACGCGATCGCCACCGTGCTCGCGAGCGCGGGCGACAACGTCGTCGCCAGCTCCGAGATGTACGGCGGCACGGCCGCGTACCTCACGAGCATCGCGAGCCGCCGCGGCGTCGAGGCGCGGCTCGTCGACACGCTCGACGACGAGGCGTACGCCGACGCGATCGACGACGACACCGCGTTCGTCCACGTCGAGACGGTCGCGAACCCTTCGCTCGTCACGCCCGACTTCGAGCGGCTCGCCGAGATCGCTCACGAGCACGCGGTCCCGCTCGTGGTCGACAACACGTTCGCGACCCCCTACCTCTGTCGGCCGTTCGAGCACGGCGCCGACATCGTCTGGGAGTCGACGACGAAGTGGATCACGGGCAACGGCACCACCGTCGGCGGTGTCGTCGTCGACGGCGGGCAGTTCCCGTGGGACCATCCCGACGCCGACTACGACGAACTCGACGGCGAGTCGCCCGCGTTTCCGATCGACTTCGTCGAGCAGTTCGGCGACGCCGCCTTCGCCAACGTCGCCCGCCAACGCGGGGTCCGACCGACCGGCGGACAGCAGTCGCCCTTCGACGCGTGGCAGACGATCCAGGGGCTCAACACGCTCCCGCTCCGGATGGAGCGACACTGCGAGAACGCCCGGGCCGTCGCCGAGTACCTCCGCGACGACGACCGGGTCGACTGGGTGGCGTACCCCGGCTTCGAGGACCACGAGAGCCACGACAACGCGGCCGAGTACCTCGACGGCTACGGCGGGATGGTCACGTTCGGCGTCGACGGCGGCTACGAGGCCGCCAAGACGTTCTGCGAGGCCGTCGACCTGACGAGCTTCCTCGCGAACATCGGCGACGCGAAGACCCTCGTCATCCACCCGGCCTCGACCACGCACGCGCAGATGGACGAAACGCAACAGCGGCTCGCCGGCGTCTACCCGGAGATGCTCCGGCTCTCCGTCGGGATCGAGGACCCCGACGACGTAATTACCGACCTCGATCAGGGGCTCGCCGCCGGCGAGCGCGCTGCGGGGGAGCGGGCCGCGGACGGCTCGGCCGAGCGATCCGCGGACGCGTTGGAGCGATCCGCGGACGACCCGGAGGTGTGACGCCGTGAGCACCGTTCCGACCGGCCACGGCGTCGCCGCGCTCGGGGAGTTCACCTTCGAGTGCGGCCAGTCGGTCCCGGACCTAGAGGTCGCCTACGAGACCCACGGCGAGTTCGACGGCGACAACGTCGTCTTGGTGTGTCACGCGCTCACCGGCAGCCAGAACGTCGCCCGGTCGCCCGCGCCGGAGCGCGACGAGGAGACCCGCGGTGCCGGGCAGGCCGGGCAGGCCCGCGCGTGGTGGGACGACATCGTCGGCCCGGGGAAGGCGATCGACACCACCGAGTACTACGTCGTCTGCGCGAACGTCCCCGGCTCCTGTTACGGCACGACCGGGCCGGCGAGCGAGCGCCCCGCCGACCTCGACCTCCCCGACGAGCCCGACCACGACCGGTGGGGGACCGCCTACCCGCCGGTGCAGGTCGAGGACTGGGCGCGCTCACAGCGCCGCCTGCTCGACCACCTCGGCGTGGGTCGCCTCCGCGCCGTCGTGGGCGGGAGCGTCGGCGGCATGAACGCCTTGGAGTGGGCGAAGCGCTACCCGGACGACGTGGACCGGGTGGTCGCCATCGCGACCGCCGGGCGCCTCGACGCGCAGTGTCTCGCGCTCGACGCGGTCGCTCGGCGGGCGATCCGCGCGGACCCGAATTGGAACGGGGGCGACTACTACGGCGAGGGCCGCCCCTCGCCGGACGAGGGGCTCGCCTTGGCCCGCCAGATCGGCCACATCATGTACCTCTCGAAGGCGTCGATGGAGCGGAAGTTCGGCCGCCGATCGGCGGGCCGCGACTCGCTGACCCGCGAGGAGGGTGATCTGGGGCTCCCGCCGGAGCCGACGGCGGCGTTCTTCCCGTACCGCGAGGTGGAGTCGTACCTCGACTATCAGGCGGAGGGGTTCAGCGACCGGTTCGACGCCAACAGCTACCTCTATCTCACGCGTGCGATGGACGAGTACGACCTCTCCGCGGGCCACGGCACCGACGCCGACGCGCTCGGCGCCTTCGAGGGCGAGGCGCTCTTGTTGAGCTTCACCGCCGACTGGCACTTCACCGTCGAGCAGTCGTCGTCGCTCGCCGACGCGTTCCGCGCCGGCGACGCCCCGGTCGCGCACCACGTGATCGACTCCGACCACGGCCACGACGCGTTCCTCGTCGAGCCCGAGCACGTCGGTCCGCCCCTCCGCGACTTCCTCGCCGAGGGCACCGCCGGCCGCGCCGTCTCCGACGGCGGCGGCGAGCGCGACGACTCCGCGCGCCCCGAACCCGACCACGCGCCGGTCCACGCGAGCCTCTTCCGGGGGTAGGTGACGACGTTCTAACCGACAGCCGATGTGCGGTCGGCGCGCGCCTCTGAGCGCTCGAAGAGCGCGAGTAGGGAGAGACCGAAGGTCTCTCTGACAGCCGGCGGCAAAGCCGCCGGCGAGAGCGCGTGCGAGGGAGTCGGGGGTCCGGAGCGGAGCGAAGGACCCCCGACGAGGCTGGGGAGGCGTGAGGTGCGGGGCTGTGCGGTCGGGTGGGACTTAAAGGGGCAGTCACGAGGGCGAAGCACGGCGACGCAAGCACTGGAAGGAGCGAACGGAGTGAGCGACTGAAGCGCGCAGCGAGCCGCGCGAGTCCTCGCGGCTGGGGCTTTGGAGGCCTTCACCGTCGGTCCCGTCTCGACTGTGTATGAATGAGCAGGTGAGTCGTCGAACTCTCTATAACCATCACGATCAACCATGATAACGTTCATAGTTCTCGACTCCGTGGTGTGTGAGGTATGCCCGGTGGACACGCTCAGACGCTCCGACCGTTCCTGTGGCGCGCCGAACGACTGTACCCGGACACGGAGATCGTCTCTCGGACCCACGAGGGGCGCACGCGACACACGTACGCCGAGTACGCCGACCGGACGGCGCGGCTCGCGAACGCCTTAGCCGACCACGGGATCGAGCGCGGCGACAGGATCGCGACGTTCTGCTGGAACCACGCCCGCCACTTCGAGACGTACTTCGGCGTCCCGAACACCGGCGCGCAGCTCCACACGATCAACCCCCTCCTGCCCGACGAGCACATCCGGTACATCGTCGACGACGCCGACGACGAGATAATCTTCGTCGACCCGTCGCTGGCCCCCAAACTCGCCTCGGCCGCTGGGGGCGACGAGGGCGCCGCGAACGGGGCTCCGGAGTTCGACGGCGTCGACTTCGTCGTGATGGGCTCGTCCGAGATCGACGCGCTCGACGCGACGCCCTACGAGGAGTTCGTCGCGGACCGGTCGACCGACTACGACTGGCCCGACCTCGACGGCGACCAACCGGCCGGCCTCTGTTACACCTCCGGCACGACGGGGAAACCGAAGGGCGTCGAGTACACCCAGTCGATGCTGTGGAGCCACACGATGGCCTCGCAGACGCCGCAGGGCATCCCGATGGAGGACTCCGACGTGGTCATGCCGGTCGTCCCCATGTTCCACGTCAACGCGTGGGGGATGCCGTTCACCGCGACCGCGGCGGGCGCGAAACACGTCTATCCCGGCCCGTCGCCCGACCCGGCCGACCTCGCGGCCCTGATCGAGGAGGAGGGCGTGACGATCTCCGCGGGCGTGCCGACGGTGTGGCTCGGGCTCCGCGAGTACATCGCCGAGGGGAACGACGTGGACCTCTCGACGCTCGACACCGTGATCGTCGGCGGCGCGGCCGCGCCGCGGGCGCTGATCGAGTGGTACGACGACCGCGGCGTCGAGGTGCTCCACGCGTGGGGGATGACCGAGCTGTCGCCGATCGGCACCGTCTCGCACCTCACCTCGGACCTGCGGGACGCCGACTACGAGAGGCAGGTCGACAAGCGGTCGAAGCAGGGACTCGTCGCCCCCGGACTGGAGTTCGAGGTGATCGACGAGAACGGCGAGGAGATTCCGTGGGACGGGGAGGCGTTCGGCGAACTCCGGATCCGCGGCCCGTGGGTGACTCAGGAGTACTTCGCGCGCCCGGAGGCCAGCGAGGATGGGTTCGCGGACGGCTGGCTGAAGACCGGCGACGTGGTCACCGTCGACGAGGACGGCTACATCCAGCTCGTCGACCGGACGAAGGACGTGATCAAGTCGGGCGGCGAGTGGATCTCCAGCGTCGAGCTGGAGAACGCGATCATGGCGTACGACGGCGTCAGCGAGGCGACCGTGATCGGCGTCCCGCACGAGCGCTGGCAGGAGCGCCCGGTCGCGTTCGTCGTCGCGGGAGAGGGCGTCGACCGGGAGGCGCTGGTCGAGGTGATCCGAGCGGGACTCCGCGAAGAGTATCCGAAGTGGTGGGTGCCGGACGCGGTGGAGTTCATCGACGAGGTGCCGAAGACCGCGACCGGGAAGTTCTCGAAGAAGGACCTCCGGGAGCGGTACGCCGACCAGTCGCTCGTCGAGGGGTCGGTGCCGGAGGAAGACGCCCCGGGCTCGGAGTGAGCACGAGCTACGGGCGCTTCCAGAGGCTCAGTCGTCGCGATCGCCGATGACCCACTTGTGCGAGTAGCTCTCGCCGCAGGTGCAGTGGGCGTACGCGTGGACCACGTCGCCCTCGGCGTAGAGGCCGCCGACCTCCTCGTTTTGCGCCTCCGCAAAGGCGAAGACGAACCGGATCTCGTGGTCGTCGTCGGGGTCTGCGTCCGCGTCGTCCGCGAACGGACACGCCCCGTCGTCGAGCGAGCGAGCGATCTCCCCTTCGGCGCCCATCGCCGTCTTCGCGAACTCCATCGCGCCCATCCCCGTGCCGGCCTGGAACGCGGACCGACCGGTCTCGCCGTCGAGGATCAGCCGGACGCCGCCGTCCGTCTCGGTGCCGACGCTTCGGAGCCGGGAGTCGTCGTCGAGGTACGCATCGCTCACGTAGAAGACCACGTCGTCGAGCCGCTCGCCCGCGAGGAACTCGTCGAGGTTGCTCATGCCGGTCCGAGGCGCGTGAGCGGTAAAAGGCGTGCGAGTCGGCTCCGGCGACTGGCGCGCGAGTCGGCTCCGCCCACGATCGGACGTGCGAGGAGGCGAACGGCCGAACCGATGCCAGCTCGTGTGGAATCGGGGGAACTGTTAATACGCACCACGGAGATCCGTCGCGTGATGAGCGCACAGACCCGAACCGGAGACCGGCTCGCCGAGTGGGCGGAGCTGGTCGACGAGGACGTGCCGGAGGAGCTCCGAGAGGAGCGATCCGACGACCGTTAACTTTCACCCCGCTTCGCGAAGGCTTTAGGCCGACGGCGGCGAAGCCCCGCCGATGGCGACCGAGGCCGCCGGGATCGACCGACACCTGCTCGTCGACGACTTCCTCCAGCGGCGCCGCTACCAGCTCCAGCTGGCGGACGCGGCCGCCGACGAACACACCCTCGTCTGTCTCCCGACCGGCCTCGGCAAGACGACGGTCAGCCTGCTTGTCACGGCCGAGCGCCTCCACGAGGCGGGCGGTAAGGCGCTCTTCTTGGCCCCCACGAAACCCCTCGTCCAGCAGCACGCCGACTTCTACCGCGAGGCGCTGGAGATTCCGGACGACGAGATCGTCGTGTTCACCGGCGACGTGAAGCCCGACGACCGGGCCGCGCTCTGGGAGGACGCCCGGATCGTGATCGCGACACCGCAGGTCGTCGAGAACGACCTCGTCGGTAACCGGATCTCGCTGCGCGACGTGACCCACTGCACCTTCGACGAGTGTCACCGCGCCACCGGCGACTACGCGTACGTCTACATCGCCGAGCGCTACCACGCCGACGCGGCCGACCCGCTCGTCACCGGGATGTCCGCCTCGCCCGGCGGCGACACCGAGGAGATCGAGACGGTCTGTGAGAACCTCGGGCTCGTGAACGTCGAGGTGATGACCGAGGCGGACGCCGACGTCGACGAGTACACCCACGACACCGACGTGCAGTGGGAGCAGGTCACGCTCCCGGACGAGGTCCTCGAGATCCGCGACGCGCTCAACGAGGTGATCACCGACCGGTTGGAGAAGCTCAAGTCGCTCGGCGTGACGAACACGACGAACCCCGACCTCTCGCAGAAGGACCTCAACGAGATGCGGGGGAAGCTGAAGAAGATGATGGACAACGACCAGTCGGACGGGTACAAGGGGATGTCCACCCACGCGGAGGTGATGAAGCTCCGCCGCGCGACCGAGCTGGTCGAGACGCAGTCGGTCGAGTCCGTCCGTCGCTACTTCGAGCGCCAGCGCGAGGCCGCCCGCTCGTCGGGCGCGTCGAAGGCGAGCCAGCGCATGGTCGCGGACCCCAAAGTGCGGGAATCGATGCGGAAGGTCGAGGCGTTCGACGGGCTCCATCCGAAGTTCTCGAAGGCCCGCATCCTGCTCGCGGAGACGCTCGGGATCAACGAGGGCGAGCGCGCGATCCTGTTCACCGAGTCCCGCGACACCGCCGAGGCGCTCGTGGAGTTCCTCTCCGCGAGCTTCGACGTGCGGAAGTTCGTCGGGCAGGGCGACAAGGAGGGCTCCGACGGGATGAGCCAGACACAGCAGCAGGAGACGCTCGACGAGTTCAAGTCCGGCGAGTTCGAGGTGCTCGTCTCCACGTCGGTCGCCGAGGAGGGACTCGACGTGCCCGAGGTCGATCTGGTCTGCTTCTACGAGCCGGTCCCGACCGCGATCCGGTCGATCCAGCGCAAGGGCCGGACCGGCCGGCAGGCCGAGGGGAAGGTCGTCGTCCTGATGGCCGAAGACACCCGCGACGAGGCGTTCTTCTGGATCTCGCGGCGCCGCGAGAAGAAGATGGCCAGCCAGCTCGCCGAGCTGAAGGAGGCCACCGACGACATCGAGGAGACCGTCGGGGACGACGGCCAAGCGGGACTCAACGCGTTCGCCGGAGAATCCGACGGCGACGGCGACACCGAGCCGGAAGCCGGCGGTAGCGCGGCCGACGACGGCGCCGACGCCGGGGATACCGGCAGCGACGACAGCGAGGACGCCGACGCCGGCCTCACCGACTTCGCCGAGGAGGCGCGCGAGGGCGGGGACGCCGAGGGAGAGGGCGACGACGCTGACGGGGACGGCGACGAGGCCGAAGCGAGCGACGCCGACCGGGACGGCGACGCCGACAGCGACGACGACGGGGTCGTCGCCACCGCCGGCGTCGACGAGGGCGTCGAGGTCGTCGTCGACCAGCGCGAGCTCGACTCATCGATCGCGAAGGACCTCTCGACGCGCGACGGGCTCGTCACCCGGCTGGAGACGCTCGCGGTCGGCGACTACGTGCTCTCCGACCGGGTCGCGGTCGAGCGCAAGTCGGCCGCCGACTTCGTCGACTCGATGCTCGACGCCGACCGGTCGATGTTCGAGCAGGTCGGCGAGCTCTCGCGGGCGTACGCCCGGCCCGTGATGGTCGTCGAGGGGACGAACCTCTACGGCCAGCGCGACATCGAACCCAACGCGATCCGCGGCGCGCTCGCGTCGCTCGCGGTCGACTTCGACGTGAGCGTCCTCCGCACCGAGGACGAGGCTGACTCCACCGAACTGCTCGCGACCATCGCCAAGCGCGAGCAGGAGACGCGCGACCGCGAGGTGAGCGTCCACGGCGAGAAGACGACGAAGACCCGCGCGGAACAGCAGGAGTACGTCGTCTCCGCCATCGCCGACATCGGCCCGGTCACCGCGCGCACCCTCCTCGAACACTTCGGCACCGTCGAGGCCGTGATGACCGCACCCGAGGACGACTTACTGGAGGTCGACGGCGTCGGCCCGGTGACCGCGGAGCGCATCCGCGAGGTCGTCGGGAGCGAGTACGAGTAGCTGCGACGGGACGGCAGAACCGCTCGCCACGAAAAGCGTACTCCGAGAGTCTGCTCGGCGAAACAGTATTGTATACTGGGTAGTATACGAACTCACATGAGCAAGAGTATCCGCGTCGACGAGGACACGCACGCTGCACTCGCGTCGCTGAAGAGCGATGACGAGACCTTCGACGACCTACTGACGCGGCTGATCCGCGAGCGCCGTGAGGATATCCGGGCCGGGGCCGGCCTTTGGTCGGGGACCGACGCGCCCGAGCGTGCACGAGAGAAACGCCGAGAGATGAAACGCGGGGTCGACTCGCGGTGACGGTGTACGACAGCAGCGTTCTCATCGATTATCTCGCTGGACGAGATGCGGCCGTCGAGTACGTCCGCGAACACGCCGACGAGCCGGCGAACGCACCGCCGCTCGCGCTGTTCGAGGTGTACCAAGGCGAGGTGTTCCGGTCGGGATCAACGAATCTCGACGCGGTCGACGACGCTCTCGACTGGATACAGGTGGTCGACACGTCGGCTGCGGTCGCCCGTGAGGCGGCGGTGCTTCAGGACGCGCTCCGCGACCGAGGTGACCCGCTTGCGGCCCGTGACGCATTCATCGCGGGAACCGCTGTCGTCCTAAACGAGCGACTCGTCGTGTCCGACGCCGACTTCGATGTCGACGGGCTGCGTGCCGTTCTCGATCTCGACCTCGTCTGAGGACTACTCGAACCCGCTCACCAGCGTCACGACCCACTGGCCCACGTCGTACTCCGACCGGACCTCCACGCGCGTCACCCACTTCACCCACTGGAACCCCCGCCGGTCGGGCGCGACCAGCCGAGCGGGCGCGCCGTGGCCGTGGCTCAGTCGCTCGCCGCCGACGCGGGTGGCGAGCAGGGCGTCCTCGGCCTCCTCGATCGGGAGGCTCCAGCGGTAGCCAGTGACTGACGTGAACCGCACGTATGCGGCGTCGTCGTCGAGTTTGCCGGCCGCATCGAGCAGGTCGCCGACGCGGATTCCTCCCCACTCCTGAACCGTGTACCAGCCGCTGGTGCAGTCGAGGAGGGCCTCCGTCTCGTGGCCGGTGGCGAGTTCGTCGGCGTCGAGCTCGATCGGCTCGGCGACGAGCCCCTCGACGCGCAGCCGGTAGTCGTCGCGGTCGATCGGGTCGGGGTCGTCGGCGACCCACGAGGTGATCGGGAAGGCCGCGTTGCCCTCGCCCTCGCGCGGCTGTGACCCGGTGAACCGCCGGTCGGAGCCGGCGGTGTCGAGCGCGTCGTTGACGCCCTGCTGAAGTCGGTACGTCGCCGCCCCCGCGGCCAGCAGGGCGGTGTACCGGAGCGCGGTCCGGCGGCGCTCGAAGTCGACCCGGCGCGGGAGCCGGAACCGGGTCGTCGCGTGCGCGGCCACGAGCGGGAGCAGGACCAGCCCGAAGCCGACGTGGACCGAGAGGAGCGTCCAAGAGGAGAGCCGAACGTCGAGCCCGAACACCCACGCGGTTCCGGTCGCGAGCGCGCCGAGCGCGGCGACGAACGTCAGGACGGACAGCGCGGTCGACCGTTGCCAGAGGCCGGGATCGGTGAGCCGGCGCCGGACCCGAGCGAGCTTCCACGCGAGCAGCGCGACGATCCCGACGCCGAACGCGCGGTGGAGCCAGAACAGCGGCCATCCCTCGGGGACGCCCACCGTGAACGAGACGAGCCCCGTCACGGCCTCGGCGACGACGAACGCGAACAGCGACCAGTCGACCGCTCGCGGCGGCGGCTCAAGCCGGTCGAGCGCGTCGCCGACCCGGGATCGCACGCCCATCTCGACCGCGGTACGTGCTACCGAGACAAAAGGCTACAGCCGGTTCTCTCGCGCTACAGCTCGTAGACTTCCCCGTCGACCGCGAGCGGCTCTTCGAACGCCTCGTCGGGTGGGTAGTAGTGCGCGAGGTGGACGAGGCGGGTACGGTCGGCGTCCAGCTCGTCGGCGAGCGCGATCGCGCCCTCTCGGGTCATGTGCTTCGTGCCGAACGTGCGCGGGACGCCGTCCGGTCCCTCGTGGCGGCCGCCGATCGGGTGGTGTTCGCAGAGCGACGCGGGGACGATGGCGTCGGCGAGCAGGAGGTCGGCGCCGGACAGGGCCTCACGGGACCGCTCCGGGATGTCGTAGCTCGTGTCGCCCGTGAGCGCGAGCCTCCCGCCCGTCTCGGGGTCTTCGATCACGACGCCGTAACACAGGAGCGGCGGGTGGTCGACGGGGACGAACCGGACCTCGAACCCGCACGTCTCGAAGGGCTCGAACGGGTCGCGGGCGTGGACACCGATCCGGTCCTCCAGGTAGTCGTACTTCGCGCGGATCGTCTCCGCGACGCTCTCGTCGGTGGCGGGGTCGGTTTCGTTCGGCGCGTGGACCGGAAGCCCGTCGACCAGCCGGTAGACGTTGCCGAGCCCGTCGAGGTGGTCGAAGTGGATGTGCGTCACGAGTCCGGCGTCGGGCAGCGACACGTCGCGGTCGAGGAACTGGCTCCGGAAGTCGGGGCTGAAGTCGACGAGCAGCGACTCGCCGGTGCGCTCGTTGGCGACGTGGACCGAGAACCGCGAGCGCGACACGCCGCGCTCGCGCGCCGCGGCGCAGGTGTCGCAGTCGCAGCCGACCGTCGGCGTTCCGGTCGTGTCGCCGGTGCCGAGGAGGGTGACCCGCATCTCGGATCGGGGTCGGCGGCGCACCGACTTAGCGTCCGTGATCGACCCTCTCTCGCCCCGATTTATAAGCCCGTCAGGCGCGACGGTCCGGTATGCACGGCGCTCGCGACCTCGTCCTCGCGCGACTCCCCTCTGGGGTCCCGGTCCGAACGACCGTCCACGCCTACGGCGAGGGGGACCTCGTCGACGGCCCGGACGGTCCCGAACTCGACGTTCCCGCCGACGGCGGCCCGGTCGTCTACGCGCAGGCGGCCCAGCACGGCCGGGAGGTGAACGGGACGGCCGTCCTCCGCCGACTCCACGAGCGGCTGACGGGGGCGGGCGGCGACGCGGCCGACGCCGACGCTCTCGCCCTCGACGGGACGCTCGTCACCGTCCCGGTCGCCGACCCGCTCACGTTCGACCGCGTCTCCTACACCACGCCGGAGTCGCTCGACGCGCTCCACTCGAACATGAACCGCTGCTGGCCCGGCGACGCCGACGGGACCCTCCACGAGCGGATGGCGGCCCGGCTGTGGCGGTTCGCGAGCGCGGCGGACGCGGTCGTCGACCTCCACACCGGCTCGCCGGCGATGCTCACCCACGCGGTGTACATGCGCGACGACGCGGCCTGCCGGGGGCTCGCGGAGGCGTTCGGCACCGACCTCCTGCTCGCGGAGGCCGCGGGCGACGATCGCAAATCGGGAGGTTTGCGAGCCAATCAGCACTCGACGAGTTCTGATGACGAGGCGAACACGGAGTGGACCGAGCGCGGCTTCGCGGGCAAGCTCCGCGTCGCCGCCACCCGCGAGGGGATTCCGACGGTCACCCCCGAACTCGCGCACAGCCGCGAGGTCGTCCCCGAGGCGGTCGACACGGGGGTCAGGGGGATGCTCGGCGTGCTCCGCCACGAGGGCCTCTTGCCCAGCGAGCCGGCCCCGTGGGACGGCACGGTCGCGCGAAACCACCTCGGGCGCGTCGAGGCCGCGGAGTCCGGGCTGTTCGCTCCGGAGCGCGGCCTGTCGGTCGGCGACGAGGTCGAGGCGGGCGACCGGCTCGGCGTCGTTCACGACCCCGCGACGTTCGAGCCGCTCCAGACCGCCGCGGCCGACCGCGACGGGATCGTCTACTCGATCGCTCGCGAGGCGACCGTGACGGCGGGCGGGACGCTCGTGGGCGTGGCCGAGCGGCTGGAGGAGTGACGTGATACGGCGGTACAGGTTTCGACGCCCGCTCAGGGCTGCCGCACTCGGATCTGTCCGTTCGCGTCGACGGTGACGAACAGCTGGTCACGCACCTCGCGTCCGCGGACCGCGTCGCCCGCGCGGTCGCCGATCGTCTTCATCAGATCGGGGGCGGTCTGGTTCACCTTCACGCCCGCCTCGTCGCAGGCGTCGTACACGCGCTTCGGCGCGTCGTAGAGGTCGGTCCCCGCCTCGATCTCGACGCGGACCGGGGCGGCGAGCGCCTCCGCGAACGCGACCGTCTCGCGGGCGCTCGCCACGTTGTCGCGGGCGCTGGCCTCGACGCTGGAGACGTTCGCGCGCGAGGTACCGAGCCGGTCCGCGATGTCGGACTGGCGGAGCCCCCGCTCGCGGAGGGCAAGCACCTCGGCCTGCCGGCGGGTGAGGACGCTCTCGTCCGCGTCGAACCCCGCGCGCTCCAACAGCGCCGCGGCGTCGATGTCGTCGGGGTCGGGACCGGGATCGGACTCCGGAGCCCCGTCGTCTGCGACCATACGCGTCGTCAGGGGACGCGCGCTCAAAAAACGGCGGTTTCGGCGGGTTGGCGGAACGAGGAGAAAACGAGGTCGGGAGCGGCGGCGGATCGGTAGCGTCCGGACTGTCCGTGGGGTGGGGCCGTCCCCGGGACGCGATCTACTTGCCCCAGAAGTTCTCGCGGCTGCCGAGCCGCTCGCGGTCGGGGCGGTCGCGGCGCCGGTCGCCCTCGTCGTCCCCGTCCGCCTCCTCCGCGTCGTCGTCGGGAACCTCCCCGTCGGCGTCGTCTTCCTCGTCCGCCTCCGGATCGTCGGGGAGGCGCTCGACGACCTCCTGTGCGGTCGCGTGGCTCGATTTTACCCGGTGAATTCGGACCTCGGCGCGCGCCGGGGGGAGCAGGCCGTCGACGAGGACGATGAACCCGTCGTCGGTGCGCCCCACGCCGGCGCCGCTCTCGTGGATGTCGTCGACCTCGACGACGACCTCCTCGCCGGGCTGGACCGGCTGCTGTTTCAGTTCGTAGATGGGCATGTCGTAGTGGTTACACCACTCCGCGCCGCCCTTGTTGCCGTAGTGTTGACACCCCATCCCCTCGATTCGTTCGTCGAAACTGGGGCAGTCGTCGGCGAGTGGACAGTCCGCCATACCGTAGGGGAGACCGGCCGCCGTTGTAAACGTTTTCGACTGGCCGAGCGAAAAGCCGGAGTATCGGCGATTCATCCGGGTGAGCGGCGGCTGCTTCGATACGGCCGACGAGCGGGGGGCCGCGGGACGCGGACCGGGCCGGTCTCACATAAATACGAGGCGGATGCCCACGAGTTCAGTCTTGTCTCTTACCCACAAGTTCTAACGCCGCGGCTGACGAACTGAGACGGGAAGATGGGACGAGAGTCACGGAGTTGGCGGC
>NZ_SDJP01000001.1:495057-519164 GCF_004114995.1 Halorubrum amylolyticum
GTTACATTCCTGTCTATGCACGGGACGGGTAAGAACCTTCTCTGTAACGCATTTCAGTAACATTTCTGCTACTACCTACGTGCGATATAAACCGCTCAATAGGGTACTAGGTAGCTATTTTGAAATAACCATACAGTATCTGTCTATTCTTGACTACCGGCGACGCGGAGCTTATCAGTACCGAACTCATCAGATCGAGTATGACACCAGACGAGACGACCGCGGGCGGCGTCGAGCCGCTCTCCGGCGAGACGGTCAGGCACGGGACGGGCGTGAACTCCGACCGCGCGTTCCCGACGAACGGCCACCCCGACAACCTCGATCCGTTCGTGCTGTTCGAGCGGTTCTACATCGACCCCGACGATGGGTTCCCGATGCACCCGCACAAGGGGTTCGAGATCGTCTCGTACATGATCGAGGGGGGGATGGACCACGCGGACTCGCTCGGCGTCGAGCACACCGCCCGCGAGAACGAGGCGATGCGGATCACGACCGGGGGCGGCATCCGTCACTCCGAGTTCCCGGCCGACGGCAAGGCCTGCAACGGGCTCCAGCTCTGGGTGAACCTCCCGCGCGAGGAGAAGGAGGCGGACCCGGACTACGTCGACGCGAGCGCCGCGGAGCTTCCCACGAGCGACCTCGACGGCGCGACCGTCACGACCGTCGTGGGCGAGGGCTCGCCGATCGAGCTGTACACTCCGATGGAGTACCTCGACGTTCACGTCACCGACGCGTGGACGTGGGAGGTCCCCGACGGGTGGTCCGGGTTCCTCTACGGCGTCGAGGGGAGCGGGACCGTTAGAGACGCCGGCGCCGACGGTGACGTCGATGCCCCCCGCGAGTTCGCCGCGGGCGACGTGCTCCCGAACGCGGACGCGCGAGAGGTGACGGTCGAAAGCGACGAAGGAGAAACGCTCCGGTTCGTCGCCGTCTCCGGGCGGCCGCACGGCGAGCCGATCCGTCAGCAGGGGCCGTTCGTCCTGTAACCGCCCGCTCGGCGGCAGGGAACGAGGTATGATAACGCGGGCCCTCGAAGGGGCGACCGAATGCCACTCGATCCGGACCGCGTTCGGACCGTCACCTTCGACTCGTACAGCACGCTCGTCGACGTGGAGGCGGCCGAGGCGGCGCTCGCCGACCGCGTCCCCGACCCGGAGCCGGTGTCGCGGCTCTGGCGGTCGCGCTCGCTGGCGTACACGTTCGTCGCGAACGCGATCGACGGCTACCAGCCCTTCTACGAGATGAACCGCGACGCGCTGACGTACGCGCTGGCTGCTCACGGCGTGGATCTGTCGACCGCCGAGCGCGACGAGATACTCGCGGTGTACCACGAACTGGAGGTGTTCGACGACGTGCGGTCGGGGATCGAGCGCCTTCGGGAGGGGGGGTACGAGCCGTACGTTCTCTCGAACGGGAACCCGGAGATGCTCGACTCGATGGTCGACCACGCCGGGATCGGCGATCTCATCGCCGGGACGATAAGCGCCGACGAGGTGGAGACGTTCAAGCCGGCGGCGGAGCTGTACCGCCACGGCGCGGCTCGGACCGGAACGCCGATCGACCAGATCGTCCACGTCACCGCGGGCTGGTTCGACGTGCTGGGCGCGTCGCACGCGGGGATGCAGGCGGTCCGCGTCGATCGGAAGGGGACGCCGTGGGAGCCGTTCGCGAGCGACCCGGACCTGACGGTCGAGTCGATCCACGAGCTGGCCGACGCGCTGGGCGTCTGAGGCGGTCGGCGGGAGATCGACACCGAGCCGGGGTCGCGCGCTCAGTCCCGCTCGGCGACGATCGTCTCGCCGGCGCGCACCGCGTCGCCCTCGCCGACGAGGAGGTCGCCCTCGTCGACGTCGGCGGGGAGAATCACGTCCGCCCGCGACCCGAACGAGACGTGGCCGACGCGCTCGCCGCGGTCGACGGCGTCGCCGGGCTCGACCGACGGGTGAATTCGGCGGGCGAACCAGCCGGCGATGACCAGCAGCTCGTACTCGCCGAAGTCGATCGCGACCTGCTCGTTGCGGTCGGACTCCTTGCTGAACGCGGGGCGGTTCGCGCCGGGGCGGTGTCGCACCTCGTGGACCTCGCCCGCGAGCGGCGCACGGTTGACGTGCACGTCGGTGACGTTCATGAACACGCCGACGCGCAGGCGCTCCCCCTCCTCGCGGACGACCGAGACGGTTCCGTCGGCGGGCGCGACGACGACGCCCTCTGCGTCGGGCGTCGAGCGATCGGGGTCGCGGTGGAACCAGAGGACGCCGAGCGCGAGCGCGAGCAGGCCGACACCGACCGGCGGCAGGAACGGCAGCGTCACCGCGGCGGCGAGCGCGGGCGCGAGCGCCAGCCGCCACGCCTCGTCGACCACGTTGAACGGGAGAACCGTCGCGAGCGGAGGGTTCCGGGCCATCGTCAGCCCCCCGCGGGGGTCCGGAGTTCGGGCCGAAGCTCGGTGCGGCCCGCGGCCCACGCCGCGAGCAGGTGGACGAGGTGGGTCAGATCGTCGAGCCCGTCGGTCAGATCGAGGTCGGCCTCGCCGGCGAGGACGTGGAGTCGCGCGAGGTCGTCGCCGCCGTACTCGGAGCCCGCGCGGGCGACCCGCAGGGTCTCACGGAGGAGTTCCCCGCCGTCGTATCCGCCGTCGTCGAGCAGGTCGTCGAGGGTCGAGCGCGCGTCCTTCAGGTCGCCGGTGCGGGCGTCGGCGAGTGCCTCCCGGATCGCGTCGTCGTCGCCGACCTCGCCGAGCGTCTCGTAGGCGGTCGACATGGTGATCTCGCCGCCCTCGACGGCGGTGGCCTGCGCCGAGAGGATCGCCTCTCGGAGGTCGCCGCCGGCCGCGCTGGCGACGAACTCCAGTCCGTCGCCGTCGTAGCCGACGGCCTCGCGTTCACAGATCGTTTCGAGCACGTCGATCGTCTCGTCGGTGGTCGGCGCGCGCACGCGAACCGGGAAGCACCGCGAGCGGATCGGCGCGATGAGCTTCGACGGCTGCCGGGTGGCGATCACGAACTGCGTGGTGCGGTGGTGCTGCTCCATCACGCGCCGGAGCGCCTGCTGGAAGTCCTCGCGGATCGCCTCGGCGTTGTCGAGCAGGACCGTCTTGTACTCGCCGGACATCGGCGCGTACGACGCCGACTCCTTCAGCACCCGATTTATCATGTCGCGTTTCGCCATCCGGCTCCGCCCCTGCAGGAACCCCTCGAAGCGGGGGTCGGTCCGGATCTCCTTTTTCGTCCGGCCGAAGAAGTCGGCGACGTTGATCTCGATCAGGTCGCCCTCGGGGTTCTCGTGGGCGGCCCGGGTCAGCGCCCGCGTCGCCGCCGTCTTCCCGACGCCGGGCGGCCCCTGCACGACGAGGTTCATCGGCTCGTCGACCGCGCGCTCCAGCCGCTCGCGGGCCTCGTCCTGGCGGATCTCGTCGAGCGCGGGAGCGTGCGCGTCGATCCACAGCGGTCCCTCCATGGTCGACCCCTCCGGGCCACGCGCTCAAGAATCGGTCGGTCCGGGCTCCGCTCCGGGCCGCCGCCGGTCCCAACGCCCTCCGTGACCCGCCTCCGCCGAGCCGCGTCGGCCGCCGCCGGTCCGGGGATCGACGCACAGACATTATTAACAATCGGAGTAAATGAACATCAATCGTTAAGTACTGGGAGTAAAGATAAGCATTGTACATGCCACAAGACAGTCGATCCGACGACGACCGCCTCACGCGCCGCCACTACGTGGCCGGCGCCGGAACCCTCGCGACCGTGGGGATCGCCGGCTGTTCCGGAGGCGGGGACGGCGGCGACGGAAGCGACGGCAGTGATGGGAGCGACGGTTCCGACGGTTCCGACGGCAGTGACGGTTCCGACGGTTCCGACGGCAGTGACGGCGGCTCCAGCGATCCGGTCGAGGTTCTCAACGGCTGGACCGGCGGCGACGGCGCCGCGGCGGCCGAGGCGCTAGAGGCAGCGTTCAACGAGGCGCATCCGGATGTCGGCCTCGAAATGAACCCCATCGGGGGTGGCGGCAACGAGAACCTCGACGCCGTCGTGGCGAACCGGCTCCAGAGCAACGATCCGCCGGGGTCGTTCGCCGGCTGGCCGGGACCGAACCTCCGCCGCTACGAGGGTGCCCTCGGTGCCGTCGACGACGTCTGGGAAGAGAACGGCTTCGAGGACGTGATGGTCGAGGAGGCGGTCGACCTCCACCAGCAGGACGGGAGCTACCGCGCCGTTCCGCTCGGTTCGCACCGCCTGAACTGCCTCTTCTACAACGCCTCCGTTGTCGAGGACGCGGGCATCGACGTCGAGTCGCTGAACAGCGCCTCGGCGCTCATCGACGCCTTCGACACGGTGGCGAGCGAGACCGACGCCGTTCCGATGACCCACGCGATGTCCGGCACCTGGACGACGACGCAGCTGTGGGCCGTCGTGATGCTCTCTGAGAACGGCTATCAGCCGTACATGGACTTCCTCGAGGGGAACGGCTCCGAGAGCGCGGTCCGATCGGCGTTCGAGACGACCGCCGAGATGCTGGAGAACTACATCAGCGACGACGCCGCATCGCTCAACCTGACGCAGTCGAATCAGAAAATCATCAACGGCGAGGCCGCCTTCATCCACCAGGGTAACTGGGCGGCGGGCGCCTTCCGGAACGCAGAGAACTTCGACTACGAGGACGACTGGGGCTTCAAGACGTTCCCCGGGACGGAAGAGATGTACACGCTGCACTTCGACTCGTTCCTCTACCCGGCGGATAACCCGACGTCGGAGGCCTCGAAGACCTGGCTGTCGTTCGTCGGCAGCGAGGAGGCCCAGATCGCGTTCAACCAGTACAAGGGGTCGATCCCGACCCGGACGGACGTGAGCATGGACGAGTTCGGTCCGTACCTCCAGGAGACGGCCGAGGACTTCGCGAACGCGGAGTACCGGCCGCCGAACCTTCAGCACGGACTCGGCGTCACCTCGCAGACGATGACGGCGCTCAATCAGGTCATCTCCTCGGAGTTCACCGGGCCGTACAACGTCGATGCGGCGACGCAGGGCTTCTTGGACGCGGTGTCGAACTAAGTCCACCAGATGCTCGATTTTTACCGACGATTGCACCGCGCGATCAGCCCGTCCTCGGGCGACGAAGATGAACCTCGCACCGACGGCGGCGTCGTGAGCGACGGGGCCGCCACGGGCCCCGAATCGGAGTCCGACACCGGAGTGACGGAGCGGCTCAGCGCTGCGATAGACCGCCGCTTCGGGACCGACTTCGTCGAGTCGTCGATCTTCTGGCTCCCGCCGTTCCTGCTGATGGGGCTGTTCGTCTACGGTGCGGTCATCTGGAACCTCCTTATTTCGTTCACCGACTACGAGGGCTTTGCGAACGCGCCGGACTACTCGAATCTCGACTTCGAGATGTACACGCGTGCGCTCGCGGACTCCGGCTTCATCGATGCCGCGGTCAACACGCTCATTCTGCTGGTCGCGTTCACGGCGGGGACGCTTGCGGTCGGCCTCGTGCTGGCGATCTTGATCGACAGGGGGATTCGGTTCGAGAACACGTTCCGGACGATCTACCTCCTGCCGATGAGCCTCTCGTTCGTCGTGACCGCCCAGTTCTGGCTGTGGATCTACAACTACAATAACGGGATCGCCAACAGCGTCATCGGCGTCGTCGGCCTCGGGCCGATCAGCTGGCTCGGTAACCAAGGAATCGTCCTTTACGCCGTTATTTTCGCGCTGATGTGGCAGTTCTCGGGGTACGCGATGGTCGTGTACCTCGCCGGGCTCCGCGCGATCCCGGACGAACACTACGAGGCGGCCAAGGTCGACGGCGCGTCGACCCTGAAGATGTACTGGCGCGTGATCATTCCCCAGCTGAAGGGCGCGACGATCAGCGCCGCCGTGGTGTTGATGGTGTTCGGCATGAAGGCGTTCGACTTCCTCTACTCGCTGGTAGGGGGATACCGGCCGCCGAACGGCGCCGACATCCTCGCGACGAAGATGGTCCGTGAGGCGTACTCGAACTCCCAGTGGGCGTACGGCGCGGCCATCGCGATCGTCCTCTTCGGGATGGCGCTCGCGGTCATCGGCCCCTACCTCGTCTACGAATACCGGAGGAACAACCTATGAGCGACCGAGAACTTCGAACCGACGGAAGCGGCGCGACGGCGAACCCCCGGTGGAATCTCGAGGGAGTGACGGTCGAAGACGCCGCGCTGTACGTCGTGTTGGTCTTGGCGGCGGCCTTTTACCTCATCCCCATCGAGTCCGGGCTGGTCACGTCGTTCAAGACCGGCACCGCGATCATCGAGACGGCCCCGTTCGCTCCGCCGGGAGCGTCCGGGTTCACGTTCGAGAAGTGGCAGACGGCGATCGACGCCCTGCTGCGCGGGATGGGGAACAGCCTCCTGTACGCCGTCCCGGCGACGATCATCTCGGCGCTCATCGGCAGCCTCACCGCGTACGGGCTGACGATCCCGAACTGGAAGCCGTCGTACAAGGCGCTGGTGCTCGCGCTCATCATCGCGGGCATCTTCATCCCGTACCAGGCGGTGTTGGTTCCGCTGACCCAGTTCTGGTCGCAGTGGGTCCAGCTCGGCGATATCCTCTCGTTCGTCTGGGCGCTCGGGATCGACGACGACTACGTGGGGATCGTCGAACTGGTGGTCACTCACGTCGCTTACGGGATCCCGATCTGTACGCTCCTGTTCCGGACGTACTACAAGACGATGAGCGAGGAAATGATGGAGTCCGCTCGCCTCGACGGGGCGTCGCTCCGCCGCGTGTACCGGCGGATCGTGCTGCCGCTCTCGGGGCCGATGTTCGCGGTGGTGCTCATCTACCAGTTCACCCAGATCTGGAACGACCTGCTGTTCACGCTGGTGCTCGTCTCGACCGAGTCGAGCCCCGCGGCCCCGGTCGTGTTGATCCTCGCGGGCCTCGGGACATCGATGGAGGGCCAAGACTTCGCGCTCCGGATGGCCGGGGCGTTCTTCGCGGCGCTCCCGACGCTCGCGGTGTACATCTTATTCGGCGACGAGTTCGCCGAGGGGGTGGCGGCGTGACGCCCGCACGGACGCCGGACGACACCGGTGTGACCCGCATGCGGATGCTGGACGGAACCGGCGACGCCCCGAGATGGGAGTCGGCGCGACGCGCAAACGACTATTCGACGGCGACCACAACTCACAGATATGGCAACGCTTGAACTCGATTCGGTAACGAAGACGTTTCAGGACGGCGACGAGGAGATCGTCGCCGTCGACGACATCTCGATGTCGATCGACGACGGGGAGTTCCTCGTCGTCGTCGGTCCGTCGGGCTGTGGAAAGTCCACGACGCTGCGGATGATCGCCGGACTAGAGACGATCACGTCTGGCACGATCGCGCTCGGCGATCGCGTCATCAACGACGTGAAATCGCAGAACCGGGACATCGCGATGGTGTTTCAGTCGTACGCGCTCTACCCGCACATGAGCGTCCAACAGAACATGTCGTTCGGGCTCGAAGAGTCGACGGATCTCCCGGACGACGAGATCGCCCGGATGGTCACGGAGACCGGCGAGCTGCTCGACATCGGCGAGCTGCTGAACCGGAAGCCGAAGGACCTCTCAGGGGGGCAACAGCAGCGTGTCGCCCTTGGTCGCGCGATCGTCCGCGACCCCGAGGTGTTCCTGATGGACGAGCCGCTCAGCAACCTCGACGCGAAGCTCCGCGCGGAGATGCGGACGGAGCTGCAGCGCCTCCAAGACGACCTCGGCGTGACGACGGTGTACGTCACCCACGACCAGACCGAGGCGATGACGATGGGCGACCGGATCGCCATCCTCGACGGCGGCGAACTACAGCAGATCGCGTCGCCGCTGAAGTGTTACCACGAGCCGGCCAACCGGTTCGTCGCGAGCTTCCTCGGCGAGCCCTCGATGAATTTCTTCGGCGTGGCGCTCGACGGCGACCGGCTGGTCGGCGACGTCTTCGAGTACCCCGTCGGGGACGAGGTGCGTGGGACCCTCGGCGAGGCGACCGACCTCGTTCTGGGGATTCGCCCCGAGGCGATCGAACTCGTCGAGGGCGGAGCCGACGCGCACGAGTTCGAGATGACCGTCGACGTCGTCGAGCCGATGGGCGACGAGAACACGGTGTACCTCCACTTCGACCCCGACGCTGACCCCGAGTCCGCCGCGACGCTCGTCGCGACGATCGACGGATTCACGCGCGTCAGCGAGGGCGACACGGTGACCGCGAAGATCCCGGAGGACGCGATCCACCTCTTCGACCGCGTCACGGGTGAGGCGCTGCACAACCGGTCGATGGAGGACGCCGCCGATCAGGTCGACCTCGCCTGACCGGACCGCTGGCCGGTTCGATTTTTTTGCTGCTTTCGCCGTCCGCGAGCCGCCGTCACCAGTAGGCGGTCCGATCGACGCCCTCGGCGAGGAGCGCCGCGGCGGCGACGTGGGCGTAGGCGCACCACCCGAGCGCGAGCAGGGCGGCGACGCTCCGCGCGGCCGTCGCCGCGAGCGCGCTCCACGCGACGACGACGAGCACGGTCGCGCCCACCCACGCGAGGAAGTAGGTGCTCGACGCCGTGCCGCGGAGGGCGTCCCGCCCGAGCCCCGCACAAAGCCCGTTTCGAACGCTCACGACGGCCGCCGCCGGGAAGAGATACCCGCAGACGATCGTGACGAGCAGCGCGATGGTGGCAAGAGTCGCGAGGGTCACGCCGCCCAGTGCGTCGGGGATCGTCCCGCTCGCGACGACGTAGCCGGCGGCGACCACGGTGACGGCCGCGGGGAGAAGGTAGACGGCCGCGACACCGAGAAGCCGGCCGGCGAGCCGCGCCGTGGCGGTCGTCGCCAGCGAAGGGAACCCGTCGCCCGCGAGGACGCCGCCGAGGAGGCCCAGCCACGCGAGGAGGGGACCGACGGCGAGTACGAGCGGGGCCACCAGCGACCAGTCGGGCGAGAGGCGCGCCGCGAACCGAACCAGCGCGCCGCAGATCAGGAGCGCTGCGAGACACTTCGCGGTGCCGTCCAGCCGCCTTCGGTCCGCGAGCGGGTACCGGAGCGCGTCGAGGAACACGTCAGAAACTCTCGCTAGCGCCGCGCAAAACGATGACGGTCGCGGTCGACGCCGGGATCACTCGCGAACGCGCTCGACTTCCCGCCGGAGGCCGTCGCGGACGCGCTCGGCGATGTCCTCGGCGTCGCGGTCGACGGTCTCCGCGTCCTCGGTCTCCAGCAGGCGGTCGAGCTTGCGCTCGAACTCCCGCTCGTCGATATCGCCGCGGGCGTAGCGCTCGCGGAGCGCGCGGAGGGCGGGGTCGTCGGGCGCGCCGGCGTCGTCGCCGTCGCCGTCCTCGTCGGGCAGGGGCTTCGTCAGCGTGTGGAGGACCGGAAGCGCGACAAACAGGCCGAAGAACCAGACGAGCGGCAGCGACCACCAGAGCCCGGTGACGAGTGGGGCGGCGACGCCGCCGCCGACGACGAGGACCGCGAAGATCCGCCGCCAGCGGTGGCGGACGTTCCACGCGATCCGGCGGGGGAGACCGGTCATAGCTTGGTCGACGCCCGCAAGGGGCAAATCGGTTTCGTCACGGAGGAGCGTGTTCGTCACGGGGTGGCGGGGGTTCGTCGCGGGTCAGTCCAGATCGAAGACGAGCCGGTCGCCGGGTTCGACCCCGTTGCGCTCGCTCCAGCCGCGCGGCACTTCGAGGACGTACCGCCCCGTCCCGCGGTACCGGGTGTACGGGCGCGAGTCGGGCGCCGCCTCGTGGATCTGGGTGACGGTGCCGTTCGGGGCGACGAAGACGATGTCGAGCCCGAACGCCATGTCCCGCATCACGTAGGCGTGTTCGCCCGCCTCGCCGTGGACGAACAGCAGTCCCCCGTCGGCGGCCAGATCGTCGGTTTCGGAGAGCCCAACGTACCGCTTCGCGAGGCCGTCGGCGACGCGCGCCTCGACGGTCGCGAGGGACTCGCCGGTCTCGCCGTCGACCGCCTCGACGGTCGCGGTGTCGTAGCCGGCGATCAGGAGGGTCGGGTTCGCCGCGATCGCGGCGGCGATCAGGAGGGCGAGGGCGGCGAGAGCGCCGGCGATCGCGAGGAGGCGGCGGTTCACGGCCGATCCTCGCGCCGCAGAAAGAAACCGTTTTCCGCTCCCGGCGGGTTTGAATCCCTGAGGGCTCGTGGTCTAGCTGGTCATGACGCGGCCTTTACAAGGCTGAGGTCGGCGGTTCGAACCCGCCCGAGCCCACTATCGGCGCCGCGAACAACTCGTGAGCGGCGCCGTTGTGACTGTTTGAGGGCGCGGTTCGAACTACGCGAGACGAGCGAAGCGAGTCTCGCCATCGAGTTCGAACCCGCCCGAGCCCGCATCGCTGGAGAGCGATCTACCTGCTGATATCGATCGATCGTGGATCGACGCGATCGGTGACTCGGCAGTGGACTCCTCCAAAGCCCCAGCCGCGAGGACTCGCGCGCCTCGCTACGCTCCTCGCTCAGTCGCTGACGCTCCTTCGCTGTGGTGCTTGCGTCGTCGTGCTTCGTCCTCGCGACTGCCCCTTTGAGTTCCACCCGACCGCAGCCTCACGCCTCCCCAACCTTGCGGTTCGCGCTCTCCGAGCGCTCACCGCGCCCTCGCGCGGCGCTCCTCGTGGCCTGTCGGCCACTCGGAGGCACGCGCCACCGCACAGCCGTTCGTGAGTGTAGTATAATTACCCAGGATCAGCCATAGCGTTTTGTGCGCTCGCTGCGACGTGGGTCTCGTATGCCCGAAGAAACCGTTCACGAGTCGCGGCGGTCACGGAGCCGACAGGCGCTTGCCACCTATTTCCGACGCATCGCGCGGGCGCTCGGCCGCGGAGAGCCGGTCCCCGTCGACGACGCCGGCACGGTGACGGTCGATCCGGCGGCGGAACAGGAGGTGGAAGTCGAACTCGAACGCGAGGGCGGGACGGTCCACTTCGAGGTCGAGATGGAGTGGCCGGAGGCGGCGGGCGAGATCGACGACGAGGCCGCCGCGAGCAAGGCGACATTCGAGCTGTACGCGGACAGCGCCGACGAGTGGCGCTGGCGGCTCGTCCACGACAACGGGAACATCATCGCCGACGGCGGCGGCGGGTACTCCGACAAGCGCGACGCGAACTCCGGCATCGAGAGCGTCCAGCGGAACGCGCCGGGCGCCCACGTGATCGACGTCTCCCGCGACGAGGAGGCCCCCGACGAGGGCGGCAGCGACGCGACCTTCGAGCTGTTCCGCGACAAGGCGGACGAGCACCGCTGGCGGCTCCGCCACGACAACGGCAACGTCATCGCCGACGGCGGACAGGGGTACGCCTCCAAGCAGAAGGCGAAACAGGGGCTCAACAGCGTGAAGTCGAACGCGCCCGGCGCCGTCGTCGAGGAACCGGGCGACGACGAGGCGGTCGGCGAAGAGGAAGGCGAGGAGGAAGCGGAGGAGTAATCGAACGATGGTCCCCGCCGACACGCCCTCCACCGCCGACATCACGTCCGCCGACACGCCCTCGCCGGACGCGAGAGCGGGCTCCTCGAACGACTTCCTCGCGCCCGGAGACGACGCGCCCGCGGACCCGGTCGACGTGCTCGTCTACGGGCTCGTCGGCGGGATCGCCGGCTCAGTGCTGTCGGTCGTCCTGCTGTTCTTCCTCGGGGTCGCGGGGGCGCCCGCGGAGTTCGGGATCATCGCGCTGCTCGTGGTCGGACTCGCCGCCGCCTACACCCTCGGGTCGGGGATCGTCGGCGGCTACCTCGGGCACTACCTCCGCGGGCGGCTCTGAGTCCGGCTCCGGAACGGCTCGTCCACCCCCCGGCGCCCGTCCGCGCCGACGCGGACCGCACCGCTTATTCGCCGCCCGTTGCTATCTCGGCCCGGACATGGACGCGCTCGACGCCAAGTACCCGTTCTTCGCGACCGCTCGCGAGGCGGTCGCCGACGCCGCGGTGTCGCTGCCGGAGCTCGTCGCGGCCGACGCGCCGGCGGTCGAGCGCGCCCGCGAGCGCGTCGAGCGCGCCCTGATGGACGGAACCGTCGCGTCCGAGAGCGGCGCCTTCCCCGCCGAGTCGGCCTACGACGCGCAGGCGGAACTGCTCTCGTACCCCATCGCGCGGATACTCGTCTCGCTTTTGGACTCCGAACCCGCCATCGGGAAGTACGCCGCCGCCGAGGCCGCGACCGCGATCGACCGAATCCGCGAGGATCTCGCGACCGACGACGGGCTGCGGTCGGTGTCGACCCCGACCGTCGCGCTGGACGACGTGCTCGCCGAGTTCGACCTCACGGAGGCGGTGCGGCCGGAGTCCCCGCGGCCGGCTCCGGGAACCGGGGGCGGCGCGGCCGCGACAGGGGCCGGCTCCGCGCCCGGCCGCGGCCCGGAGCACTACTGGATCGCCGTGGGGGCGTACCTCCGGCTCACGTCGCCCTCGTGGGGCGAGTCGTGGCGGCTCGTCAACCGCGCGCTCGCCGACGGCGAGGTGCGCGTCTCGCGCGAGGAGCTGTTGGACGCGCTCGAAGCCGCCGTCGAGGACCGGGTCCGGGAGGGGCTTCCGTTCGAGCTCGCCGCCGGCGAGGGGATCGCCGCGGAGCTCGAGTCCGGCGTCGCGGACCTCAAGCGGTTGCTCTCCGAGCGCACCTACGCCGGCCCGGTCGACGTGGTCGCTCCCGACCTGTTCCCGCCCTGCATGCGGAACCTGATCGACAAGGCCGAGCGCGGCACGGATCTGTCCCCGCCGGAGTCGTTCGCGCTGATGGCGTTCCTCGTCGGGATCGGCATGAGTCCCGACGAGGTGGTCGCGTTCTGCGCCGACACGAGCCTCGACGCCGAGGGGATCCGGTACCAGACCGAGTACCTGAGCGACGATCGGGGGAGTCAGTACCCGCCGCCGACCTGCGAGACGCTGGCGAACTACGGGATCTGCCACAACGAGGAGGACCACATGCAGGTCGCCGCCGACCCGCTCGCGTACTACGAGCAACGCGTGGCCGAGGCCGACGAGATCACCGACTGGCGGGAAGAGAACGCGACTGCGGCGGAAGCCGGAAGCGAGTAGTCGTAGCCGAGGGCGAGTAGTCGTAGCCGGAAGCGAGTAGCCGTGCTACGCGTCGTCGTCGTCGTTCGCGCGGATGAGGTACGCGCCGACGAGCGCCATCAACAGCACGAACGCGGCGAGCAGCACGACGAGGGCGATCGCACCCGTCTCCGGCAGCCCCTCGGGACCGCCGAACGCGACCCCGATCCCGATCAGTCCGGCGACGAAGACCGCGGCCGCCGACAGCGAGACCGCGATCTGCCGACGGAGCTCCGCGTCGATTTCCATGCCCGCGAGTTTCCGTCGCCGCTAAAAAAGGACTTCGATGAGGGCGGCGAGGTCGGTCCGATCGCGCGGCCTACACGCTTTGATCGGGGAATATCGGCTCCTCGACCCGCTCCGGCGGCGATCTTATCCGTTTCCGGCCCCTATCTCGACGCGAAGCGAGGGTCCCCCTCGCGGTCACCCATGACGCACACTCGAAACACACCCGCGTCAGCAGCCCCCGAACCGACCCCGTCGCGAGAGCCGTCCTCGGCGTCGTCGGCGCCGTCGGCAGCCTCCGACAAATCCGACGGCCGATCCGCGCGCGCCGCGGCGGAGGAGATGACGGTCCGCCCCCTCCGCGACCGGCGCTACGTCGTCGAGACCGACGGCGGCACCTACGTGGTCGCGCTCGACGCCGGTACCTGCACCTGCCCGGACCACGCGATCCGCGGCTCGCGCTGCAAGCACCTCCGCCGCGTCGCGATGGAGGTGACCGCGGGGTCCGTTCCCGCGCCCGACGAGCGCGTCGGCGCCTGCGCGGTCTGCGGCGCGGAGACGGTCGTCCCGTTCGACGCCGGCGGCGCGCACCTCTGTGACAGACACGCGTTCGAACCGGGGGCGGCCGTCCGCGACCGCGAGACCGGGAAACGGCTCGTCGTCGTCGAAGTCACGACCGAACGGGCCGACGCCTTCCGCACCGACGAGGGACGCACGGTCGCCGAGTACGCCACGAACGCCGACTACGGCGCCCACGAACCCGTCGTCGAGGCGGTCTACGCGGAGTCTCTCCGGCCGGGTCGGCGCGTCGCGGACTGCGACCGGTACGGGTTCCCCGCCTCGCGGCTCACGAGCGCTCCGTAGCGCTCCGTAGCGCCTCGGTTCGGTCCGGACGACTATTCGCAAGCTACTCCTATCGCCGCGTTACCACATCCGCCATGGACGGGGAGTCGGACGCGCGGAACGACGCCGACATCGCTGCCGAACTGCGGCGTCTGCACGACGTGACCCGTGAGATGACCGCCGCCGAGACCCGCGCGGAGGTGCTCGACGTCGCGACCGCGGCGGCGAGCGATCTGCTCGGGTTCGAGTTCAACACGGTCCGGGAGCACGACGCGGACCGCGACGCGCTCGTGCCCGTCGCGGCGTCGCCGGAGCTCAGGGCGGTCGGCGGAGAGCGACGACCGTACGACCGCGGCGAGTCGGTGCAGTGGGAGGCGTTCGACGACGGCGAGATACGGGTGTACCAGCGCGTGGCGGCGATCGGCGACGACGCCGACCGCGACGGCGACGGCAGCATGGTCGTGGTCCCGCTCGGCGAGTTCGGCGTGCTGACGCTGGGGAGCCCGCGCGAGCGGGCCGTCTCCGAGGGCGACGTGGAGCTCGCGCGCGTTTTCGGGGCCAACCTGGAGACGGCGATCGACCGTGTCGACGAACTCGCGACGCTTTCCGAACGCACGGCCCGGCTCCGCCGGCGGAACGACCGCCTCGACAGGATCGGCGGCATGATCGCTCACGAGTTCCGCAACCCGATCAACATCGCGCTCGGCGTCCTGAACGGGCTCGACGGGGACTCCGAGGACGAGCAGCGGATCGACGCCGCGCGCCGGGCGGTCGACCGCATGGACCGGCTCACGGAGTCGCTTCTGGATCTGGTCGATCACGACGCGATCGGCGGCGACACGGCGCCGGTCAGGGTCGACGAGCTCGCGGCCGCGACCTTCGAGCGCCGGTGTCCCGACGAGGCCGCGATCCACTGCACGGCGTCGGTCACCGTGGAGGCGAACGAGCGCCGGCTCGAAACGCTGCTCGAACGCGTCGTCGAGAACGCCGCCGTCCACGCCGGCCCGGAGCCGACCGTCTGGGTCGGCCCGCTCGCCGACGGCGGGTTCTACGTTGCCGACGACGGTCCCGGGTTCGACGACGGTCCCGGGTTCGACGACGAGACGACGGAGTCGCTGACGGCGTACCGTCCGGCCAACGGCGGCGATCCGGGCGGTCTCGGACTCGCAATCGTCGCCGACGTCGCCGCCGCACACGGCTGGGAGCTCTCGCTGACGATAAGTCGGGTCGGCGGCGCCCGCGTGGAAATAGCGACCGGCGGCGCCCCCGACGGGAGAGGGCTCACCCGGCGAGGTGGCTGATGTCCCGACGGAGCGTGTACCCCTTCGGCACCCCGACGTCGCCCAGACACTCCTCGCACAGCACCCGCTCGTAGTCGCGGTTCGTCTCCTTCTCGAGCAGCAAGACGTCTCCGATCGGGAACATCGACTCGCACCGATCGCACTCAGCCTTGTCGCCGTCGACGATCTTCATCACCTCTCCGTTTCCGGGATCGGTATATAAACTCGCGGACGGCGTTATCACTCCGGATAGCGGGTTCGTAAAAATCGGATGATTGAGAGTCGGTCGACGCGGTCGGGGGTCCCGGCGATCGTCCGGCGTTAGCCGAAGAGCTCGCCGAGGCCCTCGCCGCCGTCCTCCTCGTCCTCGCCCTCCTCGTCCGCCGCTTCCTCGGCGGCGTCCTCCTCGTCGTCCTCCTCGTCGTCGGCCTCGGCGGTCTCGGAGGCCTCGGCGGCGTCCGCGGAGCCACCTGCGGCGGCGCCGGCGGCGGGGGCCGCGGCGGCCGTCTCGACGGCCTCCTCGATGTCGACGTCCTCCAGCGCGGCGACGAGCGCCTTGACGCGGGATTCCTCGACGTCGACGCCGGCGGCTTCGAGCACGCCGGTGATGTTGTCCTCGTTGATCTCTTCGCCAGTCTCGTTCAGGATGAGCGCAGCGTAAACGTATTCCATTGGTGTGTCCTCGTGGTGTTATCCGAACATCGCGCCGAGACCGTCGCCGCCGTCGTCGCCGTCGTCGGCGTCGTCGGCGTCGTCGTCGGCCGCCTCAGCGTCGTCCGTGTCGTCGTCTTCCTCCGCCTGTTCCTCCTCGTCGGCGTCGTCCGTCTCGGGAGCCGGGGCGGCTTCGACGCCCTGCAACTCCTCGGGAAGCGCCTCCTCGTCGTCGATCTGGGCCGCGAGCGAGCGGAGCTGGGCGTCGGCCTTCCCGATGAGGTCGGGCACGACGTCCGGGCTCTCGATCTCCGCGAACAGTCCGACGGACTTCGCCTCGCCGGACGCCTTCGCGAGAAGGGTGCCGGCGGTGGCGGCCGTCGGGTACGCGGCGTTGACCGAGAGATTCCGCGCGGCGGCGGCCGCCGAGCGGATGTCCGCCTCGTACTCGTCGACGTCGATCTCGAGCTCGTCCGGCTCGAACAGGACGCCGTCGGAGTAGACGCCCTTGAGGTCGAGCCCGACTTCCTTCGGCTCGATGCCGAGCTCGGTCAGGACGTTCGCGAGGTCGTCGTCGACGACCTCGCCCTCGTCGAGGACCTTCGAGTCCTCGGTGACCATGATCGAGCCGTCCTGGATGCGCGCGGCCGCGCCGACCGTCTGGAGCTCGCCGACGAACGGCCCCGGGTCGACGCCCGTGTCACCCTCGGGGATGACGACGTCGTTGGGGGCGACCTCGCCCGCGTTGATCGGGGCGGGGGTCTTCGAGGCTTCCAGCTGCTTGAAGAGGCCGAACGGGTTGTCGTTCGTGCCGATGAGCGCGATCTGACCCGAGACGTACTGGGTCAGCTCTTCGACGCCGTCGTTCACCGCTTCGAGCGCGCGGACGGTGAGCGTGTTGCGGCTCATCCGAACGTCCGCGGAGCCGTGCAGCTCGCGGCGCATGGCCTGGAGCTGGCGGCTCGGGATGCCGGCGACGCCGACGATCCCGACGGAGTTGAACGACCGGATGAAGTCGACGAGCTCGTCGACCTCTTCCTGTTTCCACTGCGGGATCGTCTCGGTCTTGCGGACCGAGCTCATACGGGCACCTCCTTGGCGGGACCCATCGTGGTCTTCACGTAGATCCCGTCGATGTTGAGCGGCCCCTTCTCGAGGCTCGCTTCGAGTCGCCGGATGATGACGTCGATGTTGTCCGTAATCGCGTCGGAGCCCATGTCTTCGGCACCGACACGGGTGTGGAACGTGCGCCGGTCGCGCGACCGGAGCTGCACGGTGTTTTTCATCCGGTTGACTGTGTCGACGACGTCGTCGTCCGGCTGCAGTGGGGTAGGCATCTTCCCGCGCGGACCGAGGACGGTACCGAGGTACCGACCGATGTCCTGCATCAGGCTGGCTTCCGCGACGAAGAAGTCGGTTTCGCCGGCCAGATCCTTTGCGCGGTCGTCGTCGTCTCCTAAGTCTTCGAGGTCGTCGCTGTCGAGTACTTCGTCAGCGACCTCCTCTGCGCGGACGGCGGTTTCGCCCTCCGCGAAGACGACGATCTGTGTCTCCTGCCCCGTTCCAGCCGGCAGCACGACGGACTCGTCGATGCGGTTCGACGGATCGTTGAGGTCGAGGTCTCGCAGGTTGATCGCGATGTCCACGGTCTCGCGGAAGTTCCGCTCGGGCGCATCGTCGAGTGCGAGGGTTACGGCCTCTTGTATTGTGTCTGCCATTTTCACCTCCGTAGTACGCAGGTCGCTCCTACGGGTCAGTGAAACAGGCGAAGCCTGTCTCACCGGAAAGTGGTTCATCGGAGGCTTAAAAGCGTCGAACCGGCCGTCCGAGTGTGAACCGGAGACAGGGGCCGTGCGGGCGGTTCCCAGCGTCGAGCCCCTTCGCACCGGGCGACGCCGACCGCCGCTTCGGCACCGGATTCGACGCTCGTCGAAGCCGAGAACGTCGCATAGGGGAACCCTTTTGATGCCGCTCGCCGACCCACGAGGTAATGACTCAGGGTGGTCCGGCGTGACGATGGACGACCGTATCGAGGACCTCCGCGAGCGCCGCGAGCGGGCGGCGAAGGGCGGCGGCGAAGACCGGATCGAGTCCCAACACGAGAAGGGGAAGATGACCGCGCGCGAGCGCATCGACTACTTCCTCGACGACGGAACCTTCCACGAGTTCGACCGGTTCCGCACCCACCGGAACCACAAGTTCGGCACCGAGGAACAGCAGATCCCGGGCGACGGCGTCGTCACGGGGTACGGCGAGGTGAACGGGCGGAAGACGTTCGTCTTCGCGCACGACTTCACCGTCTTCGGCGGATCGCTCGGCGAGGTGTTCGCCGAGAAGGTGTGTAAGGTGATGGACAAGGCGATGGACGTGGGCGCGCCCGTGGTCGGCCTCAACGACTCCGCGGGCGCCCGCATCCAGGAGGGCGTCGAGGCGCTCGGCGGCTTCGCGGAGATCTTCCGACGCAACACGGAGGCGTCCGGCGTGATCCCCCAGATCTCTGCGATCATGGGGCCGTGCGCGGGCGGGGCGGTCTACTCCCCCGCCATCACGGACTTCACGTTCATGGTCAAGGACACCTCGCACATGTTCATCACCGGGCCGGACGTGATCGAGACCGTCACGGGCGAGGAGGTGAGCTTCGAGGAGCTCGGCGGCGCGGTGACCCACACCTCGACCTCCGGCGTCGCGCACTTCGCGGAGGAGAGCGAGGAAGAGGCGTTAGACGACATCGCGCGGCTGCTCTCGTACCTCCCCGCCAACAACGTCGAGGACCCCCCGCGCGTCGAGCCGTGGGACGACCCCGAGCGCGCCGACGAGGAGCTGGCCGACATCGTCCCCGACGCCCCCCGGAAGCCGTACGACATGAAAGACGTGATCGACAGCGTCGTCGACGAGGGCTCCTTCTTCGAGGTGCAGGAGAACTTCGCGAAGAACGTCGTCGTCGGCTTCGCCCGGCTCGACGGCCACTCGATCGGGATCGTCGCCAACAACCCCCGCGTGAACGCCGGGACGCTCGACATCGAGGCGAGCCAGAAGGGCGCGCGGTTCGTCCGCTTCTGTGACGCCTTCAACATCCCCATCCTCACCTTCGAGGACGTGCCCGGGTTCATGCCCGGCACCGATCAGGAGCACAACGGGATCATCCGCCACGGCGCGAAGCTGCTGTACGCCTTCTCGGAGGCGACCGTCCCGCTCCTCACCGTCATCACCCGGAAAGCGTACGGCGGGGCCTACTGCGTGATGTCGTCGAAGCATATCGGCGGCGACGTGAACTACGCGTGGCCGACCGCCGAGATCGCGGTGATGGGGCCGAAGGGCGCCGTCAACGTCCTCTACCGCGAGGAGCTGGCGGCCGCCGCCGACCCCGACGCGCGCAGACAGGAGCTCATCGACGAGTACCGCGAGGAGTTCGCGAACCCCTACACCGCCGCCGACCGCGGCTTCGTCGACGACGTGATCGAACCCGCGGAGACCCGCGCGCGGCTGATCGACGACCTGACCATGCTGAAGGGGAAGCGCTCGGACGCGCCAGAGAAGAAGCACGGCAACATCCCGATCTGATGGCGACCGACGCATCCGAACGGGACGAGGTCGCGTCCGGATCGGGCGACGCCGCGCCGCCCGGTGACGCCACCCCCTCCGATGACGCCGCGGTCGCCCTCGCCGGGCTGTCGATCCCGGACGACGCCGGCGACGCGGAGGCCGCCGCCATCGCCGCCGCGGTCGCGGCCCACCTCCGAGACGGCGAGCGCGCCGCGGCGGCCGCCACGGCCGCGGCGGACGACGAGCCGGACTGGGAGGGCGAGCGCTGGTCGTTCGCCGGCCGAGTCGATCGGCTGCAGAATCGGTCGGTCCGCGTGCCCGTCGACGCGCCGACGGACCCGTGGACCGCGGCCGGCCGCGCCGACCGGTTCTGAGTCGGGTCGCGCGCATTCCCCCGGCGGTCGGACCGCCGCCACCTCCCCGGCGGCCCTCGGCGAACGCCGGCGGCCCACGGCGGTCCGACTGCCACGCTAACCCTTCACAGGGTGCGTCCGAGAATACGTCCGATCGCGTATATATCTGTGGCCGATGGCCGTAGTCGACGGCTCACGACTCGCGCGACCCGTCGGCCGAGCCGCCGCCGAGGAGTCGGTTGAGGACGACCGGCGCGACGCCCGCGAGGAGCGCGAGGACGCCGATCCGGACGAGCAGCGAGGCGTCGGTCAAAAGCGTCGCGGCGAGGTACGCGCCCGCTGCGACCAGCACCGACGGCAACACGTAGGGGTTTCCGGGCGAGAGCATGTGCGGATATGGCTCCCGGCAGACTCTTAACCGTCTCGGGGCGCCGCGGTCGCTCGGTGACACGGCGGGAAACGCCGACGGGGTACGACGATCGTCGTCACCGATCGTCGTCACGGACCGATAGAATGAGGTGGGCTATGGTGGAAACAACGTGCAGGAATGTTCGACAAGGTTCTGGTCGCGAACCGCGGGGAGATCGCGATTCGGGTGATGCGCGCCTGTGCGGAGCTGGGTGTCGACACCGTCGCCGTCTACAGCGACGCGGACAAACACGGCGGCCACGTCCGGTACGCGGACGAGGCGTACAACGTGGGGCCCGCCCGCGCCGCCGACTCGTACCTCGACGGCGAGGCGGTCGTCGACGCCGCGAAGGCGGCAGACGCCGACGCGATCCACCCCGGCTACGGCTTCCTCGCCGAGAACGCCGACTTCGCGGCCCGCGTCGAGGCCGCGGACGGGATCACTTGGATCGGCCCCGCCAGCGACGCGATGGAGCGGCTCGGGGAGAAGACCCACGCCCGCCGCGTGATGGACGACGCCGACGTGCCCATCGTCCCCGGCACGACCGAGCCCGTCACGGATGTCGAGGCCGTGACCGAGTTCGGCGACGAGCACGGCTACCCCGTCGCGATCAAGGCCGAGGGCGGCGGCGGCGGTCGCGGGATGAAGGTCGTCGAGAGCGCCGACGGGGCCGCGGAGGCGCTCGAATCCGCCAAACGCGAGGGCGAGGCGTACTTCTCGAACGACTCCGTCTACCTCGAACGCTACCTCCAGACCCCCCGCCACGTCGAGGTGCAGATCGTCGCGGACGACCCCGAGGCCGACGGCGACCTCGACGAGAGCGACGTGGTCCACCTCGGCGAGCGCGACTGCTCGCTCCAGCGCCGCCACCAGAAGGTGATCGAGGAGGGGCCCTCCCCCGCGCTCTCCGACGAGCTTCGCGAGCAGATCGGCGAGGCCGCCCGACGCGGCGTCGCCGCCGCCGACTACACCAACGCCGGCACCGTCGAGTTCCTCGTCGAGGAGAACGTGGACCGCGACCCCTCGGAGCCGCTCGGGCCGGACACGCCGTTCTACTTCCTCGAAGTCAACACGCGGATTCAGGTCGAACACACCGTCACCGAGGAGCTGACGGGGATCGACATCGTGAAAGAGCAGCTCCGGGTCGCCAGCGGCGAGGGGCTCTCGGTCTCGCAGGCGGACGTGGAGCTCGAGGGGCACGCGATCGAGTTCCGGATCAACGCCGAGAACGCCGCGAACGACTTCCAGCCCGCAAACGAGGGCCGGCTCGACACGTACGACCCGCCGGGCGGGATCGGCGTCCGCGTCGACGACGCGCTCCGGCAGGGCGACGAGCTGGTGACCGACTACGACTCGATGATCGCGAAGCTGATCGTGTGGGGCGCGGACCGCGGGGAGTGTCTCGCCCGGTCGAAGCGCGCGCTCGCGGAGTACGACCTGGAGGGCGTCGTTACCATCGTTCCGTTCCACCGGCTCATGCTCGACGACGACCGGTTCGTCGACGGCACGCACACCACGAAGTACCTCGACGAGGACCTCGACGAGGCGCTGATCGCGGACGCACAGGAGCAGTGGGGCACCGAGTCGGCGTCGGCGGGCGAGGACGACGAGGAGGTGTCCGAACGCGAGTTCACCGTCGAGGTGAACGGGAAGCGCTTCGAGGTCGAACTGGAGGAGCGCGGCGCGCCCGCGATCCCGGTTCCGGAGGGCGGGGCGGGCGGCGCCGGCGCCGGCGGCAGCGGCGGCGGGCAGCGCCCCCCGCAGGCGACGTCCGACGACGGGGGTGACGACGCCGGCGTCGACGTCGCCGAGGGCGGCGAGGCGATCGCGGCGGAGATGCAGGGGACGATCCTCTCCGTCGATGTCGACGAGGGCGACGAGGTCGCCGCCGGCGACGTGGTCTGCGTGCTCGAAGCGATGAAGATGGAGAACGACGTGGTCGCCGAGCGCGGCGGCACCGTCGCGAGCGTCCACGTCGGCGAGGGCGACAGCGTCGACATGGGCGACGTGCTGGTCGTTCTGGAGTAGCGCGGCGCGTCGTGACCGCGCGTGGCGTTGGGAAGTCCCCGCCGCTCCCGACGCCACGCGCCGGCGGGACGGTGGAAGGGCGCGTGAAACCGTTCGCGACGGGGCCGAGCACCCGTCCTGACCGACGGTGTTTAACCGAACGCCCGAAAAGGGGCCGACATGGAGCCGGTCGACGACTGGCGCGCGGCGATCGCGGAGGCTGGGGAGCTGACCGGCCCGATCGCCGCGGCCGTCGTCGACGAGCACGGCGACCGCGGGAAGCGCGCCATCGAGGCGGTCGGCGAGGGGCGCGTGAAGCGCTACCGAGACTTCACCGTCGTCGTCGGTCACGACGACGAGTACGTCGTCGAGGACGGGGAGTGCACCTGCGCGGACGCGACGTACAACCTCGACGCCGACGACCCCTCCGAGCGCTGCTGGCACGCGATCGCGGTCGACGTGGCGGACGCCGTGGGCGCGGTCGATCACCACGACATGTGGTACTCGGAGGTCAGGGAGTTTCTGTAAGTCACCCACGAGTTCAGTCTTGTCTCTTACCCACAAGTTCTAACGCCGCGGCTGACGAACTGAGACGGGAAGATGGGACGAGAGTCACGGAGTTGGCGGCCTGATCTCGATAGGGACGGACAGTTGTGTGACATGGATGTCTCAGGATGGATTCGAACAGAGTTTCGATCAGCCGAGTTTGGAGACAAACGTTTGACCGATCGACTGGTTCAACTTGGGGATGAACTCGGCAGTTCGCCTGCCGAGTCCATCCCCGCTGCTTGCGGAGACTGCGCGTCCACAACGGCTACATACCGATTTTGCGAGAATGACAGTGTGGACCCCAGCGAAATTCTCTCTGCTCACAAGCAGCAACAACAATCAAGAGTGAGTCGGTCAGACGAACTCTTGATTGTCTCCGATACCACTGAACTCGTCTTTCCGAGACATCCCTCCAAGGAGGGACTTGGCGACATTGGCAACTCTGAGATGGACCTCGAGGGTGTCAAACACCACTCAACGATTGGAGTCAACCCACGGACACATCGAATGACAGGGGTCATCGATCAGCAGGCGCTGATCGAGGACCAGCAAGCCGATCAAAAGTACGATACGAACGGGAAAGCAGAGCCGATTCAGTTGGACAGTGAGCACGAGAAATGGAGTCGTGGTGACAGGCAAGCCAGAGACTGGCTTGCCGACAATGTCCGTCCCTTGTTCATTCATGACCGGGGCGCAGATTCATTCGCGTTCTACGAAGAAGTCGCCGAGGAATAATCCTGAGCAAGAGGGTTCAGTCGAAGTAAATGTCGTGAGAGTCGACGAGGTCAGTAAGAATGATGACCCGATTCAGTGGGTGTTACTCACCACTGAATCGGTCGAAAAGTTCGAGGAAACTCTGACGGTCATTGACTATTACGGCCTTCGCTGGCGGATTGAAGACTGGCACAAAGTGCTCAAGAGCGGCTGTGAAATCGAAGAACGGCAGTTGCAATCTTGGGAGCGGATGGAGGTCCTGCTGAGTGTGTATTCAGTGATTGCGTGGAAAGTTTTGGAGCTACGAGAGCTTGGTCGTGGTGACAGCTCAATATCCCCGAAAACCCTGTTGAGTGAGGCAGAGCGCACACTTCTGGAAACGAAATTTCCAGAATTGAGTGGTCAAGATGGGAAAGGATACGCAGTAAGCGTGGCTAAACTCGGCGGTTATCTTGATCGTGGTTCAGATCCACCACCAG
>NZ_SDJP01000010.1 GCF_004114995.1 Halorubrum amylolyticum
GGGCGCGAAGGGCGAACTCGGCATCTACATCCGCGCCGACGGCACGGACAAGCCCGCCCGCTTCAAGATCCGGTCGCCCTGCTTCTCCAACCTCCAGACGCTCCCCGAGATGTCGAACGGGGAGTACGTCCCCGACGTGGTCGCCGCGCTCGGTAGCCTGGACATCGTGCTCGGGGAGGTGGACCGCTGATGGGGACGGCGCCCGCACAGCTGTTCCCCGAGTTCCTCGTCGACACGTTCGGGCTCCCGGGCGTGCTTGGCGAGGTCGTCGCCTCGCTGATCGGGGCGGCGGTCGTCGCCAACGTCATTCTCGCGTTCTCCGGCGTCGCCGGGCCGTGGGCGAAACGGAAGATCACGGCGGCGTTCACCGACCGGATCGCGGTCGACCGGATCGGGCCGTTCGGCCTGCTCATCATTCCCGCGGCGGCGGTTCAGCTGCTCGCGAAGGAGCTCATCGTCCCCGAGGGCGTCGACCGCCCGTCGTGGGACATCGCCCCGATCCTCCTGCCGGCGTCGGCGATGCTCGGGTTCTCCGTGATCCCGATGGGACGGATCGGTCCGCTGAACCTCCACCTCGCCGACCCCGAGGTGGGGCTGGCGCTGGTGTTCGCGTTCGCCTCCATCGCCTCGGTGTCGCTGGTGATAGCCGGCTACGCGTCGAACAACAAGTACTCGCTGCTCGGCGGGCTCCGCGCCGTCGCGCAGAACCTCGCGTACGAGATCCCGCTCATCGTCACCGCGATGTCGGTCGTGATCTTCGCGGGGACGCTCCAGATAAGCGGCGTCGTCGGGGCGCAGACGGAGACGCTCGTGACGATCGGCGGATTCGACATCCCGGCGTGGTACGCGTTCGTGAACCCGTTCGCGTTCGTGCTGTTCCTCACGGCGAACATGGCGGAGATCGGACGGAACCCGTTCGACATCCCCGAGGCACCGACGGAGATCGTCGCGGGGTACCAGACGGAGTACTCCTCGGCGTACTTCGTCCTGTTCTACCTCGGCGAGTTCGTCCACATCTTCCTCGGCGGTGCGATCCTCGCCGTGACGTTCCTCGGCGGTGCGTCCGGTCCCGGTCCGGAGAGCATCAGCTTCATCTGGTTCGTGGTGAAGGTCTGGGGCTTCTTCCTGTTCACGCAGTGGGCGCGCTCCGCGCTGCCGCGCGTCCGGATCGACCAGCTGATCGAGATCGGCTGGAAGGGGATGCTGGTGCTGTCGTTCGCGAACCTGGTGCTCACGGCCGTAATCGTGGGGGTGATCGCGTAACATGATCGGACTCATGAAATCCATGGCGACGACGATGAAGCACGCGCTCGACGGGACGACGTTCACGGTGGAATACCCGGAGGACGCGCCCGAGGTGAGCCCGCGCTTCCGCGGCGTCCACAAGTTCAGTCAGGAGCGGTGCATCTGGTGTCGGCAGTGCGAGAACGTCTGTCCGAACGACACGATCCAGATTGTCCAAGACGACCAGCGCAACGGCGAGCAGTACAACCTCCACATCGGCCAGTGCATCTATTGCCGGCTCTGCGAGGAGGTCTGTCCCGTCGACGCCATCCTGCTGACGCAGAACTTCGAGTTCACCGCGGACACGAAGGACGACTTCGTGTTCAACAAAGAACAGCTCAAGAACGTCCCGTGGTACAAGGGAATCGACCCGCTGGAGTCCCGCAACCCCGATCGCGGCGCGTGGATCGGGGAGGGAGACGGCGAGGTCGACTACCAGTAACGGGCGCGTCTCGAAATCTTCAAAGGGACTCTCATAGGAGACACACACAATGGTTTATGCTACCATCGCGTTCGGGCTGTTCGCCGCGGTCACGCTGGCGTTCGGCCTCGGGGTCGTCCTGGCGCGCGACGTGTTCCACGCCGCGCTGCTCCTGGGCGGTGCCCTGACGAGCGTTGCGGTGCACTACGTGATGCTGCAGGCGGAGTTCATCGCCGCCATGCAGATCCTCGTCTACGTGGGCGGGGTTTTGATCCTCGTCACGTTCGCCGTGATGCTCACGCGATCGGACACGGAAACGGAGGTGAATAGCGCATGAGCGACGGCGACTCCGGAAGCCGCGGGCGCCTCGTGCCCGCAGCCGCGGTCGGGCTCCTGTTCGCCGTGATCGCCCTGACGGTGCTGTCTGCCGACTTCGGGGCCGTGGCGGCGTTCCCGGCGGACGCGTCGATCGTTCACAACATCGGGTACGCCCTGTTCAACCTCGGCGAGTACGAGCTCGGCTCGGTCCCGTCAGAGGGATTCCTCGCCGCGTTCCTGATCGCGGCGGTCGCGCTCGACGTGGCCGTCGACGGTGCGGTCTATCTGGCGAAGCGCGAGAAAGACGGCTCCATCGTCGCCGCGGTGGGCGAGGCGCTCACCGACGGCGGGCGCGAGGGAGGTGAGCGGCGATGACCGCCGTCGCTTCCTCGATCCCGCCCGAGTGGTACCTGCTGCTCGCCGCCGGCCTGTTCTGTATCGGCCTGTTCGGCGTGCTCACGCGGCGTGACGCGCTGTACTTCCTGATGAGCGTCGAGCTCATGATGAACGCCGCGAACATCAACTTCGTCGCGTTCGCGCTGTACTACGGCGACCTCACGGGACAGGTGTTCGCGCTGTTCGTCATCGCGCTCGCGGCCGCGGAGGTCGCGATCGGGATCGGCATCATCCTCGTGTTGTACCGCAACTTCGGCGTCACCGACGTGACCGTTCCAACGGAGATGAGGTGGTAACATGATAGACGTGTTCTCATACGTTCCGGCGATCGTTCTCCTCCCGTTCTTCTCGTTCCTGATCGCCCTCGGTGCCGGCAAGCACCTTCCGAAGGGCGGCGCCTTCGGCGGCATCGCGGCGACGGCGGGGTCGTTCCTGCTCTCGCTGTGGGTGCTCGCGACGGTGGCGGGCGGGGAGGCGGCGAACCGCACGCTCTACACGTGGGCGAGCGCGGGCGGCATCGGCCCGACGGACGTCGAGCTGTCCTTCGGTATCCTGATCGACCCGCTGTCGGCGCTCATGCTCGTCATCGTGACGCTCGTGGCGCTTCTGGTTCACGTGTTCTCGCTCGGCTACATGAACGACGAGGGCGAGACGGGCCTGCCACGGTACTACGCCGGGCTCGGCCTGTTCACGGCCTCGATGCTCGGCTTCGTCGTCGCCGACAACCTGCTGATGGCGTTCATGTTCTTCGAGCTGGTCGGGCTCTGCTCGTACCTGCTCATCGGCTTCCACTTCCGGGAGCCCGGTCCGCCGTCGGCGGCGAAGAAGGCCTTCCTCGTGACGCGGTTCGGGGACTACTTCTTCCTGATCGGCGTCGTCGCGGTGCTCGCGACGTTCGGTACCGCGCAGTTCGCGGGTAGCGAGTCGTTCCCGCATCTCGCCGAGGCCGCGCTCGCCGGAGAGGGATCGGTCGCGTGGACGCCCGGCGGAGTCGAACTACAGACGTGGCTGACGGTCGTCGGTCTGCTCGTGTTGGGCGGTGTCGTCGGGAAATCCGCGCAGTTCCCGCTGCACACGTGGCTCCCCGACGCGATGGAGGGTCCGACGCCCGTCTCCGCGCTGATTCACGCCGCGACGATGGTGGCGGCCGGCGTCTACCTCGTCGCGCGCATGTACGGGTTCTACGCGCTGTCGCCGACGGCGCTCGCGGTGATCGCCTTCATCGGCGGCTTCACCGCGCTGTTCGCGGCGACGATGGGCGTCGTGAAAGACGAGCTGAAGCAGGTGCTCGCGTACTCCACCATCTCGCAGTACGGGTACATGATGCTCGCGCTCGGCGCGGGCGGGTACGTGGCGGCGGTCTTCCACCTGACGACCCACGCCTTCTTCAAGGCCCTGCTGTTCCTCGGCGCCGGTGCGGTGATCATCGCGATGCACCACAACGAGGACATGTGGGACATGGGCGGGCTGAAATCGAAGATGCCCGTCACGTACTACACCTTCCTCGCCGGGTCGCTCGCGCTCGCGGGCATCTTCCCGTTCGCCGGCTTCTGGTCGAAAGACGAGATTCTCTACGAGGCGCTCGTCCACGGGCTCAACGACCCGCTGCTGCTCGGCGGCTACCTGATGGGGCTGCTCGCGGTGCCCGTCACCGCCTTCTACACCTTCCGGATGGTGTTCCTGACCTTCCACGGCGAACCGCGCAGCGACACCGCACGCGACCCCGAACCCGTTCGCTGGAACGTGAAGGGGCCGCTGACCGTGCTGGGCGCGCTCGCCGTCGTCACCGGCTTCATCAACATGGTGCCGGTCCAGAAGGTCCTCGGACTGGAAGGGATCGATCTGCTCCACCTCTGGCTCGACAACCACTGGGGCGGCATCGAGGGGCTCTCCTCGCACCACTACGGGGACATCGGCCCGTACAGTAGCGGGTACCTCGTCGGCGGCGAGGTCGGCACAGTCCTCGTCGGCGCGGCCGTCTCGCTCGGCTTGGCGCTGGCCGGACTCCTCGTTGCCTGGCGGCTCTACAACGTTCCGTCGCCGACGGAGCACACGGCGAAGCTCGGCGGGATCAAAGACGTGCTGTACAACAACTACTACTTGGACGAACTGCAGGTATGGCTCGCGTATCGCACCGAAGACGTCGCCGGCGGCGCGAACACGTTCGATCAGGGGATCATCGACGGCGTCGTCAACGGCGTCTCGTCGGTGAGCCTCTTCGGCGGAAGCCGGGTCCGCCGGCTCCAGAGCGGCGTGGTCTCGCAGTACGCCACGCTGCTCACGCTGGGGCTCGTCGCCTTACTGCTCGCGCTCGGCGTGACCGGGGGGTGGTTCCTGTGATGATCGAAGCCCTCATCGGGTTCACGTTCGTGGCCGCGCTCCTCGTGCTGCTCGCCCCGGACGAGTGGGCGGGGCGGCTGGCGTTCGCGTTCAGCCTGCTCCCGTTCGTCGGTTCGCTGTACCTCTGGTCCGGCTTCGACGGCGCCGGCAACGCCCTCACGGGCGGCGACATCGCGTACGCCACCCAGATCGAATGGCTGGAGGTCGGCGGTCGGACCGTATCGTGGTTCGTCGGCGTCGACGGGATCAGCCTCCCGCTCGTCGTGCTCACGACGTTCCTCGTCCCGCTCGCGATCGTGAGCGCGTGGACGCCGATAGACGCCCGTCAGAGCCAGTTCTACGGGCTCATGCTGTTCATGGAGGCGAACCTGCTCGGCGTGTTCACCGCGCTCGACTTCTTCCTCTGGTTCGTCTTCTGGGAGGCCGTCCTGGTGCCGATGTACTTCCTCATCGGCGTCTGGGGCGGTCCCCGCCGGAAGTACGCCGCGATCAAGTTCTTCGTCTACACGAACGCGGCGTCGCTGCTGATGTTCATCGGCTTCATGTCGCTGACGTTCGCGCTCGGCGACTCCGTGAGCTCGTTCGCGTTGCCGGAGATCACGGGGGCGATCGCCGACGGCGGTCTCGGAACGTGGTTCGGCATCTCGCCGGACCGGATCGCGATGGTCGCGTTCCTCGCGATGTTCGCCGGATTCGCGGTGAAGGTCCCGATCGTTCCGTTCCACACGTGGCTCCCGGACGCCCACGTCGAGGCGCCGACGCCGGTGTCGGTGCTTTTGGCCGGCGTGCTCCTGAAGATGGGGACGTACGCGCTGCTCCGGTTCAACTTCACGATGCTTCCGGATCAGGCGTCCGCGCTCGCGGTCCCGATCGCCGCCATCGCCGTCATCAGCGTCATCTACGGCGCGATGTTGGCGCTGGCCCAGAAGGACCTCAAGCGGATCGTCGCCTACTCCTCGGTCTCGTCGATGGGGTACGTCATCCTCGGACTGGTCGTGTTCACCGAGTACGGCGTCGGCGGCGCGACGTTCCAGATGGTCGCGCACGGTCTCATTTCGGGGTTGCTGTTCATGGCCGTCGGCGTCGTCTACAACGCGACGCACACGCGGATGGTCGGCGACATGTCCGGCATGGCCGACCGGATGCCCGTCGCGGTGGGCATCCTCGTCGCCGGTGCGTTCGGGTACATGGGGCTCCCGCTGATGGCCGGCTTCGCCGGGGAGTTCTTCATCTTCGTGGGCTCGTTCGCCGCGCCGGCGCTGCCGTACGCGCCGGTCTTCACGGCGCTCGCGATGTTCGGTATAGTCATCGTCGCCGGCTACTTTCTGTCGGCGATGCAGAGTACGCTGTTCGGGCCGTTCGAGCTCGAAACCGACTACGAGGTCGGTCCCGCGCCGTTCCACGATGTCGCCCCGCTCGCGGTGCTTCTGGTGGCGATCATCGTGCTCGGCGTCGCGCCGGACATCTTCTTCGAGATGATCCGTGACGCTGTCGTTCCCGTGGTCGAGGGGGTGACCGTCAATGGTTAACACGCTTCCGCAGATGACGGCGCTGTTGCCCGTCTTCGTGCTGGCGTTCACCGGGCTCGCGCTGCTGCTGGTCGACACGATCAGTCCCGACGCGCGGTCGAACACCTCGATGGCCGTCGTCGGCGCGCTCGGATCGCTCGCCGCGCTCGCGGCGAGCGTCTGGCTGGTCGTCTCCGGCACCGGCAGCGCCGACACCGGCGGCGCGATCACCCTGTTCGCCGAGGCGATCAAGGTGGACACGATGGCGCTGTTCTTCACCGCCATCTTCGCGTCCGTGACGGCGCTGGTCGTCGTCGCGGCTCACGACTACTTCCACGACCACGAGAGCCCGGCGGCGTTCTACTCGCTCGTCGTGTTCGCGGCGACCGGGATGGCGCTGCTCGCGGCCGCGAACTCGCTCGCGGTCGTCTTCGTCGCCCTGGAGATGGTGTCGCTGCCGTCGTACGTGCTCGTCGCGTACCTCAAACAGAACCACGGGAGCGTCGAGGCGGGGATGAAGTACTTCCTCGTCGGGGCGCTCTCCTCCGCGATCTTCCTGTTCGGGATCTCGCTCGTGTACGCGGCGACCGGCTCGCTGCTGTTCGCCGACGTCGCCGACGGGATCGGCTCGCTCGACGGGCTCGCCGGCGTCGCCGGCCTCGGGATCGTGATGATCCTCGGCGGCGTCGCGTTCAAGACCGCCTCCGTCCCGTTCCACTTCTGGGCGCCGGAGGCGTACGAGGGCGCTCCCGCGCCGGTGAGCGCGTTCCTCTCGTCGGCCTCGAAGGCGGCCGGCTTCGTGGTCGCGTTCCGCCTGTTCACCGAGGCGTTCCCGGTGGGCGCGTCGCTCGCCGCCGGCATCGACTGGGTGCTGGCGTTCGGCGTGCTCGCGGCCGTGACGATGACGCTCGGTAACTTCGCGGCGGCCGTTCAGGAGGAGGTCAAGCGCATGCTCGCGTACTCCTCCATCGGGCACGCGGGCTACGTGCTCATCGGCGTCGCGGCGCTCTCGCAGGACGGTGGCGCCAACGGCGCCGTGATGGGCGCGGCGATGGCGCACCTGCTCGTCTACGGGTTCATGAACACCGGCGCGTTCCTCTTCGTCGCGATGGCGGAGCGGTGGGGCGTCGGCCGGACGTTCGAGGACTACGCGGGGCTCGCGCGGCGCGCGCCCGTCGCCTCGACGGCGATGGCCGTGTTCATGTTCTCGCTCGCCGGGCTGCCGCCCTTCGCCGGGTTCTTCTCGAAGTACTTCCTGTTCATGGGCGCCATCGACAACGGCTTCCTGTGGCTGGCGGGGCTCGGCGCCGTCAACAGCGTCGTCTCGCTGTACTACTACAGCCGGGTCGTGAAGGCGCTGTTCATCGACGACCCCGCGTCGTCGAGCGCGCTGGACGCCATCGACGTGCGGCCGACCGGGCTGTACGCCGCGGTCGTCTTCGCGGCGGTCGCGACGGTGCTGCTCCTGCCCGGCTTCGGACCGGTCATCGAGACCGCCGAGGCCGCGGCGTCGGCGCTGTTCTAGCGGGTCGCCGCCCTCGCGGCGCTTTCGGTCTCCGCTCTCCGCACCGGTACCCGCAGGTATTAGCGCGTCCATCGCGTTCGTCGAACCGTGAGCAGAACCCGGACCTATCGCTGTCTGAACTGCCTCGAACACACGGTGAGCCGCGAGTTCGACACCTCGCACCTGTCGGTGACGTGCCCGAACTGCGAGTCGTTCGAACGGTTCGTCAACGAGGCGGTGTACCGGCAGTTCCGGGCGTTCGAGGAGTCGCCGCCGACGGAGATCGACTGGGAGCGGCTCGATCGAACCGAGAGGCTCGTCGTCGCAGAGCGGATCGCTCGCTCAACGAAGACGATCGAGGACTTCGCCGTCGTGGAGAGCAACGGGGACGGAAACGGAGCCGAGGACGGGGACGGAAACGGAGCCGAGGACGGGGACGGAAACGGAGCCGAGGACGGGGACGAAAACGCTGACGACCCCGCCGAGGCGCCGACGCCCGAGTAGGAGGCGGTCAGCGCGCGTACAGCTTCCCGCCGACGAGCGCCGCGAGGTCGTCGTCGCTCGGCGTCACCGCCACGTAGGGGCGGTCGACGGGGCCGAACACGTCGACGACGCGCCCGACCGTCGCGAGCGACTCGTCGACCACGGACGAGCCGATCCGCGGCGGCTCCGCGCCCGCTTCGGCGCGCGCGATGGCGAGCCCCCCGGCGGTGCGGACGACGGTGCCGACGCGGCGCATCGTCACTCCCGGATAACCCCGAGGTAGGCGGCGATCGCCTGCACGAGGTCGTTTTTCGCGGTGTCTTCGGTGCCGCGGACGACCACCGCGCCTCGCGGCTCGAACTCCCGAGAGTAGGTTTTCTCGCGTTCGATCACCGCGTCGTAGCCGACCTGCTGGACCGCCTTCGCGATCTCGTCGACGGTGGGCTCCTCGACCGCGAGGTCCATCGGGACGCGGCGCCCCGCCGACCGGGATCGGTCGGCGTCGAAGTACGCGGGATAGACGACGTTCTCGACCATATACCGGAGAGGCGAGCGCGCGGCGTAAGGTCGTTTCGGACCGGTTCGGGGAAGGTCGACGGGACGGAATCACCTCGCCGCCGCGGCCGTCCGCGATCACGGCGTTTTGAACTCGAATCGCGCGCCGCCGGACTCGCCGGCGAGCGCTCGTACCTCCCAGCCGTGCGCGTCGGCGATCCGTTTCGTGATCGCGAGCCCGAGACCGGTCCCGTTCTCCTCGGTTGTGAACCCGCTCTCGAACACGCGGTCGCTTTCGCCCTTGGGGAGCCCGCGACCGTCGTCCTCGACGAAAAAGCCGGTCTCCGTCTCCTCTTCGTCGCCGCGGAACGCCGCCTCTCCGACGCGCACGGTGAGGGGGGCGTCGCCGCCGGCGCCGCCGTCCGCGTTCGGTGATCTCCGGCCGTGTTCCACGCTGTCGTCGGGCGGAGCCTGACTGCCAGTCGAGCCGTGCTCGACACTGTTCCGAAACACGTTCTCCAGCAGCTCCCGCGTGCGGGTTGCGTTCGCATGGATCGTCACGTCGCCGTCGATGACGAGTTCGGCGCCGTCGGTGTCGACGCTCTCCCACGCGTCCCTCGCGAGGGCCTCGACCGAGACGGGCTCGGTCTCGCCGACAGACTCCCCCTGTCGGGCCAGCGAGAGCAGGTCGCTGACGAGTTCGTCCATGCGGCCCAACGCCTCGGCCGCCTTCTCCAAGTGGTCCGTCTCTCCGGCTTCGCGAGCGAGGGTGACGTACCCCTCTGCGACGGAGAGCGGGTTCCGGAGGTCGTGAGAGACGATGCTCGCGAACTCGTCAAGTCGCTCGTTCTGTCGTTCGAGTGCCGCTTCGCGCTCGCGTCGCTCCGTCACGTCGGTGTAGATGGCGTATCCGGAGACGTTCTCGGCGTCGAGCCGGATCGGCACGACGTGGAGGATGAAGTGTCTCGGGCCGTCTGCGGTCTCGCGGGTCACCTCTCGTCTGACGTTCTTCCCGCGTTGCAGCCGCTCGTTGAGCTCTGTGGCCTCGGATTCGGCCTCGTCGGTGGGCGGGACGATGTAGTCGTCGACGGACTCGCCGACCACGCGGTCGGCGTCGTAGCCGAACGTCTCTTCGAACGCGTCGTTGATCCGATGAACGACCGGCTCGCCGTCGACGTAGTCGTAGGCGATCGCCGAGTCCGGGATGTTCGAGAACAGCGCGAGCAGGTGGTCCCGTTCCGTCCGCAACGCCTCGCCGTCGCGGTCGAGCCCCGGCTCGTCTCTGGCCGCGAGCCAACGGACCGTCGCGTCGAGGTCCGCCGGCGTGGTCGCGATCGCGTCGACGACGGGGTCGGCCGCCGCCTCCGCGTCCGGGCCGTCGACGAACGCGACCACGCGGCACGGCCGGTCGCGGCCGCGAACCGCGTCGATCCCCTCGGCGTCGAGGACGACGGCCACGTCCGCCGCCGCGAGCGCGTCGCCGCCGGCCGACGCGGAGGAGACGGCGCCGCTCCCCAACCCGTCGGCCACCTCGGCCGCCGCGTCCGCGTCACCGCCGAGGACGAGGACGGACGGACGCTCGCTCGACTCGGTGGTCACTATGGAGATAGACACTACTGGGGTCCGGATAAATTTTCCTCCCGTAGTCGGTCTCTCCGGAATCGGAGCGTTCCGCCGGAGCGCGTTCGAGGGAGTGGTGTGCGTTGGAGGAGTGGTGCGCGTTCGAGGGACGACACGCGTCCGGTGCGGACGGGAAACGAGCGCGGAGCGATCGCGGCACGGCCCCGAAGCGGGTCGCGAGGCGCCCCGGAACCCTTTTGGCGGAACACGGGTCACGTTCCTGTAATGAGCGATCTCGAAGCGGAGTACCGCCTCGATTACTTCGAGGAGGAGGGGTTCGAGCGAAAGGAGTGTCCCTCCTGCGGCGCGCACTTCTGGACCCGCGACGCCGACCGCGAACTGTGCGGCGAGCCGCCCTGCGAGGACTACAGCTTCATCGACGACCCGGGCTTTCCGGAGGCCCACTCGCTGACCGAGATGCGGGAGGCGTTCCTCTCCTTCTTCGAGGAACACGACCACGAGCGGATCGACCCGTACCCGGTCGCGGCGAACCGCTGGCGCGACGACGTGCTCTTGACGCAGGCGTCGATTTACGACTTTCAGCCGCTCGTCACGTCGGGCCAGACCCCGCCGCCGGCGAACCCCCTCACCGTCTCACAGCCCTGCATCCGGATGCAGGACATCGACAACGTCGGCAAGACGGGCCGGCACACGATGGCCTTCGAGATGATGGCCCACCACGCGTTCAACACGCGCGAGGAGGTCGACGAAGACGAGTACGCCTACCACGGCGAGGTGTACTGGAAGGACGAGACCGTCGAGTACTGCGACGAGCTGTTCGGGAGCCTCGGCGCCGATCTGGAGGAGATCACCTACATCGAGGACCCGTGGGTCGGGGGCGGCAACGCCGGCCCCGCCATCGAGGTCATCTACAAGGGCGCCGAGCTGGCGACGCTCGTCTTCATGTGCATGGAGCGGGACCCCGACGGCGACTACGAGATGAAGGACGGGCACACCTACTCGTTCATGGACACGTACATCGTCGACACCGGATACGGGCTCGAACGGTGGACGTGGATGAGTCAGGGGACGGCGACGGTGTACGAGGCGATCTACCCCGACGCGATCGACTTCCTCAAGGAAAACGCCGGGATCGAACGCACGGCGGAGGAGCGGGAGTTCGTCCACCGCGCGGCGAAGCTCTCCGGCCGGCTCGACATCGACGACGTCGACGACGTGGAGGCTGCCCGCGGCGAGATCGCCGACCGGCTCGACGTCGACGTCGACCGGCTCCGCGAGCTGGTCGAGCCGCTCGAATCGATCTACGCGATCGCCGACCACTCGCGGACGCTCGCGTACATGTTCGGCGACGGAATCGTCCCCTCGAACGTCGGGACGGGGTACCTCGCCCGGATGGTGCTGCGACGCACGAAACGGCTCGTCGACGAGGTCGGGGTCGACGCCCCGCTCGACGAGCTGGTCGACATGCAGGCCGAGCGGCTCGGCTACGAGAACCGCGACACGATCCGCGAGATCGTCCGCACCGAGGAGCGGAAGTACCGCAAGACGCTCGAACGCGGCTCCCGGAAGGTGGAGTCGCTCGCGGACGAGTACGCCGGCACGGGCGAACCGATCCCGACGGAGGCGCTCTTGGAGCTGTACGACTCCCACGGCATCCAGCCGGACATGGTCGCCGACATCGCCGCCGAGCGCGGCGCGACCGTCGACGTGCCGGACGACTTCTACTCGCTCGTCGCTGACCGTCACGAGGAGGAAGAGGGCGACGAGGCGGCTGCGGACCGCGACGACCGCTTCGAGGACCTCCCCGAGACTGAGAAGCTGTTCTACGACGACCAGGGCCGCACCGAGTTCGAGGCGGTCGTCCTCGACGTGTTCGAGCGCGAGGAGGGGTACGACGTGGTGTTAGACCAGACGATGTTCTACCCCGAAGGCGGCGGGCAGCCGGCCGATCGGGGCCAGCTCACCGCCGGCGAGACGACCGTCGACGTGGTCGACGTCCAGGAGCGAAGCGGCGTCGTGCTCCACCGCACCGACGCCGACCCCGGGAAGGGCGAGTTCGTCACGGGGCAGGTCGACGGCGACCGCCGCGACCGGCTCCGCGCCCACCACACGGCGACCCACCTGATCGGCCACGCGGCCCGCGAGGTGCTCGGCGACCACGTCCGGCAGGCGGGCGCCCAGAAGGGAATCGACTCCTCCCGGCTCGACGTGCGCCACTTCGAGCGGATCACCCGCGAGCAGGTCAAGGAGATCGAGCGCGTCGCCAACGGGCTCGTCCGCGACGACGTGCCGGTCAGACAGGAGTGGCCCGACCGCAACGAGGCGGAGGCCGAGCACGGCTTCGACCTCTATCAGGGCGGCGTTCCGCCGGGAACGAACGTCCGTCTGATCCACGTCGGCGACGAGGACGTGCAGGCCTGCGCCGGGACCCACGTCGAGCGGACCGGCGAGATCGGCGCGGTGAAGGTGCTGAAGACGGAGCCCGTCCAAGACGGCGTCGAGCGGATCGTGTTCGCCGCGGGCGGCGCGGCGATCGAGGCGACCCAGCGCACGGAGGACGCGCTGTACGACGCCGCCGACGCGCTCGACGTCGACCCGCTCGACATGCCCGAGACGGCCGAGCGGTTCTTCGAGGAGTGGAAGGCGCGCGGCAAGGAAGTCGAGTCGCTCAAAGAGGAGCTCGCGGCGGCGCGCGCCTCCGGCGGCGCCGACGCCGAGGAGGTCGATATCGGCGGCGTCACCGCGGTAATTCAGCGGCTCGACGGCGACGCCGACGAGCTGCGCGCGACCGCGAACGCCCACGTCGACGACGGGAAGGTCGCGGTCGTCGGCAGCGGCGCGGACGGCTCCGCGAGCTTCGTGGTCGGCGTCCCCGACGGCGTCGACATGAACGCCGGACAGGTGGTCTCGGAGCTCGCCGCCCGCGTCGGCGGCGGCGGCGGCGGCCCGCCGGACTTCGCGCAGGGGGGCGGCCCGGACGCGGACGCGCTCGACGACGCGTTGGCGGCGGCGCCGGACGTGCTCCGTAACTTACAGGAGGCCTGACGGCTCTCGCACGCTTCCCATGCCCCGCGCGAACAACGCCGGCGTCGAGATCCGGTACGAGGTGGACGCCCCCGACGCCGGCGACCCCGACGAGGCGGTCGTGTTCTGCGGCGACGTGGGGCTCGGCGCGTGGCAGTTCGGCTGGCAACACGCCGCGCTCGCGGGTCCGCACACGGTGATCACGCCGGAGACGCGGGGCGTCGGGCGATCGGACGCGCCGCCGGGACCGTACGCGGTCGAGGAGCTCGCGAGCGACGTGGACGCGGTGTGTGCCGCGGAAGGGGTCCGAAACGCGCACCTCGTCGGGTACGGGCTCGGCGGGATGGTCGCGCTCGCGTACGCGATCGCCTCGTCGCGCCCGGCGAGTCTCTCGGTCATCGGGACGCCGCCCGCGGGCGACGCCTACAACTCCGCCGGCGTGTGGGCCGACCCGTCGACGCCGACGGCGGTGAAGGGATCGCTGAACGGACTGCTCTCGGAGTCGTTCCGGGAGACGCATCCCGACGTGCTCTCGCGGATCGTCGAGTGGCGCCTCGGCGAGGACGCCGGCCGCGAGACGTTCGCGGCCCACCGCGCCGCGGTCGAGGGGTTCGACCTCTCGGACCGGCTGTACGAGCTCACCACGCCCACGCTCGTCGTCCACGGGACCGAGGACACGGCGTGTCCGAAACCGGCCGCGGAGGGGCTCGCCGAGGGGCTCCCGCGCGGGGAGTTCCACGCGGTCGCGGGCGCGCGTCACCTCGTCGGCGTGGAGGCGTCCGCCGGGGTCAACGACGCCCTCGTCGGCTGGCTCGCGGAACACGCTGCAGATCCCTTCTCGGAGTAGGCGGGTCGGCCCGCCGGGGTCTCCCGATCGGTCGGACGCCTCTTGGCCGGCCGTCCCCCGCCTCGTCGACGCCGGTAGCGCTTCCCGCCGCCGCAACCGTTTTTGCCCCGTCGCGCCTCAGAGCGTCCAATGACACGGCTCCGGTTCGCCCTGCTGAACGCTGCCCACGACGGCGGGAACACCCGCCGGAACTTCCGTCGGGAGCTCGACGCCGACCTCGTCGAGTTCTCGGCCAGCGACGGACACCTCCCCGACCACACCGAGTTCGACGGCGTCGTGGTCACCGGATCGCGCTCGTCCGTCTACTGGGACGAGGAGTGGATCCCGCCGCTCGTCGACTACGTCGCCGAGGCCGCGGACGCCGGTCTCCCGGTGCTCGGCGTCTGTTACGGCCACCAAGTGGTCGCCGAGGCGCTCGGCGGGCGCGTCGCCGGAATGGACGAGTTCGAGATCGGGTACAACGAGGTGCGCCACCGCGGCGACGACGAGCTGTTCGCGGGGATCGACGAGGCGTTCACCGTCTTCACGACCCACGGCGACGCGGTCGTGGAGCTCCCGCAGAACGCGACCCTCCTCGCCGAGAACGACCACGGCGTCCACGCGTTCCGCGACGGCCACTGCTGGGGCGTCCAGTTCCACCCCGAGTACGACCTCGAGACGGCGCGGGAGGTCACGGAGGGAAAACGCGAGCGCCTCGGCGACGCCCGCGTCGACGCGGTGTTGGCCGAGATCACGCCCGACGCGTACGACGCCGCCTGCGAGGCGAAGCCGCTGTTCGACAACTTCGTCGCGTACGCCCGGCGGCTGAAGGCCGACCGGGAGTCGGTCGCGGCGGCGGGCGACTGAAGGCCGATCGGGAGTCGGTCGCGGCGGCCGGCGACTGAGTCGTCGGGGCGGTTCTCGGGATGTTTGCCGGGACGATCCCCCGTCGATTCGAACGCCGCACGGGTCGAACACGCTTATACGGTTCCCGCCCGGAAACAGGGTATGAACGTAGTACCGGACACCAGTGCGGTCGTGGACGGCCGCGTGTCCGAACGCGTCGAGGACGGGACCTACGCGGCGGCGACGGTGCTCGTCCCGGAGGCCGTCGTCGGCGAGCTGGAGTCGCAGGCCAACGACGGGCTCGAATCGGGCTGGGACGGGCTGAGCGAGCTCAAGCGGCTCGCCGACTTCGCCGACGAGGGGACGATCGAGCTGGAGTACGTCGGCGAGCGCGCCGACGGCGACGCCCGCTCGCACGCCCACGAGGGCGACGTGGACGCGCTGATCCGCGACGTCGCCGCCGACCGCGACGCCACGCTCCTCTCCAGCGACGTCGTGCAGGCGGAGGTCGCCCGCGCGAAGGGGATCGACGTCGAGTACGTCGAGCCGGTCGCCCGCGGCGTCGTCGACGAGCTGCCGATCCAGCACTTCTTCACCGACGAGACGATGTCGGTCCACCTCAAGACGGGGACGAAGCCGAAGGCGAAGCGCGGCGCGCTCGGCGAGATGCGGTACGAGGTCATCGACGACGAGGAGACGGACGAAGCGCAGATGGACGAGTGGGCCACCGCGGTCGTCGATCTGGCGCGGCAGTCCAACGAGGGGTTCATCGAGCTCTCCGACGACGGGATGGACATCGTCCAGTTCCGGAACTACCGGATCGCGGTCGCGCGACCCCCGTTCGCGGACGGGATCGAGATCACGGCCGTCAGACCGATCGCGAAGACGACGCTCGACGACTACGAGTTCGCCGACGAGCTTCGCGAGCGGTTCCAGGAACGGAAGCGCGGCGTGCTCATCTCCGGGTCGCCCGGTGCCGGGAAGTCGACGTTCGCGCAGGCGGTCGCCGAGTTCCTCAACGACAGCGACTACGCGGTCAAGACGATGGAGAAGCCGCGGGACCTGCAGGTCGGGCCGGAGATCACCCAGTACGGCGCGCTCGGCGGGGAGATGGAGAACACGGCCGACTCCCTCCTCTTGGTCCGCCCCGACTACACCATCTACGACGAGGTCCGGAAGACGAACGACTTCGAGGTGTTCTCGGACATGCGGATGGCCGGCGTCGGGATGGTCGGCGTCGTCCACGCCTCCCGCGCCATCGACGCGCTCCAGCGGCTCGTCGGCCGGGTCGAGCTCGGGATGATCCCGCAGATCGTCGACACCGTCGTCTACATCGAGGCCGGCGAGGTCCACACCGTCTACGACGTGACGACGGAGGTGAAGGTGCCCGCGGGGCTCACCGCCGAGGACCTCGCGCGCCCGGTCATTCAGGTGTCGAACTTCGAGACGGGCCGTCCGGAGTACGAGATCTACACGTTCAACCGGCAGGTCGTCACCGTCCCGCTGAACGAGGAGGGCGGCGAGGCCAAAAGCGAGACGGGCGTCGGCCGGATCGCCAAACAGGAGATCGAACGCGAGATCAAGTCGGTCGCGCACGGCCACGTCGACGTCGAACTCAAGGGTAACGACGAGGCGGTGGTGTACGTCTCCGAGGGCGACATCGGCACCGTCATCGGCAAGGGCGGCGGCCGCATCGGCGACATCGAGAACCGGCTCGGGATCGAGATCGACGTTCGCACACACGACGAGAAGCCGGGCGGTCGCGGGGGAGGTTCGGGCGGCGACGGACGCGGCGCGAACGGACAGGGCGACGGTCGGGGCGGGCAGGTCGGCGAGGAGCGCGGCACCGTCGTGACGCCCGAGATCACCTCCCGACACGTCGTCATCGACGTCGACGCCGGCGTCGGCGAGACGGTCGAGGTGCGCGCGGACGGCGAGTATCTCTTCACCGCCACCGTCGGCCGCGGCGGTGAGGTGCAGGTGTCCCGCGGCTCCGCGATCGCCGAGGAGCTGGAGGACGCGATCGATCGGAAGCGCACCGTGACGGTCGTGCCGGCTCGCTGATCGTCGCGTTTCTGCGCCGATTTCGGCCGGGATCGCCGCGGTCCGCCGCCGCTGTGTTCGGAAACCCGCCGACTGCGTGGCCGTCGTTCGACGCGCGGGTGTTCGTCGATCGTCGTGCGTATTCCTCCTGAAAGATAACGCTTTTTTGGTGGTGGTCGGAACGTCACTGCATGTCAGACGAGTTAAAGCGCGGGCTCGAAGGCGTCCTCGTCGCGGAGTCGGATCTGAGCTACGTCGACGGCGAGGTCGGCAAGCTCGTGTACCGTGGGCACGACATCGAGGACCTCGCTCGCGGCGCGAGCTACGAGGAGGTGCTGTACCTCCTGTGGCACGGCTCGCTGCCGACGCGCGAGGAACTCGACGAGTTCGCCGCGGATCTGGCCGCCGAGCGCGGCGTCGACGACGACGTGCTCGACACCGTTCGGACGCTCGCCGACGCGGGCGAGCGCCCGATGGCCGCCCTGCGGACCGCGGTCTCCATGCTGTCGGCGTACGAGCCCGAGGCGGACGCGGACCCCGCGGACCTCGACGCGACGCTCCGGAAGGGCCGCCGGATCACGGCGAAGATCCCGACGATCCTCGCGGCCTTCGAGCGCGCCCGGCAGGGCGCGGACCCGGTCTCACCCGACCCGGACCTCTCGCACGCCGCGAACTTCCTCTACATGCTCACTGGGACCGAGCCCGACGACGTGAGCGCCGAGACGTTCGACATGGCGCTGACGCTCCACGCCGACCACGGGTTCAACGCCTCGACGTTCACGGCGATAGTGATCGGCTCGACGATGGCCGACGTGTACTCCGGCGTCACCGGCGGGATCGGCGCGCTCTCCGGCCCCCTCCACGGCGGCGCGAACCAGGACGTGATGGAGGTGTTACAGGAGGTCGACGCCTCCGACAAGGACCCCGTGCAGTGGGTGAAGGACGCCCGCGAGGCCGGCCGGCGCATCCCCGGCTTCGGCCACCGCGTCTACAAGGTGAAAGACCCCCGCGCGAAGATCCTCGAAGGGAAGCTGCGCGACCTCTCGGCGTCGTCGGGCGACACGAAGTGGCTCGACTACACCACCGCGATCGAGGAGTACCTCATCGATCAGGGGCTGCTTGAGAAGGGGATCGCCCCGAACGTCGACTTCTACTCCGGCTCCGTCTACGACTCGCTGGGAATCCCGGTCGACATGTACACTCCCATCTTCGCGATGAGCCGCGCCGGCGGCTGGATCGCCCACGTCGTCGAGTACCAGGAGGACAACCGCCTCATCCGCCCGCGGGCCCGGTACACCGGCCCCGAGGACTCGTCGTTCGTTCCGGTCGACGAGCGGTGAGGCGTCGGCAGCGATCCAGAACTGCGGTCTGACGACGGCGTTCTCTTCTATCGCGTGTGAATCCCGGCTACAGCGTGTAGTCGTGCTCGCCGGTCTCTGACTCCAAGAAGGCCGTCAGTAGGTCGATCGTCGCGGCCACGTCGTCGCCGTCGGCGGTCTCGGTGACGGTGTGGAGGTACCGCGTCGGGATCGATATCGCGCCGACGGGTTTCGCACCCGCGGTGTTCTGGAACCCGGCGGTGTCGGTACCGCCCGCGGGCAACACCTCGCGCTGGTGGTCGATCCCCGCTTCTTCGGCGACCGCGGTGAGCCGCTGGTGGACCTTCGGGCTGGTGATCACCGAGGAGTCCTTCAGCTTGATCGCGGTCCCCTCGCCGAGCTCCGTCACCGCGTCGGCCGCGTCGCCGATCTGGGGCACGTCGTTCGCGACGGTGACGTCCAAGGCGACGGCGAGGTCGGGGTCGACGTCGACGCCGAGCGCGGTCGCGCCGCGGAGCCCGACCTCCTCCTGAACCGTCGCCGCGAAGTGGATCGTCACGTCGGGGTTGTCGATCCGCTCAGCGGCCGCAAGCGCCGCGAACAGGCAGATCCGATCGTCGAGCGCCTTCCCCGTGATCCGATCGCCCATGCGGGTCGTCGTCTGGTCGAGAGTGACCAGGTCGCCGACGCCGACGAGCCCCTCCACTTCCTCGGCGTCGCGTCCCACGTCGATGAACACGCCCGAGACCTCGTCCTCTTTCTCCGTCTGCTCGTCCGTGAGCGTGTGCGGCGGAACGGAGCCGATGACGCCGGTGAGGTCCTCCTCGCCGTGGACGGTGACGCGCTGGGCGCGCAGCACGCGGGCGTCGAACCCGCCGAGCGGGTCGACTTGGACGAACCCCTCGTCGGTGACGTGGCGGACCATGAACCCGATCTCGTCCATGTGGGCCGCGACGGCGACCGAGTAGTCCGAGTCGCCCTCGATCGTGGCGACGACGTTGCCCATCGCGTCGGTGCGGACGCGGTCGGCGCGGTCGGCGAACTCGCGGCGGACGATATCGCGGACGTCGTCCTCGTAGCCGGGGACGCCGCGCGCCTCGGTCAGTTCCCGGAGCAGGTCGAAGTCGAAGTCGAACGACATGGTTCCGCGTGACGGGCCGAGCGACAAAGGTCCGTGGGGTTCCGCCGCGGGCGCGGGACGACGAGAACGGTCAATTCGTTTAGCGTTGTTCCGCAACGCTTTTGCGGTCCCTCCCGGGAGGTGCGTGTATGACCGACGTGAAAGCGGAACTCCGCGAACAGTTCTTGGAGGCCTTCGGCGGCGCCGACTTCCCCGTCGAGAACCAGATGGACCTGGTCCCCGCGCTCCCGGACGGACCGGGCACGAAGTTCGAGGCCGGCGACGTGAGCCTCACCGCGATGGAGCTGGCCGCGAAGCTCGGCAGCGAACAGGAGTTCCCCTACGACACCTCCGAGGAGCTCGTCGACGACATCATCGACGGGCTCGAAGCGAAGGGGATGATCTGAGCCCGCGCTCGACGCGACGCTTCGGTTTTCGGTCCGTCCGTGGAACCGCCGAGGGGTTCATACGCTCGCAGCCGTAACTGCGGGCGTGGTCGTCGAGCTCATCCGTCTCCTGCCGCCGTGGGTCGCGTTGGGCCTCGCGCTCGGCGCCGTCGCCTCCGCGCTCGTCGCGCTCGCCTTCTACCTCGGGGACCGGTACGTGGGGCCCGCCCCGAGCGACGGCGCCAGGGGGCGAAGTGGCCCCGGTCCCGCGGGCACCGCCGCTGGCGCCGATCCGGGGTCGGCCGGCGACGAGCGGCGGCGGCGCGAGATCCGCGAGTACCTGCGGGCGATCGGCGAGCGGTTCCGCGAGGACCACGCGTTCGACGGCGTCGCGGTCCCCTTCTACCTCCCCGAGCGCGGCGTCGCGATCACCTTCGACGCGCACGACTACTTCAAACTGGAGGGCGAGGGGATCTACACCGTCCTCTGTGAACACGAGATGCCCGGCCGCGGGCTCGGCCGGCGGCTCCCCTTCGACGTGACGGAGCCCGAGTGGGGACCGGACCCGTCGGTCGCTCACGGCGGACGTGACCCCGTGGCGGCCGCCTTCGCCGAGCTCGACGTGGCGACGGACGCCGACGCCGACGAGGTGAAACGCGCCTACCGCGAGCGCGTCAAGGAGACCCACCCGGATCAGGGGGGCGACGAGGAGTCGTTCCGGCGCGTCCGCGAGGCGTACGCGACCGCGCGCAACCACGTCGGCGAGGGGGGCGGACGCGCCCGGCCGACCGACCGCGGCGGCGCAGGGGGCGGCGACCGCGGCGCTCCGCCCGGTCCGCGAACGGGCTCCCGTCGGTGAGCGCGCCGGCCGTCGCCAGAGGCGGATCCCCGCGGTGACGGCGGGCGCGAACGCTTTTCCGCTCCCGTGTGTATCGGTGTCCATGAACACGAAAAACGCCTGTCTCGGGTGCGGCGAGCCCTTCGACTGGAGCGAGGGCGAGTGTCCCGACTGCGGGTGGAGCCGAGACGAGTGGGCCGCACACGGCCGCCACGGGCTGGAGAAGGAGGGCCACGGTGAGCCGGAGGAGGACAGTCACTCGGGGGGCGGCGGGCTCGGAGGACTGGGACCGATACGCTGAGTGCGGCCGCAGGCGACGGAGCCGTGGGGGGCCGACGGACGCCGGCTCAGTCGTCGGTGGTAGCCGTCCAGGTCGAGGTGAACTCGCGGACGTCGCCGTCGTACGCCGACCCCTCGGAATCCGACCGGTCGACGTGCGACGCCCCGGATCCGTCCGGGCCGTCGGGCCCGTGGCGTGCCCGATGAAGCGCGTCGCACACCGCGCCCTGCCCGCCCATGTTCACGGTCGCAAGCCGGGAGCGCTTCTGCACCACGTCCAGCCGGTCCGCCGGGATCGGGTCGCCCTCTGGCGTCAGGAACAGCGTGTCGTCGCCCGCAGTCACGTGCCCGCTCGTCGTGACGCGGTCGAGGTAGTCGGCGAGCGGCGCGGCGTCGACGACGATCGATACCCCGCCGAGGTCGACGTGCGCCTCCTCCCCGGCGATCGTCAGGTCGGAGCGAACGAGCGAGACGACCTGTTCGGGGTCGACCCCCGCGTCGAGCAGCGTCCGGACCGCCTCGCGCTGCGTGGAGACGCGGGCCTTGTCGGCGATGGCCGCCCGAACCGCCGCGACGTCGCCGTCGGCGTCCGGGAACGTCTCGCCGAAGGTGTCGCGGGCGTTCACGCCCGCGGTGATCTCCTCGCCGTGCATGTGGTCGCACAGCTCGATCCGCGCCTCGCGGACCCAGTCGAGCGCCTCGACCTCGTCGCGGGCGTCGGTCGCCATCATCCACGCGAAGGCGGGCGAACACCACGCCGTTGGGAGCGTGAACCGCACCTCGACGCGGCCGCCGTCGATCTCGACCGCGTCGATGTACTCCAACTCCACGATGGAACGGGCGAGCTCCGGGTCCTCGACGCGGTCCAGTCGATCCCTGACCGCCGTCGTTCCGTCGGGGCGGTCGCCGGTCGGGTCGCCGGCGGACTCGGTCGTCGATTCGCCGCCGGCGTCGCTCGGCGGGTCCGCGCTGCTCCCCGACATCAGTCCGCCGCGGCCCCCGTGTCGCCGCCGTAGTGCTCGCCGAGGTCGAACCGTTCGGTGATGTCGTCGTCGCGGAACTGACGCTTCTTCTTCTCGATGTCGATATCGTACAGCTCCGCGGCGTTCTCGCCCATGATCTTCTTCATGGTGTCGACGTCGAGCTCGACCCCGTACTCGTCTTTCTGCTCGTCGGTGAGCTCCGCGTTCATCACCTGATCGACGAGCCAGTCCGGGTTCCACAGCGCGTAGTCGGAGCCGAACAGGATCCGGTCCTCGCCGAGCCAGAAGAGGAGCTCGCCCATGATCTCGCCGAACTTCCGCTCGCGGTGGGTCGACATCGCGGAGGCGACCGCGAGCCCGCCGTACACGTTCGGCTCTTGCGCTGCGATCCAACAGAAGTCGTCGAGCCGCGGGAGGCCGACGTGGTTGACGATGAAGTTGAGCTCCGGGAACGACGACGCGGCGTCGTCGATGTCCTTCACGTCGAACGCGTCGCGGTTGAGCGGCCGGATCGTCGGCCCCTTGTGGGCGTTGATGTTCTCGATGCCGAGATCGGCGCACTTCTCCAAAAAGTCGAAGGCGTCGTCGCTGTCGAGCCGCCACCCCTTCGAGTCGCCGCGCCACTCGGCGGTGTACAGCTTCACCCCGGGAATGTCGTACTCCTCTTTGAGGTGTTCGAGGTAGCGCAGGCCCTCCTCGCCGTCGCGCGGGTCGAAGCTCCCGTTGAGCACGAACCGCTCGGGGTACTCCTCCGCGAGCTCGGCGTTCTGCTCGGTCGTGTTGAACCCCTCGTCGTAGAACTCGTCGAGATACGTCGGCTGGAAGATCGCCATGTCGGCGGCCGCGTTCCCGAACAGGTCCTCGGTCATGCGGTCGGCGCCGTAGTGGCGGTACTCGTCGATGTCCCACTGTTCCTCCTCCGGGGTGAACCCGGTGTGGTAGTCGTAGAAACACTGGAGGAACTGCTCGCCCCCCTCGTGGATGATGTTCTCCTGCCGCGCGTCCCACAGGTGAACGTGGCCGTCGATGACGAAGATCTCCTCGCCGTCCATCTCGTACATACGTAGTCTGTGAGAAGTGATCACACATAATCATAAGGATTATTCAGGATAATTACCATTGGTAAACTAAAAACCAAAAACTCGTACACAGTTTCACCTTCGCGAGATATCTACAACGAATGTTTATGTGGGAGTACGAGTGTGTGTCATACACATGCAAGCTGCCAGACTCCACGAGTACACCGACGACATGAATGAGGGGCTCGCGATCGACGAGGTCGACCGCCCGACGGTGACCGGCGCCAGCGACGTGATCGTCGAGGTCGAGGGCGCGGGATGGTGCCAGACTGACAACCACATCATCGAGGGGATGTGGGCGGAGTACGTGCCACAGGAGCTCCCGATGACGCTCGGTCACGAGAACGCCGGAACGGTGGTCGAGACGGGCGAAGACGTGGACATCGTCTCCGAGGGCGACCCGGTGATCTGTCACCCGGTCCAGACCTGCGGCACCTGTCGCCCGTGTCGACTGGGTGAGACGATGTACTGCGAGAACGACGCGTTCAACGGGCTCACCACCGACGGCGGCTTCGCCGAGTACCTCCACACCAGCGAGCGCTCGGTGATCCCGCTGCCGTCGGGCGTCGAGCCGATCGACATCGCGCCCCACGCCGACGCCGGCATCACGGCGTACCACGCCGCGAAGAAGGCGGTCGCCGACCTCGACCCCGGCGACCACGCGGTCGTCATCGGCGTCGGCGGGCTGGGCCACATCGGGCTCCAGTGTCTCGACGCGATGAGCGCGGCGCGGATCACCGCGATCGATCTGAAGGAGTCCGCCTTGGACCTCGCCGACCGGTACGGCGCCGACCATCTGATCGACCCGAGCGAGGCCGACGTGCGGAAGGAGCTCGACGGGATCACCGACGGGACGGGCGCGGCGCAGGTGCTCGACTTCGTCGGCGAGGACGTGACGACCGCGTACGCGCCCGAGATCACGGCCGCCGGCGGCGACCACCACATCATCGGCTACGGCGGGCACGTCCACGAGCCGGCGCAGGCGCTGGTAAACGGCGAGTTCTCCTTCGTCGGCAACATCGTCGGCCGGTACGCGGAGCTGCAGGAGCTCGTCGCGCTCGTCGAGCAGGGCGATGTCGACCTCCACACCAGCCGGTACGACCTCGGCGAGGTGAACGCGGTCGCCGAGAAGCTCGAACACCGGGAGATCGACGGGCGGGCCGTGATAACGCCCTGAGTGCCGACGCCGGCTGTCCCTCCTAAGGGACCGCTAACTCCTTGTGATCGGAACCCACACCAGACGGATATGGACGAGAACGGCGCCGGCGCCCCCGGCTCCACCGACGGTGCGACCGATCCCCTCGCCGACGCGGACCTCTATCGCGTGCTCGGGCCGGACGGCAGTCCCCTGCCGGACGCGACGGTCCCGGACCTGTCGAACGAGGAGTTCCGCGCGATCTACCGCGATCTGGTCGTCACGCGCCGGTTCGACGAGCGCGCGGTGAGCCTCCAGCGGCAGGGGCGGATCGGGACGTACGCGCCCTGCGCGGGTCAGGAGGGGTCGGCCGTCGGGTCGACCCACGCGCTCGCGGACCGCGACCTGATCAGCTACCAGTACCGCGAGCACGGGGCGATCGTCGCCCGCGACCTCCTCGCCGAGTACCTCCCCTACTGGATGGGCCACGAGTCCGGGACCGAGACGATCGCCGACGGCAACGTCTTCCCGCTGAACATCGGGATCGCGGCGCACCTCCCGCACGCGGTCGGCGCCGGCTGGGCGTTCGACTACCGCGACGAGGACAGGGTCGTCGCCGCGCACTTCGGCGACGGCGCGACCAGCGAGGGCGACTTCCACGAGGCGATGAACTTCGCGGGCGTCTTCGACACGCCGACCCTCTTCTGCTGTCACAACAACGGCTGGGCGATCTCGATCCCCGAGTCGCGACAGACCGCGAGCGACACCTTCGCCGACAAGGCGACCGCCTACGGCTTCGAGGGGGTCCGCGTCGACGGGATGGACCCGCTCGCGAGCTACGCGGTCACGCGGGAGGCCGCCGAGCGGGCGCGGGGCGGCGGAGGCGGTTCGGACGACGAGGACGGGGAAGGCGACGGCTCGGCGGGCGACGCTCCGGTGGACGACCCACGCCCCGTCCTCATCGAGTTCGTCGAGTACCGGTTCGGCGCCCACACGACCGCCGACGACCCGACCGCCTACCGCGACCCCGACGACGTGGACCCGTGGCGCGCGCTCGACCCGCTCGACCGCATGGAGGCGTTCCTCCGGGAGACCGGGCGGATCGACGACGAGGGTGTCGCGGCGATCCGCGAGGAGGCCGACGCGGTCGTCGCCGACGCGATCGACTTCGCGGAATCGGTCGAACCAGATCCGGCCGACATGTTCGACCACGCGTACGCCGACCTCCCGCCCGAGATCCGCCGCCAGCGCGACGGGCTGCTCGCGACCGTCGAGGAACACGGGGAAGAGGCGTTCCGGCGGGAGGAGTAGAGCCGGGGCCGTCGTCGCCGGCCGGTTACAGATGCTCGCCGGCCGCCCGTGCCGCCGTCCGCCCGCTTTCCAAGGCGCCCTGAATCGACGACCACTCCGTGTAGTCGCCGGCGAGGACGACCGGCCCCTCGGGGTCGTCGGGATCGGGGAGGTCGGCGTGGACCCCCGGCGGCTGCGCGAACTGCGCGAACCGGACCCGGTGGGTGTCGACGGTCTCTAAGCCGTCGAAGTCGCGGCCGGGGTACCACGCGCTCAAGGCCTCGTGAACGTCGTCGCGGAGGCCGGCGGCGGGGCGGTCCAGCGGGGCCTCGCCGAGGAAGGTCGCGGCGAGTAGCGCCCGATCGTCGGGGGCGTACTCGGGCGCGACCTCCGACATCGGAATCACCGCGTTCGGAGAGTCGTCCGCGGCGTTGAGGAGGATGCGCCTGCCCGTCTCGAACGACTCGCCCGCGGGCAGCGTGTACCATCCCGTCACGTTCGGGACGCCCTCGGTGGGGATCGACTCGACGCCGGTCAGCCGGCGGGCCTCGGGCGGTGCGGTCGCGACCACGACCGCGTCCGTCTCGCGCGTCGACCCGTCAGCGAGCTCGACGGTCGCGCCCTCGGCGTCGGCCGCGCCGGTCCGGAACGGGATTCGCCCCCGTCCCGCGGTCCGAACCGACTCCACGTCCTCGCCGGTCTCGATCGTCACGCCCGCCTCGCGGGCGCGGGCGTCGAGCACTTCCGGAATCGCGACCATCCCCTCGGCGGGGACGCCGATCGCACCGCGGCTCATCGCGCGGAACGTGTACTCGAAGACGTGCTTCGAGGTCGAGAGGCCTCGGTCGAGGGTGATCCCGCCGTAGAAGGGCTCGACGAAGTTGGTCACGTAGTCGTCCGCGAAGCCCCAGTCGCGGAGGTACTCGCGGATGGTGATGTCCGGACCGCTGAAGAACTCCTCCTCGTCCCGCTCCGCGAGGTCGTGCCGGAGCGCGAGCGTTCGGAGCTTGTCGGAGAAGGAGACCTCGTCGTTGCGGAGGGTGGCGATCGCGGCGCGGGGATCGCGGAGCGGGTCCGAGAGCACCGAGCGCGACCCCGGACGGCAGATCGTCGCGCCGGGCGCGAATCGGCGGACGTCGAGGTCGTCGAGGTCGTCGAGGCCATCGGCGCCCAGTTCGCTCGCGACCGCCGGGTAGCTCGTGAACAACACCTGGAAGCCGCGGTCGAGGGTGAACCCGCCGACGGTCTCGGTCCGGACGCGCCCGCCGACCGCGGGCCGTCGCTCGTACAGCGTCACGTCCGCGCCCGCCTCGGCGAGCCGGGTCGCCGCGACGAGCCCCGCGAGCCCGCCGCCGACGACGGTGGCGTCTCCGTCCATACGTCTGTGATCGAGTTGTGTGCTTATAAGCGGTTGCTGACGGATCGACGGCGAGCACCTCCACATTTCAAACAGATCGTTTATAAATGGTTGCCGGTGGATCGACGGTGAACACTCCAAAGCCCCAGCCTCGTCGGCCGCCCTCCGCGTTGCTCCGGGCGGCCGACTCCAGCGAGGGACCGACGGTCCCTCTGGCAGCCGGCGCGCAGCGCCGGCGACAGCGAGGCGCTACGCGCCTCTGGCAGTCGGGCGAAGCCCGACGACCTCGCGCGCGCTGCTCACGCCCTCCGGGCGCTCGCAGGCACGCGCCACCGCAACGACTGGAGTGCCATTTCGATGGCGCACCAACTCCGAGAGGGAAGCGATTAGTCGCCGCCGCCGCAAGGGCGGGTATGGAGTCGACGGAGACGACGACGGCGTTCCGCGGGCTGGAGAGTCGCGCGTCGGGTCGCGTCCACGAGACGGCCGACCCGACGACGGTGTCGGCCGAGGAGCAGCGTCTCGGGATCGACCCCGCCTACGACTACGACGCGGTCGATCCCGAGACGCTGCTGTCGGGACCGCAGGACGGGCCCGCCGGGACCGGTCGCGGCCACTGGCGCTTCGACGCGCTGCTCCCGTTCTCGGCCGACGATGCGATCTCGGCGGGGGAGGGCGCCACCCCGCTGGTCTCGACGGAGCGGCTCGCCGACGAACTCGACGTGGACGCGGTGTACGTCAAAGACGAGGGGCGGAACCCGACGGGCACCGTGCTCGACCGCGGCCTCTCGGTCGCGCTCACCGCGGTCGCAGGGAGAGCCGCCGAGGGGGCCGACGTGGAGCCGCTCGCGTGCGCGAGTCCCGGCAACGCCGGGCAGTCGATGGCGGCGTACGCGGGCCGAGCCGACCTGCGCTCGTACGCGTTCGTCCCCTCGCGGTGCGCGTTCTCGAACAAGGCGATGACCAACGTCCACGGCGGCGACATGCGCGTGGTCGGCGGGCGCTTCCCGGACGCGGCCGACGCGGTCGACGAGCAGCTGGAGACGGAGTACACCGACCTCGCCGAGTTCGCGACGCCGTACCGCCACGACGGCGTGAAGACGCTCGCGTTCGAGCTGGTCGCCGACCTCGGCGCGGCGCCCGACGCCGTGGTCGTCCCGACCGGCTCCGGCGAGGTCGTCGCCGGGGTGTACAAGGGGTTCGCGGAGCTGGAGCGCGTCGGCGCGATCGACGACGTCCCGAAGGTCGTCGCGGCGCAGGCGGCGGGCTGCGCGCCGATCGCGGCCGCGATCGAGCGCGACCTCGACGAGCCGGAGCCGTGGGAGACGCCGGACACGATCTGCGGCGAGCTTGAGATCGCCGACCCCGCGGGCGGCGCGGCCGCGGTCGAGGCGGTCACGGAGAGCGGGGGGACCGCGGTGAGCGTCGAGGACGAGGACATCCTCGCGAGCGCGATCGCGGTCGCGCAGAACGAGGTGATGGAGATGGGCGCCACCGGCGGTGCCGCGCCGGCCGGCGCGTGGGCGCTCAAGGAGGCGGGGTTCTTCGACGGCGACGAGACAGTGGTCCTCGTGAACAGCGACGCCGGGCTCAAGACGCCGGACGTGCTGCGCAGTCACCTGATGGGGCAGGGGATCTGATCGGCGGTTGGCACCGATGTCCCGCGGCGCCCTCCGACGCCCCGCGGGGAACCGTTTTTACGTCGCCCCGCGTACGTGTATCCATGTACGTCCGCGACGCCAAGAACCGTGACGAGGCGTGGTTACTGGACGCGATCGAGCAACTGGGGCTCGACGACGTCGCCTTCCGGTCACGGGACTACGTGATCGCGGTCGACGAGGAGTCGGGCGACCGGGCGGGGTTCGGCCGACTGCGCCTGCACCGCGGCGACGAGGGGGACGAGAATCGGATCGAACTCACCGGAATCGGCGTGCTCCCCGAGTGGCGGGGCCGCGGCGTCGGCGCACACGTAGTCGAGCGCCTCGTCGACACCGCGGCCGCGGACCGGTTCGAGACGGTGTACGTGCTCACCGACCAACCCGAGTACCTGACCCAGTTCGGCTTCGAGCGGGTCGACACCGACGACCTCCCGGAGGCGCTCTCGGACCGGCTCGCGGAGAAGCGCGAGTTCCTCGGCGGCGACGTGGTCGGCCTGCGGTTGGCCGTCGACGACTTCGAGATGCCCGACCGGTTCCGCGAGGCGTTCAAGGCCGCCGAGCCCGCCGAGGCCGCCGACGACGCGACCGAGTCGCCCGAGGACTTCGGGATCGACCCCGACTCGGCCACGTACAAGTACGACACGGGGCGGTGATGGGATCGGCAGACCTTCGGGACGCGGGAGCGCCCCGACGGCGCACCGGGACCGCGATCCGACCGCTTATCGGCGCGCCGAGCGACGCCCCCGTATGGACCTGATCGAGGCCGCGCGTGACGCGCTCGCCGACGCGCACGTCCCGTACTCCGAGTACCGCGTCGGCGCCGCGCTCCGGACCGCCGACGGCACCGTCTACACCGGCTGTAACATCGAGAACGCCAACTACTCCAACAGCCTTCACGCCGAAGAGGTCGCGCTCGCGGAGGCGGTGAAGAACGGCCACCGCAAGTTCGACCGGATCGCCGTCGCCTCCGGCGTCCGCGACGGCGTCACCCCCTGCGGGATGTGCCGCCAGTCACTCGCGGAGTTCGCGGCCGACGACCTCGTCGTCGTCTGCGACGAGGGCGACGGGGAGACCGGCGAGTACACGCTGGGCGAACTGCTCCCGAACACCATCTCGGAGGGGACGCTCGACGATGCGCGAGAGGCGTAGGGGTCGCGAGGCGTAGGGGTCGAGAGGCGTAGGGGTCGCGAGAGCCGCCGGACCACGAGACGGAACTACTTTTAAACGGCTCGTCGAAGGCCGGAGACATGACCGACGAGAGCGAGACCGACGACACCGCCGGCGCGGCCGGCGACAGCGAGGACCCCAACGACGAGGTCCAGTACCACGTCGAGGTCGGCGCTGACGACGTCGCGGACGCCGTCCTCCTCCCCGGCAACCCCGAGCGCGTGGACAAGATCACGGCGCTGTGGGACGGCCACGAGGAGGTCGCGCACCACCGCGAGTACCGCACCGCGACCGGGACCTACGAGGACGCGCCGATCTCGGTGACCTCGACCGGGATCGGCTCGCCGTCGGCCGCCATCGCGGTCGAAGAACTCGCCAGAGTGGGCGTCGACACGTTCATCCGGGTCGGCTCCTGCGGCGCGATCCAGCCGGGGATGGACGTGGGCGACCTCGTCATCACGACCGGCGCGGTCCGGCAGGAGGGGACCAGCGACGAGTACGTCCGCGAGGACTACCCGGCCGCCGCCGACGGCGAGGTCGTCTCGGCGCTCGTCGCCGCCGCCGAGCGGCTCGGCCACGACTACCACACCGGCGTGACGATGAGTGCCGACTCCTTCTACGCCGGGCAGGGTCGGCCCGGCTTCGAGGGGTTCGAGGCGGCCGGGTCCGACGAGCTGGTCGCGGAGCTGCGGGACGCGAACGTGAAGAACATCGAGATGGAGGCGTCGGCGATCCTCACGATCGCGAGCGTGTACGGGCTCCGCGCGGGCGCGGTCTGCTCCGTCTACGCGAACCGGGTCACCGGCGAGTTCCGCACCGAGGGCGAGTCGCGGGCGGCCGAGACCGCGAGTCTCGCGGTGAAGCTCCTCGCGAGCATGGACGAGGTCAAGCGGGAGGCGGGCGCCGACCGCTGGCACGCCGGGCTCTCGCTGTAGGCGGCCGCGCTGGTCAGACCGTCGAATCGAGCCGATCAGTCAACCGACGGCGGCGTCAACGACGTTCCAAAGCGACTTTACCCGCGGACCGCGGAACGACACGCATGACTACACAGGTCGTCGTCGTCGGCTCCGGCTACGCCGGCGCAGGGGCGGTGAAGGCGTTCGAGGACGAGGTCGGCGAGGGCGAGGCCGAGCTCACGTGGATCTCGCAGCACGAGTACCACCTCGTTCTCCACGAAGTTCACCGCGCGATCCGCAACCCCGCGGTCGCCGAGAAGATCACCATCCCCGTCGACGAGATCAAGTCGTCCGAGTCCGACTTCGTGCAGGGCCGCGTCGTCGACGTCGACACCGACGAGCGCGTCGTCGAGACCGACGACGGGACGACCGTCGACTACGACTACCTCCTGCTCGGCGTCGGCTCCACGACCGCCTTCTTCGGCATCGAGGGGCTCGAGGAGAACGCCCACCAGCTCAAGAGCCTCGACGACGCGAAGGTGATCCACGAGGACGTGCGGTCGGCCGCCGCGGAGGCGACCCGGTCCGATCCCGTCGAGGTCATCGTCGGCGGCGCCGGCCTCTCCGGCATCCAGACCGCGGGCGAGATCGCAGAGTACCGCGACAAACACCGCGCCCCCATCGACATCAAGCTCGTCGAGGGCCTCGACGAGGTCTTCCCCGGAAACGACCCGCAGATCCAGGGCGCGCTCCGCCAGCGGCTCGAGGACGCCGACATCGAGATCCTCACCGGCGACTTCATCTCGAAGGCCGACGAGGACGCGGTGTACCTCGGCGGCGGCGAAGAGGAGGAGCCCGAGGAGCTCGGCTACGACGTGCTGATCTGGACCGGCGGTATCACGGGGCAGCCGGAGCTGGAGAACGTCGACGTCGAGAAGGACGAGCGCTCGAACCGCGTTCACGCCGCCTCCGACTTCACCACCAGCGACGACCGCGTGTTCGCCATCGGCGACACCGCCCTCGTCGAGCAAGGCGACGACGCGGTGGCGCCGCCGACGGCGCAGGCCGCCTGGCAGGCCGCCGAGGTCGCCGGCGAGAACCTCGCGCGCGCCGCCCGCGGCGCGCCCCTCCAGTCGTGGGAGCACACGGACAAGGGGACCGTCATCTCGGTCGGCGAGGACGCGGTCGCCCACGACGTGATGGGGATGCCGATCCAGACGTTCGGCGGGACTCCAGCGAAGCTCCTGAAGAAGTCCATCGCGGTGCGGTGGATCGCGAAGGTCTCCTCGGCCGGGCGCGGCGTGAGCGCGTTCGGCGACATGTAGCGTCGGCGAGAGCGAGGATCGACTCGGCGGCGTTTTTCCTTCAGGGCGTTTCCGTCTCCGAGAGGGACGGCTCTGTCTGTAGCGGCGAAGCCACAGACTGAGCGCGAGCGGCTGCGCTCGGGGGTGTCGACGGCGCTGCAAAGAGAGGAACGCAGAACGCTGTCGTCGTCGGGACGGTTAGTGCTCGGCGGGTTCGTCGGGCGCGCGCATGTCGTCTATCCGGAGGATGAGGATGTTCGCGGTGTCGTCTTTCCCGTCGACGGTCCCGTCGATGACGAGCTTTGAGAGGGGCGTCGGGCCGACGGTGACGGAGTCGCCCTCGTGGAAGTCGCGGACGGAGCCCTGCACGTGGATCTCGGCGCGGCAGAGTTCGGGGTGGTGAACGCTGGAGAGGTCGATCCCGTCGACGTTGACCCCGGTCACCTCCTCGCCCTCGTGGTAGATGGGCACGTCCGCGGGCTCGTCCATCCGCTGGATGTCGAGCGCCTCGTACGCGTTCGAGGTCGGTTTGTACCCCCCTTTCGGCCCCGGGACGCCCTCGACCAACTGGAGGGCCTTCAGGCTCTGCATCTGGTTGCGGATCGTACCCGGGTTGCGGTCGACCTCCTCCGCGATCGCCTCGCCTTTGACGGCGTCCTCCTGTTCCCCGTACAGGTTGATGAGGGCCGTGAGGATGCTCTTCTGACTCGATGTGAGCTCGATCGATGACATGATCGCAAATAGATGGCGCCCCCGCTTAAATGCGATGGAAGCCCGTTATAAACGATCGTGTTATTTCTCACGATCGCCGGAGCCGACGGAGTCGAACGTACGCGATCGGGCTGGAGAGCGCCACGACGGCGCCGACGCCGATCAGCGCGAGCCCGAGGTCGCCGACGAAAAAGGCGACTCCGGCGCCGACGAGCCCGATCACGGCGCCGGTGAACGCGACGGCGATCATGGCGCCGATCGGTTCGATGTCGGAGGGAGCGAAGTCGCCTTCGGAACCGCTCATGCCCGCCGTTGGCGGGGCGACGTGAAAATTCCTCGCGATCGCGGCGCGATCTCCGGCCGGGACCCCACCATTCAAGCGGCGCCGGGTCGCTCTCTCGGACATGACCACCGTCAGGATCATCGGCGCGCCGACCGACTACGGGGCGAACCGACGCGGCGTGGACATGGGACCGTCGGCGATCCGCTACGCCGGGCTGGCCGACCAGCTCGCGGGCGCGGGCGTCGAGGCGGTCGACGCGGGCGACCTCGCGGTCCCCCGCGCCGAGGAGCGCGACCCGGACGCGGAGTCTCCGAGCGACGGGGACGCGAAGTTCCTCCGCGAGACGGCCGACGTCTGCCGCCGGCTCGCGGACGAGGTCGGCGGGACGCTGGCCGAGGGAGAGGTGCCGCTCGCGCTCGGCGGGGACCACTCGATCGCCATCGGCTCGCTCGTCGGGTCCGCGCGCGACGCGGAGATCGGCGCGGTGTGGTTCGACGCCCACGCCGACCTCAACACGCCCTCGACGACGCCGTCCGGGAACGTCCACGGGATGCCGCTCGCGGCCGCGCTCGGACTCGGCGAGTTCGCGGGGTCGGACTGGGCGAATGCGCCCGGGCTCGACCCGGAAAACGTCGCGCTCGTCGGACTGCGCTCCGTCGACGACGCGGAGGTCGAGGTGATCCGCGACCACGGGTTCGCGGCGTACACGATGTCCGACATCGACGAGCGGGGGATCACGGACGTGACGGAGGAGGCGATGGCCGAGGCGGCGGCCGGCGTCGACGGCGTCCACGTCAGCCTCGACCTCGACTGGCTCGACCCCAAGGAGGCCCCCGGCGTCGGGACCCCCGTCCGCGGCGGCGTCACCTACCGGGAGGCCCACAGCGCGATGGAGGTCGTCGCCGAGAGCGACTCCGTCCGGTCGATGGAGCTCGTCGAGGTGAATCCGACGCTCGACCAGCACAACGAGACCGCGGAGCTCGCGACGGAGCTGGCCGCGAGCGCGTTCGGAAAGCGGGTGCTTTGAGACCGGGAAGCCGCGGCCGGGCGAGCCACCGGGGACGCCGTCAGGGGCTCCGGTCCAGCTGATCGACGATCCGCTGGAGATCCGCCTCGCGCTCGATTTCCCGTTTGATCTCCTCGCGTCGGCGGACCGCCGCGGAGTCGGCGTCGTACGCGCGGACGAACTCGGCCCGAGTGTGCTCGTCGAACGCGTGCCGGATCGCGAAGTAGCCGTCCGGGACGATCGTGCCGCACACCTTGCACTCGTGGCGCTGGTGGCCGTTCGTCTGATGGACGATGGCCGACTCCACGTCGTCGAAGGCGGCGTCGCAGCCGTCGATTCCGCACGTCCAGCGGGGCATGTCATCCCGTCTCCGCCGCGAGGGATTAACGGTTTCCCCACCGACGGCGCGCGGTAGCGCTCTCGGGCGGGCGGGAGGTGACGGCGCGGGCGGGAGGGCGATCGAGGCGGTCGGGTCGCCGTCGAACGATACGCCTTTGCTCGGCGACGAAGAACGCCCACCCGTGACTGGATCGAGAACGCGCGTCGACGCCCACGTGAAGGTGCTCGACGACGACGTCGTGGCCCTCGCGAAGGAACGGGGGATCGACGCGCTCGTGTACGCCCCGCACTTCACCCGTCTGCCGACGATCCGAGAGCGCGCGGCCCGGTTCTCCGACGCCGACCTCACCGTGGTCCCCGCGCGAGAGGTGTTCACGGGCGACTGGGGAAACCGACGCCACATCCTCGTCCTCGGTCTGGACGATCCCGTTCCGGACTACATCACGTTCGAGGCGGCGATGGCGGAAGCCGACCGACAGGACGCGGCCGTCTTGGCGCCCCACCCGGGCTTCGCGACCATCTCGCTCACCCGCCCGGAGATCGAGGCCCACGGCGCCCGGATCGACGCGGTGGAGACGTACAACACGAAGCTCCTCCCGCACCAGAACACCCGGACGCGCCGGATCGCCGAGGCCACCGACCAGCCGGGGTTCGGCTCGTCGTACGCCCACCTCCCCGGTACCGTCGGCGAGGCGTGGACGGAGTTCGACGGCGACCTCGACGGCATCGACGCGGTCGTCGGCGCCTTCCGCGAGGCGCGGCCCCGCACCGTGGTCCACCGCGGCGGGGCCGGCCACCAGCTCCGCGGGCTCGTGGAGTTCGCCCACCTCGCGTACGAGAACACCTGGGAGAAGCTCGATCGGCAGTTCCTCTCGGGCGACGAGCCGACCCTCCCGAGCAACGTCGCCTACGAGGGGCGGTTCAACGACGTGAGCGTCTACTCCGGGACGCTCTCCGACTACCGGCCGAACTAGGTCGCGGTCGCGGTCTCGGCGTTTTCCAGCGCATCTCTCCGACGGCTCAGATCCCGATCTCGGCCGGCTCTCAGATCCCGATCTCGGCCGGCTCTCAGATCCCGATCCCGGCCGCCGCCTCAGAGGCGACCGCGGAGACGTCCAGATCGAGGGTCACGACGTAGGTGTGAATCGCCCAGAAGACCGCGAGTTCGACGGCGGTGACGACCACGGTGACGAGGTCCGCGTACTTGCTGCTGGTCGTCACGCCCGTCGGCATCCCGTACTCGGTGTCGGACAGCGGGTGGAACAGCGCGATGCCGCGGCGGCTCCCGACCACGTCGAGGACGTAGTGGGTCAACACGCCGATCCAGACGTACTGGAGGTTGCCGAACACGATCGGGTACGCGAGGAAGAGCCCGAGCACCGGGAGGCTGTGGAGCGTCTTCCGGTGGCGGCCGAAGGCGGTGTCGACGTCGGGGAACAGCGCACCCAACACGATCGGGACGGTGATCTCGGCGACGGTCCGCGCGGTGGCCATGCCGAGGCCGGGCTCGATGACGAAGCCGAGCCCGAGCGCGAGCAGTAAGCCGTTGAGAACGTGACCCCGTTTGTTCATACCTCCGGGTGGCCGGGACCGTAAGTGAAACCACCGGATCGGGGCGGGCGGGAGGGAAGACCGGCGTAACGCGCGCGGACAGCCAGCCGAAAGAGCCACGGCGCCCGACGCCGAGCGACCGGTATGGAGTACGAGGAGCCGAAGTTCTTCCACGTGATGCAGTACGCGGCCGGGGCCGACGGGGACGTCATCGACATGGTGAGCGGCAACCCCGACTGGGAGCCGCCGGCCGCCCTCCGGGAGGCGCTCCGCGAGTACGCCGACCTCCCGCCGGGCGCCTTCCAGTACCCCCCGAGCGAGGGACTGCTGGAACTCCGCGAGGCGATCGCCGAGCGCCGGAACGTCGACCCCGATCGCGTCGTCGTCACGAACGGGACCGGCGAGGCCAACTACCTCGCATTGGCGTGCGCGTTCGAGCGTGCCGCGGGCGACGCGGACGACGCTGGCGACGCTGACGACGCGGGCGACGAGGCGCTGCTGATGGACCCGGTCTACCCGTACTACCCCGGCAAGGTGGACATGCTCGGCGGCGAGTCGACGCTCGTCCCCACCGAGCGCGACGGGGGACTCGACACCGACGCGATCCGGGAGGCCGCGAGCGGGGACACTGCGCTCATCGTCCTGAACACGCCGAACAACCCGACCGGCGCCGTCTACGACCTTGACGCGATTCGCGAGGTCGTCGCGGTCGCGGACGCGGTCGCGGACGCGGTCGACGCCCTCGTCGTGGTCGATGAGGTGTACGACCACTTCGATCTGACCGGCGACTTCGAGTCGGCGCTGGCCCTCTCCTCCGACCGCGTGATCGTTACCGGCGGCTTCTCGAAGTCGATGGCGATCACGGGGTTCCGGGTCGGCTACGGGATATTCCCCGAGGCGTACGTCGACGACGCGAAGACGCGGCACATGCTCGTGAACGTCGCCGGGGCGCGCCCCTCGCAGTACGCGGTCCACCACGCGCTCGCGGAGACGCCCCCCGACTACTACGCGGAGGCCCGCGACCTGCTCGCCGACCGCGTGGACGCCTTCACGGATGCGCTCGACGCGGCCGGCGCGGAGTACACCCGTCCGGAGGGGGCGTTCTACGTGCTCGCGCGCTTCGACGGCTTCCCCGGAACGATGGCGAACGTCAAGCGCCTGATCGACGAGGCGGGCGTCGCCGGGATGCCGGGCGAGGCGTTCGGCACCGCCCGCGACGAGTGGGTTCGGTTCGCTCTCGTGACCCCTCGGGCCGAGGAGGCCGCGGAGCGCCTCGCCGACTACTTCGCCGACGGCGCCCCAGACTCGCGATGAGCGACGACGGGAACGACGGGAACGACGGGGAGGACATCCTCGACTACTTCAACCGGAGCCCGTACCGCGACCTGCTCGACATCGAGGTGACCGAGGCCGCGGACGGGCGCGCGGCGGGTCGACTGCGGTTCGGCGAGAAACACTCCTCGAATCGCCGGCAGGCGATCGCGCAGGGCGGCGTCGCCTTCTCGCTGGCCGACAGCGTGGCCGGCGCGGCCGCGACCGCGCTGGTCGGCTTCCCGACGCCGACGATCGACTTCCGGATCGACTACCTCGCGCCCGCGACCGACGACCTCGTCGCGACCGCCGAGACGGTGCGCGAGGGCGGCGAGACAGCCGTCGTCGACGTGGAAGTCGTTCAGCCGGAGGGCGACGACTCCGACGGCAGGAGGGTCGCCGTCGGCAGAGGCGTGTACAAGACGAGCGACCTCCCGGACGACGCGCCGTGGGACCTCGATCAGGGGGAGTAAGAATCGCGGTCGGCGCGCCCCGGTGAGCGGCCCGAAGGGGCGCGAACCGCCGGCGCGAGGGAGTCGGTCGCCCGGAGCGACGCGGAGGGCGACCGACGAGGCTGGGGAGGTGTGAGGTGCTGTGCGGTGCGGGCGGGCGGGACTCAAAGGGGCAGCCGCGAGGAGCCCGGAGGCGACGCCAAGCACCGCAGGAGCGAGCACCGCGAGCGACGAGGAGCGCAGCGAGCGTGCGGGCTCCTCGCGGCTGGGGCTTTGGAGGTGTTCACCGTCGCTCCGCGATCGGCTACTTATAAACGATCCACTGAAACGTCCTAACCCACGTCTAGCCGAAGTTCTCGACCTTCGCGGCGTCGGCGTCGCCGCCCGCGGCCTCGACCGCGGCCTCGGCGTCGGCGACGAGATCGGCGAAGCCGTACACGAAGACGGTCTCGCCCTCGCTACCTTTCAGCGCCTCGGCGACCGGCTCGTCGAGCGCCTCGTCCGCGTCGAGGAGGTGAATCGCGGCGCCCCGCTCCTGCAGCGCCTCCAGCCGGTCCGCGTGCGACACGTCGTCGTCGCGGTAGACGACCGCGGCCTCGGCGCCGTCGTCGAGCGCGCGCTCCGCGATGGCGACCGCCGGGCCGACGCCGGGACCGCCCGCGATCACGACCGCGCGCGGCTCGCCGTCGTAGTGCTGGTCGCCGAACGGACCGGAGAGCGTCATCTCGGTGCCCGCCTCGGCGTCGGCGAGGAACGCGGAGAACTCGCCGCCCTCCTCGGGGTCGATGCCGACCGTGACTTCGAAGGTGTCGCCGACGGTCGGCGACGAGAGCGTGTAGAAGCGGGCGACCGACTCGCCGTCGATCTCGGTGCCGAGCTTGACGAACTGCCCGGGCTCGGCGGCGAACCCGTCGGGCGCGTCGAACCGGAGGGCGTACGTGTCGCGGCCGACCGTCTCGACCGCGCTGACCGTCGCTGTCGTGTCCATGACCCCGATCCGACCGGGAGACACAAACGTGTTCCCGTCGGCATCGGTGCTGCCCGTGTCGAAACCCGGGCGGGCGTCGATCGAGCCGCGCGCCGTCCCGCCGAACCCGATCCTCGCCGGTTCGACGCGCGTCGAAACCCCCGACGACGATGGGGGTCGATCGTGAGAGATTCGAAAAACGTTTGTCCACTATATTCGTGATAAGGGCGGATAGTAGAGCTATTTTGTGGCAATATCCGCTAAAAAAGCAATGTTCGTTCAGAAATGGGTCGATAGCTCCTTCCAGAAGTCTTTTGATGAGTCCGGCGAAAGCCCCCGTATAGCATGGCTGCGGACTTCAACTGGGCCGTCGGCGGAGAGGCCGGCGACGGCATCGACTCGACCGGGAAGATCTTCGCGCAAGCGCTCTCTCGAGCGGGTCGACACGTGTTCACGTCGAAGGACTTCGCCTCGCGGATTCGGGGCGGCTACACCGCCTACAAGGTGCGAACCTCCGTCGACAAGGTACAGAGCGTCGTCGATCGCCTGGACGTCCTCATCGCGTTGACTCCCCGGACCATCGAGGAGAACCTCGACGAGCTCCACGAGGGGTCGGTGATCATCTACGACGGCGAGCGGACCACGATGCAGGACGTGGAGATCCCCGAGGGGATGATCGGGATCGACGTCCCGCTCAAGCGGCTCGCCGAGGAGGCCGGCGGGGCGATCATGCGGAACGTCGTCGCGCTCGGCGCGGCCTGCGAGGTCGCCGAGTTCCCCATCGAGAACCTCGACTCCGCGCTCGAAAAGCGCTTCTCCGACAAGGGTCAGAAGCTCGTCGACAACAACAAGGAGGCCGCCCGCGCGGGGCGGTCGTACGTCGTCGAGGAGTACGACCACGAGTTCGACTACGACTTGGAGACCACCGACGAGGACTACGTCCTCCTCAACGGCGACGAGGCCATCGGAATGGGCGCCATCGCGGCCGGCTGCCGCTTCTACGCCGGCTACCCGATCACGCCGGCGACCGACGTGATGACGTATCTCACGGGCCGGATCGAGCACTACGGCGGCCACGTCGTGCAGGCGGAAGACGAGCTGTCCGCGATCAACATGGCGCTCGGCGCCGCTCGCGGGGGCGCGCGGTCGATGACTGCAACGTCCGGTCCCGGGATCGACCTGATGACGGAGACCTTCGGCCTCATCGCGACCTCGGAGACGCCGCTGGTCATCTGTAACGTGATGCGCTCCGGTCCCTCGACGGGGATGCCGACGAAACAGGAGCAGGGCGACCTGAACCAGATGCTGTACGGCGGCCACGGCGAGGTCCCCCGGTTCGTGCTCGCGCCGACGACGATCGCGGAGTGCTTCTGGAAGACGGTCGAGGCGTTCAACCTCGCCGAGAAGTACCAGCTCCCCGTCTACCTCACCGCCGACCTCTCGATGGCGGTCACCGAGCAGACGTTCTCCCCGGAGACGTTCGACATGGACGAGGTGGAGGTCGACCGCGGCTTCGTCGTCGACGAGGCCGACATCGACGACCACATGAGCGACTCCGACGGCTTCCAACCCCACGAGATCACCGACGACGGGATCTCGCCGCGGGCGTTCCCCGGCACCGCCGACGGCGCGCACATGTCCACCGGCCTCGAACACGACGAGCAGGGGCGCCGCACCGAGGACACGGGGATGCGCGTCGAGCAGGTCGACAAGCGCAACCGGAAGGTCGAGACGGCCCGCGAGCGCGAGGACTGGAGCCCGCGCGAGTTCGGCGACGCGGACGCCGACACGCTCGTGATCTCGTGGGGGTCGAACGAGGGCGCGCTCGCCGAGGCCGTCGAGTTCCTCGCGGACGACGGGCTCGATGTCCGCGTCTTGTCGGTCCCGTACATCTTCCCGCGCCCGGATCTGTCCGAGGACGTCAAGGCGGCGGAGAACGTCATCGTCGTGGAGTGTAACGAGCAGGGGCAGTTCGCGGACCTGGTCGAACACGACGTGTTAGCCCGCGTCGATCGGGTGAACAAGTACAACGGCGTGCGGTTCAAGGCGGACGAACTCGCAGACGACATCAAGGAGACCCTCGCGGAGGGGGTGGAGGCGTAACCAATGAGCTCAGACACTCGATTCACCGACTTCAAGTCCGACAAGCAGCCGACGTGGTGCCCGGGATGCGGCGACTTCGGGACGATGAACGGGATGATGAAGGCCCTCGCGGAGACGGGCAACGACCCCGACAACACCTTCGTCGTCGCCGGCATCGGCTGTTCCGGCAAGATCGGCACGTACATGCACAGCTACGCGCTCCACGGCGTTCACGGGCGCGCGCTCCCGGTCGGGACGGGGGTCAAGATGGCCCGGCCCGACATCGAAGTGATGGTCGCCGGCGGCGACGGCGACGGCTACTCAATCGGCGCGGGCCACTTCGTCCACGCGGTCCGGCGCAACGTCGACATGACGTACGTCGTGATGGACAACCGCATCTACGGGCTGACGAAGGGGCAGGCGTCGCCGACCTCCCGCGAGGACTTCGAGACGTCGACGAGCCCCGAGGGTCCCAAACAGCCCCCGGTCAACCCGCACGCGCTGGCGCTGGCGTCGGGCGCGACGTTCATCGCGCAGTCGTTCTCCTCGGACGCGCTCCGCCACCAGGAGATCATCCAGCAGGCGGTCGAACACGACGGGTTCGGCTTCGTGAACGTCTACTCGCCCTGTGTCACGTTCAACGACGTGGACACCTACGACTACTTCCGCGACTCGCTGGTCGACCTGAAGGAGGCGGACCACGACCCCAGCGACAAGCAGGCCGCCAAGGATGTCATCTTCGACGACGAGACGGAGCACCAGGGCGTCATCTACCAGGACGAGGAGTCGGTGCCGTACCACGAGCGTCACGGCGTCGACGAGGACATGTCCGTCATCCCGGACGGCGCGCCCGAGGGCGCGACGGACCTCGTCCGCGAGTTCTACTGAGCCGGCGTCGGCGATCGGTGACTCGCGGTCCGGACCTCTCCTCGGCGCGTCGTTTCGCCGGACCGACAACACAGCTATTTACCTGCGACGTGAGCATCACGCAGCCATGGACGAGATCCGGGTTCTCCACGTAGACGACGAGCCCGACTTCGCCGACCTCACCGCGAACTACCTCGAGCGGGTCGACGATCGGTTCGCGGTCGAGACGGCGACGTCGGTGGCGGCGGGGCTCCGCGCGCTCGACGAGGGCGATCCCGTCGACTGCGTCGTCTCTGATTACGACATGCCGGAGCGCTCCGGGATCGAGTTCCTCCGGATCGTCCGCGAGGACTATCCGGACCTCCCGTTCGTACTGTTCACCGGAAAGGGGTCCGAGGCGGTCGCGAGCGTCGTCTCCCACGACCTGCGGAACCCCCTTCACGTGGCCGCCGGAAACGTCGACGTCGCCCGCGAGTCCTGCGACAGCCCGCGGCTCGACGACGCCGCGAACGCCCTCGACCGCATGGAGACGCTCGTCGACGACCTGCTCGCGGTGGCGCGCGAGGGGCAGGCGGTCGAGGACCCGGTCCCGGTCGATCTCGGCGACGCTGCGGCGTCGTCGTGGCGCACCGTCGAGACCGCCGACGCGACGCTCGCTGTCGAGACCGACGCGACCGTTCGCGCCGACGAGAGCCGGCTCGGACAGCTCTTCGAGAACCTCTTTCGGAACAGCGTGGAACACGGATCTACGGGCAGCCGGGCGGAGCCCGGCGACGCGATCGAACACGGCGTCGACGAGGGGTCGGACGCGAACCCGGACGGGAGGCCGGACGCGAACCCGGACGGGGGATCTGACGCCGACGGCTCGCCGCTGTCGATCACGGTCGGGCTCCTCGACGACGGCGACGGGTTCTACGTGGAGGACGACGGCGTCGGCATCCCCGCCGACGAGCGGGACCGCGTGTTCGAGGGCGGATACTCCTCCGTCGCCGACGGGACGGGGTTCGGGCTCACCATCGTGCGTGAGGTCGCCGAGGCGCACGGCTGGTCGGTGGCGGCGACCGCGGGCGACGCGGGCGGGGCTCGCTTCGAGGTCACCGGCGCGTCGGTCGTCGAGTGAGGCCACCCCTCGCCGCCGAATTCCGACCTCGGTGATCGGCCAAAATACCCCGCCAACGGCGGCTCAACGGTCGTTCCCGACCGGTTTCAGCAAGCCTAATTACGTGGGTCCGTATTCACGGGTATATGGTTGATCGCTACGACGTCGTGATCGCGGGTGCCGGACCGGCGGGCGCCCAGTGCGCTCGCGACCTGGCGACGCGAGGCTACGACGTCGTCGTTCTCGAAACGGAGCCGGAAGACGAGTTCCCCCGCCAGAGCAACAAGTCGACCGCCGGGACGTTCCCCTCGATGATGTCCTCCTTCGGGGTCCCCGACGACGTGGTGATGTCGTACACCGACGACGTGGTGTTGGAGTCGCCCAACAGCCACTACAAGAGCTACCAGCCCGGCGCGGTGCTGGAGTTCGCCGAGTTCAAGCGGTTCCTCGTCGAGGACGGCCGCGAGAACGGCGCCGAGTACCGGTTCGACTCGCGGGTCTCCCGGCCGATCCTCGACGAGGACGGCGTCATCGAGGGGGTCCGGTACAACGGCGACGAGGAGGTGTACGCCGAGGTGGTCGTCGACGCCACCGGTCCCGCGGCGCCGATCGCGAGCGCGCTCGACGTGGTCGACCTCGAACGCGAGAACCAGGCGATCGGCATCGAGTACGAGATGGGGGGCGTCGAGATGAACCATCCGGAGTACGCCGACCTGCGACGGGCGATGATGCTCCGACTCGACCACGACATCGCGCCCGGCGGCTACTCGTGGATCTTCGCCACCGGCGAGGACACCGCGAAGGTCGGCCTCTGTTACATCCAGAACGACCGCCACCGCGAGTTCGCACAGGAGGGCCAGACCGTCGACGGCTACCTCGACGCGTGGGTCGACCGCGACCCGCGGTTCGCCGACGCCGAGAAGATCGACGGGAAGGTCCATCGCGGCTCCGCGCACATCCAGATGCCCGACGAGATGCACACCGACCGCTTCCTCGCGATCGGGGACACGGTCCCCTCCATCGATCCGCTGTGGGGCGAGGGGATACACAAGGGAATGAAGTCGGCCCGCGCCGCGGCGGCCACCGTCGATCGGTGTCTCACCGACTCGGAGCGGCGCCTCGACGCCGAGAGCCTCGCCGTCTACGAGCGGCTCTGGCACCGCGACGTGGCCCCGCGGATGAAGGCGCGGCTGATGCTCACGCGGCTGCTGTACCTCGCGCCCAACGAGCGCTACGACCGGTTCATGCGCGACCTCCGACAGGCGGAGGAGAACACGCTTGAGAAGGCGAACCGCGGCAAGAAGGCATCGATGGCGAAGCTGCTCCACCTCTCCGACCTCCCGCTTCTGGCGAAGCTCGCGCGCGAGCAGCTGGGGTCGTAGGGACGATCCTCCAGCAGGTCGTCTCGGCGCACGGCTGGGAGGTGTCCGTGACCCAGAGCGACGCGGGCGGCGCTCGGTTCGAGATCACCGGGATGGAGTCGGCCGAGTAGTCGGAGAGGGGCCTCCGGCTCAGTCGTGGCGGAAGCAGCGCGAGCCCGTAAAGGCCATCGCCATGTCGCGTTCGTCGGCCGCGGCGATCACGTCCTCGTCGTTGACGGAACCGCCGGGCTGGATCACGGCCTCGATGCCGGCCTCGGCCGCCTCCTCGATCGCGTCCGGGAACGGGAAGAAGGCGTCCGAGGCCATCACCGCTCCCTCGGCGGACTTTCCGTCGGCGTCCTTCTCCGCCTTCATCGCCGCGAGCGTGACGGCGTCGACGCGGGACACCTGCCCCATCCCGACGCCGACCGTCTCCGTGCCGGTCGCGAACAGGATGCCGTTCGACTTCACGTGTTTGAGCGTCTTCCACGCGAACAGCATCGTCTCCAGCTGCTCGTCGGTGGGTTCGCGTTCGGTGACCACGTCGAGGTCGGCGGCGGTCGGCGACTGCCGGTCCCGCTCTTGGACCAGCCGTCCGCCGACGATCGGCTTCTCGGTGAACCGCTCGGAGAAGCGCTCGTCGTCCTCGCCGAGGGGACCGACGTCGAGCACGCGGAGGTTCTTCTTCTCCCGGAGCACGTCGAGCGCGCTGTCGGTGTAGCCGGGTGCGACGACGACCTCCTTAAACGAGTCGACGACCGCGTCGGCGGTGTCGGCGTCGCACTCGCGGTTCACGGCGACGATGCCGCCGAACGCGGACTTCGCGTCGGTGCGGAGCGCGCGGTCGTACGCGTCCGCGAGCGTGTCGCTCGTCGCGCAGCCGGCCGGGTTCGTGTGCTTGATCACGGCGGCGGCGGGTTCGTCGAACTCCTTGACGAGGTTCAAGGCGGCGTCGGCGTCGTTGTAGTTGTTGTACCCCATCCCCTTCGCGCCGGGGTTCAGCTGGGGGGCGTCGACGACGCTCGCCTCCTCGCAGCCGTCGTCGACGTAGAGCGCGGCGTCTTGGTGGGGGTTCTCGCCGTACCGCAGCGTGTCCGCGCGCTCCTCGGAGACGAAGCGCCGCTCGGGGAAGTCGCCGCCGGCGTCGCCGTCGACGGTCACGTTCACGGGCGCGTCGTCGCCGTCGCGCTCGACCGTCACCCGATCCTCCGCGAACCACCGGACCGCCCGCGGGTACGCCGTGAATTCGGCGTCGTGAAGCACGCGGTCCTTCAGCGCGTCGGCGTCGTCGCCCTCGTAGACGGGCACCGGCTCCTGCGTGACGATCGGGCCGGCGTCGACCTCCTCGGTGACGACGTGGACGGTGCAGCCGGTGGTGCGGACGCCGGCGTCGAGCACCTGCTCGTGGGCGTCCGTGCCGGGGAACGCCGGCAGCAGCGACGGGTGGACGTTCAGCGTCGTGGGGGCCGCGTCGAGGAACTCGTCTGTGAGCACGCGCATGTACCCGTCCAGACAGACGAGATCGAAGTCGTACCCGGCCAGTCGGTCTACGATCCGTCGCTCGTGGGCCTCGCGCGACTCGTCCTCCTCGCGCTCGACGACCTCGGTGGGTATCCGGCGCTCCGTGGCGGCCTCCAGCACGGGGGCCTGCTCGCGGTTGGTCAGGACGACCGACAGCTCTGCGCCGCCCGGCGCGGCGTCGGCGATGTGTCTGAGGTTCCGTCCCCGGTTGCTCGCGAGTCCGGCGATCTTCATACGCGAGTGGTCCGACCGATCGCGTATATCGATTGCGGTCCGTTCCGGGGGTAGATCCACGTTTGCGGATAAGATATCCCACCCGAGCCCAAAAACTGCGACTACCTATCCACGTCTGTGCGATTCCCCCATCGACACGCTTTTGCTCGCTCCGGCGGCAGTCGCGGACATGACCGACGACTCCGAACCGGCGGGCGACGAGGCGCCGGACGAGGGCGCGCCGGACGAGGGCACGCCGGACGAGGGCACGCCGGCCGACGAACCGATCCCCGGGCTGTCGCGCTCGGACCCGCTCGCCGCGGTGTCCCCGCTCGACGGGCGGTACGCCTCCCGGACCGCCCCGCTGTCGCCGTACGCGAGCGAGGCCGCGCTCATGCGCGCCCGGACCCGCGTCGAGGTCGAGTACCTGATCGCGCTCGTCGCCCTCGACGCGACCCCGGTCGCGCTCGACGAGGAGGCCGAGGCGGCGATTCGGGCGGTCTACGAGGAGTTCTCCGCCGAGGACGCCCGCCTGATCAAGGCGCTGGAGGTCGAGGGCGCCGAGGGGTACGGCGCGACCAACCACGACGTGAAGGCGGTCGAGTACTTCCTGCGGGTCCGACTCGACGGGCTGGCGGAGTCCGGCGCGATCGCCGACGGGGAGGCGCTGTACCCGTGGATCCATTTCGGGCTCACGAGCGAGGACGTGAACAACCTCGCGCACCGCCTGCTGGTGACGCAGGCCGTGAGCGAGGTGGTCGTGCCCGCGATCCGCGAGGTCCGAGACGCGCTCGCCGACCTCGCGCAGGAACACCGCGACGCGCCCATGCTGGCGCGCACCCACGGCCAGCCCGCGACGCCGACGACGTTCGGCAAGGAGATGGCCGTGTACGCCTCGCGGCTCGGTCGCGCGCTCGGGCGAGTCGTCGTCGCGAACGGCGATCTCTCCGGGAAGCTCGCGGGCGCCTCGGGCACCTACGCCGCCCACGACGCGGCCTACTCCGAGGTCGACTGGCCCGCCTTCGCCGAGTCGTTCGTGCGCGGGCTCGATCTGGAACACACCGCGCTCGCGACGCAGGTGAATCCCTGCGACGACCTGGCGGCGCTGTTCGACGCGCTGCGGGGCGTCAACAACGTCCTCCTCGATCTGGATCTCGACGCGTGGCTCTACGTCTCCGACCGCTACCTCGGCCAGCGGACCGTCGAGGGCGAGACCGGCTCCTCGACGATGCCGCACAAGGTGAACCCGATCGACTTCGAGAACAGCGAGGGGAACCTCTCGAAGGCGAACTCGGACCTCACCTTCCTCGCCGACTACGTGACGACCTCGCGGCTCCAGCGCGACCTCTCGGACTCCACCGTCAAGCGCAACGTCGGCGCCGCCTTGGCGCACTGCCTGATCGGCTACTCGAAGGCCGGCGACGGGCTCGCGACGGTGGTCCCGAACGAGACCGTCATGCGCGAGGAGCTGGCGGCGACGCCCGAGGTGATCGGCGAGGCCGTCCAGACGATCCTCCGACGCGAGGGCGACACGGACGCCTACGAGCGCGTGAAGGGGCTCACTCGCGGGAAGCGCGTCACTCTCGACGACTTCCGCGACCTCTTCGACGACCTCGATGTCGACGAGGGCGTCCGCGAGGAGCTGAAGGCGCTGACCCCGGCCGGCTACGTCGGCGTCGCCGACGAGCTTGTCGACGAGGTCGACGAGTAGCGTCACAAGGGGAGCGGCGAGTGGCGCCACGGGAGGTGCGGCGAGTGGCGCCACAAGAGGTTTACCCGTCGCGGGAGCAGATGGCACCGATGCCCTCCGACGACGGCGAGACGGAGTACTCCGTCTTCGACGACGAACAGACCGACGACCGAGACCGCGCGACCGACGATCGGGAGCGACCGGGCGGCGACCGGGATCGCACGACGGGCGATCGGTCCACCGGGACCGACGACCACCACGACTCGATCGCCGCCGGCGACGGCCACGGCTGCCCGAAGTGCGGCGGCGAGGAGACCGAGACGGACGAGATCGCCACGAGCGGCACCGGCCTCACCAAGCTGTTCGACGTGCAAAACCGCCGGTTCACGGTGGTCTCGTGCGCCGACTGCGGCTACTCGGAGCTGTACAAGGGGCGGTCGTCCGGCGACGCGATCGACTTCTTCATCGGGTGAGATAGCCGGGCGCGGCGCGGACGTTCGGTTCCCTCCCCTCCCGCCCCGCCAATGGCGACCGATTTATGTCGGCAGAGGGAAACACTTCGACCGCGCATGGTCTCCCTCCGTTCACCCTCCACGCTCCCGATCGTCGGCGTCCTCGTCGACGGTAAAACGTACAGACACCTGTTGTACCTCCTGCTCGCGGTCCCGGTCGGGTTCATCTACTCGACGCTGTTCTCGTTCGGATTCCTGTTCGGGGTCGTGTTCTCCGTGGTGCTCGTCGGGCTCGTCCTCCTCGTGGCGACGCTTCTCGGGGCCCGGATCGCCGCCGGCTTCGAACGCTGGCTCGCCAACCGGCTGTTGGGAACGGACCTCGACCGGTACGACGACGTGCCAGCCGACGCGGGCGGCGCGGTCGCGAACGTCAGGAAGTACGTCGACGCGGCGTCGACGTGGCGGGGCGTCGGCTTCCTCTCGCTGAAGTTCTTCGTCACCGTCCTCGCGTTCGTCCCCCTGTTCGCGCTCGCGAACGGGCTCCCGCTCGTCGTCGCCCCGCTGCGGTATCCCTACGTGGTCAACTTCGGCGAATCCAACGGGGAGCCGGTGACGTGGGCGATCGAGACGCTCCCCGAGGCGCTGCTCGCGGTCCCGGTCGGAATCGTCGGGGTGCTCGCGGCGCTCCATATCACGAACCTCGTCGCGTACGTCTGCCGGCGGATGGCGACCGCGCTGCTCGGAGAGCCGACGGCGGACGACGGGGCGTCGAAGAATTCCGCGGGGACCGGCGGCCCGGCGCCTACCGACTCGGCGCTCGCTGCCGGGTCGGCTCCTACCGACCCGGCATCTGCTCACGACGAACCGGAAGACGACGAACCGGAAGACGACGAACCGGAAGACGAGGCGCCGACAGGCGCCGAATCCGTGGCCCCTGAAGCTGACGAGTTCATCCCGGCGGACGCCGTCGATCCGGAGTCGGACGACGGCTCGGATCGAGGCGAAGACCGCTCCTGATCCGGCATCGGGTCCCGGCGACTCCCCGCCCCCGGTGCGCTTATTCTCGTGCGACCGTCAGAGCCGGTATGGCTCCGACGCTCGTCGCCGCCGCCGTCGGCGCGTTGCTGGCGGCGGCCCTGCTCGGCGGCGCGTTCGACCGACGCGCGGTCGCGGTCGTCGTCGCGGCCGCGGTCGCTCCCGACCTCGACGCGGCCGCGAGCCTCGTCGTTCCGGGCGCGACGAACGCGCTCTTCCACGCCCTCTGGCTCCCGCTGCTCGCGGGGGCCGCGCTCTACTGGGACACCACTGCGGGCGGCGAGTCTCGGCTCTGACCCGATCCGGTTGATACCGTACTGTATAGCGTCTCTACTGTGTGTCTGAGAACAGCCGATATAACGGAGGTGTCGGAATGGACTCGCGGGGGTCCCGTGAGTGGAACGAACGGGACCACACGAGGGAACGAGACGAACGAAGTGAGTCGAGTGGACTCGCGGGGATTTGAACCCCGGGCCTTCCCCGTGCCAGGGGGATGATCTACCACTGATCTACGAGCCCTCGTACGCATCCATTCGTTCCCCGCTGGATATATTAAGGCCTTCGACTCGCCGACACCGGCGACACCGACTCCCACACGGCCTCAGATCCGCGCGGAATCGACGTACACGTCGAGGTCCACGTCGCGCGTCGAGTCCTCCAGGTCGCGCACGGCGCGCTCGACGACGCGCTCGGCCTCGCCTCTGATCAGGGGGATCGCCTTCTTCAGCACCCAGTCGAAGGAGACGAGCGTCGGGAGATCGAGCGTGTCAGAGCTGGCAGAGCCGGGGTCGAACTCGACTTCGAGCGCGACCTCGCAGGGGTGATCGGTCGGGTCAGTCGGGTCAGTCGGGTCGGTCGAGTCGGCCGGGCCGGCCGGGTCGGCTGGATCGGTGTCGCCGTCGGCGGTCGGGTCTCCGTCTGCCTCCGCCGGCGTCACCCGCCAACACCCGCCGGCGTCGATGTCCTTCGTGATCTCCCAGTCGATCCGCTCGGGCGGCTCGACGCCGGTCACGCGCGAGTGGGCCGTGTAGGTGATCTTCCACCACGCGAACGTCAGCGCGTAGCGGGTGTTCGGTCCGCCTTCCCCTTCCAGCGTTCGCACCTCTCGGAGGTACTCCGAGTAGTCGGCGTACCGCGGGAAGTCGAGCAGGAACGCGTACACGTCCTCGGGGTCGGCGTACACCTCCGTGCTCACGACGAGTTCGTCCACGGAGGGGGGTTCGGCCGGCGCCTATTAAGCGGTCCGACGACCGGACGCGAGGTACGTCTCCCCGGCGCAATCGCCCGTCGACGGTGACCGGCGCGGACCTGACGATCGCGTTGGCGGTCGGCGAGGACGCCGCCCGCGAGCGCCACGCCGACTCAGTCGTCGCTCGACGCCTGTCCGGTCGCGTCGGAGGCCGAACCGGGGACGGCGGCAGCGGGCTCCGGCAGCTCATCGCGCACGTCGGCGCCCGTGCCCTCGGAGATGATCTCGGCGTAGGCGTCGGGGAAGACGCGGACGAAGTCGTCGATCGCGGCCGTCCAGTCGTCGAGCAGCTCGGCCGCGCGGTCGCTGTCGGTGTAGGCGTGGTGGTTCTCGACGAGCCGGCGGAGCATGCGCTCGTCGGACTCCTCAAGGGCCTCCGAGACCGATACCATCTCGCGGTTCACGCGGTCGTCGAGCCGGTCGTCCGGGTCGTACACGTAGGCGACCCCGCCGGACATCCCGGCCGCGAAGTTCCGCCCGGTGTCGCCGAGCACGGCGACGGCGCCGCCGGTCATGTACTCACAGCCGTGGTCGCCGACGCCCTCGACGACCGCCGTCACGCCGGAGTTGCGGACGCCGAAGCGCTCGCCGGCGACGCCGTTGACGTAGACCTCGCCCGCGGTGGCGCCGTACAGCCCGACGTTGCCGGCGACGACGTTCTCGGCGGGGTCGTAGCCGGCCTCCTCGGGCGTGTCGATCACGATCCGACCGCCGGAGAGCCCCTTGCCGACGTAGTCGTTGGCGGCGCCGGACAGCTCCATGGTGATGCCGGACGCGAGGAACGCCCCGAAGCTCTGGCCCGCGTAGCCGTCGAACCGGCAGGTGACGGTGTCGTCCGGGAGGCCGTCGCCACCGTGCTCGGAGACGACGCGGTTCGAGAGGGCGGCGCCGACCGCGCGGTCGACGTTCTCCACGTCGCGGGTGAGCGCGACGGGCGCGCCGTCCTCGATCGCCGGGCTCGCCTCCTCGATGAGGTCCCAGTCGAGCAGCTCGTCGATGCCGGGGTGGTCCTGCTCGCGGGTCTTCGTCCGGGCGTCGCCCGCGGGCTCGGCGATGACCGCCGACAGGTCGAGGTGTTTGGCCTTCTCGTGGTCCGTCTCGCGCTGGGAGAGGAGCTCGGGCCGCCCGATGAACTCCTCGACCTCCGTGTAGCCGAGCTCGGCCATGATCTCCCGGAGCTCCTGCGCGATGAACGTCATGTAGTTGATGACGTGGTCCGGCTGGCCGGGGAAGCGCTGACGGAGGTCCTCGCGCTGGGTGGCGACGCCGACCGGGCAGGTGTTCTCGTGGCACTGCCGGGCCATCACGCAGCCCGAGGTGACGAGCGACGCGGTGCCGAACACGTACTCCTCGGCGCCGAGCGCGGCGGCGACCGCCACGTCGCGGCCGGTCTTGAGCCCGCCGTCCGCGGTGACGCGGATGCGGTCCCGCAGGCCGGTCGCGCGGAGCATCTGGTTCGCCTCGGCGAGCCCCAGCTCCCACGGGAGCCCCGCGTTCTTGATCGACGTCTTCGGCGACGCGCCGGTCCCGCCGTCGTGGCCGGAGACGTGGACCACGTCGGCGTTCGCCTTCGCGACGCCCGCCGCGATGGTGCCGATGCCGGCCTCGGAGACCAGCTTCACGTTGACGTCCGCGTCGGGACTCGCGGCCTTCAGGTCGAAGATCAGCTGTTTGAGGTCCTCGATCGAATAGATGTCGTGTTGCGGCGGCGGCGAGATGAGCCCGACGCCGGGGGTGGAACACCGGACGTGCGCGATCATCTCGTTGACCTTCTTCCCGGGGAGGTGACCGCCCTCGCCGGGCTTCGATCCCTGCGCCATCTTGATCTGCAGCTCGTCGGCGCTCGCGAGGTACTCGGAGGTGACGCCGAACCGTCCGGAGGCGACCTGCTTGACGCTACACTCTTTCTCGGTGTCGAACCGCTCCGGGGGCTCGCCGCCCTCGCCCGTGTTCGACTTCGCGCCGAGCCGGTTCATCGCTATCGCGTTGTTCTCGTGGGCCTCCGGCGAGATGCTCCCGAGGCTCATCGCGGCCGTCGAGAAGCGCTCCACGATCGACTCGACCGGCTCGACCTCCTCGACCGGGACCGGATCGCGGTCGGATTCGAACGAAAGGAGCCCGCGGAGCGTCTGGAGCTCCTCGGACTGATCGTTGACCAGCTCCGCGAACTCTTGGTACTGCTCGTAGTCGCCGCCGCGAACCGCCTGCTGGAGCGTCCCGACCGTCTGGGGGTTCCAGCCGTGCTTCACGCCCGACGAGCGGTGTTCGTACTCGCCGATCGTCTCCAGTTCGGGGTCCGCGCCGAACGCCATCGCGTGGCGCGTCCGGAGGTCATCTTCGATCTCCGCGATCCCGATCCCCTCGGTGCGGATCTCGGTCCCCTCAAAGTACTCGGCGACGAGGGACGACGAGAGCCCGACCGCCTCGAAGATCTGGGCGCCCTGGTACGACTCCATCGTCGAGATACCCATCTTCGCCATCGTCTTGAGGAGGCCGTCCTCCAGCGCGTGGCGGTAGGCGGCGAGCGCCTCGTCCTCGTCGGCGCCGTCGGGGCCGGCGACCACGTCGGCGATGGAGGCGTACGCGAGGTACGGGTCGATCGCGTCCGCGCCGTAGCCGACCAGCGTCGCGACGTGGTGGACCTCGTGCGGCTCGCCGGACTCGACGACGAGCCCCGCGCGGTTCCGCAGGCCGTTGCGGACGAGGTGGTGGTGGACCGCGCCGGTCGCGAGCAGGCTCGGCACCGCGAGCCGGTCCGGGCCGACCGCCCGGTCGGAGAGCACCACGGCGTCGGCCCCGTCCCGGATGGCGGTCGCGGCGTCCTCGCGGACGCGGCTCACGGCGTCGACCAGCGAGCCGTCGCGGTCGTACGTCACGTCGACGGTCACGGAGGTGAACGACGGGGCGTCCCCCGCCTCACCGTCTCCCGCTCCCGGCGCGCGCTCGCCCGGCCCCGGGAGTTCGCGCAGCGCGGCGGTCTCGGCGTCAGTGAGGATCGCGGTGTCGGAGACGATCTGCTCGGCGTGTTCGGGCGTCTCGTCCAGCAGGTTCCGCTGGTTCCCGATCCGGGTCTCCAGCGAGGTGACGAGCTCCTCCCGGATGTAGTCGATCGGCGGGTTCGACACCTGCGCGAACAGCTGCTTGAAGTAGGTGAACAGCGGGCGATCCACATCGGCGAGCACCGACAGCGGGGTGTCGTCGCCCATCGACCCGACCGGGTCCTTCCCGTCCGTCGCCATCGGTTCGACGAGGTGGTCCAGCGAGTCGGTGGTGTAGCCGAAGGCGGCCTGATGGGCGCGCACGGTCGGCTCCGTGTCGGCGTCGTCGGCGGCGCCGTCGGAGCCCCCGTCGGCGTCGTCGCCCGAGTCGATCCTCGCGGCCACCGCGTCTTCCTCGATGATGTCGTCGAGGTCGACCTGCCGCTCGGCGACCCACTCGCCGTACTTCTCGTCGGTGAGGTCATCGAACACCTCGTCGTCCGGGACGATCCGTCCCTCTTCGGGGTCGGCGACGAAGATCTCGCCGGGCTGGAGCCGGCCGCGACGCGTCACGTCCGCCGGCTCGGTCGGGAGCGCGCCGACCTCGCTGCCGACGACCAACCGGTTCTCGTCGGTCACCTCGTACCGGCAGGGACGGAGCCCGTTGCGGTCCAAGACGCCGGCGACGCGGTCGCCGTCGAAGCCGATGACGAGGGCGGGACCGTCCCACGGCTCGACGAGCGAGGCGTGGTAGTCGTAGAAGTCCGCGCGGGCCTGCTCCATCAGGTCGTCGTCGCGGAACGCCTCCGGGATCAGCATCCGGAGGGTGTGCGGGAGGTCGCGGCCCACCTGCAGGAGGAGTTCGACCGCGTTGTCGACGCTCGCGGTGTCGGACTGGTTCGGGTCGTCGATCACCGGCTTGATCGTGTCGAGCTCCGCGCCGAACGCCGGGTGTTCGAGGTCGTTCTCGCGGGCGCGCATCCAGTTGACGTTCCCCCGGATCGTGTTGAACTCGCCGTTGTGGACGATGTTGCGGTACGGGTGCGCGAGGTGCCACGCGCCGAGCGTGTTCGTCGAGAAGCGCGCGTGAACCAGGGCGACGTGGCTCGCGAACCGCTCGTCGGTCAGGTCCGGGAAGTAGCCGGCGAGCTGCGAGCCCTTGAGGAGGCCCTTGTACACGACGCGCTGACGGTCGAGCGAGCAGACGTAGAACCGCCCCGCGCCGTCGACCTCGGACACCGCATTCTCGATCTCGCGGCGCGCGGCGTACAGCGCGCGGTCGAAGCCGAGGATCTTGGGGTCAGAATCGTCGGGGCGCGTCTCCTCGCTGGTGAACCGCTCGGCGAGGCCGGCGCCCTCGACCGGCGCGACGAACAGCTGGGAGACCTCCGGCTCGGAGTCGAGCGCGGTCGCGCCCAGGTCCGCGTTGTCCGTCGGGACCGAGCGCCACTCCAGCACCTCCAGTCCGTACACGGAGAACACCTCCGCGATGACGTCGTGGATCTCGGCCTGCACGCTCGGTTCGGTCGGCATGAACACGGAGCCGACGGCGTACTCCTCGGGCAGGTCGGCGTCGACGACCTCGCGGAAGAAGTCGTCCGGGCGCGCGACCATGATGCCGGCGCCGTCGCCGGTGTCCTCCTCGGCGCCCGTCGTCCCGCGGTGTTCGAGGTTCTCGAGCAGTTCGACGGCGTCGGCGACCGTCTCGTGGCTCGGATCGTTGTCGAGGTCGACGATGCCGCCGATCCCACAGTTCGAACGCTCGTCCGTTACCGCCGCAAGCCCCCCACCGTGGCCCGGGAGATCCCGCTCTGATACCTCCCGGGTGTTACTACGTGGCTCGGTCATGGTACACACTCTAGATCCGTCGCTTAAAGGTATGACCCTGATAGGGGTAGGAACCATCGTACACACATTAGGGAATATAAGGTAATTATTCATCAGGAGTGTGTACCAATGACGTAATCGCTGTTCGATCAGAATAGATCCGAATCTGAGTAAACAATACGGTCATCAACGGAATCGTTCGAGACGTAATCCGTCGAATTCGGAGAGTAACTTACCGATCGTCAACTCGGCGGATGAGGACGCAGGCGGAACGCCGGATCACCCTCGTCCCGCGGTCACTCGCTCAGTGGAGTAAACGTCCCGTTGATGTCCCACTCGTGGATGCAGTAGATGTCGCCGGGCTCGTCGTCGATCCGCCATCCGTCGGCGTCGTCGTCCCACCGTTCCTCGCGGCCGCACAGCTCGCATTTGCGCGCTCGCGGCGGGGTGATCGTGACGCTCATGGGACAACGAAGGGGACGGTCCAGCAAAAGGATACCGCCGGCCCGAACCGATCCGGAACGCTGAAGCAGCCCGAAACCGCTCCGGTATCGCTCCGACATCGCTCCGGTATCCCCGCCGCAGACCGCGGTTCACCCCTTCCGCTGTCGACGAGCGGCGACCGAGAGCGTCAGGGCGAGCGCCGCCAGCGACTGGATCGGACCGAGTCCGGGGATATCGTCGGCCGTCGCCCGGATCGGCGCGTTCTCGTAGGTCGGCGTGGCTCGGTCCGTCCCGGCGTCGCCGGAACCGGCGTCGGAGCCCCCGTTCTCCGACGCGCCGTCCGTTCCGCGTTCCTCGGCCGGATCAACGCCCTCGCCGCTCCCGTCGTCGGAGCGCGCACCGCCAGCGGCGGCGTCGATCGAGCGGCTGGACCCGCCGCGGGGCGGTCCCCCTTCGGCGGCGACCGGGGCCGACACGGCGACCGGGTCGTTCATCGAGGAGGCCCGCCGTTCGGCGCTCGGCCGGACGCCGAAACCGATCCCGCGCGCGGAATCGGCTCCCGTCCCGTCTCCCCGGGACTCTGAAGGGCCGCCCGTACCTGGGTCTCCCGGCGAGCCGTCCGCACTTCCGGCGGCCCCCGCGCCCCGTGCGCCACCGCTGGCGCCACCACCGCCGCCACCACCGCCCGTGCCCCGTGCGCCCTCCGACCCTTTCGTTCCGCCGCCGCCGCCACCGCCGCCACCGCCGCCACCGCCGCCACCGCCGCCACCGACGGCGCCGCTTCCGCCGCCGACGGTCTCCCCGGCAGCACCGTCGTCGGTGGCATCGTCGACGGCGGCGAACGTCACCGCGTCGGTCGCGCCGTGATCGTTCCGCGAACCGCCGGCGGCCTCGCGGAGCCGGTCGTCGACCACGCGGAACTCCGCGGTGAACTCCGTTCCGTCGGCCGGCGTCTCGTCGGTCGCGAGCGCATCCTCGCCGTCGGCGACGACGTAGAGGCCTCCCTCGTCGACGTGTACGGCGGAGTCGGGCGGCATGTCGCCCGACACGTCGCTGTCCGTGCGTTCCCCGTCGTCCGCCGCCGGCCGGACGCCGAACTCCAGCCCGTCGAGCCGGGCGAGATCGGCACCGGTCTCGATCGTCGCGTCGCGCGCCGCCGGCAGCCCCGTCAGGCCGGAGGCGTTCACCGCGTAGACAACGGTGTCGCTCGCTTCGACGCGCTCCGACCGCGTGAGCGCGCCGCTCTCGACCGCGTCCCGAACCGCGGCGGCACTTCCGAGTTCGGTGCGGTCCGTTCTGTCCCCCGTGTAGGTGGTGAGACCGGTCGTCGAGCGCCGGTCCAGCGTCGCGGTCGCGGTGGCCCGCTTCGTGGTCGATCCCCGCTCCGAGCGGACCGCGATCTCGTAGACCCCCGGCGGGAGCGTCTCGTTCGGGACCGACGTCGTGACCGACTCGACCGTCGCCCCCGATCCCGCCGTGATGACCGTGTCGTTCGACGAGCCACCCGCCGCCGCGTACGTGTTGAACTCGACCGCCGTTTCTCCGTCTCCGAGCGTCGCGAGATCTGCGGTTGCGACTGTTGTATCTGTGTTTAAATCTTTGACAATAATATCTGCATCTGGTATATTGTGGTCTATCTCATATGACAGAACATCACCGGTCTCTGTCTTATTAGTCTGTTTCGTGAGATTTAGGAACTGATCTTGAATACTTACGACCTTGAATTCATATTTAGATTCATCTGAACTATCAAATGTATATTTCCCTGTTTGAAATTTTGTTGTATTAAATCCAATATAAGAGGTGTTCTCTGGACGATATCCTATATTGTGTGTGATGTATCTTCCGTTACTACTTATTCGATAGATTTTTGGCTCATTTACTCCCGACAAAGAATCATTCACTTTCAATACAGAACCTGCATAAACCCGATCGAGTTGACTAAGATCTTCAGTTTGGTTAATTAGAATAGATGTATTCCAACCTTTTTCTATAATTTCTGAAATAGTAATTTCTGCGGTGTCAGATACACCACCGTTCACAAATTTATTTTCTAAGTCTGAATTCGGAAGGTTATAAACATCTGTTAAATTTGGTGTGTCGCCTTTAGAGTGGTTCCTAGCAAGTTGTATCTTTGCTGCAAATTCATTACTATGCCAAATTGTAGATGCTTCACCGTCTTCATTTCTAACGCTTATATTAACAGTTTCATGAGATCCCGTTAATACATTAGAATACCCATATACAGATTCATGTATGACTCTATTATTTGATGTTATTGGATGCACTGTGACGATATACGGAGTATCTTTTCCACGTTTATCAAGAAGATCGGTTTTATTGAGCGATATATTTGATTTAATTGGAGATGTATGTTTTTGGTTGTCAAACTTAACTGTCCCCGAATACACATGAGTGGTATCACTAGCAGTAGCTGATTCAATTACTGACTCAGGTACTTCGTCAAATCTGTCATCATTTATATATCGATCAATGTCAATATATTTATTCGGTATTACGTGTATTCTGCTTTTTCCACCAATAACTGAGGATCTAACAGAGAGATTTTGACGACCATTTATTGATGTAGCTGTCTGTGTTTTATATCCAGTTAGTTGTGTGCTATTCTCTCCCTCTGTCACAATAATTGTAGCGTTTACATTTGACACAAACTTTCGTATGGTTATTGCAGATCTTGTCATAGTATCACTACCAATATGAGTTGAAAGTGTAGCTTGATCTGGCACTCTTATAATTCCCCCTACAATTTTGAATGGCGAAGATTCTATTATCCTATTTTCTGATTTTAATTCTGAAAAATTCTCTCTAGAATCAGATTCTGTAGTCGCAAGTTCGTATCTCACTTGAGAAGATGGCTTCGAATTGGTGGTTTCTAATCTACTGAATTCGATATAGTTTATAAATGTTTTATTTAGTGAATTTGTTTGGCTTATATCAAGTACAAATACTCTTTGGCCCTCATATGATATTCTACTGATTTCAGATACTGTTCCATTAGATACGTTATAGCCACTTATAACCGTAGATGATGTCTTGACTCCGGAATTTTCTATCTGTGTAAGACTAATATACAACTTTATACTGGATGATGTTTTATGTTTTATTGTTATATTTCTTATTCTATTTTTATTCTCATCTGGGAACATATTCTCAGTATCTCCTGCATCAATTATCTTGGGAGTACTTGTGTCATTAGTCCCAGACTCTGCTGTCCCGATCCCGATCCCGACGATAGACAGACAGGCCAGCAGGAGCGCTAGCGTACAGATCGCCGCACACCGGGGCGTAATTCTCCGAAGCATTGGTATCTACGGCCGAGAGAGCCGCGGCTATCGGACTCTCACGTCGCCGACCGTGACATCACGAGTCCCGACCGCGGTCTCGCACCGTCAGGTGTTCGCACTCGGTTCGATCTCTTATAAATGAGTTACGGAGATCAAAGCTTCTCAACACGGAAACGATCGGCGTGACGGGCGTCCAGTCCGGCGATCGGTCGCGCTGATCCCGATCGGGATATCCGGCGGCTCAGACCGGCTATCCCTGAAAAGGTGCACCGTGTGTTCGACCGTCAGTGTTCGACGCGTTCCATCATGGACAACAGCGGCTCGGCGGCGTCGACGGCGGTCGGGTGCATCCCGACGAGAGCGATCACGTCCTCTCGGTGCGGTACCGCCCCGACGTACAGGTACGCCGGAACGTCCTCCGCGGCGCCGCTCCCCTCGTTGCCGGCTCCGCTCTCGGCCTCGGTCTCCACGGTCGTTTCGAGCACCGAGATCTCCGCGTTCTCGCCGAGGACGGCGCGAGTCCTCGTCCCTCGGTTCTCGGCGTTGCCCGTGCCGATTTCGGCGTTGTTCCCGCCGATTCCCCGCCGGTTGAGCTGCGTCAACAGCCGACGGGCCATCTCCGTGTCGTCCGCGCGAACGAGGGGGTTCACCGACTGGCCGGCCACCGACGCGTCCGGCGTGCTCGCCACGAACAGCACCGATCCGTCGTCGGGGCTCTCGTAACCCGCCGCCCACGTGGTGGCGGACACCTGCGCGTTCACGCCGACCACGTCGAACTCCTGTTCGAGGGTGAACGACTCCGGGGCTTTCCCTTCGTACCCCGCTTCGGACGCGGCGGCCGGCGGGACGTGAGCCGGTTCGGCGTCGAACTCGTAGCTTCCGTTCTCGGTCCCGGTACATCCGGCGACCGCGGTCGATGCCGATACGGCGACCGCCGCGAGCAGTTCGCGCCTGTGCATACCGGTCCGTACGCCGCCGGAACGGTAAGCGTACCGCCGCGGGACGCGATCGCCGGATCTCGGTCGCAAGCGCCGATCGGCGGTCGCAAGCGCCGCTCGACCGACTGCGACTGGTCCGCGATAGGAGACCCCCCCCCCCTCGCCGGTCGGGCCGCCGAACCAAGGCACAAAGTTCACGGTGTGTCGCGCGCGAGGTGAGTCAAATGGAACGCCGAGGGCAAACCGGACTGGTGGAAGCGCTCCTCCTCGATGTCGTCCGCCTCCACGCGACGTGGATGGAGGTCGTCTTCCCGAGACAGCTCGACCCGAGCGCGGTGTTGGGAAAGTGGAAGCCGGAGACTCCTGTCCAGACGGCCGGCTACTACCTCTGGGCGACCCTCGGAGCGCCGCTGGTGGCGGTGACCTATCCGTTGCTGCTCGTCGGCTTCGCCACGCGGTACTACGCGGCGAAGCTCGATTCCGCGGTCACGCGCTTCGGCGTGGTTGGCGCGGTGCTCGTCGCCACCGTCGTCTGGGGATCGCTCACGCTCGTCGCACACCTCCAACTGCCGACCGAGGTGATGCTCGGCATCGGCGGCGCCAGCGTCGTCGCCATCGTCGCGGCCGGGCTCGCCGCCGGGTTTTCGAAGGCCGGCGGCCGCTTCGTCAGCGTCGCGCTGGCGTACCCGTTCGCGATGACGGCGATCTTCCTCCCGCCCGTCGTCGCCGCGCTGCTCACCCCGTCCATCTCGAACGTGATCCTCGATCCGAGCTACGAGCTCGCGCGGTGGATGCTCGACACGTTCCTCTCTGTCGGCGGGATCAACGAAACGCTCCGCGACGCGTTCGACCTGAACACGTTCGGTCAGCGGTGGGGGGTCGCCGGCCTCGGGTACGTGCTGATGTGGGTCGGGATCTCCGTCCCGCTCGGCTGGTTCCTCGGACTGCTCGTCGCGCTGGCGAACCTGATCCGCCCGAAGCCGGACAACTGAGCCGACGCGCCGACTGACATCTCCTCTGCGCTTCGGTTCCGGTACTCTTCTCCCGCTTCCGCTCTGTTACTCCCTCCGGTCGAACCGCTCGCTCGCGGTCTCGAACGCGGACTCCGACTGCTCCTCGCTCCGCCGGCTCTCCCGCGCCGCGATCGCCTCGGGATCGGGACTGGCGTCGTCGTCGATCCGGGCGAACGACTTGTGGACTTTCGTGTGACACCAGCGACACAGCGCGACGGTGATCTCGTGGGGGCCGGCGTCGTTGGGATCGGAGGAACCGGCGTCGTCGGCATCGTCAGGATTGGAGGAATCGGCTGAGGAAGCGGCGGCGTCGCCGTACGACAGGTGGTGTTCCTCCACTAGCGGGCGGGCGTCGTCGTGGGCCAGTCGGACCTCCGCCAGTCCGCACCGGTAGCACTCGCGCCCGTCGGTCGTCGACCGGTAGTGCGGGCAGGAACGCCACGCCCCCTCCGCGCCGACGTGGCAGGCGTAGCCGTCTCTGCGTCGCTCGGCGGCGAACTCGGAGTCGTCTCCCGCTCGCGCCAGCGCGAACCGGCAGCGACCGTCGTCGGTGAGGTGGTCGCAGACGTCGGCGACCGCGTACGGGTCGTCGACGCCGACCGGGGTCCCGTCGGGCGTGCGTTCCACTCGACGCCACCTCAGATGAGGCTCGCGCCGTCGAGGTCGGTCCGGCCGTAGTCGACGTCGAGCAGGCGCAGGAGGGTCGGGGCGACGTCGAGCAAGTCCGCGTCCTCGACCTTCGCGTCCGGGTGATCGACGAACAGGGCGGCGTCCTCGAAGGTGTGCATACCGGTTCGGGGGCCATCCGGATCGAACACCGCGTCGTGAGAACGGAAGCCGGCCTTGAGGTCGAACCCCTCGTGCGGGATCACGACGAGGTCGGGCGCGATGGCGTCGTGGTCGCCACGGAACACGGTCTCGCGCTCGACGACTCGCTTCGCGACCGGGTTCCCGTTCGGTCCTTCCCACGCTTCGAGTTCGGCCCGGAGTTCCTCGCGGGCTGCCTCGTACTCCGACTCGGGGACGACGCCGTCGGGCTCGCGCCCTTCGACGTTGAGGTAGAAGCGGCCGGGGACGAGCGAGTACGCGCGGGCGTCGCCGGCGATGTCGGACAGCGACCCGTGGTCGTCGCCGTCCTCGTACGAGAGCCACCCCTCGCGTTCGAGCCACTCGTTGCAGTACACGTCGTGGCGGAGCCGTGCGAACCCGTGGGTGGAGCCGACGACGAGCCGCACGTCGTTCGGAAGCGCCGTCCGGATGGCGCCGATGTGCTCGTCGAGGGCGGCGTAGAACGCCAGCACGTCCTCGCGGTACGGCCCGCCGTCCTCGTAGTCGCCCCACAGGAAGTGGTTGATCCGGTCCGGGGTGGAGAACACCCCGACGAACAGGTCCCAGTCGTCCATCTCGACGTATCGGGAAAACGCCTCCGCGCGGGCGTCGAGGGTCTCGCGCGCCTGTTCGATGAACTCGGTCTTGTCCTCCCGGTGGCCGAGCTTCGCGTTGACAGAGAGCCTGTAGTCGCTCTCGGTGAGGTACTTCCGAAGCTCCTCCGGGTGGGCGGCCTTGTCGACGTCGGGCGAGAGATAGCCGGAGACCATGCGCTGAACCGTCCGCTGCGGCGGGAACGTGACGGGGACGTTCATCACCGTCGCGTCGAGACCGGCGTCGGTCGCGCGGTCCCACACCCGCGTCGCCTGCACGTCGCGGCCCATGGGGACGTAGGTGTCGTACGAGCCGACCTCTCGGTCCTGAAAGCCGTACACGCCGGTCTCGCCGGGGTTCATCCCGCTCGTGAGCACCGGCCAGCACGCGCTTGATTCCGGCGGCACGGCGCTGTCGATCGGTCCCCCGTCGCCCTCGTCGGCGATCGCCGACAGCGTCGGAAACGCGTCCGGGTTGTCGGCGACGAGGCGGTGGGGGAGCCCGTCGATCCCGATGAACGCCACGCGGGGCGTGTCGTTCCCTCGCAGCCGGTCGAAGAGGCCCATAGGGGTACATCCCCCGTGGAGGGCAAAAGGGTTCACATCGCTTCCCGGACGCGTCGCCTCCGGACGCCGACCCTCTCCTCTTTTCTCTCCTACTCTCGGGACCCTTTTGAGGGCGGCCCGTCACGGTGGCGCATGGAGACGCGACGCACGCTTCTCGTCGACGCGTTCGCGGACGAGCCGCTGGCCGGGAACGTCGCCGTCGTCGTGCCGGACGCCGCGGGACTGAGCGACGACCAGATGGGACGGATCGCCGCGGAGGTCGGCGCCTCCGAGACCGCGTTCCTGCGTTCTCCGGACGACAGTACCGACGATCGGCTGCGGTACTTCACTCCCTCGACCGAGGTCGATCTCTGTGGACACGCCACGATCGCGACCTACGGCGCCTTATTCGCCGAGGGCGCGATCGACGCGGGCGACCGCACTCTCCGGACCAACGTCGGCGACCTCGAGATCTCGATCGACGACGACGGAAGCGTCTGGATGCGACAGAACCCGCCGACGGTGGACGTGATCGAGACGGCGGAGGGTGGCGATGGCGGTGGCGACGGACCGGTCCGGGACGGCGCGGGGGAGCCCGACCTCGACGTCAACCGCCTCGGCGACGCGCTCGGGATCGATCCGGCGGCCCTGCGCGACGTGGGCGCCGACCTCCCGGTCGCGGTCGCTTCGACTGGGCTCCCGTGGCTCGTCGTCCCCGTGAACTTCCTCGAACGGCTCGGGGAGGCCGAGCCGGACATGGCGGCGATCGAGGACATCTCTGCGGCGCACGACGCCGCCGGCGTGTACGCGTTCACGTTCGACGCGATCGGCGCGGAGTCGACCCTCCACGGTCGGGCGTTCGCCCCGGCGGTCGGGGTGCCCGAGGACCCCGTGACGGGGACGGCGAGCGGTGCGGTCGGGGCCTACCTCCGCGAGGTCGGCGCGTTCGACGGCCACTTCCCGGACGAGCTGCGCTTCGAGCAAGGCCACTTCATCGATCGGCCCGGCCACGTCCGCGTCCGGGTCTCCGGCGACGCGGTGCGCGTCGGCGGGCGGGCGGTGGTCTCGCTGGAGGGCGAGCTGCGGGTGCCCGAGGAAGAGGACGACGACGAGATCATCGAGGCGTAGCGATCCGGCGGAACCGGGAGGGCGCGGCTCCCTCGGGCGCACCCTCCGGGATCGAACACGGCGTGTTCCGGGGGACGCGCGCCTGAGACGATCGCCACCGCACGCCTGCCACTGCCCGCTTGCCACTGCCCGCTTCGCACACCCGCGACGCCTCGGAATCACGACGCTTTTTAAAATACCGCGACAACCCGGAGCCGTGTTACTCGGGTCGCCGCTCACGGAACTCCTGTTGCTCGCCGGCGGCGCCGCCCTCCTGTACGCCGGCGCCGAACTGCTCGTCACGGGCGCCAGCGACCTCGCGCTCGCGGTCGGGCTGAAGGCGTCGACGGTCGGGGTCACCGTCGTCGCGTTCGCGACCACGGCCCCCGAGCTGTTCGTCTCCCTCCTCGGCGCGATCACGGTGTCGACCGACACCGGGCTGGGAGCGATCGTCGGCTCGAACATCGCCAACATCGGGCTCGTGTTGGGGATCTCCGCGCTGATCCGCCCGCTCGACATCTCCCGGACCGTCTTCGAGCGCCACGTCCCGTTCATGGCGCTCGCCGCGCTGCTGCTCGTCGGGCTCGGTTGGGACGGCCGGATCGGCGCCGTTGACGGCGTCCTCCTGCTCGCCACCCTCGTCGCGTTCACCGTCGTCGTCATGCGACGGGTTCAACAGACTCAATCCGGGATCTCGGCCGCCGAGCGCGCGGAAATGCCCGATGCGCGCCTTCGCGACGTCGCCGCCGTCGTCGGGGGTGTCGTCGCCTTGGTCCTCGGCTCCCGCTGGCTCGTCGAGGGCGGGCAGTCGCTGCTGTCGGCGGCCGGCTTCACCGACATCTTCATCGGCCTTACCGTGCTGGCGCTGGGCACCTCGCTGCCCGAGTTGGCCGCGAGCGTCATCGCCGCGATCCGCGGCGAGGCGGAGTTCAGCGTAGGCAACGTCGTCGGCTCGAACATCTACAATATCCTCGCGGTCATCGGCATCGTCGCGGTGATCACGCCGATCAGCGTGAGCCCCGGCGTGCGCGGCTTCGAGTTTCCCGCGCTGCTCGCGTTCACCGCCCTGCTGGTCGGGCTGATGTACCGCGGCGACCGCATCTCCCGACTTGACGGCGGCGTCCTCGTCGTCGGCTACTTCGCGTTCATCTTCCTCCTGCTGCCGTGAGTGCGCGGCGGGTGCGCTGGATCGGTGACTCGATGACGGATGCTGTTTATAAGTAGGGAACAAGTCGATGTGCGGTGGCGCGTGCCTCCGAGCGCCCTCCGGGCGCGAGGAGCGCGCGCGAGGGAGTCGGTCGCCCGGAGCAACGCGGAGGGCGACCGACGAGGCTGGGGAGGTGTGAGGCTGCGGTCGCGGTGGGTGGGACTCAAAGGGGCAGTCGCGAGGACGCCGCAGGCGACACCAAGCACCGCAAGGAGCGAGTGAAACGAGCGACTGAGGAGCGCAGCGAGCGTGCGGCGTCCTCGCGGCTGGGGCTTTGGAGGTGTTCACGGCGGAGTCGTCGATCGAGTACTACCGAGCGGCTGGGGCTTTGGAGGTGTTCATCGTAGATCCGCCGCCAGCAATCACTTATAAGCGATCGACCGGGCGGTCAACCGAACTCGTCACCGCTCCACCGACATCGTATCGACGGCTATTCGGCCGCCCGACCCCGACCGGAACCCGTGATAGCGATCGTCGTCAGCCGGGCCGACAGCGCCTCGGAACACATCGGCGAGCACCTGCTCGACGTCGGCGACTGGGAGCGCCGCGACGACCCGAGCCGCCCCGACGCCGCGGGCGGCGGGACGTACTACCGGACCGACGGGTTCGAACTGCGGGAGTTCGACGACCTCCACATCGATCTGGACGACCCGGCGAGCGCGTTCGGCGGTGACGCCGACACGGAGGACACCGACACCGACGATTCTCCCGAGTTCCTCGCGTTCGTCTCCAGACACTCCGGCGAGACGGGGGAGCTGCTCACGGCGCACGTCACCGGGAACTTCGGCCCCGCGCCGTACGGGGGCGAGCCGGAGACGCTGGCGCGCGCGGCGCCGGGCGCCGAGAAGCGCGTCGTCGAGGCGCTGGCGGCGCACGCCCCCGAGGGGTACGACGTGGGGATCGAGTGCACCCACCACGGGCCGACCGACACCGCCGTCCCCTCGCTCTTCGTCGAACTCGGCTCCGACGAACCGCAGTGGGCCGACCCGGAGGCGGCCCGGGCGGTCGCGCGGGCGGTGCTCGACCTGCGGGGGACCGGCGCCGATTTGGTCGACGAAGGAAACGAAGCCGGCGATCCCCGACCCCGCCACGTCGTCGGCTTCGGCGGCGGTCACTACGCCCCGCGGTTCACCCGGATCGTCCGCGAGACCGAGTGGGCGGTGGGACACGTCGGCGCCGACTGGGCGCTCGGAGAGATGGGGGCGCCCGACGCCAACCGTGACGTGATCGAGCAGGCGTTCGCGCGGAGCCGCGCGGACCTCGCGGTGATCGAGGGCGACAAGCCGGATCTCGCGGCGACGGTCGAGGAACTCGGCCACCGCGTCGTGAGCGAGACGTGGGTGCGCGAGGTCGGCGAGCGCTCCCTCCCGCTGGTGGAGCGGCTGGAGGCCGAGGTCGCGACGGTCGACGAGGGCCTCCGGTTCGGCGAGGTCGTCCCCGTGTCTCCCGACGCGATCCGCGTCAGAACGCTCCCGGCGGACCTGCTCTCGCGGGCGCAGGGCGTGGACGCGGGCGCGGCCCGCACGGCGGTAGAAGAGAACGCCGTCGCCTTCGGCACCGAGCAGGCCGGGACGCGGGCGACGGGGCGGGCCGCGTTCGCCGCCGACGAGGGGTCGCCCGGATACGGCGACCTCGTCGCGGATCTGGCGGGCGTGTTGGAGCGCGGGTACGACGCGGTCGAAGTGGACGACGGTGCCGTGATCGCTCGCGAGACCGCGTTCGACCCCGGACTCGCCGCCGAGCGGGGCGTCCCGGAAGGGCCGGCGTTCGGGCGGCTCGCCGACGGGGAGTCGGTCGAGATCGGCGGCGAGACGGTCGCGCCTGAGGACGTGTCGCGGGCGCGGACGGTCCGGTTTCCGATCGAGTGACGGTCCGGTTTCCGATCGAGTGACGACCCCGGTCGCGACGCGACGAGAGCGCGACCGTCGATCGGCGGTCCGATTGTTCGTTTTTGCTTGGTGACACGCGGGTTTCGGCGGCTCTGGAGACCGTCTTCGGCCGTCTGACTCGCGTCAGACGATCGGGCAAAAATAAATACGTCCGGGTCGCAACCACACCATATAATGGACTCTATCGTAGAGGACGCCATCGACGAAGCCGAGGAATCCACGGCGGACGACGCCGGGGCGGCCGGCACCGGCGCGGCCGGCGCCGGCGCGAACGACGCGGCCGCCGGCGCCCCGCCACAGACCGGGACGATGACCGACGAGGAGCTGCAGGACGTCCTCCAGGACCTCCAGACCAACATCACGGTCGTCGGCTGCGGGGGTGCCGGCGGCAACACGGTCAACCGGATGACCGAGGAGGGAATTCACGGCGCGAAACTGGTCGCCGCCAACACCGACGTTCAGCACCTCGTCAACATCGAGGCCGACACGAAGATCCTCATGGGCCAGCAAAAGACGCAGGGCCGCGGCGCCGGGTCCCTCCCGCAGGTCGGCGAGGAGGCCGCCATCGAGTCCCAAGAGGAGATTCAGGACGCCATCGACGGCTCCGACATGGTGTTCGTCACCGCCGGGCTCGGCGGCGGCACGGGGACCGGGTCGGCGCCGGTCGTCGCGAAGGCCGCCCGCGAGTCGGGCGCCCTGACGATCGCCATCGTCACGACTCCCTTCACGGCCGAGGGCGAGGTCCGACGGACGAACGCCGAGGCCGGCTTAGAGCGGCTCCGCGACGTGAGCGACACGGTCATCGTCGTCCCCAACGACCGGCTGCTCGACGCGGTCGGGAAGCTCCCCGTCCGGCAGGCGTTCAAGGTGTCCGACGAGGTCCTGATGCGCTCGGTGAAGGGGATCACGGAGCTCATCACGATGCCCGGGCTGGTCAACCTCGACTTCGCCGACGTTCGCACCGTCATGGAGAAGGGCGGCGTCGCGATGATCGGGCTCGGCGAGTCGGACTCCGACTCGAAGGCGCAGGACTCGGTGAAGTCCGCGCTGCGCTCGCCGCTGCTCGACGTCGACATCTCCGGCGCGAACTCCGCGCTGGTCAACGTCACCGGCGGCACCGATATGTCCATCGAGGAGGCCGAGGGCGTCGTCGAGGAGATCTACGACCGGATCGACCCCGACGCGCGGATCATCTGGGGGACCTCCGTCGACGAGGAGCTGGAAGGGGAGATGCGGACCATGATCGTGGTGACCGGCGTCGAGTCGCCGCAGATCTACGGTCGTAACGGCGAGGCGCCCGAGGGGGCGGAACCCGAGATGGAAGACATCGACTACGTGGAGTAATCGCGCGCTCCGCGGCGAATACGAGTCCGATCTGCCGTTTCTGTCCCTCCTCGCCCGGTTTCGACGGTTCTCGCTCGTCGGCCTCGCATCAAAAGGTAAAAACCGGATCGACTCGAACTTCCTCGTAACATGGACGTTCCGTACGACCTCAACAGCTACATTCGGGTGCTGAAACTCGCGAGCACGCCGAGCACCGACGAGTTCCTCCAGGTGTCGAAGATCGCCGGGGCCGGCATCCTCCTCATCGGCTTCATCGGCTTCCTGATGTTCGCGATCATGAGCCTCCTGCCGGGGGTCGGCGCGTAATGCCGATCTTCTCGGTCAAGACCACCGCGAGCCAGGAGCGGACCGTCGCCGACATGCTCGCGGAGAAGGAGATGCCGGAGATCCAGGCCGTCATCGCCCCCGACCAGCTGACGAGCTACGTGATGGTCGAGGCCACGGACGGGAGCGTGTTCGCCCGGATCCTCGACGAGATACCTCACGCTCGCGGCGTGATTCAGGGCTCCGAGGGGCCGGCGAGAAGCCCCTTCTCCGAGGTCGAGCACTTCCTCTCGCCGACCCCCGACGTGGAGGGGATCGCCGAGGGCGACATCGTCGAGCTGATCGCCGGGCCGTTCAAGGGCGAGAAGGCCCGCGTCCAGCGCATCGACGAGGGGAAAGACCAAGTGACCGTCGAGCTGTACGAGGCGACCGTCCCGATCCCGGTGACGGTCCGCGGCGACCAGATCCGCGTGCTCGACTCGGACGAGCGGTAAGCGGTCCGGACCTTTCTTCGCTCCGTCCTCGTTTTCTCGCCCAACTACCCGACGGGTCGTCGGCAACGACAAGGGCTTTATCCGCCGACGACTGACGGTTCGGACATGTTCGGTTCCGGCGTGCCGGCGGTTCTGAGTCTGGTGCCGGACACGTTCACGTTCGCTTGGCTCGTCGCGATCCTCTTCGCCGTCGCGTGGCTGCTCGACAGCCGCGGGCTGGCGGCGGGCCGGTCGCTCGCGGCCGGAACGTGGGCGCTGTTCGGGCTCTTCTGGCTGACGACGGTGCCGTACTTCGCGTTCGAGCACCAGAGCTACGTCGAGTCGATCCTCGCGCTCGTCGGGGTGCCGGCCTGCATGTACGCCGGCTACCTCCTGTACAACGGGCGGGCGTCGCTGTTCACCCTCACGCGGGCCATCGCGATCATGCTGTTCATCTACCTCCCGTTCGAGACGATACCGGCGTTCACGCTCGGCGGCGTGGCGTTCCCCGAGCCCCGCCGGGTCCTCATCGAGGCGGTCGCGACCCAGACCGGGATGCTCATCGACCTACTCGGCTACGCGCCCGAGCGGGTGGCGAGCAGCGAGGGGTACAACGCGGCCTACCTGTGGGCGCTCGACGACGGGCACACCTACCGGATCGACATCGTGCTCGCCTGTACGGGGCTCGGGAGCATGGCGATCTTCGGCGGGCTCGTCACCGCGGTCGAGGCGCCCCTGCGACGGAAGCTTCGCGGGCTCGCGGTGTCGGTCTCGCTCATCTACGTCCTCAACATCCTCCGAACGACGTTCATCTCGGTCGCTTCGGGCAACCAGTACATGCAGTGGTACCCCGACCTCGTGTTGGCGATATTCGGTGCGAGCGACCCCTACCGGGTGTCGTTCCTGATCTCCGACCGGATCATGAGCCAGCTGCTCGCGGTCGTGGCGCTGATCGGGATCACCTTCCTCGTGGTGCGGGAGCTGCCGGAGCTCGTGGTCATTCTCGAAGACGTGCTCTACCTGCTCACCGGCGAAGAGCACGACCTGACGGAGGCGCTCGATCTGCCGCGGGAGCCGACCAACCGCTGACGCGGCCCGGGGACGGACGACTCCTTCAAAACTATATATTAATATATAGTAAGCTATAGGCGTCGCTGTCGACTGGTTCGGCGTATGGACGCGACGACTCGGTCGGAACGGGAGCCGCGAGGGCGGCGGCGGGCGCGGACGCGACGAGGGAGGGCCGGCCCGTGTTGAGCGCCGTCGACCCGCTGGTCTACCTCCAGACGAACGTGGCGAAGTTGGTCTTGGCGACCGCGCTGGGGATGTTCCTCGGACTGGAGCGGGAGTGGTCCCAGAAGTCCGCGGGAATCCGGACGTTCGCGCTGATCAGCCTCGTAGCGGCCGTGTTCTCGCTGCTCGGCGACGGCGGGCTCCTGATCGTCGGCGGGGCGTTGATCGTCGCCATCTCGGTGCTGCTCGCGGTCCGGAGCTTCGTCGAGGAGGAGGTCGACGGGCTCTCGCTGACCACGTCCGTGTCGATGCTCGTCACGTACGGGGTCGGGGCGCTCGTCGCCGAGGAGTTCTTCATCGAGGCGGTGACGGTCGCCGTGCTCTCCTCGCTTTTGCTCGTGTTGAAACGGGAGCTTCACCAGTTTGCGTGGGGGCTCTCGCGGGAGGAGGTCCGCAGCGCGGTCGAGTTCACGATCCTCGCGTTCGTCGTCTTCCCGCTGCTCCCGGCGGAGACGATCGACCCGTGGGACGCGGTCCAGCCGCGGCTCATCTGGTCGCTGGTCGTCGCGGTCAGCGCCATCGGCTTCGTCAACTACGTGCTCGTGAAGCGCTACCAGGGGCGCGGCTACGCGGTCACCGGCTTCTTCGGCGGGCTCGTGAACTCCACGGCGGTCGTCGCGGAGATGGCGAAACGCGCGAAGGGACGGGCCGATCTGCTCGACATCGCCGTCGGATCGATCCTGCTGGCGAACGCCGCGATGGCCCTCCGGAACGCCGCGGTCGTCGCCGTCTTCGTCCCCGAGGCCGCCGTAGTCGTCGGTGCGCCGCTGGGCGCGATCACGGTCACCGGCGTCCTCGTCGCGGTGTGGCGCAGCGACTGGCGGACCACGATGGAGGCGGAGCTCACCTCGCCGTTCAGCCTCCGGAACGCCCTGACGTTCGGGGCGCTGTTCGTCCTCGTGCTGCTCGTCTCGGCGGGCGCCGAGCGGGCGTTCGGCGCGGGCGGGTTCGTCGCCACGTCGTTCCTCGCGGGGCTCGTCTCCTCCGGCACGGCGACGACCACGGCCGTCTCGCTTCTGGGGACCGGACAGATCACGGTCGACACCGCGGTCGCGGGGGTCGTCGCGGGGACGGCTGCGAGCGTCCTCGTCAAGACGGCCTTCGCCGCGAGCATCACGCGGGAGCTGGTCCGGCCGGTGCTGTTCTGGAACCTCGTGTTGATCGCGGTGGGGATCGCGGTCGGCGCGCCCCTGCTCCTGCTTTAGCGCGCCGGAACTAGCTCACGGGCGCTCACGACAGGTGCTCGGCGACGTCGGTCGACGAGACCATGCCGACGTAATCGTCGTCGACGACCGGGAGGTGTTTGACTCCGTACATCGTCATCATCGCCGCGACCTCCTCCATCATGAGGTCCGGCGTCACGGTCTCGACGTTCTCGGTCATCACGTCGCGGACGGCCGTGTCGTCGAGATCGCGGCCCGCCGCGACGGCGCCGACGATGTCGCTCTGGGTGACGATGCAGCCGCCGCCGGTCGTCACGACGAGCGCGCTGATGTCGTCGTCGGTCATCCGGCGCGCCGCCTCCCGGAGCGGTTCGTCGACCCCGATCGTCTCCAGCGGCGTCGACATGACCTCGCTGACGCGGGTCCGGTCGTTCAGATCCATACCTGCCGTGTGTTACCACACCTGATGACTCTTCCGGCTGGCGCAAGGCGACGGCGCGGGACGGCGTGTCGGTCACCGACCATGGACGCGTCGACTACCGCTTCCCCGAGACGTACGCGGTGAGGTCGGTCGTCGACACCATCCCGACTAGCGCTCCGTCCCCGTCGACGACGGGCAGGTGCGTGTAGCCGTGCGCGGTCGGCTCGGCAAGCTCCTCGATCGTGTCGTCCGGACCGACCGTCACCACGTCGGTCGTCATGAACGCCTCGACCGGCGTCTCGTCCTCGGGGTCGTTCTCCCGGACGAGCGAGACGAAGTCGGTCGCGGTGATCAACCCGTTCAGTCGGCGATTCCCGTCCACCACGAGGATCGAGCTCTTCCCGGTTTCGAGCATCCGTTGGGCGGCCGTTGCGGCCGAGGCGCCCGACTCGATGGTGAGCAGATCGGTCGACATGAGCCGCTCGACGGCGAGGTCAGCCATGTGACGCGATAACGCGGTCCGGGGTCATCAAACGTGCGGTCGTCCGGCACCTCGTCGACGGTGACCGCGTGCGGGGAGTCGACGGCGACCGCGTGCGGGAGACCCCGCCCGACTCACTCCTCGACGAGCTCCGGCGGCGCGCCGGCCAGCCCCGCGAGCGCGTCGGCCTCGACGTGGTGGAGGTCCCCGGGGATCACGAGCAGGTGGAGCGGGTCGCCGAACTCGCGCTCGGCGAGAGCGCTCAGGCGGTCGGCAGCGACGACCGAATCGGGCGACCCCGCGCGGGCGACGACGACCGCGAGCGCGTCTTCCCACCCGTCGGCGAGCAGGCCGGCGGCCACATCGGCGGTCATGTACTCCTCGTGGTCCGGGTCGGGGCCGGTCGGCCCGGTGCCGACCTTGATGTCGAGGTAGACGACGGTGTGGAGCCCGCGCTCGCGGTTCGCCTCGATGGTGTCGATCACGCTTCCCGGCACGTCGTCGCCGCCGTGAGCGTACGGGAAGGGAAGCGTCGTCGCCTTGCCGAACCGGTAGTTCTGGAGCCCGGTGAGACTCGACGCGGCCGACTGAGCGGTCACGCCGTGGATCACGCGGGTGTCGATCCCGCGCTCCTCGGCGCGCAGTCGGAGGTCGGTGTGGGTCGTCGAGATCATCGTGTCGCCCGCGGTGCAGAACGCGGCGTGGCCCTCCTCCGCCGCCGCGAGGATCGCCTCCGGGTCCCGTTCGACCTCCTCGCGCGTCCGAACTTCGATCTCCGCGTCGTGGTACGCCTCCAAGTCCTCGACGTCGGCGCCGACCAGCTTGCTGGTGTAGAACTCGGCGAAGACACGGTCCGCGGACCGGAGCGCCTCGCGCCCCTCGACGGTGACCGAGCGCTCGTCGTAGAGGCCGAGGCCGATGAACGTGAGCATACGACCCGTCGGGCGGGCGACGGGTAAAAGGACGCGGAACGGCGCCGCAATCGCGGCGGAGGGAGCCGATCCGAACGGCCGCCGGTAGTCGTTCGTCAAGGTCCTACATGATCGTCTCTTGTGATTCCATAGCAAGCCCTAAGAGGTAACCAACACAAAGTCGGATCACTAGGCCCTCACGGGCTCACATACCACTATGACTGACGACGAACTCATCTGGCGGATTTCGGGGGGATCCGGTGACGGGATCGCTTCGACCAGCCAGAACTTCGCGAAGGCCTTGATGCGATCGGGGCTCAACGTCTTCACGCATCGCCACTACCCGTCTCGGATCCGCGGGGGCCACACCTACACCGAGGTCCGTGCGTCTTCGGGCCCAGTGAACTCCCGTGGGGACGGGTATAACTTCCTGCTCGCGCTCGGCGACTCGTTCGCCCGAAACCCGCAGGAAGAGGCTATCTACGGAAACGAGGAGATCAAGCCGCTCTCGGAGAATCTCGACGAACTCCGCGAGGGCGGGGTCATCGTGTACGACGAGGGACTCCTCGACGCCTCCGAGATCCCGGACTTCGAGGAACGTGCCGAGGAGAACGACTGGCACGTATACCCCCTCGACCTCCGCGGGCTCGCCCGCGACATGGGTCGCGAGGTCATGCGCAACACCGCCGGTGTCGGCGCGACCTGCGCGATCACCGGCATGGAACTCGACCACGTCGAGGACCTGATGCGCGACGCGATGCCGGAGAAGATCCTCGAACCGAACATCGAGATCCTCGAGACCGCCTACGACCAGGTCAGCGAGGAGTACGACGTGGACGCCCCGGACGTGTCGGTGCCGACCGGCGAGCACGACGAGACCCAGCTGCTCATGTCCGGCTCGGACGCCATCTCCTACGGCGCCATCGACGAGGGCTGCCGGTTCATCGCCGGCTACCCGATGACGCCGTGGACCGAGGTGTTCACCATCATGACGAAGAACCTACCGAAGCTCGGCGGGATCTCCGAGCAGGTGGAAGACGAAATCGCCGCGGCCGCGCTCGCGGTCGGCGCCTCGCACGCCGGCGTGAAGGCCATGTCCGGCTCCTCGGGCGGCGGTTTCGCCCTGATGTCGGAGCCGCTCGGACTGGCGGAGATGACGGAGACGCCCGTCGTCCTCGTCGAGGCCATGCGCGCCGGCCCGTCGACCGGGATGCCGACGAAGCCGGAGCAGTCCGACCTCGAACACGTCCTCTACACCTCGCAGGGCGACTCCCAGCGCGTCGTCTTGGCGCCCGGGACCGTCGAGGAGGCGTACGAGCAGTCGCGGATCGCCTTCCGGCTGGCCTACGAGTACCAGATCCCGTCGATCCTCCTGTACGATCAGAAGCTCGGCGGCGAGATGACGAACGTCCCGAAGAGCCACTTCGACCGCGAGCCGAACCCGACCCTCGGGAAGACGCTCTCGGAGGACGCGCTGGCCGACGAGCCGCACTCGGCCGACGGGAAGTTCCACCGGTTCCAGCACGACGTCGACGACGGCGTCTCCCCGCGGTCGATCCCCGGCCAGAAGGGCGGTCGCTTCCTCGCGACCGGCAACGAGCACGACCCCACGGGGCACATCGCCGAGTCGCCCGACAACCGCGTCGCGCAGATCGACCGGCGGACCCAGAAGCTGGAGGCGATCCGCGCGGACCTCGACACCGTTGACACCGGCTCGTACGCCGGCCTCGATGACGCCCAGTACGGCATCCTCACGTTCGGCAGCCAGCAGGGCACCGTCGAGGAGTCGGTCGGCCGCCTCAACGACGCCGGCGTCTCGGTGAAGTCGTACGGCGTCTCCGACATGGCGCCGTTCCCGACCGAGCAGGTCGAGGCGTTCGTCGAGAGCGTCGACGAGGTCCTCGTCGTCGAGATGACGGCGTCCGGACAGTTCCGCGGGCTCGTCCAGAAGAACCTCGGCCGCTACGGCGAGAAGCTGTCGAGCCTGTTGAAGTACAACGGGAACCCGTTCGAGCCGGCGGAGATCGTCGACGGGTTCGAGGCCGCGATCATCGAGGGCGACGGCGACGCGTCCGGCCATCAGACCACCTTCGTCCCAGCCGCAGGTGACTAACCAATGAGTACGTTTTCAGCAATCGGAGAGGAACGGGAGATCGACCGCGACGAGTACACGCCCGGCGTCGAGCCCCAGCCGACCTGGTGTCCCGGCTGCGGTGACTTCAGCGTCCTGAAGGCGCTCAAGCAGGCGCTCCCCGAGGTCGGCCGCTCGCCCGAGGAGACGCTGCTGTGTACCGGGATCGGCTGTTCCGGCAAGCTGAACAGCTACCTCGACACGTACGGATTCCACACGATCCACGGGCGCTCGCTGCCCGTGGCCCGCGCCGCGAAGCTCGCGAACCCCGACCTCGAAGTGATCGCCGCCGGCGGCGACGGCGACGGCTACGGGATCGGCGGGAACCACTTCATCCACACGGCCCGGGAGAACCACGACATGACGTACATCGTCTTCAACAACGAGATCTTCGGGCTCACCAAGGGACAGACCTCCCCGACGAGCCCGAAGGGCCACAAGTCGAAGACGCAGCCGTCCGGCAGCGCCAAGGAGCCGATCAAGCCGCTCTCGATGTCGCTGAACGCCGGCGCCTCGTACGTCGCCCGGACCGCCGCGGTCAACCCGAACCAGGCCAAAGAGATCCTGGTCGAGGCGATCGAGCACGACGGCTTCGCGCACGTCGACTTCCTCACCCAGTGTCCGACCTGGAACAAGGACGCGCGCCAGTACGTCCCCTACATCGACGTCAACGAGTCCGACGACTACGAGTTCGACAAGACGGACCGCGTCGAGGCCCAGGAGATGATGCGGACGACCGAGGAGGCGCTCTACGAGGGCGAGGTCCTCACCGGTCGCTTCTACGTCGACGAGGACCGTCCGTCCTACGGTCAGGAGAAGCAGGCGCTCGGCGAGATGCCCGAGGAGCCGCTGGCCGAGCGCTACTGGGACGACGACTACGAGTGGGAGCGCTCCCACGACAAGTTCCTCGACAAGCACGCCTGACGCGGCCGGAAGCCGGGATCGCCGGCCGCTCCGGGCGCGGTTCGTCGTCCGTTCGCCTCGTTTTTCGGTTCGCAAGGTATTTTTTCGGTGGTGACAAAGGAGTAGCCATGAGTACGGTCTCGACGGAGGAACGGATCCTGTCGGTGTTAGAGGAGGACGCGCAGGCCTCCTGCGCGGAGATCGCCGACCGGGCGAACGTCTCGAAGCCGACGGTGCGGAAGTACATCGACCGCCTCGAAGAGAAGGGCGTGATCGTCGGCTACTCCGCCGAGGTCGACCCGAAGAAGCTCTCGTCGCAGTCGATCGCGATGGTCGGGATGGACGTCGACTCGGGGCAGTACGTGGGCGCGACCCGGAAGCTGAAGGAGCTCGACGAGGTGCAGGCGCTGTACACCTCCTCCGGCGACCACATGCTGATGGCCGAGGTCCGCGCCGGCGACGGCGACGAGCTCGGCGACGTCATCTCCGAGAAGCTCCTCGGCGTGGACGGCGTCACCGCGGCGCATCCCTCGTTCCTCCAGGAACGCCTGAAGTAAGCTCGGGCCGGTCAGGCGGTTCGACACCGGTAGATCCTTTTTACCGGTAGGCGAGCGCGATGAGGAGTCCCGCCACCGCCGTAACGCCCAGCGCTGCGACGGCGATCTCGGACTCGCTCGCCCCCAGCAGAACCCCCGCGAGCGGGAGACAGAGCAGCGCCCCCGTCCACATCGCCGCCCCGCCGAGCCGCCGCGCTCGCTCCCGGCTCACGTCAGGCGTCGTCAGGAGTTCGCGGCGGTCGCGGTAGCGGACGAGCCACCTGAGGACGATCGTTCCGAGAGCGCTGATGCCGAACGCGACGCCGGCGACGAGCCGGTCGGGGACGTCGAAGACGACCGCCGCGCCGAGCGCGACGAGGGGGGCCGCACCGAAGTCGACGGGAACCATGTTCGGACGGTGGCGGTGGGTGCGCCGGTCACTTAGTTCCGTCCCGTCGCGGGCACCGTCATTGCAGCGCGTCCACGTCGGCGACGACGATCGACTCGTCGCCGGCCGGGCCGCGACGGGTGCCACGGTGGACGAACCCGTGCGCGCTGAAGAACTCGGTGGCGCCGGGGCTGTCGGCGGGGACGCTCGCGCGCAGGGTGTCGACGCTGTGGTCGACCACCGAGGACGCGACGCGCGCGAGCAGCTCGTTCGCGACGCCCTCGCCCGCGTGGTTCGGGTGGACCCACAGCGCGAGCAGTTCGGCCTCCCGATCCCCCTCTCTCCCTCTCGTCGGTCCGTCCGACGGCCCCTCCGCGTCGGGATGGGCGATGGCGACGCCCACCGGTCCGTCCTCGCCCTCCATCAGGAACGACCACTCGGCCTCCGCGGCGGCCTCGCGGACGCCGGCGGCGGACACGTCGAGGAGGGGAGCTCCGATGTCGTCGAAGACGGTCGCCTCGCGGGCACGCGAGACCGCCGTCCGCAGCGCCTCCGCGTCGTCGGGCCGCGCCGCCCGGACATGCATGTACGACCGTGGGTCAAGAAGTCACCTATAGGTTTCGGGACGGCAACGTTTCGCAGCGTACACCAGAGAAATCGAAAAACGATCGGTTACACGCCGTCTCTGTGTCTGACGCTCCCCTGATCTCACGAATCGTCGCGCGCTCTCCCGCGAATATCCCGATCAGGTCGTCACGCGACCGGTTCGATCCCGATCGTGACGGCGACGCCTTCGACCTCCCACTCCTCGACGAGGCCGCCCTCGGCGTCCGCGGCGTCGCTCGGGTCGTCGAGCCACGCGTCGGCGCGCACCTCGCCGGCGATCAGGTCGGCGTGCTCGTCGACGAAGCCGGCGATCCGGTCGTCGTCGACCGCGACGCCGACGCGGACCCGGGCCTCCACGTCCAGATCGAGCTCCTTGCGCATCTCCTGAATCCGGCGGATCACGTCGCGGGCGTACCCCTCCGACTCGATCTCGGGGGTCAGCGAGGTGTCGACGTAGACGGCGCCCCCGTCGAAGTCGGCGCCGGAGACGTGCTCCGGCGGCTCCGCGACGTACTCGACCATCTCGTCGTCGAGGTCGACGGGCTCGCCGTCGACGGTGACCTCGCCGCCCTCGACCGCGGCGCGGGTCGCGCCCTGTACCGCCTCCATCACCTTCTGGGCGTCGGCGCCGAAGGCGGGGCCGATCGCGCCCATCTGCGGCTCGGCGGTCTCGACGAGCTCGTCGAACGCGTCGGTGACGGTCACCTCGCGGGCGTTGACGCGGTCGGCGATCAGCTCCGAGAGGCGCTCGACCGCGGCGGTCACGTCCGCGTCGTCGCTCTCGACGACCACGCGCGGCACGGGCCAGCGGAGCTTGCGGCCGGCCTGCTGGCGGGCGTTCGCGGCGGCCTCCTCCACGTCGCGGAGGACGGCCACGTCGCGTTCGAGCTCGGGGTCCCGAAGGTCGTCGTCGGGCTCGGGGTAGTCGAGCTGGTGGACGGTCGTGGCCTCGCCGTCGAGCGTCTGGTACATGCGCTCGGTCATGTACGGCGCGATGGGCGCGAGCAGCCGGGTCGTCTCGTCGAGGACGGTCGCGAGCGTCGCGTAGGCGCCGCGCTTGGAGGCGGAATCGGCCTCCTCCCACATGCGGTCGCGGACCGCCTTCACGTAGAAGCGCGACACGTCCTGCGTGACGAACTCGATGACGGCGTTGACGGCGTCGCTGACGCGGTAGTCGGCCCACGCCGCCTCGACCTCCGTCTCGACGGACTGGAGCCGCGAGAGCACCCACTCGTCGGCGAGTTCGAGTTCGCCGTCGTCGAGGTCGGCCTCGGCGGGGTCGTACCCGTCGAGGTCCATGTACTCCAGCGGGAAGCGGAACACGTTCCAGAGGATGTTGAGCTTCCCCTGTAGCTCGCCGAGCCCGTCCCACTCGAACGCGAGGTCGACGCCCTGCTGGTCGTGGCTGAGCAGGTAGGTGCGGAGCGGGTCGCGGCCGGCGCGCTCGATCGCCTCCTCGGGGGTGACGATGTTGCCGACGGACTTGGACATCTTGCGGCCGTCCTCGTCGTTGGCGAACCCGTGCATGAGGACCTCCTCGTAAGGGACTTGGTCCACCGCGGCGGTGCCCATCCCGAGCTGCGACCAGAACCAGCCGCGGGTCTGGTCGTGCGCCTCGACGATGAGGTCGGCGGGCCACAGCTCGTCGTGGGCGTCCGTCTCGCTCGGGTAGCCGAGCGTGCCCCACGAGGCGACCGAGGAGTCGAGCCACACGTCGAACACGTCCTCGACGCGGCGGTAGGTGGTGCCGTCCTCGACGACGGTCAGGTCGTCGACGGCGGGGCGGTGGAGGTCGATCGTCTCGGGGTCCACGTCCTCCTCGACGCGCTCGGCCAGCTCCTCGCGGGTCCCGATCACGATCATGTCCTCGTCGAGGCTCCCGGGCTCCGCGTCACCGGACTGCGTCCGGTGGCTCGTCGAGCTCTGCTCGACGGCGTCCTCCGGCACCCAGATCGGGATCGGGACGCCCCAGTAGCGCTGCCGGGAGACGTTCCAATCGGGCGCGTCCTCGATGAAGTCGCGGAACCGGTTGTCGCGGGCCCACTGCGGGTGCCACTCGGACTCCTCCATGTTGTCGAGGAGGTCCGCTTTCACGTCCGTGATCGAGATGAACCACTGGTCGGTGACCAGCTGGATGATGCCGGTGTCACACCGCCAGCAGTGGCCGTAGCTGTGCTCGACGGTGCCGTGCGCGAGCATGTGCCCGTCGGCGACCAAGTCGTCGACGATGTCGTCGTTGGCGTCGCGCACGAACTGGCCGGCGTACTCCCCGGCGGCCTCGGTGAACTCACCGTTGGGGCCGACCGGACAGTGGATTTCGAGCCCGAGGTCGCTACCGCGGTGGAAGTCCTCCTCCCCGTGGCCCGGCGCGGAGTGGACCAGCCCGGTGCGGTCGGCCTCCACGTAGTCGGCGGCGTACACCCGCCCGGCGCCCTCGAAGTCCGGATACTCGGCGACGCGGTCGGCGAGCGGATGGTCGTACGCCCAGCCGACGAGCTCGTCGCCCGTCAGCTCGGTTTCGACCTCGTACGACTCGTAGCGCCCCTCACCGAGCACGTCCTCGACGCACTCGGCGGCGACGTAGAGCAGCTCCTCCTCGCCGTCCCTCTCGGCGCGGACCGCGTTGTACGTGAGCTCCTCGTCGACGGCGACGAAGGTGTTCGCGGGGATGGTCCACGGCGTCGTCGTCCAGATCACGAGGCTCCCCTCGCGGTCGGCGAGCGGGAACTTCACGTAGATGGAGGGGTCCTCCACGTCCTCGTACTCGACCTCGTTGTTGGCGAGCCCGGTCTCGCACCGCGGACACTGGGAGATGGAGCGTTTCCCCTGCTCGACGAGCCCGTTGTCGGCGACCTCGGAGAAGGCCCACCAGGTGGCCTCCATGTACTCGGGGTCGATCGTCTCGTAGGGGTTCTCCCAGTCCATCCACACGCCGATCGACTGGAAGTCCTCGTCCATCGCCGCCCGGTTCTCTAAGGCGAACTCCTTGCACGTCTCGATGAACGACTCCATCCCGTACTCCTCGATGTCGCGTTTGCTCTCGAAGCCGAGCTCCTCCTCGACTTTCACCTCGATCGGGAGCCCGTGCATGTCGTAGCCCGGGCGGTCGGTGACGCGGTGGCCGGTCATCCGCTTGTGGCGGATGATCGCGTCCTTCAGCGTCTTGTTCCACGCCGTACCGAGGTGCATCTGTCCGGAGGTGTACGGCGGCCCGTCCACGAAGAAGAAGGGCGGGTCGTCGGCGTGCGCCTCCTTCGCCGACTCGTAGGCGTCGGTGTCGTCCCAGTACTCGTCGACCGCCGACTCGACGTCCGCGGGCGTGTACTGGTCGTCGATATCGTCCATGTGCGTTCGTCTTCGCGCGCGTATTTGAATACGGCGGACTCGGAGCAACGAGATGTCGGCGAACTCGGAGCGACGGGTGGACGTCAACCGGAAGTCTCGCTTGGACTCACTCGGGGCTCCCCCCGTCCGGGTCGATCTCGATCCCGCCGCCGCTATCTTCTTTCAGCGAGAGAATCCCGCCCTTCAGGGCGGGCGTGAATCGCGTACGCTTCGTGCCGAACCGCGGTAAGTGGCCGGGATGGAACCCCAACGTTTAGTATCGGCCGTGCCGACGGTCCACACACGGGTTCCGCCGGCTCGCGCCGTCGATACGCGGGGCGAGTCGGACCGCATTCCACCCATGTCTGCGGTGCTCCGTAAGCCCGGTTGATGGCCTTCGGCCGACAAGGTGTGACCGGAGCCGGCACGGAACCGCGAGGTTCGACCGCTTGGGAGAGAGCCGCGTCGAGAAACCGCGCGGCGATGACTCGCTTGCGGATGGGAGCACACGTGACGGTGCCATAGGACGCTCCCGGCCGAGGGACGAAACCCGCCCCGCCGACGCCGGGAGAGACGGTCCTAGAACCGAACCGGAACGACCGGGTTCCCCCCTGTGGAAGGGAAGCCCCGCCGTTCACGGCGGGCGAGGACGTCACCGACCCAGACGAACGCCCTGTTGTACGTGAACGAGACGGCGACGTTCCCCTGCGACTCGGTCCGGTCGTCGGTCAGGAGGGCGTCGAGCGTCACGAATTTTGCGATTGTTCTATGGTACTCATACCTGCGTTTCGTCCACAGAGTATAAACTCGGCCCTGATTTAGCCTTGTGACTGCCACGGAGGACGGAGACGAACAGACTTAATCAACGAAATTGAAGGTCAGAACCGAGCGTTGGTTAACGATTCAGGCGCCGTCTTCGAGCACGTCGATGAGCTCTTCTGCTGTGGAACTGATCCGGTCGAGACGGTCGCGAACGATCTCGAGATCGTCCCCCTATCAAGCAGCGGGCTACGAAACAAGTTATCCTCGACAAGTCCGAACGGACGGTATCATGCGGGAGTTCGTCTTCACAGTCGAATACGAGAACGGGGCTGATGGGGTGATGGATCTCTTCATCGACAATCCGGATCTGTATGCCCGGTCGATGGAGATCAATGCGACCAGCGAGGCAGTGTGGGGTATTGAGAAGATCGTCGGCCTCGCTGCTGTCCTCGACGAGTTCGACGACGCGCTGGAACGCGTCGCTGATGCTCCGGGCACAACCGGAATGTGTGGAGCACCCGTGACTGAATACGAGTACACGATCCTCTCGTCGAATGCGGAATCACGGAAGATTCACTGGCTTCGCCGGGAAGGTGATGGTCCACGGTCGATTCCCTTGGTCGCGGCGAAGCACATCGGCGAGGGATTGATAATGCGTACGGAACGGCGTGGTGACCAATACCGGTGGCGGATGCTGATCGACGGGACAGTATCAGAGATTCACGAGGAAGTCCGAGCGAACCTGCGAGAGGGGCTGTCGCTTACTGTTGAACGACTCGGCACGCCGCCGTGCTTGCTCGAAGACGGTCGCGTCCAGCAAACCCTCACGCCCGAACAGAAGTCAGCACTCGAGGCTGCAATCGAACGTGGGTACTACGAAGAGCCACGGCAGCAATCGGTCGCGGAAATCGCCGAAGACGTCGGTGTGTCACGGTCGACGTTCCAGTACCGTCTCAACCGAGCGGAGGCGTGGCTGGCACAACAGTTCGCCGCGGATTCGCTCGACGTCGACCTTGACGTGAATCTCGATCCCGAGGACATCGAATTCATCCAGTAGACAGCACGTCGAACTCCTCGACGGTTGGAATATGTCGAAGTAAATCCCATCCCGAAGAATCTCGTAGGCCCGGGTATGGCAACGACTGGTGCGAGTGTTCAGCTGATTCGCAACGCGACTATCCTCCTGGACGTCGGTGACACGACGTTCCTCGTGGATCCGATGTTCACGCTGCAGGGCGAGATGCCGACGGTGACAGACAACCCGGCAGCTCCGGAGTTCCTCACCACGGCGAATCAGGACCGGAATCCGCTCGTTCCGCTGCCTGACGGTGACCTCACCTACGACGCTGTGGTTGTCACGCATCGCCACCCCGACCACTGGGACGAGGCGGCCAGGGAGGAACTCGATGCCGACGTGCCGCTGTTCTGTCAGCCCGAGGAGTCCGACGCCTTCACCGACGAGGGCTTCACTGACGTTCGCCCTGTCGACGACGAAACCTCCTTCGAGGATATCACTGTCCACCGGACGCCGGGCCAGCACGGGCACGGCGAACTCGCCGAGGGAATGGGCCCGGTCTCGGGCTTCGTCTTCGAGGGCGACGAGACGGTGTATGTCGCCGGGGACACGATCTGGTACGAGCCTGTCGAAGAGACACTCGACCAGTACGAACCCGATCTGGTCGTTCTCAACGGCGGCGAAGCGCAGTTCGATCAGGGCGAACCCATCACGATGGGTGTCGAGGACGTCGACGCTGTCCGCGAGGCCACTGACGCCGAGATAGTGGTCGTCCATATGGAGGCGATCAACCACTGCTTGCTGTCGCGCGACGAACTGCGGGCAGAGACAGCGAATGTACACGTTCCCGAGGACGGCGAGCGGTTCAGTCTATTTCAGCGGTACGTGTTTAGCCCCGTCTGATTTCGTCACTATCTCGTAGGTGGTGGCCTATGACAGACACATGGTCTGCCAGCAGGGAGTCAGTCTACATCCT
>NZ_SDJP01000011.1 GCF_004114995.1 Halorubrum amylolyticum
GCGCGGCTCGCCGCTCGGGGCGCCCCGCGGACGGGGCGCGCGGCGGTCGTCGCGATCGCGGCGCTCGCGCTCCTCGGCGGTGCGCTCGGCGCCACCGCCGCGGTCGAGGCGCCGCTCGACCGGCACGCGTCACACGCCGACAAGTACGAGACGGCCTACGAGCCGATCGAGTCGGCCGAGTTCGACGACGACCTCGTCTTTGTCCCCACGCCGTACGGCGAGTGGCTCAACCATCCCTTCCAGGTGCTCCGGAACGACCCCGGACTCGACGGCGAGGTGGTGTACGCGCTCGACCGCGACCCGGTCGGGGACTTCGCGGTGATCGACGCGTACCCCGACCGCGAACTTCACCGGTACGCGTATCAGGGGGAGTGGACGCCGGACCCGACACAGCGCGTCGCACCCACGCTCGAACCGCTCGACGTTCGGGGGGGCGCGCGGGTCGACGCGACGACGACCGTCGGCGTCCCCGAGCGCGTGGAGAGCGCGCGGGTCCGGGTGGAGACCGCGCGCGGCGGCAACGCGACGGGCGTGGACGACGCGGCGGGCGTGGACGACGCGACGGGCGTGGACGACGCGACGGGCGTGGACGACGCGGAGACCGCGAGCGGCGACGACTTCGCGCGCTACGTCGTGACCGATCCCGCCGACTCGCTCGCGGTCGACTGGTCGATCGCTCCCGACGGGGTGCGGCTGGCCGGCGTGCCGAACGCGACCGTCCCGATCGACCCCGAGGGCGACGAAGTCATCGTGACGGTGACGCTCGTCGATCCGTCGGGATCGACGTTCACCTACCGGCAGGAGGCGACGGTTCGGGTCGCGGGTGGTGGTGTCGAAGGCGGCGGGGCTGAGGGTGACAGCGTCGAGGGCGGCGGGGTCGAGGTCGTCTGGCCCCCGGGGCGATCGGTGTGTCGGCTGGTCACCGAGTGCGGCACCGAGGGGACGTATCTCCCCGAGAACCCGGACGCCCACGCGGAGTGGGTGGCCTTCGAAACGGACGCTGACGGTGTCGAAGATCGGTGAACTGCTGGCGGTTGTTTATAACTGGTTGAAAGTGGATCGACTGTGCACACCGCCAAAGCCCCAGCCGCTCGCTTATACGTATACGTAGTTGATGGCGGATCGACTGTGCACACCGCCAAAGCCCCAGCCGCGAGGGCGGCGCACGCTCGCTGCGGTCCTCGGTCGCTCACTTCGCTCGCTCCCTGCGGTCCTTACGTCGCCTGCGCCGCCCTCGCGGCTGCCCCTTTGAGCCCCACCCGACCGCGACCGCACCGCACCTCACCCCTCCCCAGCCTCGCGGCTCCCTCCGGTCGCCGCGTCCCTCGCGCGTGCTCTTCGCGCCCTCCGGGCGCTCAGAGGCACGCGCCACCGCCTCGTTTATTTATAAATGATCGACGCCGGTAGTTCGCGTCACTGTGAAAAATTCTTCTCGCCTTCGAGGGCCGTTCCGCGCTCAGAACCGTCGCAGCCGCTCTTCGAGGCAGACGGTCACGATCGACTTTGCGATGGCGGCGCCGCCCTCGATCGGGTCGAGCTTCGTCTCGCCCAGTCGATCGGCGTACTCGATCGGCTCCTCGCGCACGTCGTAGCCGCGCATCAGCGGGCGGATCAGCAGTTCGGCGGAGAGGCCGGTGTTCTCGGTCCACCCGATGTCCTGCACGACCTCGCGGCGGTACGCCCGCATCCCGGTCGTGGTGTCGTGGACGCGCTCGCCCATGAGCAGGGACGCGAGCGCCGCGAACGCCTTATTTCCGAGTCGGTTGAACGCGGGCATCGCGGCCGCGCCGTGGTAGAGCCGGTCGCCGCTGACCACGTCGGCGCCGTCGTTGATCGCGTCGAGGAAGTCCGGGAGTCGGTCCATCGGGTAGGTGTCGTCGCAGTCGGTCGTGACGACGACCGGGCGGTCGGGCGTCAGGACGGCCTCGCGGACCGCGACCCCGTACCCCTGCGGCTCCTGTTCGATCACCGTCGCGCCGTGCTCGCGGGCGATCTCGGGGGTCCGGTCCGACGAGCCGTCGACGCAGACGACCTCGGCGCGCCCGTCCGTGACGCGCTCGATGTCGTCGAGGACGGTCCCGATCGCCTCCGCCTCGTTGTACGTCCCCATCACGACGCTCAGGTCGTCGAAGGTGTACGCGTCCTCGTCCGTCTCCTCGGGGGCGTCGTCGGTCTTCGTGGTCGCGTCGACGTCGACGGAGTCGGCCCCGTCGGTCGCCTCGTTGTCTGGCGCCGTGATCGAACTCATTACCTCCGAGGTGCCGCCCCACCCACTTGAGTTTTTAGGTTTGCCTAAAGCGTCTGTTAGAGTCGCTCTCGAACGTCGTCGGCGATGCGCAGCGCGAGCGCCGCGATCGTCAGGGTGGGGTTCATCGCCCCGCTCGTGGGGAAGACGCCGCTGGAGGCGATCCAGCAGTTGTCGAGGTCGTGGGTCCGGCAGTCGGCGTCGACGACCCCGGCGTCGGGGTCCGCGCTCATCCGGGTCGTCCCCATGTGGTGGTAGGCGGGGCCGGTCGCGTCGGGGCCGGCGACCCACTCGATCTCGGCGCCCAGTTCCTCTAAAACCGCCCGCTGGATCTCGTTGGCGCGCTCGACCGTCCGGAGCGCGCGGTCGCCGACGCTCCAGTGGATCTCGGGGACCGGGTTGCCGTGGTCGTCGGTGCGGCCGGGATCGAGGGTCACGTAGCTGTCCGACCGGGGGAGCTGTTCGACCAGTCCGCCCATCGCCACGTGGGTGCCGTAGCCGTCGCGGAGCCGGTCTAACAGCGCGTCGCCCCAGTCGTCGCCGGACAGCGCCTCCTCGACCGGCGACGGGCCGGCGTAGTTGAAGAACTCCAGCTTGAACGGGCCGACCTCCTCGTCCGCCTCGTCGTAGAACTGGTCGCACGCGCTGGTGTAGAAGCCGACGTGGTTCTGGCGGGTCGGCTCGTCGAGGGTGCCGCCGACGCCCGCGAACAGGTGGTCCATGAAGAACTTCCCGACCGTCCCGCTGGAGTTGGCGAGCCCGTCGGGGTACGCGTCGGTGTCGGAGAGCAGCAGGAGCCGCGGCGTCTCCACGCCGCCGCAGGCGACGACGAAGGCGTCGGCCTCCTGTCTGTGCTCCTCGCCGTCGGGGGTCGCGTACACCGCGGCGGTGACGCGGTCGGCGTCGTGGTCGAGCCGACCGACCGACGCGCGGTCGATGACGGTCGCGCCCTGCTCCTCCGCGCGCTCGACGTGGACCGTCGCGTCGTACTTCGCACCGGCCGGGCAGACGGGCTGGCAGGTGCCGTACCCCACGCACGCGGACCGGCCGTCGTACGCCTCCGAGTTGCGCGCGTTCGGCACCGAGTGCATGTCGATCCCGAGCTCCTCGCACGCCTCCGCGAACAGCGAGTCGCTGTAGGAGGGCTCGAACGCGGGCATCGGGTGCGGCTCCTCGCGCGGCGGCGCGTAGGGGTTGTCCGACGCGCCGGCGACGCCCAGCTCGCGCTCGGCCTCGGCGTAGTACGGCCGGAGGTCGGCGTAATCGATCGGCCAGTCCGGGCCGACGCCGCGCTCGGTCTCCGAGCCGAAGTCGTCCTCGTGGAGCCGCATCACCATCCCCTGCCAGTGGAGCGTCGATCCCCCGATCCCCTTGACGCGGGCGTGGTTCAGCGGGTAGAACCGCTCGCCGGAGTTGGCGTGGGCGTCGCGCTCGCCCCCCACGTCCCACACGTCCGGGCGGTCGTAGCTCGGGCGGATCGCCCGCTCCTGTCGCGCGAGCCGGTCTGCGGGGTCGAACCGGGGGCCGGCGTCGAGGACGACCACCTCTCGGTCGGCGGCCAGCCGGTCCGCGACGAGCGCGCCCGCCGGCCCCGCGCCCACCACGCAGACGTCCGCGTTCGCGACGGGCGAGCGGTCGATGTCACGGTTCGCGTCCTCCGCGCTCATCGCGGCCCCCGCCGGTAGCTCTCGGTCCCGCCGGGGTGGCCCTCCGGATTCTCCAGCCCCACCAGCTCGCCGCCGGTCGGCGAGGCGTACAGCGCCAAGAGCAGCTCGTTGACGACGTAGTACCGCACCCGCTCGGCGAGCGTCCCGTCGGGGTCCTCGTCGGCGGTGTCGGCGCCGACCTCGCGGAGGAGGCCGTCCCGATCGCTTTCGCGAAGCTCGGCGACCGGCGCCCCGTACCACGATCGGGCCGCCTCCTCGAGTTCGCCGACCGCCACGCGCAGCCCCGTCGCGTGGGCCGACCCGTCGAGCCGACCGTCGAGGAACGCGTCGACGAACGCCTCGACGCCGTCGACCGTCTCCGGGTAGACGACGGCGGCGGCTGCGGTCATCGACGCGCGGACGGTCGCCTCGTCGGGGAGCGCGTCTCCGCCCTCGCCGTCCTCCGCCTCGCCGACCGTTCCCTCGTCGCGGTCGGCGCCACCGCGAGCGGATCCGTCCCCCGACCGACGGGCGGCGAGGGCGACGCCGCCGGTCGCGCCGACGGCGGCCAGCGCGGCCGCCGCGTCGCGCCGCGTCAGTTCCATATCTGATTTAGGCCTCCCTAAAGTATTATATCCGTCGGACCCGAACGCGATCCCGTCCGCCGGACTCGATCCCTCGACCGGATCGCAACTGCTAACGGTCGCTGCGGTCTCCCTCCGGTACGGCCCGTCTTTCCCGGACTATGAGCTGGACACGCCAGATACGCGACATCCTGACAGACGGCGACGATCGGCTGCCGGTGGGGTTGACGCTGCTCTCGGCCGCCATCGCCGGAACGCTGGTGTTCCCGCTGGCGTGGCTGGTGATCAGGGCGGTCACCGTCGAGCGGTCGCGGGCGACGGAGCTGCTGTTCAGCGTGGGAACCGCCGAGATACTGGTGAACAGCCTCCTGCTGATGGGCGGCGTCACGGCGTTTTCGATCCTGTTGGGCGTCCCGCTCGCGTACCTGACGGCGCGGACCGACCTCCCGTTCCGTCGGTTCTGGTCGATCGCGGTCGCGCTCCCGCTCGTCGTGCCGAGCTACGTCGGCGCGTTCTCGTTCGTCTCCGCGTTCGGCCCCCGCGGCGAGTTCCACGACCTGCTCGCGCCGCTGGGGGTCGAGCGGCTCCCCGATGTCTACGGGCTCCCGGGGACGATCCTCGTCATCACCCTGTACACGTACCCGTACGTCTACCTGACGACCCGCGCCGCCCTCCTCTCGCTCGACACGACGCTGATCGAGGCGGCGCGGACGCTGAACCACGGGCGGATCGAGGCGTTCCGCCGCGTGACCCTCCCCGTTATCCGCCCGGCGATCGCCGCCGGGTCGCTGTTGGCGGCGCTGTACGCGGTGTCCGACTTCGGGACGCCGACGATCATGCGGCTCCCCGTGTTCACCCGACAGATATATGTCGAGTACAACTCCTTCGGGAGCGACTACGCCGCGCTGCTCTCCCTGCAGCTGCTCGCCGTCGTGCTCGTCGTGCTCGCGCTGGAGCGGCTCGTTCAGTCCGACAGTAACGCACACGGCGACGACGCGGGCAACACCGACCGGCTCGTCGGGCTGGGACGCTGGCGCTGGCCGGCGACGCTACTGCCCGCGTCGGTGTCCGCGGTCGCGCTCCTCGTCCCCCTCTGGATACTCCTCCTCTGGCTCGTCCGCACCGACGCGGGTCGTCGCCCCTCGATGGCGTTCGAGTGGGTGCAGGCGCTCAACTCGGTGTCGGTCGCCGCGGCGGCGGCCGTCGTCGCCGCGCTGGCGGCGCTCCCGATCGCGTACTTCGCCGCGAACCACGACACCCCCCTGTCGACGCTGTTCGAGCGGGCGACGTACGTCGGGTTCGCGGTCCCCGGGATCGTGTTGGCGCTGGCGCTGGTCTACTTCGGGTCGGGCTACCTCCCGTGGCTCTACCAGACGCTTCCCCTCCTCGTGTTCGCGTACGTCGTCCGGTTCCTGCCGCAGGTCGTCGGGTCGACGCGAACCGCGATCCTCGGGGTCGACCCCCGGCTCGTCGAGGCGGGCCGAGCGCTCGGCGAGTCCTCGACGGGGGCGTTCCGGCGCGTGACGTTCCCCTTGGTTCGGTCCGGAATCGTCGCCGGCGCCGCCCTCGTGTTCCTCACGACCATGAAGGAGCTCCCGGTCACGCTCATCCTCCGCCCCTCCGGCTTCGAGACGATCGTCACGCAGATCTGGCGCGCACAGGAAGCCGCGCTCTACCAGTACGCCGTCGTCCCTACCCTCCTACTGCTGGTCATCTCCGGACTCTCGATGGTCGTCATGCTCGCGCAGGAGGGCGGCGAGGAAGGGATCTGAACGGGCGGCGACCCCGGTGCCGGAGGTAGGTTCGGCTCAGGTCGTCGGGTGTTCGGCTGTCGACTCGGCCCAGCCGAACACACCCGCGATCAGTCCTCGGCCCAGTAGTACAGATCCTCGCGGGGCGCGTCGCAGTTGGGACAGTTTGCCGGGAGCTCCGTCCCGATCTCGCCCATCTCGCCGCACTCCCAGCAGCGCCACATTACGTAGGCGGTGCCGAACACGTCGCGGGCGTCGGTGAGCGTCAGCGACTCCGAGCCGGACGGCGACGTGACGTAGAAGCCGTCGTCGTCGACGCCGCGGACCGCCCCGAGCGCTTCGCCGTCCTCGTCGTACACCGATTGTCCGATGCTCACGTCGGCAAACACGGGTTCTTCGGAGGCCATGCGTGGCTGTACGCCCCGATCCCTCATAAGTATGGTTAGTGATAGCACGGAACGCTTCCGAGGCGATTGCATTGTATGTCTGTCATGTTGGCGACTGATCGACGACTGATCGACGGCGGATCGACGATCCGCGGTAGCCAACCTCCAAAGCCCCAGCTACGAAGGCGGCGCACGCTCGCTGCCGTTCGAGACGCCGGAGGCGTCCCGTGATGACGAAACGGCTCCGTCGTTTCGAACCACGCCCTTCGGTCGCTCGCGTTGCTCGCTCCCCGCGGTTCGCCGGCGGCTCCGCCGCCGTCGGCCGCCCGTGTCACTACGCGCCACGCTGCTTACGTCGCCTGCGTCGCCCTCGTGGCTGCCCCTTTGAGGTCCCATCCACACCGCTGGAAGACGTTCCTGCTCGCTTCGCTGCGCGGGCCGCGACTTCCATGCTCCCGCTCGTTCCACTCGCGGGACCGCAACCGCACCTCACACCTCCCCAGCCTCGTCGCGGCCGCTTAAAAGCGGCCGCAACTCCCTCGCGCGGCGCTGTTCGCGCCTGCTGGGCGCTCACAGGCACGCGCCCCCGCAGAAACGACCACCGCGCGTTCACTCGCCAGTAGTCATCGCACGACAACACGGAACACCCGATTCAGACGGCTAAGCCCCGGTTCAGACGGCTAAAACCCGACTCAGGCAACCGGCGTGCGCTCGACGACCGTGCCGTTCACGGTCGGGTACTGCTCGACGATCTCGCCCTCCGATAAGTCGCCGTCCTCGACCATCTCTTCGAGGAGCCACCACGCGACCTCGACGTGGTCGGACTTGACGATGTAGAACTCCTCGGGGACGCCGAGCGCCTCGAAGCGGTCGGCGTCGGCGAACGCCTTCCCGTAGACGAGGGTGCCGTCGTCGGTTACCTCGTCGAACTCCCGCCGGATGTTCTTCGCCATCCGCTTCAGCCGGTTCCGGTGTTGGGCGGCGTCTTTGAACACCGACGTACAGAAGTACACCTTCTCGTGGCTCGCCATCTCGGAGACGATCGCGTCGTCCTTCGACCCCTCGACGGCGGACATGTGGCCCTCCTGCAGTTCGAAGCCCTCCTCCTGCATCCGGCGGTAGTTCCCGTCGGACATCTCGAACTCGTTGATGTTACAGAACTCGGCGGCGCCCTCGTCCAAAAAGTCCAGAAACTCCGGCTCCGCCCGGATGCCGGGGATCTCGAAGGCGGGTGTGAGTCCCTCCTCGCGGGCGATATGGAGGATCTCCTCCCACTCGGTGCCGTGCATGTCGCCCCACATCTCGAGCGGCGGGTGGAAGCGAATCTCGTCGAGGCCGGCCTCCGAGAGGCGGCGCATGTTCTCGCGACCGCCCGTGATCCCGGTGTAGAGGTGGGTGTGGTGATCCTCGCCGAACTCGTCTTTCAGCAGTTCGAGGTACCGGGTCGTCTTCGCCATCGCCTCCTGCGGCTCGCCGCCGGTGATCGAGGTGCCGAGCGCGCTCATGCGCTTGGCCTCCGCGATCACGTCTTCGTCGGACTCGACCTTCCGCTCGTTGGCGTACACGTCGGTGACGTTCTTCCGGTTCTCTCCGAGGGGGCAGTAGAAGCAGTCCCGCTGGTCGCAGTAGCCGTAGACGAAAAGCACCATCTTCCCGCCCTTGGCGCACTGTTCACAGCCCTTGGAGATCATCTACCCCCTTCTACCGGCCGCGGCCCCAAAAAGCGTCCGAACCGCGCGTTCCCGGGAGACCCGTTGGCACGGGGGCGCGGATTCGGCGGCCGGGGCCACCGCCGCGGCGGCCAACCGAACACAAAGTATGTACCTCCACCGCCGAGACGAAGGGATATGACACCCGGCCAGACCACCGATTCCGACGCCGAGAACCGCTCGAAGACCGGCGCGACCACCCGTCGTGGCGCGCTCGGACTCGCGGGCGCCGTCGGACTCACCGGTCTCGCCGGCTGCACCGCCCTCGACGTCGTCACCGGCGGCGAACCCGCCGAGTTCGGCTCGGGCACCGCGACGGTCGCCGACGAGACGCTCTCCGAGACGGGCTACGAGCTCAACGACGTCTCCGAGGAGAGCGTCACGCGGGAGTTCGAAGTGGCCGGGTCGACCCGAGAGGTCCGGGTGACGAACACCGTCGCCGAGTACGACAAGGCGGTCGATCTGTTCGGCGAGCGCTATCAGGCGGCCGTCTTCGCCGCGCTGGCGACGCCGCGCGTCGAGGTGCTCGGGCAGGCGTTCAACCCGGTCGCCGACCTCGGCCCGGACGAGCGCGCCGCGCTGATCGCGGACCGCTACGAGGGCGTCAGCGACCTCGAACGCGGCTCCGAGTACACCACAGAGGTACTCGGAACCGACGCCGATGTCGTCGTGTACTCGGCCGAGGGGGAGATCGAGGGGACCGGCGTGAGCACCGAGCTCGAGTTTCACGTCGCGGCCGCGGTCGAGGCGGGGGACGACTACATCGTCCCGCTGGCCGCGTATCCGGCTTCGTTCGGCGACGGCGAGAACGTCCGCGCCATGATGAACGGGCTCGAACACGAGCAGGGGTAGCGTCACGATACGGACTGAGGCGGTCAACCGACCGAGTGGGTCCTGCGAACGGCTGTTTCGTGCGAGACAGCCGACGGAGAGGATTTCAGCGGAGGCGAAGCCCTCGCTTCCGCCGACCGGGTGCGAAACCCCCCGGCCGAGTGTCACTCGCTACCGCTTCTGACCGGGCAGCATGCCGGCCGCCCCGCGGATGGTGGCGAGCGGATTCGGCCGCCCGACGACGGTCTGGAGGACGTACAGCGCGCCGACGGCCGCGAGCGAGCCGACCTGCACGATCTGCATCGGGTGGACCATCGCCAGCACGCCGGCGACGAAGAAGGCCACGCGGAGCCCGTACGTCTGCCCGCGACCGAAGACGAACTGGTAGTTGATCCCGTGGATGATCGCTATCGACCCGAACAGCGCGAGGACGCCGGCCGACAGCGACGCGTAGTTGAACGTGCCGGAGACGAGTTCCGGGTGGTAGACGAACGCGAAGGGGAGCACGAACAGCGGCGTGGAGATGCGCAACGCCTCCTTACAGCTCCCCCAGAACCCGCCGCCGGAGATCCCGCAGGTGACGGCGACGCAGGTCGCGATCGGTGGCGTGAGCCCCGCCAGAATCGCGGCGTAGAACACGAAGAAGTGCGCCGCGAACTCGGGGACGGCGAACTGGCTGATCAGCGTCGGCGCGACCAGCAGCGCCACGACCGTGTACGCGGCCGTCGTCGGCATCCCGAGCCCGAGCAGGATGCAGATGATCATCGCCAGCACGAACGCGATGATCGGAACTCCGCCGGACAGGTCGAGCAGCGTGAGCGAGATCGCCGTCGGGACGCCGGTCGCCATCAGGATGTCGACCACGCCGTTGATCGCCGCGAGGATGATCGTCACCGGCGCGACGACGATGACCCCCTCGCGGAAGCCGTCGACGCTCTGTTCTAGGGTTCCGACGAACGCCTCCTTCCGGCTCTCGCCGTCGAGCGTCGCCTGCACCAGCGGAATCGTGATCCCGAAGAAGATCATCGAGACCGCCGTGTACAGCGCGGCGGTCATCACGGTGTACTGCAACACGCCGAGCACGTAGATCAGGACCGCCAGCGGAATCCCGTACTTCACCGACTCCAGGATCATCTCTTGACGGGTCATCGCGTCCTGGAACACGCCGCTCATCTCCGGGTCGTCGATCTGCGGCGCGGCCACGTAGTGGACCGCCATGACGATCGAGACGACCAGTACGGCCGCCGGGATCAGCCCGGCGATGATCACGTCGACGTACGTGATTCCCGTGATCAGCGACGCCATGATGAACGCTCCCGCGCCCATCACGGGCGGGAGCACCTGCCCGGAGGTGGAGGCGACCGCCTCGATGCCGCCGGCCGTCTCCGGTCTGATCCCGTTCTTCTTCATCAGCGGGATGGTGAACGAACCGGTCATCCCGGCGTTCGCGGTCTGGCTCCCGTTGACGGAGCCGATGACCGCGCTCGCGATGACGGCCGTCTGCGCGATCCCGGAGTCGACGTACTTCGCCGACCGGACCGCCAGCCGGAGGATGAGGTCGAACGCGCCGTACGCCTTCAGCAGCCCGGCGTACAGCAGGAACAGGGCGATCCACGCCGCCACGAGCCGGGTGAGGAACCCGTAGAACCCGTCGACGCTCACCACGAGGATTCGCAGGATGCGAGACGGAGAGAGTCCGCCGTGGCTGAGGGCGCCGGGCATGGCCGGGCCGGCGAGCCCGTACCCGATCCCGGCGAGCACGACGATGAGGAACGTCATCCCGAACGACCGCCACGTCAGGTAGATCATCGCGAGCGTGAACAGGAACGCCATCCCGATCTGCGGGTCGGTCGCCCGTCCGACGGTGTCGATCGCGACCGACTGGTAGTTCAGGAAGAGGTAGGCGCTCGTGGCCACGGTGATGAGCCCCGACGCGACGAGGAGCCCGACCTCGACCCAGTTCCGCTCGATGAGCGGGTCGTCGAGCTCCGAGAGCACGTACAGCCCGAGGATACACCCGAGGAACGCGACCGCATACCGGCCGCGGGGCATCTGCTGGGTGTACGCGTACCACATCACGATCAGCCAGAACGGCATCGAGTAGGAGATGAGCGCCATCCGCAGCCGCTCTTCGATCCCGACACCGAGCCGCAGTATCAGCGCCGTGACGCCGGCAACGCCGATGATACCGCCGATACCGATGATCGTCGTCGACGTCTCTTCGATCGTCGTTGCGAGTGCCTCCGGGTTGTCGGTCAGCAGCGCCGGGAGCGCCTCCCCGTACGCCCCTGCGAAGAAGTTCGGCAGGATGACCGTCGGGACGAAGATGACGAGGATCCAGAACGGGAGCGACAGCAGATACAGCCAGAGTTGCTTGGTACCGCGGTCGCCGGGAGCGAGGTCGAGGGACTCCTCGTCGTCGAGGATGCTCTCGTCCGGTACGTCCGCTGAGTCTGGCGGGTCGGTCGGATCGGTCGCGTCGTCGGGGGATGTTGCCATTCGTCGGAAAGGGAAGGGTGGTCGCGTGGTTAGACGGTCGTTTCTACTCGCCGCCGCGGCTCCAGGAGTCGTCCCAGACGTCGTTCTCCTCGAAGAAGTCCGCGACGCCGGCGTGGATGTCGATCTCCGGAATGACCGTCTGCGTCATCGCCTCGGGCGAGTACTCGAGGGTCGTCGGGTCAGACTCCCGCAGGGTGTCCTCGTGCTCCATGGCGAGCCGGCAGACCTCGCGGGTCGCGCGCGCCGAGATGTCCGGACTGAACGCCCACTGGCCGGCCAGCGACCACGTCGTCATCGTGTCGGTGTGGGCGGTGACCTCCTGCTCGTACCCGTACGGCTCGATCTCCTCTAAGATTGCGCCGGGGTGGTCCTCGACGACCTGCCGGAAGTCGTCGTCGACCTCGAGCAGGTTCAGGCCGCCGCCGCTGCGCACGTCAACCTCCTGACACCAGCCGGAGAGGTTAACGCCGTTGGCGCCGTACAGGCAGAGCGCGTCGACGCGTCCCTCCTCGACGGCGCCCGGGATGTCGCCCGTGTCGACGTTGAGGATGTCGTTCGGCTCCCACATCCCCGCCTCCTTGAGGATCTCCTCGGTGAGCAGTCTCGTCCCGAAGCCGGGCTGAATCGGGTAGATCGTGTAGCCGCCCTCGCGGAGGTCGGCGACCGACTCGACGTCGCTGCTTTCGAGCCCGACCCAGTGGATCTGCAGCGACGTGAACAGGAACCCTTGGTTCGGGAGCGTCTCGACGGGGTCGTCGGCGAACGGCCCCTCCTCGTTGAGCGCCTTCGCCAGCGAGTTGTTGTCGACGCCCATCGCCGGGATCTGGTCATCGTCGTACGCGTAGAGGTTCGCCGTCCATCCCTGCGTCTCCTGAACGGAGATATTGAGGAAGTCGCTGTGCTGTGACGCCGCGCGGGCGAGCGCCTGACCCGCGGCCTGCGTCGAACTCCCGGTCGACGTCCCCCCGATCGTTATCGTGACCTCGCCGTCGCCGCCGTCACCGCCGTCACCGCCGTCACCGCCGTCGCCACCGTCACCGCCGCCGTCCCCGGAACAGCCGGCCAACCCGACTGTGCCGAGCGTCGCCGCTCCCTTTACTACGTCGCGCCGCGTCGTCCTGTCATCATCTATCATGTGAGCCAATGCTACACGGCAACTGATAAAAGCGTGTCGTCGACGCGAAGAATTTCACCGCCGTCTTCGGCCGATTTAGCGGTCATCACTACGGATCGAGTCAATACCGCGTTATTTCTCCGATTCGCCCGATGAAACCTTCTAAAGCCCGCGATCAGGTGTCATCTCGTTCCCACGAGAACGCCGTGTCGAGGTCGTGCGGCGTGTTGCCGCCCTCGCCCGCGGCTCGCTCGCGGTACGCGTCGAGGTCCTCGCGGAAGGACGGGTCGGCCACCGCCACGAGCGCCTCCGCCCGCTCGCGCGGCGAGAGCCCGCGGAGGTCGGCGACGCCGTGTTCCGTGACGATCACGCTCGCGTCGTGCTCCGTGTGGTCGACGTGAGGCGTCAGCGGCACGATCCGCGACACGTCGCCGCCGACCGCCGTCGACGGCAGCGCGACGATCCCCAGCCGGCAGTTGCGCGCGAAGTCCCCGCCGCCGCCGATCCCGTTGACGACGCGGGTCCCGCCGATGTGGGTGGCGTTCACGTTCCCGTACAGGTCCACCTCCACCGCGCTGTTCACCCCGACGACGCCAAACCGGTCGATCAGCTCCGGCGCGTTCGAGACGTCCGCCGGCCGCAACACCACGTCCTCGGCGTAGCGCTCCACGTCGTCGAAGAGCCGCTCTTGCCCCGCCGCCGACAGCGCCAGCGAGGTCGCGCTCGCGCCCCGGAGGTCCCCCGCGTCGAGCATGTCGAGGAGGCCGTCCTGCACGACCTCGCCCACGTACGACACCGGCCTGTCGCCGAAGTCGATGTCGGCGAGCGCGCCCATCAGGGCGTTTCCGAGGCTCCCCACGCCGAACTGGAGGTTCGCCGCCTCGTCGAACAGGGGGTTGCGGTCGAGCTCCGCCTCTAAGAACGCGCCGAGGTTGTCGGCGATCGCCTCGTCGGTCGCGGAGACCTCGCGGAACTCGTAGGGGTCGTCCGCCCGGTCGGTCTCCACGACGGCCGCCAGCTTCGCGGGGTCGAACCGGACCGCCGGCCCGTCGGTCTCGCCGAGCGGGTCGTCGAGGGGGATCGGCCCCCGGTTCGGGGGATCGTCGCGGACGTGCACGTCGTGGACCCGCGCGAGCTCGACGGGCTGTGCGCGGTTCACCTCGACGATCACGCGATCAGCCGCACCGACGTACGCGGGCGTGTGGCCGATCGACGTGGAGGGGACGAGCCAGTCGGGACCGACCGCGACCGCCTCGACGACCGCGACCGTCTCTCCCCGCATCCCGGCGCGGAGGCCGCCGAAGCGCACCTCGTCGGCCAGCCGCGAGATGTGGCGGTCGTGGAACGCGATCCGGCCGCCGTTGGCGGCCGCGCGCGAGGTCTCGTTCGGGACGAACGGGTACCGGCGGGCCATGTCGCCGGACTCCACGAGCGCGCGGTCGATCTCGTCGCCGACGCCGCCGCCGGAGACGACCGTGAGTTCGCGGGCGCCGTCGGTCGCCGCCAGCGCCTCGGGGACCAGCTTCGGGTAGCCGACGCCGCCGAACCCGGAGACGAGCAGCGTCGCGGTCTCGGGGACGAGCCCGGCCGCCTTTTCGGGCGTCGCGATGGGGAGGTCGCCGCCGAGCCGCGTCTCCGGGACCGGATCGTCGAGCGTCGGCGCCGCGGGGCCGGAGGGCGCGGGCGTCACTCTAGGTCCTCCGGCTGGGTGCCGATCCCCTCGGGCCAGCCCGTCGGCTGCGCCGCGCTCGGCTCGGCGTGCGAGCGCTTGAGCACCATCGGCGTGCGCTCCAAGGAGAGCACCAGCTCGTCGTTCTGGTTGTACGCGCGCAGCTCTGTAGTGACGATCCCGACGTGGTCGCGCGAGGAGGACTCCCGCTTGTCAAGCACCTCCGACTCCGCGAACAGCGTGTCACCGTGGAAGACGGGGGCGTGGTGGCGGATGTCGTCGTAGCCGAGGTTCGCGGTCGCGTTGGCGCTCACGTCGATGACGCTCATCCCGACCGCCAGCGCGATGACGAAGGTGCCGTCGACGAGGCGCTCGCCGAACTCCGTCTCGGCGGCGTACGCCTCGTTGAAGTGCATCGGGTTGAGGTTCATCGAGAGGTTCGTGAACCAGACGTTGTCCGTCTCCGTCACGGTTCGGCCGTAGGGGTGTTTGTACACGTCCCCGACCGCGAAGTCCTCGTAGTACCGACCCTCCCAACCGCCGACGAGTCGACGATCGTCTTCCCCGCCGTCGTCCTCGCCGGCGTCGTGTGCGTCGCTGTCGCGTGCCATACTCTCCCAGACAACGAACGACTAAAAGAGGATTGCGTTCGCGGCCCCGCCCGCCGGATCGGCTACGTCGCCGCCGTGTACAGCAACAGCCCGACGGCGACGATCGCGACGAGCAGGATCCACCCGATCATGATGGCCCCCATCTGGCGGTGCGTGAGGTTCTGCCCCTCGAGTATCTCGGAAACGCCCATATGACGCCCAACTGACTCGGAGTATATAAGCGGTCTGGGTCAGGAGAGGGCGTCGCCTCTCACGCTTCGCAGTTTCGTGTTTCCTTCGCCGAACGGCGGGGGATGATGCGGCTGCTCCTTTCACTCGGCTCGGTGATCGAGCTCATTCCCGCTGGTACGGTCTGAAACAAGCGTGGCAGCGCTTCTGCTTCCCGTTTGAGTTCCTTCGCAGAAACGAACGAAGTGAATGGACTCGCGGGGATTTGAACCCCGGGCCTCTTCCTTGCGAAGGAAGCGATCTGCCGCTGATCTACGAGCCCGCACCCGAAACCAATCGCCGTTCGTATTTGTACCTTACCTTTCGGCGACCCGCACGCGGGTGCGTCCCACTCTCACGCGGGTTCGGCGTCTCACGCGCGTTGGCTCCGACGGCGTCACAGCTCGCGACGACCACCGCCGATACCGATGGGGTTAGGTACGGGGCGCCACGACGTTCAGTAACTTCGGAAGCGACTCCGAGGGCGCCCGATCGACGGTTCCCACTCTCCACCCGATTAACGTTTCTGGGATACATCTCACATCCGTTACTCTTTTGCGTGCGGACGGCCCAGATCCGGACATGGCAGAAGCGACGTCGACGGCGGATCCCGACCCGGCCGCGATCGCGGCCCTGAAACACGTCGGGCTCGTCGGCGGCCTGACCGAGACGAAGGTGTCGTGTGCGGCCCTCGGCGACCGGCTCGACGCCTCGACGCAGACCGCCTCCCGGCGGCTCCAGACCCTCGAATCCGCGGGGTACATCGAGCGCGACGTGGTCGGCGACGGCCAGTGGGTGCGCGTCACCGACGCGGGCGAGGCGGCCCTCCGCGCCGAGTACGCCGACTACCGCCGGCTGTTCGAGACCGACGTGGAGCTCGTGCTCCGCGGTTCGGTCACCGGCGGGATGGGCGAGGGGCGCCACTACATCACCCTGCCCGGCTACGCCGAGCAGTTCCGGTCGCGGCTGGGCTACGAGCCGTTCCCGGGCACGCTCAACGTCGACCTCTCCGAGGAGAGCGTCCGCCGGCGCGGCGAGATGGCCGGCATCGACGCGGTGCCGATCGACGCGTGGGAGGGTGAGGACCGCACCTACGGCGCGGCTTCCTGTTACGGCGTCACCCTCGTCGCCGGCGACGAGCGCTACGAGGAGGTCCACGCGATCGTTCCGGACCGGACCCATCACGACGACGACCAGCTCGAACTGATCGCCCCCGAGCGGCTCCGCGACGCGCTCGACCTCGACGACGGCGACGCGGTCGAGGTCCGCGTGGCCGCCACGAGCCGGGCGGATACGGCCGACACCGAGGCGGAGATAGAGACGGAGGTCGCCTGATGCGCGCCGAGTCCGACGCCGAGGCTGAGGGGGCACCCGTAGACGCCGACGCGGCTCCCGAGTCCGACGCCGACTCCGTCCGGCGCGCCCTCGACGCGTTCCGTGCGGGCGACCCGGTCTGCGTCCACGACTTCGCGGACCGCGAGGGCGAGACGGACATCGTCTACCCGGCCGGCGCCGTTGACGAGGCGGCCGTCGCCCACATGCGCAACGACGCGGGCGGGCTGATCTGCGTCGCGGTCGCGGACCCCGTCGCGGACGCGTTCGGGCTCCCGTTCCTCGCGGACGCGCTCGACCACCCCGCGGTCGACGACGACCCCGAGTACGACGACCGTTCCTCCTTCTCGCTGCCCGTGAACCACCGCGAGACGTTCACCGGGATCACCGACGAGGACCGCTCTCGGACCATCGTCGAGATCGCGAGCGCGGCCGCAGCGGCGGACGCCGATCCGGAAGAGTACGGCCCCGAGGACTTCGCCGCGGAGTTCCGCGCGCCCGGCCACGTCCACGTGCTCCGGGGCGCCCGTGACGGGCTGTCCGGCCGGACCGGGCACACGGAACTCGGGCTCGCAATGGCCGAGGCCGTCGACGCCGCCCCCGCCGCCGTGGTCTGCGAGATGCTCGACGACGAGACGGGCGCCGCGCTGGCGCCCGCCGACGCCGCGGCGTACGCCCGGCGGCGCGGAATCCCCTACGTCGAGGGCTCGGCGCTCGTCGAGGCGCTCAAATAACTGATCACTGTGCCGTCGGCGCGCGCCTCCGAGCGGCCGCCCTCGGCGGCCGTGAGGTGCGCGTGCGAGGGACGCCGCGAGCGATGTGGGCGACCGAAGGGAGCCCGAGCGAGCGGCGAGGCTGGGGAGGCGTGAGGCTGTGCGGTGCTGTGCAGAGCGGGTGGGGCTCAAAGGGGCAGCCGCGAGGACGAAGCACGGCGCAGTAAGCACCGCAGCGAAGGAGCGAGCAGTGCGAGCGACTGAGCGAGGCGCACAACAAGCCGCGCGAGTCCTCGCGGCTGGGGCTTTGGAAGTGTTCACCGCGGAATCGTCGATCACGTATAGCCGAGCGGCTGGGGCTTTGGAAGTGTTCACCGCGGAATCGTCGATCACGTATAGCCGAGCGGCTGGGGCTTTGGAAGTGTTCACCGCGTTAGCAGCAACGTTTTATAAGTGACCGACGCCAGTGACGCCGTCGACACGCACATCCCGAAAATAACTATTCGTCCGCCGAACGATTCGCCCGCACCCCCGCGATTCGCCGGGATACCCACCCGGCGAGCCAGAACTGCCACACTCCCGTTGCCGCCGCGCCGATCCCGAACAGCAGTAGCCCGCCCGATGCCGGGAGCGGTCCGGACCACGTGAGCAGGATCCCGATCCACACGAGCGCCGCCGCGGGCCACCCGAACACGGCGATTGGCAGGAGCAGGCCACGGAACGACGGTCCCCAACCGGCGCGAAGCGCCTCGAAGGCGACGACCGTCAGTCCGCAGAACGCGAGCGCCCAACGGGCCTGCGACCCCGACGGCGACGGGACCCGATCGGGCGCGACCGCGACCACGATCGTGGCCGTGACGTACGCGAGCGGCGGTGTCGCCGCGAGGGCCGTCCGCTCGGTGACCCACGCGGGAACCCATCCGCTCATCCAGACGACTCCGGCGTAGCCGAGGACGTACCCGACGAGGAGGAACGGGAGGACGTGCTCGCGTCTCGGGCGGAGGGCGCCGAGGACCGAGGAGAACGAATCGGCCATGTCGACACCCGCGTGCCGGCGCGACGTAGGCTTTCGGGACGCGCAAGCTCACGCAGACCGTGGCGGCAGCCCCCAGCCGGTTGTCACAGAGGAACAAGGAGGAAGCCAACGGCTTCAGCCGTTCACGAGACGCAGAGCGTCTCGTTAGCCAATCAGAACTCTATGAGTTCTGATGACATGGGAGGAATCCGACAATATCCGCACCATTCCACGAGCGATAGCAACCAGATTCCCCAGTATCAGCCGTAGATATTATAATCAAATAGATCAACATGTGAACTACAGATGGAGGATGTGATTCGCACCGTCAAAGTCAAACTCGGCGTGCCCGACGAGCGGTGCGACGACCTCCATCAGACGAAAGAGCAGTTTCTCACTGTGCGAACACGACCGCAGCATGGGCGTGGAGACACCCGAACGAGTACTGTGTCACCTCGAAACAAAAAGCCGAAACCGCTCTCTACGAGCGACTTCGGGACGAAACAGAGCTGACCGCGAATCTCGTCCAGAAGGGAATCCGACGCGCTATCGAGGCTACCAAAAGCGGCGTTGCCCGACTTAAAAAAGGCGAAACCACCAGTCAACCGCACTTCGACGCGTGGAGCGTCGTCTACGACAAGAGAAGCGCGACGTTCCACCGCGACCAGGTGTCTCTTTCAACGGTAAACGGGCGTGTCGAGTGTGATTACGTAATTCCTGACGAGCCTGCAGGGACTCCGATCGGTGAGTACCTCCTGAACGAGAACTACGAGTTTCGGATGTCCACGTTACAGTACGACCGTTCCACAGAGTCGTTCTACCTCCACGCACGGATGCGCCGAATCGAGAGCGACGATCGAGAGCAGTCCACGGCTGCTGCTTCTAACGCCAAGCACAGAACAGTCCTTGGCGTCGATCTGAACGTGGACGGCTCGCTCGCCGTGACTTCGACAGGTGCGTTCATCGGCAACGCCGACGAGATGAATCATCGACGCCGCGAGTTTGAGAAGACCCGCGGGTCGATGCAACAGGCGGGCACGCGGTCAGCGCACCTGTCGATTCAGTCGATGGACGACCGCGAACACCGCTGGATGAAAGACGAACTCCACCGAGCCTCGAACCAGATTCTCACAGAGGCGCGTGAGCACGGTTGTACGCACATCGCCTTCGAGAACCTGACCGATATTCGCAAGCGGATGGCTGGCGTAAAGCGATTCCACGCGTGGGCGTTCCGGCGTTTATACGAGTACGTCGAGTACAAAGCCGAGATGTTGGGGATCGAGATAGAGCAGGTGAGTCCTGCGTACACGTCTCAGCGGTGTTCGAAGTGTGGGTTTACCCATGAGTCGAATCGACGGTCGAAACACCAGTTCGTGTGTCGGAAGTGCGAGTACGAACTGAACGCGGATTACAACGCGAGCAAGAACATCGCTCGGAAACTTCTCAAACGTCTCCACTCGGGGCAGACGTCTCCGGGTGGAGGCGCACCCTGTCAGTGTGCGCTCAAGTCAGGGACGCTGAACCTGAACGGCGGATTTACCGCCTCCGTCAGTTCGACGGCAGAAGGGGAGTCCACTGACAAGTCCACGACTTCAGTCGTGGGTTACTGACAGTTTTAAGCCCGCCGACCGCAATTTCCGAGTATGGGATTCGACGAGATGGATGTCGACACGATCTGGAAGAACGGTGAGTTCCTCGACTGGGACGACGCGACCACTCACGTTCTGACCCACGCGCTCCACTACGGGAGCGGCGTGTTCGAGGGCGTCCGCTGTTACGACACCGAGCGGGGACCGGCGGTCTTCCGGTGGGAGGAGCACCTCGACCGGCTGTTCGACTCCGCGAAGATGTACGACCTCGATATCGAGCACTCCCGTGAGGAGATCACCGAGGCGACCCTCGACCTGCTCGATAGGCAGGACTTGGAGTCCTGTTACATCCGGCCGATCGCCTACTACGGCTACGACTCGCTCGGCGTCTCGCCGAAGGACTGCCCGACTGACCTCGTCCTCGCCGCGTGGCCGTGGGGCGCGTACCTCGGCGAGGAGGCGCTCAAAAACGGCGTCGACGTGATGGTCTCCTCGTGGCGGAAACACGCCTCCTCGCAGGTGCCGACGAACGTCAAGACCACCGGCCTGTACGTCAACTCCATGCTCGCGGGCGAGGAGGCCCGCCGCAACGGCTACGTCGAGGCCATCGTCCTGAACAAGGAAGGCAACGTCGCCGAGGGGCCGGGCGAGAACATCTTCATGGTCAACGACGGCGAGATCTACACCACCGGTCCGGCGCAGTCGATCCTCGAAGGGATCACCCGCGACACCGTCATCGAACTGGCGGAGGAGCGCGGCTACACCGTCCACGACGAGGCGGTCATCTCCCGCGGCCAGCTGTACACCGCCGACGAGCTGTTCTTCACCGGTTCCGCGGCCGAGGTGACCCCGATCCGGTCGGTCGACGACACCGAGATCGGCGCGGGCACCCGCGGCCCGGTCACCGAGGAGCTCCAGGGCGCCTTCTTCGATCTGGTCGAGCGCCGGACCGACGACCACGACGACTGGTTCACGTACCTGTAGGTCGGCTCTCCTCGCCGTTTTACCCGTCTCCGATCAGTCGCTGCCGCCGCCACCGCCACCGCCACCGCCACCGCCACCGCCACCGCCACCGCCACCGCCCCCGTCCGTAGACGGGCGGTCGGACTCGCCGGGCGTCCCGTCGGTACGGACGCCGCCGACGCCGCCGGGCTTCCCGGTGGTTCCCTCGGGCGGGCGCTCCTCCTCGACTGGGACCTGATGCGCGGACTCGGCGAAGCCGGCCGAGAGGACGCGCGTCATCCCCTCCTCGACGGTCTCGCCGGTCTCCTCGATGCGGTCGGGCTCGACCTCGATGACGAAGCCGGTGGTGATGTTCGGCGCGGTCGGCATGAACAGAACGATCTTCCCGTCGCGGGTCTTCTTCCCGGTCCGGAACGCGGTCATGCGGATTCCCGGCCACGTCTCGATGTAGACGGGGCTCTGTAGCTCGTCGGTCCCGGAGACGGCCGTCTCGATCGCGAGCTTCGAGGCGTTGTACACCACGCGCAGCGCCGGAATCCGGTTTATCGCGCCGTCGACGGCGGACTCCGCCAGCCGGCCGAGCGTCGTCCGCATGAAGTAGCCGACCGCGAGGACGACCGTCGCGAACACCGCCATCGCGATGATCACCCGCGAGACCGGCTCCAGCGGCGTGGGGATGACCGCCGGCTGGAGATCCTCGATCAGCGGGATCGACGCGATGTACCGGTAGATCCACTGGAGGACGAGGAGGAGCACCAACAGGGGAGCCAGCACGATGAGGCCGCTGGCGAAGTCGCGTTTCCACGTGGACATCTATCGAGTCCCTATCCGTCGGCAATGCTTAAAGGGGCTTCTACGTGCCGGACGACCTCGACGGGCGCTCGCCGGTCTGCGGGCCGCCATCACCGACCCGCGACCGCTCGCAGCGCGAACGTCAGGTTCTGCCTGCGCTCGCGGACACGCCGGTAGAAGTACGAGAACCACTTGGTCCCGAACGGGGCGTACTGGGCCACGTCCACCCCCTGCGCGGCGAGGTCGCGCTGGGCCTCGTCGCGGACGCCCATCAGCATCTGGATCTCGTACTCCGTCCCGTGCTCCCGGGCGAGCCGGTCGGCGAGCGCGATCATCGCGGGGTCGTGCGAGCCGACCGCGATCCCGCGGTCGCGGCGTTCGAACAGGAAGCGGAGGTCCTCGCGGGTGCGCTTGAGGTTCGACTGGACGCACTGGCCGACGCTCCACGGGTACTCCGCGGCGATCGACTCGAAGGCGTCGAGGGTCGCGTCCGTGGTGTCGGCGTCCTCCATGTCACACCAGACGAACGCGTCGAGGTCGTGGGCGCGGGAGACGATCTCGCGGTAGTGCTCCTCGAAGAGTTCCTCGGACACGCTGAGGCCGATCTGGGAGGGTTTCACCGAGACGCAGGCGTCGAGCCCGCTGTCGGCGATGTCCTCTAAGAGCGCGAGGTACGCGTCGGTATCGGCGCGGGCGTCGGCGGGGTCGTCGTAGTGCTCGCCGAGCAGGTTCAGGATGACGGCGACCCCGTCCTCGTTGCGCGCTCGGGCGTGTTCGAGGGCTTCCGGGATGCTCTCGCCGGCGACGAACCGCCGCGCGATCGGAGGGATCATACCGCTCACTCGGGGCGGTAGCGACTTGATTGTTGTCGACTCGGACGGTTTCGAGGCCGGCCGCGGCGGAGCCGGCGAGGGATTCCGGACCGATCGAATCCGGGATTTATATGCCCCCGACAGGCGACGGTCGGGTATGATCGGTTCGCTCGTCGCGACCGCGTTCTGGGCGATGTTGCCCGCCTACGTGCCGAACAACGCCGCGGTGCTCGCGGGCGGCGGCCGCCCCATCGACGGCGGCCGCGAGTGGCGCGGCGCCCGGCTGCTCGGCGACGGGAAGACGTGGCGCGGCACCGCGGTCGGCACCCTCGCCGGGGTCGTCCTCGCGCTCGCGCTCAACGCCGTCGCGGAGCCCGCGAGCGCCGCGCTCGGGGTCGACCTCCCGACGTTCGCGCTCCCGGCCGCGTTCGCGCTCGCGTTCGGCGCGATGTGCGGCGACATCGGCGCCTCCTTCCTCAAGCGTCGGTCGGGTCGCGAGCGCGGGGCGGCCTTCCCGGTGCTCGACCAGCTCGACTTCGTCGTCGTCGCGCTCGCGACCGTCTTCGTCGTCGACACCGACTGGGCGCTCGCGGTGTTCACCCCGTCCGTCCTCGCGGTCGTGCTCGTGCTGACGCCGATCCTCCACGTCGCCACGAACGCCGGCGCCTACGCGCTCGGGCTGAAGAACGAGCCGTGGTGAGCGCGGTCGGCGTCGGCTCCCTCGGCGGCCCTCCGGGTCGGCGGGAGTCCCTTACGCGTCCAACTCGTCGAACACGGCGTCGACCATCTCGCCGGTGTCGGCGACGATCGCGTCCATCTCCTCGTCGTCGGTCGGGAGCCCGAGCAGCCGCGCGATCTTCATGATCGAGACGTGGTAGACGACCTGCTCGCCGGGCGCCGACTCCCAGATCACCATGTTACAGGGGAACAGGGCACCGATCCGCCCGTCGGTCGCGTCGAGCGCGCGGTTCGCCATCTCGGGGTTGCAGGCGCCGAGGACGTAGTAAGGGTCGCGATCGGCGCCGACCTTCTCGTTGAGCATCTCCGACGGGGAGAACTCCACCGGAATCCCGAAGCCCGCATCGAGACACACCTCGCGGACGCGCTCGATCGCCGACTCGTGGTCGGCTTCGAGCGTCGTCTGCGTCTCGCCGTACTCCTCGGGGTCGAGCTCGTGCGGATCGAACGGGATCGCCATGCCCGGGTTCCGCGTCGGCCGGACAAAAAGCTCGCGGCGGCCGAGGGACGAAACGGAGACAGGGACGAAACGGAGACAGGGACGAAACGGAGACAGGGACGAAACGGAGACAGATGCGAGGAGGGAAGCGAAACCGAACCGGAAACGGCTACTCGGTCGCGACCGGACCGCGCCCGACGATCTCCTCGACCTCGGTCACGAACTCGCTCCGGCTCTCGAACAGCGGGACCTCCGACGCCGCGAGCACGTCGTCGAGGGCGCGGGCGCCCTCCGGCGTCCGGATCGTCGCGTCGCCCTCCTGGGCGCGCAGGTCGCTGCGCTTCGCGGGCCACGTGAGCCGGGACGCGACGCGGGCGATCGGCTCGCCCGGGACGTCCGGCCCCTCGCCAAGCTCGACGGCCGGCTCCTCCGCCTCGGCCTCGTCGTTGTCGCTCATACCCCGCGCTTTCGCTCCGGCGACACTAATGGTTTCGATGCGAGCCAAGGGCGACGATGATGTGTCCGGGCGACACGCTGCGATCGGGGACACGCACCACACGCGCCGAGGCCGGCGCCGTGCGTCCACCGCTCCTCACCGCCAGCCGCGGTCGGTGTCGTTGAGCCGCTCGCACCCGTCATCGGTGACGACGACGAGGTCTTCGATCCGACAGCCGAACCGGCCGTCGAGGTAGATTCCCGGCTCCACCGAGAAGGCCATCCCCGGCTCCAGCGCCCGGTCGTTGCCGGCCACGATATACGGCTCCTCGTGGACGTCGAGCCCGACGCCGTGGCCGGTGCGGTGGAAGAACGCGTCGCCGTAGCCGGCGTCCTCGACGACCTCGCGGGCGGCCCGGTCGACCGCCTCGGCGGCGACGCCCGGCTCGACCGCCTCCACCGCGGCGGCGTGCGCCTCCCGAACCGTCTCGTGGACGCGCTGGTACTCGGCAGGCGGCTCGCCGTCGAAGACGAGCGTCCGCGTCTGGTCCGAGGGGTACCCGTCGATCCGGGTGCCGAAGTCGAGCACGACGGGCTCGCCCGCCCGGATCTCGCGGTCGCCGCAGCCGTGGTGGGGCTTCGCCCCGTTCGGTCCCGCGCCGACGATCGTCTCGAAGGAGGTCCCCTCGCCGCCGTGGGCGGCCAGCCGGTCGGCGATCCGGTCGGCGACCTCGCGCTCGGTCATCCCGACCGCGTCGGCGCCGAGGTCGCGGAGGTCCCGGACCGTCGCGTCCGCGGCGGCCGCGGCCGCGCGCATCGCGTCCAGTTCGGCCTCGTCCTTCCGCACGCGGAGGTCGGCGAGCGCCTCGCTCGCGAGCCCCCACTCGGCGTCCGGCGCGGCGGCCCGGAGGTCCTGCGTGAACGTCGCCCACATCGTGTCGTCGACGAGGAGCCGCCCCTCGCGGAGCCCGAGATCGCCGAGCAAGGTCCGGACGGCGGCGGTCGGGTCGTCGCCGTCGGCCCACGTCCGCACCGCGCCGACCGTGGTCTCCTCCCGGACCTGCGTCTCGTAGAGGGCGGGCACGAGGAGGGTCGGCTCGGCGGCGTCGGTCCCGCCTGTCGCACGGTCACCCGCCGGCACGACGAGCAGGAGGTGTCGCTCGCCCGGCTCCTCGGCGAAGCCGGTGAGGTACTGGAGGTTCCGACTGGGGAAACAGACGAGCCCGTCGGCGCCGGTATCCCGGAGCCGTTCCGCCGCGCGCTCGCGCCGTTCCGCGTGAACGTCTTCGGTCACGGTCGTACTCGGGCCGGCGGTCGCTTATAAGTAGGGATGCGTTGAGGGGACGGCAAGCACCCCATAACGATATGCGAAGCGTTCCCACGGACGGGTATGAGCACCCAGGCGGAGTCGACGTTCGACTGCCCCGAGTGCGACGTGACCGCACCCTCGGCGTCGGTGCAGTACGACGCCCTCGGCTACGCGGTCTGTCCGGTCTGTTCGCACACGACGGCGCCGTCGAGAGCCGGGGACTGACCGGGGGACCTCGCCCGTCGCCGACCGCGAACCGCGTCGCTTTACCCGCGTCGCGCGCGTTCTCCGGTATGGCCTGGTCACTGGGACGCGAGGACGACGTGATCACCGAGTGGGAGCGCTCCGACGGCTACGCGACGGTCCGGGTCCGCGAGCGCGGCGACGGCGGGGTCGTCGCCCGCCTCGACGTGATGGAGCAGGCCGACGACGAGTCGGCCTACGAGCGCGAGCGGTTCGACGACCGCGAGGCCGCGCTCGACCGCGCGGCGACGTGGCGCGGGGAGCGCGACATCGACGACTGACCGTCGGGAGCCACCGGACATCTCGCGAGCGCAACGCCGAGGAGCGTGGCTTTTTACTCTCGCTGCGGGTAGAGGGCCACCATGACCGAACGAACGCGTCGCGACTGGCTGCGGTCCCTCGGTGTCGCGAGCACCGCGGGCGTCGCGGGACTGGCCGGGTGTTCCGCCTTCGACTCCGGCGGGCCGGCCGGAGACGGCACGTCAGAGAACGAGGGCGCCGGAGACGGGAGCGACGGCGGGGATTCGGACGGCGGCGATCGCCCGACAGAAGCGCCGGACGACGGGGTGAAGACGCAGTTCCGGCGGGGGCTCCGGAACACGGGGTACATCGACGCGGCGATACCCGAGTCGGTCGAGACCGCGTGGGAGGTGCCGGCGAACCGCGGCGACCACTCGGCCTCGAAGGGGAGCCCGGTGGCGGCGCCGAACGGGGCGATCGTGCTCGCCGACGACACCGGTCGGGTGCAGTCGATCGCGCCGGACGGCTCGGTGAACTGGGCGACCTCGATCAGCGACGACGACCGCGGCAGCCACGGGACGCCGGCGATCGCGGACGGGAGCCTGTACGTCGGCACCTACGACGGCGTGGTCTCGGCGGTGGCGCTCGACGACGGGGAGATCCTGTGGCAGACCGACGCCGGCGGGTCGGCCGCCGCCAGCCCGACCTACCTCGACGGGAAGCTCTACGTCGCGGTCGAGCACGCGACCCCGAGCGGGAGCGTCGTCAGGATGGACGCGGAAAGCGGCGAGATCGAGTGGCGCGACGAGCGCCCCACCGACCACCCGCACTCGACGGTCGCGATCGACCGCGAGCGCGGTCGCCTCATCTTCGGCTCCAACGACGGCAACTGCTACGCGTGGTCGTTCCCGGATCTGGAGCGCGAGTGGGCCTACGACACCGGCGGCGAGGTGAAGCTCCCGCTCGCGATCAGCGAGGGGATCGCGGTGGTCCCCTCGTGGGCGGGGACCGTCACGGGGCTCGACGTCGAGGACGGCTCCGTGCTGTGGGAGTTCGAGACCGACGGCGGCGAGACGTCGAAGAGCGACCCCAGTCCGGGGGACACGGGCGGCGTCATGTGCGCGCCCGCGGTCCACGACGGCGAGGTGTACGTCGGGAGCCACGACTCCAACGCCTACGCGATCGACCTCCAGAGCGGCGAGAAGCTGTGGTCGACCTCGACGGGCGGCTGGATCACCGGGAGCGCGGTCGCCACGAACGACCACGTCTTCGTCGGTTCGTACGACGCGAAGCTGTACGCGCTCGACCGCGACGACGGGTCGGTCACCTGGACCGCCGAGGGCCGCGGCGACGCGACCAGCGCGCCCACGGTGACCGACGACGGGATCTACTACGCGGAGCGCGCCCCGGAGAATTCCGACGAGGCCGGGATGTGCTACAAGCTGGTCGCGAGCGACTGACGCCCGCCATCATCCCCCGCACCGCCCCGACCCCGCCGACTCACCGCTCCGGGTGGATCGGGGCGTCGAACCCCCCGCGGACCAGCGGCTTCGCGACGTGGCGCCGGGCGCTCGGCGGGACCTCGTACCAGCCGGGCGCTAACTCCCGCTCGATCGGCTCCGCAACCTTCCCGGGCGCGTCGGTGCCGCAGTCGCGACAGCGGTACCCCTGACCCCGTCCCGCCGAGGACATCGACCGCCCGCAGTCGGGACAGGTCGGCACGACGGGCTCCGTCTCGACGAGGTCGCGCACGGCGAGCTTCTCCAGTTTCAGCGTCGCCGTCGGGCGTCCGTCGCCCGGTGGGTCGCGTTCGGTATCGCCCTCGACCGACCGGACCTCGTGCTCCCCGCACACAGTCACCCGGTCGCCGGGACGGAGGGCGCGCACGCGGTCTCGGAACCGGCCGGTCGGCTCGAACGCGACACACCGGAGCTCGGGGGCGTGATCGCCGTCGGACGCGGCCACGTCGACGTGGACGTGCCCGCCGCGTTTCGTCTCCGGCTCGCTCGCGACGACGCCGGCGACGCGGTAGCCCGCGCCGTCGCGGAGGTCGCCGATCGCGCCGGGCGCGAGGTGCGCGTCGGTGCCCTGGTTCGTCAGGAACGTCGCCGCGCGCTCGACCGGCTCGGAGTCGATCGCCGCGGCGACCTCGCGGCACGCGTCGGCGTCGTCGCCGCGGACCCCGTGGAGGATCGGGCCTGGAGCGTTCGGGACGCAGACCGCCTCTCCGGTCCCGCGGTCGACGGTGTCCCAGACGGTCGGGTACCCGCGATCGGCGGCCGCGAAGACGCTCTCGATATCGACGTCGCGGGGCGTGCCGCAGCGGTCCAGTTCGCGGTAGGAGATGCGCTCGACGGTCCAGTCGTCGAACGCGGCGGGAGCGCCGACCGCCGCGAGCGCGCCGATCCGGCCGCGTCCCGCGACGGCCTCCGCGTCCGCCTTCCTGCAGTCCGCGTCGATCTCTCCCCCGGACCCGAACGCCGCGTGGCGGAAAGCGTGCGCGTCGGCGAGGTCGAGGGCCTCGTCGAGGGAGAGCCGGTGTCGGAGCGCACGGTGGGCGAAGTCGGCCACGTCGGCGGGAATCGGGGTGGTACTCGGAGCAAACGGATCGCCGGCGGTATCGATGTCGGCGACGACGACGCCGGGCGAGGTCCGGGGGTCGTCGGCCGCCGCGAACTCCCGGACCGTTTCGGCGGCGAGGTCGAAGGCCACCTCCGCGTCGACGCCGGAGACGTGGAGCGCGACCGCGGCGTTGCCCCGCGTCTTGTGTTTCACCGCGGGATTGAGCCGGACGAGGAGCCGGCGGCGGACGCGGCCGCCGGCCGCACCGAGCCGCTCGGCCAGCCGCGCGCCGACGTACGTCGTGCACATCCCGCGCTTGCGGGAGTCGGTGTCGTCGACCGCGACGATGGGCATACGTGCCCTCTCTCGCTCCCGGACAAACCGGTTTCGGCGCGGGGACGGAACAGCAGAGAGGGAAGCACCGATTAACGAGTATATAACTGCGTCGACGCCCCGATCGAGAAAATCGCAGGCTGGCGGGGCTTTCGAGCGCGTACGACTGACACAACGCATATATACGGCGAGCCGCTTATTTCGACCATGTCCCGGACTGCGCTGATCGAAAACATCACCGCGATGCTGGAGGATGCGGGCTTCCTCGTCAGCGACCGGTGTGCGGTCCGGCCCAAGAGCTTCGACGTGGCGGCCCGGCGCGACGAGGACCTCGTCCTGCTGAAGATTCTCGGGAACGTCGACGCGCTCGACGCGGAGACCGGCGCGGAGATGCGCCGGCTCGGCGAGTACCTGCAGGGGACGCCGATGGTGATCGGGGTCCGGACCCGCGACGAGGACCTGAAGCCGGGCGTCGTCTACTTCCGGCACGGCGTCCCGGTGATCAACCCCGACACGGGGTACGACCTGTTCGTCGAGGGGATGCCGCCGCTCATCTACGCGGCTCCCGGCGGGCTCTACGTCAGCCTCGACGGCGACCTGCTGGCCGACGAGCGCGAGGAGCGCGGCTGGTCGCTCGGCCGCCTCGCGACCGAGCTCGGCGTCTCTCGCCGCACCGTCTCGAAGTACGAGGACGGGATGAACGCCTCCATCGAGGTGGCGATCCAGCTGGAAGAGCTGTTCAACGAGCCCTTCTCCAGCCCGGTCGACGTGCTCGACGGCGCCGACGAGGTCCGCGACGCCGACCCCACCCCCTCGGCGCCCGAGACCGACCCCGACGACGAGCACGTCCTTCACGTGCTCACGAACGCGGGCTTCACGGTCCACCCGACCGCCCGCGCGCCGTTCAAGGCCGTCTCCGAGGACGAGGGGAGCTCCGCGGCGCGGGTGCTCACCGGTCACTCGACGTTCACGCCGGCCGCCGAGAAACGCGCGCGGATCATGTCCTCGATCGGCGAGGTGGCGCAGACCCGCTCGGTGTACTTCACCGAGGAGGACGAGGAGCGCGAGTCGGTCGACGGCACCGCCCTCGTCTCCTGCGAGGAGCTCGCCGGCATCTCCGACCCCGAAGAGATCCGCGAGCTCATCCGCGACCGGGCGAAGGCGCCGTCCGAGGCCTGACGCCCGCCGCCGGCGCTCCCACGGGCCGCTAACGACCGAGCAGTCGGCTGAAGAATCCGCCGTCCTCGTCCTCGTCGTCCGACTCCTCCTCCTCCTCGGAGAGGACCGTGTTCATCATCCCGGTGTCGTCGTCGCGGAACGGGACGCTCCCTGCAAGCTCGTCGTCCGCATCGGCGTCCGGTTCCGCGCCCGCTCCGGATTCCGCGTCTGTCTCCGGTTCCGCGCCCGCTCCGGACTCCGGGTCTGTCCTTGGCTCCGCGTCCGGCGGCGACCGGGCTCGTCCCTCGGCACCCGTCGCCTCGCCGCCGGTGACTCCCTCGTCCGGCGAGTCGTCCTCTGGCGAGTCGTCCGTCGGATCGGCACTCGCCGACGAGTCGTCCGTCGGGCCGACGGACGGATCGCCCTCGTCGTCGAACGTCGTCGGTTCGAGGCCCTCCTCGATCATCGCCTCGAGGTCGTCGGCGTCGACGTGACGCTCCCCGACCGCCTCCGTCTCGCCGGCGACCGCGTCGCGATCGGCGTCGGCGGAGCCGTCGGGCTCCCCGAGGCTCCCGGACTCCCCGACGCCCCCGGTCTCTCCGCGCCTCGCGGCGTCTCCGGTGTCTGCGATGTCTCCGGTGTCTGCGATGTCCCCGGGGTCCGCGGCGTCTCCGGGGTCAGAAGTGTCCTCGACGGGCGACTCCGCCGCGACGATGATGTCCTCCTCGTCGCTCGGCTCGCCGAGGCCCGCCCGGTCCGAGTCCGCGACGATGATGTCCTCCTCGTCTTCGGCGTCCGGGTCGGCGGACCCCTCGGCGGCGTCGGCGCCTCCTCGTCCGGCGTCGTCCGGCTTTTCAGCGTCGTCCGGCCCTTCGGAGCTGCTCGGTTCTTCGGAGCTGCTCGGTTCTTCGGAGCTGCTCGGTTCTTCGGAGCTGCTCGGCCCTTCGGCGTCGTCCTCGTCGGGGGAGGCGGCTTCCGCGCGTGACTCGCCTCCGCCCGCGACCGCGTCCCCGGCGGCGGCCGCGCCCGCGCGCTCCCCGCTCTCCGGCGCCGCGTCGCCCCCGACGGCGAGCCCGGGGCCGTCGATCGCCGCGCCGGTCAGCGCCCGCGTCAGGTCCCGGTACGCGCGGGTCGCCGGGGCGTCCGGGGCGAAGGCGGGGAGCGGCTGGCCCGACTCCGCCGCGCGCACCACCGCGTCGTCCTCCGGGATGCGTCCGATCACCGCCGTATCGAGCGTCTCCTCGACCGCGTCGATCGGGGCGTCGGCCGCGGCGGTCGCGGGGTCGAGGCGGGTGATCGCCGCGCCCGCGACGGAGCCGCCGAGCCGCTCGGTCAGCCGGCGGGTCTTCTCGGTGTCGCCGAGGGCGGTCCGCTCCGCCGTGGAGACGAGCAGGGTCTCGTCCGCGATCCCGAGCGGGAGCGTGGAGTCGTGTGAGAGCCCCGCGCCGGCGTCGACGAACACGTAGTCGGCGTCGTCGAAGGCGTCGACGACCTCGAGGAGCCCGGAGGGGTCGGCCGCCGCGTACGCCTTCAGCTCCGCCGCGCCCGGGACGACGCGGAGGCCGACCGGCCCCTCGTGGACGGCGTCGCGGGGGGCGGCCGCCCCCGCCAGCACGTCGTGGAGGGTGATCCCGCCGGGGGTCACGCCCACGGCCTCCGCGAGGTTCGCCATGCCGAGGTCGGCGTCGATCGCGACGACGTCGGCGCCCGAGTCGGCCAGGAGCGTCGCCACCGCCGCGGTCGTGGTGGTCTTCCCGACCCCACCTTTCGCCGACGCGACCGCATACACCGTTGCCATACGGTGAGGGTCCGGCGACTGGCACTTAAATGTAGGCGGCGACGGCGCGATCGCGGCGGCGTTTCGGCGCGATCGACCGCCCGAATCGCCGGAACCGCGCGCGCACTTTCGCAAACACCTTATACGTCGCTTGTAGAGTTTCAGGCGATTAGTAGCATGGCGAGACCAGAGGTGCTCGACCGGATCAAGGAGGCTGAAACGGAGGCGGACGAGATCATCGCGGAGGCGGAATCGGACGCCGACGAGCGCCTCGCCGAGGCTCGACGGCGCGCGGAGGAGATCCGCGCGGAGGCCGAGGAAGAGGCGGACTCCGAGGCCGACGACCGGCTGGCGGCGGCCCGCGAGGAGATCGAGGAGCGCCGCGAGGAGATCCTCGAATCGGGTCGTGCCGACCGCGACGAGCTCGAACGCGAGGCCCGCGAGCGCGTGGACTCGGCCGTCGACTACGCCGTCGAACGGTTCGAAGAAGCGGTGAACCAACAGGCCGAGGAGGCGGTGGATGCTCAGGCCTGAGCGGATGAGTAAGGTGTCGGTGACGGGATCGAAGCGCGTCATCGACGACGTGATCGAGGCGACGTACGAACACCACTCCCTGCACGTCACCGACTACGACGAGCGCTACGAGGGGTTCGCGCCCGGCGAGTCGCTCGACGGCGCGGAGACCGTCAACGAGAAGCTCGTCACCGTGCGCTCGCTGGAGAGCATTCTCGACGTCGAGGGCGACGAGGTCGACGGCGCCCGCCCGCTCGGCGACGAGGAGCTCGAAGCGGAGCTCGACGACGTGCGCGAGCGCGTCAACGAGCTCAACGACCGGCGCGACGAGCTGCAGACCGAGATCCGCGACCGGCAGGAGGAGATCGACCGGATGGAACCGTTCGCGGATCTCGGCGTCGAGCTCGACCTGCTCGGCGGCTACGACTCGCTCGAAGTCGTCGTCGGCGAGGCGAAGCCGGAGGCGGTCGAGGCGACGCTCGCCGACGCGGACGGGATCGACGCGTTCGAGGTGTTCGCCGGGAGCGACGTGGTGGCGATCTTCGCGCGCCCCGCGGACGGGGCCGACGAGGGGGTCCTCCAGGACTCGCTCGTGGGCGTCGACATCGCGCTGCTGGAGGTCCCCGAGGCGGACGCCAGCCCGAGCGAGTACGTCGCGGAGCTGGAGCGCGAACGCGAGTCGCTCCGGAACGACCTCGACGAGGTCGAGGCGGAGCTCGCGGCGGTGAAAGAGGAGACGGCCGGCTTCCTGCTGCGCGCCGAGGAGCAGCTCACCATCGAGGCCGAGAAGAAGCAGGCGCCGCTCTCCTTCGCGACCACCGAGAACGCCTTCATCGCCGAGGGATGGGTCCCGACCGAGACGTTCCCCGACCTGCAGGCGGCGGTCGCCGACGCGGTCGGCGACCACGCCGAGGTCGAGGAGCTGGAGCGCGCGTCGTTCACCCCCGACGGCGACCACCACACGGAGGCGGTCGCTGACGGCGGCGGCGCGGGCGGCGCCGAGGTCGCGACCGCGGCAGGCGACGACGCCGAGCGCGAGGCGGCCACGGACGGCGGCCACGCGACCCACGGCGGCGACGACCCGCCGGTCGTCCAGAACAACGGGAGCGCGGCCGGCCCCTTCGAGCTGCTCGTGCAGGGGTTCGGGCGGCCGAAGTACTCGGAGTTCGACCCCACGCTTTTAGTCTTCCTCACGTTCCCGCTCATGTTCGGCTTCATGATCGGCGACGTGGGGTACGGCGTGTTGTACGCCGCCATCGGCGCCTTCCTGTACCGCAACTACGAGGGCACGTTCCGGGAGCTCGGCGCCGTCGCGCTGTGGGCCGGCGGCTTCACGGTCCTGTTCGGGATCTACTTCGGGATCGACGTGTTCGGCTACCACGCGTACCAGCTGCTGCCGGGCGAGGTCCACTGGCCCGTCGACGGGAAGGGCCTCTCGCCGGCGGACATCGACTGGGCGCTGTCGTTCCTGGTCGCCAGCGTGCTGTTCGGGCTCGCGCACCTGAACGTGGGACACGTCCTCTCGTTCGTGAGCAACTACCAGCAGCACGACCTGAAGCACGCGCTGTACGAGGGCGGCTCGTGGCTGCTGATCCTCAACGGCGCGTGGGTCTGGATCTTCAGCCAGCACCTCCCCGGTCCGAAGCCGGACTTCCTGTTCGACTCGTTCTCGATACTCACCTTCGGGGCCGTGTCGTTCGCCGGCTTCCCGGTCGCCGTCGGGTACGCCGCCATCGCGGCCATCGCGCTCGGCGTCGTCCTGCTCGCGATCGGCGAGCCGCCGGAGCTCGCCGAGGTGCTCTCGCCGATCGTCAACGTCATCTCGTACGCCCGGATCATGGCGGTGCTGCTCGCGAAGGGCGGGATGGCGCTGGCCGTGAACCTGCTGGCGTTCGGGGCGTACATCGGCGAAGGCGGCGAGGGGAGCTTCCACTTCATCTTCTCCGCCGAGTACCTCGAGTACATCCGGAACCACCCGGAGGAGTACGAGCTCGTCTTCGCCGGGATCACGACCGCGTTCGACCCGGCCTCGATCGGCCTCGTCGGGATCGTCGCGCTCGTGGGCGGGATCGTCGTCGCGGTCGTCGGTCACATCGTCGTCCTCGCGCTCGGGGTCACCTCCGCCGGCATTCAGGCGGTGCGTCTCGAATACGTGGAGTTCTTCGGGAACTTCTACGAGGGCGGCGGGGACGCGTACCTGCCGTTCGGCTACGACCGGCAGTACACCGCCGACGAGGACTGACGGCCGCGGTCCGGTCCGCGACCGGCCTCTCGGGCGCCGACGGCGCCCGGAAATCGCCGTCGTTAGTCGCGTTTCTCTCCCGCCTCAGGGTCGCTCTATTCGGTCGTTTTGGGAAGCTTTATGACTACTGTGGCGGCAACTAGCAACTGTTCGGAGACGAGCAACCGCAACTACTACCAATGCTTGAAGCTACCAACGAACTCGGGAACGTCGCACTGCAGGCCGGTGGAACGCTGACTGACGCCAACGCCGCGGCAGCACTCGCCGTCGGGCTGGCGGCGCTCGGCGCGGGGTACGCCGAGCGGGGGATCGGTTCCGCGGCCGTCGGCGCGATGGCCGAGGACGACGACCTGTTCGTCAACGGGCTCATTCTGACGGTCCTCCCCGAGACGATCGTCATTCTCGCACTCGTCGTCGTCTTCATCGTCTAAGCGGCACCCCCTTTCCACACCAATGAGTTTGGACACTGTCGTTGAGGACGTTCGAGACGAAGCCCGCGCGCGTGCAGAGGAGATCCGCGAGGCGGCGGAGTCCGAGGCGGACGAGATCGTCGCCGAGGCGGAGGCCGACGCCGAGCGCATCCGCGAAGAGCGGCTCGCCGAGGTCGATCGACAGATCGATCAGGAGCGCGAGCAGACGCTCTCCTCGGCCAAACTCGAGGCCAAACAGGAGCGGCTCGGCGCTCGCCGCGACGTCTTGGAGGACGTCCGCGCCGACGTCGAGGCCGCCATCGAGGGGCTCGACGGCGATCGGCGCCGCGAGCTGACCGAGACGCTGCTCGACGCGACGCTCGCGGAGTTCGACGACGAGGAGGTCGCCGTCTACACCCGCGCCGAGGACGTCGATCTCCTCGAGGAGCTCGTCGAGGGCCGCAACGCCGAGGTCGACGGCGAAGTCGACTGTCTCGGCGGCGTCGTCGCGGAGAGCGACACCTCTCGCGTTCGCGTGAACAACACGTTCGACTCGATCCTGGAGTCCGTCTGGGACGACGAGTTGAAGAACATCTCGGAGCGACTGTTCGACCAATGAGCGCCGTCGGGAGCTCGAACCCAGAGTACGTCGTCGCGCGGGTTCGTGCCCGCCGCGGCAGCCTCTACGGCGACGAGGAGTACCGGAAGCTGACCCGGATGGGGCCGGCGGAGATCGCCCGGTTCATGGAGGAGTCGAGCTACGGCGCGGAGATCAACGCCCTCGGGAGCCGCCACGGCGGCGTGGACCTCATCGAGTACGCGCTGAACCGCAACCTCGCCGAGCAGTTCGACGACATCCTCGACTGGAGCGAGGGGTCGCTGTACGGCCTGATCGCCCGGTACCTCCGGAAGTTCGACGCTTGGAACGTGAAGACGGTCATCCGCGGCGTCTACACGGACGCGGACCAGTCGGCGATCGAGACCGACCTGATCCGCGCCGGCGAGTTCGACGACCGCCGGATGCGGCGGCTGCTGGAGGCCGACTCGATCGACGCCGTCGTCGAGGTGCTCGAAGACACCGTCTACGGGGACCCGCTCCGGGAGGCGTACGCCGAGTACGAGGAGACGGACGTGCTGGTGCCGCTGGAGAACGCCGTCGACCGCGCGTTCTACGAGCGGCTCCTGTCGGGGCTCGGCAACGACGAGCCGACCCGCCAGTACGAGGCGTTCCTCAAGGCGGAGGTCGACTTCCGCAACGCGGCGAACGCCCTCCGGCTCGCCCGGTCGGGCGCGGACATCGACCCCGCGGCGTACTTCATCGAGGGCGGCGAGCTGTTCACCCGCGGGTCGCTCGCGCGGCTCGCGCGGAACCTCGACGACCTCGTTGAGTACATCGCCGACAGCCAGTACGGCGAGGAGCTCGGGCCCGCGCTGCGCGAACTCGAGGAGGCGGACAGCCTCATCGCGTTCGAGCACGCGACCGACGCCGCCCTGCTGGCGTACGGCGACCGGCTCGGCACGATCCACCCGGTGTCGGTGACGCCGGTGATCTCGTACATCCTCGCGAAGGAGCGGGAAGTCGAGAACATCCGGGCGATCGCCCGCGGGAAGGAGGCCGGGCTGTCGGCCGACGAGATCGAATCGGAGCTGGTGATAACATGAGCCAGGAGATCGCCGTCGTCGGGAGCCCCGAGTTCACCACCGGATTCAGGCTCGCCGGCGTGCGGAAGTTCGAGAACGTACCGGACGACGAGAAGGACGAGCGGCTCGACGACGCCGTCGAACGGACCCTCGGCGACGAGGACACCGGCATCATCGTGATGCACGACGACGACCTCGACCACCTCTCGCGGGGGACCCGCGAGGCGGTGGAGGGGAGCATCGAGCCCGTGCTCGTGACCCTCGGCGGGTCCGGCGCCGGCAGCGGCGGGCTGCGCGACCAGATCAAACGAGCCATCGGGATCGACCTGATGGAGGAGGACGACTAATATGAGCAAAGCAGAATCCACGGAGACCACCACGGAACACGGTGTCATCCAGAGCGTGAGCGGTCCGGTCGTGAGCGCCCGCGACCTCGACGCCCGCATGAACGACGTCGTCTACGTCGGCGACGAAGGCCTCATGGGGGAAGTGATCGAGATCGAAGGCGACATCACGACCGTTCAGGTGTACGAGGAGACCTCCGGGGTCGCCCCCGGCGAGCCCGTCGAGAACACGGGCGAGCCGCTGTCGGTCGACCTTGGTCCGGGCATGCTGGACGCCATCTACGACGGCGTCCAGCGTCCCCTGGACGTGCTGGAGGGCAAGATGGGCAGTCCGTACCTCGACCGCGGGGTCGACGCGCCCGGCATCGACCTCGAGAAGGAGTGGGAGTTCGAACCCGCCGTCGAGGTCGGCGACGAGGTCGGCCGCGGCGACGTGGTCGGCGTCGTCGAGGAGACGGTCACCATCGACCACAAGGTGATGGTGCCGCCGGACGCCTTAGAGGAGGGCGAGACCACCGAGGTCACCGCCGTCGAGTCGGGCTCGTTCGACGTCACCGAGACGGTGGCCGAGCTCGCCAACGGGACGGACGTCTCGATGCACCAGGAGTGGCCCGTCCGCGAGGCGCGCCCCTCCGCGAACAAGAAGACGCCCCGGACGCCGCTGGTGTCCGGCCAGCGCATCCTCGACGGGCTGTTCCCCATCGCGAAGGGCGGGACGGCCGCGATTCCGGGGCCGTTCGGCTCCGGGAAGACGGTCACCCAGCACCAGCTCGCGAAGTACGCCGACGCGGACATCATCGTCTACGTCGGCTGCGGCGAGCGCGGCAACGAGATGACCGAGGTCATCGAGGACTTCCCCGAGCTTGAGGACCCGGCCAACGGCAACCCGCTGATGGCCCGGACCTCGCTCATCGCCAACACCTCGAACATGCCCGTCGCGGCGCGTGAGTCCTGTATCTACACGGGGATCACGATCGCCGAGTACTACCGCGACATGGGGTACGACGTGGCGCTGATGGCCGACTCCACCTCGCGGTGGGCGGAGGCCATGCGCGAGATCTCCTCCCGGCTGGAGGAGATGCCCGGCGAGGAGGGGTACCCCGCGTACCTCGCCGCCCGGCTCGCGCAGTTCTACGAGCGCGCCGGCTACTTCGAGAACGTCAACGGGACGGAGGGGTCCGTCTCGGCGATCGGCGCGGTGTCGCCGCCCGGCGGCGACTTCTCCGAGCCGGTCACCCAGAACACGCTGCGCATCGTGAAGACGTTCTGGGCGCTCGACGCGGACCTGGCGGAACGCCGCCACTTCCCGTCGATCAACTGGAACGAGTCGTACTCGCTGTACAAAGACCAGCTCGACCCGTGGTTCGAAGACGAGGTCGCCGACGACTGGGCCGAGAAGCGCCAGTGGGCGGTCGACGTGCTCGACGAGGAGACCGAGCTGCAGGAGATCGTCCAGCTCGTCGGGAAGGACGCCCTGCCCGACGACCAGCAGCTCACCCTGGAGGTCGCCCGCTACCTGCGCGAGGCGTACCTCCAGCAGAACGCGTTCCACCCGGTCGACACGTACTGTCCGCCGGAGAAGACGTACCTCATGCTGACGACGATCGAGACGTTCAACGACGAGGCGTTCGACGCCCTCGAAGCGGGCGTGCCCGTCGAGGAGATCATCGACACCGAGGCCGCCCCCCGGATCAACCGGATCGGCGTCCAGGAGGACTACGAGGAGTACGTCGAGGAGCTCAAAGCGGAGATCACCGAGGAACTCCGGAGCCTCTACTAACATGAAAGAGTATCAGACCATCACCGAGATCAGCGGCCCCCTCGTGTACGCCGAGGTCGACGAGTCGATCGGCTATGACGAGATCGTCGAGATCGAGACGGCACAGGGCGAGACGCTGCGCGGACAGGTGCTCGAATCCTCGGAGGGCGTCGTCGCCATCCAGGTGTTCGAGGGCACCTCCGGTATCGACCAGAACGCGTCCGTCCGGTTCCTGGGCGAGACGATGAAGATGCCCGTCACCGAGGACCTGCTCGGGCGGGTCCTCGACGGCTCCGGCCGCCCGATCGACGACGGTCCGGAGATCGTCCCCGAGGAGCGACAGGACATCGTCGGCGCGGCGATCAACCCGTACTCTCGGGAGTACCCCGAGGAGTTCATCGAGACGGGCGTCTCGGCCATCGACGGGATGAACACGCTCGTCCGCGGCCAGAAGCTCCCGATCTTCTCCAGCTCCGGCCAGCCGCACAGCGAACTGGCGATGCAGATCGCCCGGCAGGCCAGCGTGCCCGAAGAGGAGGAGGGCGACGACGAGGAGAGCTCCGAGTTCGCCGTCATCTTCGGCGCGATGGGGATCACCCAGGAGGAGGCCAACGAGTTCATGGAGGACTTCGAGCGCACCGGCGCCTTGGAGCGCTCCGTCGTCTTCATGAACCTCGCGGACGACCCCGCCGTCGAGCGGACGGTCACCCCGCGGATGGTGCTCACCACGGCCGAGTACCTCGCCTTCGAGAAGGACTACCACGTCCTCGTCATCCTGACGGACATGACCAACTACTGCGAGGCGCTCCGCGAGATCGGGGCGGCCCGCGAGGAGGTCCCGGGGCGACGCGGCTACCCCGGATACATGTACACCGACCTGGCGCAGCTGTACGAGCGCGCCGGGCGGATTCAGGGCCGTGAGGGGTCGGTCACCCAGATCCCGATCCTCACGATGCCGGGCGACGACGACACCCACCCGATCCCGGACCTGACCGGGTACATCACGGAGGGGCAGATCTACGTCGACCCCGACCTCAACAGTCAGGGGCTCCAGCCCCCGATCAACGTCCTCCCCAGCCTGTCGCGGCTGATGGACGACGGGATCGGCGAGGGGCTCACCCGCGAGGACCACGCCGACGTGAAAGACCAGATGTTCGCGGCGTACGCGGAGGGCGAGGACCTGCGCGACCTCGTGAACATCGTCGGTCGCGAGGCGCTCTCGGAGCTCGACAACAAGTACCTCGACTTCGCGGACGCGTTCGAGTCGGAGTTCGTCGACCAGGGCTTCGACCAGAACCGCGGCATCGAGGAGACGCTGGAGATCGGCTGGGACCTGCTCTCGATGCTCCCGAAGGACGCCCTCAACCGGATCGACGAGGAGTTCATCGAGGAGTACTACCGCGAGGAGGACTCCGAGCGCGAAGTCGTCGAAGCGGCCGACTAAGCCGGCTTCTCTCTACTCTTTCGCGCCCGATTCCGCCGAGCGGCCGCGCCGGACGCCGCGTCGGCCGCTCCGTACCGCCCCACCTCGCCGTCACTCCTCGTCGAGGGGATCGTCGCCGTCGGCGAGATCGATCACGTTCTCGCGGCCGAGGCGGAGCTTCTCCACCTCGCCGTCGTCGGCCATCCGCGAGAGCACGCGCGAGGTCTTCGACTTCGACCAGCCGAACTCCTCGACCACGTCCGACTGCTTCATCCGCCCGCCGCGCTCGCGGAGCGCGCGCCTGACTCGGTCCTCGTCCGTGAGGAGTTCGGGGTCGATCGCGTCGGGGTCGTCGTCCGAGCGGGTCTCGGCCGCGCTCGCGGAATCGCCCCGGTGGGTGCCGGCGGCCCCCGATCCGTCCGGCGCGCCGCCGTTCGATCCCGACGGGGAGGGGTCCGGTCCGGCTCCCCCGTGATCGGCCCCGCCGTCGTCGCCGGCCGCGGAACCGCCGCTCCCGTCGCCGGCCGCGGAACCGCCGCTCCCGTCGCCGAGACCGAATCGACCGGTCCGCACGGCGTAGCCGGCGAGCCCGACCGCCGCGACGAGGACGAGGACGCCGAGCGCGGCGAGGAGGGCGGCGTTTTCGGCGCCGCCCGAGTCGGAACCGGCGCTCGCGCCGTCCCCGTCGTCACCGCTCCCCCCGCCGGCGGTCGCCGCCGACACGGCGCGGACGCGCGGCCGGCCGTCGTCGAAGTCCTCGCGGCCGCGCCACTCGACGTCGCCGTCGCCGGCGTCGTCGGGATCGGGGTCGGTGGACTCGACGACGTACCCATCCGGCGCCGAAACGGCCAGCGCGTCGTCCTCGCTGATGAAGAATCCCCCGGCGAAGACGTCGCCGGCGACGACCGCGTCGCCGTCGACCGCGGCGAAGCCGGTCCACGTGAACCGGAAGCTGACGACGCCCCAGCGGCGGGGAACCTCTTGGATCCCGGTCTCGGCCTCGAAGTCGGTCGCGCGCATCTCGCGGTCGGACGAATCGTTTGCGGCCGAGACGACGCCGGACATCCGCTCGGCGAACGGGTCGAGGTAGCGGCTCGTGTTGGATCGGAACCGCTCTTGGAACCGCTCGTACTCCGCGACGTCGGAGTCGTTTTCGAGGCGGGTTCGGAGGGTGACCTCCCACGTCGCCGAGCCGTCGGCGGCCAGATCGATCCGGGTGAGCGTGTTGTCCGGGGCGGGCTGGTCGTCGGTCTGCGGGACGACGACGGTCTGTGCGCTCGCTGCACCGCCGAGCGCGACGGCCGCCAGACAGCAGACGGCGACGAGGAGGACGAGGACCGCACGCGGGGTCCGATCGCTCGGTCGCATCGGACGGGCATACTCCGCCGTTCGGGTTAAAAGCCACAGATCGTCGCCGTCGCCGCGGCCCCGCGATCTCTGCGGTTCGTCGGCGCGCTCCGTCGGTCCCCGTGCAACGCGGCGAAACTGGGCGAAACGGTGCGAGACGAACGACGCGATATATGTGTCCGGCGTGCCACGACACTCGACGATGAAGGGCACACGGCTCCTGACCGCGCTGGTGGCGCTGGGGCTCGTCGTCGGATCGGTCCCCGGCGGCGCGCTGGCCGGGGGAGTCGGGTCCGGCGCCGCGCCGACGGTCGGCGGGGACGACGCTGCGACCGACCGGATCGGCGTGGCGCCGACCCCGCCGACGCAGGCTGACGGCGGAGGGACCTCGGGCGGAAGCGGGACCGGTGAGACCGACGGAACGAACGCGAGCGACGGTAACGCGTCGCGCGCGGCGGTCGGCCAACAGCTCGCGACGGTCATCGCCGTCACCGACGACGAGGTGAGCGGCGGCGTCGAGGCGTCGTCGCTCGCGGCCGCGCTGGAGAACGGCAGCGAGTCGGAGCGAGCCGCGGTGCTCGCCGATCGGGCGGCGGCCCTCCGCGAGCGGGCCGACGCGGTCGTCGCCGACCAGCGCGAGGCGCGCGAGGCGTACGAGGCGGGGGCCCTCACCCGCGACGAGTTCGCCCGGCGGCTCGCGGTGATCTCCGGGCGGGCGGGAACCGTCGCCAGCGGCTTCGAGCGCCTCGACGACCGCGCCGAGGGGGTCTCCGCGCTGGAGCTGCGCGCCGCCGGCTACGACCGGGACGCAAACGAGGAGGCGCGCGACCGGCTCGACCGCGTCACCGGGTCCGGGGCGAGCGCGCTGCTCGCGCAGTACACCGGCGAGCGCTCCGGCGAGTACTCGATCGACGTCGACGGCGGCGTCTCGATCGAAGCCGAGAGCGACGACGGGGGGCGCTCCCGCGAGTTCGAGCGCGACCGGTCCGGAAACGGGACGTTCCGGGTGAGCCAGAGCGAGGCGCTGTCGGCCGCGAGGGAGCCGCTCTCGAACGAGAGCGACGGCGAGTGGACGCTCCGCTCCGTCGACCGCGACGACGACGGCTACTACGGGTTCGAGTTCGCCTTCTACGGGCCCGCGGCGACCGGCGAAGCCGAGGTGAGCGTCGACGGGGAAACCGGCGCGGTCTTCGAGTTCGAGGAGGAGATCGAACCGCGAGGGGAGGGTGGCTCCGAAGGCGACACCGGCGAGACGCCGCTGTCGATCGCGATCGTCGACGGCACCGCCGACGCCGGCGGGACGGTCTCTCTCCGCGTCACCGCCGCCGGCGCTCCCGTCGAGGGCGCGACGGTCGCGGTCGGCGACCGCGACGCCGGGACGACCGACGGCGACGGGCGGATCGCGGTGCGGCTGCCCGACGAGGACGAGGTCGACATCGAGGTCGAGGGGGACGGACGCGAGGGCGAACTGGGGCTCGCGCTTCGGTCTGCGTCGCCCGGGGAGGCCGAGGACGAGATGATCCGCGAGCGACTCGACGTGACCGGCACCGTCGACGACGGGACGGTCTCGGTCTCCGTGACGTACGACGGCGAGGGCGTCGCCGGCGTCGCGGTCACCGCCGCCGGCGAGCCGGTCGGCACGACCGACGGGGACGGGAGCCTCTCGTTCGACGCCGTCGGGACCGGTGACGGCGGGCTGGAGGTCGGTCTCACGAAGGGGGGCTTCGAGGCCGAAATCGAGTTCGAGGTCGGCGACGACGGCGCGCTCGCGCCGGACGACATCGACATCGACGGCCGCGACGCGGACGGTGACGACGGCTCCGACGCGCCGGAGGACAGCGGTGAAGACGACCGGAATGACGAGGACGACTCCGACGATCCCAATGATCCGGACGATCCGGATGATTCGGACGATCCTGACGATCCTGATGACTCCGACGATCCTGACGATCCTGATGACTCCGACGATCCTGACGACTCCGACGATCCCGACGACCCCGACGATCCTGGCGATTCTGATGATCCGAACGATCCGGATGACTCCGACGACTCCGACGATCCCAATGATCCGGATGATCCGGATGATTCGGACGATCCTGACGACCCTGATGACTCCGACGACCCTGATGATTCGGATGACCCAGACGACTCCGACGACCCAGACGATCCAGACGATCCCGACGACAACTGACGGGGCCACGAATCCGGAGCTCCGACCCCGTACGCCGCACGGGTCCCATTGGGTGGCGGCCGGCTTCTGACCGCGCCGCTCCGCCGGACCCGAGGAACCGATCGCCACCCCGCCGCGAGTCGGCCGGAGCCCGGAGTTCTCCGGCCCGGCGGACGCGATCGGGCCGTCGCTGTCAGCGGCACGCGGTCCCGGTTCCGGTCCGTCTTTCCGCGTCTCGCGTACGGGCTCGTACGCGCCGACACGGCGCGACTGAAAAGAATTATCCGCCTCGGAGCGGAACCGTTCCCCAACAAGATGGCCAAGGACGTCAAACCGACGCGGAAGAACCTGATGGCGATCGAGGACCGCATCGAGCTCTCCGAGCGCGGTCACGACACGCTCGAACAGAAGCGTGACGGCCTCATCATGGAGTTCATGGACATCCTCGATCAGGCGCAGGACGTCCGCTCGGACGTGTCCGAGAACTACGAGGCGGCCCAGCGCAAGATCGACATGGCCCGCGCGATGGAGGGCGACGTCGCCGTTCGCGGCGCGGCCGCGGCGCTGAAAGAGCACCCCGAGATCACGACCCAGTCGAAGAACATCATGGGCGTCGTGGTCCCGCAGATCGAGTCCTCGAAGGTGCGGAAGAGCCTCGACGAGCGGGGGTACGGGCTGCTCGGCTCCTCGGCGCGAATCGACGAGGCCGCGGACGCCTACGAGGAGCTGTTGGAGAAGGTCATCCTCGCCGCCGAGGTCGAGACGGCGATGAAGAAGATGCTCACGGAGATCGAGACCACCAAGCGCCGCGTGAACGCCTTGGAGTTCACCCTCCTGCCCCGCCTGTACGAGAACCAGGAGTACATCGAGCAGAAGCTCGAAGAGCAGGAGCGCGAGGAGATCTTCCGGCTGAAGAAGATCAAGGCCAAGAAAGAGGAGGAAGAAAAGGAGGAAGCCGCCGAGGCCGCCGAGGACGCCGCGGCCGAGACCGAAGAGCCGGAGCCCGCGGACTGACACCGGCGAACCGACCCGTTCTCACGCCTTTCTCTCTCGTTTCGATGTCCTGTCCCCACTGTGACGCCGCCGTCGTCGCGTTCGCGGTTCCGCCCGCGCTCCGCGGCCACGCGCCCGACTCCCCGACCGCGATCTGCACCCGTTGTCTCCGGACGGTTCCGGCGGCCGAGGCCGCGACTGACGGACCGTCCGCCGCCGACACAGATCCGGACTTCTCCGCCGTCGACCCCGCGTTCCCCGCCGGCGAGGCCGGCGTCGCCCTCGCGCTCGCCTGCGGCCAGTTGGAGTCGCTCGCGCTCAATCGGGCGTCGATCGAGGCGCTCGTCGAACACGCGGAGCGGTCGGGAGCGGACGCCTTCGCCTTCTTCGAGCGACTCGACGCGGCCGACGCCGCGTTCGACCTCGAACGACGACGGTCGGCGCTGCTCGACATGCTGTAGGCGGTTCGACGGGGTTCGGCTCCGCCGGCCGAGCGCTCTCCTCAGCCGTCGTCGTCGACGTCGATCCCGTCGGGGTCGTTCCACTCATCGCCTCCATCCGCTTCGCCCTCCGCTTCGCCCACGTCGTCCGCCTCGGTCCCGACCGGCCCGAGCCCCTTCTCCCCGCGCCGTCGCTCGTGGACGGCGAGGCCGGCCGTGCGCGCGTCACTTTCCGGCGCGTAGGGGTCCTCGGACGGGTCGTAGTCGCGCTCGCCGCGCTCGAACACGTACGCGAAGAAGCCGAACAGGGGAACGAAAAGGCAGATGAGCGCCCATTTCCGCGGGTTCATCTCGTGGTTCGGTGCGTCGAGGTACGCGTAGGCGGCGAACGCGACGAGCCACGCGAGCGGAACGCCGACGAGGATGACGGCGACGAGCGGCTGCATACGCTCACTTCGACCTCGACGCTATAAGCGCACGGGGCGACGACGCCGCCGGGACCGGACCGCCCCCGACGGCGCGACCGATCGGACTCCGTTTCGCAACCGAGTCCTTTTGTGGGTCCCCGAGAACACGGCGGTCATGTCCTCCGTCACGATCGCTGATATCGAGGCCGCCGCCGCCCGGCTCGAACCGGCGGCGATCGTCCAGCGCACGCCCGTCGAGCGCAGCCGATCGCTGAGCGAGCGGTGCGGCGCCGACGTGCGCCTGAAGATGGAACACCTCCAGCGCACCGGCTCGTTCAAGACGCGCGGCGCGTACAACGCGATCTCGCGGGCGATCGACGGGTCCGGGGAGGGGGAAGACGAGACCCCGATCGAACGCGTCGTGGCCGCGAGCGCGGGCAACCACGCGCAGGGGGTCGCGCTGGCGGCCTCCGGGGCGGGGATCGACGCGACGATCGTGATGCCGGAGTCGGCGCCGGCCGCGAAGATCGAGGCGACCCGCGCGTACGGCGCCGAGGTCGTCCTCCGCGGGAACGCCTTCCCCGAAGCGATGGCGCACGCGCAGACGCTGGTCGACGACCCCGGGACGCGGTTCGTCCACGCGTTCGACGACCCGGACGTGGTCGCCGGACAGGGGACGCTCGGGCTGGAGGTGCTCGATCAGGTGCCCGACGCGGACACCGTGCTCGTCCCGGTGGGCGGCGGCGGGCTCGCGGGCGGGGTCGCCACCGCGGTCAAGGCGCGGTCGCCGGAGACGCGAGTCGTGGGGGTACAGACCGAGGGCGCCTCCACGCTCTCCGAGAGCCTCGCGGCCGGCGAACTCGTGGCGCGCGAGGAGCCGGACACCATCGCCGACGGGATCGCGACCGGGGGGCTGAGCGAGCTCACCTTCGGCCTCCTGAAGGAACACCTCGACGACGTGGTCGTCGTGAGCGACGACGACGTGGCGAACGCCATCCTGCTGCTCTTAGAGCGCGCGAAGCAGATGGTCGAGGGCGCGGGCGCGACCGCCGCGGCCGCCCTCCTGAACGACGACGCGCTCGACGAACTCGATCTGGCCGGCGAGACGGTCGTCCCGCTCCTCTGTGGCGGCAACATCGACGTGACGACGCTGAAGGAGGTGGTGACGCACGCCCTCGTGGAGCGCGACCAGCTGATCGAGCTCTCCGTCCGGATCGACGACACGCCCGGGACGATGGGCGAGATAGCCACCCTGATCGGCGGGGAGCGCGCGAACATCCGGACGGTGCGCCACGAGCGCAGCCGCCCGGACCTGCCGGTGGGCGACGCCGACCTCGTGTTCGAGGTGGAGACGAACGGCCCGGCCCACGTCGACCGCGTCCTGAGTGCGGTGCGCGAGGCGGGCTACGAGGTGGCGTGGACGACGCAGGAGGGGTGAGAGGCGGGATCGTTGATTTATAAACAGAACCGCGGTGGCGCGCGCCTCCGAGTGGCCGCCACCGGCGGCCGCGAGGAGCGCGTGCGAGGGAGTCAGTCGCCGGAGCGAAGCGGAGGCGACTGACGAGGCTGGGGAGGCGTGAGGCTACGGTGCCCTGCGGTGCCGTACGGTGCGGGGCGGGACTCAAAGGGGCAGCCGGGAGGACGCCGGAGGCGACGCAAGCACCGCAGGAACGAGCGAAGCGAGTGACGAGGAGCGCAGCGAGCGTGCGGCGTCCTCCCGGCTGGGGATTTGACGGTGTTCACCGTCGATCTACTGTCGGTTATTTATAAGCGAGTAGCTGGAGGTTTGACAGTATTTGTCACCGACCCGCGGTCGATATCGGCTGTGAACACGTAAGCAGGCGGGTCGCTGGAAGACACGTCTACGTCGTCTCGCCCGATCCGACGATTTGAAACGCTCACCTCGGCAACGGAGTCGTAATGAGTCTCGTCGTTACCGACACCCTGGAAGACGAGCGCGTCGAGTTCACGGCCGACGGCGACGTCACGCTGTACGTCTGCGGCCTGACGGTGTCGGACGACCCCCACCTCGGCCACGCCCGCCTGTGGTTCCACGCCGACGTGCTCCACCGGTGGCTCGAACACGTCGGCTACGACGTGCGCCACGTCGAGAACGTCACCGACGTCAACGAGAAGATCACGGCCCGCGTCGGCGAGCGCGACGCGTGGACCGCGGAGCGCGACGTGGCCGAGACGTTCACGGCGAGCGTCTTCGACGCGATGCGCGGGCTGAACCTGAAACGGGCCGAGGTGTACCCCCGCGTCACCGAGCACGTCCCGGAGATCGTCGACCTCGTCGAGACGCTGATCGAGAAGGGGTACGCCTACGAGTCGAACGGCTCCGTCTACTTCGACGTGACGAGCTTCGAGGGGTACGGGAAGCTCTCGAACCAGGAGGTCGCAGAGCTGGAGGCGCAGGGCGAGCCGGACGAGCGCTCCGAGAAGCGCAATCCGTCGGACTTCGCGCTGTGGAAAGCCGACGGCGTGAGCGAGACCGCCGCGCGCGAGCACGCGAAACACGACCACGGCGCGGAGACGCCGGACGGCGAGACGTGGGCGTCGCCGTGGAGCGAGGGGCGGCCGGGCTGGCACGTCGAGTGTTCGGCGATGTCGACGACGCACCTCGGCGACACCCTCGACATCCACATGGGCGGTCGCGACCTGGTCTTCCCGCACCACGAGAACGAGATCGCGCAGTCGGAGGCCGCCACCGGGGAGACGTTCGCGCGACACTGGCTCCACGTCGGGCTGCTGGAGATGGAGGGCGAGAAGATGTCCTCCTCGATCGGCAACTTCTGGACCGTGCCGGACGCCTTGGAGGAACTCGGCGTCAACGTGGTCCGCACCTTCTACGCCGGCGCCGCCTACCGCTCCGAGCAGGCGCTCACCGAGGAGACGATCGCGGAGGCCGAACAGCGCTGGGAGCGCCTCTCGCGCACCTACGACCGCGCGGTCGAGGCGCTCGACTCGACCGACGCCCGCGCGAAAGTCGAGGACGCGGCCCTCCGCGGGGCGGTCGAGGCCGCGCGCGACGACTTCGCGGCCGCGATGAACGACGACCTGAACCTCCGGGAGGCGACCGCGGCGCTCCTGGACCTCACCGACGCGGTGAACCGACACGTGGACGGGGTCGACGCCGACGACGCGGTCGACGAGGCGGGCGCAGACGGAGAGGGAGGCTCCGCCTACGACTACCGCGGCCTCCGCGAGGCCGTGGAGGCGTTCGACGACCTCGCCGGCGACGTGCTCGGGCTCCAGTTCGAGTCGACGACCGACGGCGACGTGGATCTGGCCGGCGAGCTTATCGAACTCGTGTTGGACGTGCGCGAGGCCGAGCGCGAGGCCGGCAACTACGAGCGCGCCGACGAGCTCCGCGACGCGCTTCGGGAGGTCGGCGTCGAGATCGAGGACGACCCGGACGGCGCGACGTACCGGTTCGAGTGACGACCGATCGGGAGCATCTCTCCTCGTCGGTCAGAGATAGTGGATCGACGTGTCGGTATCGGATCGATCCTGCAGATGCGAATCGACAGCCTTCACCACGTCCCCGATCTTCCGTCTCGACTGCCGGACGTAGATCAACCCGCAATGGGTCAGCCCGTTGTCTGTGACGAGGGAGAGAAAATCGTCGTCGAACGTCAACAGGACCCAATCGTTGTCCGCCGCGAAACGTAACTGTTCGCGGTCGGGATCGCCGAGTGTGCCTTCTTCGCGCGCCGTGTGGACCGTCCAGCCGCGGCGACGGAGGCCGTCGGCGACCGGAATCCAAATACTCTCGTCGCAGTACAGCTCAGTCGTCATACCGCGGCCGGCTCGGAGGAAGACGACCTGAAATCATCGATGTGGTCGTAGTAGTACGCCAGCGCCCGGTGGACATCTGCGAGGCTGAGGTCGGGATACAGCTGCGTGATCTCATCGGGTTCGTAGCCACTGTGTTCGTACGCTGCGGCGACATCCTTCACGCGAATCCCTGTCCCCTCGATCGTGGGCGCACCGTCGCTGTGTTCGGGATCTCGGACGATCACCATACGATCGATCTATCCCCCGACGACTTGAACTATCGGGTGGACGAATCGGAGACGCCTACTCTAACACGTGCTCCGTGTCGTACGATCCGAGCACCTTGACCCACCCGTTGTCGGCGATGGCCTCCACGTCCCCGACCGCCTTCGCCATGTGGTCCTCGTAGAGGCCGGCGTCCACGTCGAAGTGGAACAGGTAGTCGCCGAGTCGCTCGCCGCTCGGGCGCGACTCGATCCGCGAGAGGTTGAGGTTGCGGTCGGCGAACGCCTCCAGCAGTTCGAGCAGCAGCCCGGGGTAGTTCGCGTTCGGGTAGACGATGAGGGTCGTCTTCCCGCCGGCGTCGGAGCGCGCGGACTCGGGGGCGACGACGAGGAACCGGGTCGCGTTGGAGGTGCGGTCCTGGATGTCCTCGGCGAGGATGGTGAGGTCGTCGCCGGCGTTGTCCGGGTGGCCGATCCCGGCGACGCGGGCGTCCTCGCGGGCGCGCTCGACCCCCCGGGCGGTGGAGGCGACCGCTTCGAGCCCCGCCTCCGGATGGTTGGCCTCCAGCCAGTTGCGGCACTGCGCGAGCGCCTGCGAGTGGCTGGCGACGACCTCGAACTCCGACCCCTGCGCGAGGAGGGCGTGGCGGATGGGGGTGACGACCTCGCGGGTGACCGCCACGTCGTGATCGGCTAAGGCGTCGAGGCTCTCCGTGACGGAGCCCTCGATGCTGTTCTCGATGGGGACGACCCCCCGCTCGAACTCGCCGGCCGCGACGGCGTCGACGATGGCGGTGACAGACTCGCGGAACGACACCTCGGCGGCGACGGCCCGCGCCGCACGGTGCGAGTACGTGCCGGCGGGGCCGAGCGTGACGGCGTTCATCGACTGCACTTATAAGACCGGCTGTGAAAAGCGTGCGGGGTCTGACGTGTCCGCTCGGAGGTCGCCATCGGTCCGGCCGCCCGCCAGCGGCTTCGACCCCGTGTTTACTTCCATCCGGGCCGCGATCCGAGCAACGCATGGGAATTCTCGACGCGTTCGGCTCGTTGGCCAGTTCACTGATCGCGGGGGTCGTCATGCTCGCGTTCGCAATCTTGAGCCTGTTCGTCACGGTGTTCGTCGTCGACATCGCCGCCGCGATCGGCGGGCTCAACCCCGACGACAGCTACGTCGTTCTCGGCGCGACGATCCTCGCCGCCTCGGCCATCATCGCCGGCGGCGTCGGCTTCGCGCTTCCCGAGGACGCGGCGTAACCGCACGACTCGGCGAAGACACACCCTCTCGTTTTTATACCGGACCGTCGACAGCCAGCGGCGCGGCGCCCGTGAGCAACAGCACGGCGAGGGCGACGCCCGGCGCGCGGCTCACTCCCCGTCGGTCGGCACCGCCGCCAGCGCGTCCTCGACGACCCGGACCGCGGTCGCCCCGTCGCGTCGCCCGACGACGACGACGAGGGTCTCCCCGGCGACGCCGGCGGCCTCGATCGCGACGCCGGCGGTCGCGAGCCGACGGAGGACCGCCGCGAGCGCCGGGGCGTCGACCGCCCCGGTCGCGAGGATCGCGGTGTCGCGTCCGTCGGGGACGACCGCCGCGCCGCCGACGCGGAGGAGGGGGTCGGCGGCGGGACCGTCCTCCGGGTCCTCCGTCACCCCCACCCCGCTCCGCATCGACACGCTGGCCGCGCGGTCGGCGGTCGCGTAGTCGGCTAGCTCCTCGCGGAACCGGCGGAGCGCGGTCGCGATCGCGTCGGTGTCGGCGTCTCCCTCGCCGTCGCCGAGGCCGGCCTCGTCGGCCAGCCACGCGGCGGCGGCGCTGTGGTTGAGGACGCCGGCGCGGAGCGCGTCGAGGACGAAGGGGCGCGCTCGGGCGGCCTCGCGGGTCTCGGCTGCGAGCGACATGGCCGACCCTGCGGCGCGGGGCGGCATGGCGGTTTCGGTCGTCGGATCGGAAGCGAGAGACGAGCGTCGGTTTCCCACGGCGTCGCACGTGCCGAAGTCCCTAAGAGCGGCGCGCCCCCAGCGTGCGTATGCAGTCGCTCGTCATCGTCGCACACGGCTCACACCTCAATCCGGGGTCGAGCGCGCCGACGTACGACCACGCGGACACCATCCGCGCGACCGGCGCCTTCGACGAGGTGCGCACCGGCTTCTGGAAGGAGGAGCCGCACTTCCGCGAGGTGCTTCGCACCGTCGAGGGCGACGAGATATACGTCGTCCCGCTGTTCGTCTCCGAGGGCTACTTCACCGAGCAGGTGATCCCCCGCGAGCTTCGGCTGGAGGGGTGGGACGTCTCGGAGTGGGACTCCGACGGCCTCTCGGCCGACCAGGCCACCCTCGTCGCCGAGGACATCGACCGCGAGGTCCACTACTGCGGCCCGGTGGGGACCCACCGCGCGATGACCGACGTGATCGTCCGGCGCGCGGAGTCGGTCACCGGCGACCCCGAGGTGGGCGAGGGGTTCGGCCTCGCCGTCGTCGGCCACGGCACCGAGCGCAACGAGAACTCGGCGAAGGCGATCGAGTACCACGCCGACCGGATCGCCGAGCGCGGCCGCTTCGACGAGGTGAAGGCGCTCTACATGGACGAAGAGCCCGAGGTCGACGACCTCCCCGAGTTCTTCGAGAGCGACGACGTGGTCCTCGTTCCCCTGTTCATCGCCGACGGCTACCACACCCAGGAGGACATCCCGGAGGACGTTGGGCTCTGCGAGGATCACACCGAGGGGTACGACGTGCCCAGCGAGGTCGACGGCACCCGGATCTGGTACGCGGGCGCGGTGGGCACCGAGCCCCTGATGGCCGACGTGATCTTGGAGCGCGCGGCCGACGCCGGCGCCGACCTCGGGACCGCGCTCGACGACGTGCGGGAGACGACCCGCGTCGCCACGGGGGACTGACCGTGTCCGACCCCACTCCCGCGAGCGTCGAGGCCGCGGTCGACGAGCCCGACGTCCCCGAGATCGATCTCCCGAGCGACGCCTTCGACGCGGTGCTCGACGCGCTCGCCGACCGCGACCCCGGCGAGCCCCTCCGGTTCGAGGGGTTCAGCGTGGCCCGCGCCGGGGACGACCACGGCGACGCGGACGGGCGGTACCGCCTCGACCCCGCCGACGGCGACCGTCGGACCGGGCTGTCCGAGCGCGAACTCCACGAGGCCCTCGACGAGCGCGCGCCGGCGGTCACGGACTGGTACGCCTTCGAGCGCGTCGTCGGCGAGTTCGGCCCGCGCCGCGCGTTCCTGCGCTGGCTGGAGGACGCCGACGGCGCGACGGTGGCGACCCGGTACGCCGCGCTCGCCGAGGGGATCGAGCGCGCGTGGGGCGAACTGCGGGTTACGGCCACCGTCACCGACCGCGGCGAGCGACGATACGACGTGCGCCACGCCGACGACGCCGGCGTCCCGGTCGACGACCTCGACAGCTACGACGACCCCCTCGACGCCCGCGATCTGGTGACGCTCGACGAGAAGGGGCGGTACCGCCCCCTCAAGACCGCGCCGTCGCTCGCGGGCGGGTGGGTGTTCCCCGACCTCGGCCCGCGGGACGCCTACGAGGCGGTCGAGACGATCTACCCCGCGACGGTCGCCAACTGGCACCGGGAGCGCGAGGGCGAGCTCGACGTGAGCCACTGGCGCGAGACGATGGAACGGCAGTCCGGCATCTACGGCGTCGTGAAGACGTGGGACCGCGGCGAGGGGCACGAGCACGTCAACTGGGTCGCGGAGGCGTGCTGCGACGACTCGCAGTGTCTGAAGCGCCGCGAGTGGGAGTACGACGACGAGACCGACCTCGATGTCGACGGCGGCGACGGCGTCTTCCCCTGCCGCGAGCCCTGCTCGGTCGTCGTCTCGGCCGCGCGCAAGTGGACGCGACTGGAGAGCGAGCAGCCCCGGACCTACGAGTTCGAGCTGACGCCGAGCGAGAAAGAGCAGGTCGAGGAGATCATCGACGCGGTCGCCGACGGTCGGATCGACGAGATCCGCGAGGCCGACACGAAGGAGGGCGCGAACCGCTACCGCGCCCGCTTTTTGCGCGCCAAGCTGTTCGACGACGAGGGGAACCTCGGCGGCGTGCCGACGGAACCGGACGAGGACGACGAGGAGTAGAGGGCGTTACGCCGCTTCGAACCCCGCCACACCGACGCTGCGGACACTGTTTATAAATGATACTGACCGGTAGCGATAGCTGTTTATAAGCAAACGCGGTGGCGCGCGCCTCCGAGCGGGCCGGCGGCCCGCGAGGAGCGCCGCGCGAGGGAGTCGGTCGCCCGGAGCAACGCGGAGGGCGACCGACGAGGTTGGGGAGGCGTGAGGTGCTGTGCGGAGCGGTGCAGGGTGGGACTCAAAGGGGCAGTCGGCGAGGCGGACACAGGCGACGCAAGCACTGGAAGGAGCGAGCACCGCGAGCGACTGAAGCGCACAGCGAGCGTGTGTCCGCCTCGCCGATTGGGGCTTTGGAGGTGTTCACCGCGGAGTCCTCGATCACTTATAAATGAGCGGCTCGGACTTTTGAGAGATCCATCGCGCCGCCGACAGCGACTGCACACAAACGGGAGAACACGACGACGAGCCAGTGAGCACTCCAAACAGATGAGACGTACACGTACAGCCGCGCATGCGGGCGATCAAAAGCGTATCGCGAAACCTTTAGACGGGAGAGCGGCGTATCTCGGTGCAATGAGTCGCGGCCCCGAGCTGATCATCACGGAGAAGGACAACGCGGCGCGTCGCATCGCCGACATCCTGAGCGGCGAGTCCGCGACGGCGGAGCGGGAGAACGACGTGAACGTGTACAAGTGGGGCGGCAAGCGCTGTATCGGCCTCTCGGGCCACGTCGTCGGCGTCGACTTCCCCGCCGAGTACAACGACTGGCGCGACGTGGAGCCGGTCGAGCTGATCGACGCGCCGGTCACCAAGGAACCGACCCAGGAGGGGATCGTCGCCGCGCTCCGCAAGCTCGCGCGCAACGCCTCTCGGGTCGTGATCGCGACCGACTACGACCGCGAGGGCGAACTGATCGGCAAGGAGGCGTACGAGCTGGTGCGGGAGGTGAACGAGGACGCCCCGATCGACCGGGTCCGCTTCTCGTCGATCACCGAAAACGAGGTGAACGAGGCGTTCGCGAACCCCGACGAGCTCGACTTCGATCTGGCCGCCGCCGGGGAGGCCCGACAGGTGATCGACCTGACGTGGGGCGCGGCGCTCACCCGGTTCCTCTCCTTATCCGCCCGCCAGCTCGGCGACGACTTCATCTCGGTGGGCCGGGTGCAGGGGCCGACGCTCAAGCTGATCGTCGACCGCGAGCGCGAGATACAGGCGTTCGACCCCGAGTCCTACTGGGAGCTGTACGGGAACCTGACGAAGTCCGGCGGCGACCCCTTCGAGGCGCGCTACTTCTACTTAAACGACGAGGGCAACGAGGCCGAGCGCGTCTGGGACGGCGACGTCGCCGAGGTCCTGACGGAGGCCCTCGACGCGGCCGACGAGGCGGTCGTCGACGACGTTCGCCGCCGCACCCGCACCGACGACCCGCCGACTCCCTTCAACACCACGGCGTTCATCCGCGCCGCGGGCTCGCTCGGCTATTCCGCCCAGCGCGCCATGTCGCTCGCGGAGGACCTGTACACCGCCGGCTACGTCACCTACCCGCGGACGGACAACACGGTGTACCCGGAAGATCTCGACCCCGAAGAGCTAATCCAAGAGCTCTCGGCCGCCTCGACGTTCGGGACGGACGCGAAGGGCCTCCTCGAACAGGAGGAGATAGAGCCCACCGAAGGCGACGAGGAGACCACCGACCACCCGCCGATCCACCCGACCGGCGAGCTCCCCGCCGCCTCCGACCTCTCGGAGGACGAGTGGGAGGTGTACGAGCTGATCGTCCGCCGCTTCCTCGCGACCTGCGCCGAGCCCGCGACGTGGGAGCGGCTCCGCGTCGTCGCGCTCGCGAACGGCGCGGCGACCGGGATCGCCGAGCGCGCGGACGGGCTCGCCGCCCTCCGCGACCCGGCCGACGCCGACGGTCCCGCCGACCTCGCCGCCGACGGCGGGCTCCGGCTGAAGGCCAACGGGAAGCGCCTGCTGGAGGCGGGCTACCACGACGTCTACCCCTACCGCTCCAGCGACGAGCGGATCGTCCCCGACGTGGAGGTCGGCGAGACGCTCGCGCTCACCGACCGGCGGACGGACGCGAAGGAGACCCAGCCGCCCCGCCGGTACGGGCAGTCCCGGCTCATCGAGGAGATGGAGAAGCGCGGCGTCGGCACGAAGGCCACCCGCCACCGCACCTTGGAGAAGCTGTACGACCGCAACTACATCGAGAGCGACCCGCCGCGGCCGACCCGGCTCGCGGAGGCGGTCGTCGAGGCCGCAGAGGAGTTCGCCGAGCACATCGTCAGCGAGGAGATGACCGCCCAGCTCGAACGCGACATGCAGGCGATCGCCGCGGGCGAGAAGGGGTACGACGAGGTGACCGAGGAGTCCCGCGAGCTGCTCGATCGCGTGTTCGAGGACCTCACCGAGTCGCGCGAGGCGGTCGGCGACCACCTCCAGAAGTCGCTGAAGGCGGACAAGACGCTCGGCCCCTGTCCCGAGTGCGGCGAGGACCTCCTCGTCCGGAAGTCCCGGCAGGGCTCGTACTTCGTCGGCTGCGACGGCTACCCCGACTGCGAGTACACCCTGCCGCTCCCCTCGACGGGGAAGCCGCTCATCCTCGACGAGACCTGCGAGGACCACGAGCTCCGGCACGTGAAGATGCTCGCGGGCCGGAAGACGTTCGTCCACGGCTGCCCGCAGTGCAAGGCCGACGAGGCCGACGAACAGGAGGACGAGGTGATCGGGGCGTGTCCCGAATGTGGCGAAGAGCACGGGGGAGAATTGGCCATCAAGCGGCTCCGCTCCGGCTCCCGGCTCGTCGGCTGCACGCGCTACCCCGACTGCGACTACTCGCTGCCGCTCCCCCGGCGCGGCGAGATCGAGGTCACCGACGAGAGCTGCGAGGAGCACGGCCTCCCGCACCTCCGGGTCCACTCCGGCGATGAGCCGTGGGAACTGGGCTGTCCCATCTGCAACTACCGAGAGTTCACCGCCCGGCAGGAGGGCTCGGAGCTCCAGACCGTCGAGGGGATCGGCGAGAAGACCGCGGAGAAGCTGAAGGACGCCGGCGTCGACGGCGTCGACGACCTCAAGTCGCTCGACCCGGACGAGCTGGCGGCCGACGTCGACGGCGTGGGCGCCGACACGGTCCGCGACTGGCAGGCGAAGGCGGACTAGCGCTCGGCCGTCGAGGAGCTTTCTCCCGTCGGGGAACCCCACGCCGTCGGGACCTTCCCTCGGCGTTTATAAGTTTCCCGCCCGTCACACGAGGCATGGATGGATCGTGACGGCGAGTCGACACCCCGCGTCGTGCGGTCGTTCGTCGAGGCGGTTCCGACTCCGGCGTTAGCCTGCGATCCCGAGACGCACGCGATCCGGGCGGCCAACGCGCCGGCGGCCGACCTGCTCGGTCGGGACCGCGGAACGCTGACGCTGATGGGGCTCGCCGACCTCGGCGAGACCGACGAGACGGTCGACGGCGATGCGGTCGACGCCGCCGTCCGCGGCGCGGTCGACCGGGAGGGAGTCACCGAGTTCGAGTGGGAGACCGGCGGAAGAGGGGGACGCTGCCGCCTCTCGGTTTCGCTCCACACCGCGACGATCGCGGACGAGCGGTGGCTGATCGTCGGGCTGACAGACGTGACCGAGCGCGTCACCGCAGAGGAGGAGCTCCGGTCGCAGCTCCGCGTCGTCGACGCCGTGGCCTCGACGGTGCCGGCCGCGCTGTTTCAGTGCGGCGCGGACGGCACCCTCGCGCGCTGGAACGGCCGGTTCGCCGCGGACGCCGAACGCGGCGGCGAGGCGCTGTCCGGGACCGCCCTGACGGCCCTGTTCGACGACGAGAGCCGCGACGCCGTGGCCGAGGCGCTCCGGCGCGTGTACCGCGAGCGCGAGCCGGCCGACTGCGAGGCGACACTTTTCACCCGGTCCGGCGAGCGCGTCCCGTACCGGCTCGCGCTGGGGCCGGTCGTCGACGGCGACGAGGTCGTCGGCGCGGTCGGGGTCGGCGAGGACCGCACGGAGGCGTCGATCCGCGAGGAGCGGCTCGCCGCCCTGACGCGGGTGCTCCGACACAACTTCCGGAACGACCTCAACGTGGTGACCGGGTTCACCGAACGGGCCATCGAAGCCGTCGACGACCCGGAGCTCGAACGGGAGCTCGAACGCGTCGTCGACACCGCGGAGCGCCTGCTCCGCGTCGGCGAGACCTCCCGGCGCGTCGAGCGGCTGCTCGCCGACCGGCCGACGCCCGGGCGGCTGGACCTCGCCGCGACGGTCGACGAGGCGCTCGCCTCGCTCCCGCCGGAGATACGCGACGGCGCGACGATCGACGTCGACGTACCCGAGGGGATCACGGTGTCTGCGGTCGGTTACCTCGCCGAGGCGATCGCGGAGCTCGTCGACAACGCGGTCCGCCACAGCGACGCCGACCGCCCGCACGTCGACATCACGGCCGCCGAGCTCCCGAGCGAGTCGTGGGCGTCGCTCGTCGTCGCCGACGACGGACCGGGGATTCCACCGGCCGAGCGATCGGTGCTCACCGGTGAGGAGACCCCGCTGGAGCACGCGAGCGGGCTCGGGCTCTGGTACGTCAACTGGATCGTCAGCGCCGGCGGCGGGTCGTTCGACATCGGCGAGAGCAAGGCGGGCGGGACGCGGATCGAGATCGAACTGCGAACGCCGGACGGCGGGTGAGACGGCGGGCGATCCGACCCGACGGCTTGACCGCTCACTCGACGAGCCGGACCTCGTCGCCGACGGCGACGCCGTCGGCCGCGCCCGCCGGGAGCTCGACCACCGTGTCCGCGCGGCCGCGGCCCAGCCCGACGAACGGGGCGAGCCGCTTCGCCTTCCGGACCTCGCCGTCGACGAGCCACAGCGCGTCGATCGCGAAGGGGACGAACAGCATGTGGAGCCACCGCGTGTCCGGCGCGTCGAAGGGGAACACGAGCGCGTAGCCGTCGGGGATCGACCGCCGGAACATCAGGCCCCGACCCTGTTCGAGCGTCGAGCGCGCCACGTCGACGTCGTTCGCGAGGGGCGTCGAGGTATCGTCGCCGTCGAGCGGGCCGTCGCTGCCGGGCGAGCCGTCGCTGCCGGGCGAACCGCCGTCGGACGACGCGCGTCGATGAACGAGTCGCACGCCGGACACGTGGCGGGCGCCGGGTAAATAGCCTCGCGATCGGGCCGCGGCGTCGACGTCAGACGCCGACGCCGCGCCGGAAGCGGGTCCGGGCGACCGCGATCAGCTCGCGTCGCCGTACGTCTCTTCGAGGTACTCGACGATGTCGTCGCTCTCGGGCATCCCCTCGACCCCGTGGGCCTCGTCGACGAGGACGGGGACGCCGGTCTGTCCCGAGACCGCCTCGACCTCGGAGCGCTCGTCGTGCGAGCGCGGTACCATCACCGACTCGTACTCCAGATCGAGGTCGGCGAGCTTGGTCTTCACTTTCGCGCAGTACGGACAGCCTTCCAGTTCGTAGAGCGTCAGGTCCGTCATCGCTCCCACGTAGGGCACAGACCCGTAAAGAAGTACGGTGGGCGATGCGCGCGGCACGCACGGACGCCGGAGGGGAGAGTGAAAGACCGCCTTCACCCGCTGGAAAGCATATACCGGTGCCGGGCGGACGTGGGGGTATGAACCGCCGCAGGCTGCTCGCGGGCGTCGGAATCGCCGCCGCGTCGTCGCTCGGTGGGTGTCTCGACGGATCGCTCGGTGACGACGCCGGCGACGCTGAGCCCGCCTCCGGCGACCCCGACCGCCCCACCGAGCTCCGCGACGCGACGATCACGCTCGGGATCGACGACGCGCCGGCGGCCGACGAGCCGCCGCAAATCGCGTTCGACGAGGAGGCGTCGAGCGTGACCGTCGAGGGGACCGTCAGCTACTCGTCGAGCTCGTGCGGGGAGGTCGCGCTGGATCGCGCGACGTACGAACCCGGGGGGAGCGCGGCCACCGTCCGAGTGGTCGGTCGGCGAGACCCGGAGGCGGGCGAGGAGTGCACGGACGACATCGCGGCCGACTCCTACCGGGTCGAGCTGACGTTCGACAGGGGCGTCCCCGATACCGTCGAGGCGATCGAGGACGGGGAGTTCGACGAGTTCGTCGTGACCGCGCCGTAGCCGAGGACCGCGGAACGCGAGGAGAGACGGCGATCGATCCGCGCTCAGCGGGTGGCGCCCGGGTCTTAGCTGTATATAGGCGCTAAGCCCCCACTCTTAACGGAGCGACCGAAGGGAGCGAAGTAGGGTGGGGATACAGCGTCCCCAGAAATCAAAGATTTCTGGTGTGCGAACGAGACGCGGAGCGTCTCGTCAACGCCGTCATCATCTGTTCGCACATTGGTCTGTTGCAGCCCCACAGGCCAACGTTTACCGAAGCCGTTATACGTGTGGCGTGCATGGTGTGCATTACGGTGAAACGGAAGACAATCACCATTCGGGAGGACCAAGACGAGTGGATTGAGGATCAACACCTCAACCTCTCGTCGTTCGTCCGTGAGCAGTTGGACGAACTCATTGAGGAACGCGAGTAACAGATGTACTACGCCTACAAATACCGTCTCAAGCCGTCCGACACCCACCGCGAGGAGTTGGACCGCCACCGAGACATCTGTAGGCAACTCTACAACCACACGCTCTACCGCCTCAACGAGTACCAAGACGATCACGGCGAACTGCCGTCCATGACCACCCTGCGGTCGGAGCTCCCCGACCTCAAGAAATGGTGGGACGGTCTCTCGGACGTGTACTCGAAGGTTCTCCAAACCGTCGTGGAACGGCTGTTCGACAACCTCAAAGGCCTCTCCAAGCTCAAGGAGAACGGCTACGGCGTCGGTCAACTCAAATGGAAGCCACCACGGGAGTTCCGCAGTTTCACGTACAGTCAGTCTGGCTTCAAGCTCGACAAGAAGGGCGGTCAGACTGTCCTATCGCTCTCGAAACTCGTGGACATACCGATTCGGATCCACCGCGCCATCCCCGATGACGCCGAACTCAAGCAGGTCACGGTCAAGAAGGAACCGACGGGCAAGTGGTTCGCCACCTTCGGCGTCGAAATGGATCGCGAACCACCCGAACCGCCTGAGAACCCCGAGACGTGCGTCGGTATCGACGTGGGGATTCTCAAGTACGCCCACGACACCGACGGCACGGCTGTCGGGTCGCTCGATCTCTCCGACGAGCGTGACCGCTTGGAGCGTGAGCAACGGACGCTCTCACGCAAGCAACACGGGTCGAACAATTACGAAAAGCAACGACGGCGCGTCGCGGAGTATCACGCTGACCTGCGACGGAAACGCCGCGACTTCTTGCACAAACTCTCGGCGTACTACGCGCAGGAGTACGATCTCGTGGCGGTCGAAGACCTGAACGTGAAGGGAATGATGGAATCGCCGTCGAACAGCCGCAACACGGCGTCTGCCGCGTGGCGAACGTTCCTCTCGTTGCTCGAATACAAGTGCAAGCGAGAGGGGACACACTTCGTGGCGTTCAACCCGAGAGGGACGACCAAGGAGTGTGCGTGCTGCGGCGTCTCAACGGAGAAGCCGTTGTGGGTCCGTGAACACTCCTGTCCCGCCTGTGGGTTCGAGGCGGACAGGGATGCGAACGCGGCGTGGAACATTCTTTCTCGCGGCCTCGACAAAGTAGGAGTGGGACACTCCGAATCACCGCCTGTGGAGACTGCGCTCCCTGTGGATACGCCTGTATCTGCAAAGCGCGTCGTGGAAGCAGGAAGCCCTACCCTCAAGGAGCGAACGGCGTCAGCCGTGAGCGAGTAGGGTAGGGTAGTTCACAGGATGACGCCCCGAGTCGAGAGCACGTAGTAGAGCGCCAGCAGCGCCGCGATGACGTACTGGCCGAGCGCGACCTCGTCGTACTCGCCGACCGCGACCTTGATGATCGGGTACGCGACGATGCCGGCGGCGAGCCCGTCGGCGATCGAGTAGGCGAACGGCATCACGGTGACGGTGAGGCCGGCGGAGACGGCCCACGCGGGGTCGGTCCAGTCGACCTCGACGAGCCCCTGCAGCATCATCACGCCGACGACGATCAGCGCGATGTAGGAGGCGTAGCCGGGGATTGCGGCCACGACCGGGATCACGACGAGCGACGCGAGGAAGAGGGCCGCGACGGTCAAGGCGGTGAGTCCGGTGCGGCCGCCCTCCTCGACGCCGGCCGACGACTCGATGAACGTCGTCACCGTGGAGGTGCCGAGCATCGCGCCGGCGGTCGTCCCCACCGCGTCGGCCATCAGCGGCCTGTCCATGTCGGGGAGGTCGCCGTCATCGTCGAGGAAGTCGCCGAACTGCGAGACGCCGATGAGCGTCCCGGCGGTGTCGAAGAAGTCGACGAAGAAGAACGTGAACACGACCAAGACGAACGTGAGCGGGTCGATGTCGGCGAGCCCCTCGACGAACGCGCCCGCGAGGGGCGTGATGTCGTACTGGACGCCCGGCAGCGTTTCGGGGGTGACCGTCCCGCGCCCGAACACCCCGCCGAGGGTGAGTCCCCACCCGACCAGCGACGTGGTCACGATGCCGATGACGATCGCGCCCGTGACGTTCCGCGCCCACAGCACGAACGTCAACACGACCCCGAGGACCCCGAGGATCGCCCACGGGTTCCCGAAGATCCCGCCGAGCGTGACGAGCGTCGTCTCGTCGGGGACGACCACCTGTAGCTCTTGGAACCCGATGAACAGCAGGAACAGCCCGATACCGGCCCCGACCGACCGCTTCACCGGCTCGGGGAACAACCGGATGACGTACTCCCGCGCGCCGACTGCGGTGAGCAGCATGAACACGACGCCCTCGACGAAGACGGCGGCCAGCGCCGTCTGCCACGGGATTCCGAGCCCCAACACGACCGTGTACGCGAAGAAGGCGTTGAGCCCGAGCCCGGGCGCGAGCCCGAACGGGTAGTTGGCGTACAGCGCCATCACGGCGGTCCCGATCGCCGCCGAGAGGACCGTCGCGATGGCGATCATCTGGAACACCTCTCCCTGTCCGTACCCCTCGATCTGGATCGCGTCCGAGAGGATCGCGGGGTTCACGACGATGATGTACGACATCGCGAGGAAGGTGGTGAGCCCCGCGATCAGCTCCGTGCGAACGTCGGAGTCGTGCCCCTCTACGTCGAACCGCGCCGCGATCGTGTCTGTAAGCCCCATTGAACGGGTGGGTGTTCCCCGGGATCGAGTGATAAGCTTTGCTGAACGCTAGCGATATATATCCATATTCGTGGATACGATGTCGCCAATGAACCCCGATACGTCCGGAGAAATGCGCGAACGTGTCTACTCGAACGTCGTCAGCGCGCCCACGGGAGCGTCGGTGATCTCTCGCGCGCGCTCCATCCCCTCGTCCCCGACGGAGATGAGCGTGAACACGCCGGTGACGTCGGCGTCGGCCTGGAGCGCGATGTCCAAGAGCAGCTCCTGCGTCTCGCCAGACCGGATCAGGTCGTCGACGACGAGGACGGTGTCGCCGGCGTCGATCGCGCTCGCGGGGAGGTAGTAGGTGAGCTCGATGCCGGAGGCGAGCCGCTGGCGGGACTCGATGAACTCCTCGACGGCGGTCTCCTTCGACTTCTTGGCGTACGCTAAGCGGGCGTCGAAGAAGGAGGCCATCGCCGCGCCGAGGGTGATCCCGTCGGTCGCGGCCGTCAGGACCACGTCCGGCGACTCGAACTCGAACGTCTCCGCGGCGACGGGCGCGACCAAATCGAGGAACGACTGGTCGAAGACGACGCCGGAGTTGTCGACGTACCCCTCGTCGTCGAACTCGACGCGGGCGAGCAGCTCGTCGGCGAGCGCGTCGCGGCCGACCGCCTCGACGACCTCGCTCGCGCGGTCGGTGCCCGGAAGCACGTGGCCGTTGACGTACCGGTTCAGGTCGCCCGCGGGCAGTCCCGTCACCTCGGACAGCTCCTCGTAGGTGCGCGTCTCCTTCAGCATCCGCAACACGGCGACCGCCTGCAGCTGGAGGGCCGCCTTCTCTGCTCGGTTCATACGGATGATCGCGATCGCACAAGTATGAATACGTCGAAGTCCTCGGAGGATACGATCGCCACGAACGTGGCTCCTAGCGGAGAGTGAGCGGCGCGGTCGCGGTTCGGTGGGCGGCGCGGTCGCGGTCACTCCGCCGGCGCTCGGAAGAAGAGCTCCGGGTCGTCGACCGCGAACTCGACGCGGTCGCGGTCGTCGAGCGGACGGAGCCGGATCGTCAGCCGACCCGCGTCGGCCGCGGCCGCTTCGAGCGCGTCCCGGTCCGAGTCGAGGACGAAGGTCGGGACGCAGACGGCGACCTCCGACGTCGCGTTCTCCGCGACCACCAGCCGGTAGCTAGCCGCCTCGCCGGCCGCGGCGTACACGCGGACGGACTCGATCGACACCTCCGAGAGCAGCCCGTTGACCTCGTCGAACTCCGAGCCGGGCAACAGGACGTGGAGCCGCGCCTCGTCGGCGATCGGGTTCACGTCGCCGGGATGCAACGCGAGCGCCTCCCACCCGCCGTCGCGGTACTCCGCCGCGGTCGCCTCGGTGTCGTCGAACACGCGCTGCCACCGCTCGCCGAGATCGGCTCTGCTCATGGAAGGGAGCGTCGCCGCGGGGAATTAAACCTTGCTCGCGCGTTCTCGGCGCGAGCGCGAGGCGAGGAAACCGCCGGAACGGACGGCGGTGACGGCGGCCGAGCGCCGTGTTACGTGACCACAGGTCTTATATCCCGCGGTAGTATTGAATCGCCTATGCTACGCGATGACGCGGACGTGAACCGCCGGACGTATCTGAAGTACGTCGGAGGGACCGCGGCCACCGTCGGTCTGGCCGGGTGTTCGGACGACGGGGGCGACGGGGGCGACGGGGGAGACGGAAGCGACGGCGGCGACGGGAGCGATGGAAGCGACGGCGAGGACGGCTCCGACGGGGAGGACGAGGAGCAGCTTCCGGAGCCGGAGACCCGCGAAGAGCACCTCCAGCGCGCGAACCGACTGCTCCACGATCGCGCCCCGTGGATCTTCCTCAACCGCCAGTACAGCGTGTACGGCATCGCGAGCCGGCTCGACTGGGACGCCCGCCGCGACGAGCGGATCGAGGCGCAGGCGATCTCGGTGACCGAGGGCGAGCCGTCGGTCACCATCACCCAGTCGTCGATGGACTCCGGGCTCGACCCGCACGACCACCGCGAGACGCCGACCGACAACATCGTCGTACAGGCCCACGACGGCGTGCTCGGCCGCAACGCCGACGGCGACATCATCGAGGCGCTCGCGACCGACTACGAGCGGCTCGAAGACGGCCGCGTCCGGTTCGAGATCCGCGACGGCGTCACCTTCCACAACGGCGACGAGCTCCAGCCCTCGGACATCGCCTACAGCGTCAACCGAGTCGTCGACGAGGAGGTCGGGATCGCGAGCCCGCAGAACGACCAGCTCGCCGGCGTCACGGGCGCCGAGGTCGTCGACGGCGGCGTCGAGGTGACCTCGGACGGGATCAACCCGATCGTGTTCTCGCTTTTCGCCTCGTACTGTAAGGTCGTCCAGCAGGACTGGATCGAGTCGCGCGACTCCTCGGCGATCAACTCCGACATGAACGGGACCGGCCCGTTCCAGGTCGTCGAGTACGAGCAGGACGTGGAGATCGTCTACGAGCCCTACGAGGACTACTGGGGCGACGCGCCGGAGATCGAGGAGCTGACGATCCGCTCGGCCAGCGAGGCGAGCACACGCGTCTCGCAGCTGCTCGCCGGCGAAACGGACCTCATCGTCAACGTGCCGCCGCAGGAAGTGAGCCGCGTCCGCGACGAGGGCGCCACGGAGGTCACGGCGGTGCCGAGCACCCGCGTCGTGTTCAACGCCATGCGGTACGACGTGGAGCCGTTCTCCAGCGTCGAGTTCCGGCAGGCGCTGAACTACGCGATCGATCTCGACAGCATCATCGAGAACATCCTGCAGGGGTTCGCCGACCCGACCGGCCAGCCGACCCTCGAAGGGTTCGTCGGCTACAACGAGGAGGTCGATCCGTACCCACAAGACGTCGAGCAGGCCGAACAGCTCGTCGAGGACTCCGGCCACGCCGGCGCCGAGATCACCCTCGAAACGCCCGTGGGTCGGTACCTCCGCGACGTGGAGATCGCGCAGGCGGTCGCCAGCCAGATCGACGAGCTCTCGAACGTCTCCTGTGAGGTCGAGCAGCGCGACTTCGCCTCGCTGGCCGGCGAGGTGACGAGCGGCGACATCGAGAACACGCCGCCGTTCTACCTGCTCGGCTGGGGGAACACCACGTTCGACGCCAGCCAGACGATCATCCCGCTGCTCACGTCCGACGGGGCGCTCTCCAGCTATCAGGACGACGACGAGGTCGACGAGCTCATGTCCGAGTCCCAGGACCTGCCGGGCGGAAACTAAGGCTCGATGGCGCTGGGACGGTTCCTCCTGAAACGCGGGATTCAGGGCGTGCTGGTCGTGTGGGGGGTCGTGACCGCGGTGTTCCTGCTGCGGTTCATCACCCCGGGCGACCCGGTGACGTTCGTCGCGCCGCTGGACGCGAGCGCCGAGCTTCGCGCACAGATCGCCGCCGAGCTGGGGCTCGATCAGCCGCTGTACGTCCAGTACGCCGACTACATCGTCGGGCTCCTCCGGGGAGACATGGGGTACTCGTACCTCCGCGGGACCGAGGCGAGCACCATCGTGCTCGCCCGCGTGCCGGCCACCGTCGAGCTGGCGGTCGCGGCGACCGTCGTCGCGATCGTCATCGCGATCCCGCTCGGCGTCATCAGCGCGACGCGCCGGCGCGACCCCGCCGACTACGGGGCGACCCTGTTCTCGCTGGTCGGTATCTCGACGCCGAACTTCTGGCTCGGGATCATGCTCATCCTGGTGTTGTCGGTACAGATCGATATCTTCCCGACGAGCCGGCGACCGATCGGCCTCTTCGAGTCGTTCGCGTTCCTCATCACGGTCGAGAACGGGCTCGCCGCGCCGATGGACGTGGGCGCGTTCCTCGACGGGCTGGGGACGTGGCTGTGGCACATCGCCCTGCCGGCGGTGACGCTGGGCACGTACTTCACCGCGCTCGTCACCCGGCTCACCCGGAGCGGGATGATCGAGGAGCTCGGGCAGCCGTACGTCCGCGCGGCGCGCGCGAAGGGGCTCCCGGAGTCGCTGATACAGTACAAACACGCGCTCCAGAACACCCTCATCCCGATCGTCACCGTGCTGGGACTCCAGCTCGGGACCCTGATCGGCGGCGCGGTGATCACCGAGGCCGTGTTCTCGTGGCCCGGCCTCGGCACGCTGGTCATCGACTCGATCAACGTGCGCGACTGGCCGCTGATCCAGGGGTCGCTGATCGTGATCGGGACCGGGTTCGTGCTGATCAACATCTTCGTCGACGCGCTGTACGCGTACCTCAATCCGCGGGTGGTCCACTGATGACGAACCGACAGATCTCCGGTCTCTCAGGCGGCGCGGCGTGTCGCACGGTTGAGTCACCCACGACCGAAGCGGCGCGCGGAACGACATCCGTGGCGGCGCGCGGAACGACATCCGTGGCGGCGTGCGGAACGACATCCGTGGCGGCGCGCGGGACGGCACTAGAGGTGAGCGTCCGGTGATCTCCCCGCGGACGCTCCGGAACCTCCGGAGCGAGCTCTCGCGGAGCCTCCTCGCGAAGCTCGGGATCGCGATCCTCGCCGTGATCCTCTTTACGGCCGTGTTCGCCCCGCTGTTAGCGCCCCACGACCCGACGAACCAGAACCTCGACAACACGAACGTTCCGCCGCTCGGGTTCACGGCGACGGAGAACCAGACGACCTCGGAGATGGTCGACGGCGAGGTGCAGATCGTCGAGAAGGAGGTCGTCGTCAACACCACGGCCGAGCATCCCCTCGGCACCGACTCGCTCGGCCGCGACGTGCTCTCGCGGACGATGTTCGGTGCGCGCACGTCGCTTCTGGTCGGCCTGTTCGGGACGGCGATCGCCGTCGTGCTCGGCGTCACCGTCGGGATCACCGCCGGCTACTACGGCGGCCGGGTCGACGACGCGCTGATGCGGTTCGCCGACGTAATGTTAGCCTTCCCGTCGCTCGTGCTCGCGATCGCGCTCATCGGGCTGTGGGGGCAGGCGTCGCTTCGCATCCCCGACCCGCTGGTCGCGTTCGGGATCGCGCCCGCGAAGATGCCCGAGAACATCGTGTTGCCGGGGACCGTGATCGCCGTCGTCGCGCTGGTGAACTGGGTGTGGTTCGCCCGCGTGGCGCGCGGGGAGGCGCTCTCCGTCCGCGATCAGGAGTACGTGAAGGCGGCGCGATCGATGGGCGGAAGCGACCTGCACGTGATACTCAGACACGTGCTCCCGAACAGCCTGACGCCGATCTTAGTGCTCGCGACGATCCAGATCGCCGCGATCATCTTACTGGAGTCCTCGCTGTCGTTCCTCGGCTTCTCGGGGGCGCAGCTCTCGTGGGGCTTCGACATCGCGCAGGGGCGGCAGTACCTCTCGTCGTCGTGGTGGATCGCGACCGTGCCCGGGCTGGCCATCGTCGCCGCCGTCGTCGGGATCAACCTGATCGGCGACTGGCTGCGCGACGCGCTCGATCCGGGCATCGAGGGTCAGGGGGGTGCGCCGTGACGGACCTGCTTCGCGTCCGGGACCTCTCGACGCGCTTCTTCACCGAGGAGGGGCAGATCAACGCGGTCGAGAGCGTCTCGTTCACCGTGGAGGCCGGCTCCGTCCTCGGCGTCGTCGGCGAGTCCGGCAGCGGGAAGTCCGTCACCGGGCTCTCGCTCATCGACCTGGTGGAATCGCCGGGGAAGATCACGAGCGGGGAGATCTGGTACAACAACGCCGACCTCGCGGCGCGGGTCGAGGGCGACCGGCCCGAGGCGGTCGACGGCGACTTCGTCGACCTCCGCCGGCTCTCCGAGGCCGAACGCCGGTCGCTCCGCGGCTCCGCGTTCAGCATGATCTTCCAGGACCCGATGAGCAGTTTCAACCCCTCGATCACCGTCGGCGAGCAGATCGCCGAGGCGGCCGAGGTGCAGCGCCGAGCGAGCGCGAACCCGCGCTCGACCCGGTCGCGGACGCAGGGGTACGGGCTGGGACAGCTGCTCCTCGACGGGGTCCTCCCCGACCGCTCGTACACCTCCGAGGAGAGCTGGGACCGCGCGGTCGAGCTGCTCGACCGCGTCGGCATCCCCGACCCCGCCGAGCGCGCCGAGGAGTACCCGCATCAGTTCTCCGGCGGCATGCTCCAGCGCGCGATGATCGCGCAGGCGCTCGCCGGCGACCCGGACCTCCTCGTCGCCGACGAGCCGACGACCGCGCTCGACGTGACCATTCAGGCGCAGATCCTCGACCTGCTCGCCGACTTACAGGAGACGATGGACATGAGCGTCGTGCTCATCACCCACAACCTCGGCGTCATCGCCCGCGTCGCCGACCGGGTGAGCGTCATGTACGCCGGCGAGGTGGTCGAGCGCGGCACCCTGCGGGACGTGTTCGACGACCCGGTCCACCCCTACACGAAGGGACTGCTCGGCTCGGTGCCCGACATCGACCGCCCCGGCGAGCGGCTCGAACCGATCGCGGGCAACGTGCCGGACCTCGTCGACGCGACCATGCCCGACCGCTGTTACTTCGCCGACCGCTGTCCGAAAGCCATGACAGACTGTCTCACGCGACCGCCGGAGTACGAGGTGAGCGAGGGCCACCGCGCCCGCTGTGTCCTCGCCGAGCGCGAGTACAGCGAGGCCGACGCGGTCTCCGACGAGCGGCTCTCGGGGCCGACCGACGACGGGCCGTCCGCGGCCGAGGGGTCGACCGCCCGCGACGAGTCGACTGCCCCGAACACGGAGGTGAGCGATGACTGACCCCCTCGTCACCGTCGACGGCCTCGAGAAGTACTACTACGAGAACGACACGCTGCTCGACCGGCTGACCGGCGCGGAGCCGGAGGCGGTCCGGGCGGTCGACGGCGTCTCCTTCGAGGTCCGCGAGGGCGAGACGCTCGGCGTGGTCGGGGAGTCCGGCTGCGGGAAGTCGACGCTCGCGGAGACGCTGATGCGGCTCCGCGAGCCCACCGGCGGCTCCGTGACGTTCGACGGCGACCCGGTCTTCGAGCTCTCGGGCGACGACACGGACGCGTTCAGGCGGCGGGCGCAGGTGATGTTCCAAGACCCGTTCTCCAGTCTCGACCCGCGGATGACCGCCGGCGAGATCATCACGGAGCCGCTCGCGATCCACGGCGTGGGGACGAGCGCCGAGCGGCGCGAGCGCGCCGAGACCCTCTTGGAGGAGGTCGGGCTCTCGGCCGACCAGATCGACCGGTACCCCCACGAGTTCTCGGGGGGACAGCGCCAGCGCATCGGGTTCGCCCGCGCGCTCGCCATCGATCCGGAGTTCATCGTCCTCGACGAGCCGGTGTCCGCGCTCGACGTGAGCGTGCAGGCGCAGGTGTTGAACCTGCTCGCCGACATGCAGGCCGAGCGCGACCTGACGTACCTGTTCATCGCGCACGACCTGTCGGTGGTGCGGCACATCTCCGACCGCGTCGCCGTCATGTACCTCGGCGAAATCGTCGAGATCGGCCCCACCGAGGAGATCTTCGAGGCCCCGCAACACCCGTACACGAAGGCGCTGTTAGAGTCGGTTCCGCGGGCGGACACCGAGGAGCGGGACCGCGACGTCGAGACGATCCGCGGCGACGTGCCGTCGCCGCGGGACCCGCCCTCCGGCTGTTCGTTCCGGACGCGGTGTCCGGAGCTGATCCAGCCGCCGGGACTGGACCTTCCGCAGGCGACGTTCCGCGAGATCGGCGAGTTCAGGACCCGGATCGAGAACGGCGACATCGACGTTGGCGTGCGGTGGGAGCAGGTCGGCGACCCGGATCGGGAGGATCAGGCGGCGTTCGTCGACTCGCTTTACGAGGAGGCGTTCGACACGGACCTGCCCGACGCCGACGCGGAGACGGTCCGCGAGGCGATCCGCGCGCTCGCCGACGGCGACCGCGAGGCCGCCGCGGCGACGCTGCGGGAGCGGTACCGGTCCCCCTGCGAGGCGATCGATCCCGCGTTGCCCGCGGGAGACCACCCCTCGGCGTGCCTCCTGAACGAACAGCCGGACGACGTGGAGGCGGCCCGCGAGGAGTGGGAGGCGGACCACGACGCTCCAGGGATCGGAACGTCGTCGCGGTAGCGCTCCGGAGGCCGGAGCGTCGTCGAAGTAACGAGCCCGATCAGCCGACCGCGGTTCCGACGACCGGCGCGACGAGCATCATGCCGGCGCCGAACCCCCCGATCCGCGCCATCGCGCGCCGGGACCGGCGCTCGGTCCAGCCGGAGTCCGCGTCGAGGTGTTCCTGTGCGGCCTCGATCGCTCGACCGGAGGCGACGGAGCCGGCCCACCCGAGGAGGGCGAGCCCGAACCAGAGGCCGCCGAACGCGAACGCCGTCTCCGCGGCGGCCAGCGGGCCGAATCCCCCGATCGCGACCAACCCGGCGAGGAGGACCGGCGTCGCGGCGGCGCCGACGGCGGCGCCGCCGGCGACGAGCCGCCCGCGCTCCCGGACGGCCGGCGGCAGCGACATCGATCAGTCGACCGCTTCCCGCATCCGGGGGTCGAGCGCGTCCCGCATCCCGTCGCCGAGCAGGTTGAACCCGAGGACGGTCAGCGCGAGGAACAGTCCGGGGAAGAACGACCACCACCAGACGCCGGTGAGAAGCCCCTGACTCACGCCGTTCGAGAGCATGAGTCCCCACGAGGGCGTGCCGGCGGAGGCGCCGAACCCGAGGAACGACAGCGCGGCCAGGTCGATGATCGCCAGCCCGAAGTTCAGCGTCGACTGGACGGTGATCGGCGCGAGGCAGTTCGGCAGCACGTGTTTGACGAGCACCCGCGGGTCCGTGGCGCCGAGCGCGACGGTGGCGTCGATGTACTCGTTCTCCAACACCGTGAGCGCGGCCCCGCGGACGACGCGGGCGAACCGCGGCGTGTACACGAGCGTCAGGGCCGCGACCGCCCGCCAGAGCCCGAGCTCGTCCGGGAAGATGGAGACGAGCGCGAGCGCCAAGAGGAGCGAGGGGAACGCCAACAGCACGTCCATCGTCCGCATGATCACGTTGTCGGTGATGTCGCCGTAGTAGGCGGCGACGATGCCGAGGCCGACCCCGAGCACCGTCGACGCGCCGACGGTCACCGTCCCGAACAGCATCGCGTACCACGCGCCGTAGGCGACCCGCGGGAGCAGGGCCCGCGCCTGCCCGTCGGTGCCGAACGGGTACTCCAGGCTCGGCGCCGCGCGGTTCGGGTTCGTGCCGAGCTGGGATCGGGAGATGACCTCCAGATCGAGCGTCAGGCGCGCGTAGATCGCGACCACGAGCATGCCGACGATGATCGCGAGCCCCGCCAGCGCGAGCCGATTCGACAGCAGCTGTGAGAGGAACGGAGAGGCGCGGACGCGGTCGACGAGCCCGCGGCTCGCCGTCTCCGCCTCCCCGTCGGTGAGTGTTTCGGTGCTCATTGTTGGATCCTCGGATCGAGGTACGAGTAGGTCACGTCGACGACGAGATTCACCAGGGTGAACAGGAACGCGAACGTCAGGACGGTCCCCTGAACGATCGGGTAGTCGCCGACCTCGATCGCCTCGACGAGGAGGGTTCCGATCCCGCCGATCGCGAACACGGTCTCGGTCAGCACCGCGCCGCCGAGGAGCCCGCCGAACTGTATCCCGATGATCGTGACGACGGGGATCAGGGCGTTACGGAACCCGTGTTTCAACACGGTGATCTTCTCGCCTTGCCCCTTCGCGCGGGCGGTTCGCATGTAGTCTTGCCTGACGACCTCCAGCATCGACGAGCGCATCATCCGTGAGATGAGCGCCATCGAGTACACGCCGATCACGAGCGCCGGCAGGAGCATGTGTCTGACCGCGGACCGGAACATCTCCCAGTCGCCGGCGATCAGCGTGTCGATCGTCACCATTCCGGTGACGCGGATCGCGGCGACGTTGTACGCCGACGCGATCCGCCCGCTGGTCGGGAGGACGCCGAGCACCTGCGCGAACAGCAGGATCAGCAGCGGGCCGCTCCAGAAGATCGGCACGCTGATTCCGGTGAGCGCGCCGACGCGAGTGGCGTGGTCGGTGAGCGTGTCCTGTTTCACCGCGCTCAGGACGCCGAGCGGGATGCCGAACAGGATGCCGAACAGCTGGCCGTACAGGGCCAGTTCGAGCGTCACGGGAAGGGTGTCGGCGAGGACCTCCCGGACGCTCGTGTTCCGGTTGATGACGTACGACTCCCCGAAGTCGAACTGCGCGACGTTGCCGAGGAAGTCGATGTACTGGACCCAGATCGGGTCGTTGAGCCCGAGGTCGGCGCGGATGCGCTCGACGAACTCCTGGCTCGCGCGCTCGCCGGCGATCGTGAGCGCCGGATCGCCCGGCGAGAGGTGGAGGATCGAGAAGACCAGCGTCGCCACTCCGATCAACACCGGAACGAGCAACAGCAGCCGCTTGAGTACGAATCGCTTTGGAAACATCGACGGGTGAAGTGAGCTGTTCGGCTACTCCAGCGAGACCAGGTTCAGGTACGGACCGCTGATCGCGGCGATCTGGAAGCCGCTGACCCGGTCGGCGACGCCCCGCAGCTCCTCGGCGTAGTCCAGGTACACCCACGGCGCCTCGTCGTGGGCGATCTGCATCGCCTCGTTGTACAGGTCGACGCGGTCGCTCTCGGTCGTCGTCTGCTGGGCCTCCTCGACGAGGTCCATGTAGTCCTGGTTCGCCCACGCCGAGCGGTTGCTCGTGTTGTACCCCTCGGCGTCGAAGCTCACCCAGTCCTGGCCCTCGGTGAGCTCGCTCTCTTCGACCTGCGGGTGGAGCAGCACGTACGCGAAGTTGTCCGGGTCCGCGTTGTCGGTGTACCAGCCGAGGAAACAGGCGTCGTGACGACCCTGCGCCGTGTACTCGAGGAACGGCGAGAACGACTGCTGGTTGATCTCCACCTCGATGCCGACCTCGCCGAGGTTGGAGGCGACCGTCTCGGCCGTCTGGATCGGCGAGGGGTTGTACCCGCGGGGGTTCTGGAACGTCGCCAGCTCGAAGGAGAACCCGTCGCCGTAGCCGGCCTCCTCAAGCAGGGACTGGGCCTGCTCCGGGTCGTACGCGTACGGATCGAGGTCGTCGTTGTGCCCCAGCACGTTCGGCGGCAGCGGCTGGCTGGCCTCCGTCGCGAAGCCGGAGTAGATCTGGTTGACGATCGCCTCGGTGTTGATCGCGTGGCTGACGGCCTGACGGACGCGGCGGTCCTGGAACTCCTCGACCTCCGCGATGTTGAACGCCATGTAGCCGATGTTGATCCCCTCGGTGCGGACCAGCTCGACTCCGTCGGCGCCGTCGACCTGCTGGGAGGACTGCGCGCCGAGCCCGTCGATGATGTCGAGCTCGCCGCCGGCGGAGCCGGTCGGTGTCGCCGGGCGAGACCGTCACCGAGACCCGTTCCACGTCGCCGGCGTCGGTGCGCTCGACGGTCCCCTCGACGCCGAGGTGCTCGCGCACGTCGACGTCGACCTCGCCGTCCGCGACTCTCACATCGACGTGGGCGGTCGCCACGCCGCTCCCGGAGCCGACGACGGCGTCGATCTCCTCGTCGACCGTCACGTCGACCCGGTCGCGGGCGATCCCGGAGACGGTCACCTCGGCCTCGGTCGCCACGTCCGGGTCGCTCTCGGGCAGGTCGTGGATCGACAGCGGCTCGCGGATCGTCTGGCCGACCGTCTGCCGCGGGTCGAGCGAGGAGAGCGGGTCTTGGAAGATCATCTGGAGGTCCTTCCGCGTCTCTCGCAGGGCGGACCCGTCGAGCTCGGTGAGGTCGGTCCCGGCGAACACCACCCGGCCGTCGGTCGGCTCGGTGAGGTGCAACAGCGCCCGGCCGGCGGTCGACTTCCCGCAGCCGGACTCGCCGACGAGCCCCAGCGTCTCGCCGCGGTTGATCGTGAAGTCGACCCCGTCGACCGCCTTCACGCTGCGGTCGTCGGCGCCGAGGACCCGGTCGAGCACCCCGTCGGCCTGGTCGTAGTACTTCCGGAGCCCGTCGATCTCGACGAGGGGCTCCCCGATCGACCGGTCGCGTCCGGCGCCGCCCTCGTCGTCGCCGTACTCGTCCGTGTCGAACGACTCCATGACGCACTTCGAGCGGTGGTCGACGTCCTCACCGCCGTGCTGGAGGTACGGGATCTCGCCGCTCGTGCACTCCTCGGTCGCCCACGGGCACCGCGGCGCGAAGTGACAGCCGGTCGGCATGTCGATGAGGTCCGGGACGTTCCCCTCGATCGGGGTGAGCCGCTCCTTCTCCTCGGTCGGGAGCGACTCCAGGAGGGTGTACGTGTACGGGTGCGACGGGTTCCCGAAGATCTCTTCGACGGGACCCTCCTCGACGATCTCGCCGGCGTACATCACCGCGACGCGGTCGCAGGTCTCGGCCACGACGCCGAGGTCGTGGGTGATCATCAGCACCGACATCCCCAGGTCGGCCTGCAGGTCGTCGATCAGGTCCAGGATCTGCGCTTGGATGGTCACGTCGAGCGCGGTCGTCGGCTCGTCGGCCACGAGCAGCCCCGGCTGACAGGCCAACGCGATCGCGATGAGCACCCGCTGGCGCATCCCGCCGGAGAACTCGTGCGGGTACTCGTCGACCCGCGCCCCGGGTTCGGGGATGCCGACGTCTTCGAGCACCTCGATGGTCTCCTCTCGGATCTCCTCGTCCACGTCGCGGCTGATCTTCGGAAGGATCTCGCGCACCGCGTTGAGCCACGAGTCCTTGCGGCGCCCGCCGTACTGGTGGAGCCTGAGGCTCTCGGCGACCTGCTCGCCGACCGTCACCGAGGGGTTCAGCGACGTCATCGGGTCTTGGAAGATCATGCTCACCTCTCGGCCGCGGACGAACCGGAGCGCCTCTTCCGGCGCGGCGGTGAGGTCGATCGTGTCGCCGTCGACGAACGCCGCGGCGTCGTACCGGTCGCGGAGCTCGTCGGCGAGCCGGGCGTCAGTCAGCTCGACGGTGCCGCCGACGATCTCGCCGGGGTCGTCGACGAGCCCCATCGTCGACAGCGCCGTGACGCTCTTCCCGGACCCGGACTCGCCGACGAGACCGACGGTCTCGCCTTCGCGGATCTCGAGGTCTATCCCGTCGACCGCCTTCACCTGTCCCCGTTCCGTCGAGAACTGGGTGCGGAGGTCGGAAAGCGAAAGCAGAGGAGGCATGTGGCGAGTTTCCGACCGTCCATGGATATACTTTTGCCTTCGGCCTCGCGGCGGTCGCCGCGGCGTCCCCGTCCCCGGATCGGTCCGCTTCCGGGTCGGTCTGCCCCCGGACCGGTCCGCCTTCGGATCGATCCGCCTCCGAATCAGTCCGCCTTCGGATCGACCCGCCTCCGAATCAGTCCGCCTTCGAAACGGTCCGCTCTCGGGTCGGTCCGTCCCCCGATCTCCCCGGCCCGCGGCGGACAGGAGGGAACCTTTACCCGCCGTCGACCGCCTACGCCGTGCATGGACGTGGAAGAGCATCCGCTCGCGGACGACGACGACACGTGGACCACGGTCATCGAGGAGTGCCGTGCGACCGCCGAGGAGTACCGAGATCGTGGGTGGACGGCGTTCGCGCCGGTCCCCGGCGACGTGGTGCCGCTCCCCGCGCCCGGCGACTCCGCGGACGAGAAGGTCGGGCTCGACGTGCTGCTGTCGGGCGAGGAGTTCGACCGGCTGGCGGAGCTGGTCGAGGCGGACGGGTTCGACGAGTTCGAGGCGTTCCGCGCCCACGAGAACGGGATCGTCTACCTGACGCTGGTGTTCCGGGCGACGGCGACCGAGACCGCGCTCTGCCTCCCGCTGTACTACCGGGTCGCCGAGGCGGACCGCATGCTCAGTCGCGTCCGGGCGGGCGACGCGATGACGACCTACGTCCACGCGCTCTCCGGGGACGAACGCATCGAGTTCGACCACGAGGACCCGACTCCGCTGTTCCCGCCGCAGGACACCGGGGACGCCTGATCGAAGCGGAGTCGCTCCTACCGCTCCCGCACGACGACGAACTCCGCGAGGTCGCGGAGGTACTCGATCGCCTCCGTCTCCGGCGGGTCGGCGTCGTCGAGGGCGGCCAGCGCGCGCTCCGACTCGGCGCGGGCGCGCTCGTTTATCTCCTCGGGCGACAGCGACGTGACCTGCAGGACCGAGGGGCGGTCCATCTCCGCGTCCTGTCCCGTCGGCTTTCCGAGGTCGCCGGCGTCGGCGGTCGCGTCGAGCACGTCGTCGCGCATCTGGAAGGCGACGCCGACGCGCTCGGCGTACTCCCCGAACGAGTCGACCGCGTGGGGGTCGGCGCCGCCGGCGACCGCGCCCAGCTCGGCGGCCGCGCGGAAGAGCGCGCCGGTCTTCCGGCGGGCCAGTTCCATGTACTCGGCCTCGGTGGTGGGGCGGGCGGCCAGCTCGGTGGCCTCGCCCTCCCCGAGCTCGACGAGCGCCTCGGCGACGGTCCGCATCGCGCGCGGCTCGGCGGAGAAGAGCGCGAACGCCTCGCCCAGCAGGCCGTCGCTGGCGATGATCGCCGGGCCGTAGCCGTACTCGGCCCACGCCGACGGCGTGCCGCGGCGCACCTCGGAGCGGTCGATGATGTCGTCGATCACGAGCGACGCGTTGTGGACGAACTCGATCCCGGCCGCGAAGTCGACGGCCGCGTCGGGGTCGCCGTCGAACGCCTCGCAGGCGAGGATCGTCACGGCGGGGCGGACCCGCTTGCCGCCGGCGAGGACGACGTGGCCGACCTCCTCGGACAGCTCGTCGGGCTCGACCTCGTCGATGACGGCCTCCAGCCGGTCCTCGACCAGCGCGACCCGGCGCTCCAGGTACTCCATCTATCGCCCGGAGGGACCGGTCGCGCAAAGGCCTAACGGAACGGCCGCCCGTCTCGGATCACTTAAATTCGATCCCGAGGTCGTGGAGCCCGTCGTTGTGCTCGGCGACGTTGATCAGAAGCGGCGTGAGCGCCTCGATCTCCGGGGCGTTGGCGACGCCGCCGGCGTCGAGCGCGCGCAGCCCCTCGATCCCCTCGGCGATGTCCGCGACGGTCGCCTTCGCGTCCTCGTCGTCGCCGATCACGAGGGTGTCGATCCCGAGGTCGGCGTCGAGGTTCGCGAGGCGGGCGGCCGCGAGGTTGTGGAACGCGCCCACGACGGCGACTCCCTCGGGCGCGGCGTCCGCGGCGATCCGCGTCACCGAGCCGGCGCCGGGCCTGTGGTAGTGAAAGCCCTCGTCGTCGCGCTTCATGCCGGTCGCGGGGGAGACGAGCACGTCGCCCGGATCGAGCGCGTCGGCGATCCCCTCGACCGTGTCGCCGACGTGGTACGGCGGGACCGCGAGCACGACGACCTTCGCCCCGGCGGCGGCGACCTCGTTCTCGGCGCCCGCCACCGCGGCGTCGAGGCCGCGGCTGTCGAGCTCGGTGGTGTACTCCTCGGCCTTGGTCTCGGCCTTCTCCGCGTCGCGCGAGCCGACCGTGACCTCGTGGGGGGTGTCGGCCGCGAGCCGGAGCGCGAGTCCCTGCCCGATGTCGCCCGTGCCGCCGAGTATCGCGAGTTTCATACGATCAGTCGCGCCGCTCGCGTCTTAGGGGTTGCGCGACCGGCCGTCCTCGCCACCATTCTTCGGGGGTGCGCGACCGGCCGTCCTCGCCGCCGCTCGATCGGGGGATTCTTTTCCGGTGGCGCGGAGGCGACGCCCATGGACGAGCAGGACCGCGTCGCCGCGTTCGTCGACGAGCACGAGTTGGACGCCCACCTCGCCTACCGCGTCCTCGACCTGGAGAGCGAGGTCGGCGAGATCGCGAAGGAAGTGACGACCTCGACCGGCTACGGCGCGGAGCCCGCGGAGGCCGCGATCGCGTCCGACGAGATCGGCGACGCCCTGTTCGCGCTCCTCGCGCTCGCCGACGCGGCCGAGGTCGACGCGGCCGACGCGCTCGACGAGTCGTTGGCGAAGTACGAGGCCCGGATCGACGAGTCGGGCGACGCGGGCTCCGGGCGCTGACGGACCGACTCGGCGACGACCGACCGATCCGCGGGGCGCGGGTCAGCTACTCCGCCGCCCCCTCGCGCCGATCGAGGGTCTCGTTGATCGCCAGCGGCACGACGACCCCGCCGCCGATGAACAGGGCGACGGGGAACCACTCGGGGTACGCGGCGTTCAGCGACTCGACGAGGAGGGCGACGGCGACCGTGAGGGCGATACACGTTCCGATGACCGCGTTCTCGCGGGAGACCATACGCGGCGGGACGGCCTCGGTGCGAAAATAGGTGGCGGCGGTCCGGTCGCGATGTCGTCGCGGTCAGACCCGCCTTCGATCGCCGCGATCCGGGACGGTCACCCCGCGTCGTCGAGCCCCGCGGCCGCGAGGTCGACGTGCTCCGCGACGAGGTCGGCGGCGCGGTCGTAGGGCGACCCGGACCGCGCCGGGTTCGATTCCCCGACTACCGGCCGCGATCTGCCGGCCGCCTCGAAGACGGTCGCCACGAAGGCGTCGCGGACCGCCCCGTTCTCGAAGAGCCCGTGGAGATAGGTCCCCAGCGCCCGGTCGGTCGCCGCGCTCTCCGGGCCCAGCGGCCGGGCGGTCCCCTCGGTCGGCGACGACCGGCCCATGTGGATCTCGTAGCCGGTCGCGGTCCCCGTCGCCCCAGCGAGCGGGCCGACGCCCTCGACGGTCCGGGTCACGCGCTCGACGCGCTTGTCGGGCGAGAAGCGGGTCTCGACCGGGAGCACGCCGACGCCCTCGACGGTCGACACCGAGCCGGTCCCCTCGATCTCGGCGCCCGTGATCCGCTCGCCGAGGATCTGGTAGCCGCCGCAGATCCCGACGATCGGTCCCTCGAAGCGCCGGATCGCCTCGTCGACTCCCGCCTCGCGCAGCGCGAGCAGGTCGTCGACGGTGTTCTTCGACCCGGGGAGCACGACCGCGTCGGCGTCGGCGGTGAGGGGGTCGGCGAGGGGGTCGGCGGTGAGGGGGTCGGCGAGGGGGTCGGCGGTCTCAACACCGGACGCGTCGATCGGGACGTACGCCACCCGGACGCCCGGTTCGCGCGCGAGCGGTTCCAGATCGGTGAAGTTCGAGATTCGGGGGAGCCGGGGGACCGCGATCCGGACGGCCTCCTCGTCGGGGATGCCGTCGTCCGCGCCGAGGGCGGCTCCGGTGCCCTCGCCGCCCCCGCCGCCGGCGTCTCCCGGGTCCGGCAGCGAGAGGCTGTCCTCCGCCGGGAGCCCGGGGTCGTCGTGCGGGACGACGCCGAGGATCGGAACCCCCGTTCGCTCCTCGATCTCCGCGATACCGGGCTCTAAGAGGTCCGGGTCGCCGCGGAACTTCGTGATCACCGCGCCGGCGACGCGCTCGCGCACGTCGTCGGGGAGGAGTTCGAGGGTCCCGTAGAGGCTCGCGAAGGCGCCGCCGCGCTCGATGTCGACCGCGATCAGGATCGCGGCGTCGGCGAAGCGGGCGCACTCGACGTTCGCGAGGTCGCGGTCGTGGAGGTTGATCTCGGCGATGCTCCCGGCCCCCTCCGCGACGATCACGTCGTGGTCGGCGGCCAGCCGGCGGTGGGCCGCGACCGCGGCGTCCCGCGCTCGATCCCAGTGCGATTCGTAGTACTCGCCGGCCGCGACGTGGCCGACCGCCTCGCCGTCGATCACCAGCTGGCTCTCGCCGTCGCCGCGGGGCTTGAGCAGGACGGGGTTCATGTCGGTCGTCGCCGGGACTTCGGCGGCCCGCGCCTGCACGTGCTGGGAGACGCCGATCTCGCCCCACTCGCCGTCGGGCGCGAGCGCGACGCGGGCGTTGTTGCTCATGTTCTGCGCCTTGAACGGCGCGACCGAGACGCCGCGGCGCGCGAGGAGCCGGCAGAGCCCGGCCGCGAGCGTGCTCTTGCCGGCGTGGCTCGCGGTGCCGGCGATCAGGACGGTGTCCGCCGTCTCGCCGGTGTCCCCTGTCTCGGTCACGGTCTCAGTACTCCGTCCCCCGCCGGGCGCGGTGGCCCGCGTCGAACGGGTGGGTTTGTTTCCGGACGTTCGTGATCAGGTCGGCGACGCCGTCGAGGTAGTCGGGCTCGGCGTGGCTCCCGGTGAGGACGAGTTCGAGGTCGTCGGGCTTCGACTCCGCGAGCGCGACGACCTCGTCCGGGTCGACGAGCCCGCGGTCGGCGGCGTACAGCACCTCGTCGAGTAGCAGCATGTGGACGCCGTCGTCGGGGTCGCCGTCGAGCGGGAGGGGGGCGGTCAGGTCCGCGTCGGCGGCGCCCGCGACGAGTTCCTCCGCGCGCGAGAACGCCGCGCTCGCCTTCGCCTCGTGCTCGTCGTCCGCGGAGCCGTCGAGGAGCCCGTGCCAGCCGTAGTGGCCGGCGTTCTCGTAGGAGAAGCCGGGCATGGCTGCGATCGCGTTGTACTCGCCCCTGACGCCCTCGACGCTGTCGGCGCCGCCCTTCATGAACTGGAGCATGTGGACGCGGTAGCCGTGCCCCGCGGCCCTGAAGCCCATCCCCATCGCCGCCGTGGTCTTCCCCTTGCCGTCGCCCCACCACGCCTGCACGAGCCCGAACGCCTCGGGCGCGGCCGGCTCGATCGGCTCCGGTTCGGGGGCGTCTCCGCCGCCGGGAGTTCGGGCGGCGGGGTCTTCGTCGCTCTCGGCCGGGCTTTCGCTCTCTGTCGATGCGTCTGCGTCCGCGTCGCCGTCGCTGTCTGTGGTGTCGTCGTGTGTCATAGCTCGAAGACCTCCGCCCGGTCGTCGGCGACCACGCCGTGTTCGGCGTCGGCCGCCGAGCCGGGCGTGTCGCCGTCCGGGTACCGCGACCGCAGGCTCGCGCGGACCGCGTCCCGGACGCAGACGCGGGCCGCCGCGCCGACCGGGGTGGCGCTGCCCGAGAACGCCGCCGGCTCCCCGGTCGGGTCGTCGCCGACGATCACCGCGTCGCTCGTCGTCCCCGGGACGCCCGCCGTCGCCAGCAGCGTCGCCGCCTTCGCCTCGGCCGCGACCGCGACGAGGTTCGCCGCCGCGCCGTCCGCAAGCCGGCGGGTCGTGCCGACGATCAGGTTGACCGTGCCGGGTCGTTGCGGCGGCTCCTCGGCCGGCGCCGCGGTCGACGCGTCGTCGTCGCGTTCGGGGTCGCCCGCGTCGTCGTCGCGTTCGGGGTCGCCCGCGTCGTCGTCGCGTTCGGGGTCGCCCGCGTCGTCGTCGTTCGCCGCACCCGCCGGCCCCACCGGGAGCGTCGCCGGGTTCGACAGCCCGACGGTCGCGTACGCGACGACCGGGCCGAGACGCGCGCCGCGGGCGTGTTCCATCGCGACGCCGGTGAAGAGGGTCGGGGGGTCGCCGTCGGTTTGCATCCCCGCCCGCGCCAGCCGCTCGTCGCGGTACGCGCCGAGGTCGGTCCGGTCGAACCCCTCGGGCACCGAGACGTTGCAGGCGGCGTCGCCCCGCGATCGCCCCCCGTCCCAGCCGGTCGAGAGCCAGCGCGTCTCGGGGCGGCGCAGGCGGAGGACGCCCTCGCGCACGGTCGCGTCAAACATCGTCGCCCTCCGGGTCGCTCGCTTCCGCGTCGGACCCCTCAACGTCTCCCACGCCCAGCGCCGCGAGCAGCCGGTCGTTCTCGGTGGGCCGGCGCACGGCGACCCGGACGTGGGAGTCGAGCCCGCGGAAGGTGGTCGCGTCCCGGACCGCGACGCCGCGCTCGCGGGCGTCGGCGACGACCCGCTCGACCGAGCGCCCGCTCTCTTCCCCGCCCACGTCGAGCAGCAGGAACGGTGCCTCCGAGGGGACCACGTCGTACCGCGCCGCGAGCGCTGCAGCCATCCGCGACCGCTCCGCGCGGACGCGCTCGCGGGTCTCGCGGACGAACGCGTCCTGTCGCATGCAGTGCGCGCCGGTCGTCAGCGCCGGGACGCTCACGTTCCACGGGCGCCGGGCGCGCCCCAGCGCCGCGCCGAACTCGCCCGTCGCGACCGCGAACCCCGCCCGGATGCCGGGGAGCCCGAACAGCTTCGTCAGCGACCGGGCGACGACGACCCCTTCCTCTCCCGCGAGCGAGGGGCGGTCGGTGAACCCGCGGAACGCCTCGTCGACGAGCAGTGCGGTGTCGGCCGCGCGACACCGCGCCGCGAACCGCTCTAGGTCCCCGTGCTCGTAGTCGGTCCCCGTGGGGTTGTTCGGGGCGCAGACGACCGCGAGCGCGTGGTCGGCCGGGTCGGCGTCGAGGACCGCGTCGGGCTCGACGAAGGCGGGCTCGCCGCCCTGAAGTCGCACCTCGCGGGCGTACTCGGCGAAGCTCGGCGCGGGGAGCAGGGCGGTGTCGCCCGGGTCCACCGCGAGCCCGACCGCGGCGCGGATGGCGGCGAGGCCGCCCGGCGTCGGCACGACCGCCTCCGGGTCGCAGTCGACGTACTCGGCCGCGGCCTCGCGGAACGCCGCGGGCGGCTCGGCCGGGTACGACCGCGCGGCCGCGAACGCCTCGCGGTAGGCCGTCTCGACGCCCGGCGGGACCTCGGGGTTGGTGTTCGCCGAGAAGTCCAGCAGGTCGGGGTCGTCGCTGCTCCCGTGCGGTTCGCGGTCGAGGCCGAGCGCGCTGTCGAGGTTCATTTGTCGGTGTGGTGTCGGTCGGAGCCGTTCTTCAGTAACCGCTCTGCGGTCCGCACGTCTGACGGGTAGTTGACGTTGACGGCGAGCCGGGCGTCGTCGGTGAGGTGGACCGCGCCGGCGTCGCGGTCGTCGTCCGCGGAGTCGTCGCCCCCCGCGTCGCTTCCGTCTCCGTCGCCCGCCTCGCCGCCCACGACGTTGATCCCGGCGGGCACGACCTCGCGGCCGTCGACCTCGGTCGTCGCGTCCGCGCTGACGCCCAGTTCGCGCTTGCGGGCCGCCGGCACGCAGACGGTGAGCGAGTCGCCGTCGGCGGTGTCGGCCGCGTCGAGGACCGCGTTCACCGCCGCGCCGTCCAAGAGCGGGAGGTCGGCGGCGACGGTCAGGAGGGGGCCGCCGCCCGCGCCGCCCGCGCCGCCCGCGCCGCCCGCGCCGCCCGCGCCGCCCG
>NZ_SDJP01000012.1:0-56110 GCF_004114995.1 Halorubrum amylolyticum
ATTCGAGGCACGTTCGAGACGTTAACGCGCCGCGTGAGCTTTGCACAAGACTGGATTGATCGCTTCTTGAATATCCAAAAGTTATCTTGAGTACTAAGGCGACCGACGAGGCTGGGGAGGCGTGAGGCTGCGGTCTCGTGAGCGACCGAAGGGAGCGAGCGAGAGCACGGAAGTCGTAGCCCGCGCAGCGAACGGAGTGAGCGAGCAGGACCGTCTTCCGACGGTTGCGGTGCGGACGGGTGGACTCAAAGGGGCAGCCGCGAGGACGAAGCACGGCGACGCAAGCACCGCAAGGAGCGAGTGGAACGAGCGACTGAGGAGCGCAGCGAGCCGCGCGAGTCGTCGCGGCGGGGGCTTTGGAGGTGTTCACCGCGGAATTGTCGATCACGTATCGCCGAGCGGCTGGGGCTTTAGAGGTGTTCACCGCAGGTTGTCGATCACGACAGCCGAGGATCGCTTCGACGACGCCGGCGTCGTCACTCCGCGACTGATAAGCGAGAGAAGTCGATCGAGACCGCGTCGGGCTTACTTGCCCTGGCGGTCGTTGCCGGTGACGCTCGGGCGGGTCTTCTCCGTCCCCTTGCCGCGCGTGCGCTGGCCGCGGCCCTTGGTGCCGGCGGAGGTGAGCCCGCGGAAGGCGCGCCCGCGGTGGTCGTCGGACGTGATCCAGCCGAGATCGTCGTCGTTCTCGATCGCGGGGTGGGCGGGGTCCACCAGAATCACTTCGTGCCACTTCTGGGAGCCGTCCTCGCCGACCCAGTAGGAGTTGAGCACGCGGAGATTCCGGTACTTGCGGGAGGACCGCTCCTCCGAGATGCGCTGGATCGACTTGCGGCGCGAGAGCCGGTTGACACCCTGGCGCTTCGAGCGGCGGCCGGCCTTGTGGCGCTGCTTGCGCGAGCCGCCCTTGCGGACGCTCACGCGGGCGACGATGACGCCCTGCTTCGCCTTGTAGCCCAGCTCGCGGGCCTTGTCCAGACGAGTGGGACGCTCGATGCGCTCGATGGCGCCCTCGTCGCGCCACTCCTGTTTGCGCTGCCACTGCAGCTCTGCCAGTTTCCCCTCCTTGGGGGACCGCCACGCCTCCTTGATGTGCGAGTAGAAGCTTCGTGCCATATGTTGTCCGCGGACGGTTGCGATTCAGCCGCGAGGCGGCCACATGTCGTCTCGTCCCGGGGCTCGGCGTCGGCGTCGATAGCGACGCCGACGGCCGGTCCCGGCGGCGAGTGCCCGCTGTGTCCGCACCAGCGAGTTGCCCGTACTTCCCGCGGTTCGCCCTTAACCGCTTCGCTACGGCGTTCGCGTGCGGAGTGATGACACGCGGGGTGCTGGCAGGCAGAGCGATGGCCTGCAAACGGGACGGAGCGCGAGGTGATGGCCTGCGGACGGGACGGAGCGCGGCGGCCTATCCGTCGAGCCCCTGACGGGGACGCTCCGGCCGGAGACGGTCCGTCTCAGTTCGTGAACAGCCCGTCGACGATCGTCTCGATCAGCGCGTCCTCGACGCGCTCGGCGGCGGCGTCGCTGTCCGCGCCGATCGGGGCATTTCTCGCGCGCGCGGTGAAGACGAGGGCGACGAACAGGCCGTTGATCAGTTGGGGGTCGTCGTACCGGAACGACTCGGTCTCGGCCCACCGGCTTGCGTACGGGAGGTCAGAGTCGTGCGCGTGCGGGGCGATCGGTTTCCCGTCGTCCTCCACGGCGGCGATCCGGTCCTGCAGCTCGCGCAGCTCCCCGTCGACGATCAGCGTCGAGATGAGGGGGTTCGTCCGAACCTCCGCGAACAGCGTCGACAGGAACGCGCGCACCTCCTCCCGGGGCGTGTCGACCGCCCCGACAGCCGCCTCGATGCGCTCGTCGAGCTCCGCGCGCTCCGCGAGCAGCACCTCCACGTACAGCGCCTCCTTCGAGTCGAAGAACTGGTAGAACGTGCTCGTGCCGATCCCGACCGCCTCGGTGACATCTCTGATCCGCGTGCGATCGAACCCGAACTGCTCGAACAGCTCCCGGCCGGCCTCGATCAGCCGAGTTCGAATACGCTCCCGATCGCGGTCGGTGAAGCGGCTCATGAGTGTGGCGAGCAAACGGTGGTCGGCGAGCGGTTTGCGTCCATCGATCGCCGGTTCGGAATACAGAAACAAAATGTTTATTGATTCGTGAGCGTCAGGGACCCCATGGACTGGCCACGAGATTCGTCCGACGACGGACCGTCCGATCGACAGCGGCGGTGCTGCGGCGCGGCGCGCGATCCGACCCGGATCGCGCCGGTGCGCGGGAGCGCCGGCGCGCGACCCGTTCCCTCGGGGAGGGGGTCGGCGTGAGACGGACGCGGGTCCTCGCCGTGATCGCGGCCGCGCTGCTGGTAACGAGCGGGACCGTCGGGTTCGTCGCGGGCGCGGCGCCCGGCGGGACCGCCGCCCCGGACGGCTCGGCCGCGGCCCTCGACGGCGCGGCGCCGACCGACCCGACCGCGCGACCGCAGACCGGAGGACTCGTCCGCGGGTCGCCCGACCTGAGCGTGACCACGACTTCGCCGCGGGTCACGCCGGGCCGGACGAACGAGGTCACTCTTCAGGTCTCGAACAGCGGGGACATGGATCTCGGGACCGCACAGACGCGGGACATCGTCACCACCGCGCGAAACGTCCGCGTGACGGCCGAGGCGGACGACAACGCCCTCGACGTGGAGACCAGAACGGTCGCGATCGGCGCCGTCACCGAGAGCGCGCCCGGCGAGACGCCGATCGCCGTGACGGTGCCCGAGGGGGTCGAGGAGGGGACCTACGAGCTCGACGTAGAGCTGGAGTACTCGTACACCCACAAGCAGTCGAGCGGCGTCACCAACGACCGGGAGCGGACCGTCACCCGCGAGGTCAAACTCGAGGTCACCGACGACGCCCGCTTCCGGATCGTCAACGTGACGAGCGACGCGCAGGTCGGCGACGGAGGGACGCTCGAAGCCGAGATCGAGAACGTCGGCGCGAGCGCCGCACGCGACGCGGTCGTCTCGCTGGAGTCGTCGAGCGCCGGCCTCCGCTTCGGCGAGAGCACGTCCGACGCCGCGCGGATCGGCGAGCTGGACCCCGGTGAGACGACGACCCTCCCGTACGAGGTGACGTTCGCGCCCGACGCCCCCGTGCGGGAGTACGCCGTCAGCGGGTCCGTCCGGTTCGACACCACCGACGGGGTCCAGCGGGTCGACGAAGGGCTCGCGGCCGGCGTGACGCCGCTCGGCGAGCAGGCGTTCACCGTGAGCGACATCGAGTCCGACCTGCGCATCGGCGAGGACGGCGCGGTCTCGGGCACCGTGACCAACGACGGCCCGGTCGAGGCCCGGAGCGTCGTCGTCCGGTACGCCGGCGACGACCCGTCCCTGATCCCGATCGAACGGTCGACCGCGGTGGGCTCGCTCGGGTCGGGTGAGTCGACCGACTTCGAGATCCCCATGGCCGTCGGCGGCGAGGCCGAGGCCGGCCTGCGGTCGGTGGACCTGGCGGTCGGGTACCGCAACGACGAGGGCGAGCGACGGGTCGACGAGACGCTCGCGCTCGACGCGTCGGTCGCGCCCGAGCGCGACCGGTTCGGCGTCGAGGTCGCCAACCGCACCATCGAGTCGGGAGGGACCCGGACCGTCGACGTGGCCGTGACGAACAACCTCGACGAGACGGCCACCGACGTCGAGGCCCGGCTGTTCGCCGACGACCCGCTCGACGCCGGCGACACCGACAGCGGCTACGTCCAGTCGCTCGATCCCGGCGAGACCGCGACCATGACCCTCGAACTGACCACGACGGGCTCCGCGACGCCGGGCAGCACGTACCCGATCTCGCTCGACTTCCGGTACGACGACGCGGACGGCGACAGCCACTTGACCGACACCTACCGGGTCCCCATCGACGTCGTCGAGGCCGAGGGCGGCGGGCTGCCGCTCCCCCTGATCGTCGTCGTGCTCCTGATCGTCGGGACTGGCGGGCTCGTCGCGTACCGGAGGCGGCAGTAGCCGATGCCGCTCGGTGAGCAGATCGAGGCCGGGACGAGGCGGCTCAACGACGCGATCGTCGACAGTCCGCGGCGAGTCATCGTCGCGTTCCTCGTCTTGACCGTGGTGTTCACCGGCGGAATGGGCCTCGTCAGCACGGACACCGAGGCCACCGATTCGTTCACCGAAGGCCTCGACGAGCAGGAGGCGCTCGACGCCGTCAACCAGGAGTTCGAGGACCCGTTCGTGGCCGGCGACGAGTCCACGCAGGTGATCCACTCGGGGAGCAACGTCCTCACCAAGGAGGCGCTCGTCAGGAATCTCCGGGTCTTAGAGGAGGTCGAGTCGCGAGACGACCTCCGGGTGGCCTCGACGAACGGACCGGCCACGGTGGTCGCACAGGCGATCGATCCGTCGGCGACCACCGCGGCCGAACAGCGGCGCGTCTTGGAGTCGACGAGCGAGACCCGCGTCCGGCAGATCGTTCGTGACCTCTCCGAGAACCCCGGATTCACGAGGCCGCTGTCGACGGACTTCAACCCGACGAGCGCGAGCGCGTCGGCGTCGATTACGGTCGTCACACACGACGTGCCGGCGGGGTTCTCCGACGGCGACCTCCAGGAGATCCAGACGACGATCCGGACGATCACGGCGGACCATCCGGGGGAGATCACGGCGTTCGGGGCCGGCATCACGAACGCCGAGACAGCCAACGTCATCGGCGACTCGCTCACCATCGTGATGCCCGTCGTCGTGCTGTTGCTGCTGTTGTTTCTGATCGTCGCCTACCGCGACCCGATCGACCTCGCGCTCGGGCTGTTGTCGCTTCTGATGACCGTCATCTGGACGTTCGGGTTCCTCGGGTTCTCCGGAATCCCCTTCAACCAGCAGATGATCTCCGTCCCCGTCCTGTTGCTCGCGGTCGGGGTCGACTTCGGGATTCACATCATCAACCGCTACCGCGAGGAGACCGCCGAGGGGTACGAGGCCACGGAGGCGATGCGCGAGGCGAACAACCAGCTGATGATCGCGTTCGTCATCGTCACCGTGACCACCGTGTTCGGATTCGGCGCGAACGTGATATCCGACCTCACGCCGATCCGGAACATGGGGATCGCCTCGGCGATCGGGATCGTGTTCACCTTCCTGATCTTCGGGCTGTTCCTGCCGGCGGCGAAGCTGGTCGTCGACAGGCTGCGAGAGCGGTACGGGGTCCCCGAGTTCAACTCGGCCCCGATCTCCTCCGAGGACTCGGCGCTCGGGAAGCTCCTGACGTTCCCGGCGCAGATCAGCCGGTACGCGCCGATCGCGTTCGTAGTCGTGCTGCTCGTGACGGGCGGGATGGCCGCGGCGTACGGCAGCGGCGTCGACACCTCCTTCGAGACCGAGGACTTCCTCCCGCCCGAGGAGCAGCCGGACTACGTGACCGGGCTCCCCGAGCCGTTCGCGCCGAGCGAGTACACCGTCACCGAGACGCTGAACCTCCTCGAAGACCGCTTCTCGACCAATCAGGACCAAACGGTGAAGTTGTACGTCGAGGGGAACTTCGAGGAGGGCCACGCGCTTGAGGCCCTCGCGGACCCGAACGACGACCCGCCCGAGTCGCTCGCGGTCGGCGACGGCGGGGCCGCACGGCCGACCAGCATCGTGACGGTGATGCAGTCGCACGCCGACGAGAACCCGGAGTTCGCCGAGCTGGTCGCCCGCAACGACGTCGACGGCGACGGGATACCCGACCGCAACCTCGGCCGCGTGTACGACGCGCTGTTCGCCTCGTCGTCCGGCGACAGGGCCGAGCAGTACCTCACGCCGGATCGGCGGAGCGCGCAGATCGACTACTCGATCGACTCCGGGGCCTCGCAGGCCGAGGCCGCGGCCGACACTCGGGAGTTCGCCGAGGAGTTCCGGTACGAGACCACCGCCACCGGCCAGATCGTCGTCTTCGACGCGGTGACGGACATCATCTTCGACTCCGCGATCCAGGGGCTGATCCTCGCGATGGGACTGACGGGCCTGTTCCTCGTCGTCTCGTACGCCGTCTTGGAGGGCAAGCCGCTCCTCGGGATCGTGAACCTCTTTCCGATCCTGATCGCGATCGCGTTCCTGCTCGGAACGATGCGGTACCTCGAGATGTCGCTGAACGCGCTGACCGCGACGATCCTCTCCATCTCGATCGGGCTCGGAATCGCCTACTCGGTGCACGCGACCCACCGGTTCATCGACGAGTTCAACGCAGGCGCGGACGCCCACGAGTCGATGATCATCACGCTCTCTGGGACGGGCGGCGCCCTGCTCGGGAGCATGCTCACCACCTCGCTCGGGACGGGCGCGCTCGCGCTCGCCATCACGCCCGTCCTCGGGGACTTCGGTCTCCTGATGGCGCTGAGCGTGGTGTACTCCTTCGCGTTCACCGTGATCGCGCTCCCCCCCGCGGTGTTGTTGTGGGAGCGCTACCACGACGCGTTGCCCGGGATCGGGACGCCGCGACCGCAGTGAGGCGGCCGGGGCTCCGCCCCGCGCCGACGCGGTCGCGGCGTTCTCGCGGCGAACGCCGGGCGAGGACCCCGGCGACCCGCCCTCTCACCCGTTCATTCGTTCGCGAGAGGTGCCGATGACCGCCCAGAGCGCCAGCCAGACGAACAGGAAGGCGAACACGAGCCCCATCGGCGACAGCGATCGGAGCGGGCTCGTCAGCTCGACCAACGCCGGCAGCGAGAGCAGGAAGAGGACCGCCGCGGCGCCGCCGCCGACGAGACACTCCAGGAACCGGTAGAGCGCGTCAGCGTCGGGGGCCGCGCCCGCGATCCGGCGGCGGTACCCGTTCTCCCGCCCGCGGTTTGGTGTGGTCACACATACCACCATCGAATACTACATGATAAATAGTTATAAATCCGTCGCAGTTCGAGACGGACGGTCGGCATCGGGCCGCGCTCGTCGCTATTCGATATTCTTCGTGGAATATCCGAATAAGAACGCTCTTGTCGGTCCGGCGTCGACCGGCTCGGTATGCCCAAGATAAGCGTCGAGATCCCGGGCGAGCTGCTCGACGACCTCGACGAGCACGTCGGCGACGACGGGAAGTTCGTGAACCGCAGCGACGCCGTCCGCGCGTCGATCCGCAAGACGCTCGACGTGCTCGACGAGATCGACGCGCGCCACGATCGGCTCGACGACGAGTCGGCCGAGAGCGCCGCCGACCCCGCCGACCCCGCCGGAGGCGACGATGAGTGAGGCGACGGCGCGGCCGGGGGGCGACGGCCCGTTCGCGGCCGACCCGCTGGACCGCACCGCGGTGGCCGCGGTCGGCCTGATCACGCTGTTCGTCGTCGCCTTGGCCACCGCACAGCTCACCGCCGCGAAGGTGATCGCCTTACCGCTCCCGTTCGCGCTCCCGGTCGTCGGTCCCGAGATCACGCTGCCGGGCGCCGCGCTCGCGTACGCCCTGACGTTCCTCGCGTCCGACTGCTACGCCGAGCTGTACGGTCGCCGCGCCACGCAGGTGGTCGTCAACGTCGCGTTCGCCGCGAACTTCGTCGTGCTCGCGTTGGTCTGGTCCACCCTCGCCGCGCCCGGCGTCGACCCCGAGATCGCCGCCGCGTTCGACACCGCCCTCGGCCCCGCGGCCAACGTCGTCGCCGGGAGTCTGCTCGCGTACGTCGTGAGCCAGAACTGGGACGTGTTCGTCTTCCACGCGATCCGCGAGCGCACCGGCCGCGGCATGCTGTGGCTGCGCAACCTCGCGTCGACAGCCAGCAGTCAGGCCATCGACACCGCGATCTTCGTCGGCGTCGCGTTCTACGCCGCGCCGCTCCTCCTCGGCGGCGGGGACCCCCTCCAGCCGGGCGTCCTCCTCGCGCTCGGACTCGGCCAGTACATCCTCAAGCTCGCGATCGCTCTCCTCGACACCCCGATCGTCTACCTCGTCGTCGGCGCCGTTCGGGAGTAGCCCGGGTCGGGGCGCGTCGACGTTCGCTCGCTTTCTCAATCGACCGCGAGCGCTCGCGCGGGCGACGCCGGGAGGTCCGCGGGAACCCGCTCGAACGACCCGCCGGCGTCGCGGGTCCGGTAGAGCCCCTCGTCGTGCACAGCCCAGATCGTCCCGTCCGTCCGTCTGCTCGCGAGGACCGCCCGGTAGGTCCCCTCGCCGGTGGGGATTCCGCGGTCGTCGAGCCGTTCGAAGCGGAACCCGGAGTCGAACGCCGACCGCCGATAGAGGGACGCCTCGCCGCGGCGGTGCGCCGCTCTCGCCCCCGAGGCCGCGCTCACGAGCGCCGTCTCCGGGTCGCCGGGGTCGACCGCGAGCCCCCAGACGTACCCGTGATCGAGCCCGCGGTCGACGACGCGCCACGAGTCGCCCCGGTCGTCGCTCTCGGCGAATCCGTCGCCCGCGGCCGCGTACACCCGGTCCGGCGCGTCCGGGTGCGTCGCGAGCGCGTGGTTGTCGCGCCGAGAGCCCTCGGGCCGGTCCGTCCACGTCTCGCCCCCGTCGGGCGTGACGACCAGCGCGCCGGCCTCCACGCCCACGAACCACCGGTCCGGGTCGGCCGGACACGGCTCGATCCACCGGACGTGGTGGGTGTCGGGCCGGGGCGGGAACGACCACTCGGACGCCGAAGGAACGTCGTTCAGGCCGCCGATTCGCTCGACGGTGCGCCCGCCGTCCGTCGACCGGTACACCCGCGAGGGCTCCGTACCGACCCAGACGACGGCGGAGTCGTGGGGACTCGTCGCGACCGCGGTGACCGCCTCCGGCCCGGAGCCGTCGGGACCGAGCGTCTCGGCGGCGACGCGCTCGAAGGACTCCCCGCCGTCGGTCGAGCGGAACAGCCCCGAGTCGAACGTCCCGGCGAGCACTCGGGCGTCGGCAGGGTCCCCGGAGGCGGAGTCCTCGCCGCCCGAAACGACCGAGAGGCACTCGACCGCGCGGTCCGCCAGCCGGAGCGAGACCGATCCCGTCTCCGGGTCGACGATCCGGAGCCCGTCGTCGTAGGCCGCGTAGACGCGCGTGTCCATGGCCCGGCGTTCGACGCCCGGCGGCAAAAGCCTTCGACGGGCGCAAGAGACTTACCCGCCGCTCCCGTGCGAACTGTACGCATGGATCTCCGCGTGCAGGGGGATGTCCCCCCCGACCCGTTTCTCGGCGCCGCCGACCTGTTCGAGACCGAGTGCTCAATCGACGCACCGGTCCGCGTGAAGGTGCGCGAAGACCCCGACGAGCGGACGTGGGCCGGCCACTACGACGGCCACCACGTCCTGAACGTCTCGAAGCGCGCCGCCACCAGCGCGATGGCCCGCGAGCTGGCCGTCCACGAGCTCTCGCACATGGCCCGCCACGAGGAGGGCCACGCGTCTCACGTCCAGTCGACGGAGGAGGCCCTGTATCTGGGGCTCGCCGGCGAGCAGGTGGAGCGCCGCAAGCTCGCTCACTGTTACCAGATCGCAAACCACATGAAGGACATCTACGCCGACGACATCACGCTCTCGGTCGCGCCCGCGGACAAGCTCCTCGGCTTCCTCGAATCGACCCTCGCCGCCGCGGTCGCCGACCGCCCCGCGGTTTCCCGGGACGGCACCCCGCCGGTCACGGGCGGCGCGGACCCGGAGATCACCGCGGTCAACGCCGCGTTCGCGCTCGCCTTGGTCGAACGCCACGACATCGCCGGCCCGGACCACCGCATCTACGACCTCGCGCGCGCGGCCGGCAGCGACACCGACGCCGTCGACGTCGACGCGTTCAAGCGCCGGTTCCTCGAACTCGGCCCCGACCCCTCCGAGAGCGACTACCGGAAGGCGCTCGTCGCGGCCGCCCGCGCGTACGCCGTGTGAAAAACGCGATTACCGAATCCCCGACGGCCGATCAGGCCACCGCGGCCGCGATCTCCTCCTCGGTCAGGAACACGTCCTCGCCGGTCTCGGCGTCGAACAGGTGAATGTCCGCCTCCTCGAACACCACCCCGACCTCGTCGCCGGCCTCGGGCAGGACGTCCGGGGGCGACCGCGCGAGGAACTCCTCGGTGATCGCGAGGTGGACGTAGTTGTCGGAGCCGATCGGTTCGACGACCTCGACGGTCGAGGTGAGCGTCTCGTCGCCGGTCGGGTCCTCCACGATCCGAATGTTCTCGGGGCGGATACCGAGCGTGTAGGGAGCGTTCTCCAGCTCGTGACCGGCGACGTACTCGTCGCTGAGCTCGAACGCGAGTCCGGCGTCGTCGCCGCGGATCGTCGCCGACGAGCCGTCGGTCTCGACCGCAACGTCGATGAAGTTCATCGAGGGCGAGCCGATGAAGCCGGCGACGAACTCGTTGACCGGGTTCTCGTACACCTCGGTCGGCTTCCCGACCTGCTGGAGCGTCCCGTCGTTCAGTATCGCGAGGCGGTCGCCCATCGTCATCGCCTCCTCCTGATCGTGGGTGACGTACATCGCGGTGACGCCGAACTCCTTCTGGAGCTTCTGGATCTCCGCGCGCATCTCGGTGCGGAGCTTGGCGTCGAGGTTCGAGAGCGGCTCGTCGAACAGGAACACCTCGGGCTCGCGGGCGATGGCCCGTCCGAGGGCGACGCGCTGTTTCTGTCCGCCGGAGAGCTCGTCCGGCTTGTCGTCGAGTAAGTCTTCGATCCCCATCATCTCGGCCATCTCGGTCACGCGCTCGCGTCGCTCTTCCGCGGTCATATCGGTGCTCATCTTGAGCCCGAACGCCATGTTCCCAAGCACCGTCTTGTGGGGGTACAGCGCGTAGTTCTGGAACACCATCGCGACCGGGCGCTCCTTCGCGTGGACCTCGGTGACGTCCTCGCCGTCGAACCGAACGGCGCCCGACGTGGGCTCTTCCAGTCCCGCGACCATTCGGAGCGTGGTCGTCTTCCCGCACCCAGAGGGGCCGACGACGGTCACGAACTCACCGTCCTCGATCTCCAGATCGATGTCGTCGACGGCGACGATGGTCCCCCTGTCGAACTCCTTCCGGAGCGTGTCGAGCGTGACGTCCGCCATTCGTTGACGCAACTCGGACACCGGGACTAATAATCCTTCCTCATTTTTCCAAACTGTGACGAAATATGTATTCATACCTGTTTCACGAAGTTTCACATATAATATATAACGAACAGCGGTGTGCATCCCAAATACTAAACGTGTGAAAATATAATTCATCAATTGTTACCAACCATGGACGCGACACGTCGACGGGTACTCAAGACGATGGGCGGATCGACCGCGATCGCGGCGCTGGCGGGGTGTGTCAGCACCGGCGGAGACGGCTCGGACGACTCTGGCGGCTCCGACGGGGCAGGGGGCTCTGACGGGTCGAACGGCTCCGACGGGTCCGGCGGCTCCGACGGCGGAGCCGCGGGCAGTGCGATGGTGTGGGCCGACCTCACCGACGCCGAGGACGAGGACGTCGACGCGTACATCGCCGACTTCGAGGAGGAGACGGGCTACGCCATCGACAAGGAGGCGCCCGGCGGCGAGCTCGACCAACAGCTCGAAACGGCGATCCCGGCCGGCGACGGTCCTGACTCGTGGATCTGGGCGCACGACTGGGTGGGCCGGTTCGCGGTCCGCGAGGACCCGCCGTTCCTGTACGACGCGCGCGACGACGTCGACGTCTCGCTCGACGACTACACCGAGACCGCCCAGCAGGCGGCGCAGTTCGACGGCGGGCTCTACGGGCTGCCGTTCGCGTCCGAGACCGCCGCGCTGTACTACAACGCGGACATGGTCGAGGAGCCGCCGGAGACGCTGGCGGAGATGGTCTCGATCATGGAGGAGCACCACGATCCCGACAACGGCCAGTACGGCCTCTCCTTCCCGGGTATCGACCCGTATCAGGCGAGCGGCTTCATTCAGGCGTACGGCGGCGACCTCTTCGACGAGGAGAACCTGGAGGTCACCGTCGACAGCGACGCCTGTAAACGGGGGATGGACGCGCTCGAAACCCTCTACGAGTACATGCCCGCCGATCCGGGCTACGAGTCGCAGATCGTCGCGTTCGCGGACGGGCTCGCGCCGTTCGCGATCAACGGCCCGTGGGAGCTCGGCAACCTCCAGAGCGAGGTCGACGACCTCGGCGTCACGACGCTGCCGACCGTCGACGGCAACAACCCGCGGTCGTACTCCGGTGTCCAGCTGTTCTATTTCAGCGCGATGCTGGCCGACGCGGACCAGTCGACGGTCGACGCCGCGACCGGGCTCGCCGAGTGGTACACCACGAACCCGGAGATCATCCGGAGCAACGCCGAGTCGCAGGGGTACATCCCGGTCCTCGGCGAGGTCGTCGAAAGCGGCGACGTCGCGGACGAGGTTCAGGCGTTCGCCCAGCAGGTGGAACACGGCGTCCCGATGCCGAGCCACCCGGACATGGACAGCGTCTGGACGCCCGTGGAGGACGCGTTGGAGCGCGTCTTCAACGGCGATCAGGAGAGCGACGCCGCGCTCGACCAGGCCGCCTCCGAGATCCGGGAGGCGCTGTAGGCACCGACTCGGAGCCATGGCCTCTTCGCAAATCGGCACCGACGTCAGCGGGCTGTCGCGCCTCCGCGCAGCGCTGCCCTTCTCCAACCGCGACTGGGGGCTCCTGCTCGTCGCCCCCGGCGTGCTCCTCTTCTCCAGTTTCATGCTGTACCCGATCTTCTACCTCTTCTACATCTCGCTCACCGACGCGACGTTCGCCGGGTCGGTGATCGGGGGCGGCGCCGAGCTGATCGGGCTGGACAACTACGTCCAGCTAATCTACGACTCGCAGTTCTGGACGTCGATGACGACGACGTGGCTGTTCGTCGCCGTCTCGCTCGTGCTCAAGGTCTTCCTGGCGGTGGGGATCGCCCTCCTGTTGAACCACGTGCGCGTCGCCGGCAAGCGGTACATGCGCGCGGCGGTGATCGTCCCGCTCGGGTTCCCGGGCATCTTCACGATCACCGTCTGGCGCGGCATGTTCAGCGACGCGCGCTACGGCGTGTTCAACACGGTCTTGGGGCGGTACAACGAGTTCATGTCGTCGCTGTCGGCGCCCCCAGCCCTGCTCTTCGACGTGCCGATCGGCTTCCTCAGCGGGCGCTGGGAGGCGTTCTTCGCGTACGTCACCACCGAGGTGTGGCTGGCGTACCCGTTCATGGTGATCATCATCGTGAGCGCGTTACAGGACGTGCCCCGATCGCTCCACGAGGCCGCGATGGTCGACGGCGCGGGGGCGCTCCAGCGGTTCCGCACCGTGACGCTGCCCGCGATCAAGGGGCCGGTGCTGTTCGCGTCCATCCTCACGGCCGCGACCTCCTTCCAGCAGTTCCTGATCCCGTGGGTGTTCAATCAGGGCGGGCCGTCGCGACAGAACGAGCTGATCATCGTGTACGGCTACCGCGAGGCGATCACGTTCAACCAGTTCGGCCTGTCGGCCGCAATCCTGATCGTCGGCATCGCGTTCGTCGGGCTGTTCATGTACGCCGCCGTCCGTTACGGCGGCCTCGCCGAGGGGGTGGGTGACGAATGAGCGCGCTCGCCTCCCTCCTGGCGCTGGTCCGTGCAAAGCTGGTCGCGTTCGCGACCGCTCCGCGGCGGTTCGTCGTCATGATCCGGCGGGCGGTGTACGACGTTCGCACCGGGAAGCGCACCCCGTGGGACGTGACGAAGAGCGTCCTGATGACCCTGTTCGGGCTCGCGATGGTGTTCGTGTTACTGTTCCCGCTGTTCTGGATCACGACCGCGTCGCTCGCGGAAGGGACCCGGCTGTTCAACACGAGCGGGATCGTCCCGGACCCGGCGACGTACAACCTCGACGCGTACCGGTGGGTGATCTTCGAGTCCGACTTCTTCTTCGTCGACGGCGACTGGGGGTACCCCCAGCTCGTCATCGGCGGGGGAGGTGGACTCCTGCCGGTCAGCTTCCGGTGGGCCGGCACCGAGACCGGCCCCGGCGCGCTGTTCAACAGCCTCTACATCGTCAGCGTGACGCTCGTCGCCGGGTTCGGAATGATCGTCCCGGCCGCGTACGCCTTCTCGCGCCGCCGGTTCGTGGGACGCAAGCGCATCCTCTACGGTTACGTGCTGTTCACGCAGATCGGCGCCGGGCTGTCGATCGCGACGCTCGTGGCGCTGTACTCGCTGTTCAGCACCTACGGGCTCACGAACAACCTGTTCGTCCTCGGGCTGTTCTACGCCGCGTCGGCGATCCCGTTCAACACATGGCTGCTGAAGACGTACATGGACAACATCCCCATCTCCTACGAGGAGGCGGCGATGGTCGACGGCGCGAGCTTCCTCGACACGATCCGGGAGGTGATCCTCCCGCTGACGAAGCCGGGGCTCGCCGTCGTGCTCATCTTCGTCTGGCTCGCCGGCTGGAACGAGTTCATCATCGCGCAGACGCTGCTGCGCCCCGAGAACTACCCGCTCTCGGTGGAGCTGTACAACATCGCGACCGAGGGCCGGTTCTCGACGCCGTGGACGCGGTTCGCGGCGTTCGCAAACCTGTTCGCGCTCCCCGTCGCGATCGTCTACTTCGCGGCCCAGCGCTCCGTCGAAGACGGGCTGTCGTTCAGCGGAATGGAGGGATAGGCGGGGATCGACCCGGTTTCCCTTCGATCTTCGGTTTCTCGTTCTTCCGGTTTTTCGGACTTATAGGTCGCTAACGACGGATCGGCGGTTATCTCCTCCAAAGCCCCAGCCGCTCGCCAATACGTGATCGGTGACTCGCCGGTGAAGGCCTCCAAAGCCCCAGCCGCGAGGACTCGCGCGCTTTGCTGCGCTCCTCGGTCGCTCACTTCGTTCGCTCCCTGCGGTGCTTGCTGCAGCGTGCTTCGTCCTCGCGACTGCCCCTTTGAATCCCACCCCGACCGCACCGCAACCTCACACCTCCCCAGCCTCGTCGCTCCCTTCGGTCGCGACTCCCTCGCGCGTGCGACTCGCGCCCTGCGGGCGCTCGTCGGCACGCGCCACCGCAGTTCGACTTATAATTAGTGCCATCTCTCGACACATCCTCCCTCTCGCGTCACCGTCAGCGACAACGGGTTCAAGTGCGCGCTCGCCCGACCGGAGGGTAGCAATGGAGCCGCCGAACATCGAGCGGTTGGACGAGCAGACCGTCCAGCGCATCGCGGCCGGCGAGGTCGTCGAGCGCCCGGCCAGCGTCGTCAAGGAGCTGATCGAGAACAGCCTCGACGCGGGCGCGACGCGCGTGTCCGTGTCGGTCGAGGCCGGCGGCACCGAGGGGGTCCGCGTCCGCGACGACGGCGTGGGCATCCCCCCCGACCAACTGGAGGCGGCCGTCGCGGAACACGCCACCTCGAAGATCGGCGACATCGAGGACCTCGACCGCGGCGTCGGCACCCTCGGTTTCCGCGGCGAGGCGCTGTACACCGTCGGCGCGGTCTCGCGGCTCACCGTCCGATCCCGCCCGCCCGGCGCCGACGCGGGCGCGGAGATCACCGTCGAAGGCGGCGAAGTCGGTGAGGTGCGCCCCGCGGGCTGTCCCGAGGGGACGACCGTGGCGGTCGAGGACCTCTTCTACAACACCCCCGCCCGCAAGAAGTTCCTCAAGCGGATCGCGACCGAGTTCGACCGGATCAACACGGTCGTCACCGGCTACGCGCTCGCCAATCCCGATGTGGCCGTCTCGCTGGAGCACGACGGGCGGGAGACGTTCGCGACCGAGGGGAACGGCGACCTCCGGTCAACCGTCTTGGCCGTCTACGGCCGCGAGGTCGCGGCGGCGATGGTGGACGTGGAGTGGGAACCGGACGGGGGCGAAGCGGACGGATCGGACGCTACCGCCGAATCCGCCGACCCTCCCGTCCGCGGCGTCACCGGCCTCGTCTCGCACCCGGAGACGACCCGGTCGACCCGCGAGTACCTCGCGACCTACGTCAACGGTCGGTTCGTCACCGCGAGCGCCCTCCGCGAGGCCGTCCTCGACGCGTACGGCGGCCAGCTCGCGCCCGACCGGTACCCCTTCGCGGTGCTCTTCGTCGAGGTCCCGCCCGGCGACGTCGACGTGAACGTCCACCCGCGCAAGCTGGAGGTCCGGTTCGACGAGGAGCCGGCGGTGCGCGAGGCCGTCGAAGACGCCGTGGAGGAGGCCCTGCTGGACCACGGGCTGATCCGCTCGACGGCTCCCAGGGGGCAGTCTGCACCGGACGAGACGGCGGTCGCTCCCGAAACACCCGAGACCGAGGCCGTCGGCGGCGCCGGAACCGACCACGAGCGCGCGGCTCTCGGCGACAGGAGCGACGGCGACAGAGAGGGCGGCGTCCGGAACGGAGACGACGGTTCGACCGCCGGCTCCGCGGCCGACGCGTCCGAACTCGATCCAACGGACGAGGAGGCGTGGGCGGTCGGCGACGTGGGCACAGATACCGCAGCCGATCCGGACGAACCGACGGCCGACCGCGCCGCCGACTCGATCGGTTCCGGCGGCTCCGCCGGTTCCACCAGCCCCACCGATCCCGTCGATTCCACTAGCCCCACCGATCCCGCCGGTTCCGCGACCGATCGTCCCTCGCCGCGGAGCTGGCAGTCGGACCCGGACGATGGTGAGGGGGGGACGGGGGACGACGACGCTGGAGCGGTCGCCAGCGCCGAGGCCGACACCGAGAACGACACCGGGCGGGCGGGCGGACTCGACCGATTCAACAGTTCCGGGGGCGACGACTCCGACTCAACCGACGCCGATACCGCGACGGAGCCCACCCCCGGCGGGTCGGAGGAGGGGCGAGCGCCGGCGGCCGACTCGCGCTCGACCGCGACCGCGCAGCGGACCCTCGACGGCGAGCCGACGAGCGCGGAGCGCACCTACGACTCGCTCCCGCCGCTGCGGGTGCTCGGTCAGCTCCACGAGACGTACGTCGTCGCCGAGGCGCCCGACGGGCTCGTGTTGATCGACCAGCACGCCGCCGACGAACGGGTGAACTACGAGCGCCTGCAGGCCGCTTTCGCCGACGGCGCCGACGCGCAGGCCCTCGCCGAGCCCGTCCGTATCGAACTCACCGCGCGGGAGGCGGCGCTGTTCGAGGAGTTCGTCGAGGACCTCGCGGCGGCCGGATTCCGCGCCGAGCGCGCGGGCGAGCGAGAGGCGGTCGTCGAGTCGGTCCCGGCGGTGTTCGACGCCGCGCTCGACCCGGGGCTCGTCCGGGACGTGCTCTCCGCGCTCGTCGGCGACGCGACCGCGGGCGACGAGCCGGTGACGGACGTTGTCGACGAGCTGCTCGCGGATCTGGCGTGTTACCCCTCCGTGACCGGGAACACCTCGCTGACGGAGGGATCGGTCGTCGACCTCCTCGACCGGCTCGACGCCTGCGAAAACCCGTACGCCTGCCCGCACGGCCGCCCGGTCGTGATCCGGCTCGACCGCGACGAGATCGGCTCGCGGTTCGAGCGCGACTACCCCGGTCACGCCGGGCGCCGCGCGGAGTGAGCGGGAGGGACAGGGGGCGGTCGACCGCCCGGCGACCGCAGAGAGGTACCCTTTAGGCGGGCGCCGTGGACCCACGCGTATGGAACGCGTAGCGATCATCGGCGCGTCGATGACCCGGTTCGGGCAGCGCGACGCCTGGGTGCGCGAGCTGCTGGCCGAGGCGGGCGCCGCCGCGCTCGACGACGCCGGGATCGGCGGCGACGACCTCGATCACCTATACGTCTCGAACATGGCGAGCGGCGAGTTCGAGGGACAGACGGGCGTCCCGAACGCGCTCGCCCACGATCTGGCGGCACAGCCCGCCTACACCGCCCGGATCGACCAGACCTCCTCCTCGGGGGGCGCGGGCGTGTACGCCGCGTGGCAATCGGTCGCCTCCGGCGCGAGCGACCTCACCATGCTGGTCGGCGGCGAGAAGATGACCCACCGAACGACCGCGGAGGCGACCGACGTGATCGCGTCGCTCACGCACCCGGTCGAGTACAAACAGGGCGTGACGCTCCCCTCCTTCGCGGGGCTCACGGCGCGACTCTACCTCGACGAGTACGACGCGCCGCGCGAGAGCCTCGGGAAGGTGGCGGTGAAGAACCACGCTAACGGCGTGGACAACCCCCACGCGCAGTTCCGGAAGGAGGTCGACCTCGACACGGTGCTCGACTCACCGATCGTCGCCGACCCCCTCCGGCTGTACGACTTCTGTCCGATCACGGACGGCTCCGCCGCGCTCGTGTTCTGTCCGGAGTCGGTCGCCGCGGAGTACGTCCCCGAAGACGAGTACGCCGTGATCAGCGGGATCGGCGGCGCGACCGACACCCACGTCGTCCACGAGCGCGCGGACCCGACGACGATGGGCGGGGTCGCCGACTCCTCCGACATCGCCTACGAGATGGCCGGGATCGGTCCGGACGACGTCGACATGGCGGAACTCCACGACATGTTCACCATCCTCGAGTTCCTCCAGAGCGAGGACCTCGGCTTCTTCGAGAAGGGCGAGGGCTGGAAGGCGGTCGAGGAGGGCGTCACCGACCGCGACGGCGACCTCCCGATCAACACCTCCGGCGGGCTCAAGTCGAAGGGACACCCCCTCGGCGCGAGCGGGGTCGCACAGGTGTACGAGATATTCGAGCAGGTCACCGGAAACGCCGGCCCTCGGCAGGTCGAGGCCGACACGGGGCTCGCCTGCAACGTCGGCGGGTTCGGGAACTGCGTGACCACGACCATTCTGGAGGGCAACCAATGAGCGACAACGAAGCGACCGACACCGACAGCGCGACCGGAAGCGACGATCAGAGAGACAGCGCCGAGCCGACCTTCGAGGCCGCCGAGTACGCGGACGGTGCCGTCACGTACCCGCCCCACACCGTGAGTCCGAACGGCGTCGAGCGCGTCGGCACGGTCGACCTTCGGGAGTTCGAGGGGCGCGTCCTCACATGGACGACCTCGACGGCGACGCCGCCGGGCGTCCGCGAGCCGAATACCCTCGCCATCGTCGAGTTCGACATGGGCGACGAGTACGACGGCCCCGCGGTCCGCGCGCTCGGACAGATCGCGGAGCGCGAGGACGGCTTCGGGGAGACGTTCGACGTCGACATCGGCGACCGCGTCGAGCCCGTCTACGCCGGCGAACTCCGCGAGCCGGGCGCCGGGATCCGCGAGCCCGAGAGCCAGGAGTGGGACGGATTCCGGTTCCGGCCGGTCGAGGAGTAGCCGCGCGAGTTTTTCCGTTGTCGTCGGTTCACACCCGTCGGTAGTCCCCGAGCCGCGTCCCGTCCAGCAGGTACGCGTCGCCGGACGGCAGCGCCTCGGGGAGGAACGGCGCGAGGAACGACTGGCCGTCGACGTTGACCCACGTCCCGCCGGAACGCTCGTTGAACGCGGGGAAGACGACGAGTTCGGGCGGGTCGGAGCGATCGCGCTCGCCTCCGTCCTCCTCCACGAACGCCCCCGGATCGAGCGCCCCGCGCAGCCACGCGCGCTCGACCCGCGAGCCGCCGACCGCGTCCTCCAGCCTGACCTGCGGGTGCTCGTGGCCCATGCAGATCACGTCGGCGTCGAGCAGCTCCGGGTTCGGCCACGTGTGGCCGTGGAGGACGCCGACGTTACCTCCGAGCACGCCGCCGCCGGCCCCGATCACGTCCAGATCGTCGACGAACGCCTCGGCGACCCCCCCGTCGTGGTTCCCCTCGACGAGCGTCATCGGGACGCGGTCGGTCACCGCCCGGATCAGCGTCTCCAGCTCCTCGCGCTCGTCGCCGTCCGGCGCCGCGATGCGGTGCGCGAGGTCGCCGAGAACCACCAACCGGTCGGCGTCGGTCTCGGCGATGAGTGCGCAGAGCCGCTCGCGACGCTCGTCGGCGCGGCTGTCGAGTTCGACGCCGCGCTCGTAGCGGAGCCCGACCTCGATGCCGGCGTGCACGTCGGCGACCAGCAACGCGCGCTCACTCCCGAGGTCGGCCACGGCCGCCGGTTCGTCCACCACCGGCTCGACGGCGGGCGACGCGCCGGAGCCCATCAGATTGGCTTGAGCACGCCGTCGCCGGGCTCGTAGCACTTCCCGCCCATCAGCGCGTCCTGGATCGCGTCCTCGACCGCGTCGGCGGCGACGCCGTGATCGTCGACGACCGCTTCGACGACCGCCTCGCGCCCGGCGCCGTCGCCGTCGTCGAGGGCGTCCATGGCATCGATGACGGCGGCTTCGAGGTTGATATCCTCGGCCGGCTCGCTCGCTTCGCCGTCCGCCGGCTCGGCGCTCTCCGGTTCCGGACCGGTGGCGGCAGCCTCCTCGGCGTCCGGTTCCGCCGCGGTCGCGTCGGCGCCCCCGTCAGCGGGCGCATCGGCCTCGGCGGACGCCGAGGCGCCCTCTCCGGCCGAAGGCTCCGCTATCTCCTCGGGGTCGGGCACGTCGATGTCGGCCTCGCCGGGCTCGTCGACCTCGGTCCCGGTCGAGAAGTCGGTGCCGAACTCCGACTCGATCTCCTCCCGCTCCTCCTCGTCGAGCTGATACATCTCATCGGAGTCGGGGTCGGGCGACGGCTCGTCGGAGTCGGGGTCGGCGTCGTCGATTCCGGATTCGTCAGCTTCGGCGTCGTCCGCCCCGGCGTCGAAGTCGCCGAGCCCGCCGCTCTCCTCATCGGACTCGGAGCCGGACGGTCCGGATTCGACAGGGGCGGCATCGGTAGACGCAGAACCGATCGCGTCGGCATCAGCCGATTCGGGTTCGGTCGTCTCGGCCGTCTCGGCCGCCTCGGTCGTCTCGGCCGTCCCCTCGTCTGGTACCGCAGATTCGGGTTCCGATATGGACTCCGACTCGGAATCGGGTTCGTCCGACTCGGGCGCGGCCGATTCGGACCCCGATTCTGCCGTCGCCTCGTCGCCGACCGGCTCCGGCGGCGCCTCGATCGTCACGTCCGTCTCCGGGAGCGAGCCGATCGCGGCCTCGCCGCCCGCGTCTGGCGCGATGTCGAGAGCACGCACCCCGTCGCGGTCGCCGGCGATCAGCTCTAAGGCGTCGACTGCGAGCCGGCGGAGCGCCTCGACGTAGGCGGTCGAGGTGTCGTAGTGGGCGATCGCCTTGGGGATTCCCGCCGCCAGCGACGCGGGCGCGCCGCCCGATTCGAGGGCAGCGCGGAGTTCCTCGCCGCGGAGATCGGAGTCGAGGGCCGTCGCGAAGACGGCGAGCCGGTCGAAGGTGGCTTCCGCGGCGGAGACGACCCACCGGTCGCGGGTGTCGGCGTCGACCGCGTTGAGGCTCTCGGGGCGGACCGAAGTGAACACCCGGTCGGAGTCCTCCGGCTGGAAGGTGCGCGCCTTGCCCGTGAGCGCGACGAACGCCGGCGGCTCGGCGCGTTCGAGGAACGTCTGCGCCTCGGGCTGGTACTGGCCGGCGTAGGTGACGAACGCGCCGGAGGGGTCGACGACCCGCCCGCGGCGCGTCTCGTCGTTCACGCGCTCGACCTCGGTGAGCACGCCCGCGACGAACAGCCGGTTCACGCGCGCGCCGGTCGGCGTGACCACGTAGTTCGGGGCGCGCTCCTCGTCGCTCTCGGAGTACGAGAGGGAGGCGTCGTCGAACTCGGTGGCGAACACTCGGTGGGCGACCTCGCGGGCGCCCGGTCCGTCGTCGCTCATTCGCCCACCTCCGCGAGCGCGGCGCGGGCGTGCTCGGCCGGGTCGTCCGCGGCGAGTTCGAACTCGACCGCGTCGAGGTTGGCGCCGTAGTCGTCGACCGAGAGGTTTCCGCGGACGCGGTAGGCGCGTCCGACGAGGGAGTCGGCGATGTCGTCGGCGACGACCTCCTTGTCCATGGCGTCCTTCGCGGCGTCGAGGGCGTCGTCGAGGTCGCCCCCGTACACCTCGGCGGTCAGTTCGTCGTCGAGGACGACGGTGACGGTGTCGGTGCCGTCGTCGACGATCGCCTTCACGCGGAGGTCGTCCTCGCCGTCCACGTCGCCGTGGCTCCGGCACTGGCCGTTCTGGACGACGCGGCCGCACTCCGGACAGCGCTCGATGAGCCCGGAGCCGTCCCGGATCTCGAGGACGTTGCCGACGACCTCCACGTCGAACATCCCGCCGGAGGCGACCGCCTCGGCGATCGACAGCCGGGGCGCGTCCTCGGCGACCTCGACGGGGTCCGGAAGCGGCGTCACCGTCGAGAACTCGGTGAGGTTAATCGACGGCACGCCGCGGAACTCCCGGACGTACACGTCTTCGATCCGGAGGTCGGCGCCCGGTTTCAGCTCGGAGCGGGGCTGCCAGTCGGTGAAGGGGAGCTTCGCGGTGGCGTCGCCGACGACGCCCTCCAGGATCTCCGTCTCGCCGTCCCGGCCGGAGATCGTCTTCTCGTCGACCTCCAGCACGCAGACCTCGACGTTGCGGCCGCGGTCGCCCGCGTCGATGTCGACGAGGCTGCGGTCGCCGCCGACCTCCCGATCGACCTCGACCTCCTCGTCGGCGATGGCGACGGTAGTGGAGTCGTTGAGGTTGAGCTCCGGCTCGCCCTCCCACTCGCGGACGCCGGCGTTGCCGATCGTCAACGAGTCGCCCGGCTCGAACCCGAAGTCCTGCCACGCGGTGTAGGAGATGACGCCGGTCTCGTCGGCGATCTCCCCCTCGCGGATCGTGAGGTCGTCGCCCTGGTACCGGATCGTCCGCGTCCCCTGCGTGAGCACGCGGACGGTGACCGTCACGCCGTCGTGGTCGGTGGTGATCTCGCCCACGTCGACTGAATCGGGCGTCGGCGTCGAGCCCCCGCCGCCGCCCCCGTGCTTCCGGCGGACGCTCTGTTTGGCTTCGTCGATCGGGACGCTGTACTCCAGCAGGTTCTGCAGGTCCTCTTTGACCTCCTCTTTGTCGACGCCGAGGTCGGAGGCGAGCTCCTCGGCATGGCTGTTGACGTCCATCGGGTCGGGCTTCGACGCGACCGCACAAAAGGGTTCACCACCCCTCTCGGATCTCGCCTCCGCGACGCCGCTCCTCCCGACTCCCTCCGCGACGTCGCTCCTCCCGACTCCCTCCGCGACGCCGCTCCTCTCGACCGCCGGTAGGGCTAAACCGCCCCCGTCCGCAACGTGGGGCATGGACGACATCGACATCGACGCGCGCGTCACGGGGGAGCGGACCGTCATCGACGTGACCGGGACCCGCGACGTCGCCGTCGTCGTTCGCTCCGCGAGCGGCGAGCGGATCTACCTCCCGCCGGCCGGCTTCGACGAGCCCGTCTCGGAGTCGTCGTACACCTCGCCGTATCAGGGCGGCAGCGGAATCGACGGCGAGGAGAGCCCGTACGGCGGCGGGTCGGGGAGCACCCGGGGCGTGATCGAGACCGCGGACGGGTTCCGGGTCACCCACCCGGAGACGGCCACCGAGTTCGACGTGTACCGCGGCGACGAGTAGTCGCGGTCGAACGCGAGAAACCGAGCGGCTCTCGGGATTCCTACGCCACGTCTTCGTACACCGCCAGCGTGTCCTCGGTGACGTCGGACCACTCGCGGCGCTCGTACTCCGGAGGCTCCTCGCGGTCGAGGGCGGTCGCGATCCCGTCGACGATCGACTCGGAATCGACCTCGACCTCGACGAGGCAGCCGTCGGGGAGCACCTCCGCGACGCCCGACCGGGTGGCGACGACCTGCGTCCCGGACTCCAGCGCCTCGGTGATCGTGATCCCGAACGGCTCCGCGTACGAGGGCGAGACGAACGCGTCGGCGGCGGCGTAGTAGTCGCCCAGCTCCGCTTCCGGGACGTAGCCGACGAACTCGACGCGGTCCTCGATCCCGAGCAGCTCGGCGAACCGCTTCAGCTGGTCGGTCTGGTGGCCCGATCCGCCGACGACGAGGGTCACGTCGGGGCGGTGGAGCTTCCGCACCGCGTACAGCAGGTGCGAGATCCCCTTCTGGTCGGTGTGGCGGCCGACGAAAAAGAGCATCTCGCCGTCGATCCCGAAGTCCTCGCGGACATCTTTCCCGGAGAATTTCGGCGTCGAGAAGCCGTTGTACACGACCCGCGAGTCGGCGTCGTACAGCTCGCGGATGTCCTCGCGGACGATCTCGCTGACCGCGATGTTGGTGTCCGCGGCGTTCGCGAGGCGGCGCTCGGCCTCGACCTCGCGTTTGGGGGGGTCGATGTTGCGGTCGCTCGCGAGCGAGTGGAACGACGAGACCCACGTCGCGCCCGACGCGCGGGCGGCCTGCCGGCCGGGGCCGTAGCCGAACCAGTCGTGGGTGTGGATCACGTCGTGGTCGGGGGCGAGCTCCGCGAACCGGTCGCTGAGCCGGTCGACGCGCGCCGCGACGTCCCCCTCCCCGGTCTCGACGGGCTCGATCCCCGGCTCGTCGTCCGGGGCGAACTCCGCGGGCAACACGAGGGTGGCGTCCACCCCGAAGTCGTCGCGGAGCCCCGAGAACAGTTCGCCGACGTGGACGTCGAGTCCGCCGGTGATGTTCGGCGGGTACCCCCATCCCAACATGAGTACGCTCGGCGGCATACTTTCACGTTTCGGGAGTCGGTACTTAGGTATGACCCTCGTTCGCGCGCTCGATGGGGAAGACAGAGACGGGTGTCGGCGAAGGGAGAGAGAACCGGGAAGAAGCGGAGAGAAAAGAGGACGGGGAACGAAGAGAGAACCGAGACGAAGAGAGAACCGGGAACGAAGAGAGGGTCCGCGGCCGATCAGGCCGCCTTCACGGCGTCGCGCAGCGCACCCGTGCGGTCGGTGATCGAGCCGGCGGCGTCGGCGAGCACGTCGAGCGGGTCGCCGACCTCCGATTTCACCGTCAGCACCGGCTCCGTCTGCCCGCCGGACTGTTCGGGGTTCATGTCGTAGGTCGCGGCCGCGACGTCGTCGGTCTCCAGCAGGACGCCCTTCAGCACGTTCATGAACGTGTGGTCCTCGCCGGCGATCTCGATGCGGAGTTCCGTGTCGGTCTTCTCGATGACCCGCAGTTCCATGTTCGTGAGGTCGAGCGAGCGGCGTTTCAAGCTTTCGTCTCCCGGATATCCGGGGATGTGGACGGACGACACTCGACCCGAAATCGTATGCCGCCGGCTCCGGTGGCCGCCGTGTGGAGATCCGACGCCTGCCGGCACCGAGGCCGCCGCCGAGCGCTACGCGGCGGCACTGTGGCTCCCCTATCACCGCGACCTCGCGGCGAGCGGCGCGGCGCACGCGCTCGCGGACCGACCCGACGAGGAGCTGATCGGCGCGGAGACCGAGTTCCGGCTCGACCTGCTCCGGGAGACCGACGACTATCGGACGTGGGTCGTCGCGGTCGACGACGGGGTCAGAGCGGGCGACGTCGACGCCGGGGTCAGCGCCGGAGGTGTCGACGCCGAGAGCCTCGACCCCGAGGACCCCGCGCCCGTCGGCGTTCCGGACCCGGACCGCGACCTCGTCGCGTTCGTCTCGACGAGCGTCGACGAGTGCCCGGAGGTGTTCGACCGACCCGACCGGCTCGTGGTCGGCGACATCTACGTGACGGAGGCGTATCGGAGGACTGGGCTCGCGAATCGGTGATCGAGCGGGCCGTGGCCGATGCCCGTGAGCGGGACTGCGGCGAACTCCGTCTCGATGTCGGCGTCGACAACGAGCGAGCGATGGGGTTCTACGAGAATCACGGGTTCGAGCCGTATCGCAAGCAGTTGACGCGAGACGTGGAGTGAGTCCGTTTATGAGTGTTCGACAGCGGATCTGCGGTGAAGGCCTCCAAAGCCCCAGCCGCTCGCTTATAAGTGGGTGACTGTCGATCGGCGGTGAACACCGCAAAGCCCCAGCCGCGCTCGGCTCCCACAGCTCGCCGCGCTCCTCGCTCGCGTTGCTCGCTGCGGTGCTTACGTCGCTGGGGTTCGCCGAGCGCGGCTGCCCCTTTGAGTCCACCCGACCGCACCGCAACCGTCGGAAGACGGTCCTGCTCGCTCGCTCCCTTCGGTCGCTCACGAGACCGCAGCCTCACGCCTCCCCAGCCTCGTCGGTCGCCCTCCGCGTCGCTCCGGACCCCCGACTCCCTCGCACGCGCTCCTCGCGGCCGCCGGGGGCGGCCACGAGGAGGCGCGCGCCACGACATCCGACCTCACTTCCTCTATCCTGCGCCAGCGCCGCCGCTACGCGACTGATAAACGGGAAAACTGCGGGTCCGCTCGGCGAGTCGTTACTCGTCGGCGTCGACCGCGACTTCGTCGGCGTCGACGTCGACGGCGGTCTCCTCCTCGGCGGCGACCTCGGACGGGCGCGCTTCGAGGGTCAGCTTCTGGACCTCGACGCGGCGGAGGGGGTAGATCTCCTTGGCGTCGCCGTAGATGGCCGACGAGAGGTTCCCCTCGACGATGGCGTCGACGAACGACTCGAAGGTGCGGTCCTCGGCGGCCGCGTGGACCTTGTCGATCATGACGCGGCGGATCGCCTTCTCCTGCGAGCGATCGGCCTTCTTCGTCGTCAGCGCGACGGGCTGGACGCGGATGCGGTAGTCGTCCGTCGTCAACACCGTGATCGACGCCTCGACCTTCGAGGCGCCGCGGCGGACGAGCGAGCGCAGGTAGTCCCGCGTGAGCTCGTACGTGATGAACTCGGTGTAGGCCGTGTCGCTGCCCACGTCGGTGATCTTGAACGTGAGCTTCGTGTTGTTCGCGCCGGAGTCGCCGGTCAGCTCGCCCAGCGTCGTCGTGATCGTGCGGCCGACGACCTGGTCGGGCTCCTCGGCGAGGGTCTCGCCGAGCTCCTGCCGGTCGAACTGTTCGGGCGCCAGCACGGAGTACCAGCGCTTCTGTTCTCTGCTCTTGGATACGGATCGTTCGCTCATGTGTTGGTGGTGTCGCCGTTGGTGTCGGAGCGGCGCCCTCCGTCGTCGGCCGCGAGGTGGTCCCTCGCGCGCTCGACGAGTCGGTCCGCGATGCGTAGATTCACGACGTGGTCGTCCACGGTCGACCGCAGTCCGCCGGCGGTGGGACGCTCGACGACGCACTCGATCGCGTCGCCGTCGACGCGGGTGGTCATCGAGTCGGTCTCGTCCGGGGCGAGCGCGGCGGCGACGAGGGCGGCGTCGGCGTGGGTCGTCCGGACGGTCGCCGTCCGGGTCGACGCCTCGCTCCGAGCGGGCGCCCCGTTCCGAACGGAGTCCCCGCTCATAGCGCCTCCCTGAGCGCGGCGAGCGCGCCCGTGATGTCGCCGTCGGTCGCTTCGCTCTCGTCGACCCCGTCCGCCTCGGCGGCGGCGCCGACCGCGATCCCGCCGCGGTCGGCGGTCCCCCAGCCGTCGCCGCCGACTTCGCCCGCCGCCGACCGGCAGGCGTCGCCGAGCCCGATCGGCTCGGTGGCCGCGTCGTCAACTGCGCGGCCACCGCCGGTGCCCGCGTCGTCAACTGCGCGGCCACCGCCGGTGCCCGCGTCGTCAGCTGCGCGGCCACCGCCGGTGCCCGCCGCCGCCAGTCGGCCCGCGGCCTCGTCGACCGCGACCGCGACCGGTTCCGGCGACCGGAAGTCCCGGACGAGCCGGGCGACCGTCGGGAGGACGGCGGCCGCGTCGTCACCGTCCGCTGAGTCGTCTCCACCGTCGGTGCCGTCCCCCGCGAGGTCGACGCGCACGACGACACAGCCGTCGTACCGGCCGGTCGTCGCGGTGTCGAGCGCGCGGTGCGCGGCGAGCCCGTGGGTCCGCCACGCGTCGAGCGCGGCGGTCCGGAGCCCGTCGCTCGGGTCGGCGTCGAGCGCCAGCGCGATCCCCGTGCCGGGGGCTCCGCGGGCGAGCGCGTCGAGGGCGTCGGCGTAGCCGCCGACCGTCTCGAACGGCGCCGCGTCTCCGACCGTCGCGTACGGGCGGAGCGCACGCTCGACCGCCGAGGCGGCCCGCGTGCTCGCGCCCTCCGCGTCCGCGACGTCGACGGCGACCAGCGACGCGAGTCGCCGGTGCGCGTCGTCGTCGAGGTCGGCCGGAAGCCCGAGCTTCGCGAGCGCGGCGCGAGCCGCCTCGGTGTCGCCGGAGTACGGCGTCCGGACGAGCGTCGAGGCCGCGAGTCTGTGCGCCAGATCGGCGGTCGGGAGCGCGACACCCGGGCGTCTGCGGACCCGGTCCGCGCGTTCGGCCGCCTCCAGCGCGTCGCCGGAGCCGTCCGTGCCGGGCACGGAGCCGGCCGCGACGACGCCCGCGAGGGCGACGACCGGGTCGGGGTCGTCGCCGAGCGCGCGCGCTGTCGCGAACGCGTCCGTGCTCGCCGGGCGCCCCGTTCCGGGGATCGCGTGCGGGCCGCGGTCCGCGCCGACGGTCACCGCGACGGCGTCGTCGCCGGCGTCGGGGACCGGGTCACGGGACACGCGGACCTGGAACGGCGTGTCGACCGCCCGCAGCGCCTGCGCGACGAGCGCGGCCGCCGCTATCGCGTCGCCGTCGTCGGTCGCGACGAGCCGAACGAACGGCGCGTCCGCGAGGACGTCGACGAGCGCGTCGGGGGCGGGCGTGGGGGACGTCGCTTCGGTCATTGCTTCGGTCGTGTGGTCCAGTCGCGTGGTGCGGTCGTGAGTCGGTGCGTCGTGAGTCGGTGCGTCGCGTCAGTTCGTCGCGACTCGGTGTCGCGTTGGTTGGTCGTCGGTGTCGTTACTCGTCGCCGAGGAGTTCGGCGGCGTTCTCGTAGGTGTACGTGAACTCCTCGTCGATCTCGTCGCCGCGGTAGTAGTCCGCGAGGCGGCGGATCTTCGACTCCGTGTTCTGGAGCGCGCGTTTGTTCTGGTGGTCCTGCCCGTTCTCCGCCATGTGCTCGCGCAGGCGGACGGCCTGACTCATCAGGTTGCGGAGGTCCTCGGGAATCTCCGAGTCGGCGTCGTGCTCCTCGAGGATCTCGGTGATCTTCTTGCCGGTGGCCAGCTTCACGTCGGGCACCGGAACGCCCTTGACGCCCTCGTCACGGAGCTTGAGTCCGATGATGCTGGGGTCGTGGCCCTGCTCCGCCAGTTCGACGACGCGGGACTCGATGTCCTCGGCGTCGACGTCGCTCCACTCCGGGTTCTCGTCCGTCGCCGGCTTGTCCGAACCGGACGAACCGCGACGGCGCGTGTGCATTCGTGCCATTGTGTATCTGGTTGGAACGGCACAACCGCAACGTGACCGCGACTCCGCGCGACGCGGCTGACGGACGCTCGCGGATCGAGCCGTCCGACCGGACAACCCGCGCAAGCGGATCGTCCGACCGCGACGCCGGAGGCGTCGGCGCACTGCTACATTCCCAAGCCGAGGGCGAAAAGACCCCGGCGCGTCGGATCTGCAGCTGTGCTGTTCCCGTCTGTGGGGTCGTCGCCGGGGTTCTTAAGCGTGTTCTTGTGGGCTGCTCGGGCGACCGCGGGAGCGGCAATCGGTGACGCGAGCGACGGAGGGAGGCGAAGCGCCGACGGAAGCAGGACACGAGGGTTTACGTAGGTCGTCGATCACCGGATGCGTGGGAAAGACACATGACCGACGAATCCGACGGCAACCCGATCGATCGGACCGGCGACGAACCACCCGACGGCGCCCCGCCCGGCGGGGGCGACTCCGACGCGTCCAACGCCGGACTCGCGGCGGGGGGCGAGTTTGAGGCCGACGACGAACTCGTGACCGACGGAGGACTCAGCGCCGGGGCGGAGACCGACTCCGAGCCCCGGATCAGCTTCTACGGCGGGAAGTGGGCGAGCACGATCCCGCTCGCCTTCTTCATCGTCTGGGCCATCTTCCAGAGCGGCGTCCTCGGCATCGGTGACACGAACGGGCTCGTGATCGGGGCGCTGCTCGGGACGATCCTCGGGATGTTCTTCGTGCGCGGCGACTGGAAGACGTACGCCGACACCATCTTCGAGGGGATGACCCAGCGCGTCGCCGCGACCGCGATCGTCGCGTGGCTGTGGGCCGGCATGTTCGCCGAGACCCTGCAGGTCGGCGGGTTCGTCGAGGGGCTCATCTTCGCGGCCGACGCGTTGAACGTCGGCGCGGCCACCTTCCCCGCGGCCGCGTTCGTCCTCTGCGGCCTGCTCGCGACCGGGATCGGGACGGGGTACGGCGCCACCGTCGCGTTCGTGACGCTCTTTTTCCCGGCCGGCGTGCTGATCGGCGCGAACCCGGTGCTGCTGTTCGCCGCGATACTGTCGGGCGCCGTATTCGGCGACAACCTCGCGCCCGTGAGCGACACGACGATCGTGAGCGCAGTAACGCAGGACGCCGACATCGGCGGCGTCGTCGCCTCGCGGTTCAAGTACGCGATCGCGGCGGCGATTCCGGCGTTCGTCGCGTACCTGATCATGGGATCGATCATGTCCGGCGTGAGCCTCGAGGGCGCAGCCGCGCTCCGAGACACGGCGACCGCGCCGGGGCTACTCCACCTGCTCTCGATGGGCGTCGTGATCGCGACCGCGGTGGCGGGCCGACACATCGTCGAGGCGATCTCGTGGGGCATCGTCGTCGCTGTCGCGTTCAACCTCCTGTTCGGGCTCTCGTCGGTGAGCGACATCCTCGCGTTCACCGTGACCGAGGGCGGGACGTTCACCGCGCTCCCGTTCGTGCAGGTCGGTGAAACCGCGGGCGTCGGCGGCAGCCTCTACGCCGGCGCGATCGGCTTCTTCCCGCTCATCGTCCTCACGCTTCTGATCGTGTCGATGGCGCAGATCATGATCCGGGGCGGCGGCTTCGCGGCGATTCAGGAGTTCCTGTTGAACTCCGTCGCGACCAACGTCCGCCGGGCCGAGCTGACGATGGTGCTCGGCACGGCGACGATCAACGGAATGATCACGATCAACACCGCCGCCGAGATCGCGATCGCCCCGTACATCGCGCGGATCGGTGAGAAGTTCAACATCAACGGCTACCGGCGCGCGAACATCTTGGACGCCAACACGTCGGCGCTCGGGTACATCTTCCCGTGGGCCGGGGGCGTCCTCGTCGGCTATCAGGTGATGGTCGGTCCCGAGGGGCTCGGCGCCGAGTACGGCCCCGAGATGGTGGTCAATCCGATAGAGGTCGTGCCGTACGTGTTCCACGGCTGGTTCCTCGTGATCGTCTTCCTGCTCGCCGCGATCACCGGGTTCGGGCGGGAGTACATTCCCGACCGCACCTCTGAGGAGGTGTCGCGCGCATGAGCCGCTTCGAGAAGTTCTTCGCTGGACTGTCGTTCCGGGGCTCGGCTCCCGACTACGACCCCGGCGACGTGATCGAGGTGATGGTCACCGGCGCGGAGGGCGGCGAAGCCGTCGCCCGCATCGGCGACTCGACGCTCCGGATCGAGGACGCCCCGACCGACGCCGTGAACACCCGCGTGCTGGTCGCGATCGACACGTGGGACGTGGCGGGCCACCGCGGTACCGGAACGTACCGCGAGACGGTCGGCGAGAGCGCGTTCTGATCAGTTCGCGCGAATTCGTTTTTTCCGAAGTCGTTGCCGGCGGCGACATGGGGAACACCTCCACAGTCCCAGCCGCTCCGTACTACGCGATCGACGACTCGGCGGTGAACACCTCCACAGCCCCAGCCGCGACGGCTCGCGCGACCCGTTGCGTTCCTCAGTCGCTCGCGTTGCTCGCTCCTTGCGGTACTTACTCGTCGTGCTTCGCCCTCGCGGCTGCCCCTTTGGGTCCCGCCCCGCACAGCAACCGCAGCCTCACTCCTCCCCAACCTCGCCGCTCGCTTGGGGCTCCCTTCGGTCGCCCACGTCGCTCGCGGCGTCCCTCGCGCGTGCTCCTCGCGCCCGGTGGACGCTCGGAGGCACGCGCCACCGTACGTGTTCCTTTAAGTATCACGTCGCCAGCAGCAGTACCGAACGCAGAGCCCGACGCGAACCGCCGCGGACCGGGGCGCTTTTTAAGACGACGCTCGAACCCCAGCGCGTGCTATCGGTCGAGCTGCACGCGCACTCCGCGCTGTCCTACGACGGGCGCGACCCGGTCGACCTCCTCTTGGAGCAGGCGGCGGGGGTCGGGCTGGACGCGCTCGCCGTCACGGACCACGACGAGATCGACGCCAGCATCGAGGCGGCCGAGAAGGCCCCCGACTACGGGCTCGTCGGCATCGTCGGCATGGAGGTAACGAGCGCGGCCGGCCACGTCCTCGCGTTCGGCATCCGCGAGCGCGTCGAGAGCGGGCTCCCCTTCGACGAGACGCTCGATCGCATCCGCGACCAGGGCGGGATCGCGGTCGTTCCCCACCCCTTCCAGAAGTCCCGTCACGGCGTCGCCGCCCACATCAGCGACGAGCAGCTGGCGAGCGCCGACGCCCTCGAAGTGTACAACTCCCGGCTGTTCACCGGACGCTCGAACCGACAGGCCGAGACATTCGCGATCCGCAATCGGCTCCCGATGACCGCCGGCAGCGACGCCCACATCTCGGAGATGGTGGGGCAAGCCGTGACCGAGGTCGGCGCCGACGAGCGCTCGGCCGAGGCGATCCTGGAGGGGATCGCCGAGGGACGAACCAGCGTCGTCGGGAAACGGACCCCGTGGCGCGTCTCACTCCGCCAGTTCGGCGGCGGCGCCAAGCGCCGCGCGCTCCGGGCGCTGGACGCGCTCCGCTGACCGCGATGGCAGGCCCTTCGTCCGCCGACCTGTGCGGCGCGCCGCCCGACCGCGTCCGAGACGCCCTCCGCGACGGCGACCCCTTCCCCGGCGGGCGCGGCTTCGCCGGCCTCCTCCGCGACCCACCGGACCGGGAGGGGCCGGCCCTCGTCCGAGACGCCCTCGGCCGCCAGCCGCTGTTCGTCGAGCGGGGCGCCGCGGAGCCGGCGTCCGGGGGCGAGTCGGCAGCCACACGCGACCCCACACCCTCCAGCGCGTGGAGCTTCGACCGGACGGACCTCGACGACCCGGAACCGGTTCCGGCCGGTGCCCTCGTGTCGGACGCGGGGACCGAGCGCGTCTGGTCGCTTCCGGACGGGGAGCCGGTCGATCCGGCGTCCGGACAGGCCGCGGTCGACGAGGCGCTCGACGCCGCGCTCGGCGGTCGCGACGATCGCGGCGCGGGTGGCATCGAAACCGAGGCGGAGAGCGACGGAAGCGACCTCGCGGTCGCCTTCTCCGGCGGCGTCGACTCCGGAGTCGTCGCCGCCGCGGTCCCGGACGCGCCGTGTTACGTCGCCGGCTTCGAGGGCTGTCACGACGTCGCGGCCGCCCGCGAGGCCGCCGCGGCGATGGACCTGAACCTCCGCGTCGTCGAGATCACCCACGACGACCTCGTGCGCGCGGTCCGCGATGTCGCCGCGGCGACCGGGCGGCGCAACCCGATGGACGCCGCGATCGCGGTCCCGCTGTACCTCGCGGCGGAGGCGGCCGCGGCCGACGGAATCGACCGGCTCGCGGTGGGACAGGGCGCCGACGAGCTGTTCGGCGGCTACAGCAAGGTCGCCGACCCCGCCGGCGACGACCGCGTCGCGGCCGAGACGGTGCGAGGCGCGCGGACCGAGACCGTCCGAACGCTTCCGGGACAGCTCGAACGCGACGTGCTCGCGCTCCGCGCCGCCGGGGTCGAGCCGGTCGCGCCCCTGCTCGACGACCGGATCGTCGCGGCCGCGCTCGCGCTGCCGGGCGAACTGCTCGCGAGCGACGGCGAGCGCAAGGTCGCGCTCCGCCGGGCGGCGGCCGGGCGCGTGTCCGAGTCGGTCCGGACGGCCGACAAGAAGGCGGTCCAGTACGGGACGTACGTCTCCCGAGAGCTCGATCGGCTCGCGCGCCGGGCGGGGTTCAAGCGACGTATGGACGACCACGTCGGGCAGTACCTCGACGCGCTGCTGGCAGGGGAGTAGACGGGGACCGAGCGGCGCGAAAAACGGCCCGTGAGGGCCGGTGCTGACCAAGCCGCCGTATGGAGTACCAGTCCTACGGCCGACGCCCGATCGGTCGGGCGCCTACTGACGGATAACGGGGACCGATATAAAATTCGGGGAGTAGCGACAAATATGACACCCGGCTCCCGCGTGCGAGTGACGTTCGGACAGTAATCCGACGGATTCCGCTCGAACGATCCGATCGGGATCGCGCAGACGCGCCGGAACCGCACAAGCATCCGGCCGTGGGATCGGAACGGGAGGCGAGTGAACCGAACCGCCGCGGAGAACGGACCGAACCGTCGCGGCGGACGGTGACCGTCCGCGCCCGCGACGCATCACCTGACGAGGTACGGGTCGCCGCCGGCGATGAACCGTCCGAGGTCGCTTTCGCGGCGGAAGTCCGTCGATCGGAGCTCGCGCAGCGCCGCCGCGAGCCGGTCGCCGTCGCCAGCGGTCCACTCGGCGGGCTCTTTGATCGGGAGGACGAGCCACCCGGACCCGAGCAGCTCCTCGGCGTGGAGCGCGTCCATGTCGATCGCAGTCTTGTGCGCCCGCGAGGTGTACTGTCGGAGGACGTGGTCGGTCGCGCGGGCGCCGACCGGGAGGAGGACGTGGGCGGCGATCGCCCGGAGCTCCGCGTCGAAGAACCGCTCCATGTCGTCGTACGACGCCTCGTCCGGGACGCCGTCGGCGACGCACATGTGGAGATACGAGAAGAACGTCCGGTCGGTACGGATCGGGTCCGCGGCCTCGTCGTCGACCGTCGGGTTCTCGACCATCGAATCGGCAGCCGGTACCGCGTCGTCGAACCCCGCGATCAGGCCCCCCTCGACCAGCGCGGAGAGGAACGCGGCCGACCACGGGTCGCCGGTGAACGGGACGCCGGCGTCGGCGCCGCCGTGGACCCCGGGACGATCGCCGATCACGTGGAAGTCGGCGTTGGCGTCGCCGTAACCGGGGACGAACGACTTGCAGTCCGGGCGCATCCCGAACGGGTTCCGCGTTCTGTCCGTGACGTTCTGCACGCGGCGTGATAAGCGACGGACCGGTTAAATCGCGTTCGGTCCGGGTCGACCGGCGGCAGTGCGCCGAGAGAAGCCGGAGGTTCCGCCGGGCGCCGCAGGACTCGGCGAGGGAGACAGAGGGCTCTGCGAGCCCCCAACGCGAGGCGCACGAGCCACGGTTGATTCGCATAACTTATGCAAACGAGCCGCGTCCGCCCCGCCGTCGATATGCCGCGATCGGCGGAGCGGGGCAAAAACATCAGGAACGATGACCAAGGACGAGAGATCGCACGACTGCGTCGGGGTCGTGCCGAGCGCCCGGGCAGAAGATATTTATATACGCCTCCGTTCAAGTCGCTCGAAGACCCATGTTCGACCGCATCCGCACGGCGGCCCTTTTCGGGCTGCACCAGGCGACCGTCGCCGTCGGGATCTCGCTGTTCCCGGTGGCCGTCTTCGCCCGCAAGCGACTCGGCATCAACGTCCCCATCGGCCGGCTCGTCGAGACGACCGGCGAGGTGTACGAGGCCACCGAGGAGTGAGCGCGCCGACGCCGTCGAACACTTTTCGAAGCCGCGCGTCGAGTCCCCCGCCGATCCGCACCGGAACCGCACCCCGGCGTCTCCCGGACCCGTCGCCGGACTTCGTCCGGCTGTGCGTGGCGCCACGCCGCCACGCCGCTACGCAGCCACCGGCGCGCAACACCGATTGCGAGCGGGAGCGAGGGCCTCGCCCTGTCGCCGGCGGCACTACCCCTCGTTCGGGTACGTCGGCAGCCGCGCGGAGCGCGCGCTCCCGTCAACGGACGCGAACGGGAGGTCCGCGTGCGCCGCCGCGACCTCCTCGCCGTCGACGCGCACGGCGGGGTCGGTGAGGTCGGTGAGGTCGGTGAGGTCGGCGTCGAACCGGACGAGCGCCAACGCGATCGGGTCGCCGGCGGGGCCGACCGCCGCGCGGGTCACCTCGCCGACCGCCTCGTCCCCGTCGAACACGGCCGCGCCGGAAGAGGGCAGAATCGCGTCGTACCCCTCCGGATCGGCGTCGCCGTCGATCTCGGCGGTCGCGTCGGCGAGCCCGTCGAGGTCGAGCCCCACGAGCCGCCGGCTCGGTCGCCCCTGGTTCTCGACGCGGGAGACGACCTCCTGCCCGACGTAACACCCCTTGTCGAAGTCCAGGGCGTTGCGGAGCCCGAGGACGTTCGGCACCGTCCCTTCCAGTTCGTACTCGAAGAGGGGCGTGCCGGCTTCGAGCGAGAGCGCGTCCCACGTCCGGTAGCCGAACGGGGCCGCGTTGAGCCCGCGATTGAGCAGGGTGTCGAGCACCTCCTCGGAGTCCTCGGCCGCGCAGACGACCTCGTACCCCTCCTCGCCGAGGGGCGCGTCGCTCGCGATCACGGTGACGCCGGCGTCGACCATCGACCCGCGGACGAAGGAGAGCGGCTCCTCGGGCGCGCCCGGCCCGCCGAGCACGGAGGCGATCTTCTCGGTCGACTTGGGGCCGTGGACGCCGAAGACGCCGAGTTCGTCGGAGACGTCGTCGATCGCCACGTCTTGGATGAACACCTTGCTCGCCCAGTCCTCGGCGACCGCCTCGGCCCGCTCCGGCGGGAGGAAGACGAGCAGTCGCTCGTTCGCGTTGTACACGTACATGTCCGTCTCGATGCCGCCCTGCGGGTCGAGCAGGAGCGCGTACACGCCCTGTCCGTCCTCGTCCGGGACCCGATTGGAGACGGCGTTGTCGACGAACGCGACGCGGTCCTCGCCCGTGACGGCGAGCACGCCGTACCCCATCTCGATCGCGCCGACGACGTTGCGGACCGCCTTGCCGACGCGCTCGGGCTTCCCGTAGTGATCAACCACCCGACGGCCGCCGCGGTCGCGGTACGTCGCGCCGTGGGCGCCGTGGGTGTCGGAGACGAGAGTCATACCAGTAGGGAGTCGGGGGAGCGGCAAAAGGTCGCTGGCTTCGGCGGGCGCGGGAGTCGATCTCGTCTCACCCCTTCCACCGTCCCGTACGCACCGGTCGCTACAGTCCGAGCCGGTCGCGGACGGCGTCGACGAGGGTACCCGTGCCGTTCTCCATCTGGTCTTCGGGGTCGGGGACGACCCGGTCGTGCGGGTACACGCGCACCTGCTCCGCGCTCTCGACGGTGATGAGCGAGTCCTCCTTCAGCGCCGACAGCGCCTCCTCGACGGCGTCGATGTCGGCGTCGACGGCCGCGCGCAGCTCCAACACCGTCATCCCCTCGTCGCCGCGATCGACGAGCGCGTCCAGCAGCGCGACCTCGACGTCCGGCCGGTCGCGGTACTCCGGCTTTGCGGCCATGCGCGGTAGTTGGACAGGATACGGTTTACGTCTACCGGCGGCAGCGAGTCGCCCCCGATTGACGGGACGCCACGACTGACGGGACGCCTACCGAACGAGCCGCGAACAGGAGCCGCAGAGGTTCTCCTCTTTCACGTCGACCTCGCGGACGGTCGGCGAGAAGGACATGACGCACTTGCTGTTGTCGCAGTGCTCCAAGCCGAGCGTGTGGCCGATCTCGTGGACGACCTCCTTGCGGACGCGGTCGGCGAACACGTCGACCGCGGGCTTGGTGGAGACGCCCCCGTCGGAGGAGGTTCGGAGCCGGTGAGTCGAGATGACGGAGCCGTTGCCGTTGAGGTACGCGAGCCCGAACACGTAGTTCCGGCGGCGGTAGTAGAGGTCTCGCGGAGTGATCCCGATGTTCTTGTCGCCGCCGCCGACGCGGCCGACCGTCTCGATCAGGTCCTCGGCACGGTACTGGTCGCGCCCCCCGTCGTAGGCCGTCTCGGGGATCGGCTGGTCGTCGTGGACGGTCACGTCGCAGTCGTACACCGAACGGAGCGCGGCGGAGGCCTCGCGTTTCACGCGGGGGGTGACCTCCCCGACTGGGACGATGTCCACGAGCATGGAACCGCTTATGACCGCCGCAATCATAAAGCCCGCGCCGTGGTCTCATCTCCCCGTCGTACGCTGGTCGACGAACTCGCGGACCACGACCGCCTCGTCGAGGTCGGCGTCGGCGACCGACCGGCGGTCGCGCGAGCGCTCGCGGAGCGGGGCTGCCGCGTCGTCGCCGTCGACATCGAACCGGGAGATCGAACGCGTTCGACCGCACGAGAGACCGAAGACGAGCCAATCGCCGGCTCGCTCCGTGTTCGGCGGGGTGACGTACTGGGGCTCGCGAAGGACCCGGACGAAGGCGAAATCGGACCGATCGATGCGGTGTACGCGTGTAACCTCCCGGCCGAGCTGCAGCGACCGACCGTCGCGCTCGCCGACCGCCTCGACGCGGTCTGCGTGTTTACTACCCTCGGGTTCGAGGAACCGGTCGTTCCGGTCCGGCGGCGCTCCGTCGAGGGAGCCGCGTGGTACGTCGCGCGCGGCGGAGAGCGCGGGAAGCGGTCGTTCGGCCCCGACTGAGGCGGCGTGGACCGAGAGTCGGCCGGTTCGGCGAGAACCCGAACGTTCTTTCCCGCTCCTGCCGGCGTACGGGTATGCAGGTCGACGCAGTCGTCCTCGACATCGACGGGGTGTTGGTCGACGTGGCGGACTCCTACCGGCGGGCGATCATCGAATCCGTCGAGCGGGTGTGCGACAAGACGATCGATCGCGACGCGGTCCAGTCGTTCAAGGACGCCGGCGGGTTCAACAACGACTGGGAGCTGACGAACGCGGCCGCCCTCTACGTGCTGGCCCGCCGCGAGGGACTCGGATTGGACGTCGAGACGTTCACCGACCGGGTCGCCGAAGGCGGCGGCGGGCTCGACGCCGCGAAGGAAATCGTCGGCGACCTCCCCCGGGTCGCGCAGGCGCGGGTCCGCGACCAGTGGGACACCGACCGCCTCCGCGAGACGTTTCAGGCGCTGTACCTCGGCGCGGAGCTGTACCGCGAGCTGGAGGGCGATGCCCCCCCGCTGTCGGCGCCGGGGTATATCCACGACGAACCGACGCTGGTCGAGCCGGCGACGATCGCCGACCTGACCGACCGGTTCGACGTGGGCGTGTTGACGGGGCGACCCGCCGCCGAGGCGGAGATCGCCTTAGAGCGCGTCGGCCTCGACGTGCCCGAAGACCACCGGTTCACGATGGACGACTGGGAGGAGGGGAAGCCGCACCCGCGGGCGCTCGTCGAACTCGCGGGGCGGTTCGACGCCGACCGGGTCGCCTTCGCCGGCGACACGCTCGACGACGTGCGGACCGCGCGCAACGCCGACGACGAGGACGCGAGCCGCGTCTACTACGGGATCGGCGTCCTCACCGGCGGCCTGACCGGCGACGAGGGGCGACGGAAATACACCGAAGTCGGGGCCGACGCGGTCGTCGAGGACGTGAACGGTCTCGTCGGGCTGTTGGAGTGAGAAGATGGGCCTTGCCGGTACCCCACTCTGAAGGTTGCGCCGGCTCCCGATGGGCGACCAGTCGCTTGTTGATGTGACTCTCGATGTATCATAGGTCAGGAAGGTAGTCGCGGCGCTGTTCGGATTTCTCGCGCGCGCTCCGCCGATCGTAGTGCTCGTCGAGGATGGTGTTGCTCGCGTCGAGCCGATCGGAGACGACGCGCCGGGGGACGTCTTCGCGCCGGTACGCGGTCACCCGACCGCTCCGAACGTCGTGCGGAGAACGAGACGAGGGGCAGGTACTGGCTTTGACCATCGCCGTCGCCTCGCAGGTATCTACGTCACGATCGTGGGGACAGTCGGCACCGCGCCAACAGGGACGGGTGATCCGATACAGGGTGTCCCGAATCGTCGATACGGACGCGCGCCCGTACTCCGTCGAGATGAGAGGGTCGCGGCCGTAGTCGTCTTTCACCTCGTTGCGCGGACCATCGATGAAGTCCTCTAGAACGCGAGCGACGTGCGGACTGATGGCATTCCACCGCTCGCCTTTCTCCTTGTTTTTGAGAGGCGTATCGACTTCCGGCCGGTGACGGAACTGGACGCCGGGCCGGTCGGTATCGAGGTCGAGGTCGCCCAGGTCGAGCGAGCGAACGGCACCGGCTCGCGCGCCGGTATGCCACATCAGGAGCAGCGTGACGTGTTCGCGGCTCGCGTAATTGTACCGATTCAGGTACTCCAGAATGTCGCCGACGCGCTCGGGTTCCAGCGTCGTGTTGCTCACGTTCTGCCCGTTGCTGACTGTCGGGAGAGGTACGTCCTCGCGGAGACCACCGCGGACCGCGTCGATCTCCTCAGCGAATCGGAGGAACGAGCGAAGCGTCGCCAGCTGGCCGCGGAGGGTCACGGGGGCGATGGGATCACGACCGTCGCCGTTTCCTTCCCTCCTCCAGACGCGGTATCGGTAGAGATCTCGACCGGCGAGTTCGTTCAGATTCTCGATACCCTCCTCGGCACACCATTGCTGGAACGCGTCGAGCCGGTACCGCTGACTTTCGAGCGTCCGTTTGCTCAGCTCGTCGCGGCGGGCTTCGAAGTACATCTCGATACCCTCCCCCGGAGAGAGAGGTTCGAGGTCGTCGCTCATCGCCGACCCCCATCGTCGTCGAGGATGTTCGCGCACCGCTCGCACACCGGCTCGTCTCGATCGGCGTCGTAGCCGTCAGCGTAATTCTCGCAGTAGGAACAGGTGCCGTCGGAGTTTTCACTCGGCGTTACATCTGACCGTCTGGGGCCTAGGAGCCCCGACATGGTTCCGTGCATTTGGATCACGGGAACCACCGTGGGGCCGCGCTGCCACGCGGCCCTTCTTCACTAACCGACCAGAGTCATCAGGAACCAGCTGATAGTCCCCAATTCAGGAGTATATCCTATGCTACTTAATAGTTGTTCTAATTGTGTTTCTAATTAGTAACTGCTTTTCCGTTATTACTATCCGATCAGAGTGTTGGTTAGGGAATATGACTGACAAAGAGCGACCAGAACCACCGGAAGGGTACGAGAGGTACGACCAAGGAGATCGGGAGCTTTCAGAAACGGAAAAAGCATGGCTGGAAGAGGAACCAGAAGATTACGAATGGATGACCGAGATGGACAAGAAGATACTCCGTGTTTTAATGACAAATCTAACGTTGACACCATCAGTCATCGCAGATAACATCGGCCATTCACGTCAGGCGGTCTCACGACGTTTGAACATGCTGCGAGCAGGAGGGCTAATTGAGAAAGAAGAGCGAGGGAAATACACCATATCAAAGAAAGGTGTCGGATTCATGGAGATCGGGGAACTACCTGAAGACGGCAATAGCGAAAATAAATCAGATGGGTAACATAGCGATCAACACCATTATCCCGGTATTCACTGCTTTTGGCGGTGTTCTTCTCACCTTTTGGTTCAGAGAAAAACAAGAGACATTAAGCGCCCTTCGCGCAATAAAGACGGAATTGAAACACAACGACGATTTAGGAGAAAGTACTCTTCATGACCTATTTTCTGAGAGACCAGCTGGATATGACAAACTCAGTAAGTTGGATACTGTCCCGCTACAGACATCCGCTTTTGAACACTTCGTGAATTCAGGAGTCGCAGTTAAGATATCTGATGATATTGAAGATTCTATTTGGTATCATTATCTAGTTGTCAGGAGTATAAATCGAGATATATCGCGACGATTAGACGCGTCCGACCAGACAGAAATATCAAGAATTGATGATGAAATATTAAATGGGATATTGTATTTGAGTGGTGCTGATCGATTAGAGGTCATGAAAGCAAATATCAGAGGGAACCGAAGTGTAGAACAGGAGATCACGGAGAAGCTTGAAAGCCAGAAAAATCTAGAGGATGGAGGATGGGGGGATGTAACGAAGCACACTTTTGATGCAATTGAAGATACTTTAGAAAAAGAGATTCGCGCGCGTCACCCGGCCCCTGTATTCATTTTGAAACTGGCTGGAAGATAGACCCAAGCATATTCACCCGTTGGCAGTAGCCAGTCTGTCTGTAGAGTGTTTCATACATGGACGCTCATGACCGTGGTAGTCGTCGACACTCAACAGATACTCAGCGTAACGAACCGTTTCAACGCCGTGTTCGATGAGATGAGCGGCCATCACACCTGAATCATGAGTCGCCATATCGCACTTCCTACATCGGAATTTCTCGCCACTCTTCAGCTCGTACTGGAGTCGCGTCTTCTGTAGGAGACGAGCCCTCGGTAACTCCAGCAAAACCATATCGACGCCGCCACTACCGGGCGAGTGTTCGGTACCATCTTCCTCGACGATAGCTTTCAGTCTGTAACCATCGTCGGCTCTCTTACGCTCAAACGATTCAGAAGGAGTCGAGGTTTGCCCGTCGACGATCTCCTCGACGAACTCGCGCCGGGTCGGGTCGATATTCAGATGACCCATCAGAGCAGGAATCGACACGTCCGAGCCGTTGACATCGAGGTAGGTCAGTACACGGTCGCGGATGACCGCCTCCTGGTGCGTTTCACCGATGGACCCACCAGCGTCCGCAGTCGGCCAACGAGACGCGAGGTCGTCCGGCCGATCCTCTAGTTCAGGCTCGTCAGGAAGCGCGTCATGCAGCTGCTCGTCGGTCGGTGGCTTGTCGAGCCGGGACTGGTCGATACTCCACCCCGACTCACAGCAGGAGCAGACGACATCGGGGCCGCGCCCCTCGTTCCATCGGACGTGTTCGCCGTGGGAACGTGACTGGTTCGCGGTCTCCGACTCATATCGCTGATGGCACCGATCGGCGCGGATGGACTCGTTGACGAGTTTCGATCGGGAGGTCCGTCGACGCGCCGCAGACCAGTAGAGCGCACCCCACGCGATGTACTCAATCGGCTTGTCAAGCAGCGACTCGGTGTAGCCACCCATGTACGCGGCCATGTACGAACCGAGGTTTTCCACGTCGGCGTTCAGCGAGATGCACCCGTCCTCTTCGCGCAGGTAGTCGCCGATCTCCGTGTAGTCGTGACCGGCGAATCCGGCCGGATCGCACTCCTCAACGTGTTTGTCGATGACGCGCTCGAACTCCGAGCCGACCGAGTTGAGGTCGAGCGAGGTCGCACCCGCGTCGAAGTAGACGCCGACGTGTAGGTGCGTGTAGCAGGCGTTCGGACCGGACCGCTTGTCATCGTCCGCGGCCGAACCCATGCCGTGCGGTTCGCCCTGGAGCCAGTAGCCCCAGTCGTCGGAGTCGAGCCCGAGATGATACTCCATCGTGTTTCGCAGGGTATCGCGGACGCCGTCGTAGCTGAACGCGTCGTGAATCGCGTCGAGATGGTCGACAGGAGAGAGCCGGCCACCGGAGGGGACAGACGACGCCGTGAGCGTCAACATCGCGGTCGCTGGGTCGTCCCACGTCGGAGTAGCCTCACCACCGGTCGGACGCTCACCGCCGCCCATCTGTCGCTGGAGCGCGCGGGCGCGGGCGTACTGCTTTTGACTGTACTCTTCGCCCCACGCGTCGACAAGCGGCACATCGAACTCGTCACCCGACTCGCGGTCGGCGAAGCGAGCGACCAAGCCCTCGTAATCGACGTGCGAGCGCAGGAACGCGTGGATTGCGTCGGTCCACGTCGCCGCGGTACGCCGGTCGAGCGTCCGCACCGAGAAGGCGTCTTCAAGCGGTCGCTCAGGCTCGACCCACTCCTCGGAGAATTCAGGGTCAGTAACGATACGCCGGAGTTTCCGGCCATCAGTCATCGACAGAGGAAGATCGGCGAGGTCGGGGTACTGGGATGCGAACTCAGCGACCCTTTCGACAACGCGATCCTCATCCTCCTGAAAAGAAGAGGTAGAGCCCTTTACAGAGTTAGTCTCCTTGGAAGGCCAAGACGCAGACCGAGGCGAACTCTCACTACTCATCGCCCGACCTCCGGTGAGTCGCACCCGCACCGCCACTCGTTCGGCTCCCTCCGGTCGCCGTGCGCGGCCGGCGCCGTTCGGTCCGCGTCCGGCGGACCTCACGGACCACAAGGTCGCCGGCCGCTCGGAGAGACTGACGGGCGGGCGCGAAACGACTCATTTGTCCGCTTCGCTCCCCCCGTCAGCGACGAGGTCGCGGTCGAGGCAGTTTTGGAGCTGGGTGGTTCGGTTGGAAGGCTGCCGTCCGCCGAACCGTGGAAGCTCTCGGTTCGGGCAGTCGACGTGATGCCCGTACTCGGTGGTCCCGTCGGGCGACTCAGTACACCGAGCGCCGCAGGCGGGACACCAGAACTCCCCTGGTCTGTCCGTCCCAAGGGTTCCCCCACCAGATTGATCGGTGAGGCTCACCGCAGATCACCCCCGTCGGGACGATCGCGGCCCGCCTGCCCACCCCGTAAAGGGGTAGGCAGGCAGGGCAAATCGAGAGCGTCGACGGTCCTAATCGCACCACGGAACGGGGTAACACCTACACCAATGGGTGGGTAGGTGGCCGGGTGGATCGACGTAGCGGCGACTACGGAATTCGCACGACAGCAGGAACCCGGAACCGACCGCTGGTCGACATACGGCTCAGAAGCCGATTTTCCGGAACGTCGAGAAGGGCGATACCGGGCGTTTGAGCCACCGAGAGAAGCGTTTCGGAGAACACCCAGTAACGGGTTTAAATACGATGGGCCTTGCCGGATTCGAACCGGCGATCAACTCGTTATGAGCGAGTCGCTTTAACCAGACTAAGCTAAAGGCCCGTAATTCGGGGTAAACGGGACGAACCCTTTAGCGTACCGAATCCGTGCGATCGCAAGACGGGACCGGCGGTGGAATCGACGACGACAGCCGGAAGCGACACCGACCGCTACGTGGTGTAGGAAACGGAGAGGCGCCGAAGCCAGGACTCGAACCTGGGACCGCCTCGTGACTGTGACGTTCGGGGGAAATCCGCCGAGCGTCGTAACAGCGAGGCGCTCTACCAACTGAGCTACTTCGGCTCATCTTCCGATACTCGATTCGTTTTGATAGGGCTTTCGTTTCCGCCCGACTCGAGTGCGATCAGTTACCGCGCCTCGATCTCATCGGCCTGCCGTCTCCCGATCACCTCCCGGAGCATGCCGCTCTCCCGGTGACCGACACGTTTTCGGCCGGACCGCGAGAAGCCGACACCATGGACGATCTCGAGGCGGTGCTGTCGCGCGTTCGCGACCGGGTGGTCCCCGAGCCCGCGGAGCGCGACCACCTGCGGGCGGTCGCCGCCGATCTCGCCGACCGGACGCGCGAGGCGATCGCCGACCTCCCCGTCGACGCCGACGTGGTACAGGTGGGGTCGACCGCCCGCGGCACGTGGGTCTCCGGCGACCGGGACATCGACCTCTTCGTGCGGTTCGACGCCGGCCTCGACCGCGAACAGCTGGAGGAGTACGGGCTCGCCGTCGGCCACGCCGTCCTCCCGGACGGTCACGAGGAGTACGCCGAACACCCCTACGTGAAAGGAACCCACGAGGGGTTCGACGTGGATCTGGTCCCCTGTCACGACGTGGCGACCGCCGGCGACCTCGTCTCCGCCGTCGACCGGACCCCCTTCCACGACGCGTACCTCTCCGCGCGGCTGGACGACAACCTCGCCGACGACGTGGTGCTCGCGAAGGCGTTTCTGAAGGGGATCGGCGCGTACGGCAGCGACCTCCGCACTGAGGGGTTCTCCGGGTACCTGACGGAGCTGCTCGTCTTGGAGCTGGGCGGGTTCGTCCCGCTCGTGGAGTCCGCGCGGAGCTGGCACCCGCCCGTGGAGTTCGACCCCGAGGGCCACGCCGAGCGGACCTTCGACGACCCGCTCGTGGTGGTCGATCCGACCGACCCGACGCGGAACGTCGCGGCCGTCCTCTCGGCGGCGAACCTCGCGCGGTTCCAGCACTACGCCCGCGAGCTGCTCGCGTCGCCGAGCGGGGAGCTGTTCGAGCAGGCAGAGCCGACCCCCCTCGGCCCCACCGACGTTCGCGACCACCTCGATCGACGGGAAACGAACCCAGTGGCCGTCGTGTTCGACGCTCCCGATGTGGTCGACGATCAGCTGTGGCCGCAGCTCCGGCGCTCGCTCGACGGGATCGTCGGGGGGCTGAACGACCGCGGTTTCGACGTGCTCCGCGCGCGGGCGATGACGGACGCCGCGGGTCCCGGAAGCGCCGAAGGCGGCGCCAAGCGCGCCGCGCTGTACGCCGAGCTGGAGGTCGCAGAGCGGCCGGCCGTGGTGCGCCACGAGGGGCCGCCGGTCGCGGTGCGGAAACACGCCGCGAACTTCTACGAGTCGTACGCCGACGACGTGGACCCGGAGACGTACGGCCCGTTCATCGACGGCGACCGGTACGTCGTCGAGCGAGAGCGGGAGTTCACGACGGTCCGTGAGTACCTCGAAAGCGATGCCGCCGGCGACGTCGCGCTCGGCGCGCAGGTGGAGCGGGAGTTCGCCGAGCGCGACGTGTTGGTCGGCGACGCGGTGGCGACGCTCGCGCCCGCGTTCGGCGTGCCGCTCAGGGAGTTCTACGAGCCGCATCCGTGAGTCGCACAGCGGGACGCGAGAGTTGAGACCGATGGACCGACCTACCGCGAGAGCCGGTCCGAGATGAGATACACGAGCGCGACGAGCGCGAGCAGGACGACGCCGACCGCCGACAGGAACGCCGCGACCCGCGGGAAGACCAGCCAGAAGGCGACGTAAAACGAGAACGCGAAGGCGAGCAGGCCGACGATCACGACCCCGCGGGTCGGGTTCTGGACGGCCGCGACGAACGCGCGCTGCGGGAGCGAGAGTGTTCCGAAGTCGACCGGCACGTCGGGGTCGTCGGGGTCGTCGAAGTCGGAGGGGTCCTCGGGTGCGGCTTCCTCGGGCGAGGCGTCGTCGGTCACGCGAGGCGGTACGGTCCGAACCCGCCTGTACCTGTCGCTCCCCGAGCCGCGTCAGGCGACCCCGCCGCCGACCGCCGCGCCGACGAGGAACGCGAGCAGCGCGGCCGCCACGTTCGTGGCCGCGAACCGGGCCGCGGTTCGGCCCTCGCCGTCGGCCGCGGTCGAGACCGTCTCGACGGCGAACGAGGAGAACGTCGTGAAGGCGCCGCAAAAGCCGACGGCGGCGAAGAGGGTCGCCCCCGAGCCGACTGGCGCGGCGAAGAGGCCACCGAGCGCGAGACTCCCGAGCGCGTTGACGGCCACGACCGAGCGGCGGCCCTCGATGCGGAGGCCGATCGCGTGCCGCCCCACCGCGCCGGCGGACCCGCCGAGACCGACGAGGAGGGACGCGACCAAGGGATCGGTCACAGCCGTTTCCCGATGAACAGCCCGGCCGCCGCGGCCGCGAAGCCGGCGGCGTAGCTCGCGGCGACGTACGCGGCGCCGGCCGTCGTTCCGAGCGTCACGGCGTCGGCGACGAAGGTGCTGTAGGTGGTGAACGAGGAGAGCGCGCCGGTCCCGACGAACAGTCGCGTCCGGCGGCGCGCGGCGCGCGTGAGCAAGACCCCGAGCGCGAAGGAGCCGAGGACGTTCGCGAGGAGCGTTCCGGCGCCGGTCGCGTCGCCGACGGCGACGGCGACCCCGTGTCTGGCGACGGCGCCGACGAACCCACCGAATGCGACGAGGAGGAACCCCAGCGGCGTCCGTTCCATACAGGGGCGTCGCCGGCGCTTATCTTGGGTCTTCGGACTTCGCGGCGGCGCCCGTGGCTGCCTTCGTCCCGCTCGCCCGTGGACTCCCGCCGCCGTGCGGAGTCCGGCGCTCGCGGACTCGAACGGTGTGGGCCGTCTCCGTCGCGTCGTCGACGACAAGCGCCTCGCCGGTCCCGGTGGGGAGCCGCGAGGCGAGGTCGCCGGCGAGGTAGGTCGCCTCCGCCTCGGCGAGCCGGTCGAGGTCTCGCTCGGCAGTGAGCCGGTGGGCAACGAGCAGGTCCGACTGCGAGACGGCGACGCTCGGCAGCGCACCGGGGCGCTGCGTCGCGCAGACCAGCGAGACGCCGGGCGCGCGGCCGCGGGTCAACAGCGTCCTGAGGGCGGGGTCGGCGACGCCGCCGAAGAAGGCGTGCGCCTCGTCGACGAGCAGCCACGGGAGTCGGTCGAGCTCGCCGTCGATCCGGGCGTCGTAGAGCCCGCGGGCGACCGCCCTGACGACCGCGGCCGCGGCCGCCTCCGGAGCGCCAGCGAGGTCGATCACGGTCGGGCTCCCGTCGCCGGCGAGCCGCGCGACCGGCGGCGCGTCCGCGTCGAACACGTTCCACGACTGTGCGAGCCGCAGGTGGTTCGCGGCCGCGCGACGGTCCGCCGGGGGCGCGTCCGCGGCGTCAACTCGGTCGCGGAGCGCCGCGATCGAGGGCGACCCGTCCGAACTCTCCGAGCCACCCTCGGCGGTAGCGTCGCGAGCGTCGGCGACGACGCGCCACAGCAGGCTCCCCGGGCCGCTCGCGGGGTCGAGCCCGAGTAGGTCCGGCCACGCTTCCGGCGGTATCGCCGCGGGGCGGACTCGCGGTTCGACGACCCGTCCGCCGGCCGCCCGGAGCCCGCCGAAGACCCCCATCGGGTCGATCACGACCGGCGCGACGCCGCGGGACTCTGCGAGGCCTTCCGCGAGAACGCCGAGCGTGTACGACTTCCCGGTCCCTCGCTTGCCGAAGACGACGCCTGCGTGCGGGCCGTCGGCGTCCACGCCGACCCCGACCCCGGCGCTGCCGTCTCGCGCGAGGAACGACCCGAGGCGGACGGTCGGCGGCCGTTCGCTGTCGACCTCGTCGCCCGCGTCGGGCTGGCTGACCCCACCGTCCGAACCGGCGCTGTCGCCCGAACCGGAATCGCGCCCGAGAACGTGCATAGCCGCGATGGTTTCGGTATCGTACAAAAGGGCCGGGGCGGACGCGGAGCCTCCGTCCGGTGGCGGCTGCCGGTCGAGGGATCGGTGGGGTCGTCGCTCGACCGGCACGTCCGACCCTTTATCGGAGATACCGCGGCCAGCGACGGTATGCCGCACTCGAAACGTGACGGACGCACCGCGAATCAGCGATCTTTTCGCGCGGACCGTCGGGCGATCGAGGGCCTGCCAGTCAGGCTGGTCATCGCGCTCGTCGTCGGCGTCGCGAGCCTCAGCGTGATGATGGGAATGATCGGCGATATCGACGGGCTGGCCGCGACAGAACTCGACGCACAGCCGCAGCCGGAGGTGACGACGCCGGGCGAGCAGTCGCTCGACGTCGCCGTCCTCGATCCCGACGGCTCTCGCGTCGCGGACGCGACGGTGATCGTGCGAAGCGGATCGGCACAGATAGACGGCGTCGCCACCGGAACGACCGACTCAGACGGGACCGCGACGATCGACGTCGACCCGAAGCTCGGACCGAACCAGCCGGACGGCACCCTCACCGTCGAGGTGAAACCGCCGGCGGAGGGGGACTACGTCGACGAGCGCGGGAACACCGAGGTGCTGGTGGTCGCGGAGTGATCAGAGGCGGTCGTCCCAGTCGATCCAGTCCTGCTCCCAGCCGTGACGCGCGAAGTGGCCCTGCTCGGCGCGCTCGGCGTCCTCCCGTCGCGTTCGGTTCCGCTCGACGCCGCGCTGCTCGCCGTCGACGAGCATCGGCTGGAGCCGCGCCGGGCCGGCCGTCTCGACCGTCCGGAACCCCGTCGGTGCGTCATCGTCGTCGGCCGCGGCGTCGGACGCGACCCCTTCCGAGTCGGGCTCGATCGCGGCGATCGTCTGGACCGCCGTCCCGCGGGGGTAGACGATCCGGCCTCCGTCGGCGAGCTGCTCGCGGAGCGCGCGCGGCGGCTCGGCGACCGCGGCTTCGAGGAGGACCCGGTCGTACGGGGCGTACTCGGGGAGTCCGTTCGCCCCGTCGCGTCGGTCGACGAGGACGGCGTCGTATCCGGCCGTCGAGAGGTTCGATCGGGCGATTGCGACCGCCTCGCGGTCGATGTCGACCGCGTGGACGCGTCGCGCGCCGGCGATCTCGGCGAGCAGCGCGACCGAGTAGCCGACGCCCGCGCCCACGACGAGCACTTCATCTCCCTCGTCGGCATCGAGCGCGGAGAGCAGCCGCACGACGGTCGCTGGCGCGAGCGATCGGTCTCCGTTCCCCCCGCTTCCGCCTCTCGGGGTGGTCTCGCCCCCGGCCGCCGTCGAGGCGTCGTCGACGAACGGGTCCCGAGAGACGCGCTGGAGCGCCGTCAACACGGGCTCGTCCAGCGTCTCGCCGATCTGGTGTTCGAGCCCCTCGATCATGTCGGCCCGAAGCGATGCCTCGTCCATAGCCGGACTCGGTGCTCGGTCCTCTAAAAGCGCTCGCTCGTCACTCCACGTTCGTCATCGCATCGGTCGTCGTCGCATCGATCGCCACCGCACCGCTCCTCACCGCATCGGAACGAACCGGACGCCGCCGTGGTCCTCGCGGTCGACGCCGTCTTTCCCGACCGTCAGTCGGACGAGTCGCTGCGCGCCGGCGCGACCGATCGGCGCGACGACCCGACCGCCCGTCCGCACGCGGTCGACGATCTGGTCTGGGACTCCGTCCGCCGGCGCGCAGGTCAGGTACGCGGCGTCGAAGGGGGACTCGTTCGGGAACGCCGTCCGCCCGTCGCCGGCCCGGACGGTCACGTCGTACCCGAGCCGCCGGAGCCGCTCGCGGGCCGCCTCGGCCAGCTCCGAGACGTACTCGACGCTGTAGACGTTTCCCGGGCCGACGACCTCGGCGACGACGGCGGCGTGGTAGCCGCAGCCCGTGCCGACCTCGAACACCCTGTCGCCGGGTCCGGCGTCGAGCAGGTCGGTCATGACCGCGACCATGTGCGGCGCGCTGATCGTCTGATCGTGGCCGATCGGGAGCGGTCGGTCCTCGTAGGCGCGCGACCGATGACGATCCGGGACGAACGCGTGACGCGGCACCGACTCGATCGCCGCGAGCGTCCGCTCGTCGACGTCGAGCCGGCGGCGGAGCCCGGCGACCAGCTCGCGGCGCGCCGCCTCGTGATCGGCGTCGTCCATGTGCTGATCTAGCACGCGACGAGTGGAGAAACTGTCGGCGGAGGGAAGAACGGCGACAAGGAGAAAGAACGGCGGGGGTGTTAAAGACGAAAGGATAGCTCGCGGCAGCCGTGCGGAAAGTGCGAAACGATGGCGACGAGCGAGTCCGATCGCCGGCCGGTCAGTTCACGTCGATGCTGTGGCCGGCGGAATCAGACGACGACCGCTTCGGGAGGGTGACGGTGAGCACGCCGTCGTCGTACGAGGCGGTCGCACCGTCGCTCTCGACCGGCTCGGGGATCGGAATCCGGCGCGACACCGCGCGGCGACGCCGCTCGCGGCGGTGATAGCGAACGTCCGCGTCGTCCGCGTCGTCGGTCTCGGTCTCATCGCCGTCGTCCCCAGCCGCGTCGCCTCCGCCGATCGTCGCCTCCGAGTCATCCCCGCCGACCGTCGCCTCCGCGTCCCGCGCCTCCTCGCGGGTGGCCGCGATCGAGAGGGCGTCGTCGTGGAACTCCACCTCGATCCCGTCGGCGTCGAAGCCGGGGAGGTCGGCGAGCACGGTGATCGCCTCGTCGTCCTCGATCACGTCGACGGCGACGTCGCGGGCACCCGGGAATCCGGGGACGCCGGGTCCCGGCGCGTCGAGCGTGCCGCCGAGTTCCTCGAATTCTCGTCCCATCCGTTCGAGCAGGTCCTCTATCTCGGTGAAGGGATCGCGTCGCGTCATACAGGTCAGGATTCGAGGCGGAGAGACTTGAACGTACGGGCGGGAGTCGTCGACCGAGAGGAAAGCGACGGAGGGGGACGACGAAGTCGGTGCCTAGAGGAACGGCCGCCAGTAGTACGGGCTCACGAACCCCTCGATGAACGCGGCGACCGCGATCAGCACGCCGATCCCCATCAGCACCCAGAACGCGTTTTCGAGCGCGTCGGCGAACGCCTCGCGGGACAGGCGGCCGCGGAACGCCCGCCACGAGACGATCCCGAGGTGGATTCCGAGCGCGCCGGAGACGAACAGCGCGGGAATTTCGAGAATTCCGTGGGGGACGACGAACGCGACCAGCGCGGCGAGGTTCCCCTCTAACGCCGCGGTGGCCCCGAGCGCGAGCCCGTTGAACGCGATCGACGAGAGCGCCGGGACGACGAGCGCGGCGCCGGCGAACGAGGTCGCGATCGCGACCGACCAGTTGTTCCCGAAGAAGTTGAGCGCGGCCGCCGGCGGGATGTGGCCGACCAGCCGCGACTCGATCGACGTGGTGACCGCGCCGACGAACGGGTCGACGGCGAGCCAGCCGACCGCGCCGAACCCGACGCCGACGAGGACTGCGATCGCGTGCAGGCCGGGGGTTCGCCGGACGAAGTCGGTCATCTCGCGCCAGCCACGACGGGCGCCGCCGACGAACTGGTCCCGGACGCGGGCGTCGATCGGCTCGACGGGGACGAATTCGCCGCGGTAGTCGCCGTACAGGACGGTTTTGAGCAGATCGAGCGCGGGGGCGGCGACGACCGCGCTGGCGAGCGCGACGACGGCCCCGCCCCCGAAGAACGCGAGCGCGGACGCGGCCGAGGAGATCGCCACGAGTACGCCGACGGCGACGACGAGGTACGCGAGGGCGTCGACGGGGTTCGACCGGATGAACCCGCCGGCCCCTTCGACCGCGCCGACCACGCCCGTCTCGTCGACAACGACCGCGGCCGGCGCGAACGCGAACACCGCGCGGACGACGAGCAGGACGACCAGTCCGACGAGCAGCGCGAGGAGCGCGACTAGGGCACCGAGGAAGGGATTGACGAGGAACGCGCCGCCGATCGCTAGGGCGGCGAGCAGCGACACCCCGATCCACAGCAGGAACTCGGCGACGTAGAGGCCGAGGAACGTGAGCCAGCGCCCCCGCACGCCGGCGATCCCGGCGGTGAGCCCGCGGCCGCCGCGGACCCGGCCCGCGACCGCCGACATCTGTCCGGCGGAGACCGCGGCGTACGTCAGGAGTGCCAACAGAAGCGTTACCGCCGTACCGACGGTCAGGAGGAGGAACGCGGTCGGCGACGCGAGCGGTTCGAGCGCGGGCGCCACGCTCTCGGCCCACGCCTGAACCGCCTCGGGGTCCTGCGCGTCGGGCGGCGTCAGGTCCAACTCGGCGAGCGCCCGCCGGGCGTCGGCGAGCCGGCCGGTCAGCTCGTAGTGGAGGTACGTCCCGGCGAGCGCGACGAAGAGGCCCATCCGGGCGACGACGGGGACCGCCGTGCCGAGGAGGTAAAACGGGAGCAGGTCGGCGGGGCGTCGGCGGAGGGTCGACGCGGTGGCGGAGACCGCGGATGACAGGTCCATGCGAACCGGTTCGGCCGTCGGATACTTAAAAAGACCCGAGCGATCCGGGCGGTCACTCGGAAGGCGGGTCCGCCGGGCCTTCGGTCACCGAGGAGTCCGCATCGGTGCCGCTCCCGCGTTCCGCCATCATCTCCGCGGCGCGGTCCGCCCACCCCGAGTAGCGGAAGCCGGCGATGACCACGAGCGCCATCCACGCGTACGCGAGGAACACGCCGACGTACGCCCCCGGCGGCCCGAGCCCGGCCGTGCGCCCGAGTAGCCACGAGGCTCCGAGGAAGAGGCCGAACATCCCGGAGACGCGGGCGACGAGCGGGACCCGGGTCTCGCTGGCCCCCTGCAGCGCCCCGGAGAGCGCGGAGAAGCAGACCAAGACGGCGCCGGCGAGGCCGTAGACGCGGGCGAAGTCGATCGCGTACGCGATCGTCGGACCGTCGTCGGTAAAGAGGGGGACGAGCCGAGGCGCGAGCGCGACGAGGGCGAGCCCGATCGTCCCGACCGTGAGCACGCCCAGTCCGGCGACGGCCCACCCGTTGAACCGGGCCTCGTCGGGGTCGCCGGCGCCGAGCGACTGGCCGACCAGCACCGAGGCGGCGACGTTGTACCCGCGCGAGAGCGGGCCGGTCACCTGCTGGTACACCCGTCGCCCGATCTGGAACCCGGCGTTGACCGGCTCGCCGAAGCCGAGGAGCAGCGCGTTGAACGGAAATTCGGCGATCGCCGAGCCGAACCCTTCGAGCACACGGGGGGCGCTCACCCGGAAGAGCTGGCTCGCGATCGTGAGGTCGCGGGGGCGCGCGAACGACGCCTCGGTCCACGGACTCCGGATGGCGAGACACAGCAGTCCGGCCGTGAGCACGTTGGCGCCGGCGGTCGCGAGGCCGACGCCGACGACCTCCAGCCGCGGGAGGCCGAACAGGCCGAGTCCGAGGAGGACCGACCCCGCGATGTTGACGGAGTTGGCGGCGGCGTTGACGTACATCGGGGTGCGGGTGTCGCCGGTCCCCTGCAGCGCGCGAGCGGCGACGAGGGCGACGTGGCGCGCGGGGGCGGTCGCGAAGACGATCGCGAGGTACGTCGAGCCCAGATCGACGACGGCCGGCGAGGTCCGCTCGCCGACGAGCCGCCCGAACACGTCGATCGCGTACTCGCCGAAGAAGAGGCCGAAGAACGCGAAGGGGAGTCCCGAGAGCGCTCCGACGAGGATCGCCTGCGTCACCGCCTCGTCGCGCCTGTGAGTCGCGCCCGCACCGGTGTCCTGCGAGGAGAGCGCAATCGCGCCGCCGCCGAGCCCGAGCCCGATCCGGAGGGGGAACCGGGCGTAGAGGTCTGCGAGCCCGATCGCGACCACGGCCGCCGGCGAGAACAGCGCGGTGACGAGGACGTCGGTCGTCCGCATCGCGGTGCGGAACGTCTGTTCCGCCATGACCGGCCACGCGAGCGAGAACACGCGCGTCCAGACGCGCCGCAGCCGCGGGAGGTCCATGTGTCACCGCTGAGGGACGGACGGGGTTTTTACGTATCGGAGCCGGCGGCCCCCGCCGGATGCGACCGGCTCGCCGCTTCGAGAAACGCTCGCTCGCCGAGGCCGCTCACGACCCCTGTCCCGGCTCCGCCCGCGGGAGCGACACCTCGACCCGCACCCCGCCGAGGTCGGACTCGCCGATCGCGAGGTCGCCGCCGTAGCGGTCGACGAGCGTCGAGACGATCCGGAGGCCGCCGACCGCGTCCGCCTCGGTCTCTTCGTCGCCGGAGCGGTCGTCGCCGGGGGCGACGCCGGTCGCTACGGCGTCGGCCCCGGCGTCGCCGAGCAGCGACTCGCGGCGCTCGGGCGGGATTCCGGGGCCGTCGTCGGCGACCGTCAGCGTGACCCGCTCGTCGCCGTCGCGGACGGCGACGCGGACGGTGACCTCGGGGCCGGCGTGTTCGACCGCGTTCTCGACGAGATTGTCGACCACCGAGCGCAGGCCATCGTTGGCCCGGACCGGCGCCGCGTCGGCGATGTCCGCGTCGACGGTCACGCCGGGGCGGTCGGCGACCCCGGCCAGCACGTCCCGGGTCGTTTCGGCGAGGTCGACGCGCCGGAGCGACGACCGTCCAAGGAGGGCGTCCGCGACCGCGCCCGTCGCCTCGATCCGGTCGAGCCCCTCCTCCGCCTTCCGCGCGATGACGGCGGACGGTGGGGAGTCGGGAACGGTGTCGGCGTCGAGGTCCCGCGGCGACCCGTCGGGGTCGACCTCCCCGTCCGCGAGGTCGGCGTATCCGCGGATCGCGGAGAGGTCGTTGCGGAGGTCGTGACGGAGGAGGTGGTTCACGAACGAGACCGCGCGGGTCGCGTCCCGCGCCCGCCGCGCCTCGGCCGCGCTTCTGACCGCGTAGTACCCCGCGACTGTGCCGGCGAGCGCCCCCGCGCCCGCGGCGACCAGAAGCGGGAACGCGGGCTCGACGAGCGGGCGCCCCTCGAAGGCGCGAACGAGGAACGTGGCGCCGATCGCGCCGACCGCGGTGAGCGTGCCGACGACCGTCCACCGGGCGACACGTCGCTCCTCGGTAGGTTCGAAATCCACCGCAGCGACCCGAGACCCGGCGTAGACGACGGCGACCGCGATCCCGCCGTCGAGCGCCAGCGCGAGCAGCGGCCCGGCCGCCCCCGCGACGGACCCGACCTCGAACCCGTGGTGGACCGCCGCGGCGAGGAACAGGGCGATCCCGATGTCCGCGATGATCCGGTGACCGCGGGGTCGAAACATGTCAGTCATCATCGACGGAACGGACAAAGTCGTTTGGATCGGTGGCGGTTCGGCGATGCTGCCAGAACGTTGAAGCATGTGAACGACGCACACACAATATGGACGTCTTCGTGTACGGAACGCTCACCGAGCCGGAGCGGGTCGCCGAGGTGCTCGACTCGTACGTGTACGTCGGGCCGGCGACGCTGTCCGGGCTCCGCCTCGTGGAGGGGCGGTACCCGACGCTCGCGCCGGGCGGCGAGACCGCGGGACGGCTCCTCCGAACCGAGGCGCTGGACGCCCTCGACGAGTACGAGCGCGTCGGAGAGGGACTGTACCGTCGGGTTGCGGTGCCGCTCGACGCCCCCGAGGGCCACCCGGACGAGGCGGCGGTGTACGTCGGCGATCCCGACCGACTCGACGCGGACGCGGCGTGGCCGGGCGGCGGGGACGGAGGAGACGACGGCGGCGGTGGGGGCGGTGGGGGGAGCGGCGACGGTGGGGGGAGCGGCGACGGTGGGGGGAGCGGCGACGGTGGGGGGAGCGGCGACGGTGGGGGGAGCGGCGACGG
>NZ_SDJP01000012.1:56227-80764 GCF_004114995.1 Halorubrum amylolyticum
GTCGGAGTTCTCCGAGCGAGTCCATCGCTACCTCGAACGGGAGGACGTTCGAGTGCGATTGACCCCCTGAGATCCCGTCTGACGGAGCGATGACGGCGCCGAAGTCCTGCGGTTTCACTTCCACTCCGCTAGCCCCACCTTTTTGTATTCGGCACGTTTCGTTCTACTTGCACGTCACACGCGTGCATTCCCCCCTTTCACAGACGGCGAGCCCGCGGCTCGATCGCGGCGCGGTCTCGGCTCGCCTCGTTCGGCGGCGAACCGAAACGGACCGGAACCGATTAGCGGCCGGCGCGGCGACACCCGCGTATGATCAGTCTCTCCGACGTTCGCGAGGCGCGGGAGCGCGTCGGCGACGCGGCCCGGCACACGCCCTTAGAGCGGTCGCGGACCTTCTCCGAGATGAGCGGCGCCGACGTTCACCTCAAACTGGAGAACTTCCAGCGCACGGGGGCGTTCAAGATCCGCGGGGCGATGAACCGGATCGCCACGCTCTCGGAGGCCGAGCGCGAGGCCGGCGTCGTCACCGCGAGCGCGGGCAACCACGCGCAGGGGGTCGCCCTGGCGGCCGACCGCGCGGGCGTCGACGCTACCGTCGTGATGCCGAAGTTCGCACCCGTCTCGAAGGTGAAGGCCACCCGCGGATACGGCGCCAGCGTCCGGCTGGAGGGCGTCGACTACGACGAGGCGCAGGCGTACGCTCACCAGTTGGAGCGGGAGGAGGGCCGGACCTACGTCCACGCGTTCGACGACCCCGTGGTGATGGCCGGACAGGGGACGATCGGCTTGGAGATCGTCGACGACTGTCCCGACCTCGACACGGTCGTCGTCCCGATCGGCGGCGGCGGGCTCATCTCGGGCGTCGCGGTCGCGATCAAAGCGCAGCTCCCGGACGTGCGGGTCGTCGGCGTACAGGCCGAGGGCGCGGCCTCTGCCGCGAAGTCGCTGGAGGCGGGCGAGGTCCGCGAGATCGACAGCGTCGACACGATCGCCGACGGGATCGCCACCCGGTCCGTCGGCGAGCAGACGCTGGAGGTGATGTCGGAGTACGTCGACGAGGTCGTCACGGTCGACGACCGCGAGATCGCTCTCGCGCTCACGCTCCTCTTGGAGCGCTCGAAGACGCTGGTCGAGGGGGCCGGCGCGGTCGCGCTCGCGGCCGTCCTCTCGGAGGCGTTCGCGTACGAGGACGACGAGACGATCGTCGCCGCGCTCTGCGGCGGCAACATCGACCTCAACCGCCTCGGCACCGTGATCCGCCGCGGACTGGTCCAGATGGGCCGGTACCTCAAGATCACGATCGATCTGAAGGACCGGCCCGGGGAACTGGAGCGCGTCTCCAGCATCGTCGCCCGCACCGGCGCGAACGTGTACGCGGTCCACCACGACCGCACCTCGCGGGACGTGGCCGTCAACGCCGCCGAACTCGAACTCGAACTGGAGACCGACGACGCCGAACACGCCGCCGACATCGTCGACGCCCTCGAAGCCGACGGCTACGAGGTCGAAGTGCTCTCGTGAGCGGCGGCTCGTCTGGACGCCCGGTCGCTGCGCCCGCGTCGAGGCGAGTCTAGTCCCAGAACGACTGCGTCCGCGCGTACTCGCGCTCCTGCCTGAGCACGTCGCGGTAGAACTCGTCTTCGTCCTCGCGCAGCTTGTTGATGATCCGCGCGGCGTTGTGCGGCCCGACGCCGCGCGCCGCCAGCGCGATCACGGCTCGCTTCCCGTGGGTCTGGACGAGGCTCGCGGCGCGGTGGGCGCGCTCGGTGCGGCGCTCCTGCTCCTCGTCCTTCTCGGCCGCCCGGACCGCCGCGACAGTCTCGTCGTCCCACGGGTTCAACGCGGCGACCCGCGTCGAGCCGCAGTCGGGACACTCCGGCCGGTCGGGAACGCGGCGCACCTTCGTCGTGCGCGTCCAGTCGGCGCAGTGGAGACAAAAGAGGATGACGCGGTCGTTCCGGATGCGCTCGCGGATCGTCTCGATCACGTCGGCGTCGGCGTTTTCGGGGACGAGGAACTCCGTGCCAGAGGACCGGCCGGCCGTGCCGAGGGGCGTGCGCTCGCGGGCGATCGCGGTCTCGATCGACCCGTCCTGCACCCCCTCCAGCAGCGCCGCGGTCTCCCCGACCGCGAGGTCGGCGTGGAACACCTCGCGGAGCGCCTCGTCGTAGACGGGGGTCCCCTCCAGCGCCGCGAGCAGGCGGTCGCCGCCGAATCGGCCCCTCCCCTCGCGGTAGCGCTTGACGGCGCCGAACTTCGCGGCGACCTGTGCGAGCGTGAACTTGAGCGCGTCCGACTTCTTCAAGGCGAGTTCGAGGTACGCCGCCAGCCGGTCGGGGTCGGTCGTCTCCAGCACCTCGCGGAACGTGCCGGGGTCGACATCGTGTGGCACCTCAAACTCGATCCGGTACGGGTCCACGTCCATCCCGATCGACGAGCCCGCGCGCTGGCCGACGAGCGCCGCGAGCAGGCGCGCGACCGTCTCGTTGACCTCGTGGCCGAAGGCGGCGTTGACCGCGACGGTGCGCGCGCTCCCCTCGATCACGAGCCGGCGGTCCGTGGGCACCGAGTGGCCGGCGTCGACGTGGTCGACGACCGGTTTCAGCGCGGCCGCGATCGTTCCCTCGTCGGCCGGGTACCGCTCCGCGAGGTCGCCCGCGACCGCCTCGGGCGTGGAGCCCGCGGAGAGCGCCTCGGCGGCCTCGCCGCGAATTCGCCCGACCTCCTCGGCGACGGGCTTGGGGACCGGAATCTCCTGCCCGATCCACGAGGGCACCTCGCCCGCGGGGTCGGCGATGGGCGTGACGTTCACGCGCTCCTCCTCCTCGTCGACCTCGGTGATGCGCCACATCTCGCCGCGCTGGATGAACGTCTCGCCCGGCCCGGCGAAGTTGACGACGAACCGCTCGTCTAAGGTGCCAATCTGCCGCCGCGAGGACATGTCGTACACCTCGTAGGTGGACTCGTCGGGGATCATCGAGAGGTTCGCGTAGAAGTACTGCCACGTCCCGCCCGACTTCTCTACGGTGTCCGACTCCTCGTCGAGCCACAGCAGGCGGTTGCCGTCGAGTTCGCGGACGATCTCTTGGAACGTGGGCTCGGAGAGGTCGCTGAAGGGGTACGCATCCGTGACGATCCGGTACGCCTCGCGGGCGTGAACGTCGCCCTCGTCCATCACGATCCCGACGATCTGGTTCGCGACCGTGTCGAGGCTGCCGTGGTGGATCGCCGCCGGCTCCACGAGCTCGGCGCCGGCGCGCCGCGCGATCGCGAGCGCTTCGAGCGTGTCGTCGCCGCCCTGCGTCACGACGGTGCCCTCCGACACGAGGTCGCGGCGATGCCCCGCGCGCCCCACGCGCTGGAGCAGGCGGGCGACCTCGCGGGGGCTCCCGTACTGCACGACGTGGTCGACCCGCCCCACGTCGATCCCGAGTTCCATCGAGGAGGTGCAGACGAGCCCGTCGAGGTCGCCCGACTTGAAGCGGTCCTCCACGTCGATCCGCACGTCCTTCGAGAGCGAGCCGTGGTGGACCTCGATCTCGGTGGGGTCGGCGATGTTCTCGTTGCTCTCCTCCCGCTCCGCGAGCGTCTTGAACCGCGAGCCGAGCGCCTCCGCGGTCTGTCGCGTGTTGACGAAGATCAGGGTCGACTCGTGGTCGGCGACGATCTCTCGGATCGTCCGGACGTGGCTCGCGGTCGTCTCGTCGACCGCCAGCTCGCCGGCGAGGGTCGTGTCACGGTCCGTAATCGGCGGGTCGAGCACCCGCACGTCGGTCCGCGTCCCGGCCGCGACCTCGACGATCTCGAACTCGCGGTCGCCGGGGCGGTCGGGATCGCGTTTCCCGCTCCCGACGAGGAACCGCCCGACCTCCTCGGGGTCGCCGACCGTGGCGGAGAGTCCGACCCGCTGGAACGGTCCCGCCACCCGGCGGAGGCGTTCGAGCCCGACCGTCAGCTGCGCGCCGCGCTTCGCGGCGGCGAGCTCGTGGACCTCGTCGATCACGACGTGCGCGACGTCTTCGAGCGCGACGCGCATCTTCGAGCCGGTGAGGATCGCCTGAAGGCTCTCCGGTGTGGTGATGAGTACGTCCGGCGGGTCGTCGGCCTGCTTGCTCCGCTCGTACTGGGTGGTGTCGCCGTGGCGCACCGCGACCTCGACGCCGAGCCGGTCGCCCCACCACTCCAGCCGGTCCATCATGTCGCGGTTGAGCGCGCGGAGCGGCGTGATGTAGAGCGCGGAGATACCCTCGCGGGGCTGGTCGCCGGGCGCGTTCCGGGCGTCGACGATCGCGTCGAAGACGGGGAGCATCGCGGTCTCCGTCTTCCCGGTGCCCGTCGGGGCGAGGACGAGGGCGTTCCTCCCGTCGGCGAGCGGCGGGATCGCCTCGCGTTGGGGCTCCGTGGGCGTGGAAAAGCCCTGCTCGGAGAGCGCCTCGCGGAGGTCGCTCCCGAGGTGCGCGAACGCGTCCATCCCCGACGGTTCCGACATTACGTGATCGTCGAATGTTGGGCGCTCGGCCGATTAAGGTCGTCGCTGTGCGACGTGTGCTTCGTGAAAACCGGACCGAACCGCTATTCGACGATGTCGATCGCGGGACGGCCCGGTTCGGCCTTCCGGACCACGCTCTCGTCGGCGTCGGTCGCGCGCTCGACCCGAACCGGAGCGTCGAACTCGCGCTCGATCAGCCACGAGGCCGCGCGAAGCGCCTCGTACTCCTCGTCGCCCGACAGGGTCTCCTGCAGCGCCTCGCGGTTCGCCTGCAGGTCCTGCCCGTAGGAGGCCGCGTCGTCGCCCCGCTCCCGGATGTGGCTCTCCGCCATCAGCTCCGAGATGAGGTTGTCGGCGTCGCTGGCGATCGCGATCGACAGCGCGTCGTACTTCCAGTCGGGCGCGACGACCACGTCGATCCGCTCGGGGTCATCGATCCCGGCGACCTCGACGATGTCGCGCACGTCCTCGCGGGTGTTCGCAACCAGCCGGCGACGGCGCTCGACCGTCTCGCGGTCGACCGTCGCGGTCGGCCAGTCGGCCTCGACGACGAACCCGTCGCGGTCCAGCGTCTCCCACAGCTCTTCGGCGAGGTGCGGGACGACCGGCGCGAGCAGGCGGACGGCAACGTCCAGCCCGCGCTCGTAGGTCTCCGGGTGCGGGTCGGCGTGGCCCCGGTAGCTCCGGAGCGTCCCCACGAGGTCCTGCGCCTCGCGGAGCGCGACGTTGAACGTGAGGTCGTCGTACTCCCCGCCCGCGATGGCGACGGCGGCGTCGATCTCGTCGGCGACGTAGTCGTCGATCGTGTCGCGGTCGGTGTCGTCGCCGTCGCGGTCGGCGGCCTCGGCGTCGCCGGCCAGCGCGACCTCGCCCGCCGCGTACGCCCCGACCAGGTCCGTCAACCGCGCCAGGAAGCGGTGCGTCGATTTGACGCCCTCCTCGGACCAGTCGAAGTCGCGCTCCGGCTGGGCGGCCTGCATCATGAACAGCCGGGCCGTGTCGGCGCCGTACTCGTCGACGATGCGCTGCGGGGAGACCGTGTTCCCCTTCGATTTGGACATCTTCTCGCCCTCCAGCTGGACCATCCCCTGCGCCAGCAGGTTCGTGAACGGCTCGCGGTGCTCTAACCCCTCCTCGTCGGCCAACACCTTGGTGACGAACCGCGAGTACAGCAGGTGCATCACCGCGTGTTCGATGCCGCCGACGTACTGGTCGACCGGCATCCAATCGTTGGCGCGGTCCAGATCGAAGGGGGCCTCGTCTAGTCCCGGGGAGACGTACCGCAGGAAGTACCACGAGGAGTCGACGAACGTGTCCATCGTGTCGGTCTCGCGGGTGGCCGGTCCGCCGCACTCCGGACAGGTCGTCGCCTTCCACTCCTCGGCGGCGTCGAGGGGGTTGCCGGTCGTGTTGATGAACTCCGGCAGCTCGACCGGCAGGTCCCCCTCGGGGACCAGCACCGAGCCGCAGTCGTCGCAATGGACGACCGGGATCGGGGTCCCCCAGTAGCGCTGGCGGGAGATCCCCCAGTCGCGCAGGCGGTACTGGGTGGTCGCCTCGGCGCCCTCGATGTCCTCGGTGAGCCGCTCGCGGGCGCTCTCGCTGTCGAGGCCGCTGTACTCGCCCGAGTTGATCACGACGCCGTCGTCGGTGAACGCCGCCTCGCTCACGTCGGGCGCGTCGGGGACCGTCTCGCCGTCCCAGTCGTCGGGCTCGGGGGCGATCACCGGCTCGATGTCGACGCCCATCTTCTCGGCGAACGCGTGGTCGCGGTCGTCGTGGCCGGGCACCGCCATCAGCGCGCCCGTCCCCACGTCCGAGAGGACGAAGTCGGCGACGAACACGGGGATCTCCTCACCCGTGGCCGGGTTGGTGGCGGTGAGGTCGGTCGCGACCCCGTTCGGCTCGTCGCCCTCGGGGTCGGCCTCCTCCTCGATGAAGCGCCGCACCTCCGCGTCCGTTTCCGCCAGCTCCTCGCTGATCGGGTGGTCGGGCGCGAGCGCGAAGAACGTCGCGCCGTGGATCGTGTCGACGCGGGTGGTGAACGCCTCGACGGGGCCGTACTCCCGCGGCTCGGTCCCCTCGCCGCGCCCGTTCGAGGCGCTTCGCGCCTCGCCGATATGGAAGTCCAGCGTCGTCCCGTGCTGGCGACCGATCCAGTTGCGCTGCATCTGGCGCACGGAGTCGGGCCACCCCTCCAGCCCGTCGATCGCGTCGATCAGCTCGTCGGCGTACTCCGTAATCGACAGGAACCACTGGTCCAGATCGCGGGTCTCGACGGGTGTGTCACACCGCCAGCACAGCTCGTCGTCGCCCTCCACCTGCTCGTCGGCGAGGACGGTCTCACAGGAGGGACACCAGTTCACCTCGGCGTCGCGCCGCTCGACGAGGCCCGCCTCGTGGAACCGGCGGAACAGCCACTGGTTCCACTGGTAGTACTCGGGGGTGCAGGTGGTGACCTCGCGGTCCCAGTCGTAGCCGAACCCCATCGACCGCATCTGGCCTCGCATCGTGCCGATGCAGTCGAACGTCCAGTCGCGGGGGTTCGTGTCCCGTTCCTTGGCGGCGTTCTCGGCCGGGAGCCCGAACGCGTCCCATCCCATCGGGTGGAGCACGTCGTCGCCGCGCATCCGGCGGTACCGGGCGTACGCGTCCGTGATCGTGTAGTTGCGGACGTGGCCCATGTGGAGCTTCCCGGACGGGTACGGGTACATCCCCAGCACGTAGGTGGGGTCGTCCACCTCGTCCGGCGTGCGATACACGGAGGCGTCGTCCCACGCCTCCTGCCACCGTTTCTCGACCGCGGTGTGGTCGTAACCCTCCTGAGACATCTGCTTATATACTCGTGGTCGGGTCGGCGTCGTATAGCTTTCCATCCGGTGATGGGCCGTGACACGCCGCTCCTTCCCCCGGACGGGATGGCCGAGGACGCGCGGGCTCCGACCGCCTACAGCTTCTCCGCGTCGCGTGCCTGCCCGACGCGCCGCACCGCCTGCTCGACTCGCCTGTCGGTCGCGTTCGCGAGACCGGGCGGGAGCCCTTCGCGCGCCGCCGCGAGGCGCTCCCGGATTCGGACGATCCGATCGAGCACGTTCTCCAACTGACGGTTCGTCCCTTCGCCGTCGCCCTCGCGGGCGCGCTCCTCGGCCCGTTCCGCGGCGTCGACCGCGGCGGCGAGGGCGCGTTCCAGCCCGTTTACCGCGTTCGACGGGCCACCGCCCTCGGAGCCGCGGCCGGGGCTCCCGTCGTCGCCGTCGTCATCGTCGCCGTCGTCATCGTCGCCGTCGTCATCGCCGCCGCCACCGCCTTCGGCCGCGGCCGCCACCTCCGCCCGCGTCTCCTCGGCGATGTCCGCGACGAACCCGGCGAGCGACGCCGCGCCGGTCGCCGGGCGGTCGATCCGGATCGGGCCGTTCCCGCCGTCTCCACCGTCCGACCCCGGCGGGTCCGGATTGACCCGATACGCGCCGACCTCGTCGTCGGCGTCGCGCACCTCGGTCGTGTACGCGCCGCCCGCATGGACGTACACCGCGTCGCTCCCGTCGACCGCCGAGTCGTAGATCCGGCCGGCGAAGTCGTCCTCGATCGCGGACCGGGTCACGTCGGTGTCGCTCTCTTTGTCTGACAGCTCCACCTTCGTCGCGCTCTCGCGAGCGACGAGCGGGATCTCGCCGTCGACGCCCGCGGTCGTCACGGGCTCGTCCGCGGCGACCGTCAGCCCCTCGCTGTGAGGCGCCTGCCCCGCGCCGTTGACCGTGAGTCGGTGGTCGCCCTCCGGGATTCCGTTCGCGACCGCGATCCCGCCGCCGAACGTGGGGACCGCCTCCGGGTCGCTCTCGATCAGGACGACCGACTCGGTGGTCGCGTCGGTCGTCGTCAGCCCCTCGCCGTCGGGGGCCTCGTCGCTCTCGGTCGCCCGGGTGACGCGGGCGACGACCGCGTCGAGCTGGCCCGTCGCCGCGTCGGCGAACGACTCCTCGTCGGCGACGGCGTCGTACCGGGTCGCGAGCTCCGACCGGTGGTTGCCGGCGCTCACGTCGAGCGCGGGGTTCTCGTAGCGCGGCTGCTCCCACGGGACGCCCGTGGTCGTGAGGTGGCCGGCGACGGCGTCCTCGACCGCCTCCGGGACCGCGAACTCGAAGCTCAGCTGCGGCCCGGTGAACGCCGCGATCCCCTCCAGCTCGGCGGTCTCGACGAGCTCGTACCCGATCACCTCCTCGGCGGTCTCGTCCGCGACCGCGTCCTCGCGGTCGGCGTGCCGGAAGGCGATCCCCGTCTCCCGGAACGGGAGGTCGGTCGGTGGCGACCCCAGCGCGTCGAGCGACCGGACAGTGAGCGCGCCGTCGACCAGCGACTCTGCGGTGACCGAGGGGAGGTCCGGATGCTCGTAGATCGGCGCGCCCTCGTACTCGGGGACGACGAACGGGAGCCGGGTCCCCTCGTCGCGGGGGAGCCCGTACGCGATGGGGACTCCGAGGAGGTCCTCGACGGTGTCGATCGTCGCGTTCGTGATGTCCGCGAGCAGTCCCTCCTCGCCGACGCGCTGGAACTGGTCGAGGCTCTCGTTGATCGAGAGGGTACTGGAGTGCGAGCCGAGTTCGGAGAGGATACGCGGGACCGCGTCGGGGTCGGGATCGAGGAACTCGTTGTTCGGCACGCTGCGGGAGTGGGAGCTGGCGACGTACAGCTGCGGGTCGCCGGAGTCGAGGTCGACGAAGACGTGGAGCACCTCCCAGTCGTGCCAGTGGAAGTTGGCGGTGAACTGGTCGAACGCGGAGTAGAGCCAGAACTGGACGACCGCGAGCGGGGAGTCCTCGTACCGGACCCCGTTGTAGAAGACGGTCGGATTCGGCGGCTCGCCCGCCTCGTCGTACCGCTCGTGGTAGCCGTCGAACGCCGCGAACCCGTCGACGACCGTCTCGCCGTCCTCCTCGGCCGTGTACGGCCGCGGATCGGTCGGGAACCACGGCTCGGCGGAATCGAAGTACAGCGTCGGCGCGAACCGGGCCGCGAGCTCGTCGAGCGTCTCCGGATCGAGGCCGCCCGTTTCGCCGTCGCTCGGCGCCGAGTCGGAGTCGGAGCCGGAACAGCCCGCGACCGCGGCGCTCCCGGCTCCCGCGAGCGCGCCGAGGACGGCCCGCCGGTCGACGCCGGAGTCGGACCGGCCGCCGTCGGGACCGGACCGATCGGCGCCGGCGGCGTCGCGATCGGTCACGGGCGCACCTCCGGCTCGCCCGTGGGCAGGATTTCCGTGGAAGACCGCGACTCCGGATGCATTTCACTAGGTCACGACCGCAGCGGCGAATAAGTCTTCTGACGGACAGACCGGCGGAGCGATCGACCCGGGAGAAGGTATTTGCGCCCGGACCCGTCATATCCGCCGATGGCTCTCAAGAAGGCCCTCTACTACGGCGCGGTCGCGATCGCGGTCCTGATCGGCGTCAGCGTCGTCGTCTCCGTGGTCTCGGCGCTTCTGAGTCTCGCGTGGGCGATCGTCTCGGGGATCGTCTCGCTCGCCGTGTTCGTCGGCATCGTCTACGTCCTCTACAGGACCGGAGCGTGGCTGTTCGGCGGCGACGCTGACCGCTCCGCGAGCGACTCGCTCGGGGGGTCGCGGTCGGCGTCAGCGTCGATGTCGGCGGCTAGTGACGCCACGGAGAGCCGGCAGGACCGACTCCGCCGGCAGTACGTCGAGGGACAGATCAGCGAGGCGGAGTTCGAGCGCCGGATCGCGAGCGAGCTGGAGGCGGAGGAGCGCGACGACATCGATCGAGAGCTCGACGACATCAACCGGGAGCTGGAACGGGAGCGGTAGGGCGCGGTACGCGCTTAAAAACGGTCTCGGAGCTCCTCGCGCAGGTCGTCGAGGTCGAGGTCCTTCATCGCGAACAGCACCAGCAGGTGGTAGACCAGATCGGCGCTCTCGGAGGTGAGCTCGTCGAGGTCGTCGTCCTTCGCCGCGAGGATCGCCTCCGTGGACTCCTCGCCGATCTTCTCTAAGACGGCGTTCTCGCCCTTCTCGTGGGTGAACAGCGAGGCGGTGTACGACCCCTCGGGCAGCTCCGCCTTCCGCGACTCGATGGTGGCGAACAGCTCGTCGAGGACGGCCTCGGGAGGAACCTCCGGATCTTCGGCCTCGTCTTCGGCGTCCGGAGCGTCGTCGCTCCCGTCGGCACCCGCGTCCGGGTCGCTCACGCGACCACCTCGCGTTCGGGGAAGAAGGCGAGGTCGTGGACCCGCGGATCGTCGGTGAGTTCCGGGTGGAACGCGGTGGCGACCACCGGACCGTCCCGGACCGCGACCGGCCGGCCGTCGACGGTCGCGAGCGTCTCGACGCCCTCGCCCACCTCGTCGATGAGCGGCGCGCGGATGAACACGGCGTGGAAGGGTTCGTCGAGTCCGGTCACAGGCACCTTCGCCTCGAAGGAGTCCTTCTGCCTGCCGAACGCGTTGCGGTCGACGGAGGCGTCGACGAGCCCGAGCGCGTCGACCCGGTCGTCCTTCGCGTCGCGCGAGCAGACGATGAGCCCCGCGCAGGTGGCGAGGACCGGTTTGCCGGCCGCGACGTGGTCGCGGAGCTCCTCGTCGATCCCCTCCCGGCGGATCAGCCGCGAGATGGTCGTCGACTCCCCGCCCGGCATGAGGAGCACGTCGCAGTCGGGGACGATCCCCGCGTCCCGGACCTCGACCACGTCCGCGGGCTCGCCGTGGGCGGCCGCGGCACTCTCGACGGCGGCGGCGTGTTCGGCCACGTCCCCCTGGACGGCGATGACGCCTGCTTGCATGGGAACCGGTCGGTGGGGGACGGGCAAAAAGGGCGCGCTACGGACCGAGAGAAGCGGGACGCTGCGGAACGCGGGAGAAACGGCGACAGGAACCCCGGATCGGTCGGCTTACGCGACGGTCAGCGAGAGGATCTGGACGAACACGCCGAAGAGGACGCAGAACGCGAGGACGGTCTTCGGGTCGATCGAGATCGCGTCCCGGCCCTGGTTGTCGAAGTAGCGGACGAGCCCCGCGCTGGACATCAGCCCGCCGGAGTTGGAACCACTGCTCATGGCCGATGGTGGACCTCGCGGCGTCGTAAACGTTTCGTTCGGCGACCGTTCCGGGGTCCGAAGCGGGGAGCGGCGGCCGCGGTCTGACGCCGGCGCGTGCACGAGTGGGAAACCCTTATGCGCGGTCCGGCGATAGATTGCGTCGGATAATGACTGTTCGACTGCTGGATTTTCACGCTGACTGGTGCGGCCCGTGCAAGACGCAGGACCCGATTCTGGAGGAGATCCAGGAGAACCTCGGCGACGCCTTCGAGCTGCAGAAGGTGAACGTCGACGAGGATCAGGACGTGGCCAACCAGTACCAGGTGCGCTCGCTGCCGACCCTCATCGTCGAGAACGACGAGGGCGTCGTCGACCGCTTCGTCGGCGTCACCCAGCGCGAGGACATCGAGGCCGCACTGTCGGAAGCTGGCGCGTAACGGCTGGATCACGGAATCACGGAATACGGGTTTTCGAGGGAGCCGCGAGCCTTCGAACCGCTCTCAGGAACTCGATCCGACCCGCCGCGTCTCGCAACCTTTTACAGCGTCGGCCCGACAGTAGCGGTATGGCCAGTTTCGACGCCGCGGAACGCCGCAACCTCGACCGACACATCTGCATGCGCTGTAACGCCCGCAACTCCCCCGACGCCGACAGCTGCCGCAAGTGCGGCTACACGAACCTCCGTCCGAAGGCGAAGGAACGCCGCGCGGCCTAGACCGGTCACCGACCCTCTCCGTTTCTACTGCAGACCGCCTCCCGAGCGACCGGTGTCGGCCGTCGCCGGCGGGAGCACCGACGCGGGCCGCGATCGGGTGGTCGCGTCCGTGACCGTCGGAGCGCGTCTCGGCTCGGCGGGGAACGCCGTCGCCTCAGTCGTCCGCGGCCGCGGCGTCGGCGGCCGGCTCGTACAGCTCGCCGGCGCGCTCGCGCTCGGTGAGGTACTCGTCGGCGTCGAGCGCGGCCTTCACGCCCATCCCGCTGGCGGTGGCCGCCTGCTGGTAGTGGTAGTCGACCACGTCGCCGGCGCCGAAGAGGCCCTCGACGCCGGTGCGCGTCTGTCCGCCGCCGCGGCCGCCCTCGGTGATCAGGTAGCCGTCGTCGTCGGTCTCGATCCCGGTCCCCTCCAGGAAGTCCGTGTTCGGGGTGTGGCCGATGGCGAAGAAGACGGCGCCCACGTCGAAGTCGTACTCGTCGACCTCGTCGGCGGTCGCCGCGTCCGCCAGCTTCTCCTTCGGATGCCCGTCCGGGTGTTCGACGAGGGTGACGTGGTCGACGCCCTCTTCGGGGCTGCCGTGGATCTCGGTGAGCTCGGTGTTGAAGAGCAGTTCGATCTCGCCGTCCTCCACCTGCTCCATCGTGCGCTCGATCCACACGTCCTCGGCGCGGAACTCCTCGCGGCGGTGGGCGATGTAGACGGTGTCCGCGAACTTCGTCAGGAAGTTCGCCTCCTCCATCGCGGCGTCGCCGCCGCCGACGACGAGCATGTCCTCGTCGCGGAAGAACGCGCCGTCGCAGGTCGCGCACGTCGAGAGCCCGTACCCCATCAGCTCGTCCTCGCCGGGGACGCCGAGGGTGCGCGCGCTGGCGCCCGAGGCGGCGATGAACGCGTCGGCGGTGTACACGTCGCCGTCGGAGAGCTCGACGCGGAAGTGGCCCGCGGGCTCCTTCGAGACGTCGACGATGACCCCGTTGCGGGTCTCGGCGCCGAACGTCGTCGCCTGCGCTTTCATGTCGTTGATCAGCTCCGGCCCGGAGATCCCCTCGGGGAAGCCGGGATAGTTCTCCACGTCGGTGGTGAGCGTGAGCTGCCCGCCCGGCTCGTCGCCCTCGATGAGCAGGGGGTCGTTGTTCGACCGCGCGGCGTAGATTGCGGCGGAGAGCCCGGCGATCCCGGTGCCGGCGATGATCAGTCGGCGGTGTTCGACGACGTCGTCGGTCATGGACACCAGTTTGCCGCCGCGAAGTATGTAGGTTGCGCCCTCGGGCGCAGGCGACGGGACAGCGGGGAAGGGACGAGAACCGGGACAGCGGGGAAGGGACGAGAACCGGGACAGCGGAAGTGACGGAATCCGGGAGCACGCCCTCAGTCGGTCGGGAACTCCGGCACTGTCCCCGTCGGCGCCGAGGGGGCGTCGTCGAGCGCCTCGAAGAAGCGCCCGGCGACGAACGCCTCGACGACGTCTTCGAGCGACTCCTCGTCGGACACCTCCTCCAAGAGGCCGAGCGGGACCTGCGCGCCGGCCATGGTCGCGTGCCCGCCGGCGGAGCCGACCGGGTCGAGCGCGTCCCGGAGCAGTTCGCCCACGTCGAGGTCCGCTCCGCGGGCGCGCGCGGAGCCGTAGATCGTCCCGTCCATGTAGCCGAACACGAACGTCACCGCGATCCCGTTCAGATCGAGGAGGCGCTCGGCCGCCTGCGCGAGGGCGTCGCGGTCGCCGATCTCGCCGACGCAGGAGGCGACGGTCGAGCCGCGCACGTCCCGGTCCTCGATGGCGCGGGCGAGGACGCGAAGCGTCTCCGGGCTCACGCTCGGGCTCTCGACGCGTTCGAGCGTCGACTCGTCTGCGAACGCCGACAGCGACGCGGCCGCCTCGAAGTCCGGGATCGAGGTCGAGCGCGTGAAGTCCCTCGTGTCGATCCGGATGCCGTACAGCAGCGCGGTCGCGAGAGCCTGCTCCGGCTCGATACCGAGCCGCGAGAGGTACTCCTCGATCAGCGTGCTCGTCGCGCCCGCGTCCGGCCGGATGTCGACGAACTCGCCGGCGACCGGCCCTCGCGGTGGGTGATGGTCGACGACGATATCGACCGGGTGGTCTTCGGGGAGGCTGTCGTTGATCCCGGCGCGCGAGTGGTCGACGAGGGCCACCCCGCCGTAGTCGTCGAGGTCGACCTCGTCGAAGGTCCGCAGCGAGAGGTCCAAGAGGTTCACCATCGCGCGGTTCTCCTGATGGGCGATCTCCCCGCCGTAACAGGCGTCCGCGGGGACCCCCACTTCCTCGGCGACCCGCGCCAGCCCGAGCGCGCTCGCGATGGCGTCGGGGTCGGGGTTGTCGTGCGCGACGACGAGCAGGGGACCGGAGAGGTTCCGGAGGGTTCGCAGCAGACGGACCGGCTCCTCGTCGGCGTCGACGCCGGTCGCCTCGCGAACGCGCGAGACGACGGCTTCGACCGGGTCGACGACGCGGTCGGCGACCGCCGCCAGCGCGTCCTGCTGGGCCGCGGTCGGGTTCGTGCCGACGTGCGCGACGATCATCGCGTCCGGGTAGCGGCGCCGCGCGGCCTCCGCGGCGGCGACGTTCCTTGCCGGGTCGTCGCTCGCGACCAGCACGACCGCGGCGCTGTCGGGGTACGTCGCGGGGCCGGTCGGATCGGCCTCCACGGTGGCGACGTTGCGGTCGCGCAGGGTCGAGGCCCACCCGGTGTCGTCGGTGATCGCGACGAGCTCGCCGCGCGCCTCGCGGGTGCGCTCGACGAGCGTGTTCCCGACCGCGCTACAGCCGAGCAGCAGACGCCGGGCCATACCGGCGCGAGGGGGCCGCGACGCAAAACGCTGCCGTCATTCGTCGGCGTCGCTTCCCGCCGCCGCCTCCTCTCCCTCGCGAAGGGACCCGTTCACCGCGGCGGCGACGTCGACGGCGGCGCGGTTCTCCGCCACGTCGTGGACGCGAACGATGTCGGCGCCGCGGTCCGCGGCGAGCGCGGTCGCGGCGACGGTGGCGTGCTCGCGGTCGTCCGGCTCCCGGCCGACCGCGCCGTACATCGATTTGTGCGAGTGGCCGATCAGCACCGGGCAGTCGAGCGCGGCGAACTCCCCGGTGCGGTCGATCAGCTCGAACGCCTCGGCGGCCGACTTGCCGAAGCCGATTCCCGGATCGACGATCACCTTCTCGCGGTCGATCCCGGCGGTCTCGGCCAGCGCGAGTCGTTCGCGGAGCGCCGCGATCACGTCGTCGACGGCGTCGTCGTACTCGGGGTCGTTCGTCGGGTCGACGGGCGCGTCGAGGCTGTGCATCACCACGACCGGACAGCCGGCGTCGGCGACGACCTCGCGCATCTCCGGGTCCGCCAGCCCGGTCACGTCGTTGATGACGTCGGCGCCCGCCTCCAGCGCCGCCGCCGCGACCGCCGGCTTCCGCGTGTCGACCGAGACCAGCACGTCGCCGTCGGCGACCGCCGGCACCGACCCGATCGCTTCGAGGGTCGGAACCACCCGGCCGATCTCCTCGTCGACCGTGACCGGCTCGGCGCCGGGTCGCGTCGACTCGCCGCCAACGTCGACGATGTCGACGCCGGCCTCGGCCATCCGCTCGACGCCCGCGACCGCGTCGTCGAGGGCCGCATGTCGCCCCCCGTCGTGGAAGGAGTCCGGCGTGACGTTGAGCACGCCCATCACTGCGGTGCCGTCGGACCACGGGTAGTCGGCGGCAGCGGAGTCGTCGGGGCGGGTGTCGGCGGTAGCGGAGTCGTCGGGGCGGGTGTCGGCGGTAGCGGAGTCGTCGGGGCGGGTGTCGGCGGTAGCGGAGTCGTCGGGGCGGGTGTCGGCAGGAGCGGAGGCGTCTCGCGAGTCCCCGTCGATCCCGAGGCGGTCGGCGATGTCGTCCGCGATCCCCGCGAACCCGTCGTCCTCGCGCTCGCGGAGCCGACCGATCAGTCCGCGGTACTCCGCCACCGTGCCCGCGAGCGTGACGGGCACGCGCTCGCCGCCGGGGACTCGCCCCTCGCCGCCGCCGAGCCCGCCGATCGCGGCGTCGCCGCCGGCCTCGCGGACGGCGGCCGTGAGGCGTTCCGCGCGGTCGCCGCGCAGTCGGAGGGAGAGGACGCGGTGGTCGACCGCCTCGCGTCGCGGTCGGCCCGCGCCGGATTCGGCCCCGTCGGCCGGAACCCCGCCGACGTCGAGCGCGTGGGCCGCGCTCGCGACCGGGTCGCCCCCGCCGACCGACCGCGGCGTCACGGTCCGCATTCGCGCCGCGCGGGCCTCGGCGACCGCGAACAGCGAGCCGACGAGTAGCACGCAGTCGTCGGGGGCGGCGCGCTCGACCGCGGCGTCGAGGGCGGCGGCCACGTCGTCGCCGGCGGTCACCTCGTCGATGCCCGCGTTCCGGAGCGCGGCCGCCAACACCTCGGGGTCCTCCGCGCGGTCGAGGTCCGGGCGGCAGGTGACCGCGGAGGCGGCCGCGGGGAGCGCGCTCGCGGCGCCCGCGTGGTCCTTGTCGTGCATGGCGCCGTACACGAGGTGGAGGTCGTCGTAGTCGTACTCGGCGAGGGTCCCCGCGAGGGTCCGGCAGGCCGCCGGGTTGTGCGCGCCGTCGAGCACCGTCAGGGGGGCGGTGTCGACCACCTCGAACCGGCCGGGCCACGTCGCCCGTGCGAGGCCGTCGCGGACCGCTGCTTCGGGGAGGGTGGGCGAGGAGCCGTCGGTCCCGTCCGCGAGGGCGGCCGCGGTGCGCCGGGCGAGCGCGACCGCGATCCCCGCGTTCGTCGCCTGATGGTCGCCGACGAGGGGGATCCGGTAGGTGCCGGTCGCCTCGCCGGAGAGCGTCACCGCGGCGTCCGTCGGGCTGACGCGCCCCTCGTAGGCGACGGAGAGGGCGGGTTCGCTCTCTCCGTCGGTGGTTTCGGCGCCATCACCCGCCCCCGCGACCGTCGCGACCGGGGCGCCCGCGTCGTCGGCGACCTCGCGGACGACCGACAGGGCCTCGCCCTCGCAGGCGGTAACGAGGGGGGCGCCGGCGTCCGCGATCCGGGCCTTGGTGCGGGCGATCTCTTCGATCGTGTCGCCGAGGACCGCGGTGTGTTCGAGCGAGACGTTGGTGACCGCGGTCGCGACGGGGTCGACCGCGCTGGTGGCGTCGTACTCGCCGCCGAGCCCGACCTCTAAGACGGCCACGTCGACCTCGCGGCGCGCGAAGTCGTGAACCGCCATCGCCGTGACGACTTCGAAGAAGGTGAGCGGTTCGCCGGCCGCGGCGCGGTCGACGAGCCACGGCTTCACCTCCTCGACGAAGTCGGCGATCGCGTCCTCGGTCATCGCCAGCCCGTCGACGCGGACCCGCTCGGCGAGCGCGGAGAGGTGCGGGGAGGTGTAGAGGCCGACGGAGAGCCCGGCCTCGCGCAGGACCGACTCGGTCATGCGCGCGGTGCTCCCCTTCCCGTTCGAGCCCGCGACCTGCACGAACGACACGTCCTCCTCCGGGTTTCCGAGCCGGTCGAGGAGGGCCGCCACGCGCTCGGTCCCCGGCTTCACCGAGAAACGGCGGAGGTCGAAGAGGAACGCCGCCGCCTCGTGGTAGTGCATACGCCGTGGGTCGGCTCGCCGTCGCTTAGGCGTAACGGACCGGGAACGGTCTCGCGGCCTCGCTCGACTTCTCCCCCTTCATCCGACAACCTGTCCCCGCCCGGAAGAGCAACCCTTACGCGCGCGGCACCCCGACCTCGTCGCATGAACGAGACTGCGGCCGCGTCGGCGTCCGCGGCCGAGGACGGAGAGCCGGATCGCGGCGCAACCGACGCCACTGATGCCGCCGACGCCGGCGCCACCGCCGACTCTTCCCCGGTCGTCGTCGGCGAGGACGTCCGCAAGTCGTACGGCGATGTCGTCGCGCTCGACGGGGTCGACATCCGGGTCGAGCCCGGCGAAGTGTTCGGGCTGATCGGTCCCAACGGCGCGGGGAAGACGACGCTGATCCGCGCGCTGACGGGGACGACCGAGGCCGAGGGCGACCTACGGGTGTTCGGCACCCCGCCGCGCGAGGTCGACCCGCAGCGGATCGGGCTCCTCCCGCAGTCGTTCGACCCGCCGGAGCGGCTCACGGCGGCCGAGCTGGTTGACTACTACGGCGGGCTGTACGACGCGGCGCGCGACACCGAGCCCGTCCTGCGGGACGTGGGGATGGCCGACGACGCCGACGCGTGGTACGAGACGCTCTCGGGCGGCCAGAAGCGACGGACCTGCGTCGCCACCGCCATCGTCAACGACCCGGACCTCCTCTTCCTGGACGAGCCGACCACGGGGATCGACCCGGCCGGCCGGCGCTCGATCCACCGCCTGATCGAGCGGCTCGCGGGCGACGGGACCACCGTCTTCCTCACGAGCCACGCGATGGACGAGGTCGAGCGACTGGCCGACCGCGTCGCGCTCCTCCGGGAGGGCGCGGTCGTCGCGGTCGGCGCTCCCGACGAACTCATCGCCGAGCACGGCGGCGAGCCGAGCTTGGAAGTCGCGCTCGACGGGCCGGCTGACGAGGCCGACACCGAGGCGGTCCGAGAGGCGCTTCGAGAGACGCTCGCGGACGGGTCGGCGGCGGAGGCCGAACCCGCACCCGAGGTCGACTCCGCCCGTACGGGCCTCCGGATCGGCGGCGTCCGGCCCGAGGGGATCGGCGACGCCGTCGACGCGCTGGAGGCGGCCGGCGTCGCCTTCGAGTCGCTCGCGTGGTCCGAGCCCTCGCTTGAGGACGTGTACCTCCGGCTCACGGGAGAGGAGTACTCGCCGCGGTCGGGGGGGGACGGTGCGGACCGCGCGGGCGACGAGGTCGCACCTGACGGAGGCGACCGATGAGCCGGTTCGGGCGGATCGCGACCGAGGCGAGCGCGGCGGCGCGGTCGTTCCTCCGGCGGCGGACGGCGGTGTTCTTCACCTTCTTCTTCCCCGTGATCCTCGTGCTGATCTTCGGCGCGCTGGTCCAGACGCAGCCGACCGGCGGCGGGCTGTTCGCGGAGCCCGCCGGCTACTACATCCCCGGCTACCTCGCGGTCGTCGTCCTCTTCACGCCGCTCTCGCGGGTCGGCTCGGAGATCGCCCGGCACCGCGACGGCGGCCGGTTCGAGAAGCTGGCGACGACGCCGCTCTCGCGCGCCGAGTGGCTGCTCGCGCACACGCTCGTCAACGTCGCGATCATCGGCGCGGCGAGCCTGCTCATCCTCGGCCTCGTCTTGGTCGTGACCGACGCGGAGCCGGTCGTCTCGCCCGCGCTGGCGGCGCTGCCGGTCTTCGTCGCCGTCGCCGTCGCGCTCTTCTGCGGGCTCGGCGCGCTGCTCGGTGCGCTCGCGGACTCGCAGGACGGCGTGATCGCCGCGAGCAACACGGTCGCGCTCCCCCTGCTCTTCCTCTCCGAGACGTTCGTCTCGCCCGGACTGCTGCCGGAGTGGTTCCTGCCCGCGGTTGCGGCCTCGCCGCTGACGTACTTCGCCCGCGGGACGCGGGCGATCGTCTACGAGCCGGGACCGTGGGTCGGCGATCTGGCGGTGCTCTCGGTCCTCGCCGTCGCGTTCCTCGCGCTGGGCGCGTCCGCGGTCCCCCGGACCGATTGAGGGGTCGAGTAGTGGAGCAACGAGAGTGGGGATGGCGCGCGGTCGCCGGGACGCGAACGCCGGATAGTCCGGGGTCCAGACGCGGGATTCCCGGCCCCCGAAACGGAAGCCGGTCATTTATATCGCCTGACGCCGTCCCCGACAACGAGAGGGAAAGCGTTGCCCACCGTTCAATTCACCTGTTCGGACTGCGCGCAGACCATCGAGGTCAACGACGAGATGCGGGAGACGATCCTCGCCACCGGCTGTCCGGTCTGTACGACCGCGGCCAGCGAGGACGACTTCGGCGCCGAGTAGCGACGTTCGGCGCCGAGAAGCGACGTTCGGCGCCGAGAAGCGACGTTCGGCGCCGAGAAGCGACGTTCGGCGCCGAGAAGCGACGTTCGGCGCCGAGACGCCTCTCGTTCGGTCAGGGTGAGCGCGCCCGCGTTCGGTAGTGTCTCTCGGATCGCGTGATCGCCTCGCTCCGACCGCCCGCTCGTCGATCCGACTCCTACGCCAACGCCGTGACCGCGAGGAGCATCCCGCCGGCCGCGGCGGGCGGGATGGTGAGGTTGTCGTCGACGGTGACCCCCCGGATCACCGGCGGGAGGCCGTCGGCGACCGCTGCGGGGACCGCGCCGGCGAGCGCGACGGCGACGCCGACGCCGGCCCCGAACGTCGGCACGGTGAAGGGGAGCGCCAAGGCGAGACTGACGAGAAACATCGCGAGCCACGCGGCGGGCCGCTTCGACTCGGTCGCGTCGTTGTCCCCGAGCGCGCCGCTGACGGGGTCGCCGAGCGACACCATCCAGATGGCGGGGACCGCGAGCGTCGGCGTCATGCCGGGAATACCGAGCGCGGGGACCGCGGCGACCGCGACCGCCGCGGTGCTGACCTGATACATCGCGTAGCCGGCGACGCTGTCGGACTCGTACTCCCGGGTGAGATGCCGGTAGACGGCGTGATCGAGCCCGACGACGAGCCGGAGGAACTCCAGCAGGCCGACGACCGCGACGCCGACGGCGAGGACCGCGGCCGTCTCGGTCCAGGTGAGCCACCCGAGCAGATACGGGGCCGGGAAGAGCGTGCCGCTCGCGTGGACCAGCCGTCGCTCGAACTCCACCTCGGCCCGCCACTCCGCCGCCGGAAGAGGCACGGGTCAGTTGGTCTCGACGTCGGTCGCCACGGTCTCGTACCGGTCCACCAGCGCGTCGAACTCGCCGCCGGCGCGGAGCGCGGCCAGCTCCTCGGCCAGCTCCGCGGCCGGGACCCGGACCTGCGCCGCGGAGTCGCGCTCGCGGACGGTCACCGTCTCGGGGCCGTCACCCTCGATCCCGTCGCGATCGACCGTGACGCAGAACGGGGTGCCGATCTCGTCCTGTCGGCGGTAGCGCCGCCCGATCGAGCCGGAGTCGTCGTACGCAACCGCCAGCCCCGCCTCGCGGAGGTCGGCGGCGACCCGGTCGGCCAGCTCGGTGAGCCGGTCGTCGTTGGTCACCAGCGGGAACACCGCGGCGTCCTGCGGCGCGACCTCGGGCTCCAAGGAGAGGTACGTGCGCTCCTCGCCGTCGACCTCGTCCTCGCTGTAGCTGTGCGCCAGCAGGGTCTGGACCGTCCGGCCCACGCCGAACGAGGGCTCGACGACGTGCGGCGTGACGTGCTCGCCGTTCTCGGTCACCGTCTCGACCGCGAAGTCCGCCACGTCGGCGTCGACCTCGTGGGCCTCCGCGTCGTCGCCCTCGCCCACGGTCACCTCGACCGTCTCGGCGTCGAACGCGTCGGGGTCGCGCTCGGCGAGGGTTTCGAGCGCCTCGGCGACAGCGGCGGCGTCACCCCCGAACTCGGGGCCGAGCACGGACATGTCGGGGTCGACGGTCGCGCGCTCGACCGACTTCGGCTCGTCGTAGCGCTTGAACACGGTGAACGCGTCGTCGCCGTGGGCGTCGTGTTTCGAGAGGTCGTAGTCGGACCGATACGAGAACCCCGCGATCTCGATCCAGTCGCCGTCGACCTCGCTCTCCGCGTCCCAGCAGTCGGAGGCGTAGTGCGCGCGTTCGCCCGAGAGGTGCTGACGGAACCGGAAGCGGTCGAGGTCGACGCCGACCCGCTCGTACCACTCCTTCGCGACGCCGAGGTAGTAACCGACCCACGGGGAGCCGATGACCCCCTCGTCGACCGCCTCGCCGATCGTGGTCTCGGCGTACTCGCCGTCCTCGGCCTGCTGCTCGGTCGCGGGGTACAGCCGGACCGACACGTCGCGCACGCGGTCCAGCGGCGGCTCGTCCGCCTCGGGGTCGATGAACTGCTCGAGCTCGGCCTGCGTGAACTCGCGCAGCCGGAGGAGCCCGCCGCGCGGCGAGATCTCGTTGCGGTAGGCCGGGCCGATCTGGGTGATCCCGAACGGGAGGTTCCCGCGGGCGTACTCCTTCAGCCGCGGGAACTCCACGAAGATCCCCTGCGCCGTCTCCGGCCGGAGGTAGCCGGGCTGGGCGTCGCCGGGGCCGATGTCGGTCGCGAACATAAGGTTGAAGTCCTCGACCGTCACGCCCGCGAGCGCGGTGCCGCACGAGGGGCAGGCGATGTCGTTGTCGGCGATAAGCTCCTCGACCTCCGACCCGGGCAGCGCCTCGGCGTCCTCGATCTCCGTGACGGCCTCGACGAGGTGGTCGGCGCGGTGGGACTCGCCGCACTCGGGGCACTCGACGAGCATGTCGTCGAACGTGTCGAGGTGGCCGGACGCCTCGAAGACGGGCTCCGGCATGATCGTCGGCGCCTCGATCTCGCGGTTCCCCTCCCGGAGGGTGAACCGGTCGCGCCACGCGTCCTCGACGTTCTTTTTCAGCGCCGCGCCCTGCGGGCCGAAGGTGTAGAAGCCGGCGGTGCCGCCGTACGCGCCGTTCGAGCCGAAGAAGAACCCGCGCCGCTTCGCCAGCTCGACGATCGCCGCGGACGCCATCTACAACCCCTCCAGCAGGTTCACGTCGCGCACGATGCCGTCGAGGTCGGTGCCGTTGACCAGCGGCACCTGCTCGATGTCGTTGCTGATGAGCTCCTGTGCGACCTCCTTGGCGGTCCGCGTACCGCTGACGGTGACGAGCTCTTCGGTCATGAAGTGGCGGACCGCCCCCACGGGCAGCTCCACGTTCCGGGTCGGGAGGTAGCGGGCGCCGGTCGCCTTGATCCCCTCCCACGACCACTCGGAGTCCTGCTCGGCGATGGAGTCGCCCGTGCTGGCCTCGCCCTCGACGACGCGAGCGACCTCCAGCACGTCGACCTCGGTGAGGATGCCGGCGGTCGCGGCGTCGTCGTCGAGTACCACGGCGTAGGGGATGTTCGCCAGCCCGATCTCCCGTTCCGCGACCGGCAGCGGGGTCTCCGTGTGGGTCGCGTTGACCGCGCGGGTCGCGAGCCCGCCGACCTCCGTGTCGCCGTCGATCTCGCCGCGAGCGATGGCCCGCACCACGTCCGTGACGGTGATGATCCCGACGAGTTGATCGCCGTCGACGACCGGGAGCCGGCGCGAGTTCTCGGCGACCATCGTGGCGGCGGCGTCGCCGATCGCGTCGTCGGCGCCGACCGTCGGCACCCCGCGCATCAGCAGCGCGAGCTGGTCCTCGTCCGGCTGCTCGATCAGGTCGTCGCGGGAGACGAGCCCGCGGTACACCTCGTCGCCGTCGACGTCTTTCACGACCGGCACCGACGAGAAGCCGTACTCCTGAATGTACTCCAACACGTCGTTCCGGCTCCCCGGAATCTCGACGACGACGAGATCCGACCGCGGCGTCATGGCGTCTGATACGTTCATGCACCGCCATACTCCGTGCCACCTCTTGTATACTGCGAAGGTGGTTCGTGAGCGGCCGGCGGCTGACCGGCGGATATCGCCGGTGTTCGTCGGGTGCCGAGAGACGAACCCGCGAGATCCCGACGCGTCTCGTCGCCCCCGAATCGAGTTCCTGACAACTATCAGACCTGTTCGTCGTATCGACGCCCTGCTCCGACAATGGCTCCGTGATCGACGGTTGACAGGGCCTCTCGTCCCCGAATACCGACTCGAAACGCCGATCCGCCGACGGCGGACGCTCTCGGTCCGGAACGCTTATACGTACTGTGAACAATCCACAACCATGTCACGGAGTTCCACTCCATGGGACGACCCGGACCCCGATCACCGCCGGACGGCGCTGCCGACGGACCCGGCCCTCGACGCCGACGACTCGCCGGACGTGATGGCGTCGATCGACTCCTCGGAGTCGCGACCGGAGCTCGTGATCGCGGACGTCTCCCGGGAGAACGCGTGGGTCTCGGTCGACGAGACCGACGCCACCGTCCTCGAAGAGTGGTGTTGAGCCGGTAGTCGATCCCCGACTGTCGGGAGCGTCAGGTTCGCCCGGCTCGACGATCCCACCGCGACGGTCCCACCGCATCACGCAGACTCGCGGACCCCTTCTCCGACCTCCCACGCTCTGATCAGCGACGCGATCGTCCGACACGTCGGCGCCGGCACGCCGAACCGGTCCGCGCGCTCGGTCGCGGCGCCGTAGATCGCGTCGACCTCGGTCCGGCGGCCGGCGGCCACGTCCTCACGCATCGACGACCGGTTGGCGGCGGTGTCGGCGGCGACGCGCTCGACGGCGGCGACCGCCGCCTCCTCGTCGAGCGCCACGCCGCCGGCCCGCGCGACGCGCGCGACCTCGCGGGCCGCCTCGCGGGCCG
>NZ_SDJP01000013.1:0-40177 GCF_004114995.1 Halorubrum amylolyticum
GTCTCCGAATTGTCGTTGCTATTACCAATTTTGAGCGGGGAAATAATCCGGGCCGTGAGAAGCTCACGCTATGAGACTGATTCTATGACAGGCTCTCTACGAGAAACTCCGTGGGTAATAGTGGGCAACACATATCAACGGTGGGTCCGTACCGGGTGTCGATGAAAGTAGACGCAACGGACCTCAAAACGAACGAGACGGACGACCGGGGTCGAGTCTATCTCGGCACCGAGTACGCGAACAAGCGCGTAACCGTCGCCGTCGTTGAGGTGGAGTCCGACCGTCCGGACGACGACGAGCTGGCAACCGCCTATCGGGAGGCCTCCGAGAGCGCAGAGGCACTCGCCGAGGAGTGGAGCGAAACGTCCGACGAAGCGTGGGAACGCCTCGATGAGTGACGGCACGGACGTGCGACGGGGTGACGTGGTTATCGTTCGGCTTGACCCCGCCGAAGGACACGAGATGAAGAAGACGCGGCCGGCCGTGGTCGTTCAAAACGATATCGGAAACCGGAACTCCAGTACGACCATCGTCGCGCCCGTCACAGGGACCCATCGCGAGTATCCGTTCGAGGTGTTCGTCGAGGCGGACGGGTCACCGCTCGAAAAGGATTCCTCAGTCCGGTTGGACCAGATTCGAACCGTCTCGGTTCCGGAACGGATTCACTCGGTCGTCGGTTCGCTCGACGGACCCACGATGGCTGAAGTCGACGAGGCACTACACCTGAGTCTCGGCCTCGGCTGAGCTATCGGCTCTCCCGCTGTTCCACCTTGTTCAGCTCGATCAGCAGTCGGAAGATCGCCTTCACGAGGTTGGCGTCGACGTCAAACTGCTCGGCGTTCTCGCCGGCGCGCCCCATCACGCGCTCCTCTTGGCCCTCGTCGGTCGTCGGGAGGTCGCGCTCGTTTTTCACGGCCGCGACCGTGTCGGCGACGTAGGTCCGGCGGGCGATCAGTTCCACGATCTCGCGGTCGATGTCCTCGATCTCGCGTCGCAGTTCGTCGAGGCTTCGGTCCTCGGAGTTCGGTGTGTCGCTCATTGGTAGGTAGTGGGATCAGTCGGTGGTGTGCTCACGGGTGCTCACTCGACGGCCGCGCCGTCGTTTCTGGTCGTCGTTCGCCGCAGCGTTCCGGGGCGGTCGCCCCACGCGTCGGCGACCGCGTCGAGGTCGGTGGCGGGGTCGTCGGGGGCGGCGACGGCGACGACGCTCGGGCCGGTGCCCGACAGCGACACCCCGGTCGCGTGGGGCATCGCCTCGACCGCGGGGTCGGCGTCGAAGCCGAGCGCGGCGGAGAAGGCGAGCCCGTTGACGGTCATCGCCTCCGCGTACCGGGCGTCGAGCGCGAGGTCGGCGACCAGATCCGCCATCGGCGCGACGGCCTCGCAGCGGGCCGCGTCCGCGTCCGCGCTGTAGGCGCGCTCGGGCGGGGTCCAGACGAGGACGTTCCAGTCGACGGGCTCGCGGGCGCGCAGCTCGTCGGCGCCGTTGTCGGTGACGGTGACGCCGCCGAGCATCGAGGCGGTCGCGTCGTCGAACGCGCCCGTGACCGTGACGCCCGCCTCGCGGGCCGCCCGCACGCCGAGCCGGCATGCCTCTAGGCGGGTGACGTCGACGGACGGGTCCGAGGCGTCGCCGTCGGCGGCCAAGTCCCCCGTCGTCAGCCCGAGCGCGTCGCAGGTCGCGAGGACGGTCGCGTTGGCGGCCGCGCTGGAGCTTTTGAGTCCCGCCGCGAGGGGCACGTCGCTGTCGGTCCGGACCGTGCCGCCCTCGCCGTCGCCCCAGCGCTCGGTCGCGAGCGCGACGCAGCGCTCGATCAGGGCGGTGTCGGCGTCGGGGTCCTCGGCGATTTCCCCGCTCACGCCGTCGGCGTCGGGATCGAGCGCGACGCTCGCGCGCGTCTCGACGTCGATGCCGAAGGCCGCGCCGGTGCCCGTCGCGAGCGCGTTCAACACGGTGCCGGCGCCGAGCGCCGCTGCCCGTCCCTCCATGCACTCACGGCTCGCGAGCGCGGACAAAGAGCTAGCGATCACGGCGAGTCTCTCGGGAGGCCGGGCGGCCTTCCGGGACCGGTTCCTGCGGCGACCGCTCACAGGGGCTCCGCGCGTCTGACCGCCGCGTCGACATCGTACCAGTCCGGGGCCGGACGGGTGTGCGTCTCGCTGTTGGGGACGGTTATCGACACCTCGAACAGCTTCGTCCCGTCGTCGAACCGGTTTCCGGCGGTGAACGAGCCGTCCACGTTGTCGTATCCGACCGGCTTCCGGTCCCGCAGTCCAGTCGCGTACGCGTCCACGCGAAGCTCGACGGTCCCGTACGTGAATCGTCCGGCGTTCTCGACCGTGATCTCCGCCTCCACCGTCGTCTGGACCCCTCCGTCGGTCACGTCAACCACGTCCGCGTCCGTGACCACCAGTCCGGCGCCGTCGGGACCGAGTTCGTCAGGGACATCCCCGTCGTCGGCCTGCTCGGCGGTCGCGCCGTCGCCCTCGGCGAGCGACTCGCGTGCGGCCTCGCCCTCCGAACCGCTCTCGGCGTCGTGCCCCGCGTTCCCGCTCCCGATCGCCCCCTCACCGGCGCCGTCGCTCGACTCCACGAGGCAGCCGGCGAGCGCCCCGGGAACCGCCGCGGCCAGCAGTCGCCTGCGGGACAGCGAGCGCGTCATGGCCTCCCCCTCGTCGCCGAGCGACCTAAAGGTGGGCCTCGGAACGCGCCCCGGTCGCGGTGCGGGCGGGCTCGGTCCGCCATGGTCACCCGATCACCGACCCGAGGACGCCGGTCGCCGCGCCGACGACGGCGGCGACCACGCCGGTCGTGAGCATCGGTCCCGACGCGTCCGCGATCCCGTGGGCCTGCGTCGCCGCCTCGCCCTGCGAGGCGACCACGAGGACGACGACGACGACCCCGTAGACGAGGGCGCCCAGCCCGCCGCCGACTCCGCAGGTCGCGGCCGCATCGCCCGCGTCGTAGGCCCGAGACCCGACGAGCACGCCGAGCACGCCGGCGATAGCGGGCGCGAGCGCGAGGGACGCGGCGGTGACGGCGAGGTACGACTGCGCGACGAACACCGGGCCGAACCGGGCGGTCTCGCCGGTCGCCGCGGTCGCGAGCGCCGCCTCCGCCCACCCCGTCGTCGCCGCGGCGACGAGACCGACGCCGGCACCGACGACGGCGAACACCGCCGCCGTGACGCCGACCCCGTTCGCATTCATCGGACCGCCCACCCCTCGACAAGCCGCCCCTGCCACCCGGTTCGCTCCTCCCACGCGTCGCCGGAGAACCCGGTCGCGAGGACGAACTCGCCGGCCCGCACGACGTACCCGTACTGCACCCCGGCGTGCTCGTCGAACCCGTACCGCTCGCCCTCGGCTTCGTGGTGGTAGAGGCGGTGCCAGCGGATCGGTCCGCCCTCCCCCGCCGCCGCCTCCGCCTCCGCCTCCGCCTTCGCCTCCGCCTCCGTCTCCGCCTCCGTCTCCGTCTCCGCGCCGCCGTCACCGTCCGACGATGTCGCGTTCCCGGAGAAGTCGGACCCGGCGGCGGTCGCGTCGGGATCGATCGGCGCGCGTCCCTCCGTCGACGCCGCGTCGAGGACCGCGTCGAGCCGGTCGCTCGCGGTCGCCGCGTCCGGGTACCGCTGGACGTACAGAGGCGTCCCGTCGAGCTCGTGTGCCCACCCCGCGAAGGTCCGGCTCGGGCGGTTCCCGGCGTCGGGACGGGCCGCGAACGCGACGAACAGCTCCTCGGTCCGATCCCGCGGTCTGGTGACCGGCCCGAGCCGGGCGCGCAGCTCCTCGCGGCGGTCGGTCCCGAACGCGCTCCCGTAGATCCTCGGTGTCCGGTCGCGGTCGTGCGCCTCCTCGTCGTACGGCTCGTGCGCGAACGCCGAGAACCCGCGGCTCGCGAGCGCGACCTCCACGAGCGTTCCGCCTCGGGCCCGCCGCCGCTCCGCGTCGCCCTCGGGGAGCGGAGCCAGCAGCCGGTCGAGCAGGCGGTTGTGGATCGGGTCGCGCGAGAACGCCTCCCGGATGTAGGTCGCCGTGGCGACGGCGGCGAAGCCGTCGCGCATCCGCGAGAGCTCCTCAAGAAAACGGTCGACGTCGCTGCGGGGGGCGAACGTCCGGAGCTTCTCGACGTGGCGCTCGGTCCGAGAGACGATCCGGGAGCGGGGGCTGAAGTGCGGCTCCAGCGCGTCGGCGGCGGTGTCGGCGGCGGCGCGGCCGGCCTCGTCGAGCCGGTCGGCCATCTCGACGGTCGCGGCGCCGTCCGCGTCGGCCGCGTCCCGGACGGCGTCGACCTCGGAGACGAGCCCCCGGATCGCGTTCCGGTACGTCTCGACCGCCGACGGGTACTCGACCGCGAACCAGACCGCGTCGTCGACGACCTCGCGGGTCGCCGTCGCGAGCGCCTCGGTCGCGACCGACTCGGGGCCGTCGCCGTCGGCCTGCTCCTCGCCGTCGTCCGCGTCGTCCCCGTCGCCACCGTCGTCCGCGTCGTCCCCGTCACCACCGTCGTCCGCGTTCGGCGGGTCCTCGGCAGCCGCGTCGGGGTACTCGACGCCCTCGACGCCGAGACACCCGGAGATCCCGGCGACCGCGGCGGCGCCGACGCCCAACAGGCCCCGTCGCGTCCGTTGCATGGAATACCCTCCCGGCGGCGGAACCTTAAATGTGCCATCCCCGATTCTCGCTTCTGAATGGGCGACACTCGACCGCCGAGCGCGCCCCTTTTGAGGCGGGCGCACCGAACGTCGCGTATGTCAGCACCCTCACGCAGCGACGTTCCCCCCACGTCGATCGGGATCGACCTCCGCGAGGAGGGCGTCGTCGTCGAGTACCTCGACGGGCGGACCACCCTCTACCGCGGCGTCCCGGACGCCGTCGAGGGGTCGGTGACCGCCGGTCCGGGCAAGGAGACGCACGTGCTCGTCACTGACCCGACGGAGACGGAGGGCGTGATGACGTACGTCAACGACTACAACACCGACGACGAGATCTTGGAGGACTCCGGCGTCGGCCGCGTCATCGTCGAGGACAGCGAGCGCGACGAGGTGTTCCCCGGCGTGATCGTCGGGCGGGAGGGGCAGCGCAACGAGGTGATCGCCGACCCCGAGGTCGCCGGCGGCCGCGTGTTCGTCTTCGTCGAGGACGGCTGGACGGAGGGGAGCTACGAGATCGTCGAGGCGCCGGAGGACGGGCTCGACGCGCACCGGTGAGCACGCTCCGCGAGAGGATGAAAACGACCGACAAACGAAAGTCCGGCCGGCGTCGATCACGGGTATGAGCGACGAGGCGGACGCCGACGGCGAGGCGCTGCGCGCGAGCGACATCGGCGGCGAGGGGCCGCCGATCGAGGAGAAGCCCTACAAGATCGTCTTCGAGGCGAACAAGTGCTTCGGGGCGGGCAAGTGCGCCGAGGTCGGTGACAACTGGGTGATGGACGTGCAAAGCGGGATGGCGAAGCCGCGGTCGTACTACGTCGGCGAGGACGACTTAGAGGAGAACGTTCGCGCCGCCGAGGTGTGTCCCGCGAAGAAGGAACAGGGGGTCATCCACGTTGTCGACCGCCGCACCGACGAGGAGATCGCGCCGGACCCGCACGGCGACGGGACGCTCTCCGTGGACTGGTAGGGGCGGTCGCGCGGTGCGAGCGCCCTGACTCCTCCGGGCGCCGACGCGACATCCGAAAGGGGTTTGACCCCGCCACCGGAACCCAGATCCGCGCGGGGGTGGCTGAGCCTGGCCAAAAGCGGCGGACTTAAGATCCGCTCCTGTAGAGGTTCGAGGGTTCGAATCCCTTCCCCCGCATTGCTGTCGCGAGCGCTTCGCGAGCGACAGCAATCGGCACAGAAGGGATTCGAATCAGGGAGGTCGCGCGCAGCGAAGCGAGCACGTCCGACCGTGGTTCGAATCCCTTCCCCCGCATTGCTACGCTCGCTCGTCGAGCCGGTGCGTCGCCCAGCCGTACCCCTGTCTGAGCAGTCGTCCCGCGCCGATCAGGGTCAAGACCGCCGCGCCGGCGACGACGCCGAGGTGGACCACCCGGAACGAGGGCGCCGGCGTGTACCGTCCGACGACGAGCAGCACGACGAGTAGGAGCCACAGGAGGTACGCACCGATGCCGAGCCGATAGAGGGCCGCGTACATGGTTTCCGACGCGAAGCGAATTCTGAAAAACGTACCGGACGGCGAGGCGAGCGGGGGAGCGCAGAGCTAACAGCAGAACATGAACGGGTACACCAGCGCGACCCGGTCGCCGTCCTCCAGCTCGGTGTCAAATCCCTTCTCGTTCTCGTTGAAGTGGCCGTTCACGAGGATTCGGGCGTACGCGATGGTCTGCTCGCCGACCGGGTTCTTCGTCCACGTCCCCGGCAGCTCCTCGGGCGTCGGCGCCCAGCCGGTGTGGGTCGCCTCCGCCTCGCTCTCCGCGATCAGCATCTCCTGTAGCTCCGGGTACTCCGCGAACAGCTCGTCGAGGAACTCCCGGAGGGTGTCCCCCTCGAACGCGTACTCGAACTCGAACTTCCCGAGTTCCGTGCGGACGTGGCCGGTGCACCGCACCGTAACGGTGGTCTCGGCGATCGTCTCCGCCGCGCTCGCGGACTCCGGCGCGCTTTCCGACTCCGCCGCGCTCGCGGACTCCGGCGCGCTTTCCGACTCCGCCGCGCCCGCGGACTCCGGCGCCGCCGCCTCGCTGGTCGTTGGCATACCCGTTCGTACGCGCCGTTTCCCGGTAAGCCACGGCACGAACATGTTCGTGCCGCCGGCTCGCGCGGTCGGTCTCGGCCTGTAGCGACCGCGACGGCGGCTGACGGTGTCAGTTACCGAGAACGGCGTCCGAACATGTTGCCGCCAAACTGATAGTCCGTGTGGGGGTAACGCTCACCCGATGGAGCTCACGCGCAAGACGATCGCGAAGGTCATCGTCGCGGCGTTCCTGTTGAACCTGGCCGTGATGGGCGCCGGGGCGTGGTTCGCGTATCAGGAGGCGCCGCCGATCCCCGAGGAGGTCGTCGGTCCCGACGGCGAGACGATCGCCACCGGGGAGACGGTGCAGGACGGGAAGGCGGCGTTCCAACAGTACGGGTTGATGAACCACGGGTCGATACTCGGCAACGGCGCGTACTACGGCGAGGACTACACCGCCGAGACGCTCGAGCTGAAGACCCAGCACATGCGCGAGTACTACGCGCAAGCGGAGTACGACGCCGGCTACGACTCGCTCAGCTCCTCGGAGCGCGCGGCGATCGACCAGATGGCCCGTGACGACCTCGACAGCGCGCACGACGGGAGCGACACCGTCCGGTACTCCGCCGCGGAGGCGTACGCCCACGAGCAGGTGCGCGAGACGTACGTCGCCCGGTACCACGGCGGCGACCACGACCGGGGCGTTCCGGTCGGGATGATCGAGTCGACCGAGGAGGCCGAGGACTTCGCCGACTTCGCGCTGTGGACCGCGTGGTTCGCCCACACCGACCGGCCCGACGGCGACAACTCCTACACGAACGAGTGGCCCTACTCGCCGGGTGCCGGCAACGACGCGACCGGCGCCGCGATGACGTGGAGCGTGATCGCGATGGTGCTGCTCGTCGGCGCGGCGGGCGCGGCGATCCTCCTCTACAAGTCGGTGAAGCTCCCGGAGCCGTCCGCCGAGGGGATCTCCGTGCCGGAGCCGGGCGACGTGAGCGTCTTCCCGAGCCAGCGCGCGGCGCTCCGGTTCATCCCCATCGCCGCCGGGCTGTTCTTGGCGCAGGTGCTGTTGGGGGGGTTACTGGCCCACTTCTACATCGAACGGGCCGGGTTCTTCGGGATCGAGGAGGTGTTCGGAACCCACATCCTCCAGCTGCTCCCCTTCGCGATCGCGAAGACGTGGCACATCGATCTGGGCATCCTCTGGATCGCGTCGACGTGGCTCGGCGCCGGGCTGTTCCTCCCGCCGCTCCTCACCGGCCACGAGCCGAAGCGCCAGTCGACGTACGTCAACGTCCTGCTCGGCGCGCTGGTGACCGTCGTCGTCGGCGGGATGGGCGGCATCTGGCTCGGCGCGAACGGCTACTTCGACGGCCAGCTGTGGTGGCTCCTCGGCAACGAAGGGTTGGAGTACCTCGAAGTCGGGAAGGTGTGGCAGGGCGGCTTACTCGCCGGCTTCGTCCTCTGGGCGATCCTCGCGATCCGCGGGCTCAAGCCGCTGCTCGACCGCGAGCCGGTGTACGGGCTCGCGCACATGATCCTCTACGCGGGCGGCTCGATCACCCTGCTGTTCGTCGCCGGCTTCCTTTTCACGCCGTCGACCAACATGGCCGTCACCGAGTTCTGGCGGTGGTGGGTCGTCCACATGTGGGTCGAGGGTGCCTTCGAGTTCTTCATCGTCGCGATCATCGGGCTCACGCTGGTCTCGATGAACCTCCTCACGCGGCGCAGCGCGGAGAAAGCCGTCATGCTGCAGGCGCTCTTGGTGATGGGGACCGGCGTCATCGGCGTCTCGCACCACTACTGGTGGGTCGGGATGCCCGACTACTGGGTGCCGATCGGGAGCGTCTTCTCGACGCTGGAGCTGCTCCCGCTGATCTTCATCCTCTACGAGGCGATCGGGCAGTACCGGGCGATGAGCGAGACCGGGTTCCCCTACAAGCTCCCCTTCATGTTCATCGTCGCCAGCGGGGTGTGGAACTTCGTCGGGGCCGGGGTGCTCGGCTTCTTCATCAACCTCCCGCTGATCAACTACTACGAGCACGGCACCTACCTCACCGTGGGCCACGCCCACGCCGCGATGTTCGGCGCGTTCGGCTTCCTCGCGCTCGGGATGGTGGCGTACATGCTCCAGCTGTCGATCGACCCCGAGCGCTGGGACGGCTCCTGGCTCCGGGCGTCGTTCTGGTGTTGGAACGTCGGGCTCGCGCTGATGGTGTTCGTCTCGGTGCTCCCCATCGGCTTCCTCCAGTTGGAGGTCGCGTTCACCGAGAGCTACGCCGCGGCGCGCAGCCTCGCCTTCTACGAGGGGTCGCTCGTCCAGACGCTGTTCTGGGCGCGGCTGCCGGGCGATACCCTGCTCATCCTCGGGACCGTCATCTACTTCGCGGATCTGATCCGCAAGCGGTTCGTCCTGCGGAGCTCCGCCGAGGACCCGAGCGTCGACGACATGGCCGTGGCGGAGGGGATCATCGACGACGACTGAGCGGAGCCCCGGACGGTCCAACTCACCCGTCGAGCCGGTCCCCCCGACTCGACCAGCGCTCCGCGTCGGTCGCCAGATCGCGCACCTCGCGTCTGATCCCGGCGTAGTTGTCGACGACATCTCCCGTCGTGACGATCCCTACCGGGGTCATCCCGTCGACGACGACGAGCTTCTTCACCCCCTCGGAGCGCATTCGGTCGGTGGCGGCCCGGAGTGTCTTCGTCGGCTGGATCGTCGCGAGCGGGCTGCTCATCGCCCTCCGAAGCGGGATGGCCGAAAAGGGATCGTCGGTGACGTATCCCGCGTGGAGCACGTCGGACTCGGTGGCGATCCCCGCGGGCGTCCCCTCGTTCGTGACGACCACGCTGCCGACCCGGTTCCGGAGCATCCGCTCGACCGCATCCCGGACCGACGCGCCGGCGTCGCAGGTGACGAGGTCGGTCGACATCACCTCTTCGACGAGCATGCGTCCCGGTACTCGGGCCGGCCACTTGAGAACGGGGGTCGGTCTGGCCTCACACCGATCCGACGAGGGTGAGAAGGCCGACCGCGGCTGCTAACCCCACCGTCACGAGGAGTCGATCCCCCGCCGAAGCGGCCAGTCGCGTGACCGCGTCCCCTCGGGGCGAACACCGAACCGGACCGAGAGGTGTCGGACGGTCGTCGGGCGCCAGTTCGGGAACCGACACATCACACGACCGAAAGCCGGCGGCGATCCGGCGGAGCCGTCCGCGCGGTACGAGTATCCCGTCCGGCTTCGTGAGCTGTGGTGGTACAAGCCGCTCTTTTCAGAGTCGAACGCGACGGCCGGTCGCCGAAGGCCACGAACGCGGAGGGGCGCTGCGTCCGTCCGATGGGAAGCCGTACTCGGGGCGGACGGGGCCGGGGCCTAGCTATCATGGAGGCCGAGGGCTCCGGCACGCTCTACGTGGCCGAACAGGGCAAGAAGGTACAGATCCTCTCACTCGACGCCGGTGAGTCCATTTCGGTCAACGGGACCGACGTGCTGGCGTTCGAGGACGCCATCAGCTACGAGATCAGCACGGCCAGTGGACTCTCTCAGGCTGCCGCGGGCGGGCTGACGAACGTGTTCCTCACCGGTCCGGGAACCGTGGCGGTCACGACCCACGGCGACCCCGCCGTGATGACGCCGCCGGTCACAACCGACCCCGACGCCACCGTCGCGTGGAGCGCCGACCTCTCGCCGTCGATTGAGACGAACAAGACGATCGAGATCGGGCAGACATCCGGCGAACAGCTACAGATGCGGTTCACCGGCTCCGAGGGGTTCGTCGTCGTTCACCCCTACGAGGAAGGCGGCCAGCGATGACGCCAAACACCCCAAAGCGAAACAGCTTCGCGTCCGGCTAGCGGTTCTCCCACCGTTCGTTCGAGCCCACGTCGGACGAGCCGTCTCGTCGCTTCGAGATCGTAGACCGAAATGTACGCCCGCGACACTAACGACCGGTCTCATCTCCGGCGGCGTGCCGCGTCGACCGGGAAACCCTCGTGGCGGGCGGTCGCCTGCGCGGCGACGGGCGGGTCGCGTGTGCGACCACATGTGACGCGCCTGGGTTCTCCGCGCGGTCATCGCTCCCATCGGGGAGTACTCGGGCGGGGACTGAGGGCGCGCGTCCACGGATAGCCCCTCGCCGGGTTTAAAGGGTCCGTTGGGACGCTCAGTCGCTCTGCTCGTCGCCGGCGACGACCACGCGCTCGCCGTCGTCGGTCTGCGGCTCCGACACCGACACCGGATCGATCCCGCGGCGGGCGGCGTCGAACTCGGAGAGGAGGTAGACGAGGCCGGCGAGCAGGACGGCGCCGAGCGGGAGCAGCGCCAGCGGCGTCACCCGGGTGAACCCCCACACGACGAGGAGGAGGACGACGACCGCGGCGACGGTGACCGCGTAGTAGATCTGCGTGCGGACGTGGTCGATCAGGTCGGCGCCGGTGAACGTCGCCGAGAGGACGGTGGTGTCGGAGATGGGCGAGCTGTGGTCGCCGAAGATGGCGCCCGAGAAGATGACGCCGACCATCGCCGCCACGAGCGTGTGGCCCGCGGCGCCGCCGCCGCTGACCTCCCACGCGATCGGGATCGCGATGGGGGTGACGATCCCCATCGTCCCCCACGAGGTGCCGGTCGAGAAGGCGATGACGCCGGCGACGACGAACACCAGCGCGGGGAGCAGCGCCGGCGAGACGGAGCCGACGGTCGCCGTCGCCACGTAGTCGCCGGTGCCGAGCGCGTCGATGGCCTCGCCGATCCCCCACGCGAGCACGAGGATGGAGGCCGCGGTGAGCATGATCCCGAACCCGTCGATCGTGTACTCTGTCGCGTCGCCGACGCCGAAGATACCGTACAGCTTCCCGAGGGCGAATCCGCTCGCGACCATCGCGAACGAGCCGATCATCAGCGCCACCTCGTAGGAGGCGTTGAGCGCGGCGTCCCACAGCCGCCCGCCGGCCGCCTCGAACTCCCCGGCGAGGAGGTCGCCGCCGAAGCCGGCGGGCGAGAAGTCGCCGGACCACAGCGCGGTCGCGACCGTGACCGCGATCAGCACCGCCACGGGGACGAAGAAGTTGGCGAGTCGGGGCGTCGACGCCGGCGGCTCGCCAAGCTCGCCGGCCACGTCCTGCATCGGCACGGCCTCGTCGCGAGTCACCCTCCCCGAGGTCCACGACCGGTTCTCGGCGGTCAGCATCTCGCCGTAGTCGCGGCCCGACCCCACGATCAACAGCACCATCACGATCGCGAGGATCGCGTACATGTTGAACGGGATCGACGAGACGAACACTTCGAAGGTGCCGGGGCGGTTCGCCTCGGCGACCCCCGCGGACTCGTACCCGTCCGAGATGAGCGACAGCTGGAACGCGACCCACGAGGAGATCCCCAGCGTCGCCACCGGGGCGGCGGTGGAGTCGACGATGTACGAGAGCTTCTCGCGGGAGATCCGGAAGCGGTCCGAGACGTCTTTCATCGCCGAGCCGGCGATCGCGGTGTTGGCGTAGTCGTCGAAGAAGAGGACGATCCCGAGTCCCCACGCGACGAGCCCGGCCTGCCGCTGGCTGTCGAGCCGTTCGAGCGCCCAGTCGCGGACGGCGGCGGTCCCGCCGAGGTTCCACACCATGGCGACGCCGGAGCCGAGCAGCAGGGTGAACACGAGGATGGTCGCCTGGAACTCGTCGGAGACCGCCGCCACGATCCACTCGAACGTCTGGACGATCCCGAGCCCGCCCGTGACGATGACGGCCCCGGACCAGATCCCGAGGAACAGCGACAGCACGGCCTTCCGAGTGATCACTGCTAGCAGGATCGCGAGCACCGGCGGCGCGACGGACAGCGCTCCGAAGTCGGTCATGACAGGTACTGCCACGGGGAAGTATATAAACGCCGCGTGCCGCGCCAGCGCGCGGTCGTCGTCACCGGGGCGCGGTCGCTTCCGCCCGGCGCGGGCGCGGTCACCGACCGGCGGAATCGGCGCGTATCCGAACGCACTTACGTCCCTGTGACCGACTCACGCGCAATGTCTGTACGAGTCGGCATCCTCGGCGCCACCGGCGCCGTGGGACAGCGGTTCATCCAGCTCCTCGACGACCACCCGACGTTCGACCTCGCCGCGGTCACCGCCAGCGCGGACAGCGCGGGCGAGACCTACCGCGAGGCCGCCAAGTGGCGCGTGAGCACCCCGATCCCGGACGACGTGGCCGGGATGGAGGTCGCGGAGACGACCCCCGCGGGGATCGCGGACGATGACGTTGACCTCCTCTTCTCGTCGCTCCCCTCGGGCGTCGCCGCGGAGGTCGAGCCCGCGTTCTTGGAGGAGGGGTACGTCGTCTCCTCGAACTCCTCGAACGACCGCATGGCGATGGACGTGCCCCTCACGATCCCCGAGATCAACCCCGGCCACCTCGACCTGATCGAGGTTCAGCGCGACGAGCGCGGCTGGGACGGCGCCCTCGTCAAGAACCCGAACTGCTCGACGATCACGATGGTCCCCACCCTCGCCGCGATCGACCGGTTCGGGCTGGAGAGCGTCCGCGTCTCCACCCTGCAGGCGGTCTCCGGCGCGGGCTACTCCGGCGTCACCTCGATGGAGATCATCGACAACGCCATCCCGCACATCGGCGGCGAGGAGGACAAGATGGAGGCGGAGTCGCGCAAGCTCCTCGGCGAGTTCGACGGCGCGCAGGTCCACCTCCACGGCGCCGACGTGGCCGCCTCCTGTAACCGAATCCCGACGCTCGACGGCCATCTGGAGAACGTCTTCGCCGAGTTCGCCGAGGACCCCTCGCCGGCCGACCTCCGCGAGGCGATGCGCTCGTTCGAGGGCGCCGGGTCGCTCCCGAGTTCGCCCGACCGGCTCATCAAGGTGTTCGGCGACGACGAGCCGGAGCGCCCGCAGCCCCGCCTCGACCGCACGTACGCGGACGGGATGGGCATCGTCGCCGGCGGCGTGCAGGCGACGAACGCCGGCGCGAAGTACAACTGTCTCGCGCACAACACGATCCGCGGCGCCGCGGGCGCCTCGCTGCTCAACGGCGAGCTGCTCGTCGAGGACGGGTACGTCTAGGGAGGCTCGGAGGCGATCGGTGGCGGCAGCGACTCTCGGATTCTTGTAACCAGACGAGAGGCGGCGACCCTACTTCCCCTCGAACTCGGGCTCGTCGTCGCCCATGAACGCCGTGACGCCCTCCATGAGGTCGTCGGTGTTCATCACGTGCCCGAAGCCCATCGCCTCCACTTCGAGGCCGGCCGCGTCGTCGCCGCGGCCGGCGTGCATCGCGCGCTTCGTGTACTTCTGGGCGATAGGCGGGCCGCTCGCGAGCTGCTCCGCGAGGTCCCACGCGCGCTCGTCGAACTCGTCCGCCGGGACCACGTCGTTGAGGAAGCCGTACTCCGCCAAGGTCTCGGCCTCGTAGCGCTCGGCGGTGAAGATGATCTCCTTGGCGCGCCCCTCGCCGACGATCCGGGCGAGCCGCTGGGTGCCCCCCCAGCCCGGGAGGAGTCCGAGGTTGTGCTCGGGCTGGCCCAGTTCCGAACGCTCGGAGGCGACCCGGAGGTCCGCCGCGGTCGCGAGCTCCATCCCGCCGCCGAGGCAGTAGCCGTCGATCGCGGCGACGACGGGCTTGTCCGACGCCTCCAGCTTGCCGAACGTCTGCTGGCCCTGCCGCGACAGCTCGACCGCGTCGATCGGGTCCGCGCCGCCGGCGGCCATGCTCTGCACGTCGGCGCCCGCGGAGAACGCGCGGTCGCCGGCGCCAGAGAGGAGGATCGCCCGCACCTCGTCGTCGGCATCGAGGCGGTCGATCGCGTCGGCGAGCTCGTCGAGCAGCTCCCCGCTGATCGTGTTCATCCGGTGCGGGCGGTCGATCTCGATATGGCCGATCCGGTCCTCGACGGCGACGGTGAGGGTGTCGTAGGCGGCGAACGCGTCGCCGCCGTCCTCGCCGTCGGCGCCCTCGGCGTCTGCACCGTTTCCGCCGTGGAAGCCCCCCGCCTCGGCGGCCTCGCGCAGGGAGTCGGTGGCCTCGTAGCGCGCCTCGCCCGTCTCCTCGTGGAGGTCGTCGAGCACGTCGACCAGTTCGTCGAGCCCCTCGCTGTCGGCGAGCTTCGCGGGGCCGTCCGGGAAGCCGGCGCCGAGCATCACCGCGCGGTCGATCGCGGGCGGGTCGGCCACGTCGTTGCCGACGAGCCCGGCGACCTCGTTGGCCATCACGGCGAGCAGGCGCTGGCGAACGTCGGCGTCGACCGCGTCGGACGGGATCTGCGCGCCGCCGTTCTCGTAGTCGTAGAACCCCGAGCCGGTCTTCTTCCCCAGCTCCTCGGCCTCGACCTTCTCGACGAGCAGCGGGCAGGGCCGGTACGCCTCGCCGAGGGTCTCGTGCATGTATTCGAGAACGTGGTAGCCCACGTCGATGCCGACCTGGTCGGCGAGTTCGAACGAGCCCATCGGGAGCCCCATGTCGAACTTCGTCGTGGAGTCGACCGTCTCGATGTCGGCGTCGCCGGACTCGACGATCCACGCCGCCTCGTTCATCAGGGGGACTAGGATGCGGTTGACGATGAAGCCGGGGCTGTCCTTTCGGACGCGGACGGGCGTCTTCCCCATCGACTCGGCGAGCCCCTCGATCAGTTCGAGGGTGTCCTCCGAGGTGTGTTTCCCGGAGATGACCTCGACCAGGTCCATCCGCACCGGCGGGTTGAAAAAGTGCATCCCGCAGAAGCGCTCGGGGCGGTCGATGACCTCCGACAGTTCGGTGATAGAGAGGCTGGACGTGTTGGTGACGAAGACGGCCTCGTCGGGCGCGTACTCGACGACCTCGTCGTACACGTCCTTCTTGATCGCCATCTTCTCGGGGACGACCTCGATCACCACGTCGGCGTCGACGAGCGAGTCTTCGAGGTCGACGACGGTCTCCACGCGGTCGAGCGCGGCCTCCGCCTCCTCCTCGCCGATCCGGTCCTTCTCGGCGAGCTTGCCGAGCGACCACTCGATCTGGTCGTAGCCGTCCTGTACGAATTCCTCCTCGATGTCCCGCAGCGCCACATCGTAGCCGGCGAGCGCGGCCACCTCCGCGATGCCGTGCCCCATGTTCCCGGCGCCGAGAACCGTTACGCGCTGGACGTCTTCGAGCTGCATACGGAAACGGTCGGAACCGTCATGGTTGAACGTTTCCATCTTCCAAACGAAAAACGCACCGTAAGTTTATCTCCGTGCGTCTCACGGGAGAAACCCACTCCCGTCTCCGGACCCAACCGCTTCTCGATGAACGAGCGAGTCGCGGCGACCCTGCGCGAGGACCCGACGATGGCGCGGCTGATCGACCGACACGGCCCGCTGGCGGTCGAGCCGGCCGGCGACGAGTTCGCGCGCCTCTGCACCTCGATCGTGAACCAGCAGCTCTCGACCGCCTCCGCGGCGGCGATTCGCGAGCGATTTGTGGACACGCTCGGCGGCGATCCGACCCCGGATCGGGTGCTCGCGGCCGACGAGGACGACCTCCGCGAGGCGGGGCTCAGCGGCACGAAAGTCGAGTACCTGCGCGAGGTCGCCGGGGCCTTTAGCGACGGCGACCGCGACCTCACGCGCGAGGGGCTTGCAGACGCGAGCGACGAGACGGTCGTGGCCGCACTCACCGAGATCCGGGGCGTCGGCGAGTGGACCGCGCGGATGTACTGCATCTTCGCGCTCGGCCGCGAGGACGTGCTCCCGCTGGGCGATCTGGCCGTGCGGAAGGGGATCGAGCAGGTGTACAACGACGGCGCGGAGCTGACGCGCGCGGAGATGCGCGAGATCGGCGAGGCGTGGCGCCCCTACCGGAGCTACGGGACGCGATACGTCTGGGCCGAGTACGAGTCCTGAAACGGGAAAAACGCGAGGTCGGTGCCGTCCGAGAGGCTTACTCGCCGTCCGACGCCGCGTACGTCTCCAGCGCCGCGAGCCGCCCGTCTTCGACCGAGAAGACGTCCACGAACGCGAATAGCTCGTCGCCGTCGGCGTCGAGCAGTCTCCCCCGAACGGCGACGCCCGGACCCTCTGGGTACACCGCGTCGACGGCGTGGGCCGTGTCGGTCATCGGGCGCCCGTCGCGCATGAACGCGACGAACCGGTCGCGTCCCTCGAAGGTGCGGTCGGGGCGCCGCTGGACGAACTCGGGATCGAGCAGGGCAGCGAGCCGGTCGTACTCGCCGGCGTCGAGCGCGTCGTAGTACGCGCGGACGGGACGGGCGTCGTCTGTTCGGGGCACGGTCACGCCGCCAGCGCCTCGAACTCCTCGGCCGAGGTGCGGGTCCCCTTCGAGATGACGGCGTCGCCGGCTCGGAGGGTGGTGTCGATGTCGTGGCCGACGAGCCACCCCTCGTCGGGCCGCCGGATCGCGATGACGCTCGTCGAGATGTCGGTCGCGGGAATCCCGTCCTCGATCCGAGTCCCGTCGAGGTCGCTTCCCTCACCGATCACGGTCCGGACGATGATCTCGTCGGACTCCTGGACCGCCATCTCCACCACCGGGTGGACGCCGATGTCGCGCATGACGCCCTCCGTGATCTCCAAGGCGGCGTCGGAGATCTCCTCGGTCGCGACGCCGAGGTGGATCAGCCCACGCAGCGAGACGGGGTCGTCGGCCTCGCGGGCGGCCCGGAGCGTCCACGCCTCGAACCGGGACTGGAGCGCGTCGACCTCGATCTCCAGGTTCGACACCTCCTCGGCGAGCGCCTCGTTGTCGAACAGGACGGAGCCGTACGCCAGATCGACCGCCAGCTCCGAGAGGTCCTTCATCAACACGATGGAGTCGACCGCGCGCTCCAAGTCGTCGATGGCGGGCTCCGGGGGCTCGTCCGGCTCGAACGGGTCGCCGGTCAGCGTCGGGTGCACGTCTGCGACCCCCGTCTCCGGCCCGCGGAGGAGCGTCACGTCGCCGGCCTCGATCCGGGTCGTCGGACCGGGGTTGAGAATCCAGTCGTCGTCGCGCCGGATCGCGATGACGCGCACGCCCGTCTCCGACTCCAAATCGATGTCCTTCAGCGTCCGCCCCGCGTACGCGGAGTCGGGTGAGACGGTGCCACGGACCAGCGTCTCGACGCCTTCAGTGAGCGCGCCCCGCATCGCGTCGGGGAGGCCGATCTCCTCGGTGACGATCTTGGCGATGTCGCCGGCGGCGTCGGAGATCTTGTCCGCCGCGCCGATCACGCCGAGCACCGGCGCGAGCGTCTCGGCCTCGTCCGGGCTCCGCGCCGCGAGCATGAGGCTCATCCGCGCCCGCATCTGCAGCACGTCCATCCGGTGTTCCAGCTCGACGACCTCGTGGGCGATCGTCGGGCTCCCGTGGAGGACCGCGGAGTACGACAGGTCGATCAACAGCTCGGCGGTGTCCTTCATCTCCACGAGCAGGTCCTTCACGCTCGTCGGCTCGTACCGGACCGTCAGGGGTCCGTCCCGCCCGTCGAATCGTCCCATGAGAAGTTCCTCTCCGGCTCCGAGTAAAAGGCTTGTCACGAGTCGCCCGCAGGTTCCGCGAACCGTCGTTTCAGGCGTCTTCGCCCGCGACGTAGGCGACCGAACGCTCGCCCGGATCTCCACGCTCGCCCGGATCGATCGGTTCGGCGAGGTCGACGAGCGCGAGCCACCGGAGGAGCCGGGCGGCGCGCTCGCCCCACGTCGCCTCCCAGTTCGGATCGCGGGCGCGGTCGTGTCGCGGTACCGACTCCCGCGTCGCCGCGAACAGGTCGTCGTGGATGAGCGGGTCCGCGGCCGAGGCGTCTCGAAGGGCAGCGAGCGCCTCCGGAACGAGGAGCACGCCCTCGCGAATCCCCTCGCGGACTCGCTCCGCGGTCGGCTCGGCGTCAGCCCGGACGAACCCGCGGGGCGTCTCCCGGACCAGCCCGAGCGCGCGCAGGAACGCCAGCCAGTCGTTCGCGGTCTGGCGGTCGGGGAGCCCCTGCCGCTCGCGGAGCCGGGCGCAGCAGTCGTCGGTGCTCCCGGGAACGAGCGGCACGGCTCGCTGGAACGCGCGGAGGTCGTCGAGCGAGTCGGGGGGTTCGGGGACGGGTTTGAGCCTCATCGTCGGGGGACGGGACGGGTCGACGCGGCGGCCGGCATCAGCGGTAGCCGAACGACTCCGCCAGCAGCTCCTCGTCCGTCTCGCCGACCGTGTAGACGGGGCCGTCGACGACGTCGACGGTGACCTGCGCGGGGGCGAAGACGCGCTCGTCGACCTCGTAGAAGTCCCAGTCGGCCTCCTCGAACACCTCGACGAAGGGCGTCCCGTACTCCTCGCGGGCGGTCGAGACGATCTGGTCGAAGCGGTCGTCGTCGCGCGCGACCTGCAGGTGGACCTCCCCGCCGTACGCGAGGGCGTCGTTCGTCCGCCCCATCGCCAGGTCCTCGTCGCGGGTGGCCGGGGCCATCGGCGCCGAACCGGAGGCGTGGAGCACGTCGGTCGGCTCGTAGCCGAGCTCCAGCAGGCGGAAGACGGCGAGCTCCGCGGCGCGGGCCGCGGTGGCGACCGAACCCGCGGTCGAGCCGGTCGCGTACGCCGGCAGGAACACGCCCTCGGCGTCGACCTCGGCGAGGTCGGCGACGTGTTCGGCGACCTCCTCGGTCGGGAGCGTCGTCGACTCGACGGCGAGCGTCGCGAACTCCGAGGAGTCGTAGTAGCCGACGCGCTCGAACTCGGTCTCCTGTCCGACGAGCGCCCGGGCCGGCCCAGAGCCGAGCCCCTCGAAGCCGGAGTCGAAGGCGAGTTCCCAGCCGGCCTTCTGCGAGCAGAGCAGCGCGATCGCTGGGTGGTCGGTCGACAGCTCGACGTACTGACGCGGCGCGCCCGCGACCTCGCCCATGCGGGTGCGGAGGTTCGCGAGCCCGGCGGTCTGGATCTCGGCGAGCAGCAGTCCCGCCTCGACGCCGCCCGCGGCGTCGACGCCGAAGTCGACGACGGTGGCGCCGTTGTCCAGCTCGTAGCCGACGACGTCGAGCTCGCCGGCGAAGTCGAGCGCCTCGTCGACGAGCTCGATCGCGGTCCGGTTGATGCTTTCCATACGCCGGTGTACTCGCTCACCCGTTAAGGGGTTTGTCAGTCGGCCGCGAACTCCCGCGAGCGCTCACCAGAAGCCCCCGTCGGAGTCCCCCGAGCCGCCCGAGCCCCTCGGTCCGCCCGGACCGCCCGGACCACGCGGGCCTCCCGGACGCGGATCGGGATCGATCTCCACCAGCTCCGACTCCGCGCGCGGGTCGATCTCGCGACCCTCCTCGTACCGAACGAACGAGAGGTAGAAGGGCTCGCCGCAGCCGATGCCCTGGGCGTCCGGCTCCCGATAGGGCTCGTCGCCGCCCACGTCTGACCCGCGGACGCCGTCGTGCGGGTCCCAGTCGACGCCGTCGCTCTCGCCGCAGACGAACCGGACGCCGTCGGCGTCGTCGCCATCGAACGCTCCCGTCGGGGCCACGTACGACCACCCTTCGAGGGGGTACGGCGTCACCGACTTGTCCGCGAGGTAGCCGTCGCGCTCCAGTTCGACGAGGGTCCCGCAGTGCGGACAGTAGTAGGTGACCGGGTAGCCCATGCGGATCGTACGGACGTCGTTTATAAAGGAGCGTCGGCAGGTGTGCCGCTGACCCGGTCACGGTCACTATCGCATATAACTAGCTGTGCGGTGGCGCGCGCCTCCGAGCGCCCTAATAAGGGCGCGAGGAGCGCCGCGCGAGGGAGTCGGTCGTCCGGAGCAACGCGGAGGGCGACCGACGAGGCTGGGGAGGCGTGAGGTGTGGTTGCTGTGCGGGGCGGGACTCAAAGGGGCAGCCGCGAGGACGGCGCAGGTGACGCAAGCACTGCAGGGAGCGAGCATCGCGAGCGACTGAAGCGCACAGCGAACGTGCGCCGTCCTCGCGGCTGGGGCTTTGGAGGGGCCACCGCGGAGTCGTCGATCACGTATAAACCACCGATCAGTGAAACCCGCGGTCCACGTCGTCCTCGTCGATCAGGTCCTCGAGTTCGGCAGAGAGCAGCTCCTCGGCCTCCTCGAAGGTGTCCGAGAGCTCGTCGAGTTCGTCCGGGCGCCCGTCGAACTCGTAGTCCATCGGGCCGAACGCCGGCGAGTCGATCGCCTCCATCACGTCCTCGAACAGGTGGTCCGGGCTGGTGGGCGCTTCGGCGTGGACCTTCAGCGTCTCGCGCAGCCGAGTCGCGGCGTCCTCGGCCTCAGACTCGTCCTCCGGCGGCGACTGCACCGCGAACCGCCCGGCCGACTCCTCGTCCGGGAGCAGGGGGTCGAGCTCGTCGTCCACGCTGCGGGTGATCCGCGCGCCCACCCCGCGGAGGTCGCGGGGGTTCTTCGCGTACGTTTTGAGGTGGTAGACGCCGACGCCCGGGTGGCCGAAGTAGAGGTCCTCACCGAGCCCCTCGCGTCTGGAGCCCGCGACCGCGCGCCAGCCGTCGGGGTCGGTCGAGTCGCTCGCGACGTCGGCGAGGATGTCGTCCCAGTCTCGCACGCGCATGTCAGCGTGTACTACGCGGGCAGCGGCGCATGAGCGTGTCGGTCCCGGCCGGTCGGGATCGGAGCTATCGCCCCACCGACAGCGTTTTTCGAGGGCGCCGCCGATGACGGCCGTGAACGTTCGGGGGCCGATCCTCTCCGTCGGGGAGGCGCGGACGGTGTCGACGTCGTACGGGGATCGGGAGCTTCGCGAGCTTCGGGTCCGCCCCGACCGCGGCGCGGGCGACGCGGTCGACGTGACGCTGTGGGGCAAGTGGACCGAGACCGCCGAGCACGCCGAGCCGGGCATGGAGCTGCTGGTCACCGACGCCGAGGCGGACGAGTTCGGCGGCGTGACGGGGTACGCCACCACCGGCGACTCGTGGGTCGTGCTCGAACCCGACTTCCTCGTCGACGTGACCGGGATCCGGTCGTGGGTGCAGTGCCCGCGGATGTACTACCTGAACAAGCTCTCCGGGATTCCGCTGAACTATCCCGTGGTCAAGGGGACCGTCGTCCACGAGGTGTTCGGCGACCTGCTGCGCGGGATGGAGCTGGAGGCGTCCGTCGCCGACCGCGTCGACGAGGCCGGACTCGAACTCGGCCTGCTGGGGTACGAGCCCGAGGAGGTCGCCGACGAGGTGCGCCGCAACGCCGCCGCGATCGAGGGGTGGCTCTCGCAGGGGACGTTGACCGACGAGGACACGTGGCGATCGGAATTCACCCTCATCTCGCCGACGTTCGGCCTGAAGGGACGGGCCGACGCGCTCCGCCGCGGGACCCCCGTCGAGCTGAAGACCGGGAAGAACACCAAGCGGGAGCCGCGCTTCCACGACAAAATTCAGGCGGCCTGCTACGCGCTCATGTTAGAGGAGCGCGGCGTCGACCCGGACATCGGAACCCTCCTCTACACGAAGAACACCGCGCTCGATCGCAACGAGGCGTCTGGCGATCTGGCGCCCGCCAAGGAGTTCTCGGTCGGGCGCGGTCTGCTGGAGTTCGTCGTCCGCGAGCGCAACGCCCTCGCGGCGATGGAGTGGCGCGCGCTCGACGACCCCGGCGAGCGTCCCACGGTCCCGACCGGGTACGAGGCCGACGCGAAGTGCGAGTACTGCTTCGAGCAGGACACCTGCATGGTCGTCTCCGGTCGGCTCGATCAGGAGTCGAAGGCGGGGTCGGTCGGCACGCCGGTTCCCGACGAGGAGCGCGACTACTTCGACCGGTTCTACGTCGCCCTCGAGGAGGAGCGCCGCGAGACCCACGCCGAGTACCGGAAGCTGTGGGAGCAGACGCCCGCGGAGCGCGCCGCGGACGACCGCGCGCTCATCGACCTCGAACCGGTCTCCCAGACCGAGATCGACGACGCCCGGTGGGAGCTCCGCGCCCGCAAGCCGGACGACGCCGTCTCGAAGCTCCGCGAGGGCGACGTGGCGCTCGCGAGCGACGGCGACCCCGTGTCGGGCCACGGCGAACTGGGTCGGATCACCGCGCTCTCCGGGGACGAGGTCGTCGTCGAGACGGACGAACCGGTCGAGCTCCGGCGGCTCGACGTGTACCCCTCGGAGATCTCCGTCGACCGCTCGCTCACCGCGCTCCACGACGCGATCCTGAAGGGGAGCGAGGCGCGCAAGGACGTGCTGTTCGGGCGGCGCGAGCCCGAGTTCCGGGCGGAGGGCGAGCGCCCGTCGGGAGCGCCCGGGAGCGACGACCCGGACGCCCCCGACGCCTACATCGACAACAACGACGCCCAGAACGAGGCCGTCGAACTCGCCGTCGACGCCGAGGACTGCGCGCTGATCCACGGGCCGCCGGGCACCGGGAAGACGTACACGATCGCGCGGACGATCCGCGCGCTCGTCGCCGAGGGGAACCGCGTGTTGCTCTCGGCGTTCACCAACCGCGCGGTCGACAACGCGCTCGAAGCGCTCCGGGATCAGGGGTTCGAAGACTGGGTCGCGTCCGCGCGACCGGATGGAGCCGGTGAAACCGGCGGAATCCTCCGCGTCGGGACCGAGACCGGCGTCCGCGGCGACATGCAGGACGTGCGGCTCGTCCAGCGCGGCGACCCCAACGCGAAGGCCGCCGAGCTGCGGGACGCGCCGGTCGTCGCCGCCACCACCGCGGCCTGCGGCTCCCGCGTCCTCCGCGAGTGCGAGTTCGACGTGGCGCTCGTCGACGAGGCCTCCCAGCTCACGGAGCCGGGCACCCACGCCGCGATCAACCGCGCCGACCGGTTCGTGCTCGTGGGCGACCACGAGCAGCTCCCGCCGGTCGTGCGGGCGGAAAACGACCTGCAGACCTCCCTCTTCCAGCGGCTCATCGAGACGCACCCAGACGCGAGCGTCATGCTCGACCGCCAGTACCGGATGAGCCAGCGCATTCAGGCGTTCGCCTCCGCCGAGTTCTACGACGGCGCGCTCCGCCCGGCGACCCCTCAAGTCGCGGGCCAGAGCCTCCGAGACCTCGGCGTCGACCCCGCCGACCTCCCCGCGGGGCTCGCGGACGGCGTGAGCTTCGTCGATCCCGACGGGAGCCGCGACGGCAACCGGAACGTCCGGGAGGCCGAGCGCGTCGCCGAGGTCGTCGACGCCTACGTCGCCGCCGGCGTCGACCCGGACGACATCGGCGTCATCGCCCCGTTCCGCGCGCAGGTCGCCGAGATCGGTCGGCGCACCCCGGTCACCGTCGACACGGTCGACCGCTTCCAGGGCTCATCGAAGGAGGTGATCGTCGTCTCGCTCGTCGCGACCGGCGACCTCGACGGCCCGATCTTCGAGGACCACCGGCGGATAAACGTCGCGCTCACCCGGGCGAAAAAGCAGCTGACGCTGGTCGGCGACGCCGACGCGCTCGGCTCCGACCCCTTCTACGCGCGCATGTTGGCGTGGGCGCGTCGGTGAAAGGAGCGGTCGGCGCCCCGTTCGGTCTTGGTCGGGCCTACTCCCCGTCCGCCTCGGGGTCCGCCTCAGTGACGATCCCCGGCTCCTTGCTCGCGATCACGACGATCCGGTCGGTGAGGTCCTCGATCGTGTTCGCGAGTTCGTCGAGGAGGATCGCGAGCTCCCGGTAGACGAGCGGCTGGTCGACCGCGTCGTCGGCGAACGCGGTCGCGATGGCGTCGTTGCGGAGCTCGTCGCACTCGCTTTCGAGGCCGCGGATCGCCTCGATCCCCTCGGTGAGCGTCTCGGTGGCGTCGCTCCGGGCGAGCCCGCGGACGAACCGCTCGACCACGTCGCCGAGGACCGCGGTCATCTCGACGATCCGGGCTGCCATCTCCTGCATGTCGCGGAAGGAGTCGCCGTCGGCGTCGGGCCGCATCATGACCACCTCCTGACCGATCCGCTCGGTGTGGTTCGCGACCACGTCGAGCTCCTTGTAGAAGTCGAGCAGCGCCGACTCGTTGAAGTTGATCCGGGTGTTCAACAGGCCGATGTCGTCGGGGCCGGCGTTGGTGATGACGCCCGTTATCTCCCTGACTCGGTCGTCGCACTCGCTTTCGAGGGCGGCTATCTCGTCGACGGTTTCGCGGTACTGGCCGTCGCTCGCGTACTCGTCGAGGGCGCGCGGGAGGAGGGCGACGCAGTCGTCGATCCGATCGAGGTACCCGGCAGTCTGAGTTTCGAGCCGTTCCCCGAAGTCGGCATCGGTGGGCATGTGCCGACCCACGCGCGTCGGGGGTAAAGAGGTTCCCTCGCGTTGTGTCGATCGTGAGGTTCTGCCGGGCGTTCTCCCTACAGCCCGTCGACCGCGTCCAGCGCCGCCTCGATGTCGGGGGCGTCGAACCACTCCCGGCCGGTGTAGGCGTTCGTCCCGGCGGCGTACAGCTCGGAGACGGCCTCGACGACCGCCGGCGGCAGCGGGTCGGGGTCGAGCTCGCAGAGCACGCGCCAGTCGTCGATGTCGCGGTCGGCGACCGCCGCCTTCGCCTCCGTGACGGCCTCGACCCACGCGGGGTCGTTCGCCTTGTACCACTGGCGGACGACCTCCTTCGAGATCCCGCGCCCGCCGTAGGAGAAGCGGTTCTCGTCGAAGGTGCCGACCACGTCGGCGACGCGGAGCTCGCCGTCGACGTACAGACACTCGATCTTCCCGTCCTCGTGGACGAACCCGGCCGCCTCGGCGCGCTCGGTGACGACGCGGTTCACGTCGCGCGCGAGCGATTCGAGGGCGTCGACGTCGGCGGCGCCCGCGATCCGGTCAGCCTCGGCGCGGGCGAGATAGCGGTCCTGCTGCTCGTACTTCGTCGAGAACTCCACGACCGGCTCCGGGAGGTCGACCGGCCCGTCGGGCCACTCGTCGGGGGCGATATCGAGGTCCGCGTCAAGCCCGAAGTCGGCTGGCTCCCTGCGGCGCCGGAGGCTGGACCCCACCGGCACCCGGTTCCGGAAGACGACCTCCAGCGGGACGAGGTAGTTCTCGCCGCCCGCGGCGTGGAAGGCGTCGTAGTCGTAGCCGGCGTCGGGACCCTCGTACGGGAGGTCGGGGACCTGCGTCAGGTCGATCGCCATCTCCGTCGGCGGGGCGGTCGCGTCGGCGAGGGGGACGATATCACCTGTATCGGCATCTGCGACCCCCCGGTAGTGGGTCGGGACGCCCTCCGCCTCCAGCAGTTCGAAGTTGAACGCGCCCATCGCACAGAGGCTCGCGCCCTTGCGCGGGATCGCGTCCGGCATCTGCCCCCAGTCGAACACCGAGTAGGCGTCGGTGAAGACGAACCGACCGCGACCGAGCGAGTCTGCGGTCGCGGGCTCGTCGACGCGGAACTCCTTGACGCTCGTCATACCACATCCGGCGACCGCCTCCCCCATGAATCTTTCACTTACGTGGGCACCTCGATCGGGTTTTGGTAAGAACGATCCACGGTTGTGGTTATTCTCGTCGATCGGGTCGTCGCCGAGCGTCGGAGGTCGCCGGCGACCTCGTACAGGAACGACGACTCCGCATCGAAAGGACCACGCCGCTCGCGGGCGCACGGCCGGTATGCACGATGCGCGCGAGGTCGTCGTCCTCCGGTACGGTCACCGGCCCGGCCGCGACGACCGCATGACGACGCACGTCGGGCTCACGGCCCGAGCGCTCGGCGCCGACCGGGTGATCTTCCCCGACAACGCCGGGCAGTCGGCGGAGACGGTGCGGGACATCACCGACCGGTTCGGCGGCCCGTTCGCGGTCGAGCTCCGCGACGACCAGAAGGCGATCGTCCGGGACTTCGAGGGGGTCGTCGCCCATCTCACGATGTACGGCGAGCGCGTCCAGGACGCGGAAGGGCAGATCCGCGAGGCGGTCGGGCTCGACGACGGCGCCGACGGGACCGGCGGAGAGGCGTCGACGCCCCGGGACCTCCTCGTCGTGGTCGGCGGCGAGAAGGTGCCGTGGGCGCTCTACGAGCGCGCCGACTTCAACGTGGGCGTGACGAACCAGCCGCACTCGGAGGTCGCCGGGCTCGCGGTGTTCCTCGACCGACTGTTCCAGGGCGCGGAGCTGGATCGAGAGTGGGAGAACGCCGACCGCCGGGTGGTGCCGGAGGCGACCGGCAAGACGGTGATCGACGCCGACGAGGAGGCCGCAGGCGACGGCGGGAGAACCGAAACCGGCACCGACGATTCTGGGACCAACGGCTCCGGAACCGCCGACCGCGACTGATCCGTCCTACTCGTCGCAGTCGCCGCGCTTCGATCCGCGTTTCGACCCCCGCTCCGATTTCCGATCGACGATCTCCGGCGCGCCGCTCAGGATGCCGCGGACCCGCGACATCGGCTCGCCGACGGTATGCCTTCATGAACTGCGTGCTCAGGGTCGTCTTCCCCACCCCGGTCGGTCCGCTCACGATGGTGACAGTTCCGCGTTCGATCCCCCGTGGAGCAGCTCGTCGATCTCCGGAATCCCGGACGATATCTGTTCGAACTCGGCGTCGCCGTCGCGGTGCCCGGGCTGGAGCGCGGGGTACACCTCGATGCCCGCGCCGGTGATCCGGTAGGCGTGATCGCCCCCCGCGTCGTCGACCCGCGGTCCTTCAGGAACCGCATGAACCCGACCACCTGCTTCCGGAACTGGTAGTCGTCGGACAGCAGGAAGCGGAGCTGGGTCAGGGGATCGACGACGACGCGGTCGGGGTCGACCGCGGTCACCCCCTCGACGATCCACTCGGTCAGCGGCTCCCGTTCGACCTCCGCTGGCTCGAACACCTCGTACGACTCCTCTTCGACGAACACGTCCGCGCTCGGGCTCAGGTCGAGGAACTCGATCGCGTCGGTGTCGAAGCCGAGCGCCGCCGCGTTCGCCTTCAGGTCGCGGACGTCCTCTTCGAGATTGATGAACAGCGCCGTCTCCCCCTCGTCGACGCCCTGCTGGAGGAAGTGGACGCTCAGGATCGTCTTTTCGCTGTCGGCCTGCCCCCGGACCATGTAGCTCCGCTCCGGGACGAACCCCCCGACAGGATCTCGTCGAGCCCCGCGATACCGGTCGAGGCGCGATCAGTGAGTGGCGTTGACATACGGCCCATTCGGGGCGGAGGGTAGTTAACAATGGGTAGCTCTTAGTGGCCGCGCGGTCTGTGTACACGGGACATGCCCTCTGGTTCCGAGAGGACCGACGACGCCCCCTCCAGAGGATCGCCGGACCCGGACGAGGAGGCGCGCGTCCTGCTTCTCATGCGGTCGGGCCGCGACCGCGACCTAGTGGCCGAGGTCCTCGGCGACCGCTTCCGCGTCGAGGGGGCGACCGACGCCGCGGCGCTCGACTCGGGGTTCGACTGCTGCGTGCTCGACGCGCACGCGTTCGGCCGAGTCGACGAGGAGATCGACCGGCGGCGCGAGCGCGCGGAGCCGGTGTTTCTCCCGTTCGTGCTGCTCGCGCAAGACGCCGGTTCGGAGACCGCGCGGGACCCGTGGGAGCACGTCGACGACGTCGTCGAGCTCCCGGTCCGGCAGGCGGCGCTGCGGTCCCGAATCGCCAACCTCGTCGAGCGGCGGCGCACCGCCCTCCGGCTCGCCGACCGCGAGCGGCGACTGGGGGCCGCCGTCGAGGAACTCCGGCAGAAGGACCGAGCGATGGACGAGGCCCCGGTGGGAGTCGCCCTCGCGGAGCCGGGGACGGGGAACAACCCGCTGACCTACGTCAACGAGGAGTTCGAGCGGCTCACGGGCTACGGTCCGGAGATGCTGGGGAAGGACTGTCGGTTCCTTCAAGGTGAGGACACGGACCCCGAGACGGCGGCGGCGGTCCGCGAGGCGATCGACGACGAGCGACCGGTCTCCGCCGACATCCTGAACTACCGCGCGAACGGCCAGAAGTTCTGGAACCGGATCACCGTCGCCCCGATCCGAGACGAGAACGGCGACGTGATCCGCTTCGTCGGGTTCCAGACGGACATCACGGACCGGAAGATCCGCGAGCGGCGGCTGGAGGTGATGAGCCGGGTGCTCAACCACAACCTCCGGAACAAGATGAACCTCATCGAGGGGTACACGGATCTGCTGCGGCGCGACCTCGACGAGGAGCAGCGCCGGAAGTCGCTCGACGTGATCGGGGAAACGACGGACGACCTGATGCGGATCGCGGAAGCGGTGCGGACGATCGACCACACGCTCTCGAAGAGGGAATCGACCGAGGCCGCCGTCGAGCTCCGCGACCGGCTGTCCGAGCTGTTGAGCCGGATAGCCGACCGGTACCCGGACGCGACGTTCGACCTCTCGCTCCCCGACGACGACCGCCTCCCCGTGAACGTGGTCGGCCTCGAGACGGCGATCGAGGAGGGCGTAGAGAACGCAGTCAAGCACAACGACGCCCCGGAGCCGACGGTCTGGATACGCGTCGAACGCGGGGACGAGGGATGGGTCGAGATCGAGATCGAAGACGACGGGCCGGGCATCCCGGACCACGAGACGCACGTGCTCGAACGGGGCGAGACATCGCTGAAGCACGCGGACCGGCTCGGGATCTGGCTGATGTACTGGGTCGTGAGCAAGGCGGGCGGAGAGTTCTCGGTGACGCCGTCCGAGACGGGCGGAACGCTTCTTCGAATGGCCGTTCCGGCGCACCCCTGACCGCGCCTCCGATCGCGCACCTCCGAGCTCACAGGGCTCGCTTCGACCGGAGCCGCGCGAGCCGCGTCCGCGCCTCCTGCCGACTCGTTCCCCGCACGCGACCCGTCTCGGCGTCGGCCATCGAGACGAGCGAGAGGCGGTCGAGGAGGGGCGGCCAGTCGGCGGCGCCCGCAGCGTCGCTGGCGAACGCGACCGCGTTGCCGAGCCCGTCGCGCTCGGCGGTCCCGATCCGCGCGACCGCCCCGTCCGCGTCCCGGCGCGCGCCGGCGACGTAGAGTCGGTCGCCGACGGCGGCCGGGAGCCACGCCGGGAGGAGCAGGAGCCAGAGCGCGACGCCGGCGGCCGCGTACGCCCACGCGGGAATTCGGTCGCGCTCCGGCTCGTACCCGTGGATGCGGTTGACGCGGCGGTCCGCGGCCGTGCGCTCGCCGCGGCGCCCGACGAGCAGGGTCGCGAGGAGCGCCACCGTCTCGACCGCCCCGAGCGCCGGGAGCAGCGCGGTCGCGAGGAGCGCCTCCCGGGTCCGGAGCCGGACGAGCGCGTGCCGGAGCGCCGCGTCGCGGTCGGCCTTCGGCAGCGAGAGCAGCCGGGTCGAGACGACGAGCCGCGAGCCGCGGTGGCCGTCGGCGACCGCGACGTTGGCGGCGTCGGCGCGGACGACCGTCACCTCGGGGGCCTCGACGCCGACCTCGTCCGCGAGGGTCGCGACGCGGTCGGCGACGAAGTCGGCGGGGCGGTCGTCGAGCTCGGCCTCGGGAAGCCGGGCGATCCGGCGGTCGACGACGATCGGTCCGAGGAGCGCGGAGCCGCCGAGGCCGACGACAGGAGCGGCGAGGAACCCCCCGACGGCGCCCGGCCCGGCGACGTCGAGCCCGGCGGGACCGAGGAGGGCGGCAGCGGGGACCAGCGGAACGGCGGCGAGCACGACGGGGACGGCGAGCAGCGCCAGCGCGCCGACGGCGCGGCGGGCGCGCGTTCCGGCCGCCGGGGAGCCGGACGCGCTCTGGCCGCCGGAGGCGATCGGTCGCTCCGTGCCGTCCGAGCCGTTCCCCGCATCGCCGGTCGGTGCCATACGACCGTGTCGTGTCACACGCGGCGTAAAGCTTTGCCGGAGGCGATCGTGGCCGGAACCTCTGCGGGAGCCGATCGCAGTCAGGATCGGCGGCGACTCGGACGCGGTCACCGCTCCTTCCGGAGCTTTTAACCCGGCTCCACCACCAGATCCACGTAATGGCTTTTGAGGATCTACTGAACGACCCCGTCATCCAGAAGTACCTCCACGAGCTGGTGGGGCCGACGGGGATGCCGGTCGCGGCCGCGCCGCCCGACGGCGAGGTCACCGACGAGGAGTTGGCGGAGGAGCTCGGGCTGGAGCTCAACGACGTCCGACGCGCGCTGTTCATCCTGTACGAGAACGACCTCGCCACCTACCGCCGGGTGCGCGACGAGGACTCGGGATGGCTCACGTACCTCTGGACGTTCCACTACGACAACATCCCGGAGAACCTCGAAGAGGAGATGTACCGCCTGTTCGACGCGTTGGAGGAGCGCGAGGAGTACGAGCGCACCCACGAGTTCTACCTCTGTGAGGTGTGTTCGATCCGCTTCGAGTTCGGCGAGGCGATGGACTTCGGCTTCGAGTGCCCGGAGTGCGGCTCCCCGCTGGAATCGATGGACAACGACCGGCTCCGCGAGGCGATGGGACAGCGCGTCGAGGAACTCCGTGACGAGCTCAACGCGGACGTGACGGGCTGATGGTCGTCCTCGCAACCAAGTGCTACGTCGAGGGCGACGCCCGCGACCGCGCACTCGACGGGATGAACTCGCTGGTCGCCAACGACGTCGGCGAACTCGACGTCGACTGGCACGTCGGCGTCCGCGACGACGACTTCGTGCAGGTGGACGTGAGCGGCGAGGACGCCGAGGTCGCTCGGAACGTCCTCGCGGAGACGTGGGGCGAGATCGTCGCCCACGACGCGGGGCTGGCGGCCGGCGAGGAGTACGTCGGCACCCTCGAATCATGGGACGACGGCGGGTTCGTCCTCGACGCCGGGGTCGACGTGCGGATTCCGGCCGACGAGATCGGCCTCGGGAGGGGGTCGCCCGAGCAGGTCGTCGAGCGGTTCGGGCTGGTCCAGCACCTCCCCGTGCGGTTCGTCTACGGCGGCGACGTCGGCGACCCCGACGCGGAGCCGAGCCGGCTTGCGGACGCCGAGCGCGACCGCCTGTACGACTGGCAGCGGGGCGACGGCCGCCTCAACGTCAACTCGGCGACCCGCGGCGAGGTCCGGGCGACCGTGAACCGCGCGGGCCACGCGCAGGACATCGTCACCGTCGAGCGGCTCGGCCTGTTGGAACAGAGCGTCGTCTGCACCGAGGACACCGACCCGCCGGGGCTGCTGGCCGCGATCGGCTCGTACCTCCCGGCGGAGATGCGCTGCGTCGTCTGAGCCGTGAACCGACGCTTCGCCCTCGCGCTCGCGGTCGTCGCGCTGCTGGCCGTCAGCACCGGCTGTCTCGGCTACGTGACCGGCGGCGAGGAGCTGACGAACGAGACCCTCGACGCCGAGCCGCCGTACGAGTACGACTTCGACACCGAGCGCGACGCGGCGATCAACCTCTCGACCGGGACGCGGTACACCGCGGTGTACAACGTCTCCGGCGTCGACGAGATCCGGTTCTATCGGCAGACCCCGTACGCGGGCGACCAGCCCTTCGAGTTCGACGCGTTCCGGTACCAGTACCCCGACGGCGAGGTGGTCAACGGGAGCGAGTTCCGCGCCCGCGGCGGCGAGGTCGACCGCACCCCCGACGAGACGTGGGTCCGGTTCGGCGAAGAGATGGAGGGCGGACGGATGGCGCTCTCTGCGTCCGGATCGCCCCGTCGATTCACCACGCTCACCTATATCGAGGGGTCGTACGCGGTGACGATCCCGCCCGGCTTCAGCACCGACGTGCCGATCGTCGGGCACGTGTCGCCGCGCAACCACGAGATCGAGACGGTCGACGGCCGCGACCGGATCACGTGGGACTCCGTCACGAGCGGGTCGGTCGTGGTCCAGTCGTACCGCGAGGCCGACCTGCTCGTCTTCGGGGTGATCCTCGTGATCGCCGCGGTCGCCGCGGTCGTCGGGACCGTGTACTTCCGGCGACAGCTGGAGGCGCTTCGCGAGCGACGCCGACGGATGGGGCTCGGCGTGTACGAGGACGACGAGGAGTAACGGGAGCGCTCGTCGGGAGTCCTCCGGGACTGGAGCCCTTTTTCAGTGCGCGACGCCTTGTGTGAGTATGGACGCCGCAATCGTCACCGTCGGGGACGAGCTCCTCGTCGGCGACACCGAGAACACGAACGCGACGTGGCTCTGCGGCCGGCTCGCCGACCGCGGCGTGACGGTCCGGCGGGTGACGGTCGTCCCGGACGAGCTCGCCGAGATCGCGCGCGTCGTCAACGAGTACCACGCCGAGTACGACGCCGTGCTCGTCACGGGCGGGCTCGGTCCGACCCACGACGACGTGACGATGGAGGCGGTCGCGGCCGCGTTCGGGCGCGACCTCGTGGCCAACGACGAGGCCGCGGCGTGGCTCGCGGAGCGGGGGTACAGCGCGGACGACCTGGTCGCCGAGACCACCCACCTCCCGGTCGGCTGTCGGCCGCTCGCGAACGAGGCGGGGGTCGCCCCCGGTGCCGTCGTCGAGTCGGTGTACGTCCTGCCGGGCGTCCCGGCCGAGATGAAGGCGATGTTCGAGTCGGTCGTCGAGGAGTTCGAGGGGACCCCGACCCACACCGTCGTCGTCGACGTCGACGAGCCGGAGAGCTCGCTGTTGGACCGGTTCACGGAGCTACAGGAGGCGTTCGACGTGACCGTCGGGTCGTACCCCGGCGAGAGCGTGCGGGTGAAGATCACGGCGGCGACCGCCGAGGAGGCGGAGCGCGCGGCCGAGTGGGTGCGGGAGCGGTCGGAGCTGGTCGATTCGGAGGACTAGCGGTCGGCCCGGAGCGTGAGACCTAGCGGTACAGGTACGCGAGCCACACCGCGGTGACGACGAGGCTCGCGACGAGCACGGCGGTCGCGGTCGCGTCGATCGGGAGCGGTTCGGTCGGGGCGGCTTCGAGGATCATGGGTCGCGCTTGTTCTGGGGGCGGCTTAAGTGTTGATCTTCCCGCGGCGAGACGCGTCCCGCTTAAGGGCTCGCCGCCGAAGGACCGGACATGCACGTCGGATTCGCGGTGAACCCGGTCGCCGGGATGGGCGGCCGCGTCGGGCTCAAGGGCACCGACGGGAAGGTGGCGGAGGCGGTCGCGCGCGGTGCAGAGCCACGGGCACCGGACCGGGCGCGGCGGGCGCTGGACCGGCTCGCGGCGGTCGCGCCCGAGACGCGCGTCTCGACCGCCGCCGACCCCATGGGCGAGCGGCTGGTCCGCGAGGCCGGCTTCGATCCGGTCCGCGCGGTCGACCCGTTCGACGGCGCGACGCCCGACCCAACGGAGACGACGGCCGAGCACACCGCACGCGTCGTCGAGGCGTTCGTCGGCGGCGACGACCCGGTTGACCTGGTCCTGTTCGTCGGGGGCGACGGCACGGCGACCGACGTGGCGACGGCTTTGGAACGGGCCGGCTCCGAGACCCCGATGCTCGGCGTCCCCGCCGGGGTGAAGGTGTACTCGTCCGTGTTCGCGGTGTCGCCGGAGGACGCCGCCGAGGTCGCGGCCGCCTTCTCCCGCACCGAGCGCCGCGAGGTGATGGACATCGACGAGGACGCCTACCGCGAGGGGGAGGTCCATCCGGAGCTGCGAGCGGTCGCGCGCGTCCCGGTCGCCGACGACCTCCAGTCGTCGAAACAGACCGCGAGCGGGACCGTCGAGTCGCTGGCCGAGGGCGTCGCGGCCGACATCCGCGAACGGGAGGGCGAGGGCGTCACATACGTGCTCGGTCCCGGATCGACCGTCGGCGCGATCAAGGAGGAACTCGGGTTCGAGCCGTCGCCGATCGGGGTGGACGTATGGCGCGACGGCGAGGTGATCGTCCGGGACGGCACCGAGCGGGAGCTCCTCGACGCGCTCGGCGAGGAGAACGTCATCGTCGTCTCGCCGATCGGCGGCCAGGGGTTCGTCTTCGGCCGAGGGAACCCGCAGCTGTCGCCGGCGGTGATCCGGCGGTGTGACCTGCGGATCGTCGCCTCGCGGACGAAGCTCGACGACGTGCGGACCCTCCGGGTCGACACCGACGACCCCGACCTCGACGCGGAGCTCGCCGGCTGGGTGCGCGTCCGCGTCGGCAAGTTCGAGACGCGGATGATGACGATCGCCTAGCGGGGGCGCCGGCGTCGGCGCGCGGAACCGATCCGACCGGCGACGCCGATCCCGATCGGACGCCCGGCCCGCATCGATCGCCGGAAGCGACGGAATTAGGTTGCCACCACCGACAGATATCACTAATGAATCTCGACGGGTGGCGCGCGTATCTCGTGACGCAGGCGAGCCGATCGGCCGGCCGGGAGACGGCGGAGATCGTCGAGGCGGCGCTCGACGGCGGCGTCGACGCCGTGCAGCTCCGCGAGAAGGATCGGTCGGCGCGCGAGCGGTACGAGCTCGGCCGCCGGCTCCGCGGGCTCACCGCCGACGCCGGCGTCCCCCTGATCGTCAACGACCGGGTCGATCTGGCGGCCGCGGTCGACGCCGACGGCGTCCACCTCGGACAGTCGGACCTGCCGGTCGCGGTCGCCCGCGAGCGACTGGGCGGGGAGGCGATCGTGGGCGTCTCGGCGTCGACCGTCTCGGAGGCGCGGGCGGCCGCCGACGCGGGCGCGGACTACCTCGGCGTCGGCGCGGTGTACGCGACCGACACGAAGGACGTGCCGGCGGAGACGAACGGGGTGGGTCCCGAGCGGGTCGCGTCGATCGCCGACGCCGTCGACCTCCCCGTGGTCGGGATCGGGGGGATCGACGCCGGCAACGCCGGGGCGGTCGCCGAGGCGGGCGCGGCCGGCGTGGCGGTCGTCTCGGCGATCACGGCCGCGGACGACCCGCGCGCCGCGGCGGCGGAGATTCGGGAGGTGGTCGGCGATGAGCGGTGAGCCGATCGAGGAACTGCAGATCGAGGAAATCCTGTCGACGGTCGAGGCGGCCGCCCCGCTGGTGCACCACCTGACCAACGACGTGACGACGAGCGAGACCGCGAACGTCACGCTCCACTGGGGCGGGCTGCCGGTGATGGCCGACGCCCCGGCGGAGGCGGGCGACATGGCCGCCGGCGCGGACGCGGTCGTGATCAACACCGGGACGGCGTCGACGACCGATGTCGACGCCATGGTCGACGCGGGCCGGCGCGCCAACGAGGCGGGCGTTCCCGTCGTGCTCGACCCGGTCGGGTACGGCGCCACGCCGCACCGCGTCGAGTCGGTCGGCCGGCTGCTGGACGCGGTGGCGTTCGACGTGATCAAGGGGAACGCCGGGGAGGTCCGCGGGCTCGCCGGCGAGGAGGCGACGGTTCGCGGCGTCGAGTCCGTGGGCGAGAGCGACGCGGGCGTCGCGGACGCGGCGCGGGCGCTCGCCGCGGAGACCGGGGCTGTCGTCGTCGCGTCCGGCCCGACCGACGTCGTCGCCGATGACGAGGGCGCGTCCGCGCTGTCGGTCGGCCACGAGCGCATGGGCTCGTTCGTCGGGTCCGGCTGTATGCTCGCGAGCACGCTGGGGACGTTCGCGGCGGTCGTCGACGAGGACGATGGAGGGCCGGACGCGACGACCGAGGCCGCGCTCGCCGCGTGCGCCGCGTACGGGTTCGCCGGCGAGCGCGCCGCGGAGCGCGACCCCGCGGGACCGGCGAGCTACCGGACGGCCTTCATGGACGCGGTGGCCGCGCTGGCGTCAGAAAAGCCCGCGCTCGACGTCGCGTCGCGGATCGAGGTGGTCTGACTCCGCAGGGTCAGCCGTATCAGGGGCTCGCTCACCGCGTCGCTTCCTTCCACTCCCGGAGGCCGAGCCGCTCGCCGTCCAGGTCCTCGGCGGGCGCCTCGGTGGCGGCCCAGACGAACAGCGGCGCGACGCTCTCCGGGTCGCGGGCGCGCTCCTTCCCGGTGAGGTCGGTGGCGACCAGCCCGGGGTCGACGACGCCGACCGTGGCGTCGAGGTCGGCCGCGAACCCCCGCGCGACCGCCTCGGCCGCCGCCTTCGAGACGGCGTAGGCGCCCATACCCGGCCGGGACTGGTGGGCGACATCGCCCGAGGGGACGACGATCCGCGCGTCCTCTGCGAGGTGCGGGGCCGCCTCCGAAACCGTCGCGAAGACGCCGCGGGCGTTGGTTCGCACCGTGTCGTCGTAGTCGGCGTAGCTCGTCTGGTCGGCCGGGCTCTCGCCCGGCCCGCCGTGGAAGACGGCCGCGTTCGCGAACACCGCGTCGATCGGGCCGGCCTCGCGGGCGACGCCCTCGAAGAAGCGCTCCAAGTCGAACTCGTCGCGCACGTCGACGCGGGCGCCCCACGCGGTGCCGGCGTCGGTGCGGGCGCCCTCGTCGCCGTTCTCGCCCTCGCCCTCGTTCAGCGCCGCGACCGTCCGGTCGACCGCGTCGCCGTCGCGTCCGGAGACGGCGACGAACGCCCCCTCGTCGACGAACGCCTCGGCGACCGCCCGCCCGATCCCGCTCGTTGCGCCGGTGATCGCGACCGTGGGCTCCATATGGGGATCGGTAGGGGCGTCGCCGACTTAGGCGTACCCACTTCGGCCGTACCGTTATTTGCCACCGGACCGAACGGTCGGCCATGTACGACGACCTGCTGGTGCCGACCGACGGGAGCGAGGCGGTCGACCGCGCGCTCGATCACGCGGTCCGGCTGGCGACCGACCACGACGCGACGATCCACGCGCTGTACGTCGTCGACCGACGGATCGCCACCGCGAGCTCCGGCGATCTCCACGACGAGGTCGTCGACGACCTCGAATCGCAGGGCGAAGACGCGGTCGCCGCGGTCGCCGATCGCGCCGAGGAGGCGGGCGTCGATGTCGAGACCCGCGTCGTGGAGGGGACCCCGGACACGAAGATCGTCGACTACGCCGACGAACACGGGATCGACGTGATCGTGATGAGTCCGGAGGGGAAATCGCCCCGCGAGCGGATACGATCGCTCGGCAGCGTCTCCGACCGCGTGGCCGACGACGCGAACGTCCCGGTGTTCCTGATCAAGTAGGGCTCGGCGGGCGAGCGGTCGGACGGGAGGCCCCACCCCGCGGCGCCCGTCCGACCGAGTTAGGTGGCTAGGCGCACGGACACACGACCATGGAACTCACCGTCCTCGGGTCCGGCAGCGCGATGCCGGTCCCGGACCGCGTGCAGGCCGGCTACCTCCTCGACGACGGCGACCGGTCCCTGCTCGTCGACTGCGGCAGCGGCGTCCTCCAGCGGCTCGCCGCCACCGAGGCCGGCTACGAGGGGGTCTCGACCGTCCTCCTGACGCACCACCACCTCGACCACGTCGCGGCGCTGCTCCCCCTGATAAAGGCCCGGTGGCTCGCCGGCGAGGAGCACTTGGAGGTCGTCGGGCCGACGGGGACCAAGTCGCTACTCGACGGACTGTTCGACGTTCACGAGTACCTCGACGGGCGGATAGATCTGGCGGTCCGAGAGGTGTCGACGGCGCGGTCCTTCGCCGCGGCCGGCTTCGACGTGACCGCCCGCGAGACGCAACACTCGATGGACGGGTTCGCCTACCGGCTCTCGCCGCCGAGCGCGGACGCCGATCCCGCGCACGGGCCACTAACGCTCTCGGGGGACACGGAGGCGTTCGCGGGCATGGCGTCGTTCGCGGACGGGAGCGACCTGCTGGTCCACGACTGTTCGTTCCCGGACGGGACCGACGTGTCGAACCACCCGAACCCCACGCAGCTCGGCGAGTCGCTCGCGGGCGTCGATGTCGACACGCTGCTGTGCTCGCACCTCTACCCGCACACCGGCGGCCGCGAGCGCGAGATGGCGCAAAGCGTCCGTGACGCGGGGTTCGACGGCGACGTCGAGGTCGCCAGCGACGGGCTCCGAATCGCGATCGCAGACGGTGATTAGTTAGTAATACCACAAGATTATACCCCGGCGCGTCGAGGGCTCGTCCATGGCGTTCAGCGACGACCTCATGGCTGCAGGGGCGGACATCTGGGCGGCCCAGTTCGAGCATCCGTTCGTGCGCGAGCTGGCCGCCGGCGACCTCGACGAGGCGGCGTTCCGGCGGTGGCTCGAACAGGACTACCGGTACCTCTTCGACTACGCCCGCACGTACGCCGTCGCGGGGGCGAAGGCGCGGGAGGAGGCGGCGATGGCGACGCTCCTCGGCGGGGCGGACGCCGTGTTGAACGAGGAGCTCGACCTCCACCGGTCGTTCGCCGGCGAGTACGGCGTCGAACCCAAGGACCTGGCAGGCGTGCGGAAGCGCCCGACCTGCGAGGCGTACACGAGCTTCCTCGTTCGCACGGCGCACGAGCGCCCCGTTCCGGTCGCGGTCGCGGCGCTTTACCCCTGCATGCAGGGGTACCTCGACGTGGCGGACCACATGGCGGAGTTCGCGGACGAGGACCACCGATACACCCCCTTCATCGACACGTACACGAGCGACGAGTTCCGCGCGAAAACGGCGTCGATGCGCGACCTCCTCGACGACTACGCCGCGGCGTACCCGGGCCACCGCGACGCGATGCGCGAGGCGTTCCTCACGAGCGCCCGCTTCGAACTCGCGTTCTGGGAGATGGCGTACGTCGGGGAGGAGTGGGCGACCGGGCCCGTCGACGTGGCGGACGTGACCGTCGAGGCAAACGGAACGAACGAGGCCAACGAGACCGACGAGACGTAACCGATCCACGTTACTCTGTCCCACGATCCACCCAGATATTTAAGCGAACGCGGCGGCTCCGTTCGGACATGGCCGGCCCACTCGCCGACGACTTCGGACGGGAAGTGACGGGGGTTCGGATCTCGCTTACCGACCGGTGTAACTTCGACTGCGTCTACTGTCACAACGAGGGGTTAGGCGACACGCGGGGGCCGATGGAGCCGAGCGACGACGAGATGAGCGCCGACGACGTGGTCCGCTTCCTGGAGGTCGTCGAGGGGTACGGCGTCGACTCGGTGAAGTTCACCGGCGGGGAGCCCATGCTCCGGCAGGACCTCGAAGAGATCATCGAGCGCACGCCCGACTCGATGGAGGTGTCGCTGACGACGAACGGGACCTTTCTCCCCGGACGCGCCGAGGACCTGCAGGCCGCCGGGCTCGACCGCGTGAACGTCTCGCAGGACGCGCTCGATCCGGACGACTTCGCGGAAGTGACCAAGTCCGGCGCCTACGAGCGAGTGCTTGAGGGGGTCAAAGCCGCCGTCGACGCCGGGCTCGACCCCGTGAAGCTCAACATGGTCGTGTTCACGCACACCGCGGGCTACGTCGAGGAGATGGTCGAGCACGTCGCCGACAACGAGGGGCTCCAGCTCCAGCTCATCCAGTACATGCCGGAGCTGACCGGGAAGCCGGAGTGGAACGTCGACATCGGGCGCGTCCACGACTGGCTCGCCGAGAAGGCCGACCGCGTCGAGCGCCGCGAGATGCACGACCGAAAGCGGTACTTCGTAGGCGAGGACGGCGACGACGACACTGGCGGCATGGTCGAAATCGTCGACCCCGTCGAGAACGAGAATTTCTGTGCCAACTGCGGCCGCGTCCGCGTCACCCACGAGGGGTACCTGAAGGGGTGTCTCAACCGCAACGACGACCTCCGGTCGATGGGCGAGATGACCCGCGACGAGATCGCCGAGACGTTCGAGGCAGTGGTGGCTAATCGGGTGCCCTACTACGGCGAGTACCTGATCGAGAACGACGACGGCGAGTACGAGATCAACGAGGAGTACTTGGGGACGCCGACGATTGCGGACTAAGTGCCGATTTTCCGTTCTTCTACTAGGTGTCTCGTATTTCTGGCTGCTCCCGTTGCTGAGGGGTCTTCGTAAACAATTTGAAAAAAAAAA
>NZ_SDJP01000013.1:40349-69922 GCF_004114995.1 Halorubrum amylolyticum
GCTCACATCTGGTTAGGTGACAAATAGTAAATGACAGATGCACCCTATCTACCATGGCGAGAATCAAGAGGGGTGTCCAGTCTTTCGGATATTGATATTCTAAAAGAAATCGGTGAGAATGATGGACTATCTATTAATCAGTTATCCAGATCCCGCAGATCAAAAAGCCAACTTCGACTTCAATGCAAATATTTAGAGAGAATAGGTTTAGTAAATACAGAAGGGAATGAATTGTATAGCTTATCTAATGAAGGTCAAAAGGTAATAACCGGTGAACTCAAACGTCCACAGTCGGATGGTTATTTTGATCTTAACAAGTTGTTGGATTTAACAGACGTTAGAATAACTGATTTATCATTATTAAACCAGCAAGATATAAAACAAACAAATTATGACATCTTCAGAGAGACGAGGGACCCTGATCGGAAATCAGAACATGAATATTCTGTTGATGTTCGAGATCCTAGGCAGGAGTGCCGAAAGGTACTATCTGCAAAAAAGTGGAAGTTAGATCGAATAATTCGTGAATTCCCTCGGACAGAGCCGATAACGTCTCAGTGTGCTCATTGGGTAACCACCCTTGTTTCATTCCACCTATTTCCTGACGCTAATCACCGAACTGCGATGCTCACATTGGGCAGACTAATGATGAGTAATGAAATAATTGATGAAAATCATGAATGGCCCGGGAGTGACATTGATATTGGAAAAGCAGTTTTGCTCTCTAAGTATCATCGTCATTTATATCCAGAGCGTAAATTTGAACGGCTCTGGAAACAAAATACACTGTATTGGCACTGGCATCAATATTTTAAACATTTATTATTTGATATCGAATATCCAGCATTGACCTATCATACTGAGCAAGATCTACGTGAGAAATTGAAAAGGATTAGAGAAAACTAGAATCTATTCGGAATCCACAGTTCCCATTTTAACGTAGGCACTCTTTCTTTTTTCCATGTGCTTCTGCATTTTTTCTTCTAACTCTTGACGGTCCATACCCAATATCCTGTCTGGTAGCGTCTTATACTTTGTCTCATCTTTCCCTAGCAACTTTGCCGGAAGCAAATAATAGTACAAGTGCCGTTTCTGTCAGTCACACCAGTATAAACATCTCTTTAAAACCAGAGGCGTTCGCTCGCTACGCGCGACTGATAGGGTTCGAATCCCCTGCGTGCCGGTCCGCTCGTTGCTGCGTTCCTCGCTGTACGGGCACAGTGGGATTCGAACCCACGACCGTCGGATTAGAAGTCCGACGCTCTATCCGGGCTGAGCTATGTGCCCTCATTCCGAGTTCTCTCACCCAGTGCCAAAAACGCCGACGGTTCGCGTCGGCGTCGACCGCGCCACGTCCCAACAGCAGACCTAAGTCCGGCACGGGACTACTCGCCGCTAATGAACGTTATCGGAACCGTCGGCCTCCCCGGCAGCGGGAAGGGGGAGGCGGCGAACGTAGCCGAAGAGGCGGGGATTCCGGTCGTCGTCATGGGCGACGTGATCCGGGCCGAGTGCCGCCGACGCGGGCTCAACCCGGCCGAACACCACGGCCGGATCGCGGGCACGCTCCGCGAGGAGGAGGGCGACGACGCGATCGCCGCCCGCACGCTCCCGCGGATCCGTGAGGCGGCGGCCGAGAGCGAGGGCGACACCGTCCTCGTCGACGGGCTCCGATCGACCGTCGAACTGGAGCGCTTCCGCGAGGCGTTCGGCGACGACTTCACGCTGGTGGCGGTCCACGCCCCCTTCGAGGTCCGCGCCGAGCGGCTCGGCGAGCGCGGCCGCGACGACTCCGACGCCGACCTAGGGGCCCTCCGCGAGCGCGACGAGCGGGAGCTCGACCTCGGCCTCGGCGAGACGCTCGAACGGGCCGATGTCGAGATCGACAACACCGGGTCGCTGGCGGCGTTCCGACGCCGCGTCCGGGAGGTGCTCGGCGTCGCAGAGGAGGAAGACGATGGGGAGGGTGACGATGAGGAGGACGCCGACACGGATCCGGACGCCGATCCGGACGCCGACCCCGCGACCGCGAACGCCGGAGGTGACGGCTCGTGATCTACAGCGTCGACGTGCGGATCGAGGCCCCCGTCCGCGACACCGAGGTGACCGACCGGGTCGCCGACGCGGTCCGGAACGTGTTCCCGGACGCGGAGCCGGCCCACGAGGACGGCCGGCTGGTCGCCGAGGCGCACACCCTCGACGCCTTCTCCGACGTGCTCCACGAACAGGAGATCCTCGACACGGCCCGGCGGGTATTCCTGCAGAACTGCACCGACGAGGGGTTCGACTTCTCGTTAAAGAAGCAGGCGGCGTTCGAGGGCGTCGTCAACTTCGCGGTCGGCGAGACGGACGAGCTCGGCGAGATCGACGTCGAGGTCCGCGTCCGAGAGCCGGACGTCGAGGCGTTCATCGACTACGTCGCGCCCGAGACGGACGGGGGGCGTCCCGTCGACCCCGAGCGGGAGTACGGCGACCGGATCGACCCCGAGGACGCGGAGTACTGACGGGTCCGAGACGCGCCGCCGGAACGCGTCACCGGGACGCGGTGCCGCCGACTCAGTCGCTCAGCAGCGACGAGGCCGCCCCGCCGATCGCACCGAAGACCGCCGGATAGACGGCGCCGGCGAGCAGCACCGCGGTGACGAGGTCGGGCGCCACGGTCCCGTCGCCCACGGCGTACCGGAACAGGAACGCCCCGATCACCGCGAGCGGGAGGTAGCCGGCGAGGACGAACGCGCCGGCCTGCGCCCCCTCGACCGGGTTGTCGGCGTTCGCGGTCCGCCCGGCGACGGCGCCGGCGAGGAGGAGCAGGATCGGCGGGACAACGAAGAGGAACGTCAGCGACCCGCCCTCGGCCTGCGTGATGAGGTTCGTCGACTGTGCCCCGCCGATCAGCGAGGGAACGTCGACGTCGACGAAGTGGGCGTTGTAGAACATCCAGCCGGCGGCCTGCCACGTGGAGATCGGATCGCCGCCGAACAGGTCGGCGAAGAAGTTGATTCCCGACAACCCCTCCTCGATCCGGTCGCCCTGCGTGACGTACACGACCAGATAGCCGAGGATGTACGCGACGGCGCCGCCCGTAGCGCCGGCGATTCCACGCGTTCGGCTCGATCGTTCGGGGACGGACATGTGCCCGGGGTCGTTTCGGCTCTCATAAGTGTCTGTTGGCTCGGCGGGGCTCGTTCCCGAACGTATTCGGCCGCGTCACGCGCCCGGAACCGTTCCGTCCGCACCCTCGTCGCTACGCGGTCGTCGGGTCTTCGTCGCTCCGACCTCACGGCGACGGCGCGCTCGCGTCATCCGACCACGCCGTACTCGCGGAGCGCGTCTCGGAACGCCACCCGCTTCACCAGCGCGAAGCCGAGGCAGATGATCAGGAAGCCGGCGACGGTGGTGGGAGTGATCGCCTCGCTCAAGAACAGCCACCCGGAGATCGCGGCGAACACCGGTGCGACGTACGAGACGAGGTTGATCTCGATCGGCCCGAGCCGGTCGAGGAGATCGAAGTAGATGAGGAAGCCGAGCCCGCTGGCGACGATCGAGAGGTATCCGAGCGCGAGCACCGCCTCGGTGGTCCATGCCACGTCGGCGACCGACTCGCCGAGCGCGAGCGACAGCAGGTGCGTCAACAGGGCGCCGACGAGCATCGACCACGCCTCCATCGTCTCGATCGGGAGATCGTCGTCGGACGCCCGCGTCAGCACCGAGCCGAGCGCGAACGACGCCGCCGCCAGCAACACGAGGAGCTTCGCGATCGTGCCGCCGCCGGCGAGGTTGCTCGGGTCCGGCGCGGCCAGCACGACCGCCCCGACGAGCCCGACCAAGAGGCCGATCACGCCGACGACCGTCAGCCGCTCGGAGGGGAGGAAGGCGCGCGCGAAGACGGTCGTCAACACGGGCGAGAGGCTGACGATCACGGCGGCGACCGCGCTCGTCACGGCGGGATCGCTCTCGCCGACGAAGAGGAACGCGTGGTAGGCGGCGATGATCAGCGTCGCGCCGACGGCGACGGTGGTCCACTCGTCGCGCCCCCGCGGGATCGGGTCGTCGACGACGTACGCCGCGTACGCGAGCATGACGACGCCCGCGATGTCGAAGCGGAACGCGGCGAAGAGCACCGGCGGGAAGTACGCCAGCCCGGCGTTGATCGCCATGAACGCCGAGCCCCACACCGCGGCGAGGACGAGAAACAACGCGAGATTCCGTGTTCGGCTCACGCACCGACCTCTCCCGGGAGCGCGCCAAAAGGTTCCGAAAGCGGCCGGCCGTGCAGGGATCGGTGCCCCGCGGAGACGACCCCCGATCGCCGCCCCCTACCGTATCCGGTAGCGGTCCACGTCGTCGGAGCCGTCGCGGGCGACGACCCCCACGTCGGCGAGCCGCCGGAGCGCGTCCGCGACCGTCTCCTGGCGGGCGCCGACCTCGTCGGCGACCGCCGCGGAGGTGCCGTCGGTCTCGACCAGCGCAGCGAGGACGGCCGCGAAAAAGCGGCTGTCCGACTCGGTGCCGAGCCGCTCGTCGATCTCCGCCAGCGTGTCCTCCACGCGGCCCTGCACCCACCGCTGGGCCAGCGAGAGCTCCCGATCGAGGTCCTGGAGCCGGCCGAACTCGCCGGCGAGGTCGCCCAGATCGCTCGACGGTCCGGACCCGTCGGGGGTCTCTATCGAGAGGTGTTGGCACCGCGCCGCCATGTCGAAACTGTTCTTCGCGGGGTACGCGCTCTTCGCGCCGAAGCCGTACGGGGAGACGCTCACCTCCAGCCGGAGGCTCCGCGCGATTCGGAAGTACTTGCGGCGCTGGTCGTCGGTGGTCGACTCGATGAGGCCGGCCTCCTCCAGCTTCCGCAGGTGGTCGATCACCGCCTTCGGGCTCACGTCGAGGTACTCCGAGATCTCCGTGACGTAACAGGGCTTGGTGGCGAGCAGCCGGAGGATGCGCCGCCGGTTCTCGTTGCCGAGGAGATCGAGCAGTACCGCGGAGTCCATTAACGTATAGTTAGCGTCGGAACGGGAAAAGGCTGACTTAGCCGGAACGGGCCGGTCGCCCGCTTCCCGGCACTCGTCGGCGTCGCGTTCGGCGGTCGCCCGGAGCGAAGGGTAGTTACCCCGCCGCCGGGAACTGGCGGCATGGACACGGCGCTCATCATTCTCGACGGATGGGGTCTCGGCGGCGGAGCGGGCGGAGACGACGGGGACGGACCCGGCGGCGAGGACGGCGAGGACGGCGAGACGGTCGACCCCTCGGGTCGACCGGCGGGCCGCGACGCGGTCGCGGCGGCCGACACGCCGACGTTCAATGCCGCGACCGAGCGCGGCGCGGACGGCCGGCTCGTCGTCCACGGGCGACGCGTGGGGCTCCCGGAGGGCCAGATGGGGAACTCCGAGGTCGGCCACCTGAACATCGGCGCGGGGCGGGTCGTCAAGCAGGCGTACACCCGCATCTCGGACGCGCTCGCGGAGGGGTCGCTGTCCGACAACGACGCTATCGCGGACGCGCTCGACCACGCGAAGTCGACCGGCGGGCGGGTCCACTTCATGGGGCTCGTCTCCGACGGCGGCGTCCACTCGGACGTGGAGCACCTGCTGGCGCTGATCGACGCCGCCGCCGACGCCGGCGTGCCGGCGACGAGCCACGCGTTCACGGACGGCCGCGACACCGCCCCGGAGATCGCCGACCGGTTCCTCGCGGACGTGACCGCGAAGGCCGACGAGCGGGGGACCGGCCACGTCGCGACCGTGACGGGCCGCTATCACGCGATGGACCGCGACGATAACTGGGAGCGGACGAAGAAGGCGTACGACGCCATCGTCGAGCGCGAGGCGCCTCACGAGGCCGAGACGGCGGTCGATGCCGCGACCGAGGCGCACGCACGCGGCGAGACGGACGAGTTCATCGAGCCGACGCTCGTGGACGACGAGCCCGCGCTCGCCGACACCGATGAGCAAAGCTCATCGAGCGATCGAGGCAAGCTCGATGACGGCGACGCGGTCGTCTTCTTCAACTTCCGGGCGGACCGCGCCCGGCAGCTGGTTCGGATGCTCACCGACACGCGGCCGGCGTGGGAGTTCGATCTGGACCAGCCCGACATCCGGATGACGACGATGACCGAGTACGACGAGACGTTCGACTTCCCGGTGGCGTTCCCGCCGGAAATGCCCGAGAACACCATCGGCGAGGTCGCCTCCGAGGCCGGGCTCACGCAGCTCCGGATCGCCGAGTCGGAGAAGTACCCGCACGTGACGTACTTCCTCAACGGCGGCCGCGAGGTGGAGTTCCCCGGAGAGCGCCGCGAGATCGTCGAGAGCCCGGACGTGCCGACGTACGACCAGCAGCCGGAGATGTCGGCCCCGGCGGTGACCGACGAGGCGGTCGGGATCATCGAGGCCGACGACCCGGACCTGCTGGTGTTGAACTACGCGAACCCCGACATGGTCGGCCACACCGGCGACTTCGACGCCGCGGTCGAGGCGGTCGAGGCGGTGGACGCGCAGCTCGACCGGCTCCTCAACGCGGTCGCCGACGCGGGCGGGCACGCGGTCGTGACGGCCGACCACGGCAACGCCGACGACATGGGGACCCTCGAAGATCCCCACACCGCGCACACGTTCAACCCGGTCCCGTTCGTCTACCTGACGCCCGAGGGCGACGACGGGGAACGCGAGGTCCGCGAGGGCGGTTCCCTCTGCGACATCGCCCCCACGCTCGTGGACCTGATCGGCGTCGATCGGCCCGGGGAGATGACCGGCGAGAACCTCCTGACGGAATGAGCGGAAAACGGTAAACTGCGGTCGGATTCCCTCGGGTTCCACGCCGTTTTAAGTTCCTGACCGGCCAGTGATCGTTCATGACAGACGAGACCACCCCGGTTATCGCCGCCGCCTACCGAACGCCGCAGGGACGCGACGGGGGCGTCTACGCGGACGTCCGCAGCGAGGACCTCTCGACGCGGCTCATCGACCACACGCTCGCGGAGACGGGGCTGACGAGCGACCACGTCGACGACCTGATGTGGGGGGTCGCCCAGCAGCGGACCGAGCAGGACAACAACGTCGCCCGCGTCATCGCGTTGCTCTCGGACCTCGGCGAGTCGGTGCCGGCGACCTCGATCAACCGCTGGTGCGCCTCGTCGATGCAGGCGGTCATCTCGGCGTCGGACGCGATCGCGGCCGGGAACCGCGACTGCGTCATCGCCGGCGGGGTCGAGAACATGAGCCGCGTCCCGATGGACGGCGACTCCTACCAGCACCTCCACCCCGAGCTCTCGGAGAAGTACAACGTCTTCCAGCTCCAGATGGGGATGACGGCCGAGAAGGTCGCCGAGGAGTACGGCGTGAGCCGCGAGGCGCAAGACGAGTACGCCGCCCGGAGCCACCAGCGCGCCGCCGAGGCGACCGAGTCGGGCCGGTTCGACGACGAGATCGTTCCCGTGGAAACCGACGACGGGCTCGTCGAGGAAGATGAGGGAATTCGCCCGGACACGACCGCCGAGAAGCTCGCCGACCTCTCGCCCGCGTTCACGGGGGACGGGACGGTGACCGCGGGGAACTCCTCGCAGATCTCCGACGGCGCGTCGCTGACGCTCGTCACGAGCAAGGCGTTCGCGGAGGACCACGGACTCGATGTGCTCGCGGAGGTCGGCACGAACGCGGTCGCCGGCGTCGACCCGACCGTGATGGGGATCGGCCCGGTGCCCGCGACCCGGAGCCTGCTCGACCGCGCCGGCCGGACCGTCGACGACTACGACCTCGTGGAGCTCAACGAGGCGTTCGCCTCCCAGTGCGAGTACTCCCGCCGAGAACTCGGCGTCGACGAGGAGATCTACAACGTCAACGGCGGCGCCATCGCCATCGGCCACCCACTCGGCGCCTCCGGCGCGCGGCTCCCCGTCACCCTGATCCACGAGATGCGGAAGCGCGACGCCGACCGCGGGCTCGCGACGCTGTGCGTCGGATTCGGGCAGGGCGCGGCGATCGAGTTCAGCCGCTGACGCCGCCGCGTCGCCGACGGCGCCCTCCCCTCCCGCCGTCGCTACGACAGGTCGAGGTCCACGCCCCGCTGGAGTCCGGCCGCCTTCACCGTGTTGTAGAGGAGCATCGCGCGCGTCATCGGCCCGACGCCGCCGGGGACGGGGGTGATCGCGCCGGCGACCCCCTTCGCCGACTCGTACTCCACGTCGCCGACGAGCTCGTACCCCTTCTCCGTGTCCGCGTCGACCCGGTTGATCCCCACGTCGATCACGGTCGCGCCCTCCTTGAGCATCGAGCCGTCGATGAACTCCGGGACCCCGACGGCGGCGATGACGATGTCCGCGGTCGACAGCGTCTCTTCCAAGTCCTCGGTCCGCGAGTGACAGACGGTCGTGGTCGCGTTGCCGACCGGCCCCTTCTGGACGAGGAGGTTCGCCATCGGCTTCCCGACGATGTCGGACCGTCCGACGACGACCGCGTCGGCGCCCTCGGTCTCCACGTCGTACGCCGCCAGCAGCTTCTGGACGCCGTGGGGCGTGCAGGGCTTGAACCGGGCGTCGCCCGCGACGAGCCGGCCGACGTTCTCGGGGTGGAAGCCGTCGACGTCCTTCTCGGGGACGATCCGCCGAAGCACGCGGCGCTTGTCGACGTGGTCGGGGAGCGGAAGCTGGACGAGAACCCCGTGGACGTCCTCGCGCTCGTTGAGGTCGTCGATGGTTCCGTACAGCTCCTCTGCCGGGGCGTCGGCGTCGATCTCGACGTGAACGCTCTCGATACCGACCTCCTCGCAGTCGCGCTGTTTCATCGAGACGTACGTCTCGCTCGCGGGGTCGTCGCTCATCAGCACCGTGGCGAGCCCCGGCGTCACGCCCTCCGCCTCCAGCGTCTCGACGCGGGCAGCCACCTCGTCGCGCACGTCGGCGGCGACCGCCTCGCCGTCGATGATCCGCGTCCCGTCGGCGTCCTCACCGGTGGTCTCGGTCATACCGAATCCGTGGGCGAGGCGATATAAAAACGACGCGGGATCGTGTCTATCTCTCGGCTGTGCCGAAGATAAATATCCAGTAATGTGGATCGTACTCGCCGCCGTTCACTCCGGAAACAGCTCCGCCTCGCGTTCGACGGCGTCGATGGCGGCGATCTCGTCGGGCGTCAGATCGAGGTCGGCGGCCGCGAGGTTCGCGCGGAGGTGGCGCTCGCTCGACGCCTTCGGGATCGTCACGACCGGGTCCTTCGCGGTCGCCCACGCGATCGCGACCGACTCGGGCGTCGCGTCGTGCGCCTCGGCGACCTCGACCACGGCGTCGACCTCGTTCACTCGCCCGCCGGCCAGCGGCGAGTAGGCGACCACGGCGTACCCGTGCTCGCGGGCGTGTTCGAGGAGTTCCGGCCGGTAGAACAGGGGGTGGAACTCCGTCTGGTGGGCCGCGAGCGGCGCGTCGAGAACGTCGATCGCGCGGTCGAGGTCGTCGATCTCGAAGTTCGAGACGCCGACCTCGCGCACGACTCCCTCGTCGACGAGTCGGTCGAGTGCCGGGAGAGTCTCCGCCGGGTCGTACGCCCCGCGCGGGCGGTGGACGTACAAGAGGTCGAGCGTCGCCACGCCGAGGAGGTCGGCGCTCTCGCGGGCGATGGGTCCCACGTCCTCGGCGGCGAGGTCGTCGACCCACAGCTTCGTGGCGACGGTGACGTCGTCGCGGTCGCGGTCGCCGTCGGCCAGCCACGCGGCGATCCCCTCGCCGACGACGGCCTCGTTGCCGTAGATCCGGGCGGTGTCGAGGTGGCGGTAGCCGAGCGAGAGCGCGGCCGCGACCGGTTCCGGGTCGTCGATCCCCATCGTTCCGAGCCCGACGGGCGGAAGGTGCATGCCCGCACCTCGGTCCGACCGACGCAAAAACCGATCGGCTCGTCGAGGGACCGCCCGGCGGCCCTCGCCGTCGGTGCCTCATTTTATCACGAACGCCCGCGAAGCGAGGGTATACCCTCCATGTCGCAGCCAGCCGCGCCGCGTTCGAAAGCCCGGTCCCCGTCGACGAGCCGATGACGCGTTCGACGAGTGGCCACGGAGCGTGGACGTTCGAAACGGTTTGCGGTTCGGTCCGCGTCGCCCCCGGTGAGCTCCGGCTCCGGCGCGGCGTCCTCGGGAGCCTCACAGCGGTGCGCGCGCTCGCCGCCGGTCGGGCTCCGCCCGCGTTCCGCGACCTCAGTTGGACCGGCGTCGCGGGACTCACGGCGGTCGCCACCACCGCGACGGAGTGGTTCCTGAGCGGGGGCGGAACCGTGCAGTTGGGGCTCGGGCTGTTGGGCGCGGTCACCGCGGTCGGCGGCGGCGTCGTCAGCGCCGCCCGCGACCGGACCACGACCGTGCCGCTTCGCGATGTCGACCACGTCGCCTTCGCCGACGGCGAACTCGTCGTCGTTCATCGAGACGGAGAGGGCGACAGCGAGGAAGGGGACCGCGGAGAGGAGCGGATCAGACCGATCGACGACGCGGCGCGGGCGGACGCCGCGGTCGCGCTCAGTCTCCGCGGCGTCGAGCTCCGCGGCGCCGAGGACGACGAGGCGGTCTCCCGCACGGTCGTCGACGCCCCGAAGACGGCGCTCCTCGCCGGGTCCGAACCGAGCGAGAGATAGCCGATCTAGCTCGAGAACGAGACCGCCCGGTCGAGGACCTCGTACCCCTGCGCCGCCAGCACGTCGGCGTAGTACCGCTCGGCGACGAGCCCCTGTGGCAGTCGGCGGAGACCGAACCGCCGCGCGGGGCGTAGCTCCACGTCGACGAGAGTCGCCGATTCGCCGGGAGGTACCTCCGGCTCCGCCTCCCCGCCGCCGAGCGACTCGTCCTCCCGGACCGTGACCTCGTACGCGCCCCATGGTCGCCCGTCGGCCGTCGCGTCGAGGTCGACGACCGCGACGGCCTCGGCCGGTGTCTCCCCGTCGTCGGACGCCTCGTTGGGCCTCGTCACGTCGACGTCGAGGTCCAGCGACACGGATCGAAGCCCGAGGAGGTACGAGAACGCGTAGGTCGCGTCCGGGGCGGTTCCGGTGTCGGGCTCGTTCCCGTCCACGCCTCCGCGCTCGTCGGCCCCCGGGACGACCTCGTCGGCGACACCCCACTGGAACGCGAGCACGGGCGGGGTCGCCGACGCGAACTCGTCGACCACCGTCTCCGGGTCGGCCTCCGCCCGGAGTCGGACCGTGCCGCGCCGTCGGAACACCGGGGCACGGAGAGCGACGAGGAGGACGACGGCCGCTCCCAGCGCCGGGAGCAGCGAGAGCGCGGCGAGCGCCCCGAGAAACGCTCCGACGGACGCAATGGCCGTGAGCCAACTGACGACGCGCTCGACGCGGTGGTACCGCCGGACGACCGACTGCACGCTCGACGGCTCCCGCTCGGTGCGCGGGCTCGTGGAGGGCGAGGGCATGGTCCCATCCTCGATGACCGATCGGATGTCGGTTTCGGTCGCTGTGAGTTTCGGCCGAGACGCCCGCATCCGTGCCGTTCGAATCGGTGCTGTGTCCCGGGCGCCGAAAGGACTACCCGCCGCGCGGGAGACGTAACCGCCGATGCACCCGCCCTCCACGCGGACGCTCCTCGCCGGCCTCGCCGGCGGGATCGCCCACCTGATCGGCGTCGAGGCGCTGTTCCGTCAGCTGGGTCACGTCCCCGAAACGCTGTGGCCGCTCGCGTCCCTCGGGAGCGCCCTCTCCATTTTCGCCGCGGGGTTCCTCGTCGCCGCTGCGACCGCCCACACCGGCCTGGCGTCGCTGCCGTCGGGACTCGCGGCGCTGCTGGGATGGGCGACGTACCGCGACGTGACGACGCCGGACCCGACGTGGTCGGAACTCGGCGGGCAGCTCGTCGTCGACGGCGACGTGTTCCTCACCAGCTACGTCGGCGCGTGGCACGTCTGGCTCGGCCTGCTCGCCGTCGCCGCCGCCGTCGAATTCGGACTGCGGCGGGAGTACGGGCTCGCCGACGCCCGGCTCCGGAGCCTCTCGTCGCCGGATGAAAGCGGACGCGACGACCGGAGCGTCACCGGAACCACCGCCATCGCGGTCGGTGGCGTTTTTGGAGTCGGCGTCGCCGCGCAGGCCGCCGGCGTCGGCGTCAGTCCAGCGGTGATCCTCCCGGTGCTGGTCGTCACGACGGGCGCGGTCGGCGGCGTCGCAGCCGCGGGTGCGCTCCGCGGACTCGTCACACCCGCGGTGGGATTCGCTGCGCTCGTCGTGCCGACGCTCCTCCGGACGACTCTCACGGGCGGCGAGGGGGGACCGGTCTTCCTGCTGCTTCTGGGACCGCTCGCGGTCGGACTCGCGCTCGTCGGGGCGGCCGAGGAGGCGCTCCGGCGGCGGCTTCGGGGCCGGTGAAGCGAGCGATCCGCGGACCTCGACCCCGACCGGCCGGTCGAGCCGCCGGCTCAGATCTCCTCGTCGGCGTCGACCGGAGCCCGCCCGCAGATGCTCACGAGGTCGTGGAGGTCGTCGATCTCGTAGGTGGGATGACAGGTGAGTTCGGTCGATCGCCGGTGCGGGCGCCGGACGAACGCGGAGTCGATGCCGGCGTTGTCGGCGGCGCGGACGTCCGACTCGTTGTCGCCGACGAAGATCGCGGTCTCGGCGCCGAGGTCTTCGAGGGCGCGCTCGAGGTAGTACGGCGACGGCTTCTTCCGCGAGAGGCTGGCGATCGAGGGTTCGCGGCCGTACGCGACCTCGAACCGCCCGGCGAGCCCGAAGTGGTCGAGGACCGCGTCGACGGTCGCCTGCTGGTTCGAGGAGACGACCCCGAGCGAGGCGTCGAGGTGACGGAGCGCGTCGACGTCGTCGTACGGGGTCTTGTGCCCGCTCCGCGCCGCGTCGACCTGCGCGGCCGCGGCGGTCTCGTCGCGGACCCGCCAGAACTCGACCGGATCGAGCCCGTAGCGCTCGCAGATGTCCGTCAGGGTCGCGGGGTCGACGCCGACGGCGACGTCGTCGACGTGAGACAGGTCCGGGTCCTCGACGCCGAGGCTCACGAAGGCGTCCCAGGCGGCCTCTCTGAGGGTGTCGAACGGGGTCCGGCCGACGAGGACCCCGTCCTTATCGAGGACGACGGCGTCGTACACGCCCCCCTCTCCGTCGGTAACCGGCAAAAGCCTTTCACCGGCCCGCCGACGTTCACGCGTTCGGCGGGATCACACGCCCAGCAGGATCACGCGCCCAGCAGGGTCACACGCCCAGCAGCCTGAGGACGAGCCCGACGAGCAGGACGATCGTCCCCACGAGCAGGCCGATGAACGGGATCGGAACCGGTAGCGGGATCACGACGAGCAGGAGTCCGATCGCGATCAGCGCCGTGGACAGTCGCATACCCCCTCTTCGGCGCCCGAACGGAAAGGTGTGCAGGGGCACGCCGTCGAGGGAGGCCGATCTCACTGGCGGGCACGCCTCCCGCACTTTCAATACCCGGCGCGTCCAACCCGCAGATTGGACCATGAATATTGTTGATATCGCGGTGCCGGAGTACGTCGAGGTCGACGTCAGCGAGCGACTCGCCAAGGTCCGGTCCATCTTCGAGCGCGAGAACCCGAAGGGGATCGTCGTCACCGAGGACGGCGGGTACGCGGGCGTGGTGGGCGAGAAACAGCTCATGCGCTCCCGGATGGAGGACGACACCAAGGTGTCGGCCGTGATGAAGTCGGCCCCGTCGGTCGACCGCCACGAGGACATCCGCGAGACCGCCCGGCTGCTCGTCGAGGGCGACGTGAAGATCGCGCCGGTGTACGAGGGCGAGAAGCTCTACGGGATCGTCACCGTTGACCAGATCCTCGAGGCCGTCCTCGACAGCCTCGACGCGATCACCGTCGGTCAGATCGCGAGCGAGGACGTGATCGGGATCAACGAGAAGGACAGCGTCGGGAGCGCGATCAACCGCCTCCGCGAGAACGGCGTCTCCCGGCTCCCCGTGCTCGACGAGGACGGCCGGCTCGTCGGGGTCGTCACCACCAACGACATCGTCGAGTTCGTCGTCCGCGACCAGGAGCGACAGGGGAGCGGCGACCGCGCCGGCGACATCGACCGGATGCTCGACATCCCCGTCTACGACATCATGTCGAGCCCCGTCGTCACCGCGACCGCCGAGGAGACCGCCGAAGCCGTCGTCGAGCGCATGTTCGACAACAAGGTGTCCGGGTTGGTCGTCACGCCGAAGGACGCCGACACCGTCGCCGGCATCGTGACGAAGACCGACGTGTTGCGCGCGCTCACGTTCACCGAGCAGGACTCGATGGACGTGCAGATCACCAACGTCGAGCTGCTGGACACCACGTCCCGCGAGCACATCGTCGAGTCCATCGAGCAGGTGGCGAACAAGTACGCGGACATGCACGTCATCCACGCGCACGTCCGGCTCCACGCCCACAAGGAGAAGCTCCGCGGCACCCCCCTGATCCAGTGTCAGATCCGCCTCCGCACCAACGAGGGGCAGGTCGGCGGCTCCGGCGAGGGGTACGGCGCCGAACACGCCTTCCACGTCGCGCTCGACAAGCTGGAGCGCAACGTCTTGGAGATCAAAGGCGTCAACGCCGACGAGGAGTACCGCGGCCAACTCCTCCGCAAGCTCGGCGAGCTGTAAGGCGATAGCGCCCGGCGCGACGGTCACCGGTTCCGTCGCCTTCGGCCGACTCCGGCCGTTTCGCCGCGACGATCTCCGCTTCCGTCTCCGTTTTCGCCGTCATCTTTGCCGCAGTTCGTCCCTCGCGCCGTCCGTAGCTGATTCGTTCCTCCGCCCCGTCCGCATCCGGTTCGTCCCTCGCCCCGTCCGCATCCGGTTCGCCGCGCGCGACGCTTACGCGTCGGCGCCCTCGGCGAGCCCGTCGGCGACGATCCGGAAGGTGGCGGTGTCGCCCGCGGGCTTCGAGCGGTGCTTTTCGAGGGTCGCCCGGCGGTTCCCGCCGCGGAACCGGTCGACGCGGACGATTGCGCCGGTCCAGTGGTTGAGGGTGTTGCCGCCGAGCGCGCGGTCGCGGTCGCCCTCGGGGTCGGTGAACACCTGATTCGTGATGACGACGGCGACGTCGTGTCGCCGGGCCAGAGAGAGGAGGTGCGTCACCTGCTTTGCGACCTTGCGGAGCGACTGGCCGCCCTCGGTGTCGCCGGCGCGTTCCAAGCGGTAGAAGCCGGTCGCGGAGTCCAACACGATCAGCTCGACCTCCTCCGCGAGCTCCTCGGCGTCGCGGACGGCCTCGCGCTGGTCGTCGAAGTCGTACGCCTCCGAGATCACCAGCCGCGAGGCGATCTCCTCGACCGTCTCGTCGGCGTCAGGACGGTCGGCTCGCCCCGCGGCCATCTGCTCGAACCGATCGATGGAGAGCCCCTCGGTGTCGATGTAGAGGGCGCGGTCGCCGCCGGCCGCGACCTCGACGGCCGCGGCGAGCGCGAGATTCGTCTTGCCGGCGGCGGGCGGGCCGTACACCTGCGTGACGACCCCGCGCTCGAACCCCCCGCCCAACAGGTCGTCGACCGGTCGACAGCCGGTCGGGATCGGATCGCTCACTGGAGAGGCTTCGCTCGCGCTCGTATTTAAACGGTCGATCGCTCGCCCGTGGAGGGCGGCGAAAGCGCCGTCGCTCGTCGAGCGTTGATACGTGTGAAAGAAACGGAGATGGCGTCGATCACGTCGAACGACGGCCGAAATCCGGTGTTGCGTGCGGACGCGCCGTCCGCGACTTGGGGGTTAGTTGCGCGTCAGGTTCGTCGCGCGCGGTCCCTTGGGGGACGATTCGATGTCGAATTCCACTTCCTGACCCTCCTCGAGGTCCGGGCCGCCGACGTCTTCCATGTGGAAGAACACGTCTTCGTCGTCGTCGAGGTCGCCGTCGTCAGTCGAGATGAAACCGTAGCCGCCAGTGTCGTTGAAGAAGTCAACCTTACCGTTTGCCATTGCAAACAAACGTACTGCCCGTTCGGGGATAACCCTTGCGAGGGTCACGGTACCATGACCGTCTCGGGGCAGACCCACATCCGCCGGGAGCCACGATCGATCGCCCGTATTCAACGCGCGCCATCAGGCGCGGGGTTCATTTACGAGCGTCCACGTAGGTCGGGTATCGACATGGATCGCCGCCACTTCCTCCGCTCGCTCGCCGCCACCGGCGTCGCCGCCGGAACGACCGCCACGGCCGGCTGTTCCGGCGTCATCGGCGACTCCGGCGCCGAGGGAACGGTCCTCGGCCCGCCGGAACAGACCCGCGGCGACCCGGTTCACCCGATCCACGGCGACGAGATGCCCGAGTTCAGCGTCCCCGATCCGATCACGGGCGAGGAGATCTCGACGGCGCAGTTCGAGGACGAACGCGCGTTCCTGTGGACCTCCTTCTACACGAACTGCCCCGACGGCGTCTGTCCGGCGCTGATCCTCCGACTACGGCGCACCCAGGAGGTTGCCGCCGAGGAGGGATTCGGCGACGAGGCCGCGTTCCTGCCGCTCACGTTCGATCCCGAGCGCGACACCGAAGAAGTCCTCCGCGAGTACGCGACCCAGCGCGGAGTCGACCTCGACGCCGGCAACTGGCACTTCCTGCGCCCCGAGAGCTACGAGGCGGGCGTGGAGCTGATGGACGAGAACTTCGGGCTCAAGATCGAGAAGACGAACGGATCAGAGTACGAGAACTTGGAGTACGCGTTCCCGCACTACGGGCTGATCCTGCTCGTCAACAAGCGGGGTATCGTCGAACGCTCGTATCCGAATGGCCCGGGCACCGACGTCGAACGGATCGTCGACGACTTCAGACAGGTGGTCACGGCGTGAGGCGACGACACCTTCTGGCCGGACTCGCGAGCGTCGGAGTTCTCGGTGGAGCGGGCGCCGTCGCGACCGGCGAGGTACCTGACGCGCTCGGCGGCGAGGCCGCCGGTAGTCAAACCAGCGGTGACGAACCGGAGCCGATCGAGCCGGTGACGCTCGACACTATCGAGGCACCCGGTAGTCGCGACGGCGAGGTAACGCTACCTGCCCCCGACCGGCCGACGTTCGTCGACTTCTTCGGGACGTGGTGTCCCCCCTGTGCCGAGCAGATGCCGGCCCTCGCGGAGGCCCACGATCGGATCGGCGACGAGGTACTGTTCGTTTCGGTGACAACGGAGCCAGTCGGCGACGCGGTCAGCGAGGAGACGGTGGTCGACTGGTGGCGCGAGAACGACGGCGACTGGCTCGTCGCGGCCGACGTGACGGCCGAACTCGCGTCGCGGTTTCCGATCGGTAGTTACCCGAGCGCACGGGCCATGGACGCCTCCGGACGCGTCCGCTGGGCCACTACCGGGACACACACCACGGAGGAGTTCGTCGCCGGCATCGAGAGAGCGCTCGACTGATGACGAGACGGATTGACCGATGACCGACGTTTCGCTCGCGACCAACGTCCCGTTCGCCGTGACCGCGGGGGTCGCGACGTTCTTCTCACCGTGCGCGTACCCGCTCCTCCCGGGGTACGTCGGCTTCTACGTGAACTCCGTCGAGGCCGACTCCGCGTCGGTCCTCGGGGCGGGGGTGCGCGGGGTCGCGGCCGCGGTCGGCGTGCTGGCGACGTTCGCGCTGCTCGCGGGCGCCACCGTCCGGATCGGCTACTCGACGCTGTCGAACATCACCGTCTTCGAGACGCTCGTCGGCGGACTTCTCGTCGTCTTCGGGCTGCTCGTGGTCTCCGGGCGCGCCCCGTCGATATCGGTGCCGCTGCCGGAGCGCCGCACCGGCGTGTTCGGATTCGGACTGTTCGGCGCGGGGTACGCGCTGGCCGGTGCCGGCTGCGTGGCGCCGGTGTTCCTCGGCGTCGTGGCCCGCGCGATCGCGCTCCCGTCAGAGACGGCGCTCCTCGTCCTCTCCGTCTACGCCGGTACCGTCTCCGTCCTGATGGCCGCGACGACCGTCGCGACGGGCGTAGGGCTGATCAGCAACGCCAACCGTGTGATGGCCCACGCCGGCCTGCTGAAGCGGATCGCGGGCGCGGTGATGATCCTCGCGGGCGTCGGACAGCTGTATCTCTCGCTCGTCGTCTACTGACCGGCGCCGGTGGCGATCGGCCGGCGACCCCCATATTCATATTCGATGGCGCCGAATCACCGGCTAGCCGAACCCACGGGTTCGGTCCCCGCAACATGAATCTCGATCAGTTCGCCGCCGAGAACGCACCGACAGCGAGCGACGAGCCGTTCCAGTGCGAGAACAGCTACACCTTGGACGTCGACGTCGACGGCACCGCGATGGCGAAGGCCGGGTCGATGGTCGCGTACACGGGCGACCTCTCGTTCACCGGGAAGGCCTCGGCCGAGGGAGGTATCAAGGGCTTCCTCAAGGAGGCCACGACCGGCGAGGGAACGCCCATCATGTCCGTCGAGGGGGAGGGCCACGCGTACCTCGCCGACGCGGGCAAGAAGGTACAGGTCGTCGAGCTCGGCGCCGACGAGTCGATCACGGTCAACGGCGAGGACGTGCTCGCGTTCCAGTCGTCGCTCTCCTACGAGATCAGCACGATCGACAGCCTCGCCGGCGCGCTCGCCGGCGGGTTCAGCAACGTCTTCCTCGAAGGACCGGGGTACGCCGCGCTCACCACCCACGGCGACCCGATCGTGCTCGACCCGCCGGTCGCGACCGACCCGAGCGCGACCGTCGCGTGGGGCGGGACCTCGCCCGAGATCGAGGTGAACCGAAGCCTCTCCGACATGGTCGGGCAGGAGTCCGGTGAGCGCTATCAGATGCGGTTCGACGGGCCTGACGGGTTCGTCGTGGTCCAGCCGTACGAGGAGCACGTCTAGCGGAGCGACCGCTCACGGGCCGCCGCGCGCGGTCCTGAAACGGCTCTCGAACACCCGACACGCCTCGCACGTCACCCGCATACGGCCATCGCGCCCTGCATACGCCTCGAACGCTCCCAACTCTCGCGTCGGCGGACGGTCACCGACCGGTCCGGATGTCGGAACGGCGGTCGACCGGTCCGCCTACTGCGCGGCCAGCCAGTCGGCGAAGTCGCCGGTGAGGAAGCCGACGTAGTCGACGACGCCGAGGTACAGCGAGACGACGACGACGATCACGATCGGGACCCGGACCGCCCAGATCCACGCGTCGTCGAGGCCGCCGATGTCGGCGATGCCGCTCCGTAGTTCCTCCCGAGCGACATCCGGGATCACCCACCCGACGAACAGCGCGAGCAGCAGCGAGCCGAGGACGAGCAGTATCCCGTCCGCCAGGAGGTCGTACAGGTCGAGGAAGATCAGGTCAAGCGTCACCGGCACGCCGAGCAGGAAGACCGCGGTCCCGAGCGCGGCAGACGCCGGAATCCGGGAGACGCCGACCTCGTCGATCAGGTAGGAGACGAGCACTTCGAGGATGCTGATCGCGGACGAGAGCGCGGCGATGCCGACCATGCCGAAAAAGACGACGCCGATGGCTCGGCCGCCGGGGATTCCGGCGAACGCCGAGGTGAGGCTCACGAAGATCGCACCGGGGCCGCCCGTGCCCGGCTCGATCCCGACCGTAAAGAGAACGGGGAAGACGACGAACCCCACGAGGACGGCGACGAGCGTGTCGAGCGCGGCGATAATGCCGGCGTCTGACGCCAAATTTCGGTCCTCACCGAGGTAGGAGGCGTAGGTGATCATCACGCCCATTCCGATCGAGAGGGTGAAAAAGGCCTGTCCGGCGGCGGCGGGCAGGATCTCGGTCCAGTTCGCCGCGATCGTCCCGAAGTCCGGCGAGAGGTAGTAGCTGTACGCCGCGCTCGCGCCGTCGAGCGTGAATCCGTAGGCGGCCAGCCCCAAGAGCAACACCAGGATGGCGGGGACCATCACCTTCACGCTCAGCTCGATGCCGCGCCTGACGCCGGCGGCGATGATGCCGATGACGAGCGCCATGAACACGGCGTGAAAGAGGAGCGTGTCGAGGCCGGTCGAGACCGTTCCGAACACCGCCTCCGCCTCGGCCGGGTCGGTGATGGTGAACCCCTCGGTGATCCCGATGAGGGTGTATCGGAGGAACCAGCCGGCGACGACGCTGTAGTACGACAGGATGATGAAGCCGGTGACGACGAACAGCCAGCCGGCGTACGACCACACGCCGCTGCCGAGATCCCGGAGCGCGCCCACGGGATTCCGGTCAGTCCGACGGCCGATCACGAACTCGACGAGGACCGCCGGGAACCCGATCAGCGCGACGAACGCTAGGTAGGTGATCAGAAACGACGATCCGCCGTACTGGCCGGTGATGAAGGGGAACCGCCAGATGTTCCCTAACCCGACCGCGCTACCGACCGCGGCGAGGATGAACCCCGCCCGCGTTGCCCATGTCTCGCGTGCCATTTGTGTGCAGGATTGAACCCTCGCACCCCCTAAAAGCGTGTCTCTCCGCCGCTCTAACCGATAATCATCATACATGATCAATCGGTCACTGGTGCGGGAGGGAGGGGGCTTTGGCGTCCCGCGTCGGCGCCGTGGTCGGTGTACCGACGCCCCGTCCGGGGACCGTGAATTTAATAGCCGGACGGCGACCTCACGGGGTATGGAACGCGTAGACGTCGCGATCGTGGGCGGCGGTCCGGCCGGGTCCTCCGCAGCGCACGCGGCCGCGACCGGCGGCGCCGACGCGCTCGTGCTCGAAAAGGGAGTTCCCCGCGCCGACCGGGACCGACTCGGTCCGGACTCGACCGACGCCGCGGGCATCCTCGACTACTGGGTCGACATCATGGGGATCCACCCCGACGAGTTCGACGACGGCGTCGTCCAGCGGGAGTTGAACCGCGCGGAGTTCCGCGGCCCGGACGAGTCGGCGACGCTCACGACAACCGGGGTCGAATCCCCGTACGACAAGTTCGGTTACACCTTCCACCGCGCCCGCTTCGACGACTGGCTCCGTGACCGCGCCGAGGACGCCGGCGCGGAGTACCGTGCCGGCGAGTCGGTCCGCGGCGTCGACACCGACCCCGCCGTCTCGCCCGGAAGCGACGAGCCCCGACACCGCGTCGAACTCGCCTCCGGCGAGACGGTGGGCGCGGACTTCGTCGTGCTCGCTGACGGCCCCCAGCGCACGGTGACGAACAAGGTGCTCGACGAGTACCTCCCCGCGGACGCGGCCGCCTCCGAGCGGCTCGCCTCCCGGACGGCCAACCACATCGCGTATCAGGAGTACCGCCGCGTCCCCGAGGAGGTGTACGAGGCGGTGAACGACGCCATCGTCTTCTGGTGGGGCGTGATGCCGGGCGAGACCGCGTACCCGTGGATCTTCCCGAACGCGGACGGGGTCTGTCGGATCGGGCTCACGATGCCCATCGGACTCGACATCGACGACTTCGACCGCGACGCGTACGCGCTGCTCGACGACGACGACGAGTCGATCCCGCAGGGCGGCGAGTACGTCCGGCGCCTCCTGGAGTGGCAGTACGGCGACGAGTACGACATCGAGGAGGACTTCCCCGTCGTCGAGGACGCGGGCAAGCGGAACGGCACCGAGACGTACCCGATCTCCTCGACGCGCCCCATCGACTCGCCGACCGAGGCCGGGATCGCGGTCGCCGGCGGCGCGATGGGCACCACCTCCGCCTTCCACGAGGGCGGCGACCACGTCGCGGTCCGCACCGGCGCGATCGCGGGCGAGCTGGCCGCCGCGGGCGGCATGGCCCCCTACAACCGGCGGTGGAAGGAGGCGATCGGCGACGAGATCGTCCGGAACGTGACGATGGCGGACATGGTCGCCGACTACGAGCCCGACGACTGGAACCGGGTCATCGGCGCCGCCGACGCGATGCTCGCGGCGGAGACCGGCGACGGGCTCCTCTCGCAGCCGTACCGCTCCGGCTGGGAGTCGGCGAAGCTCATGGCCGGCTACAAGTGGAACAAGCGCCGCGTGAAGAAGAACTACGTCGGCATCGACGAAAGCGAGTACGTCTACTGAGCGGTTCCTCGGCGCTTCGCTTTTGCGGACGCCGGGAGCTATCTGCCGAACGCGGTCTACCGAATGACCGGCGCGGTCAGCTCTCGCGGCTCGGTCGCGATCCCGTCGACATCGACCGGCTCCACCTCGTGTGTCGGCCACTGGCCCGTCTTCGTCAGCGTCTCGGTCAGGTCGGGCGACACGAGGTGGGTGTCCTCGCTCTTCGCGCCCTGCACGGTCGGGTTCCACGCGTAGCCCATCGGCCACCGGACCGTCTCGTCGCTCTCGGGGGTCGCGATCCACTCGCGGCCCGCGAAGCCCGCCGCGCCGCCCTGGTGATGCTCGCGCCACTCGTCCGCGAAGCCGACCGCGCCGTACGCCTCCTGGATCGCGTCGAACACGTCGCCGGCGGTGTCCGGATCGCCCGAGCCCGTCAGCTCCCCGGCCGCGGCGGCCTCGGTCGCGGCGAGCGCGGTCGCCTCGACGCGGGCGGCCGCGCGGTGGCGCTCCTCCAGCCAGTCGGGGGCGTCGAACGCGACGGTGCGGGTGAGGGAGGCGTACAGCCCGGCGCGCTCGGCGGTGACGGAGACGAGCGCGTAGTCGCCGAGCGTCGCGTCGCTCGGGGTGTAGTGGCGGTACGATTGCGCGCGCTCGGCGCCGCCGACGAGCACGACCGGGGTGTCGACATCGCGAGACGCGAGGGAGATGTCGATGCCGGCGGCGACCTCGTACTCCGGGTCCTCCGGTTCGAGGTTGCGGCAGACGGTCTCGACCGCGGCGGCGGCCTCCCGGCCGAGTTCGCGGTAGCGCTCGACGTCGTCGTCGGTGAGCGGCTGCCGGAGCCGGTTCCCGTCGACGCGCTCGAAGCTCGGCACGTCGAAGTCGGCGGCCGCGGGCGCGGGAGACCGGTCCGAGACGGCGTCGGCCAGCGAGCTCGCATGCCACGGGAACGACTCGACGGCGACGGCGTCGGGGAGCTCCTCGTCGGCGAGCCGGTTCGCCTCGATGTCGTCGGTGATCACCCGGAGCTCGCCGTCGTAGCCGGCGGCGGCGACCCCACGGTCGGCGTCGGCGTCGACAACGTTGTCGCCGCCGGTGAGCCACGCGAACCCGTTCGGCTTGGCGAACCAGACCGCTTCGAGCCCGCGCTCGTCGAGGTACGCGTCGAGCCTCTCGGTGCGGGCGGCGAGATCGACCATACCCGACGACTCTCCCCGAGCCAGTAAAACCGGTCGGAACCGCTTCGGTCCGCGAAAAATCGATCGACCCGACGGGAGAATCGGCCGACCGCACCCCCGTGTCGGCGACCGAAACGAAAGGTTCAATTACGTCCCCCGGATACGATGAGATGCGTCAGTAAGCCCCTGTGGGTTGGTAGTCTAGTCCGGTTATGACACCTCCTTGACATGGAGGAGGCCGGCAGTTCAAATCTGCCCCAACCCACTCCCTTATAAGTGCTTCAATTCCTCAAAGGTTCGTCTGAAACCGCTACCGACCGCGTTGCCGACGTCGAGAACGTAGTGCTTCAATCCCTCAAAGGTTCGTCTGAAACTCGAGAACAGGATTTGCTTCGGTTTTAGCTCGGTGGCTTCAATCCCTCAAAGGTTCGTCTGAAACATGCGTTCCCCGCTCTGTGACGACTGTCGGTTGTAGCTTCAATCCCTCAAAGGTTCGTCTGAAACCATCGAGCTGCCCCGCTCGCACTTCTACGAGCGTTTGCTTCAATCCCTCAAAGGTTCGTCTGAAACCCCCCAGCTGATGGTGAGCGTGAGGTCCGAAAACTCGCTTCAATCCCTCAAAGGTTCGTCTGAAACGGCAGCATGGCCCCGTACTGGCCGGGGGATACGAGGCTTCAATCCCTCAAAGGTTCGTCTGAAACACGTCGGCGACCTCCTCGGGCGGGAAGGCGGTCATGCTTCAATCCCTCAAAGGTTCGTCTGAAACGACGGCGTTCTACATGACCGTGACCGGGCGGTCCGGCTTCAATCCCTCAAAGGTTCGTCTGAAACGCGTGTCGCTCCACTTCGAGACCTCGCACTGTCCGAGGCTTCAATCCCTCAAAGGTTCGTCTGAAACGGCCAGCTCGTCGTCGAGGTCGGCGGTAGTGGTCTGCTTCAATCCCTCAAAGGTTCGTCTGAAACGGTCAACAAACGGCTCATCCGGAAGGCCCGACGGAAGCTTCAATCCCTCAAAGGTTCGTCTGAAACTCGAGACAGGACGGACCCACCAGGAAGTCAAAGAGGCTTCAATCCCTCAAAGGTTCGTCTGAAACCGGCGACGTGGCGGGAGAGGTAGCGGGAGAGATCGCTTCAATCCCTCAAAGGTTCGTCTGAAACTCGTCCCGGCTAACAACGACGAGGTGTTCAAACCCGAGCTTCAATCCCTCAAAGGTTCGTCTGAAACAAGCCGATCACGCCGTCCGCCGGCTTCGCTGCTACGCTTCAATCCCTCAAAGGTTCGTCTGAAACCCGCAATAATCAGCATCGCAGCCTCCCAGACAGTAATGCTTCAATCCCTCAAAGGTTCGTCTGAAACCGTCATGCGGTCCCGGTCGGCAGGCAGCTTCAGCTTGCTTCAATCCCTCAAAGGTTCGTCTGAAACCGGGTCGAGTTGGGCCGGCTCCTTGCCCTCGACGAGCTTCAATCCCTCAAAGGTTCGTCTGAAACTTGACCCCGGTTGTCTAACGTACCCATGGTCATCTGCTTCAATCCCTCAAAGGTTCGTCTGAAACGCCCTGAAGCGACCGGGACAGCCGCCGCCGCGAGCGTGCTTCAATCCCTCAAAGGTTCGTCTGAAACTACAGCTCGATCAGCTCGTACGTGCGGGATCTCGTGCTTCAATCCCTCAAAGGTTCGTCTGAAACGATGTTATCTCGGATTGTGACACCACAACCCACCGGCTTCAATCCCTCAAAGGTTCGTCTGAAACGACGACGGGCGGACGTACGCCCGTCTGTGGCTACTCGCTTCAATCCCTCAAAGGTTCGTCTGAAACTCGACCGTGATCGAGCTGTACTCGTTGCCCGGATCCCGGCTTCAATCCCTCAAAGGTTCGTCTGAAACACGACTCCCACGGCGGACACGATCGTGATCGAGTCGCTTCAATCCCTCAAAGGTTCGTCTGAAACGTTCCTGTCAGCCGGCAACTTCAGCTTGAAGGTGCTTCAATCCCTCAAAGGTTCGTCTGAAACCACTACGGCGCGAGCGTCGAGGCGACGGCGTGGCTCGCTTCAATCCCTCAAAGGTTCGTCTGAAACCAGTACGTCCAGCAGACGGCCCAGGCGCTTCACGAGCTTCAATCCCTCAAAGGTTCGTCTGAAACCGCCTCGCGGTGGTCGGCCTGGACGACGAGGACGAGCTTCAATCCCTCAAAGGTTCGTCTGAAACCGCACCACTCCACGAGCACTCGGGGCAGTACACCGCTTCAATCCCTCAAAGGTTCGTCTGAAACCACCACCGCCTCGTCCGGCGTCGACACCGTCACCGCTTCAATCCCTCAAAGGTTCGTCTGAAACGAAGCCGGGCCGTCGAACTACCCGAGCAAGAAGGCGCTTCAATCCCTCAAAGGTTCGTCTGAAACGAGCAAAATATTTTGGAGGTGGCGGGCGACCCGCAGGCTTCAATCCCTCAAAGGTTCGTCTGAAACGCGATCGAGCACGGGATCCGCGACGCCGCCGAACAGGCTTCAATCCCTCAAAGGTTCGTCTGAAACCCGAGATCGAGGCGCCGACGGAGATCACGGTGACCGCTTCAATCCCTCAAAGGTTCGTCTGAAACGCTCGCTCATCCAACGATACAATCAACCCCATGGCCGAGCTTCAATCCCTCAAAGGTTCGTCTGAAACGACGAGAAGAAGTCGGCCACGGCAGGCGACACGACGCTTCAATCCCTCAAAGGTTCGTCTGAAACAATCGGTACCGATACCGATACCGCCCGCGATACCGGCTTCAATCCCTCAAAGGTTCGTCTGAAACGCAACTTGACCGTGCACCGACGGAGGTGAATATGGCTTCAATCCCTCAAAGGTTCGTCTGAAACCATGGTATCGGCCCGTCGACGGCCGACGCGATCGCTTCAATCCCTCAAAGGTTCGTCTGAAACAACAGGAACCGGGGACCGCGACCGATGAGTGACGCGCTTCAATCCCTCAAAGGTTCGTCTGAAACGCGAAGCGTGTAGATGAGCCCTGCGAAGTCCGATTGCTTCAATCCCTCAAAGGTTCGTCTGAAACGCGGGACGAGATCAAAACCCGCTTTCCCGACGTGCTTCAATCCCTCAAAGGTTCGTCTGAAACTCTCGACGAGGTGAGCCCATGAGCACACTCAATCAGCGCTTCAATCCCTCAAAGGTTCGTCTGAAACTGTCCTTCTCGACCCACCGGAAGGTCCGTGGATGGTGCTTCAATCCCTCAAAGGTTCGTCTGAAACCGGTTCCGGACCTCAGCCAGCGGACGTTCAACAACCGCTTCAATCCCTCAAAGGTTCGTCTGAAACCTGTCGAGGGACAGGTCGTTGACGTAGTAGCACTCGCTTCAATCCCTCAAAGGTTCGTCTGAAACGACAAATCCGCTCACGTCCGGCGGGTTCGGGAGTGGCTTCAATCCCTCAAAGGTTCGTCTGAAACCACGCGACGTCGAACTGGTCGCTGCCCGTGATGAAGCTTCAATCCCTCAAAGGTTCGTCTGAAACTTGCCGCCCGCAGCGGCCTCGGCCTCCTGGAAGGGGCTTCAATCCCTCAAAGGTTCGTCTGAAACATGTCCTGCGGGGCCTGCGTACGCTCTTGGCGGCGGCTTCAATCCCTCAAAGGTTCGTCTGAAACCCTGACCTCGTACTCCTCGCCATCGAGTCTGCCGACGCTTCAATCCCTCAAAGGTTCGTCTGAAACCCGGCAGATTGACCACAAGGACGACTCCTTACGCGCTTCAATCCCTCAAAGGTTCGTCTGAAACTCCGACGCGAGGAAGATGTCGTCCCACGTCAACAGGCTTCAATCCCTCAAAGGTTCGTCTGAAACTGGCCGAGCAAGTGGGGGCGGACTCCCCACAGATCGCTTCAATCCCTCAAAGGTTCGTCTGAAACGAGTTCGCGACGGCGACGACGACGCGCGACGTGACCGCTTCAATCCCTCAAAGGTTCGTCTGAAACGTCGTCGTGCTATCGTCGTATTCCTGCTCGACGACGAGCTTCAATCCCTCAAAGGTTCGTCTGAAACGGCGGGTGGCAGGGCGACGGCACGATGAGCGTTGCAGGCTTCAATCCCTCAAAGGTTCGTCTGAAACGGCCTTGAGCACCTCCGCTTTGGTGGTGTCAACCGGGCTTCAATCCCTCAAAGGTTCGTCTGAAACTCGACAAGCTTCGGGAATACGACCTCGTTGAGCGTGCTTCAATCCCTCAAAGGTTCGTCTGAAACCACATCGAGAACGTTCTACCCCCTCCAGTAAAGCTTGCTTCAATCCCTCAAAGGTTCGTCTGAAACGTGCGCCTCAAGGCTGTCGTACGTGCACTGGCGGACGCTTCAATCCCTCAAAGGTTCGTCTGAAACTGGTTCTCGCCCTCCGACGGTCCTCGTGATCGGTGGCTTCAATCCCTCAAAGGTTCGTCTGAAACAATACCCCGTTACTTAACAAGAGCGTCTGCAGTTTGCTTCAATCCCTCAAAGGTTCGTCTGAAACGTTGTCTTCGGGCCCGGTCGCGCCCTTCCAGCTGTTGCTTCAATCCCTCAAAGGTTCGTCTGAAACCCGAGAGTGTGACGGCGTCGATCCCGCCGGATCTGGCTTCAATCCCTCAAAGGTTCGTCTGAAACTGTACTAAGCGGGGGTAGGGCTTAGTCGCTCGGGGCCGCTTCAATCCCTCAAAGGTTCGTCTGAAACAAGGCGGCCGCGACCGACTCTACCCGCAAAAGGCCGCTTCAATCCCTCAAAGGTTCGTCTGAAACGCTCGCTAAACACGGTCCCGATATCTGAGCCCCTCGCTTCAATCCCTCAAAGGTTCGTCTGAAACGGTGCCGACGCCGATGTACGTCGCTGCGCGCCGGGCGCTTCAATCCCTCAAAGGTTCGTCTGAAACAAGTCGAAGTCCCGGGCCACCAGGTCGTCCGGGTCGCTTCAATCCCTCAAAGGTTCGTCTGAAACGGTCCTCGACGAGTCGGTCGTCCGCGACGCGGCGGCTTCAATCCCTCAAAGGTTCGTCTGAAACCGCGAAACGGTCTTCGTACTCGGTCCACGATTGGCTGCTTCAATCCCTCAAAGGTTCGTCTGAAACAGTCCTTGCCGCCACTCACCGACAGGTAGACATGGTCGCTTCAATCCCTCAAAGGTTCGTCTGAAACTCCGCTCGGAGCCGGTCGCGCGTATCGGAGTCGAGTCGCTTCAATCCCTCAAAGGTTCGTCTGAAACCAAGCACATTCGGGCCGAGGACAAGGTGAGCCGGGCGCTTCAATCCCTCAAAGGTTCGTCTGAAACGAGACTGCATTCCTCGCTCGGGTCGCTACAGGATGCTTCAATCCCTCAAAGGTTCGTCTGAAACCATCCCCGATGCTCACCCCGACGACATGCCGAAGCAGCTTCAATCCCTCAAAGGTTCGTCTGAAACACGAAGATAGTCAGTAACTCGATAGTTACGAGGGCGCTTCAATCCCTCAAAGGTTCGTCTGAAACTGTACAAATGAAGTACTCTTCCACGGGTACAAAGAGCGCTTCAATCCCTCAAAGGTTCGTCTGAAACCGTCACGCCATCGTGCGTGTCCGCGTACCACCGTCCGCTTCAATCCCTCAAAGGTTCGTCTGAAACCCACTTCGAGGAAGACATCTTCGTGGCGTCGAACCGCTTCAATCCCTCAAAGGTTCGTCTGAAACTGGTACTGCGCCTCCAGGTCAACGAAGAGCACGTCGCTTCAATCCCTCAAAGGTTCGTCTGAAACTCTCCGCGACGACCTGGTGCTCGCGGTATTCGGAGATGCTTCAATCCCTCAAAGGTTCGTCTGAAACTGTCGGTAAGCGGGGTCTAAAGTGTTCGGGAAAACAGGCTTCAATCCCTCAAAGGTTCGTCTGAAACAGGAGACATTCTTGAGCGTCTGGTTCCCGTTGATCTGCTTCAATCCCTCAAAGGTTCGTCTGAAACGCGTCGTTCGCGTGCTTGACGACGTCGGTCTGGCTGCTTCAATCCCTCAAAGGTTCGTCTGAAACCGGGTAGTCGGTGCCCTGCGTGGTGTACCGGACGTCGCTTCAATCCCTCAAAGGTTCGTCTGAAACAACCAACTCGAAGAACACGAGCGCATCGATCAAGCAGCTTCAATCCCTCAAAGGTTCGTCTGAAACGATCTGGCTCTCTCGGTGGATCGAATTGTACACCGAGCTTCAATCCCTCAAAGGTTCGTCTGAAACCTCGACGAGTACGATACCGCTGTTCTCGATCAGGTCGCTTCAATCCCTCAAAGGTTCGTCTGAAACCGCAGCACACTGATACTCGACGACACCCCCGTCCTTGCTTCAATCCCTCAAAGGTTCGTCTGAAACGCGCGACAGCCGCCGCTGCAGCCCACGTCACGCTGCTTCAATCCCTCAAAGGTTCGTCTGAAACGGCACGCCGATCATCAGGGTGTTCGGCACGCCGAGGGCTTCAATCCCTCAAAGGTTCGTCTGAAACAATTCCCAACTTGTCTGTGACGTATCCGGCTAGGAGCTTCAATCCCTCAAAGGTTCGTCTGAAACA
>NZ_SDJP01000013.1:69932-69996 GCF_004114995.1 Halorubrum amylolyticum
CGCGACAGCCGCCGCTGCAGCCCACGTCACGCTGCTTCAATCCCTCAAAGGTTCGTCTGAAACA
>NZ_SDJP01000013.1:70215-80708 GCF_004114995.1 Halorubrum amylolyticum
ATTCCCAACTTGTCTGTGACGTATCCGGCTAGGAGCTTCAATCCCTCAAAGGTTCGTCTGAAACCTGGGTTCACGAGAACGCGATCGCCGACGAGATGATCGCTTCAATCCCTCAAAGGTTCGTCTGAAACAAGGTACTCGATTCGGTCTCGGTCGCCCCGGAAATAGCTTCAATCCCTCAAAGGTTCGTCTGAAACGCTTCCAGAGCCGTTCGTCGACCTCGGGACCAATCTGCTTCAATCCCTCAAAGGTTCGTCTGAAACGGCGCTACCGGTGTCCCGACGGGCACACCTCAATCGCTTCAATCCCTCAAAGGTTCGTCTGAAACCGTCGCGATCGTCTATTCGGGCACCGATCTTTTGATAGCTTCAATCCCTCAAAGGTTCGTCTGAAACCGTGTTCGTCGTGAACACGGCGACCGCCGAGTACCGCGCTTCAATCCCTCAAAGGTTCGTCTGAAACTCCCGAGGCCGAACAGCCCCGCAATCCCGATGAGGCTTCAATCCCTCAAAGGTTCGTCTGAAACGCGGTATGGCAACGACTCCGACACGCTCCAACTTGCTTCAATCCCTCAAAGGTTCGTCTGAAACCCGGCGCACCACCCGAAGCTCGAGGCTTCGTTCGCTGGCTTCAATCCCTCAAAGGTTCGTCTGAAACCGGATCTATCCGGACGACCAGGTCGACGACATGATGGCTTCAATCCCTCAAAGGTTCGTCTGAAACCAGCACGCTGCTGTACAACGGCTGGATGCTCACGCGGCTTCAATCCCTCAAAGGTTCGTCTGAAACCCGCTTGGTACCACGTCAGCGCCGACCAGTACGTCGAGCTTCAATCCCTCAAAGGTTCGTCTGAAACCAGGTGACACTCCGACACGAGTGACAGACGTGCTTGCTTCAATCCCTCAAAGGTTCGTCTGAAACCACGCCCGCAAGGATCGCGACGACCACCGACTCGCGGCTTCAATCCCTCAAAGGTTCGTCTGAAACCCGGCAACGACGCCAAGGACGAGTGCTCCAAGGAGGCTTCAATCCCTCAAAGGTTCGTCTGAAACCCGCGTCGCCAACGAGTTCGTGACCCGCGAAGTCGCTTCAATCCCTCAAAGGTTCGTCTGAAACGAGTCCGGATTCCCGTTACAGCTCTCTGACATCCAGCTTCAATCCCTCAAAGGTTCGTCTGAAACGCGCCGCCCTCGCCGAGCCCGACGTCGAGGTGATGGGGCTTCAATCCCTCAAAGGTTCGTCTGAAACGCCGCTCGTCGAGATGCTCGCCGAGCTCGCGGCCGCTTCAATCCCTCAAAGGTTCGTCTGAAACCGTCGACGCCCCGCCGTCGCTCGGGCCGATCAACGAGCTTCAATCCCTCAAAGGTTCGTCTGAAACCACTTCTCGCAGAACCACTCCGTCCGGCGTCTGATGCTTCAATCCCTCAAAGGTTCGTCTGAAACCTTCCCGCAGATCCGGATCGCCATCGTCTCGCACAAGCTTCAATCCCTCAAAGGTTCGTCTGAAACTCGCCGTCGCTCGCCCAGACCGCTTCGCTCATCGCGCTTCAATCCCTCAAAGGTTCGTCTGAAACCGGCGCTTTCGATCCCGCCGGCGCTGACGTTGGCCTCGCTTCAATCCCTCAAAGGTTCGTCTGAAACCTTCCTCGGGGTTGAACGACGGGTCCGTGATCGGGCTTCAATCCCTCAAAGGTTCGTCTGAAACTCAGCGCGTCCGTGATCCGCTGCTCTCCATCAGACGGGCTTCAATCCCTCAAAGGTTCGTCTGAAACCATGCCCAATTTCGGACATATAGGCCCTCTCACGTCCATCCATAACAATCCTTTCCTGTCGACCCCCAATAACCGATCTGCCCCCGGGGGTCGACGGAAGTCTACAGAAATCGGTCGTTCGCTTTCGGGTCGTCACCGTAGACCGTCCGATCAAGAAGCATTTCAGAGGATACTTCGTAAATGACGACCGATTCCCCAGCAATAAGCAGATCATCGATACTTTCTTGTAATCCTGTGAGATCGCCTTCTGAGATCTCTCCTTCTAGTACCGAATTCTGAACGTGAGTCAAGTATCTGCGGCACAGACGAAGCATCTTCTGTGTGCGCTCGGCTTCCATATCATATACGAGAACTACGTACATCACCACCACCGCTTGAACGGCTCGTACGACTCCCCGGCGAGAAGATCCTTCTTTAATTTGTATGCTTCTAACCGTAACAGATGCTGATAGCTTACCTTTCGATTGAGATCCGGATGATCGACCGTTCGTTCCAATGTCTTTTCAAACTCTTTCGTGTAGACCTTCCGACCGTGTTCATCGAGTAGACACGCTCCGAGGTCCTGTTCGAAATCGTCGGGCGTGAGTTGTCGTCGGTTGAGAACGCGGAACATGACGCGATCTGCGAGTAACGGTTTGAATAAATCCGCGATATCCAGCGAAAGCGAGTATCGTCGTTCACCCGGTTCGTGGAGGTAGCTGATAGACGGATCGAGTGCAGTCGCTCTGATGGCGGAGACGCAGTTTGCGTACACCAGCGAATTTCCGAATGAGATGAGGCTATTCACTTCGTTCGGTGGGGGGTTGAACTCTCGGCGGGTGAAGGAGAACTCGTCCGGCAGAATCTTTCGGAACGATCGATAGTACGCTTTCCGTGCGGTCGCCTCGACCCCCATCAGCTCAGAAATATCGTCCGAGTCGTCGATGTCCGCAGCGGCGGCGTCTAACTCGGACAGTTCTGTCTCGAGGTCACGGTCTTTACCGTTGTAGTACGTGACGTTCGTTCGCATATTATGTATGCTACCCGCAACGAACGCACCAGCGAGCCGCCGCCGCTCCTCCGCATTTTCGTATGCTCGGACTTGTCCAACGACTGTCTGGCCCGAGGTTTGACCTTTAGTCGGCATAACCGATCCGGCGTAATAATCGTTCCACCCAAATACGTGAGCCGCCGTGCCGTGATCGTCGAGGAACGACACGAAGCGGGTGTTGAAGTCTATCTGCCCGTGGAGAAAGACGGCTTCGGCGTTCTCAACAGGGACGTATTTTTTCTCACCCTCGTCGGTGACGATCCGAATCGTGTCGTCGTTTCGCTCGATACGCCCGTCCGAAAACACGTGGTAGTTTCTGTCCATGATCAACACCAACAAAAGTCGTGATATGCACACGACTCACAGAACGGTTTTTCCTCCGCTTCCGGCGGCTCCTCAGCGGTTACGATGTTGTGTATGCCGCGGATCGATTCTTCCACGGCCGCCTTCCGGTCGGGGGTCAGTTCGACGGACTCTCGCTTTCGTTCCCGAGGATGGGCAAGCACTCCGTCGGTTTCGACAGCGGCGACACGTTCGAGATACCAAAGGTAGTACGACAGTTGCATTCGGGCGGGCTTCGTGAGCGCCGACGACGGCTTTACTTCGATAACGCGATCGTCTTCGAGGACGTCGAGCGAGATCATTCCGAGCCGAACATTTCGACGCTTTTCCTCGTATGCCGTGTCGTCGACGCGCGTTCCACGGACGACGCTCGCATTCTCACGATCGATCTCTATGTGACGGCTCGCGAACCACAACTCGCGTTTACACACGTGATAGTACTGCATCTGAACCCCGGTCACTCGGAAGGGGTTATCGGTCGATTCACCGCGTGCGGTCGCGAGGAGCCGATCGACGGGGTCGGTCATAGGAACCGACGCTCCACGGTGTTGTCGGGGACCACGAATCCCGTATCGGCGTCGAAGAATCCGTCGTAATGGGATTTCCGAGCATCGATCTTCCGGATCTCGGTGTCACGGTGAACCGGCTCGAGGTCACGGAGCTCGCGTTCTTCTCGAGATCCGCGCCCGTACACCGGGATCGACACGGTCCGTGTTCGAAGCTTCCGCATAGACGCCTCTAGCTCCGAAAAGTCGTGGTTTTCGAGTGCGATTCGTGCCGATTCGACGAGACGTTGGTCTTCAGATGTTCGGCAGACGATCACCTCGACAGCCCTGCGTTCGTCGATCAGGGAGAGAGCGCCGAGTTCGTCTCCCTGTGCTCGGTCGACGTACGAAACATACTCGTCTCGCCCGACGTTTTTGTCCGATTTGAGTCGTTCGTAGTACGTCACGACCCCCGTTCGAGCGAGGGCGGTTTCCGGAACCGTCGTCCGACCATCGCGGATGCTTTCGATCGTCTCTGCCGCCACCGGGAGTAGCGCTGTACCGCGGTTGTACACCGCTTCTGCCGGCGTTTTATCTTGTTTTTTCGGTACATCGAGCCACCAGATCGTGACGTGCCCCCGATCGCGCTCAAACGAGCGGTTACACCGTCCAGCGGCCTGAACGATGCTGTCGATCGGAGCCAAATCGCGGAACGCTCGGTCGAAGCTGATATCGACTCCCGCCTCGACCAACTGGGTCGAGACGGCGATCAGCGGATGCCCTCGTCTCGTGAGATCCTTCGCGACCTCGATGAGTGTGAGTCGATCGACCGGCCTGAGGCGGGTCGACAGGTGGAGCAATCCCCGGCCCTGTCTATCGTCGATCCGGCTCGCAAGGGCGCCCGGATCGATCTCGTCGACCGATCCGGACCGTTCAAGCGCGTCCTCGTACACCGCTCCGATGCTCGTTGCGTCGTCGAGGCGTTCTGTGAGGCGTTCTGTGAGAACCTTGGCGCTGTCGATGGTGTTGCAGATGGCCAGCGTTGATTCGGAGTCCGTTCCGCCGTTGATCAGCTTCTGAGCCGCATCTGTGTGGGATTTCGGACCGGTTTGATCGGCGATGTAACGCTCGATCGAGGGATCAATTTCGTATTCGACCCGTTCGGTCGTCTCGAAGTACGACTCCGGCTTGTCGACGAGTTCCACCTCGTTCTCGAACAGTCGCGGCTGTGTCGCGGTCATAGCGATGACCGTCGCGTCGTATCGATCGACGAGAAGCTCGACGAGGCGCGGAACGAGCTTCCACCAGTCGAGCGGAAGACTTTGCGGCTCGTCAAGCACGACGACGCTCTCACGAAGGGCCGGAAGCTTCATCGACTGACCGTTCGACGGACCAGCGAGGCTCTCGAACAGCTGAACGTACGTTGACACCGTGAGTCCTGCCCGCCAGCTTTCGGCGAGCATCCCGGAGACATCGTCGTTCAGATCTGACGCTTCGTCGTCGCCGACACCTTCGATCGTCGTCTCGGAGAGGTGGTGGTGTGCCGTGAGGAGACGATCCGTGGAGTCGGTGTCGTAGATGCTCTCAACCTCGTCGACCACTTGGTCGATGATGGAGGTGAACGGAAGCGCGTACACGATACGCTCGCCGCCGAGTTCATCGCGAACTCGCAGCGCGGCCGACAGCCCGGTCAGCGTCTTTCCCATTCCAGTCGGGAGCGTTATGGTCGCGACGCCACCACCGTTCTTGGCGAACGACTCGGCGTTTTCGAGGACGCTATCCCGAGCCCGAGATCGGTGGTAATTCAGCCGCTCCTGTCGGTTTCCGCTGGGATCTGCGTCTGCGTCGCGCTCGATCGCCTGAACGTGTTCGTCCAAGCGCTCGAAGCGTGGCTGACGCGCCTCGTAGAGCGACTCCGATCGGTCGAGATCGTCCGCCTCTCCGGCCGCGCTCGTCTTGTCGGCGAGAACGAGCGATCCCCACGACTCCAGCACCAGCGAGTAACACGCGTCGGACAGCGAGTCACGCGAGAAATCCGACCCCGGTGCGTCGGCCGACACCGCCGACTCGATCTCGTTGAGCAGATCGCCGAACCCGCCGAGAAACTCGTCGATGGAACTCGTATCGTTCGTCGCCAACTGAAAGACCTCGTCCGCGATCGCCGGCGCATTCTCCCGGATATCGTCGGCCTGTTCTGCTATCGCATGCTGACGCCGCTCGGCCGGTGTTTCCGATTCGTGAGTGACGCCGCGCCGCCGGTGAGACCGATCGAAGACGTACGAGGCGACATCTGGGATGTTCCCGTGATGCTTTGCAACCGCGACGAATCCGGCCAGACAGCTCTCGGTCTTGAATCCGCGTGATTCCAGCGCGTGGTACGCGAGAAACGCACCGAGCGGCGAGTGGTGACGAAGCATTTCGGGGCTTGGATGGTTCGAATCGAGGAGATAATCCTGAAAGTAGGTCGTCGCCTTCCCGAAGTCGTGGACGTACGCCAGCGTTTCGACGAGTTCCCGAAGCGACTCACCGGCCGCCGTCTCCGCGTCTTCCGGAACGATCCGTCGGACTCGGTTTGCGACATCCCGCAGATGATCGGTCAAGTGAACGCCCTCGTGACCGTTTTCGGGCGGATGGGAGTACCGAACCGTCACCTCAAACGAACACCACCGTTCGATCGTCCACGGAGACCGCGTCGATGTCTCGAACACCGAGCGGTTCTGCGTCAGGGTTGTACGCGTACGTCGTGAATCCCGTCGTTGTTCGCCCGCCCGAATCGGTCGTCATGAACGCGGGCGACTCCTCGACCTGACAGCGCGTTCCGGGGTCGAGGACGACGTCGTCGATCGCATTCGGAACCGCGGTGTCGATGGCATTCGCGTCACTGTCCGCACTCGTCTCCTCACTCGGAACCGATTCGATGTCGAACTCGCCGTGGTACTCTATCTCGCCGAGATGCTCCGACAGTCCGAGGCTCGGCACGTAGTGTGAGGTTCCCGATTCGAGATGCGATCGAAGCTCCCGATACCGCGCCGCATCGCTGAGCGCAACGTCGATCCGGTAGGCGGGGTCGACGAGGACCTCGTAGTTGTGCTGTTGACGGAGCGCGGTCGGGTCCGGGAGCTTCACGCTGATCTTGCCCCGGCCGTTCAGTGACTGGAGATTTCCGTCCGCAGTCGAGAGCGTGTTCATCGGCATATTCATCGTTCTGATCTCGCGCACGGGTTCGACCGCAATCGCCGATCGGTCGGGGGCGAACAGCTCGTAGTAACTGTCCCGTTCGAGGCCGAGAATTCCCGCTATCAGTCCCGAAACGGTCGTCCGTGGGATTATCCGATACGTCTGCTTGACGACGTTGCCCTCGATCCGCCGGAAGTGTCCCCACGGTCCGCGAACGGTGAACGAAAGACAGCGGTCGGGAACCTCACCGTTACCGCGTGTTCCACTTCCCTCGTCTGTCCACGCTCCGAGCGATTCCTGCGCCATCGTCACTCCGCCGAATTGGCGTCGGGAAGCGTTTCGGTGTGTTCCTCGTACACGTCGACGACATCGACGGCGTCGGCTCCGAGGGCCTCGGACAACGCGTCGTAGAGGAGCTCGGGACCACCGGCCTCGCCGTCGCGGGAGAACTCCAGTACGTCGCTCGCGACGAGCCGTACCGTCGACACGCGATCGGACGCGTTTTCGAGCCGATCGACGAACGCGTCGATGTCGACGGTCAGATCGCGAACGCTTCGGAGCTCCTCGTCCGGTTCGCTCCGTTCGTGGTCGAGCGAGAGGTCCTTATCGAGGCCACCGAGGTGGAAGCTGTCCTCGGAGTACTCGACGCGACAGTACAGCCGGGGCTCTTGGCCGACCTTGCTCCGACTGATCGTCTGGTTTTTGATCGACCGCCAACACAGCGTGTCGAGGCGCTCGACATCGTCGGCGGTCAGATTCGTGTTCGACGCGCCGTGCTCGTCGACGAGCCCGTGGAAGCGGACGAGGCCGTACTGGATACGGTGGTCGTCGAGGTCGAATCCGCCCTGTTCTTTCCCCTCTTGGGTGGCGATAACGCTCGTCAAACTGTCGTACTCCTCGTTCTCGTTGACCGCGTGCATCGTCTTTCCCGGGGAGAACTGAACCGGCCCGGTGAAGTGATCGGGAAGGTGCTTTGCGTACCTGACCTCGGTGTCGACCGACATCGTCGCCCCGAAGTATCGCACGTCGACGCTCTCTGCGAGGAACTCGCCGAACACGGCCTCTCGAAGCCGATCGGGCTCGCCGTCCTCGTCGAGCTCGTAGTCGTCGAGGTCAATGGCTTTCAGCCGGTCTTCGAGCAGCTTTCCGCGGGTGTACTGATTGCCGTCTTCCTGGACGTTCCGGATGTACACGCCGTGCCCGTCGTCGTCGAGCTGGTCGCGGAGATACCGCTTCAGTCGAACGTCGGTGACGATCGCCTGCTGCGTCTGCGGATCGATCCGCGGACGGTTCGCACCGCTGAGCGGGTTCCCGTTGGGGTTGGCGTCGACGGCGTCGTACAGGAAAACGATCTCCGAGCGGTTCTGGACGGCTTCGGTCGCGTCGGTCGTGGCTGGTGAATCGGACATGTCAGTGTTCCTCGTCGGTGTGTTCGTCGTCCGGCTCGCCGCGCTGCTGTTTGCCCCAGTCGGGGTGATCGTTCATCCCGTACGTCACTCCGAGCGCGTAGTAAAACCGGAGGTCGTCGGTGTCTATATCCCAGTCGTCCGGATCGGGATTCAGAATCGTTTCTCGGAGCCGGTCGACGATGTGTTCGGCCTTCGTTCCGGGATACGATTGTCCGCCCTTCTTTTCCTGACGCGTGTACGTCAGCGTCTTGGCGACGGTTTCCTGCGTCACCTTCTTGATCCGAGAGCGCGTGATCGATTTGACCGGATACTGATCGACCAGCGTCGTCGACCGATCCTCGCTGTACTCCTGATAGCTCCCGATGTCGCCGACGAGCGCACCCAGCAGGAATGCACCGCGGCGCTCGGCGGTGACGGACTCCTTCCCGTCGTCCCCCGCTGGCGCGAGCGCAGGCGTGTCGGCAATGAACGATTCGAGCTTCGCTTCCCCTCGATATCCCCCGTCGGTGGCGATGGTGGTCTCAAACGTATCCATGGTGAGTATCGTCTCGTATGTCGGTTCGCGGGTGATCGGTTCCTTCTCCGGATCGGTGGTCGTCAACATTCCGAGCCCGTCGTCGGCGAGCGCACACAGCTGTGCGAACTGGCTCGCGACCAGAAACGACGGGAACGCGTCGAATTCGTCGTCGCCTGTCTCCTCGTCGACGATCCGCGCGACGAACTCTTCGAGGAGCACGCCGACGGAGACGGGGTCCCCGCTCAGGACGCTCACGAGCGCCTCGATCCGCGGGTCGTCCGCATCGGCATCGTCGTCGTCGCGTTCGGCGAACGTCTGGTGGAAGTACCAGCCGGTCGCCACCGATTTCAAGCGTTCGCCGCTCTCAGACAGCAACGCCCAGTTTTCGTTCGTCGGAAGCGGTGCGGTCCAGTCGTCGCTTGGTTCTGTGACGAACATCGACGCGCGGCTGACGAGTTCGTTGTGCGTCTTCGCCAGCTCCGTCGGGTAGTGGAGCCGGCCGTTCAGCGTCTCGCCGAACACGTCGTACCGCGACATCTGGTGGGGCATCACCGCGGAGACGTAGAACCGGAGCGTTCGCTCGTCGGCGTCGAGTTCGCGCTGATCGAGATACGCTTGCTCGATCGGCGTCGCGTCTCCGGTTTCCGTGACGGCCCGATACAGGCACCCGTACAGCCGATACGCCTTCTCCGGCGTCTGGCTCCCGAACACGTACGGCAGGTAGTACACCTTCGCGCCGAACGTCCGGTACGTGCACGCCTCGACGAACGTCTCGGCGTTCATCACCGTCACGGCCGCGTCCTCCGAGATCGGGTGTGAGCGCCACGCCTCCTCGATATCAAGTCCGGGGAACGTCTCGCGCTGCTTCCCGAGGAAGTAGTTCTGCGGGTCCTCGGAGGTGCCGACCGTCCGCGAGGCCGTTCCGGTGACGAGGTCGGTCGCGTCTCCCGAGGAGTCGTCCGCCTTGTTCTTGGTGACCAGCTTCGACAGCTTGCGCCGGCGCATCGCCTCGTTGAACACGTCGAGGTCGCCGGGCCAGCGGTACTCGCCGTCGGCGTCGAGTTTGACCTGAACCGTCAGCAGCGACGTCGCCGACTCGCCGCCGAGGCTCGCGATCACGCCGTCCTCGATCGCGTCGAGCGCGACGTCGTCCTCGCCAAGCGCCGCGAGCCGGTCGACGACCCAGCCGTCGTCGTGAGCGGTGGCGGCCTCCGCGACCACCTCGTCTGCCGCCCACTTGGTAAGCCGCTCTTTCGCGTAGCGGGCGAGCTTCTCCGGATCGCTGTTCCGACCCGCTTGGTGGGTCACGCTGTGGTCGATTCCCCGTGCTGCCGGGTACTTGCAGTGACCCACCTTCTGTACCAGCTCGTCGGTGTACCGCGTCACCCACACCGGTCCCCGTTCGTCGTCGGCCAGTCGCGGCCCGTCGCCGGAGAGATCGATGCGAACGACGATCAGGCTGTCGTCGGTGTCGACCAGATCGCTCGCGGCGTCCGGCGTGAGGTACGGCGCGTACTCCCCGCCGCCGGTCGTCGCGAGCGTGTAGAGCCTCCCGTAGAGGTACTGAATCCCGCGCAGCGAACTCACCGGCGAGTCGGGGATCTCCTCGCGAAGCTTGTCCGGCGGATACTCCTCGTGGAACTCCTCAGGTGAAAGCATTGTAACGGCTGTGTTGAATCGCTGTAAGGCGGAGAGATTCACTGTTTGACGAAGCGCTTGATGTTATAGACGACACACATCAGTGCGATTTCGCGGAACTCA
>NZ_SDJP01000014.1 GCF_004114995.1 Halorubrum amylolyticum
GCCGATCACGTACACGCACCAGCGCGAGCAGCTCGGCTTGGCGCACGCCATCCTCCAAGCCGAACCGCACGTCGACGGCGACTTCATGCTGATGCTGGGCGACAACGTCTTTCGGGGGAACCTCGAAGACGTGGCCAGCCGGCAACAAGAAGATCGCGCCGACGCGGCGTTCCTCGTCGAGGAAGTGCCCTACGAAGAAGCATCCCGGTACGGTGTCCTTGACACCAACGAGTACGGCGAGGTGGTCGAGGTGGTCGAGAAGCCCGACGACCCACCGTCGAATCTGGTGATGACCGGCTTCTACACGTTCACGCCCGCGATCTTCCACGCGTGCCACCTCGTCCAGCCCTCCGACCGCGGCGAGTACGAACTCCCCGACGCGATCGATCTGCTCATCCAGTCCGGCCGCACCATCGACGCGATCCGGCTCGACGGGTGGCGCATCGACGTGGGCTACCCCGAAGATCGCGACCGCGCCGAAAACCGGCTCGACGACCTAGCGAGCGAGGGCGAGTCCGACGACGGAGCCGAAAGCGACGACGACGCCGACGAAGCAGTCGTCGACGGATAGGCCCGACTCCGGTCCGGAGTGGCTGAAGGGGGGTGATACTCCCTCAATCGAACCGAAGCCATAATTCCCTCCCCCCGACGATACACACCCATGCAGAACAAGCGCGTTCTGGTCACGGGCGGCGCGGGCTTCATCGGCTCGAACCTCGCGAACCGCCTCGCGGCCGACAACGACGTGATCGCCGTTGACGACACGTACCTCGGGACGCCGGAGAACCTCGACGACGGCGTGGAGTTCGTCGAGGCCTCGGTGCTCGACGACGACTATCCCGCCGACGTCGACGTCCTCTTTCACCTCGCCGCGCTCTCCTCGCGGAACATGCACGAGACCGATCCCCAGCGTGGCTGCCGCGTCAACGTCGAGGGGTTCGTCAACGCGGTCGAGCGCGCCCGGCAGGAAGGCTGCGAGACCGTCGTCTACGCCTCGACCTCCTCGATCTACGGGAGCCGCACCGAGCCCTCGCCCGTGGACATGGACGTGGAGGCGCGCACGGCCTACGAGGCCTCGAAGCTCGCGCGCGAGCGCTACGCCGAGTACTACGCCAACCACCACGAGATGAACGTGGCCGGGCTTCGCTTCTTCTCCGTCTACCAGGGGTTCGGCGGCAACGAGGAGCACAAAGGGGAGTACGCGAACACGGTCGCGCAGTTCGCGGACGCGATCGCCAACGGCGAGGCGCCCGAGCTGTTCGGCGACGGGACCCAGACCCGCGATTTCACCCACGTCTCGGACGTGGCCCGCGCCTGCGAGCTCGCCGCCGACCGCGATCTCACGGGCGTGTACAACGTCGGCACCCAGGAGGCCTACTCGTTCAACGAGATGGTCGACCTGATCAACGACGCGCTCGGCACCGACATCGATCCGGAGTACATCGAGTGCCCTTTCGACGGCTACGTCCACGACACGATGGCCGACTACTCGAAATTCCGCGACGCCACCGGCTGGGAGCCCGAAATCGACTTCGAGGAGGGCGTCGAACTCGTCTGTGAGCCGTACCTCGACGAGTAGGTCTGGGACGCGGCGTCGTCGCCGCGTTGCCGCGGCCTCCGAAAACCCCGGTCAGAGCCCGTACTCGAACGCCCAGTGGCGGAGGTGAGCGAAGACGGGGAACAGCGATTCCGCCCTCTCGGTCGGCGTGTATTCCACGCGACGGGACCTCGTCGTAGGCGGTGCGGTCCAACAGCCCCGCCGCGGTCAGCCTCTGTAACCGCGTCGAGAGCGTGTTCGGGGCGATGTCCAGTTCGCTTTCGATGTCGCTGAACCGGAGCGAGCCCTCCGCGAACGCGAACTCGCTCAACACCGCCATCGTGTGCGTCTTTCCGAGGAGGTCGAGGAGCTCCGGACCGTCTCGCGGATGCGCTCCCGTTCGTCGGGGTCGAACGATTCGCGGAGCGCGGTGGCCTCCGCACGCGATAACCCGGTCACTCGACGACGATTTTACCGACCATGCCGGCGGCCTCGTGCGGCACGCAGAAGTACTCGTGCGTGCCGGTCGTCTCGAAGGTGCGGACGTACGACTGCCCCGACTGCACGGCGCCTTCGCCGTTCTCCCAGCCGGTTCGCGCCGCCTCCTCGGAGTCGAACCCGCCGGTGGCCCAGTACGCGGCCCCGTCGGGGGTCCCGTCCTCGTACGCGACCACGTTGTGCGGCTCACCGGCGGCCCACGTCCACGCCACCGTGTCGCCTGCGGAGACCGTCAGCTCCGCGGGCTCGAACGCCACGGTCCGAATCTCGACGACGTGGTCGGCGTCCTCGGGGACGCCCTCGACGACGTTCGGCCCCCCTCGGAGGTCCGACTCGCCGCCGTCGTCCCCGCCCGATTCGGAGCCCCCGGCGGCGGCGCCGGCGAGGTCCATATCGAGCGGGAGCTCCTCGACGCCGTCGACGAGCGCGAACTGGGCGTACTGGGCGCCGCGGGCGAACGAGTCGGCGGCCGCCCCGACATCGCCGCCCTCCTGAAGGGCGGTGAGGTAGGCGTCGAGCCCCGCCTCGAACGTCTCGTAGGCGTTGCGGTCGGCCTCTTCGAGCAGCTCGTGGACGCGCGCCTCCTCGAAGTGCGCGAAGGCGTCCCGCGCGATCGTCGCCGCGGCGTCCGCCTGCGATCCGCCGCCCGACTCGACGATCGCGTAGATCGACGCCACCGCTTCGGCGTTGAACTCGGTCGCCGCGGGATACACGTCGTCGCCGTCGTCCGCGGCCGTCCCGATGGCCCCGAGGGCGTCCTCGAACGCCTCGTAAACCGAGTCGTCGGCCTCCTCGAGCGCCTCGTGGTAGCCGCCGGCGCCCGACTCGAAGCGTTCGAACGCCTCTTGAGCGATCGCCTGCGACCGCCCGTCCTCGCCAAGCGCGTCGAGGACGGCGGCGTCGAACCCGCGAGCCGCCATGTAGGCCCCCTCGCCCCCGCTGACCGTCGGCGTCGAGCCGGCCGCCGTTGCGAACTCGCGCAGCGTCGACTGCACGCCCTCGTAGTGGGTGTCGACGGCGGCGTCGTCGCCGCTCTCGAACGCGTCGATCAGCCCGGCGAGGTGCTCTTCCTCGAACCGCGCGTACAGTTCTTCGCTCGTCGACTCGACGGTCTCGTGGACGTCGAGCTCGTTCTCCTCGAAGCGCCCGAACACGTCCTCGGCGATCGAGGCGGCGACGGCGTGCTGGCCGAGCCGATACCGCTCGCGCGCATCGGCGAACCGAGACCGGAAGAACGCCGCCTCAAGCAGAGGGGCGTTCGCGCCGGCGAGCGCCCCGACGCCGGCCACGAGGTGCTCGTCGATCGCCGCGACCGCGTCGTCGATCCCCGACGAGTCCCCGCTCTCGACGGCGGACTGCAGGTCGGAGAGCCCCGCTTCGAACCCCTCGTACGCCTCGCCGTCGGCCTCCTCGAGCGCCTCGTGCGCGCGGGCTCCCTCGAAGTGCGCGAAGACGTCGCTCGCGACCGTCGCCGCGCGGTCGGTCTCGCCGCGGGCCGCGAGCCACCGCGCGTCCGCGACGCGAGCCCGGTAGACCGTGAGGGCGGCGGCGTGCGCGAACGACGACGACGGGCCACCCATCGACGCCACCGCGGCGGCGTCCCACCCCCGCGCCTGGAGCGCCGCGATGTGCCCCGCGCCCGCCGCGCGTTCGGTCTCCCCGAGGTCGTAGCTCCCGTCGATCGCCGCCCGGAACGCCGCGGCCGCGCTCGACTGAACCGCCTCGGCGTCCTCGTTCTCGACCGCGTCGACGACGGACCCGAGGGCGTCCTCGAACGCCTCGTAGGTCTCGCCGTCGGCCGATTCGAGCGCGTCGTGGACGGGCGCGTCCTCGAACCGGCCCGCGACGCCCTCGGCGACCGTTGCCGCCGCCTCGAACTCGTCCGCGGCCGCGAGGAACCCGGCGTTCCGGGCCGTCACCCCGAGCAGTTGGAGATCGAGAAACTGGGCCGTCGTCTCGCCGGCGAGCGCCCGCTGCGCCTCGGCGAGCTGCGTGTCGGCGATGGTCGCCTCCTCGCGGGCGCGGTCGATGTCGTCGGCCTCCAGGCCCGCCGTCCGGAGCTCGCCGAGCGCCTCCTCGAACTCCGCGTAGTTGGTCTCGCTCGTCGTCTCCAAGGTCTCGTGGGCGCCGTGCTCGCCGGACGCCTCCTCGAACCGAGCGAACGTCTGTCGAGCGACCGCCGCCCCGGTTCCGGACTCCCCGGCGACGCCCGCCGACAGCGCGTCCCACAGGCGGGCGCGTATCGCGTTCCACTCCGCGGCGACGGCCGCATCCACGGACGCGGTCGGCTGGCCCGTCTGCTCCGCCCGGCTCTCCGTCGGTTCTGGCTCCTCGTTCGATTCGTCTGCCCGAGTGTTACAGCCGGCGAACCCGCCGGCGAGCGCCGCTGCGCCCGTCGCCAACAGGTCGCGTCTGCTCGGTTGCACCATGTCTGTTTTAGGCACGCCTAAAATACATAAACCCGTCGGTTTTTTTGGACAGCCTAAAAATCTGCGAAGGGCGGGCATTCCCGCCTCGGAAGTGTCGCGTTCGAACGACGAGCGGACGTCTCTCGACGATTCTCTCAGCCGATCGAGCGCCGAGGGCCAGCGGAGCGTCAACGGCCAGCGGAGCGTCAACGGCCAGCGGAGCGCCGAGGGACAACGGAGCGTCGAGGGGCGGAAAAACAGCAGATCGGCGTTCGGTGAAACGGTCACCGTCGAGCCGAAAGCATCCCGCCGAGCGTTACATGTAACCGAGGTCGCGCAGGCGCTCCATCAGGTCCTCCTTGTCCTGGGCGCGGCCGGCGCGCTCGGTCGTGTCTTCGAGGTTCTGGAGCCACGCGGGCTCCTCGGTCGTTTTCTCCGTGCTGACCTCGCTGCCGAGCGAGCGGAACCCGGCGAAGTACTTCGGGGAGATCGGCACGTCCTCCTGCGTGACGCCCTCTGGGAGGTCGTCGTCGGCCTGCGGGACGTACCCCTCGTCGGGGAACGCCGCGACGGTGTCGGGGACGACGTAGTTCCAGAAGGCGTCCCACACGTCGGCCTCGGCGAACTGCAGGATGGGCTGGATGCGGTCGTGCGGCGGGAACAGGTCGGGGTCGTGGCGCGGCGAGAAGAACGTCTCGTCGGCGCGCGCCTCCTGCTCGTCCCAGCGGACGCCGGAGATGACGCCGTCGATGTCGTGGGCTTCGAGGGCGTTGTTGAGCGCGACCGTCTTCAGCAGGTGGTTCCCGACGTAGGTGTCCAAGAGGAAGGGGAACGTGTCCTCCTCGAACTCGAGGATGTCGCGAATGTGGTGCTGGTTCTGCTCGTTCAGCTCGGAGACGGGAATGTCGTCGCCGGGTTCGAGACCGTGTTCGTCGACGTACGCGCCCACGTCCTCGTTGCGGGCGTACACGAGGTCGATGTCCCACTCGTCGGCCCAGTGCTCGACGAAGTCGGTGATGTCGTCGAAGTGCTGGAAGTGGTCTATGAACACCGCGGTCGGCTTCTCGTAGCCGAACTCCTCGGCCACCTGGTTAATGAAGTACAGCGTCAGCGTGGAGTCTTTCCCGCCGGTCCACATCACGGCCGGGTTGTCGTACTGCTCTAACCCGCGGCGCGTGACCTCGATCGCCTTCTCGATTTTGTGTTGCAGCGACGGGTAGTCCGCCGGATCTTCGCCCTCGCCGTCGGCGTAGTCGACGTCGACGCTCGCCGGGAAGTCGTCGGTCATACGCCGGATGTGTCTCCGCCGAGGGGAATAGGCCTTCTGAATCGGCGCGGCTTGCCAGCGCGCCCGAACGGCGGCATGACTCGCCGCGAGCGGCGGATCGCGGCGTCATTCGCCAGAACACAAGGGATATGTCGACTCGAAGTCACCCCTCGTCCATGGGACTGTTCGATCGGCTGCGCGGCGGCGACGACGGGCGCGTGGTCTTCCTCGGCATCGACGGCGTACCGTACGACCTCGTGCAGGAGCACCCGGAGGTCTTCGAGAACCTGACAGACATCGCCGAGGCGGGCTCCGCGGGGCGGTTAGAGAGCATCGTGCCGCCCGAGTCGAGCGCGTGTTGGCCGAGCCTCACGACCGGGGTAAACCCCGGTGCGACCGGCGTCTACGGCTTCCAGGACCGCGAGATCGACTCCTACGAGACGTACGTCCCGATGGGGAAACACGTGTCGGCGACCCGGCTGTGGGACCGCGTCACCGACGACGGCCGCGACGCGACCGTGCTCAACGTCCCCGTCACGTTCCCGCCGTCGAGCCGGATTCAGCGGCAGGTCTCCGGGTTCCTCTCGCCCGGGCTCGACGCGGCCGCGAGCGACGACGACGTTCGGCAGGTCCTCGAAGACCGCGACTACCGGATCGACGTGAACGCGAAGCTCGGCCACGACGACGACAAGACCGACTTCATCGAGAACGCGCACGCGACGCTCGACGCCCGCCGCGACGTGTTCACCCACTACCTCGATCAGGACGACTGGGACCTCTTTTTCGGCGTCTTCATGAGCACCGACCGGATCAACCACTTCCTGTTCGGCGACTACGAGAACGACGGGGAGTACAAGGCGGAGTTCCTCGACTTCTACCGGACGCTCGACGGGTACATCGGCGAGATCCGCGACCGGCTCGACGACGACGCGACCCTGATCGTCGCCTCCGACCACGGGTTCACCGAGCTGGAGTGGGAGGTGAACTGCAACCAGTTCCTCGCCGACGAGGGGTGGCTCTCGTACGACGGCGACGACCACGACTCGCTTACCGACATCGACGACGAGACCCGGGCGTACTCGCTCATCCCCGGCCGCTTCTACCTCAATCTGGAGGGTCGCGAGCCGGAGGGCGTCGTCCCCGAGTCGGAGTACGAGGCGGTCCGCGAGGAGCTCATCGCCGACCTCGAATCGCTCACCGGCCCCGACGGCCGACAGGTGTGCAAGCGGATCGTGAAAGGCGAGACCGTCTTCGACGGCGACCGCGACGAGATCGCGCCCGACCTCGTCGTCATCCCCGCGGACGGCTTCGACCTGAAGTCCGGCTTCGGCGGCAAGGAGGCCGTCTTCACCGAGGGGCCGCGCAACGGGATGCACAAGTTCGAGAACTCGCTTCTGTACTCGACCGACGCCGACCTCGACGTCGAGGGCTCGAACCTCTTCGACGTGACGCCGACGATCCTCGACCTGCTGGACGTCGAGCACGACGGCGACTTCGACGGCGAGAGCCTGCTGAACGCGTAGCTGGCCGTCCCGCGTATCCGATCCACTTTTTAAAAGTCGGTCTCGCGCGGCGGGAACGCAGCCGCGTTACGCCGCGGTCCCGCTGATTCGCCGGTAGAACGCGACCGAGTACGTCGCGTAGAACGCGCCGGCCACTCCGGTCAGGAGGACGTAGCCGAGCGCGAGCGCGGCGACGACCGCCGGGGTCGGCTCGATCGAGACGACCTCCGCGAACGGGGACCCGGCAGGCTGTTGCGGGCCGAAGACGAGCGATCCGGCCGCAGCCAACACGCCGATGATCACGCCGCCGACCGTGAGCAGGGCGGTGTAGCCGAAGACGCTGAGGAGGTTCGACCGGACGAGCCCCGCGCTCCGGCGGAACCCGTCGACGAGCTCCGTGTCGTCGAGGACGACGGCGTGGGCGTAAAACTGGACGAAGAAGGTGACGAGGAGGTACGCCAGAACGAGCCCGACCGCGACGACGCCGACGATCACGAGCAGCGTGGGGTCGAACCCGACGGCCGGCGCCTCGACGCCCGCGCCGGCGCCGCCCATTCCGCTCCCATCCATCCCGGCGACCGACCCGCCGATGACCACGATCAGCACGCCCATGAACGCGATGAACCCGAAGACCATGTTCACCGCGAGCAGGACGAAGTAGCCCAGAAGCAGCGGGACGTAGTTCGCCTTCCCGACCGCGACCAGCGTGCCGAGACGCGTCTCGCCCGCGATCGCCTCGTCGGCCATCCCGAGCATCCCGCCCTGGAAGAACGGGAGGACGAGGATCATTACGCCGAACGTGACGAGCGAGATCGCCGACGCGAGCACCGGGCTGGTCGACTGCACGAGCAGGTTCGGGAGCTGAAAAAGCCCGTACAGCGCCGTGATGAGCACGAGTATCGGGTTGCGAACGACGCCACCGACCGCGGGACGAAGTGATTGGAGGGCCGCCATACCCGACGATCTCCCTCGGGGTACATAAATCAAGAGGACGGGAGTCGAGAAAACCGGCTACCAGGTGAGCCCCTCGTAGGTGAGTCCCTCGCGCCGCTCGATCACCCGACGGCCGTCGATCACGACCGGCCCCTCCGCCGCCGCGCCGCCCATCGCGTCGAACGCGTCGTCGAGCGCCGCGAACTCGTCCCAGTCGGTGACGACGAGCGCCGCGCTCGCCCCGTCGAGCGCGGCCGCGGCCGAGTCCGCGTACTCGATATCGGGGAACCGCTCGCGGGTGTTCTCGGCCGCGACGGGGTCGTAGCCGACGACCTCGGCGCCCCGCTCTCGAAGCCCCTCGATGACCGGGATCGCCCGGGAGTTCCGGATGTCGTCGGTGCCGGGCTTGAAGGCGAGCCCGAGCACCGCGACGCGCTCGCCCGCGACGTCGGCGTGGGCGTCGAGCAGGTCGAGCATGCGCTCCGGCTGGCCGTCGTTCACCGCGACCGCGGCGTCGAGGAGCGCGGGCTCGTAGCCCGCCTCGCGGGCCGCGGCGCGGATGGCGTCGACGTCTTTGGGGAAGCAGCTGCCCCCATAGCCCACCCCCGAGCGCAGGAACTTCGCCCCGATCCGGTCGTCGAGCCCCACCGCGTCCATCACCTCGTAGGCGTCGATCCCGAACCGCTTGCAGATGTTGCCCAGATCGTTCGCCAGCGAGATCTTCGACGCGAGGAACGCGTTGTTGGCGTACTTGATCATCACGGCCGTCTCGGGGTCGGTCCGGACGACCGGCACGTTCCCGTCGGTCGCGGCGAGGAGGGGCTCGTACAGCGCCTCCAGCCGCGCCGTCGCCCACTCGGCCTCGGTCCCGAAGACGACCTTGTCCGGGTGTTGGAAGTCGTCGACGGCGGTGCCCTCGCGGAGGAACTCCGGGTTGGTCGCGAGCTCGACGCGGTCGGCCGCGTCGCCAGCGCCCGCGAGGAGGGCCTCGCGAACCCGCGCGACGCCCGGCGGCGTGATCGTGCTCTTGACGACGACGAGGTGGCGGTCGTCGCGGTCCGCGGGCGACGCGTCGTCGCCCTCCCCACCCTCTGCCAGCGCCTCGCCGGTCATCTCGGCGGCCGCGGTGAGCGCTCCCAGATCGATGCTCCCGTCCTCGTTCGACGGGGTCCCGATCGCGAGGAACGTCACGTCGGCGTCGGGGACGCTCTCGTAGTCGGTCGTCGCGCGGAGCCGGTCGCCCGCGTGCTCGGCCAGCAGGTCGTCGAGGCCGGGCTCGTGGATGGCGGCGTGCCCGTCGTTGAGCGCCGCGACCACGTCCGGATCGATGTCGACGGCGGTCACGTCGTGACCCGCGTCCGCGAGGCAAGCCGCGAGGGTCGTTCCGACGTAGCCGCTTCCGACGACGGTGACTCGCATACCGAAGCAAGCGACCCCCGACACAAAGAGCGTTGCGCGTCTCCAGACGCGAGACCGTCTCCGGACGATACTTACCCGCGGCCCGCCGAGGCGACGGTATGTCCGAGGGATCGGGACCGGGATCGGCGGCGACGAGGACGCGGCGACCGGAGTCCGACGACCGCGCTGGCCGCGACGCCCGCGCCACCCGGCGGAACGCGTGGCTCCTCGTCGTCGCCCTCCTCGCGGTCCCGATGGCCGTGATCCCCGGCGGCGACCTCACGGTCGTGAGCCTCTGGGGGTTCCTCAACACGGCGGGGCCCGCCGGAGCGCTCGGCGCCGGCGGCTACCCCGTCTGGGCGTACTTCCTCGAACAGCCGCGCCCGTTCGGGGCGCTCCCGGCGTCGATCCGGGCGTGGCCGCTCGCGATCGGGTTTCACCTCCTCGCGGCGGCCAGCGCGACGGCGGGGGTCGCGCTCGGACGGGAGGACCGACGCGTCACCGGCGGGCTCCTCGCGCTCGCCGCGGCCGCGAGCCTGTGGGTCTCCGTCGGCGTCGCGACCCGGTTCGGGGTCGGGACCACGTCCGGGTGGCTCGCCGTGATCCCGGTCGGCGCGCTCGCGACGCTGGCGGTCGTCGCCGGCGTCTACGGGCGCGATCTCCGGGCCGCGTTCGAGCGCTGACCGCGGCGGCGGCCTCTCGGTCGCGCCGTCGTCGGCCGCATTTATGTGTCCGCGGCGGAAACCGCGTTCCATGACGACCCTCGCGACCGTCGTGACCGTCACCGGCGTCGCGTTCGCGTCGGGGTTAGCGGAGGTCGCGCTGGTGCTGGCGGTCGTGATCGGTCTCCGGAACGTGCCGGACGGATTCGCCTTCGCGGTGCCGATGGCGGACACCGGGATGTCGAACCTGCGTGTGCGTGGTACACCACGCTCTCCGGGCTCGTCCCGCAGGTCGTCGCCTCGGTGTTCGGGTTCTCGCTCGTCGGGCTCGCCACCGGGCTGTTCCCGGTCGCCTCCGGGTTCGCCGCGGGCGCGATGCTCGCGGTGGTGTTCCGCGAGCTGATCCCCTCCTCGCACGGACACGGCCACGCCGACGCCGCGACGGGGGCGTTTCTCGTCGGCTTCGTCCTCCTCGTCGTCGTCGACGCGGTCGTCGTGGTGTGAACCGCACGAGACCGCGACGCCTTTTCAACCGGGCGCGCCCTGTCCTCGGACATGTCCACGACCGTCTCCACGCCCGACCCCGGCCAGACGTGCGCCTACTGCGGCTCGCGGATCTTCGAGCACGATCCGATCTGCGTGCGCGACTGCGACGACGACTGCGGCTCGCCCGCCTACTTCTGTAACTACGCGTGCCTCGCGGCGCACGTCGACGAGAACGACCTCACCGCGGGCGACGCCTGCGAGTGGTCGCCGGGAGAGTGAGAGCAGAGACGGAGCGACTGCCAGCGGCCACAGAACGCCGAGATACCGCTCAGTCGCGATCGACGCCGGTGAACTCGAAGCGGGCGCCGCCCGCCGCTCCGTCCGCCACGGCGACCGACCACCCGTGCGCCTCGACGATCTCGTGGACGATGGCGAGCCCGAAGCCGGTCCCGGCCTCGGCGGTCGTGTGGCCGGACTCGAAGACGTCGTCGCGCTTCGCCTCCGGGATTCCCGGCCCGTCGTCCTCGACGTAGAATCCGTCCGGGAGGTCGCCGACGGTGACGCTCACGTCCCTGCCGCCGTGTTCCACGCTGTTTCGGAACAGGTTGCCGAACAGCTGCCGGAGTCGGCTCGGATCGGCTCGCACCGTCCCCGACGCCTCGTTTCGGAGCGTCACGCCCCTCGTGGCGACCGTTTGCCAGCAGCTGGACACGAACGCGCCGAGCTCGACCGTCTCCTTCTCGTCGATGAGCTGTCCCTGTTTCGCGAGCGACAGGATGTTCTCGATCAGGTCCTCCATCCGCGCGTGGGCGTTCGCCACCGCCTCCATGTGGGGGTCGCCCTCGCACTCCGGTTCGATCATCTCCAGGTGACCGGTTGCGGTGTTGAGGGGATTCCGAAGGTCGTGGCTCACGACCTCCGCGAACTCCTCGAGCTGACGGTTCTTCCGCCGGAGCTGTTCCTCCGTCCGCTTTCGGTCGGTGATGTCGAGGTACGCGCCGAGCGCCTCGTCGCGGTCGTCGCCCGCGAGGTGGGTCGCGACCAACAGGAACGTGCGGCGCTCGCCGTTCGCCGTCCGGCGGACGACCTCCCGATGGACCCGCTGGCCGTCCCGAATCCGTTCATTGATCTCGCTCGCGGCGTCCGCGTCGTCCGCGTCGACGATGAACTCGTCCAGCGACGAGCCGACCAGCCGCTGTTCGCCGAAGCCGAACTGCTCTCTGAACGCGCGGTTCGTCTGTTCGACGAGCGGGTCGCCGCCGCTGAACTCGGAGAGGACGATCGGTACCGGAACCGCGTCGAGGAGCTGCTCGAACCGGTTGCGTTCCTTTTCGGCGCGCTCCCGGGACGCGCGGAGCTCCGTGATGTCCTCGTTGACGGCGACGAAGCGGACGATCTTCCCGTCCGCGTTCGTGATCGGCGAGATCGTCTGCTTGGCGACGTAGCGCTCGCCGTTGCGCCGCTCGTTGACGATCTCGCCGTGCCAGACCTCGCCGGAGAGGATCGTGTCCCAGAGCCGCTCGTAGAACTGCTGGTCGTGGACGCCGGACTGGAGGATGTTGGCGTTGCTCTCGACGGCCTCATCGGCGCTGTATCCGGTCTGCTCCTCGAACGCGGCGTTCACGTACTGGATCGTGCCGCTGGTGTCGGTCCAGTATATCGCGTGGCCGGCGCTGCGCACGACCTCTCGGAACGTTCGCAGCTCTATGTCGGCCGAGCCGTCCCCGAGGCCGATCGGTTCGGCGGCGTCCTCGGCGCCGTCTTCGTCGGACGAGCGGTCGGCGGAGTGCGAAGGACCCATCGTACGGCTCGGTTATCTCTGGTAGCTCCGTTTACAATTACCGGTTCCGACGAGCGATCACTCGTTGTCCGGACTGCTCGGGTGGTAGTCGGTGTCGTACTGCCCCGGCTCGCCGTCGACGCGGTCGGGGTTGATCCGGCCGGCGAGCAGCATGAAGTCGAGGACGGTGCAGTAGAGCATCGCCTCGACGACGGGGACGGCCCGCGGCGGGAGGACGGGGTCGTGGCGGCCGACGACCTGTATCTCCGTCTCCTCGCCCGTCTCCCAGTCGGCGGAGCGCTGTTTCTTCGGGATCGAGGTGGGCGCGTGCCACGTCGCCTCGCCGTAGATGGGTTCGCCGGTCGTGATCCCGCCCTGGAGCCCGCCGTGGTCGTTGCCGACGGGGACCGGGTCGTCCTCCTCGCTCTCGACGTGGTCGAAGGACTCGCCGTCGTCGAAGGTCCAGTCCTCGTTGCGCTCGCTGCCCGTCACGTTGACGGCGTCCTTTCCGAGCCCGAACTCGACGCCCGTGGTCGCCGGGATGGAGAACATCGCCTGCCCGAGCCGGGACGGGAAGCCGTCGAAGCGCGGAGCGCCGAGCCCGCGCGGGACGCCCCGGCACTCGAAGTAGATGGAGCCGCCGATGGAGTCGCCCGCCTCCTGATACCGTTCGATCAGCTCCTGCATCTCGGCGGCGGCCTCGGGGTCGGCACACCGCACGTCGTTCTCCTCGCTGCGCTCCAGAAGCTGCTCGAAGCTCACCTCGTCGGCCTCGATGTCACCGATGCGGTTGACGTGGGCTTTGATCGCCACGTCGTACTCGGAGGCGTCGAGCACCTGTTCGGCGACCGCGCCGGCGGCGACCCAGTTCACCGTCTCGCGCGCGGAAGAGCGCCCGCCGCCGCCCCAGTTGCGCGTGCCGAACTTCGCGGAGTAGGTGTAGTCGCCGTGGGAGGGGCGCGGCGCGGTGACGTACGGCTCGTACTTGCCCGAGCGCGCGTCCTTGTTCTGGATCACCATGCCGATCGGCGTGCCGGTGGTGTAGCCGTCCTGCACGCCCGAGTTGACGACGACCTCGTCGGGCTCGCCCCGGGAGGTCGTGATCATCGACTGCCCCGGCTTGCGCCGGTCGAGCTGCGCCTGAATGGCCTCCTCGTCGAGCTCGACGCCGGCGGGCACGCCCGATACCGTCACGCCCATCGCGTCGCCGTGGCTCTCGCCGTACGTCGTCACCTGAAAGAGCCGACCGAACCGGTTCCCGTTCATACGCGACCGTATGGCCGAGGGCATATAGGGGTTGCAATCCGCGCAACCGACCGACGTCTCACCGCGGCCGATACCTCACCGCGACCGATGATGGTTTATCAGGGGGCTGCGTTGACGTGAGCGTGCGCGATCGACTCACTTCGGACCTCGGTGTGTACGCCCTCTCCGGGCTGTTCTCCCTCGTCGTCTTCGTCGTCGCGCTGACGATCCTCTCGCGGACGCTGCCGGGCGGACTCGGCTCGCGCCAGCTCGTCGGACTCGTGTTCGGCTACCTGCTTTTCATCGGCGCGTACTCCACCGCGTGGTTCATCTACAGCGAGATCGACAGCCGCGAGGAGATCTGACGCGTCTCTCCGGCCGCGGCCGGCTCCGGCCCTGCCTCGCCTCCGACTGCCGAACGGTTTTCACGTCAGCGAGCGAGGGGCCGGTATGACGTGGGACACGATCACGCTCGACGTCGACGACGACACCGACGCCGCGACGATCACCGTCGACCGGCCGGACCAGCTCAACGCCCTCACCGTCGACACGCTCGAAGCGATCGAGGAGGCGCTCGCCGAGGCGGAGGCGGCCGAGCCACGCGCGCTCGTGCTCGCCGGCGCGGGAGACGAGGCGTTCGTCGCCGGCGCGGACATCTCCTACATGGTCGAGCTGTCGACGCCGGAAGCGCAGGCGTACGCCGAGCTTGGCCACCGCGTCGCGGACGCGATCGAGTCGTTCCCGGCGCCGACGGTCGCCGCGATCGACGGGTACGCGTTCGGCGGGGGCTCGGAGCTCGCGTTGGCCTGTGACCTCCGGGTCGCCGCCGAGAGCGCCGTGCTCGGCCAGACCGAGATCGACCTCGGGATCGTCCCCGGCTGGGGCGGGACCCAGCGGCTCCCGCGGCTGGTCGGCGACGAGACCGCGAAGCGGCTCGTCTTCCTCGGCGAACGGATCGACGCGAGCGAGGCCGCGGAGATCGGTCTCGTCGGCGAGGTCGTTGCGGACGAGGCGTTCGACGACCGGATCGCCGAACTGGCGGGGGAGCTGGCCGCGAAACCGGCGTTCGCGACCCGCGCGGCGAAGGAGGCGCTCAACGCCGCCCGCGGCGGGTCGCAGGCGGGCGGGCTCGCCTTGGAGCGGCGAGCGTGGTCGGGCCTGTTCGGCACCCACGACCAGCGCGAGGGGATGCGCGCGTTCCTAGAGAAGCGGGAGCCGGAGTTCGAGTAGCGCAATCGGGGTTCGGAGCGCGCGGCCCGCGAACCCCCGTCACGCCCCGTGCGATCGGTGTTCACGGGGCGGGCCAATCGCCACGCTTTATTAATCCGCCCGAGTACCGACGACATGGACCAGTTGCGGCAGTCGCTCCTCGACGCGCCGATCATCGAGAAAGGCGAGTACCAGTACTTCGTACACCCGATCAGCGACGGGGTTCCGATGCTCAAACCGGAGCTCCTCCGAGAGATCGTCATCCGGATCATCCGGAAGGCCGAGCTGGAGAACGTCGACAAGATCGTCACCCCTGCCGCGATGGGAATCCACATCTCCACCGCGCTCTCCCTGATGACCGACATCCCGCTGGTCGTCATCCGCAAGCGCCAGTACGGCCTCGACGGCGAGGTCCCGCTGTTCCAGGAGACCGGCTACTCCGAGTCGGAGATGTACATCAACGACGTCGAGGAGGGCGACCGCGTCCTCGTCCTCGACGACGTGCTCTCGACCGGCGGCACGATGAAGGCGATCCTCGACGCGCTCACCGACGAGGTCGGCGCCGAGGTCGTCGACGTGGTCGCCGTGATCAAGAAGGCGGGAGACAACGAGCTCGACGACACCGACTACAACGTGAAAACGCTGATCAACGTCACCGTCGATGACGGCGAGGTCGTGATCGTCGACGCCCACGGCGACGAGTAATCGATTGCTGGCGGATCGGCGGTAGACACCGATAAACCCCGCGCCGCCCGTCGTCGCTGCCGGGCGCGGGTGCCTTATGTATCGCGGTCGTGAATGGCGAGGTACGCATGACTGAAGCGCTGTTCGTCGTGAGCGAAGAGGGGTACTGGGCCGAAGAGTGCATCGAGCCGCTGACGACCCTCGAAGCCGAGGGCGTTGACGTGACCGTCGCGACCCCCTCCGGATCGCCGCCGGTCGTCGACGAGCGGTCGCTCGACCCGGAGGCCGCCGGAGGCGAGGAACGAGTCGCGGAGCTCCGCGAGGTCGACGAGGAGCACCCGGAACTCAACGACCCCGAGCCGGTCGCGGCCGTCGACGCCGCGGGGTACGACGCGGTCGTGTTCCCCGGCGGTCACGGCACCGTCTGGGACGTGAATCAGGACCGACACGCCCGGCAGCTCCTGCTCGACGCGGTCGCGGGCGAGGAGAGCGTCGCGCTCGTCGTCTGCCACGCGGTCGGAATCCTGGCGTTCACCCGCGAGGCCGACGGAACGCCACTCGTCGAGGGGCGCTCCGTCACCGGCTTCCCGAACGCGTGGGAGGCGGACATCGTCGACGACGACGACGTGATGCCGGACGGTCGGAAGCTCCCGTACTGGGTGGAAGACGAGGTCGTCCTCGCGGGCGCCGACTGGGACGCCGAACTCGACGCCGACACGAGCGTCGCGGTCGACGGCGACCTGATCACCGCGCGGGGGCCGGGCTCCTCGGCCGACGCGGCGGCGACGCTTTTGGACGAGCTGTAGGCGGTTTTCGAACCGAACGGCGGCGGTCAGCGGATCACGAACGCCGGCTCCTCGATCCGCTCGCTCTTACACTCCGGGCACCGCGAGGGCTCGTTGATCGGGTCGTCGAAGCCGTCGAAGCCGCAGTCGCGGCACTCGGGCGGCGCGACCAGAAGCTCCGCGTCGTCGCCGTCGTCCGCGACCGACCGCGAGACGTGCTCGACGTGATCGTACACGACGGGGGTCGGCAGCGACAGCGTCTCCCCGAGGTCGCTCGCGGTCGCCGGCCCCTCGCGGAGCCGGTCGGCGATGCGCTGGCGGGTCGTCTCCATGGACCGAATTCGACGGCGGTATACAAAACACCGACGGCGCGGTCAACTTCTCTCCCCGCCTCACTCGTCCGGTTTCGGCGCCAGCACCACGAGCGCGGTGGCGTCCTCGGTCGCGGTCGGTTCGACCGCCGTCTCACCGTCGAAGCGGACGATCTCCCCGGCCTCGACCGCGTGTTCCTCGCCGTCGAGCCGGACCTCGAACGCCCCCGTCAGCGCGTGGAACAGGACCGTCCGGTCGGGGTGGGTGTGCTCGGGGACGCTCTGGCCGGCGTCCAGCGACAGCCGGACCGTCTTCGGCTCGCGCCCCGGGAACGCCGCCGCGTGCGGCTCGCCGCCGAGGTCCGCGATTCGGACCTTCGCCGCGGCCGACTCGGCTTCGACCTTCGGGAACTCGGCGATGAACCGGGACGGCTCCTCGCGCTCGACGGCGTAGCCGTCGGCGTCGAACGCGGGCACCTCGGCCGCCATCTCGTGATAGAGCGGCGTGGGCTCGTGGTCGTTGACGACGGTGAGCGTCTCGCCGGGCTCTAGCTCCGCGAACACCTCGTGTATCCGGTCGTGTCGCTCGCTCGGCGGGATCTCCCTGGCGTCGAGTTCGAGCATCGTGCGTCCCCTCGGTCTCCGAGGGGAATGGGCCGTGTCGCGAACACGTTCGGCTTCGCGGGACGTTGCGGTTCGGTATCGTCACTCGGCGTCCGGCGGGGCAGCGTCGCCGAGTAGCGCCCCGACCCGATCCCCGATCCGCGCCATCGTCGCGTCCGAGAGGCCGTGGCCGTCGCCCTCGTCGATCCGGCGGTCGACCGCCGCGCCGCCCCGGCGAAATGCCGCCGCGGTCGCCCGGACGCGCTCGACGGGGACGTACGGGTCGTCCTCGCTGCTGTCGATCGCGATCGGGGTGCCATCGAGGTCCCCGCTCCCGGTCTCGTTCTCCGCCCCTCCCTCATCAACCACCGAACGCTCCGACAGGTCCTCGCCCGGAAGCGCCGCGGAGACGACGAACGCGCCGCCGTACCGCCGCGGGCGGCGCCGGAGGAACTCGCTCGCGACCGCGCCGCCCTGCGAGACGCCGACGAGAACGACGCGCTCGGGAGGAATCCCGATATCGCCGGCGGCGTCGACCGTCGCGGCGACGCAGTCGACCGCCGAGGTCAGCGCCGGCTCGTTGGCGGCGATCGGCGCGTCGTGACCCGCCGGGAACCAGTTCGAGCGGACCGCGTTCGGGGCGAGCAGCGTCGCGCCCGGTCGGTAGAACTCGTCGGCGAGGCGGAGCAGTCCCTCGGCCGTCCCGCCGCGACCGTGGACGAGCACGACCGCGACTTCCGCGGCCGCGGCCGGGGCACCGCCGGTCTCCAGCGTGGCGTCGGCGTGCGGCCCTTCGACGCCGGAGAGCTTCCGGGTCATCGATCGGCGTCCGTTCGGGTGTTCGCGTCCCCGCCCCTCCCGATCTCGAAGGCGGGGAGCTGGCTCTCGATCAGCTCGCGGTCGTCCTCGAACCACGGCGGGAGGTACAGTTCCGTCGCGTGGCCGGTCGCGTCGGGGTCCGCGAGCCCGGCGGTTTGCGGGCCATCGGGAGTGGGCGCCTCCGTCGCGAGCTCGACGAGGAGCCCGCCGGGGCCGCGCACGTACAGCGAGTGGAAGAAGTGGCGGTCCTTCACCCGAGAGATGTCGTAGCCGCGGTCGCGGAACAGGTCGTGCCAGTCGAGCAGCGCCTCGCGGTCGGGGACCCGCACGGCGGCGTGGTGGAGCGCGCCCGGCCCCTCGCGGAGGTACGGCGCGTCCCGGTCGAGGAGGTCGACGACGGTCGCGCGGTCGCCAGGGGCGCGGTACCGGACCCGGTCGCCGGTCTCCGCCTCGTACGCGAACCCGAGCGTGTCGAGCACGCTCGCCGTCCCGTACGGGTCCGCGGGGAGCGCGGTGACGCCGTACAGCCCGCGGATCGCGGCCGACTCGGGAACGGGGTCCGACTCGGGGACGGAGTCCGACTCGGGGACGGAGTCCGACTCGGGGACGGTGGTGGCGGCAGCGTCGCCGGCGCGATCGGCGATCCACGGGTCGCCGTCGACGTCGCTTTCGACCAGTTCGACCCGAGTGCCGGAGGGGTCGGAGACGGAGATCGCGTCGTCGCCGAACCGGTCGGTGGCGGGGATCTCCTCGACCGCGACCGCCCGATCGGCCAGCCGCTCGCGCCAGTAGTCGAGCGAGCCGGCCGGGACCGCGAAGGCGACGGCGGCGTACCCCGGTTTCCCGGTGCGTCCGGGGTCGCCGTGGGGGTCCGGGAAGACGGTGAACACGGAGCCGGGCGAGCCCGCGGCGTCGCCGAAGTAGAGGTGATACTGGTGGCTGTCCTCGTAGTTCACGGTCCGGCGCAGGAGCCGGAGCCCGAGGGTCTCCGCGTAGAACGCGGCGTTCGCACCGGGATCGCCGACGATCCCCGTCACGTGGTGGAGGCCCGGAGTGTCCGAGAGCATGCCCGGATATGGGCCGCGCCGGCGCAAACCGGTGTCGGTCGGAGAAGGGCGCGCGGTGTGGGGAAGGGGGCGCGGTGTGGGTGAAGGGGGCAAGCGGAGAGGTGGATCGGGAGGGGTCCCGCCGACCGCCTTACGCGATCAACAGCAACCGAACGTTGCTCGCGGTGAGATAGGTCCCGACGACCGTCAGCAGGACCGGCGGGAAGTAGTAGAGGAGGCCGTCGCCCTCGCGGGCGCCACGGACGCTGATCCAGAGCATGACCAGGTACACGGCGATCTTCAGGGCGACCAGCCCGCCGAGCCCGAACGCGTCGAGCGCGAACGCGACGAGCGGGTTCGCCTCCCGGATCGACGGGACGTACACTAGGAAGGCGATAGTCGAGACGATATCGCCGACCCCGTACGTCGCCGTCGCGGCGATCCACAGCCAGTAGAACTCCTGTGGTCGTCGGCGGTAGGCCGGGCGGCGGCGGGTTCGATCGCGGGACCGGGACACGCCCAGACGTGTCGGAGAGGCGATGTGAATCTGCCGGTTCGGGGCGTCGATCCAGCGGGGGCCAGATCGACGATGCGTACCGCTTCCGGATCGTTCAATGGCGCCCGCGCGGAGAAATCGATATGGGCACGCCACTGGAGCCGCGGGAAGAGCAGGTCGGGGAGGTCCTCGACCGACTCTACGAGGAGTATCCCGACTCGACCATCTCGCTGAGCTACTCGAACCGGCTGGAGCTGCTCATCGCCGTGATCCTCTCCGCGCAGTGCACGGACGAGCGCGTGAACGAGGTGTGCGTCGATCTGTTCGAGGCGTACGAGACGCCCGAGGAGTACGCGAACGCGCCCCAAGAGGAGCTTGCGGAGGCGATCAACTCGATCACCTACTACAACAACAAGGCGAAGTACATCCGGTCGGCCTGCGCCGACATCGCCGAGAAACACGATGGCGAGGTCCCCGACACGATGTCGGAACTGACGGAGCTGGCCGGCGTCGGCCGCAAAACGGCGAACGTCGTGCTCCAGCACGGTCACGACGTCGTGGAGGGGATCGTCGTCGACACCCACGTCCAGCGGCTCACCCGCCGGCTCGGAATCACGGAGGAGGAGCGTCCGGAGGCGATCGAGCAGGACCTCCTCGACGTGGTTCCCGAAGAGGATTGGCAGCAGTTCACGCACCTCATGATCGACCACGGCCGCGCGACCTGCACCGCGATCAACCCGGACTGCGGCGACTGCGTGCTCGCGGATATCTGCCCCTCCGAGAAGGGCGACGGCGGCGTGGATCTGGCGAGCGGCGAGCCGTGGTGAACCGCGCCGGCGCGGGGTCGGCGCGGGGTCGGTGCGGGGTCGGCGCACACCGGGGCATGATAAAGTCGGGCAACGTGTTCGGGATTAGCACTTAAAGACCCAAACGATCGGGGGAGATCGCCGATCCGTTCTCTCCGGAAGGGAACTCGCTTCCGGGTTTATTCATACGGCCGGCGTATCCGTAAGTGAGGAGAGACACTATGTCCACGAAAACCACAAACGAGTTCGGCGGAGAGATCGGCGGCGTTACGCTCTTGGGGAAGGCGCACTCGCTGTCGGCGCTGTTCATCGTCCTGCTTCGGGCGACCATCGGCGGGATGATCCTGTTCGCCGGCCTCGGGAAGGTCTCGGAGTGGCCGTTCGACGCCGCGGGCTACCTCGCGAACGTCGACCCCGCGAGCCCGGTCAGCGGCCTGTACGCCGTGATGGCGTCGAACGCGGCGCTGATGGAGTTCGTGAACGTGTTCGTTCCGGTCACGCAGCTGCTCATCGGCGTCGCACTCATCGCCGGGGCGTTCGTCCGGCTGGCCGCGCTCGGCGGCGCGATGCAGATGACGCTGTTCTACCTCGGCGGGTGGAGCGGCGACGCGCTCGCGCTGTTCGACTCGACGCTGGTGTACGCGATCGTGTTCCTCACGGTCGCCGCGTTCGGCGCGGGCCGCGTCCTCGGCCTCGACGCCTACATCGAGCGGATCGAGGTCGGCGGGCAGGCGCTCGTCGAGAAGTTCCCGGCGCTCCGCTACGTCCTCGCCTGAACGGGGACGCCGTCGCGCGGGACGCGTCCGGACGGTCCCGCCGCCGCGGCGTTGCATCACGCGCCGCGACCGCGCTTCAGCCGCTCCGGCCTCATCGGGGCCGACCGAAAGGCGCTTTTCGCGCGGCCGCAACGCACACACCATGATCACGGTCGCGCTGGCGGGCAAGCCGAACGCCGGCAAGTCCACCTTTTACACCGCCGCCACGATGGCCGATGTCGACGTGGCGAACTACCCGTTCACGACGATCGACGCCAACCGGGGCGTGACCCACGTCCGCACGGAGTGCCCCTGCCTCGACCGCGACGAGCGCTGCGGCGCGGAGAACTGCCGCGACGGGAAGCGGTACGTCCCGATCGAATTGCTTGATGTCGCCGGGCTGGTCCCGGGCGCCCACGAGGGGAAGGGGCTCGGCAACCAGTTCCTCGACGAGCTGACGAACGCGGACGCGGTGCTCAACGTCGTCGACGCCTCGGGCGCGACGAACGCGGAGGGCGAGCCCGTCGAGGTCGGTGCGCACGATCCCCTCGACGACGTGGACTTCATCGAGGAGGAAATGGACCTGTGGCTCGCGGGGATCGTCGACCGCAACTGGGAGGGCGTCGAGCGCCAGTCGCGCTCGCCCGACTTCGACCTGGAAGCGGCGGTCACCGACCTGCTGACGGGGTTCGGCGCGACGGAGCACGACGTGACGGCGGTCCTCCGCGAGCTGGAGTACCCCGACGATCCGAAGGCGTGGACCGACGACGACCGCGAGGCGCTCGCCCGGGCGGTCCGGCGCCGCACCAAGCCGATCGTCGTCGTCGCCAACAAGGTCGACGCCGCGCCCGAGGGCGCGGTCGACCGGCTCCGCGAGGGGACGGACAAGCCGGTGGTCCCCGCCACGGCCGACGGGGAGCTCGCCCTCCGGCGCGCCGCGGAGGCGGGCGTTCTCGACTACGACCCGGGCGACGAGGGGTTCGACGTGGTCGGCGGCGTCTCCGACGGCCAGCGCGAGGGGCTGGAAGCGATCCGCGGCGCGATGGCCGAACACGGCGGCACGGGGGTCCAGACCGCGCTGAACGCGGCCGTCGACGACCTGCTCGACAGGATCACCGTCTATCCCGTGCAGGACGCCTCGAAGTGGACGGACGGGACCGGAAACGTCCTCCCGGACGCGTTCCTCCTCCCGTCGGGGGCGACCCCGCCGGATCTGGCGTACGCGGTCCACACCGACATCGGCGAGGGGTACCTCCACGCGGTCGACGCGCGTTCCTCGCGGCGGATCGGCGAGGACCACGAGCTCTCGGAGGGCGACGTGGTGAAGATCGTCTCGACCGCGGGGCCGTGAGGGAGGTGGGCGGAGACCTCCGCGGGAGCGCGAGGCGAGCGTGAGACCGACAGGCACATGCGGATCGCCCGAGACGGGGCCGTAGATGCTCGGGCTGGAACACGACTTCCGGATCGTCGACACGCGCGCGACGCTCGATCCCGACGAGTCGTCGGTCGCGACCCACGGGCGGGACATTTCCCCCGAGCTGCTGGAACGCGAGATGTTACAGGCCGGCGTCGTCCGCGCGGTCGCGAGTCCCGGGCAACGGGCGGCCGGACAGAGCTACCTGCGCGCGAACAATGCGGTCGCGCGGCTCTCGATCGATCGCCCGTTCGTCGCGTTCGCCCGACTCAACGGCCCCCGCGATCCGGGAAGCGGTCCCCTCGCCGCGGTCAGGAACCTCCGCGCCGAGCGCGACGACCACCACGCCCGCCCGGACGACGTCGAGCAGTACTCCTACGACGACCGGTTTCACGGGTTCACCCTCGTCCCGCACGCCGACGGGCTTCCGAACGAGGACGTGCTCACTCGGCTGGAGGACGCCGACCTCCCCGTGATCGTCCACGCCGGCAGGCGGTTCCCGCCCGAGGCGGTCGAGCGCGAACTGCTCGAGTACGACATGCCGATCGTGCTCGCCAGCTTCGGCGGCTACCCCCTCGACGCCGACCTGATGAACGAGACGCTCGACCTGTTGGGCGAGTACGACCGGCTGTACGTCGAGACGAGCGCCGTGCGGTACCGCGAGGTGCTCGAACGCGGCGTCTTGGAACACCCCGACCGCGTCCTCTTCGGCTCGGGCGCGCCCGACGTACATCCGAACGTCGGCGTGATGGAGGTGCTCACCCTCGACGTCTCCGAGGACCTGATGCGCCGCGTGTTCGCGAAGAACCCCGCCCGGCTGATCCCCGCGCTCGCCGAGGGCGCGGAGGTCTGAAGCGACGGGCACTTGGCGCGCCGTCTCGGACTCGACGAGCATGAGCGACGCCGAGAGCGCCGAATCGAACGACGTCGAGAGCGCCGGCCAGCCCGGAGCCGATCCCCTCGTCGAGGTCGTCCGCGCCGTCGGGCACGAACACGTCACCGCCGAGCACGCGAGCACCGTCGAACTCACGACCGACGACTGGCTCACCCCCGCGGGCGACTGCATCGTCGGCGTCGAGGCCGACCGCGCGCCCCGCGACTTCTCACCCGAGTTCCGCGAGTCGTGTCAGGACTCGGGCGCGACGATCACGGCGCGGTTCGCGGTCGGCGACCCCGGCGACGACGGGGTCGACTCCGACGACCCGTCCCACGTCGACGAGTTCGTCGGCCGCGGCGACCCCGACCTCGCGCTCCTCGACGACCGATCGATGGTCGGTCGGACCAGCGACTACACCGACGACGAGCGCACCATTTTCGTCGACGGCGACGGTGCCGCCGCGGACCTCGACCGCGACCTCGTAGACGCGCTCGCGGAGGGGGCACCCCTGACGCTGCGGCTGGAGGTCGATCCTGCCGAGTGAGGTGCGCGTCTCTGGAACTTATAAACAACTGGGAACGGCGGGGCCGCTCGCGGTCGGCGCGAGTCAGCACGCGCGAGGGACGCGGCGACCAGAGAGGGACCGAAGGTCCCTCATGCAGCCGGCGCGTAGCGCCGGCGACGAAGGGAGCCGCGAGGCTGGGGAGGCGTGAGGAGGCGGTGCCGTGCGGGGCGGGACTCAAAGGGGCAGCCGGCTCCGGGAAGACGGGCGACGTAAGCACCGCAAGGAGCGAGTGAAACGAGCGACTGAGGAGCGCAGCGAGCCCCTCGACCGGAGCCGGCTGGGGCTTTGGAGGCCGTCACCGCAGAGTCATCAGTAACCATTTATAGGCGAACAACTGGGGATTCGGCGGTGTTCGCCGCCGATCAGCAGTCAGTCGCTTATAAGCGATCGAATGGGGACAGGGAGACGCTCACCACCTACCCGCCGTCAACCGCTTAAATCGGCAGCTCCGCGTCCGCCCCGACCACTCGATCGACCTCCTCGGGCGTGCGCCAGTCGGTCGTCCGCTCCAAAAGCTGCACGACCATCCGACCCGTCACGCCCCAGACGGTGTAGCCGCCGACGTGGAAGAAGTGGACCCGGTGGTCGCCGTACTCCGGGTGGCCGACGCGACGCTCCGACTCGTAGTTCGCGGGGTCGGTCAGCTCGCCGACGGGGAGCACGGCCACCTCCGCGACCTCCGACTCGTCGGGGACGTACTCGCGGTCGGGCGCGACGCCGACGAACGGGCGGATTCGGTAGGCCGAGGAGGTCCGCGTGTCGTCGAGCCGCCCGACGACGTCGACCTCGTCGGACCGCATGCCGACCTCCTCGTCGGCCTCCCGGAGCGCGGTGTCGGTCAGGGTGCGGTCGACGGGCTCGCGACCGCCCCCGGGGAAGCTCATCTGGCCGGGGTGTTCGCCGAGGTGGGCGGCGCGCTTGGTGAACAGCAGGTGAGCCTCGCCGGCCCGCTCGATGACGGGCGCCAGCACGGCGGCCTCGCGGCGCGCCCGGGTCACCTCCTCGGGCGTGTGCCGGCGCAGCCCCGTCAGGTCCATACCGGGCGTAGGTCCCCGGACGGGGTTAACGTTTCTCCGCGTTCCGGCGATCTGAAACGAGCGCGGCAGTATCCGAACGACCACACGGCTTCGGACGTTTTAAGCCCGCGACCCACCCTTCACAGGACAATGAGCGACGACGACCAGGAGCTCGGTATCACCGAGTCCAAGTCACACAACACCGGCGAGTGGTACGCCGAGGTCGTACAGAAGGCGGGGCTGGCGGACTACGGCCCCGAGGGGATGAGCGGGTTCATCGTCACCCGCCCCCGCGCGTACGCCGTCTGGGAGCGGCTGCAGGGGTTTCTCGACGCGAAGTTCAAGGACACCGGCGTCCAGAACGCCTACTTCCCCCTCTTCATCCCCGAGTCGTACCTCGAACGCGAGAAGGACATCGTCGAGGGGTTCGACCCGGAGGTCGCGTGGGTGACCGAGGCGGGCAACGAGGAGCTCGAAGAGCGGCTCGCGGTCCGACCCACCTCCGAGTCGATCATCACCCCGTACATCAGCCAGTGGGTGCGGAGCCACCGCGACCTCCCGCTGCGCGTGAACCAGTGGTGCTCGGTCGTGCGCTGGGAGGCGACGGAGACGAAGCCGTTCTTCCGCACGAAGGAGTTCCTCTGGCAGGAGGGCCACACCGCTCACGCGACGAGCGAGGACGCGTGGGAGGAGACGATGACGCGGCTCGACCAGTACGCCTCCGTCTACGAGGACCTGCTGGCGATGCCCGTCTTGAAGGGGCAAAAGCCGGACCACGACACGTTCCCGGGCGCGGAGACGACGACGACCGTCGAGGCGCTGATGCCGGACGGCAAGTCGGTGCAGGCGGGCACCTCCCACCACCTCGGGCAGTCGTTCGCGGAGGCGTTCGACATCACGTTCTCCGACGAGGACGAGGAGGAGCGGCTCGCACACACCACCTCGTGGGGGCTCTCGTGGCGCGCGCTCGGCGCGCTGATCATGACCCACTCCGACGAGCAGGGGCTCGTGCTCCCGCCCGGCGTCGCCCCCGAGCAGGTCGCCGTCGTCCCCATCTGGCAGGAGGACACGAAAGACGACGTGTTGGAGTACGCCGAGGGCGTCGCCGACGACCTCGACGACGCGGGAATCCGCGTCGAACTCGACGACCGCGACGGGCGCAATCCCGGGTTCAAGTTCAACGAACACGAGCTCAACGGCGTCCCGCTCCGGATCGAGATCGGTCCCCACGAGGTCGAGGACGGCGAGCTCACCCTCGTCCACCGGCCCGACGGCGAGAGCGTCGTTGAGGAGCGCGACGGGGTCGTCGAGACGGTTCGCGACCACTTCGACGAGGTGTACGCGAAGCTGTACGCCGCCGCCGAGGAGACCCTCGACGGCGAGGTCCGCGAGGCCGACGACCGCGCCGACATCCTCGGCACGCTCGGCCAGCACGGCGGCTACGTGAAGGCGCCGTGGTGCGGCGACGAGGACTGCGAGGAGCCGATCAAGGAGCCGATGGCCGCCGAGATCGTGATGGTCCCGTTCGACGACGAGGACCCCCTCGTCGGAGCGGACCACGACGAGACCTGCGCGATCTGCGACGACGACGCCGAGCGGACGGCGTACTTCGCGAAGTCGTACTGAGCCGACCCGGTCGCCCTCGGCGGCGACGCCCCCGGACGCCGGGCGCTTTTCGCCACCTCGCCGCCGTCCCTCGTTTAATCCGCGTTGATCCGGCTTAACGGAGATCGGTGTATATAGGGTTACGTCGCGTACCGTCGGGTAATGAACCGATGGATCGCGCTCGTCGCCGTCGCGGTCGTGCTGGTCGGCGTCGCCGGAATCGCCGCGGCCGGCCCCGTCGGGACGGCCGTCGCGCAGGACGACCCGGTAGCGGCGAACGAGACGGACGGGGGCAGCGAGACGGCGAACGGGACCGACATCAGTCCGGGCGAGCGCCTCTCCGGCGTGATCGGCGTCCAGCGCGCCGAGATCGCCGGCGAGGTCGAGTCCCGAGCGTTCGAGGTCGGCCTCAACCGGACGGAGACGCCCGAGGAGCGGGCGGACCTGGTCGCCGACCGGCTGAACCGGACCGAGGAGCGGCTGGCCGAGATCGAGCGGCGCCAGCGGGAGCTCCGCGAGCGCCGCGACGCCGGCGACCTGAGTCAGGGCGCGTTCGCCGCGCGGATGGCGGAGACGGGCGCCCGGGCCGAGACCGTCAAACGCGAGGCGAACCGTAGCGCCGACGTCGCTCGCGAGCTCCCGGAGGCGGCGAGAGCGAACCGGGGGCTCGGCGGGGCGCGGCTCGACGAGCTCCGCGAACGGGCGAGCGAGGCGAGCGGCCCCGAGGTCGCGGCCGTCGCCCGCGGCGTCGCCGGCAACGACGCGGGCGGTCCGCTGGCGTCCGGGGGCCGCGGGCCGCCGGAAGACACGGGCACCGGCCCGAGCGACGGCATGAACAACGGCGTCGACCCGGACGATGGCGACGGGCCGGAGACAGGTGGCGGTCCGGGAGTGGGTGAGGGAACGCCCGGTAACGGAACGCCCAGTAACGGGACGCCCGGTAACGGAACGCCCGGCCGCGGTAACGGGATGGGCGCCGACGGCGATCCGTCGAACGCGGCCGATGGCTCTGTGAACGCGACTGACAACTCGACGAACCCGACCGGGAACCCGGCGGACGACACCGGAAACACCACGAGCGAGAGCGGCGGCGACGACGGAAGAGACGGTTCCGACGGTGGGAGCGCGACACCCCCGCGCGACGATCCGTCCCCGCCCGCCCGTGGGGGAGACAGCGACGGCAACGACGGCACCGGCGATAGCGACAACCGTGACAGCAGCGACGGCAGCGACGCCCGCGGCGGCAACGACGGTAACGGCGACAACGACGCCCGCGGCGGCAACGACGGCAACGACGCCCGCGGCGCCCGCGGCGCCCGCGGCGGCAGCGACAGCAACGACGGCGGACCGAGGGCCGTCGGCAGCGTCCATGGATAGGTCGATATCGGCCCGGCCGCGCCGCCGGATGACCCCGAGCGGCCGAAACGACGCCCGCGTTTGGGTCGCTCGCCGTCGGAATGCGTCTCGATCTCGCTCGCGAGATGGGAACCGATTTATCCGAGCCTCGTAACCGTCCGCTCGTGCAGCGAACGGTGCTCCTTCTCGTCATCGTCACGGTCGTCGCCAGCGCCGGTCTCGCGTCGGTCGGGGCCGCTCAGGGCGGTGCGGGCTTCCCGGCCGGCGGCTTCGACCAGATGGACGTCAACCCGGACGACCTCCTGATCGAGGTCTCCGTCGAACCCGACGGCGACGCGGTCTGGGAAACGCAGTACCGGGTCCGGCTCGCGAGCGACGACGAGGAGCAGGCCTTCGAGGAGCTCCGCGCGGACGTGGAGTCGGACCCGGACGCGTACACGGGGCGGTTCGGCGAGCGGATGCGCGCGACGGCCGACGCCGCCGAGAACGCGACGGGTCGCGAGATGAACGTCACGAACGTCACGGTGACCGCCGAGCGGCGCGAGCTCCCGCAGTCGTACGGCGTTCTCACGTACCGGTTCGAGTGGAGCGGCTTCGCGGCCGTCGACGGCGACCGGCTCGTCGTCGGCGACGCGATCGACGCGCTGTTCCTCGACGAGACCTCGTCGCTCATCGTCTCGTGGGAGGAGGGCTACCGGCTCGGCGACGCGTCGCCGTCGCCGACCGAGACCCGCGACGGCGCGGTCGTCTGGGAGGGTCCGGTCGACTTCACGGAAGGCGAACCGCGCGTGGCGATCGAGCCGGAGGGCCGCGCCGCCGGTCCGGTCCTGCTCGTGGCGGTCGGAGCGCTCGTGGCGGCCGTCGCGGCGATCGGGTACCGGCGCCGGCCGTGGGGCGGTTCGGGCTCCGGCCGGTCGTCGGGAGAGCCGGCTGCGACCCCCGGCGAGCCGGCGGGAGACGCGGCGGACCCGGAGGACGGGGCGGTCGCGGCCGACGCCGACGAGGGAGGCGGCGCGGACGGGACCGGAGGCGGCGCGGACGGGACCGGAGGCGCCGCAGACGGGACCGGAGGCGAAGACGATTCCGACGGCGACGAGGGGTCCGGCTCGGCGCCGCCGATCGACGAGGATCTCTTGAGCAACGAGGAACAGGTGCTCCGGCTCGTCGAGGCCAACGGCGGGCGGATGAAACAGAAGCGGGTCGCCGAGGAGCTCGACTGGACCGCGGCCAAGACGAGTCAGGTCGTGACGGGGCTCCGCGAGGAGGGCGACCTCGACGGGTTCCGGCTGGGCCGCGAGAACGTCCTCTCGCTGCCCGACTACGACGCCGGGGTCGAGGGCGACGCCGGCGACGCCGGCGGTGAGTGAGACGACGCGGCTCGGTTCACGTCCGCCGTTCGACGCTCTCCCTTTCACTTCGAGAGCCGCACGGTCTCCCGGCGCCCGCCGGTCGGACGGCTATCCCTCTGCCCCGTCCGCGGGCCGGAGGACGACGAGCGGTTCCCCGTCGGTCGCGCGCGCCTCGACGCCGACCGCGACCGAGTCGCCGACCGCGACGGCGTCGGTTTCGGGGTCGACCCCGTGCAGGACGCCGGTGAGCCGGACCGGTCCGAAGTCGGCGACCGCGTTCACGTACGGGGTGTCGTCGGCGAACCGCGGTCCGGCGACGTGGACGACGTTGTACGTCTCGACGGTCCCGGTCTCGGCGAGCGGCTCCTCGGAGAGCGCCGTCGACCCGCACTCCGGGCACACTCGGCGCGGTGGGAGCGACCCGTGGCCCCCCGGGCAGACGAGGGCGTACCCCTCGCCGCCGGCGAGGGCGTCGAGCCACTCGTCGTAGGCCGCGTTGTCGGCGGGGGAGCTCATTCCGCCACCTCCAGCACGTGGACGACCGCGCTGGCCACCGTCCCGCCGGCGTTGTGCGCGACCCCCACCTCGGCGTCGGCGACGTGCTCGCTGTTCGGGTGGTCGCCCCGCAACAGTCTGGTGAGCTCCGCGATCTGCGAGCCGCCGGTCGCGCCGACCGGGTGGCCCTTCGCCTTCAGCCCGCCCGAGAGGTTCACGGGGAGGTCGCCGTCGGCGGTCGTGATCCCCTCGCGGGCGGCCGCGATCCCCTCGCCGGGGTCGAAGAAGCCGAGCGACTCCAGCGCGAGCACCTCCGCGATGGTGAAACAGTCGTGGACCTCCGCCACGTCGACGTCGTCGGGACCGACCCCGGCGTCGGCGTAGGCCGCGTCGGCGGCGTCGTCGGCGGCGGGGGTGCGGGCGAGGTGCTCGCGGTCCGCGAGCGCCATCCGGTCGGTCCCCTGTCCGGTGCCCGTCACCGCGACCGGGGCGTCCACGTCGTGCTCGGCGGCGTACTCCTCGGAGACGATCACGAGGGCGCTCGCGCCGTCGGTGATCGGGCAGGCGTCGTAGAGGTGGAGCGGCTCGGCGACGGGCGGGGCGTCGAGCGCCTCCTCGACGGGCACCTCCCGGCGGTACTGGGCGTACTCGTTTTCGAGCGCGTTCTCGTGGTTCTTCGCGGCGATGTGGGCCAGATCGCGTCGCTCCCCGCCGTAGGCGTCGAAGTAGGCGGTCGCCATCAGCGCGTACGCGCCGGGGAACGTCACTCCCGCCCGCACCTCGAACAGGTCGTCGGCGGCGATGGCGAGCCCCTCGGTCACCTCGTCGGTCGGGAGGTTGGTCATGCGCTCCATCCCGCCGGCTAACACCACGTCGGCGTCGCCCGCGCGAACGGTCCTAACCGCCTCGCGGACCGCGACGCCGGCCGAGGCGCACGCCTCCTCGTAGCGGGTCGAGGGACAGCGCACGCCGGCCGCCTCGGCCATCAGCGGCGCCTGATGCCCCTGATGCTCTGCGAGCGCGCCCATGAAGTTGCCGTAGTTCAATTCCTCCACGTCCTCGCGGGGGACGCCGGCGTCCTCGAACGCGCGCAGCGCGGCCGTCGCGAAGAGGTCCCGACCCGTCCGGTCCGGGTGGCTCCCGAAGCGCGTGAGCCCGACTCCGGCGACGCGTACGTCGGTCATACATGAACGATACTCTGGGATCGGTTTATCCCTGCCGGAAGCGGCGGAGAGCCGCCGACATCGAACCGTCGAGGGGGCCGGAGCGAGCCGAGATACCGCGGATCGTTCGTCGAGGGACCGCAGATCGTTAACCGATGTACCGCAGGTCGTCGTCCGGCACCGCCGGTCCGTCCTGCATCTCCTGGATCTTGCCGACGACCTCCTCCATCTCCTCGGCGCGGTCCTCGAGGCTCTCGTAGTCGACGGCGAAGTCGAGCCGGTCCGCGAGCACTTCCAGCACCGCGCGGGCGCTCTTCGGGTCGACGAGGTAGCCGCTCGTCTCGCCCATCAGACAGGCGGCGTCGAAGCCGCGTCGGCCGCCGAGGCCGAGCACGAGCCCGGAGACGCCGACGATGCCGCCGGCGGGCTCGTCCGGTCGGAACTCGACGCCGACCGCCTCCAGCCCCTCGATGAGGTCACCGTCTGAGACCGCGCCGAGCACGGTGTACTCCTCGACGAGTTCGCCGGTCGGCACGCCGCCGAGCGCGTACGCGCGCGTCGCGCCGAACGCCTCTGCGACGTCGAGGAACGTCGTGGTGAGCGTGTAGTGGCCCTTGTTCGAGCCAGCCTGGTGGTCGCCGGTCAACACGAGCAGGTCGGCGCCGTCGGTCTCGACCGCGTGGAACTCCGCGCAGGTCAGCTCCGCGGCCCCGTCCCCGTCGACGTTCACCTGCGGCGGGAACTCCGTGGTGTAGACGCGGCGAACCAGCTCCCCGTCGAACTCCTCTAACAGGTGCTCGGCCGCGAGCTTCCCCACGTGGCCGACGCCCGGCAGCCCCTCGATGAGCACCGGGTCGTCGAGCTCCGGCGTCGCGACCTCGTCGATCTCGATATCGTCCATACCGGGGTACTCCGGGCGGGGCTCACAAGAGGGTGGCTATTCCGGCGCTACGCGTGCGGCTCGGGGTCGGCGGTTCGATCCGACATGACGGGCGGCGCGGGCGGACCGCGCGCTACTCCGACGCCCGCCGCCGCGCTCGGCGCCGGTACTCCCCGTAGGGGTCCTCGGGGCCGAACGGCGCCGGCGCGCTGTTCTCGGTCGGACCGTCGCACTCCGGACAGCGGTCGCCGAGCGCGTACACCGGTCGGTCGTGGGCGGTCTCCCAGTTCGCACAGACGCGGATGTCGGATTTCACGGGTAGGAAAAAGCGGTATGGGACGAACCGCGGGCGACTACTCGTCGTCCTCGCGGCGCTCGCGGTGGAACTCGCCGACGCCGCCGGCGGCCTCGATGGCCTCGCGGGCGCGGGCCGCGGCGGCCTCAAGCTGGTCCTCGGCCGTCTTGTAGTTGGGCGCGCGGACCTTGATCCGGTACTCGGGCGAGCCGACGTAGCCGACCTCGAGGTCGACCCCGTCCGGGATCTCGCCGTTGCCCTCGGCCGCTTCGAGGGCCGCTTTCACGTCGTCGACGCCGTCGGGAGCCGTGGACTCCAGGTCGACGTAGCCGGTCACGTCGACGTACGGGACCGAGACGTTGTCGCGGGCGGCCTCGACGACGGCGTCGCGGGCGTCCTCGTCGATGTCGACGGCTTCGAGCGCCTCGTCGCCGCTGATCGCGGCCGCCTCGAAGGCGTCGTACAGAGAGTCGTACTCGGCGAGCAGCGCGTTGGCGACCGCGGTGTAGCGGTCGTCGTCGACGTCCTCGCCGAGCGCGATCAGCATCCAGTTGTCGGCCTTCTGCGAGTTCTTCCAGGCCTGTATCTTGTCCTTGCGCTGGTGTTCGTTGACGTCTTTGATCGACAGATCGATCTGGTTCGCCGACTCGTCGACGTCGAGCACCTTCGCGACGACCGTCTGTCCCTCGCGGACGTGGTCGCGGACGTTCTTGATCCAGCCGGAGGCGACCTCGCTGATGTGACAGAGGCCGCGCTTGTCCTCGTACTCGTCGAGGTCGACGAACACGCCGAAGTCGGCGATCTCGTCGACGTCGCCGACCACTAACTCGCCGGGTTCGGGCCAGCCGCTGTACTTCATACGGGGGTAGTGAGGCGGTTACCGTGCCTCAACGGTTTCGACGATCTCGCCGTGGAACTCGGCCTCCCCGCCGGTCGGGGTCGCGAGGGTCGTGCCGCAGACCGCACACGACACCACGGAGGAGGCGTTGCCGAAGACGACCTGTTCGTTCTCGCAGTCGCCGCAGGCGACGCGGTGGAAGCTTCCCGCCATGCTTACTCCTGGAACGTGAGCCGGCCGGCGCGCCAGCCCTCGCGCATGTGGGCCTTGCCGCAGTCGCCGCAGCGGTACTTCAGGTGGGTCTTCTTGGTCGGCTTGTCGCCACCGGGCACCTTCGAGTACCCGCCGGCGTTGCCGATCGTCGCGAGCGCGCGGCGTCGCTGGCGCGCGTCGCGTTTCATTCCGGTCGCCCGACCCGATCGAACCTTCTCCACCTCGTGCTCCTGATGGGAGTCACAGTGTGGACAGTACGTGTTGAAACGACGTGGCATCTCCATGGATATCGACCTTGAATCGCGGTTCGTCGCCGACGCTTAAAACGGGTTTGGTCTGGCTCGCGTGCGGTGGTGCGCCCTCTCGGTCCCCTCTCTCACCGCCTCTCACTCCTCCGCCCACTCGGCGACCGCGCGCACCGGCGACCCGTCCCCCTCGCGGAGCCGGAGCGGGAAGGCGTACAGCCGGAACCGCGCGGGGAGGTCGTCGAGCCCGCACAGGTTCTCGACGATCGGCAGCGAGTCGCTCAGGAGGGCGTCGTGGGCGGGGGTGCCGTCGGGTTCCTCGCCGTCGCTCGCGAGCGATTCGGCGTCTCCCCCCGCGGACGGCGTCGGGTCCGGACCGAACGCGTCGAGCCCGACTCCGACACCCGCCTCCCGGCAGCGCTCGGCGGCCGCCGCGGTCAGGTGCGGGTGATCGCGGTACCGGTCGGTGCCCCAGTGCGACGCCCACCCGGTGCGGAGAACGAGGAGGTCGACTTCGGGGTCGAGGGCGGTCGGCTCGGGGAGCGCCTCGGGCGCGATCGGCTCCCGCGGCTCCGCGGGGCGGCAGTCGACGAGGCGAGCGTCGAACGCGAACGATCCGACGCCGCACTCGTCGATCGCCTCGCCCTCCGGGAGCGTGTGGCGCGGCGCGTCGACGTGGGTTCCCGCGTGCGTCCCGGTCCGGAGTTCGCCCGTCGCGTAGCCGTCGTCCTCGTGGGTCGCGTCGGGCGCGAGCGTCACGTCGGGGTCGCCCGGATACGTCGGCATCCCCGTCTCGATCGGCCGCGAGAGGTTGCGGAACACGGTGGTCCCTGACACTGCCGACGGTTAAAGGCCGGCGGAGGCGCGGTCGTCTCGACCTCGACCGTCGGGCCCCGGTTCGTCGGGCGCTTCGAGGAGATATATAGCGGAACAGAGGCCGATTGATCGGTGTGTTAAAATATTACGCGACACGGATAGACTCACGGCGTATATATAAGAATTATAAAACTTCATCCCGGTTTCGTCGTCACTCTCACTCGCATGGTGGACATGAACCGCCGAGGGTTGATGCGTGCGTCAGTCGCCGCCGCGCTGGGTGCCAGCGTCGCGGGCGTAGCGAGTGCGGAGGAGGTATCGGAGTCAGACACGCCGGGGGCGCCGGGCGTCCGAGGGGATCTGAAGCGATTCTCGACGACCGCGTTCGGCGCGGAGGTGACGGGACCGTTCGTGTTCGAGGACGGATCGCTTCTGTACAGCTTACAACACCCCGAGGGAGGGAACCCCGAGCCGTTCGGGCGCGCGGCGGTGGGGTACGTCAGCGGCTTCCAGTTCGAGTTCGACGGGAGCAACGACGACTTCCAAGAGATCGGTGTCCCGGACACCGAGGAGAAACAGCGACAGGTCCGCTCCGCGGCCGGCGACTACGAGGTGCTCGTACAGGGACGAGAACCGATCAACGGGGGCGAGGAGCGCCTAGGGGTTCCCCAGACGCCGGACGGCACCGACATCACGACCGAGAACTTCGCCGGCGCGAAGGGCGGTGCCGGGCAGGGCCCGGACTGCAACCAGTTCGTCCCGACGAACGAGGACGGGACCGAGGGCTATCTGTTCACCAACTGGGAGAACGTTCCGGGGAGCATCTCGCGCGTGCCGCTGAGTCAGGACGAAAACGGCGGCTGGAACGCGGACCCCGACTCGGCGATCAACCTCGTCAACACGGAGCCACGGTGGCACCGAGTGTCATCAGCGGTCCCCACAGGCTCGGCGATCAACCTCGTCAACACGGAGCCGTTCCGTGAGATCGGCGGAACACGGACCAACTGCTACGGTGATCTCAGCCCCTGGGGGACCATGATCTCCGCCGAAGAGAACTACGGTCACCCGCGACTCCACCTCCGAGCGACGGCGGGTGACATCGTGGAGGCCGGGAGCGGCGAGGGGCTACTCGGCGGCTGTCAGTTCTGGAACCGACCGAACCCGACCGGAATCGTTGACGCCATCAACACGTACGCGGAGAACGGCGACATCGCCGAGGCGTGGGCCCCGCAGGGGGCTTGGTCGGAACTCGGCGTCGAGGCGCTCGCGTATCACCTCGGCGCGAACCCCGTCGACGAGGCCGGCGATAACAACCTCGCGACGACGCCGATCGCCGACGTGTACCCGAACCCGTACCGGTACGGGTACTTCGTCGACATCCGCGACCCGGCGGGCGACCCGCCGAACCCGATCAAGTACTGGGTGATGGGTCGCGCCGCGTGGGAAGCGCCGGACATCCAAGGCGACCGCAAAACCGTCTACGGCTGTTCGGACGGCGACAGCAAGGGTATCTACAAGTTCGTCGCCGACGAGCCGATCGACGAGTACGACGACACCGGCGACATCGCGGGGACGCTGTTCGCCCCGAAGATCACCAACGACGCCGCCGACGCCTCGGAAGCCGGTGAGCGGAACTCCCCCGCCCAGACGCCGCTCGAAGTCGAGTGGCTCCCGCTCGGGAGCGCCACCAACGGCGAGGTCGAGTCGTGGATCGCCGAGTACGACGACGTGACGCAGGCCGACTACCTGGAGACCCACGCCGACACCGACTGGCAGACTGACCCGACCGCCGCCGTCCGGGAGGCCGACATCGAGGTCATCCACAACGGGAACCGGAGTTACATCACCAGCGAGGAGATCGTCGAGTGGGCGACCCAGTACGAGGAGAACGGTCCGGAGGGCGTCGACGAGGATCTCCGTCGCGTCCCCTTCTTAGAGACGCGCGCGGCGGCCAAGGAGATCGGCGCTTCGATCGAGTTCAACAAAGCCGAGGGGGTCGACAGCGTGGACGACTCCGAGCCCGGCGACTTCGTCTACTTCGGCATCTCCGAGTTCAACGACGGGCTCGCCGACGAGGAGGGCGACGTGCAGCTCGATCGCGTCGACGGCGGGATCGTCTACCGCGCCGAGCTGGAGCCGGACTACGACGTCTCGACGCTCGAACCGGTGATCGCCGGCCCGGACTTCACCGATTCGCCCGAGGACGCGGACGACGCGCTCCGCAACATCGACAACGTGTACACGATGCGCGACGGACGCGTGCTCTGCTGTGAGGACGGGTTCGGCGGCCCCGCCCGGTCGTACCCGAACGACGGGCTCTACGTCTTCCAGCCGAACGTCCGCCTCGACGTCAGCTCCGTCGCGGTCGGTCAAGGGGGCGCCGTCGAGGCCGAGGTCGTCGCACGGAACATCCCCGAGGGCATCGCCGGCGGCGAGTTCACCGTGAGCGTCGCCGACCCCGAGGTCGTCGGGATCACGAGCGCGAGCTACCCCGATTCGGTCGGCCTCTCGGAGCCGCCGACCATCACGGACGACGGCGCGACGGCCTCGTTCCGGTTCGCCGACATCGACGACTCGCTGGAGCCGGCGGACACCGACTTCACGCTGGCGACGCTCTCGCTCACCGGGCGCGGCGCCGGAGTCACCGACATCGACACCGCGGGAGCGCTCGACGACGACGACGGCGGGCCGGTCGATGTCGAAGCGCGCTCGGGGCTCGCGATCACCGGCCCCGCGAACATCGGCTCCGGCGGCGGCTCTCCGACGGACCCCGACGGAGACGGCCGCTACGAGGATGTCAACGGCAACGGCCGCGTCGACTACGCGGACATCGAACTGCTGTTCGAGAACCTCGAAAGCGACAGTGTCACGTCCAACGCGCGGGCGTTCGACTTCAACCAGAACGACCGGCTCGACTTCGACGACGTGGTGAACCTCTACGCGGAGGTCAACTAGTCGGACCGACGCGCTCCCGCGGATCGCTTCGGTCCCCGCCTCGATCGGCTCGGCTCTGCTCCACACCCGGGGCCGCTTCGCGCCCCTCTCTGAGACACCCATCCCATACACACCAATGACGAAACGCACCCAGACGCGCTCCGAATCCCCCGAAACGCCCCTTCGCCCGACGTCGACGACCCTCGTGGTCGCCCTCGCCGCGCTCGCGCTCCTCACCGCGGGAGCCGGACTCGCGGCGGCTCAAACCGACGGCCCGGCGGTCAGCGTGACCGACGCGGAACTCTCCGCGTCCGGCACCGCCACGGTCGACGTGGTTCTCACGACGGCGCCGAACGGCCTCGCGGGGTACAACATCGATCTGACCGTCGCCGACCCGGACGTGGCGCACATCGAGTCCGCGAGCTATCCCGACCGGTTCGATCTCACGACCGATCCCGCGATCGGCGACGAGGGGCGAACCGTCACGCTCGAAGCGGCCGACATGGGGTCGACGATCGATCCCGGGGCGTCGGACGTGACCCTCGCGACGGTCGAGATCGCCGGCGACGCGCCGGGCGAAGCCGAACTGACCGTCGAACCCCGCCAGGTCGATTCCAACGACGGGGACCGAATCCAGCCGACGACGCAGGTCGGGACACTGACCGTCGGTCAGGCGTCGTCGTCGCCCGACACGGAGAGCGCGGACGCGGCCTCGACGAGCCCGGTCGACGAGTTCGGCGGGACCGATGGCGGCCTCGCGGTCGGGCTCGTCGTCTTGCTCGGCGCAATCGCCGTGTCGGCGGCCTTCCTCGTCGCGCGCCGCCGCTCGTAGCGTTCCCCTCGACTGCGATGATCGGCCCGCAGCCGACGCGAAGCAACCATCAGACCCACGATGTCAAAGACGAACCACGCACCCACTGACGCATCGACGGACAGCGACGTATCGACGGATAGCGGCACACCGGAAGACGGCGACACACCAGCGAACGGTGACGCCCCGGCAGACGAGGCCGGATCGATACACGCCGCCTACGCCTTCGGTGTGCGAATCCGCGAGGAGGCGTCTCCGGACGGCGATCCGATCTACCGGTTCGAGGCCCCGCACCACGAGGGAATCACGTTCGACGACCCCGACACCGCGGAGCTGTACGCCGACGTGTACTTCGACGTGAACGGGTTTCAGGAGGCCGGCACCGGCGACCGGGGCGTCCCGCCGGCGATCATCCAAGCCGGCCGTGACACGCTCGTCGGCTACCTTCTCACGCAACCGGACACGGATCGGTACTGGATTGCCTCGTACTACGGCGAGAAGATCGAGAAGATCGACCGTTACGTCGCCCGCGTTCGGAAGCGCGCGCGGCTGATACGCGAGCGAGCCACGGAGCGCGGCGTGGCGGAAAGCAAGGGCTGAGACCCGACGGCCTTCCGCGGCCCGGATGCATTTTCACCGCCCGCCGATCGGCGAGGTCGGTGTCCCGGTGAGACGCCCCGGTTCGGTTCGGGCCCATCGACCTCAGTGTTCGACGAACTCCACGAGCACGCCGCCCGTCGAGCCCGGGTGCAAAAAGGCGACCTCGTGGCCCCACGCCCCCGGACGCGGCTCCTCGTCGACGAGATCGACCCCGAGGTCTCGAGCGCGGTCGAGCGCGGCCGAGAGGTCGTCGGTCGCGAGCGCAACGTGGTGGATCCCCGGCCCCTCGCGGTCGAGGTAGTCGGCGATCGCGCCGCCCGCGGTCGGTTCGAGCAGTTCGACGTAGCCCCCGTCGTCGAGTTCAAGGAAAGCGGCGTGCATCCCGTCGAACGTCTCCTCGTGGGCGATCGGGGCGTCGAGCAGGCCGTCGAACAGGTCGGCGAGGTCGGCGGCGTCGCGCGTCGCGACGCCGACGTGGTCGAATCGCATGCGTCCCGGATCGACCGCCGTCGACTTATAACGCCCGAGCGGGAGTCGATTCCCCCACTTCCCCACCGGGATCCAAAGGTTTGGATGCGTCCCGTGAGTAGCCGAGAGAGACCCACACCAGTGAGCGACTCACAGACTGACACCGCGACGGAGCAGATGACCTCGCGGAGCATCCTCGACTCGCTGCTCGAGAGCGGGCTCCACGAGATGAACCGGGAGCGTTCCGGACTGTTGCTCTCGGGGCTGTCGGCGGGGCTCGACATCGGGTTCGGCCCGCTGATGATGGCGGTCGTGTTGACCCTTTCGCCGGCGGGATTCGGCGACCTCGCGACCGAGCTGCTGTTGGCGAGCGTCTACTCCATCGGCTTCATGTTCGTGATCTTGGGCCGATCGGAGCTGTTCACCGAGCACACGACGCTGGCGGTGATCCCGGTCCTCGACAGACAGGCCTCGATCCGCGATCTGGGCCGGCTCTGGGGGCTGGTGTACGTCGGGAACCTCGTCGGCGGCCTGCTGTTCACGCTGCTCGTGATCCTGCTGATGCCGGGGCTCGGCGTCGTCGACCCCCAGTCGTTCGAGACGATCGCGTTGAAGCTCGTCAACCACGACCTCCCGTGGCTGTTCGTCGGCGGCGTCTTCGCCGGGTGGCTGATGGGGCTTCTGGCGTGGCTCGTGACGGCGGCGCGAGACACGACGAGCCGGATCCTCCTCGTGTTGATCGTCGCCGGAACGATCGGCCTCCTCCACCTCCCGCACTCGATCGCTGGCAACGTCGAAGTGTTGTTCGGGCTGTTCGTCTCGCCCGCGATCACCGTGATCGACTACGTCGGCTTCCTGGTGCTGGCGACGCTCGGCAACGCCTTCGGCGGCGCGGTGTTCGTCGCGCTGCTGAAGTACGGGCACGTCGTCCGCGGCGCGAACTGAGAGGTTCTCGTCGATAGTTAAGTGATCTCCCCCTGAAACGGGGCGATATGGACCTCTCCAACACGGATTCGATCGCCGGCGAGGAAGTGGTCGAGACGCTCGGGCTCGTCCGCGGGAACACGGTCCGCGCCCGCAACGTCGGCCGCGACATCACGCAGGGACTCCGCAACCTCGCGGGCGGCGAGCTGAAAGGGTACTCCGAACTGATGACCGACGCCCGCGATCAGGCGCAAGAGCGCATGATCGAGGAGGCGGAGGCACTCGGAGCGGACGGCGTGGTCAACGTCCGGTTCACGACCTCCTCGATCGCCGACAGCGGCGCCGAAATCCTCGCGTACGGGACCGCGGTGCGGCTGCGGTAGCGGGGCCAACGCCCGGTGACGCGTCGACCCGACCTACCTCCCCGGCTTGTACTCCCCGAACTCGTCGCGGAGCACGTCGGAGACCTCTTGCACCGTCGCGTACGCCTTCACGGCGTCGACGATGTGCGGCATGACGTTCTCGGAGCCTCGGGCCGCGTCCCGGAGCGCCGCCAGCGCGTCGTCGACCGCGTCGCCGTCGCGGTCGGCCTTCACCGCTTCGAGGCGCTCGCGCTGGTTCCGCTCCTGTTCCGGGTCGACCTCCTCTAAGTCCATCTCCGGCTCCTCGTCCACCGCGTACTCGTTGACGCCGACGATGACGCGCTCGCCGTCCTCGATCTCGCGCTGGCGCTCGAAGGCCACGTCCTGGATCTGCCGCTGGACCCACTGGCTCTTGACGGCCTCCAGCATGCCGCCGCGGCGGTCGACCTCTTCGATGATCTCGAAGGCGTCCTCCTCGATCCCGTCGGTGAGGTTCTCGACGTAGTACGACCCCGCGAGCGGGTCGATCGTGTCGGCGGCGCCCGACTCGTGGGCGAGGATCTGCTGGGTGCGGAGCGCGGTGCGGACCGACTTCTCCGTCGGGAGCGCCAGCGCCTCGTCTTTCCCGTTGGTGTGGAGGCTCTGGGTGCCGCCGAGCACCGCCGCGAGCGCTTGGTACGACACCCTGACGACGTTGTTCTCGATCTGCTGGGCGGTCAGGGTGGAGCCGCCGGTCTGGGTGTGGAACTTGAGTTGTTTCGATTTGGGATTTTGTGCATCAAATCGCTCCTCCATGATCTGCGCCCACATCCGGCGGGCGGCGCGGAACTTCGCGGCCTCCTCGAAGATGTTGTTGTGGGCGTTGAAGAAAAAGGAGAGCTGCGGGGCGAACTCGTCGACGTCGAGCCCGGCGTCGATCGCGGCCTGCACGTACTCGATCCCGTTGCCGAGCGTGAACGCGACCTCCTGGGCCGCCGTCGAGCCCGCCTCGCGGATGTGGTACCCCGAGATGGAGATGGTGTTGAAGTTGGGGGTCTCGGCGGCGCAGAAGTCGAAGATATCCGTGATGAGCCGCATCGAGGGCTCGGGCGGGTAGATGTAGAGGTTCCGCGCGACGTACTCCTTCATGATGTCGTTCTGGATCGTCCCGCGGAGCTGCTCTCTGGGGACTCCCTGTTCGTCCCCCATCGCGACGTACATCGCGAGGAGGACGGCGGCGGGGGCGTTGATCGTCATCGACGTGGACACCTCGTCGAGGGGGATCCCGTCGAAGACGGTCTCGAAGTCGTCCAAGGTGTCGATGGCGACGCCAGAGCGCCCCACCTCGCCCTCGGCCATCGCGGCGTCGGAGTCGTACCCCATCTGCGTCGGGAGGTCGAACGCCATCGAGAGCCCGGAGGATCCCTGATCGATGAGGTAGTTGAACCGCTCGTTCGTCTCCGCGGCGGTGCCCATCCCCGCGTACTGACGCATCGTCCAGAGCCGCCCGCGGTGCATCGTCGAGTAGACGCCGCGCGTGTACGGCTCCTCGCCCGGAAATCCGGCGTCCTCGCGGTAGTCGTGGTCGCCCACGTCGGCGGGCGTGTACAGCGGGTCGACCTCCTGTCCGCCCGTGTCCGTGGTGAACGACTCCGTGCGTTCCCCGAACCGGTCCACCGTCTCGCCGTAGGTCCCCTCCTCCCACGACTCCTTGGCGTCCCGGATCGCGTCCAGTTCCGCAGGATCGTACATTACTAAACGGGTCGCGCGAGCGCGACTTAACACTTTTCGGGGGCGTGATTCACGTCGCTCGCCTCGATCCGTCTCAAACGCCCCGGACCCCCGCCGACGGTCGGTTTCAAGTGCCGTCCGGTCGAACGCGGGGCATGGACGTTCTCCCCGACGCCACCGAGCGCTTCCTCGCCGCGACGGCGCCCGAGCACACCGCGACGCAGGCGGAGATGGCCGCCCTCGCGGACGACTGGGGCTTTCCCATCATCGGGCCGGAGGCGGGCGCGGTCCTCCGGCTGCTCGCCCGCCTGACCGACGCGGAGCGCGTCTTCGAGTTCGGCTCCGGCTTCGGCTACTCCGCGACGTGGTTCCTGCGCGGCGGCGCCGACGCCGTGGTCTGCACCGAGTTCGACGAGGAGGAGGCGAAACGCGGCGTTCAGTTCGCCGCCGACGGCGGCTACGCCGACAGCGTCACCTTCGAAGTCGGCGACGCGATGGAGACGGTCGAGCGCTACGACGGCCCCTTCGACATCGTCCTCGTGGACCACCAGAAGAGCCGGTACGCCGAGGCCTACCGCACGGTCCTCCCGAAGGTCCGGACGGGGGGCGTGATCGTCGCCGACAACATCACAAGGGGACCGATCGACTTCGGCGACCTCGTCGCGCACTTCGAGGACGGCGCGCCGCTGCCCGACCCCGAGGTCGACGGGGAGACCCGGGGGATCGGCGAGTACGTCGGCACCGTGCGCTCCGACGACGCGGTCGAGACCGCGATCCTGCCCGTCGGCTCCGGGATCGCGGTGTCGACGAAGGTGAAGTGAGGACGCGGTCGATCGCCCCGATCAGTCGAACGGGTACCGCGCGGTCGACCCGCACTCGCGACACCGGACGACGACCCGCCCGGGGCGGAGCCGGACGCGGCTCGTCTTCCCCGGGCGGAGATAGACGCCGCAGTCGTCGCAGGTCTTCCGGGAGAACTCGGCGGGGACGCCGGAGCGGTTCCGCTCCGCGATCCGGCGCGCGAGCGCGACGTACTCCCGCGCGCGGTCGTACTCGTCGTCGACGACGGCCTCGCAGGCGAGCGCGAACAGCCGGTCGATCCGTTCCGACGGAACCCCCATACCTCGTCGGGCGTGACGGACCGGCAAAGTCGTTGCCATCGACGGTGGCCGCCAGATCGCCGCCTCCCCGTCGCCCGGCGCTCAACCCCTCTCGCCGATCCACCGCTCCAACCGCGCCAGCCAACCCGCACGCTTTTTTAGCTGTCCGCGCGAACGACGCGGCATGAAGGAATCCCTGATGGACGTGATCTGCTGCCCGCTCGACAAGGCCGATCTGGAACTCGACGTCGACGAGCGGGACGGCGAGGAGATCCTCGCGGGGACGCTCACGTGCACGGAGTGCGGCGAGGGCTACCAGATCGAGGACGGCATCCCAAACCTCCTCCCGCCGGACATGCGCGAGGAGGCGGCGGCGTAGGACGCGTCACCTTCCAAATCCCGTACTGACCGCCCCCCGTTCCGTACTGACCGCCCCCCGTTCCGTACTGACCGCCCCCCGTTCCGTACTGACCGCCCCCCGTTCCGTACTGACCGCCCCCCGTTCCGTACTGACCGCCCCCCGTTTCGTACTGCATCTTTTTTTAGTGCGAGTGCGTCGACCCGCATGTGTCGACACTCTCCGTCGAACTGAACGGGGACGCCGTTCACTCGATCCGGGCGCCGGACCGGTTCGAGTCGACCGGCCCGTTCGCCGTCGCCCTCGAGAACGCGGGCCGTTCCACGCACGTCCACCTGCACTTCGACGACGACCTCGACCGGGTCGTCTCGGTGGCCGAGACGAACCATTTCGTCGAGGACGAGGCCACCAGACGCGTTCACGTCTCCGTCGGGGACGTGACGGAGCCGGCCCACGGGAAGCTGAAGATCGTCACCGGCTACGGGTCCGAGACCCAATACGTCGACCTCCGGATCGATTCGCCCGAGGACGCCACCCCCGACGAGGTCACCGTCGACGAGGCGTTCACGAAGCCGCCGGAACGCCCGCCGGAGCCCGCGCCGTCCCAGCGCGCGGCGAACGCCGTCGACCGGCTGATCGAGCGGGGCGGCGTGGCCGGGGCGATCGCCGCGTTCCTCGCGCTGGCCGCGGGGGTCGCCGTCGCGCTCGCGCTGGACAGCGCGGTCGTCTCGGTGGTCGTCGCCGTCGTCCTGACGGTGTCGCTCGGGGCGGCGCTTCTGGCGGCGTGGTGATGGGAACGGGCGGGAGCGGCGGCGTCTCTCTCGCCGGCGACTCCGCCAGCCGACCGTCGCGAATCCGGGCGCTTTTAAACGTTCCAGCGGAAGGTTGACGCATGAGCTTCGAGAAGGAAGACGAGGTCGTGCTCCACGACAAACACAGCGAGTACGACGGCGAGACGGGCACGATCACGCAGGTGATGGAGACGATGTTCGGCGACGCGACCTACACGGTCAGCTTCGAGGACGGGCAGGAGACCGGCGTCCCCGAGGACGCCCTCGACGCCGTCGAGAGCGAGGAGTAACCGCCCCTTTTCCCGACCCGCATGGCCAAAGTTCCCTTCCACTACGTCGACCTCCGGACGTTCGCGTACGCCACCGAGGACGAAAAGCGGGTCGCGGACGCCCTCCGGACGTTCCTCCCCGAGGACGCCGAACTGGACCGCGTCGAGAACGTCGGCCACCACGGTGACCGGATCGTCGTGCTCTCGGCTCGGATCGAGAACGCCGACGGGATGCGCCACGTCCTCGACCGGCTCTCCGGGCTCGACGAGGTCGACCGCGTGATCGACGAGTTGGACCAGCGGGTCGACGACAACTGCGCGCTGTTCCTCCGCGTCGACAAGCAGGCCGCGTTCCGCGGTGAGGTCCGCCTCGGCCCCGGGATCACCGTCCGGGCGAAGGTCGAGGCGTACCCGGCGAAGAAGGAGGCGGCCGTCGAGAACGCCCGGGAGACGCTCGGGCGGCTGGCGGACGACGGCGACGGCGAAGACCCGTGAACGCCGGCTGAGGCTTTCGACGGGGCCTCTCCCTCCCGGTTCGACTACCCGCCGTCCGAGTCCACCGACAGGAGCGTCCGCACCTCCTCGCCCGTCGGCTTCGTGACCGCGATCATCGAACGGAGCCGCTCCCGGCCGTACTCGGGGAAGTACGGGGATTCCGTGAGTCGCACGCGCTCAGTGCCGGGGAACCGGATCGACGCGAGCCGCTCCCCGTCGGCGCGGATCGCGAGCCCGTCCGTCCCGGACCGAGGTTCGCTCGCGGGGTCCGGATCGGCGTCCGACGCCGCGTCGGGGGGCGTCACGGGCGACCCGCACACGTCGACGTCCGGGTGGAAGTGGTAGCGGACGGTGTACGTCGCGTCCGGGGCGCCGGTGACCCGGTCGATGATCCGCCAGCCCGACGGCGACCCCGAACCTTTCCCCGACGCCGTCCCCGAACCTCTCCTCGATGCCGTCCCCGAACCTTTCCCCGACGCCGTCGCCCTCGTCGCCACCGATCGCCGGTGTTCGTACGAGGGACCGCGGAACGAGTTCCGGGCGTGGCTGGCGGCGATCCGGTCGCCCTCGTCGACCTCGACCGTGACGCTCGTGCGCTTGCCCAGCATGTAGCTGCCGCCGGTCCGGATCGGTTCGAGCCCGTCGTACTGCGCGGTGTTGTGGGCCGCCGCGCTGCGTGCGTATTGCCGGCGCGCGTTCGCCCCGTAGTCGTACACGCCGGTGTCGGCGAGCACCTGTCGACCGCCGATCCACAACAGGACGCCGAGCTGATCGTTGTGCGAGTGCGCCGGGAGGTGCGGCGGCCCCACGTCGCCGACGTCGAAGAGGAGGGTCCCGTCGCCCGCCGAGAGCGTCCGGTAGCCGGAGCCCTCGGGGTGGCGCCGCGACCGAACCGTCGGCGTCAGCGAGCAGACACGACAGTACGCCAGACAGGAGGCCGCGCGGATCGCCTCCCCGCGGACCGAGTCGTTCAGCAGGGGGATCTCCCCCGAGGGCTCGACGAGCGACGAGAGAAAGCCCATGGCGTGTTCGGCGACCGTCCCGACCGCGATCGTCGGGAGCCCGACCGCCGACAGGAGGTCGGTCGCGGTCGCGTACCGCCGGAGGACCGTGACGTGGTACATCGGGCTCCGCTCGAAGTGCCCGCCGTCGGCGAGGAACTGCTCGCTGCCGGCGCGCTTGAGCAGGTTCCGCCCCGACCGCACCCACCCGGTGTCGTGGTCCCGGAAGAGCACGCCCGCCGCGATCAGCGCCGCGGCGTTCTCGATCAGGTGGTTCCCCCCGATCTCGCGTTCGACGTGGTTCGCGAGGAACAGCGCGTTCCGGTAGGTCATCCGCACCAGCCGGTCGGGGACCTCGGCCTCCTCGTCGCCGTCACACCACGCGACGTAGCGGGACCAGCCGAGTATTCGAAGCGACACCGAGTGCGGGGTCCACGACCGGCGCAGGTACGCCTCCTCGCCGATCGGGTTCGACGCGTCCCAGTCGTACGCCTGCGCTTCGAGCCGCGACCGGACGTCGTCGAGCCCGGACGACGACTCGTGACCGAGCACGAGCCGCTCGAACCCCTCGAACGAGGCGAGCTTCAGCCGCCAGAAGATCGGCTGCTCGTCGATCTCCTCGCGCTCCCAGTCGATGCGGTCGCCGAAGTCGATCGTCCGGTCGAGGAACGTGTACCGGCCGTCGGCCGCCTCGTCGGCAGCCGAGCGGTAGTCGGCGCGCTCGGTCTCGGAGAGGCTCTCCCGGAGCCGATCGAGGTTGGCGCGGATCGGGGCGGGCGAGACCGAGAGGTCGTCCGGGACGCGTCGGTCGTACCGCTCGTCGAAGTCGATCGGGAGCCGCGGGACGACGGCGTGCCGGAGCCGGCGTTCGAGGATGCCGGCGAGCTGCACCGGCTTCATGTTGGAGATCGTGTGGGCCGCGACCGACCAGTCCCCGGGGCGCCGGAGCAGCCCTCGTCCGTCGTCCGAGCCGCCGCGGTTTCGTTCCGCTCCGCCGCGCGTTTCCTCCGACTTCGCCGGCGCCTCCCCTCCGGTCTCGCGTCGCTCCGCGGGCGTTCGGAACGGGTCGCTCATCGCCCGGCCACCTCGTCGAGGACCCGGCCGAGCTCGCGAGCGACGACCCCGCGGTCGTAGCGCTCGACCATGTGCGTCCGCCCGCTCGCGCCGAGCGCGTCCCGTCGCTCCGCGTCCGACAGGAGATCGTCGAAGGCGGTCGCGAGTCGGTCCGCGTCGTTGTCGACAAACAGGCCTCCGCCGGACTCGTCGATCAGCGCCTCGATCTCCCCGACGCCGGTGGCGACGACCGGGAGCTCGCAGGCCATGTACTCGTACGCCTTCGTCGGCACCGCGTACTCCAGCGTGTCGTCGCGTTTCAGCGGGGCGACGCCGATCATCGCGCCGTCGAGGAGCTCCGGAATCGTCTCCCGCGGTACGAGCCCGACGAACTCGACGCGGTCGCCGAGCCCCTCCTCGGCGACAAGCCGCTCCAGCTGGTCTCGCGTGTCGCCGTCGCCGATGATCCGGAGCGTCGCGTCCGGCGACGCGACCGACGACATGGCGCGGACGCAGGCGGCGAGATCCTGCGCGTGGCCGACGTTGCCGGCGTAGACGATCGTCGGCTCCCGGTCCGCGTCGGTCGTCGCCTCCCGGTCCGCGTCGGTCGTCGCCTCCCGGTCCGCGTCCGACGGCCGAAACGTCTCGGTGTCGACCCCGTTCGGCAGGTGGCGGACGGTCCCCTCGTCGAGACCGTACCGGTCGACGAGGTCCTCGCCGAGCACCCGGGTCGTGACGGTGACGCGGTCCGCGGTCCGGAGGACGAACCCCTCGTACCACCGGCTCGCGCGCTCGATCGCGCCTCCCTCGTCGATGAATCCGAGCCCGACGGCGGCGTCGATCCAGAGGTCGCGGACGTCGACGATCCACGGCGTGTCCGTCAGCAGGCCGAACGGGAGCCCGGCCAGCCCCGTGAAGATCGGCGGGGAAGAGGTGACGATCGCGTCGTACTCGCGGCGGTGGACCAGCACCCAGCAGAGCGCGTGCAGCGGGAACAGGAGGTAGTAGGCCATCCGAGCGAGGAAGCCGGGGTCCTCCGAGGCCGGCTGCCACGACCAGAGCCGGTGGGCGGTGACGCCGTCGACCGTCTCCGTCGTCTCGCGCTTCCAAGATCGGTCGAACTGGCCGTGGGGGAACGCCGGCGGCGGGGCGACTACCGTGACGCCCCAGTCGCCCTCGGCGAGGTGCGAACAGGTGTCGCTCACCCGCGAGGCGTTGCCGGACCGGTCGGGCGGGTAGTGCTGGGAGACGACGACGACGCGTGGGGAATCGTCCGTCATCCGTTATCGGGTCGGTGAGGATCGTCGGGTCGGTGAGGATCGTCGGGTCGGTGAGGATCGTCGGGTCGGTGAGGATCGTCGGGTCGGTGAGGATCGTCGGGTCGGTGAGGATCGTCGGATCGGGCGTCGTTCGGTGGGCTGTCCTCGACCGACCAGACGATCGGTCGGATTGTCGGTCGGCTTATCCGTCGGTCGGCGGCGGAGCGGAGCGAGGCGTAGATTCATGGTCGGGGCGATCGCCCGTCCCGATCGGACGCGGCGTGTCACTGTCCCGGCGTACCGCGCTCGGGGGTATTGTTACGGAGTCGCTAAGCCGGCGCGGGCGCCGCCCTACTCTCCTCGAGTGAGCGTGTCGAGCCCCGCCGCGAGGTCGACGGTCGGCTCGTAGCCGAGCCGGTCGCGCGCCCGCGAGATGTCCGCCTTGCTGTGTCGGACGTCGCCCTCGCGGGCGTCGGTGTGGACGATCGCCGAGTCGCTCCCGACGGCCCCCCGCACGCGCTCGGCGAGTTCGGTGATCGTCACCGACTCGCCCGTGCCGACGTTGTACCCGGACCCCACCGCGTCGGTCTCGGCCGCGAGGCGGTTCGCCCGGACCACGTCGTCGACGTGGACGAAGTCGCGGGTCTGCTCGCCGTCCCCGTGGACCGTCAGGGGGTCGCCGTTGCGCGCCTGTTTGAGGAACGCGTCGATGACTCCGGCGTAGTCGCCGCCGGTCTGGCCGGGGCCGTACACGTTGAAGTACCGGAGCGAGACCGTCTCCACGCCGTACAGCTCGTGGTACAGGCGGGCGTAGTGGTCGGCCGCGAGCTTCTGGAGCCCGTACGGCGAAGCGGGCGCGAACGTCGCCGTCTCCGGGACGGGGACGCCCTCGGGGTCGCCGTAGATCGCGGCGCTCGACGCCAAGACGACGCGCGCGTCGTGCCTCCGGGCGGCCTCCAGCACGCGCAGCGTGCCGGTCGCGTTGACGGAGTGGCTCTCCAGCGGGCGCTCCACCGAGTCGGCGACGCTCACGAGGGCGGCTTGGTGGAACACCACGTCGACCCCGGCGACCGCCTCGTCGAGGACCTCCCGGTCTCGGATGTCGCCTTCGATCGCCAGAACGTCGTCCGGCACGTCGGGCGCCGGCGCCACGTCGAGGACGCTGACCTCGGCGTCACCGCGGAGCGAGTCGACGAGCGCGCCGCCGATGAATCCGCCGCCTCCCGTAACGAGCACGCGCTGTGCGTCCATGATGGCTCCCGGTTGGCCCGACCACGGGTTTAGTAGGCGGTGCCTTTCGGGGGCGAAGCGAGTGATCGCCGAGGTCCGAGTCGCCCAACCGATCGCGGCGAACCACGGGGCGGTCGCTCGGCGTCCAAAAGCGGGACCCGGACGTTGCAAAACACAGGTGCTGGCACACAAGCTGGTTTGCGGTTTTTGCGACCGGAGTCCCACGGTCACCTTCGCCGGCTAGCGGTATTAAGCTGCTGGAAGGTCGCGTCGTGTTCGGAAGAGGTCAAGTCGACTCGGGACCGATCGGCGTCGGAGACGACGTCGTCTGGTGAAAAGACACAGGTACGTGCCGCGAGTACGCGCCGGACGACGGGGACCACATGGATGAATTACGGCAGTCGGAACCGGTGATCGACACGGACGGCGACGCTCGTCGGGAACGCGACCCCGGCAAGCGAGCGGAATCGGGGCGATGAGCGACGGCAAACGGGACGTGTTGGTCGTCGGCGACACGACGATCGACCTCTATCCCGCGGACGGGACGACCATGGCGCCCGGGAGTCGGTTCGAGTGGCACGTCGGCGGGACGGCGGCGAACGTCGCACGGTGGGCGGCCTCGCTCGGAGGCGAGACCGGCCTCGTAACGAACGTCGGGACCGACGCCATGGGGGATCTGGCCGCCCGGCGCCTCGCGGAGAGTCCGGTCGACACGACGCACGTGACCCGGGTCGACGCGACGTCACCGCTCACGCTGTACGTCCCGACGGAGGACGGGGAGCGCTGGAACGCCTGGATCGCGGGGAGCTGTTACGGCTTCACCCCGCCCGCCGATCCGGCGACGCTCGCGGCCTCCTCCGAGTGGGTCCACCTGGAGGGCGTCACGCTACCGGCCGAAGTGAACCGGACTGCGGTGCGACGGCTCGCCGAGGCGGCCGCGGCGGGCGGCACCCGCGTCTCGTTCGACCTGAACGGACGCGAGAGCCAGTGGTCCGCCCCCGACGCCTATCGGCGGGCGCTGCGGGACGTGCTTCGCCACTGCGACCTGATCTTCGCCGGGACGGACGACCTCGCGGTGGCAGGCGTCGATCGCACGCCGGCGGGGCTGCTCGAACTGCTTCCGTCGGACGACGCGACGACGGCGTTCGTCACGGACGGCGCGGCGGAGACGACCGCGGTAACCGTGGACGACGGTGAGATCGCCGAGCGGGCGACTGCGACTCCGCCGGCGGCCGCGGTCGCGACCACGGCCGGCGCCGGCGACGCGTTCGCCGGGGCGGTCCTCGCCGCGCGGCAAAGCGGCGTCTCGGAGCTCGGGGAGTTGGCGAGGATCGGGAACGCGGCCGGCGCGGCGGCGGTTTCGACGGTCGGTCCGTTCGACACCGACGGCTTCGGGGCGACGGGCCGTCCGTTTTGATCGGGAACCGTGAGCGAAGGAGGTCCGGAAGCGAAGCGACGAAGACCGCCGGAGTCGGTTCCCACGACCGATTCACTCGACGCCGATCCGGTCGACCGCCCGCGGCAGACATCCCTCCTCCGGCTGGACGTACGAGTAGTGGTCCGCGACCAGATCGGTGACATCGACGTCCGCGTAGCCGGCCGGCGCGCTCGCCGAGTCGGCGATCCCCCCGTGACCGACCGCGCGGGTCCGGTCCGAGGCGCGGTACACCCAGCCGAGGAGGCCGACGCCGCCCGCGACCCCGAGGAGGAGCCGGCGGCGGGTGACGAGCCCGCCGGGGGCGTCGGCGGCGCGGTCCGAGTCCGCTCCTCCCGCCGGGCCGTCCGATCTATCGGGGTCGTCCGGTCCATCGGGGTCGTCCGGTCCATCGGGATCGCCCGCAGAGGTGTCCGGTGAGATGTCGGATCATCGATCTGAGCGATCAAACACCTGACGCGGCGGCGATGACGTCTCTCGATGCAACAGACTTTCCGTGTGGCACGTCTCGTGTTCGTATGTCGATAGCTACTGGCGATTCTGTGACGCTGGAGTATACTGGCCGACTCGACGACGAAACGGTGTTCGACACCTCCCGGAAGTCCGTCGCCGAGGAGACCGGCCTCGCCGAGGCCCAGCCCGACCGGGAGTACGCGCCGCTGACGGTCAAAATCGGCGACGAACAGGTCATCGAGGGGATGGAGGAGGGGCTGATCGGGCTGGAGGCCGGGGAGACGGAGACCCTGACTATCCCGCCGGAGAAGGCCTACGGCGAGCCCAGCGACGAACAGATTCAGGAGTTCGAAACCGAGGAACTCCGGGAGATGCTCGGCGGCCAGACGCCCGAGGAGGGCACCTACCTCGAGGCCCAGAACGGCAGCCAGGGCGAGGTCGTCCACGTCGACGAGGAGGTCGTCCGGGTGGACTTCAACCCTCGCCTCGCCGGCGAAACGCTGACGTTCGACGTGGAGATCGTCGACGTCAACTGAATACCGCGGGCCGCGTCACTCGACGGTGACGCTCTTCGCGAGGTTCCGCGGCTTGTCGATCGGCCGCGAGAGCTCGTCCGCGGCGAGGTACGAGACGAGCTGGAGCTGGACGTTCGCGAGAACGCCCGCCACGTCGGGGTGCGTGTCCGGAATTTCGAGGACGTGGTCGGCGTACTCCTCGATCCGGTCGGTCCCCTCGGCGGCCACCGCGACCACCGGCGCGCCGCGGGCGCGGATCTCCTTGACGTTGTGGAGCGTCTTGGTGTCGTCCCGTCCGGCGAACACCGCGAACACCGGCGTGTTCTCGGTGACGAGCGCCAGCGGCCCGTGCTTGAGCTCCGCCGCCGAGAACCCCTCGGCGTGGTCGTAGGTGATCTCCTTGAACTTCAGCGCCCCCTCCATCGCCACCGGGTGCCCGACGCCCCGGCCGATGAAGAAGTACGAGTCGCTGTCGTGGTACTCGGCGGCGACGGTCTCCGCCGTCGACTCGTCGAGGATGCGCTGGACGTCGTCCGGCAGCACCGACAGCGCCTCCAGCAGCTCCGCGGTCGCCCGCGGGGTCCCGCCCACGATGTCGTGGCTCAGCCGCTCGCTCAACAGGACCAGCGTCGCCACCTGCGAGGAGAACGACTTGGTCGCCGCCACGCCGATCTCCGGGCCGGCGCGGATGTAGACGGTGTCCTTGCACTCGCGGGTGATCGTCGATCCGACGACGTTCGTCACCGAGAGCGTGCGAACGCCGGTCCCCTGAACGCTCCGGACGGCCGACAGCGTGTCGGCGGTTTCCCCGCTCTGGGTGACCGCGATCACGAGCGTCCGGTCGTCGGTCGGCGGCGGGCTCGACCCGTACTCGCCGGAGAGGAACGCCTGCGCGGGAATTCCCCGGTTGGCGAGCAGCGCCTGCGCGTACAGCGCCGCGTGGTACGACGTGCCCATCGCGACGAGGTGGACCGACTCGATCCCCTCGAAGGCGCCGTCCGCGAGCTCCTCCAGTTCGGCGCGCCCCGCCAGCGGGTCGCTCCGCCCCCGGATCGACTGCCGGAGCGCGGTGGGCTGCTCGTAGATCTCCTTGAGCATGTAGTGGTTGTAGCCGCCCTTCCCCGCGTCGTCGGGGTCCCAGTCGACCGTCTCCACCGCGCGTTCGACGGCGACGCCGTCGGTGTCGGTGATCTCGTACCCGTCCGGGTCCATGTCGACGATGTCGCCGTCCTCCAGATAGACGACCTCGTCGGTGTACTCCAGGAAGGCGGGCACGTCGCTCGCGAGGTAGCAGCTGTGGCCGGACCGGCCGAGCACCAGCGGGGAGCCGGACCGGGTGCCGTACACGGCGTCGCTCCCCTCGAAGACCGCGGCGATCGCGTAGCTCCCGGAGATCCTGTCGACCGCGCGCCGGAACGCCTGCTCGGGGGTGTAGCCGGCCGAGAGGAGCTCCTCGATCAGGTGCGGCACGACCTCGGTGTCCGTGTCGCTCGTGAACTCGTGGGTCGAGAGCTCGTCTCTGAGCTCGGTGTAGTTGTCGATGATCCCGTTGTGGACGACCGCGACCTGCCCCAGACAGTCGGTGTGGGGGTGGGCGTTCGCGTCCGTCGGCGGCCCGTGGGTCGACCACCGGGTGTGACCGATCCCGGTCGCGCCGCGCACCGCGGTCGCCTCGACCGCCTCGCACAGCGCGTCTATCTCGCCGGAGCGCTTGATCACGTCGAGCCCGTCCGGCGTGACGGTGGCGACCCCGGCGGAGTCGTAGCCGCGGTATTCGAGGTTGCGGAGCCCCGAGAGGAGCTCGCCGACCGCCTCGCCGGTCCCGACGCGGGCGGTGATGCCGCACATCAGCCCATCACCTCCGCGCCCTCGGGAACGTCGTGTTTGAGCGCGACGCCGGAGCCGACCGTCGAGCGGGGGCCGACCCGACAGCCGGGCGTGACCGTGACGTTCGCCCCGACCGCCGCGCGGTCCGCGACGATACCGCCGAGCCGGCGGTCGGTGTACTCGACGCCGTCCAACACGAGCGTTGCCGACCGGCCGGGCGAGACCGTCCCGTCGCCGATCGTCGCGCCGCCGCCGACGATCGTGTCCCGCAGGACCGCGCCCGCGCCGATCCGGGCGTCCGGACCGACGATCGAGCCCTCCAAGACGGCGTTCTCGCCGACGGTCGTGCTCGCGTGAAGGCACGTCCCGCTCCGGACGACCGCGCCGGCCGAGACCTTGCAGTCGGGGCCGACGAGGACGTGGTCGCCGATCACCGCCGACTCGTGGACCCGCGCGGAGTCGTCCACGGGCTGATCCGCGGCGACGAGTTCCGGATGGGCGTACAGCAGCGTCTCGTTGGTCTCCAGTAAGTCCCACGGGTACGAGGAGTCGAACCAGACGCCGTTCGGGGCGGCGGCGACGACCGGTCCCTCCAGCTCGGCGATCGCCCCGGTGAGGGGGCGCTCGCCGCTCTCGAACCCGGTCCGGTCGAGCGCGTCGAAGATCGACTCGTCGAACGCGTACACGCCGGTGTTGACTCGCCCGGACTCGGCGGCGTCTCCCTCGTCGACCCGGTCGACGAGGCCGTCGCGGACGCCGACCGTGCCGTACTCGGTCGCGTCCGTCGCCGAGGCCACGGCCAGCGCGGCGGTCGCATCCGTCGCCGCGTACCGCTCCGCGGTCCCGCGGACCATCGTCTCGTCGATGACGTTGTCCCCGTTTACGACGAGGAAGTCGCCGCCGACGTGGCCGGCGGCGACCTGAAGGGCGTGACCGCTCCCCAGTTGGCTCTGCTGGGTGAGATACGTGAGGTCGAGGCCGCGGTAGTCGTCGCCGAAGTGGTTCTGAATCCGCGTCTTCGCGTGGCCGACGACCATCGCGACCTCCTCGACGCCGAACGCCGCGAGGGCGTCGAGCGGGTACTCGAGTATCGGCCGGCCCGCGACGCGGAGCATCGGCTTCGGCTGGTACCGGGTCAGCGGCCGGATGCGGCTCCCCTCGCCCGCCGCGAGGACGACCGCCTGATCGAACGAGCTCATGAGCGCGACGCGATCCCCCGAGTCGTCCGCGAGCGATCGGCGTCCGCGGTGCGAACGGCTGCCCGACTACGGTACCGGGCTCCGAAATAAGGTCGGACCATGCCCTGCCTGCGGCGCCGGTACTGATTGTAATGCGGAACCTTTCGTCCGGCGCGCCTCGGAGCGGGTTCACCGCGGGACCGTCAGAACCCGTTAAGACCGTCCTACTGATCGGGTGGCGAGCCCCCTACTGATCGGGTGGGGGAGACGGGTAACCCGCGGAACGGCGGTCCCTCGAACGGGCGAGCGGCGCTACGCGACCGTCACCGAACGTCCAGCGTCACCGAACGTCCAGCGTCACCGCGTCGTCGGTGGCCGTGACGACGTAGCCGCAGTAGTCGAACGAGAAGCGGACGCCGGACCGGCCGACGCGGTCGTCGTCGAACAGGGCGTCGAACGCCTCGGGGTCGATCACGTCGCTCAACAGGGGGAGGTCGCCCGGGGACGTGCCCTCGGCCTCGGCGACGGCTCGCACGACTGCGACGGTCGCGGAGGTCTCGGCCTCCATCGGAATTCGAGTAATCGGTGACCCGGCGGCCGGGACCGGCGTGTGTCGGCGTTCCGCGTCGGAAGAAGTCATGAGATGTATGCCTCGGCCGATCTAGCGACTCGCCTTTATAAACGGTGTCGATCTGTTCTTCCGATCGCCGGAGATCACCGGGGGCGGCTCCTCGAACCGTCCCTTATCGGAAACCGACGTGCGGGAACGGGGTCCCGATCGGATCGGCCGACAACGCGTCGGATCGGGTGATTTTCATCCGCCGTGTGATAAGTGGACCATATCGGTTTTAGATGTCATATAGCAAAGTCGCCCGGACGCCAATCGGGAGTCGTACCGCAGTCGGACGTGAACGTCCATGACCCCGGACGACCCGCCTCCGCTGTGGTACCGGTCCTCACGTTTCGGTACTCACGTCTCGTCTCCGGCTCGCGGTTCGGTGCTTTCGTCCAGTTCCGAGACAGAGAGCGTCGGCGCCGGACGCGCTCGTCGGTCGTCGCCGGCCGACGATCCCGGGCATCACGACCCGGCCGGCGGCGCCCGGCGGTCGGCCGTCGCGGTGCGGTCGGCCCGGAGGGCCTCCGCGCCGGCGACGAACACGCGGTCGACGGTCGGCGTCCCGTTCGGGTCGACCACGATCAGGTCCGCGCGTGCGCCCTCCGCGATCCGGCCCCTGTCGTCGAGTCCGGCGGCGGCCGCGGGGTTGCGGGTGACGCGGTTCACGCGCGTCGACAGCGGTTCGCCGGTGTCGACGAACGGGGCCGCGAGCAGCGACTGCGGGTGGTAGTCGGCACACAGCACGTCGACCAGTCCGTCGTCGACCGCGGCGCGCGCGCCGAGGTTGTCCCAGAGGCTCCCGCCGCGGACCAGGTTCGGGGCGCCCATCACGGTGGCGAGCCCGAGGTCGGTCGCGCGCCGCGCGGCCTCCCGAGTGAGCGGGTACTCGCTGATGTCGGTGCCGTGGGCCGCCATCCGCTCCACGTCGCGCGCCGACTCGTCGTCGTGGGACGCCAGCGGCACGTCGGCGCGGCGCGCGAGGTCGGCGATCCGGCGGATGCGGTCGTCGCGGTCAGATCGGTCCAGCGATCGTCGGGTCTCGATGACGTCGTCGACCGACTCCGCCGGCCAGTTCCGGTCCTCGACGTAGTGCCGTTCGAACGCCTCGTCGTCGTACTGCCCGTCGCCGGGGGCGTGGTGCATCACCGAGAGGAGGTCGATCCCGACCCGGTCGACGACGCCCTCGACGGCGTCGGCGCTCGCGTCGGCCAGCTCGCACCTGGCGTGCAGCCGGTTGTCGCCGAGGGTGTACCCCTCGCGTCCGATCTCGACGGCGACCTCCTCGGCGGTTTCGAGCGTTCGACCGTCGGCCGGCGACTCCTCGAACGCGACCGCGTGGAACTTGGTCGTGACCCCGTTGAGCAGGTTCGCGCGGTCGGCCGCGGTGAGGGCAGTTCGGGCGTCGACGCTGGCGCCCGCCCGCGGGGCGCGGTGGTGCTCGATGTCGTCGCCGTGGAGGTCGACGATCCCGGGCATCACGACCCGGCCGTCGGCGTCGACGGTCGTCGACCCCCGGGCGTCCCCCGCGGACCCCCGAGTGTCCCTCGCGGCCCCCCGATCGACCCGGACGATTCGGTCGCCGCCGATCACGACGCGCCCGCCCTCGACGACCCCCGAGGACGTGACGACTCGGCCGTTTCTGATCTCCGTGACGCCGGTCATCGCCCGGTCACCCCGTCCGTCTCGGCCGATCGGCGCACCCCGGTGGCCGGAACCCCCGTCGTCGCGTCCGCGTCGGTGGAAGGGCCGTGCATAGCGCGACCGTTATCCGGCCGAGCCTTTGTTAAGCGGTGACAACCGAAAGCCGTCGGCGATGATCGAACCGGGTAGGCGCGGGCTACCGTCGCCACAGAGGGTGTGATGATCGGAGTGAACGGTCCCCATTATACATCAACGAGAGTACAGTTTCGTCTCCGTGTTCCTGCGAGCAACCGTTTCGACCGAACATGGGGAGACGACCAATGGACTCAGAAACCCAGACCGCCTCGACCGAGACCCTGCTCCGAGCCGTCGCCGACCCCGAGCGTCGGGCGATACTCCGCCACCTGCACGCGACCGACGGTCGCGCAGTCGGTATCGACGACCTCGCGGCGGCGCTCGAATCGCGCGGCCGACCGACCGACTCCGGGAACGGTCGGGCATCGATCGAACTGCGCCACACGCATCTGCCGACGTTGGCGGACGCGGACCTGATCGAATACGACCGCGGGCGGGGTTCCGTCGCCTACCGCGGCGACGACCGGGTCGAAGACCTTCTGGAGTTCGTCTCCGAGCGGCTGGAGTGAGGTCGGTTCCGTCCGGACGCCCGTCGACACGCGTCCGCCGACCACACGCTCGTCGACGACGGTTGGCCAGCTACGCGTTCGCTCCCGTCGCGCTCGGTCCTCCCACGTCGACCCAGAGATGCACCGATCGGTACGCGTTCTCGGCGGTCGGGTTCGCCGGCGGTCCGTCGACGTACAGCAGGTAGGCGATCCGGAGTCCGTCGCCCGCCATCGTCGGCTCGACCGTCCGCGTCCGCTCAGCCGATTCGCCCGGTTGCAGCCGCGCGTCGAACCGGTCGACCTCCGACCGCTCGACGACGCACGTCTCCCCGCCGGCGTCGTCCAAGCGCTGCAGCTGCGTCACCACCGTGTACGTCCGCGCGCCCGCCTCCCGGTTCTCGATCCCGACGCGGACCGTCGCCTCCTCGCCGGGGGCGAGTTCCCGCGGGTACTCGTCCGCGACCGCCGTCCCGGTGTCCGGGTCGCTTCCGAGGACGGACAGCTCGGTGTACCGCTCGCCGTTCGTCGACGTGGCCGCGGCGATTCCGACGCCGGCGGCGGCGACGACGAGACCGACGACGAGGAAGGCGTTGAGGGCGGTGTAGACGGGACGGTCCGGCTCGCGCACCCACCCGTCCAACCGCCGGGCCAGCGCGAGCGAGGCGACCGCGAACCGCTCGTCCGGCGGGAGGCGAAGCCGCCGAACCGCCGCGAGCACGGCGAGGGCGACGGTCGTCACGGCGACGCCGGGAACCATCGTCGTCGGGCGTATCCCCCACTTGGTGTAATGCAGGAGGAACCCGATGAAGGGGACGAGAACGACGCTGACCGCGATCGACGCCACGACCCGTTCGAGCCGGGAGAGGGGTATCGTCTCCTCCCGGCGGAACCCCATCGTCGAGAGGCGCTCCGGGACGCGCGCGGTCCGCTGCGGAAACAGCGCGGAGACCAGCGCGTACCCCGGACAGAAGAGGACGAACGCGCCGCCGAGCAGCATCCGAACGAGACCGCCCCCGTTCCTCGCGGCGAGCGCGACGACCGCGAGCGAGACGAGCGTGACGACCAGAAGGTCCAGGGGAAGCCGGCCGGCGAGCGGTGTGTTCCCCCGGTCATCGAACGACATGCGAACCCCTTGCGCGCAGGGGTCCAAAGGTAGGCGTCGGCTAAACGGCCGGGAGCGTCACCGAGGCGAGCCGAATTCGGCCACCCGAGCGCCCCGGCCACCCGAACGACCCGGTCACCCGACCGACCCGGAGACCCGCCGCGCCAGGAGGTGCGTGGGGCGACCCCCCAGCGAGGCGAGCAGGTACGCGAGGAACCGCGGCTCCAGCGGATACCGCGCGACCGCGGTGAACAGGAGCCGGCGGGCGTCGCCGTAGTTGCCGGTGTACAGCGCCGACGACCCGGCTCGGAACGCGGCCCACGCCCGCATCTTCCGGCGGAAGGGCCGGCCGTACGCCGCCGCGACCTCGCCGAACCGGTCGAGGAAACTGTCGTAGCCGCGGCGCTTCTTCTCGAAGTCGTCGCTCAGTCGGCCGTGCGACGTGTACTCGTAGACGACGAGCGCCTCGGGAAGCCGGACGAACGCGGCCCGCTGGGAGACTCGGACGAGCCACTCCATGTCGGCCCACGCCTCGAACTCCTCGTCGAACGAAACCGCCTCCGCGAGGTCGCCCCGGACCATCACGACGGACATCGACCCGACCACGTTCCGACACAGCAGCGCCTTCGTCAGGTCGCCGTCGATCCGCGGCGGCAGCTCCTCGCGGGCGCCGTCCCCGTGGAGCGCCTTCGTCCCCGAGTAGACGACGCCGACGCTCTCGCCGGCCGCCTCGAACGCGTCCACCTGTCGCTCGACCTTCTCCGGGACCCACCGGTCGTCGTCGTCGAGGAAGGCGACGTACGCCCCCGTCCCGGCCTCGACGCCCGCGTTCCGCGCGGCGTTGACGCCGCGGTTCGTCCGGTGCCGGACGCATCGATACCCGGCCAGCGAGTCGGTGTCGACGCCCGCCAGCGTCTCGCTCGCGGGGGCGTCGGAGCAGTCGTCGACGACGACCAGCTCGATCGGGTCGTACGTCTGTTCGAGCACGCTCTCGACGCAGTCGCGCAGGTACGAGGGCCGGTTGTACGTCGTGACGACCGCGGTGACGAGCGGTCGGTCCGCTTCCCGACCGTCGCCGGCGTCCGAACCGCTGCCGGCCTCGGCGTCTCCGCCGGCCTCGGCGTCTCCGCCGGCCTCGATCGAGCTGCCCAAGCGGCTCGGCAGTCGGTTGCGGAGGTGCAGCCGGTCGCGGAGGGTCGTGGTTCCGAGCATGTTACGGGCGGTTGTACCACACGTCGACGTGCGCGTGCGGTTCGAACGACTTCCCGATGAGGTCGGGCCGACCGTTCCCGTCGACGTCGAGCGCCTTCCCCTCGTGGGTCGGCACCCCGCTCTCGACGACGGTCTCCCTGAACTTCCCCCCGCCCTCGTTCCGGAACAGGACGTGCTGGGCGGTCTCCTCGTTCTCCCCGAGCCCCATCTCCGCGACGTAGACGTCGAGCGAGCCGTTGCCGTCGAAGTCGGCGAGTTGGACCGTGTGCGGACAGTACAGGTCGTCACGGAGGATGTGCGTGTCCCAGTCCGGGGGGTCGAACCACCCGACGCGGCCCATGTGTTCGCCGAGCAGCGGCGAGTCGCCCTCCGCGAACACCAGCTCCGGCTCGCCGTCGTCGTCCACGTCGCCGACGGCGACCCGCGTCCAGTCCCAGCCGGCGACGACGTGTTCTCGGGCCCACTCGGCCGACAGGTCGGACGCGTCTTCGGGGGCCGCGGCGGTCGAGTCGCGGTCGGCTCGCCGATAGACCGCCGTCCCCGCGACGAGCTCGTTGTCGCCGTCGCCGTCGAGGTCGGCGATCGCGAGCCCTTCGACGTTGGTGTGCCGGCCGATCACCGTGAGACAGTCGCTCGGCCACGGCGAGCGCGTCGGGTCGTCGGGGACGTCGTAGTAGAAGACCGTCTCGCTCTCTTGTGACGCGCCGACGACCTCGGGCTCCCCGTCGTTGTCAACGTCGCCGAACGCGAGGTCGTGGTACTTCGAGAAGTCGTCCGCGATCAGGTGTTTCGGCCACGCCTTCCGGGGGTCGACCGGCTGTTCGAACCAGTACACGTCGCTCCCGCCGAACCCCTGACCGACGATGAGGTCGAGCCGCCCGTTCCCGTTCACGTCGCCGAGCGCCGCGCCGAGCGCGTGGAGGTCAGACGCTGACGAGAGCGTGTGGCGAGTCCACGCCGCGTCGCCGTCGTGGTTCCCGTGCCCGGGGTTCTCGTACCAGAACAGGTCGGTTTCGAGCCGCCGGAACAGCCGCCCCACGAGCGGGACTGTCCGGTCTCCCAACACCGGGAGGTCCTCGGACCCCATCCCGCCGACGATGAGGTCCGGCAGGCCGTCGCCGACGAGGTCGACGGGCTCACAGACGAAGAGGCGCCCACACGGGGGAGAATCGTCGATCGTTTGATGGTCGAATCGCATCTCCTCGGAGACGACCGCCCCGCGACGCCTTACTATACGCAGACTAACCGTCTCGGCGGGACGACCGCCCGGATATCACCCCGTTACTCCCGAGATACCGGCGGTGAAACCGGCGAAAACGGTCGACGGCTACATATCCGTTCGGACCGATCGCTCCCCATGTTCGGAACGAGCGGGGTCCGGGGCCGAGTCGGCGAGTCGATCACCGCGTCGGTCGCGCTGGACATCGGTCGGGCCGTCGGAACCGACGCCGACCGAGCGCTCGTGGGACGGGACGCGCGCGACTCGGGACGGACCCTCCGGAACGCGCTCGTCGCCGGCCTGCAAGAGACCGGGACCGACGTCGTCGACGCCGGGCTGGCGGCGACGCCGACGGTCGCCCGCGGGATCGCCCTCCGGGAGGCCGACGCCGGCGTCGTGGTGACCGCCTCGCACAACCCCCCGGAGGACAACGGCCTCAAGCTCTGGACGCCCTCGGGACAGGCGTTCTCGACGGCACGGCAGGAGGAGATCGCCGAGCGGATACGCGAGGCCGACTTCGACCTCGCGGAGTGGGACGGGCAGGGGACACACCGGACGTGGGAGGACGCGACCGCCCGCCACCGCGAGGCGCTGGTCGAGGCGGGGCGACGCGACGCGGCGGCGAGCGACGCCGACCTCTCGACGCTGTCTGTCGTCGTCGACGTCGGGAACGGCACGGGCGGCGTCACGGCCGAGGCGCTGTACGAGCTCGGCGCCGACGTCGAGACGCTCAACGCGCAGCCGGACGGCAGGTTCCCCGCCCGCCCGAGCGAGCCGACGGCGGAGACGTGCGCAACGCTCGCGGCGACGGTCCCCGCCGTCGACGCCGACCTCGGGATCGCACACGACGGCGACGCGGACCGGATGATGGCCGTGACTGACGACGGCGAGTTCGTCCCCGGCGACCTGCTGCTCGCGCTCTTCGGACGCGAGGAGGTCGGCTCCGGGGACCGGGTCGCCGCCCCGGTCAACACGAGTCTCGCGGTCGACGACGCCTTGGAGGCGGTCGGGGCGGAGGTCGTCCACACCCGCGTCGGCGACGTGTACGTGGCGGAGCGGGCCCGCGACTCCGCCGTCGCGTTCGGCGGCGAACCCTCCGGCGCCTGGATCTTCCCCGACGAGACCCTCTGTCCCGACGGTCCGCTCGCCGGCGTGAAACTCGCCGCCCTCGCCGCGGCGGAGCCGATCTCGGACCGGCTCGCGCGGATCGACCGGTACCCCATCCGCCGCGCGACGGTCGAGACGGACGCCAAAGGGGACGTGATGAACGCGGTCGACGACCTCGCCCGCGAGCGGTACGACGAGGTCACCGCGCTCGACGGCGTCCGGGTCGAGACCGCGGACGGCTGGTTTCTGATCCGGCCGTCGGGGACGCAGCCGCTGATCCGACTGACCGCCGAGACCCGCGAGCCGGCGGCCGCGACGGAGCTGCTCACGACGGTGCGGTCGCTCGTCGAGACGGCGGTCGAGATGACCTCGTCGAGACGGCGGTCGAGATGACCTCGTCGAGACGGCGGTCGAGATGACCTCGTCGAGACGGCGGTCGAGATGACCTCGTCGTGAGGGCGGCGTCGTGAGGGCGGCGTCGTGAGGGCGTTTCCCCCGCGAACGTACGATATAGTCGGAGCATACCTTTGTCCCTCTCCGGTCGTGGTTCGGCCGTGCAAACCGTCGTACTCGCTGCCGGCGAGGGGACTCGAATGCGCCCGCTGACGGACAGGCTCCCGAAACCGATGCTCCCCGTCGCCGGGGAGCCGCTCGTCGGGCACTGCATCGACGGGGCGATAGCCGCCGGCGCGTCGCGGGTCGTCGTCGTCGTCGGCTACGAGGCCGCGGCGGTCCGAGAGCGCCTCGCGGACCGGGACTGGCCCGTGCCCGTCGAGTTCGTGGATCAGCCCGAGCAGCGCGGGACCGCCGACGCCGTCCGGGCCGCCAAAGACGCGCTTCACGACGGCCAGTTCGCGGTGCTGAACGGCGACGTGCTCTACGGCGACTCGCTGCGGGACCTGTTCGAATCGGGGCCGGCGGTCGGCTCGTTCCGCGTGGACGACCCCACCGCGTACGGCGTGTTGGAGACCGACGGCGACCGCGTGCGCGGCGTCGTCGAGAAGCCCGAAGACCCCCCGTCGGAGCTCGTGAACGCCGGCGCCTACGTCTTCCCGGAGGCCGCGCTCCCGTGGCTCGACGTCGAGGAGAGCGACCGCGGAGAGTTAGAGCTGACGGACGTGCTCCAGCGGACCTGCGAGTCGTTCGACGTGACCGCGGTCCCGTTCGACCGCTGGCTCGACGTGGGCCGCCCGTGGGAGCTGCTCGCGGCGAACGAGTGGAAGCTCCCGGAAGCGGACGGCGAACGCGCCGGCGACGTCGCTGCCGACGCCGACCTCCGCGGGCGCGTCACCGTCGAGCCGGGAGCCACGATCGAACCGGGAGCCGTCATCGAGGGGCCGGTCTACGTGAGCTCGGGCGCCCGCGTCGGCCCGAACGCGTACGTTCGGGGGGCGACGTACCTCGGCCCGGACGTGAATGTCGGACACGCCGTCGAGGTGAAAAACAGCGTCGTGATGGCGGGCTCGCACGTCCCGCACCTCACCTACCTCGGGGACAGCGTTCTCGGCCGCGGCGTCAACCTCGGCGCCGGGACGACCGTCGCGAACCTCCGCCACGACGGCGAACCGGTCCACTTGACGGTCAAGGGGCGGCGCGAGAGCACCGAGCGCCGCAAGTTCGGGGTCGTCTGCGGGGACGACGTGAAGACGGGGATCAACAGCGCCCTCAACGCCGGCGTGACGCTGTCGACCGGGGCGACCGTCGGTCCGGGCGAGACCGTGCTTCGGGACCGGTGACGACCGGAGGCGGAGCACGGTGGATGGCGTTTACCTCTCTTTGGATTTGTGCGACCGCAAAATCCAGTGGTAACACCGAGAAGAGAGCTGATAGGCCGCTCTCGCCGGAAACAACACCGATTCCCGTTTCAGATTGGACACGCCCTCGGTGATGCGTCGGCGTGACCGCCCACCGATCGACGGCTTCAGCATCTCGTTGGTGTCGTAGCAGAACACCGGTCGGTTCGCCCGCCGTCGGATTTCCGCCGCCTGTTTCGGATCGCTTTCGATGAAGAGGTCCGCATCGACCGAGTCGTACACGTCTGCCTTGTACTGACCGTGATTGCTCCGCTTCCGCCGAGTCTCCATGTCCGGCAGGTCCATCATCACGAGCGTGTCGTACTCGATACCGTTGTCCGCTAACCACCGCTCGGTCTCGGGACGGTACGTCTCCAGTCTCGAAGTCACGAGCCAGCCGATACGCTGCTTCGGGACGACGTTCGGTTCGACGGTCCTGAGAAACTCGCGGTAGGTGTGCCCGTCGTCGTTTTCGTCCGGCGTCGGATCGCGACAGAGGACCCCGTCGATATCCACGCAGAAGTCCGTCAGTCTCGTGTGATGGAGGATGTTCCACTCGAAGATGCGCGGCGCGGAGACGACTTCGCTCCAGTAGTCGACGTATCGGTGTCCCCCGGAAGAGATGTACATGGCACCGAACGAGAGATCGAACGGGAAGTCGTGCTCCGCGAGCCGATCGCGAGTCTCCGTCATCTGCCCGCCGGTCAACACGGAGTCGTCGACGACGAGGACCGAATCGAACTCGTCGATGGAATCGCGGCGCTCGAATCTGGACCCGGTGTCGAACAGCCGTCCGTCGCAGAGCCCGTCGATGTCCGTCATCGGAACATCGAGGTGGAGACACAGGAGGTTCGCGGCCAAGAGTCCGCTTCTGGGGATTCCGGCCACCAGATCGATATCCTGCGGGAGGTCCGTCGCGAGGCGGTGCGCGTCCGCGTTCAGGTCCGCCACGGTCTTGTAATTCATTTGACCCCACTACCGTTGAATGAGCTATTATTATACAGCTGATAACCGGCGCCCTGAACGTCGATAACGGACGATTTCTCCCGACGCTCTGCGGTTCCTCCCCGACCTCAAGGATCGAGGGAATCCGACGAACGACTCGACGGCCGACGAGGACACCGCGACGAGCGTCACCCCCTGATCCCGTCGCTGATCACCCGCAGGTTGCGCTCGATCCCCCAGTCGAACCGCCGTTCGAGCAGGAACGCGACCGCGAAGTACACGACCGCGCCCGACGGGACCAACACGAGGAACTCGACGAGCGGTGTCAGGTCCGTCGCGAACCCCACGTACCACAGAGTGGCGAACATGACCGAGGCGGCGACGAACGGGTAGGCGTACTCGGCGTACAGCTGTCGCTGTCGAGCTTTGACCATCCGCGCCGAGAGGTAGACGTCCAGCGGAAGCATCGGGAAGACGTACACCCCGACGACGACCAGCGCGGTCCCCTCGATCCCCCACCTCGCCGTCGCCGGCCAGATGAGCGCGGCGATACACGCCACGCGGATCAGCCCGGTCTTGACGATGTAGTCCGGGCGGTCGAGCGCCTTCCAGATGGCGCCGAAGTTCCGCGTGATCGCGTGTAACAGCCCGTACAGCGCGAGTATCTGCATCGTCGTGATCATCGGGCGCCACTCGTCGCCGAGGACGGCGGGGACGAAGCTCGGCGCCACGACGGCGATCCCGAACGACAGCGGAAACGTGATGAACGCGGTCAGCCGTGTCGTCTGGAGCAGCGCGCCGCGGAGCTCGTCGAGGTCGCCCTGCAGCCGGGAGTACGCCGGGAACGTGATCTCCGAGATGATCCCGGCGGCCTCGGACGCGGGCATGTCCGCGATCCGGTACGCGTACTGGTAGAACCCCAGAGACGTCGCGGTGAGGAACCACCCGACGAACGCGTCGTCGCCCTCGCTGTACACGAACCCGATGATCGACGCGCCGGTGATCCACTTGCCGTAGTCGATGAGCCGTCGCGCGACCGCCGTGTCGAGGGTCGGTCGCGGGCGGTAGTCGTGGAGGACGTACGAGAGGAGAAACTTGAAGAAGGACTTACCGACGGTCGCGAACACGAGCGCCCAGACGGTCGGGGAGTACAGCGCGTACCCGACGCCGACGGCGAACTGCACGACCGACCCGCTCGACTTGAAGACGAAGTCCTTGTGAAAGGAGAGGTCCTTCTGAAAGTAGACGATTCCGGGGTTGCGAAACCCGTACAGCAGCGGGCTCAGGCCGAGCACGCGGATGAGGTTCGTCGCGCTCGGTTCGTCGAAGACCCCGGCGATGTACGGCGCCGCGACGGCCAGCACGCCGAAGATGAGGACGCCGCGCGCGGCCTCCAGCGACCACGTCGTGTTGAGGTACTCGTCGACGTTCTCCTTCTCGTCCTGGATGAGGGCCGCGTTGATCCCGATGTTGGTGAACCGCCTGATCCCGGAGAGGACGAGCAGGGCGATCCCCATCAGGCCAAAGGCGCGCGGATCGAGCAGCCGCGCGAGGACCAAGAGCATCAGGAGCTGTGACAGCCGGACCGCCATCTTCGTCGCCGTCACCCAGATTCCGCTTTTGACGGTTCGCTGAACCACGGACCCCGACGGGACGGCGCGCTCGACGAGTTCTCGGAGGCGGTCCTTCATCGACTGCCGTGCCCGGTCGACCCGAGTCGCACGGCGCCCTTGCTGGAACGGTTCATACCCGGATTCCGGCCGACGAAGGCATTGTTATACCGCTCGTAACGCCCGGACGCGAACGGGTCGCGACGTGCCGTTCCCGGCCCAAACGCCGGTATCCCGTTTATACTTATTCGGATCGAGGGCGCTGGTCGACACGTCGTGACACACCCATGGACGGACGGGCGCGCGTCGCAGTTCACTACCGGCGGAACGCCCGCCGGGAAGCCACTCAGCCGGTCCCGGTACCGATGACCGACGGCGACGGGCTCACGCTGCTGTTGATGAGCGGGAGCTGGTACCCGGAGAACGCGTACATGACGCTGCTCGCGGACGCGCTCCGCGAGGCCGGCGTCGAGGTCCGGACGCCGCCGCTCCCGCTGTTCTTCCCCCTCACGCGGGCGGTCCTCGCGAACCGGGACGCCGACGCGATGCAGCTCGACTGGGTCTACGACTACTACGTGACGACCGGGACGGGGTTCGGCCCCGCGAACGCGCTGGTCTCGTTCCTGCGGGCGGTCGCGTTGCTCGTCGACGTGGCGCTCGTCTCGCTGCTCGGCGTCGGCGTCGTCCGGACCGTCCACAACGAGCGCCACCACGAGGGGCTGTATCCCTGGACGGAACGGCTCGTCAACGAGTGCGTGTTCGCCGTCGCCGACGCGATCACGGTCAAGTGCGGCGCCGCGGCCGACGCGATCGCCGCGGCGTACCGCGTCCCGGAGACCGACGAGGTGGCGGTGGTCCCCGACGGGAGCTTCGTGGCGGCCTACGAGAACGACGTGTCTCGCGAGGCGGCCAGACGCGACCTCGGGATCGACGACGACGCCTTCGTGGTCCTCTTCTTCGGGCTGATCCGCGAGTACAAGGGCGTCCCGGACCTCGTCGAGGCGTTCGCCGACCTCGACGCGCCCGACGCGGAGCTGTGGCTGGTCGGGAACCCGCACGACAACCGGACCGAGGCGCAGGTCGTGGCGCTCGCCCGGAGCGACCCGCGGATCGAGACGCGGCTCGAATTCGTCCCGGACGAGCGCATTCAGTACTTCCTGAACGCCGCCGACGCCCTCGCGTTACCGTACCGCCGGATTCTCAACTCGGGGACGGCGCACCTCGGGCTCTCGTACGGCCGCCCGGTGATCGCGCCCGCGATCGGCTGTCTCCCGGAGATGGTGCCGCCGGAAAACGAACTCCTCTACGACCCGTGCGACGGCGACGGCCTCGCCGAGGCCCTGCGGCGGGCGTACGACCACCCGGACCTCGGGCCGATCGGGCGCGCGAACCACCGGCGCGCCCGGTCACAGAGCTGGGCGAGAACGGCCGAGACGCTGACCGGCGTCTACCGGGAGGCGGCCGGGGGGAATCGTTCGATGCGACCCGGATAGGCCCTTCATTACTTCCGACCGACGGCCCGGACACCGGACAATGAGCCGGTCAGAATCGGCCGAACGGGCGGCGAAGTCGCGCCCGCGCTCGGCGATACAGCTGCACATGCTCCGGGACATCGACGAACCCCTGCCGGAAACGATCCGGCGGGTGGCCACCGCCGGCTTCGAGGGGGTCGAGTTCGCCGGCGCGTTCCTCGAGGCGGACCCGCACGCGGTCCGGGAGGCGCTCGACGAGACGGGCGTCGAGCCCGTGGCCGCGCACGCCGACCTGCGCGCGCTGGAGCGGGACCTGGAGTCGATCGCCGACCGCTGTCGCCGCGTCGGCTGTGACCACGTCGTCATCCCCCACCTCGGCGCCGGCTACTTCCGGACGACGGACCACGTCGACGCGCTCGCGAGGCGGCTCGACGGCCTCGCGGACCGGCTCGACAGCCACGGGCTCCGGCTCTCGTACCACACCTCCAAGGACCCGTTCCTCCCACTTCTCGACCGGTTCGGGCTCGGCGTCCCCGCGACCCTCCCGTCGCCGGGCTTCGTCTGGGAGCGGGCGGCCGAGGCGGTCGACCTGACGGTCCGCGGGCCGGACCGAACCGTGGGGACGACCGGGCTCGGTCGGCTCGCGTCCCGCACCGACGAACTCACCTTCGAGGTCGACGTGGGGTGGGCCACCGCCGGCGGGTACGACCCGGCCGACGTGTTCGATCTGCTCGGGGACCGACTGTCGCTGATCCACGTCGCCGACGTGACGCGAACGCGTCGCTTCCCGCCGGCGTTCCGGTCGGTTCCGCCGGGCGAAGGAATCCTCGACCTCGAACGGGTGCTCCGGGCCTCGCGGGAGACCGGGGCCGACTGGCTCGTGTTCGAGGACGACCACCCGTCGGACCCCGAAGCGGTGGTCTACCGCGGGCGGGCGACGCTCGACCGGATCGACTGACCGCGACCGGATCGACTGACCGCGACCGGATCGACTGCGTCAGGCCCGAAGTCGCTCGATCGCTCGCCGAAGCGTCCCCGTGATCAGCGCGAGACCGGGACGACCGTCGGCCAGCCACAGCGTAACGCCGAACACGACCGAGCCGAGCTGGAGCGCGATGACCGGAGTGAGTTCGAGGGTGAGGAGCTGCGCGACGTACTCGGTCAACAGCCCGGAGACGCCGTCGATGAAGGAGCCGCGGTCGGGCGGGGAGACGCGGCCGGCGATCGGCCACAGGACCGGAGAGAGGTCGACTCGTCCCCGCGACAGCGACGCCGGGAGCACGTCGCCGACGAGGTGGAGCACGTACCCGATCAGGAAGGCGCCGCCGACCGCTCCCGCGCGCCGGCGCTCGGCGAGCGCGTACACGACGACCGCCGACGGAACGCCGAGGAACAGCGAGTGGGCCGCCGCGTACCCCGTACCGAACACGTTGAACTCCCACGCGAGCGGCTTGTCGATCAGGTCCGGGAGCACGGAGCCGAACGCGAGCGCGACCGCGGGGGCGTCCCCGGGTCGCGACCGATACCTGCCGTGAACGTACGTCGAGTAACACACGTAGGCGAACAGCGCGTGCTCCCAGGGCCACATGTGACGAGGGACCCGTCGGTCGGAGGTAGTTATAAATGGGATACCGAGGGATCGGTCCCACCCGACGCGGTCGGGGTCAGTATCCGAATCGGGATCGGTATCCGAATCGGGATCGGTATCCGAATCGGGATCGGTATCCGAATCGGAGCCGACTCTCCGCGCGCCCCGGTTACCGACCGAGCGGCTCCCCGTCGAGCGAGACCTCCGCGTCGCCGTCGACGGTCACGTCGCGGATCTCGCCGCGGAACCGGTAGCCGCGGTCGTCGTTCGCGACAGCCCCCTCCGCCGTCGATCCGGAGACGTGACCGGCGGTTCGATCCGTCGACTCGTCGGCGACGAACTCCCCGGCGACGGTCACCTCGTACGTGGACGGGGAGCCCGACCCGCGTATCCAGATCCGGCGGTCGAGGGTCCCCGCGTCGTCCGCCGACGCCGGGACGACCGCGTTCGTCCGACCGGTGAGCGTCGCGATCGTCGCGATCACCGCCCCGCCGAGGCGGGCGTACCCCCGACGCGTGACGCCGGTCGACTGGGACTCGTCCCGATCGGTGTCGGGGGGTTCGCCCCCCGTCGACTGCAGCCTGTGTGCCAGCTTGTGTGCCATTGCGGCCGTTAATCCCCCGTTACCCGCAATAAATATTTGGTTTATGATATATTCGGCGCGGCGTGACTGTCCCGACGCCCGAGACGTTTCGAAGCCGAGCCGCAGTCGCAGCGAACCGGTCGACTGCGTCGGATTACCCGTCGTCGGGCCAGTCGTCCATCCCGCCGAGCTGTTCGGCCTCGTACATCTCTTCGAGGGGATTCCCCTCTAACTCCAGTGGGAGGTGGACCCGGCCGCGTCGCCGCGCGGACTCCCAGCTCGCGAACACCAGTTCGGTGCCGCGGAGGACGCGTCGGCCGGAGAAGACCGGCTCCGTCTCGGTCGACAGCGCGTCGACGAGGTGTTCGATCGCCTTCTCGTAGTGGGTCGGCGGGTCCGCGGGCCAGGTCACCCCCGGCAGGAACCCGGTGACTTTGCTGAGGGCCGCGTGAGCGATTCCGGGCGCCGAACCGTACACGTTCTCGTCGGTGTCGACGGTCCGCCACGCCCCGTCGGTCTGGACCCGGAGCGCCGTCCCGTCGTCGGTTTGGATCTCGATCGTCCCGTCCTCACCGACGAGCCGGAGGTAGGCGTCGACGCCGGTCACCCCGTCCTCCGCCGTCGACGCGACGCCGACGGTGCCGTCCGCGTACCGCCACTGCGCGATCGACCGCGTCTCGTTGAGGGCGCCGAACCACCGGTTCTCGTGGGAGCAGTCGATCGCCGCGAGCGCCCACTCCGCGCGCGCGCCGTCCACGAAGAGGTCACAGAGGTCGAAGAGGTGGGAGCCGGCGTCGAAGAGGTTCACCTCGGACCACTCCAGCCGTTCGAGCTCGCCGATCTCCCCGTCGTCGAGCAGCCCCTTCGCCCGCAGGACCGGCTCGGCCAGCCGGCGCTGGTGGTCGATCGTCAGCTGCACGTCCTCGCGGTCGCAGACTTCCACCATGCGTCGGCAGTCGTCCCACGCCGTCGCCATGGGCTTCTCGCAGTGGACCGCGTCGACCGACGGCGCGGACGCGCTGTCGACGACGAGGCCGGCGTGGATCGCCGGTGGCACGCAGACGCTCACGATGTCGGGCTCGACCGCCTCCAGCATGACCTCGTGGTCCTCGTAGACGGCGTCGACCCCGTGGTGTTCGGCGAACGCCTTGGCGTTCTCCGGAACGATGTCCGCGCAGGCGACGAGCGAACACGAGTCGAGCCGCTGATACCCGGCGGCGTGGCGGTACGCCATCGCGAACCCGTCTCTATCCCGCGTTTCGGGGTCCTCGCCGGTCCCGATTATCGCGACACGGTATGTCATTATACCACTCACGCCGGAGTGACGGAATAGTATACGTCTGCTAACGGCGCCGGCGGTCTCGGAACCGGTCAGGAAACGGAGGGATTCGCCGCGGGCGAGCCGTCGATTCCGGACGCGGCACCGCACGCGTCGAACGCGTCCGAGCGGTTCGGGATTCGCCGCGGGCGAGGCGAACCGCTCGGACGACCGCCTCAGGCCGGCATCGATCGATGGCTGAATCGGAAAACAGCCGGACCGAACTCCGGTGCCGAAGCTCGCAACCGAGTGTTCTGTTCGTCGGTTCGGGGCGTTCTCGAATTGTTAGAGAATGTTAATATCAGTATATCTAAGGTAGTGTGCCGTGTGGAGAGCTTCATGAGAGCGGGAAATTCGGGGTCACTCAGCGAGGATCAGCTCGGGTCCGATTCCAAGCCATCGACCGACGACGTATCGAACTTAGAGGCGATCGGCAAGGCATCACGGTCGAACGGATCGGCCCTCGAGAAGGGCGAGATATTCGATCTCCTGAAGAACAGCCGCCGGCGCAGCATCATTCAGTACCTCCGCACCCACGACGGGTACGCGGAACTCAACGACGTCGCCGAGCACATCGCGGCCGACGAGAACGACATCACGGTCAGGGAGCTCTCGTCCAACCAGCGGAAGCGGGTGTACATCGGCCTCTACCAGTGTCACCTCCCGAAGATGGACACGATGGGAGTCGTCGAGTACGACAAGAACCGCGGGACGATCGAACTGCAGGACTCGGTGTCCCAGCTGTTGGTTTACATGGATTCCGTCGACGAGGACGAACGCGAGGAACAGGCCCCGGACCGGGACCGGCTCGCGCCCGCGATCGCCGCCGCCGTCGTCGGCGTCGTCGGACTCGGAACGCTCGGGATCGGCGCCCTCGCGACCGTGCCGGCCGCCGGGTGGACGCTGCTGTGCGTCGCCGGAATCGTCGCCATCCTCGGGGTCCAGTACGTGGACTGACCGCGGTCTCCCTTCTCGCTGTCCAGCCCCTCCACCCTCCCCGCCCGCCGAACCGCTCAGTCGGTCACCAGCCGTTCGAGAAACGTGTACTCCCCGCGTTTGACGGCCGTCTCGTAGTACTGGAACGTCGCCAGCGACATGACGGACACGGCGAACACGAGGCTCGGAAGGGCCGAGACCGCGCTCAGAACTTGGACGACGCCGATCGCGACGCCGACCACCGCGAGCGCGCCGTAGTAGAGCGCCCACTGGCGGTCCGGATCGACGTCCTCGTTCAGAACGCGGGCGACGTCCTCGACCCGGTCGGTGAGCGTGACGGTCTTCTCGTCGGCGTCGTACCGCACCAGCCCGACCTGTTCTAACTTCGGGACGTGGGTCTGGTACAGCGAGATGTAGAACCGCTTTACGACGTCGCTGTCGACCGGCTCGTCGGTCCCGTTCGTCTCGTCGGCCGCCGTGTCTCGGGCCAGGGAACGGAGGTCCGCGCGCCCCCCGCGCCGATGCAGGTGATACAGGATCTGCCGGCGTCGTGAACTGCTCAGTACCTCGAACACCTCGTCTTTCGTGAGTTCCTCCGTCGAGTTCATGGGGTAGTCTCGTGATCGAACGGCGACTTTCGCCCCCTCTCTCGACGGGGACGGGCGGATGACAGACACGTGACGCCTCACTCAATTTGTTATCACGTCCATATCGGGGAGCGAACGGGGGGCCGACCGGCGCGCGACGGGACGGACTCCCCGATACTCTCGTTCACGCACACATAACGAAACTCCGGGGGACCCACTGTCGCGGCATGACCGACCCCCTCTTCGAACTGACCAGCTTTCAGCGGGACCTCCTCTACGTGGTCGTGGGGGAGACCGACCCGTCGGGGCAGGAGATCAAAGCCGAGCTCGAAACGGTGGTGGACGAGATCACCCACGGGAGACTGTATCCGAACCTCGACACGCTGGTCAAGAAGGGGTACGTCGAGAAGGGGGAGATCGACCGCCGGACCAACTTCTATCAGGTGACCGAGATGGGGTTCGAGGCGCTTCAGGCGCGACGGAACTGGGAGGACCGGTACGTGGATCTATGAGCACGGAGTCCGCCGGACGGCCGGGTGATGCGGTGTATAACGAAGCCCGCTTCCGACGGGCGTTCAGCCAGCCACTCCGCGTCGCATCGGGCCTCGAACGCGGAGGCACCCACACCCAACTCATGATCGCATCCAACGACAGAGCCGCAGACGGACGCCGACGACAGTTCCGGACTCGACGGGGCGGACTGACCGTAACCCGATCGGGCGGGCCGACCGCAACCCGATCGGGCGGACTGACCGCAACCCGATCGGACGGGCCGACCGCGGCCCGACACGGGGGGAGGAGCTGACATGTACGACGGACGGAGCGTCGGGGTCGTCGTCCCCGCGTACAACGAGGCGGGCCACGTCGGCGGGGTGATCGAGACGATGCCCGGGTACGTCGACCGGATATACGCGGTCGACGACGCGTCGACCGACGGGACCTGGGAGGAGATCCGCGACTGCGCCCGGCGGATCAACGGTCGGGCCGCCGAGCCGTCGCCCGAGCGCGGCGCCGGCCCGCCGCGCGTCGTCACGCTCCGGCACGACCGGAACCGCGGCGCCGGGGCGGCGGTCAAGACCGGCTACTCGCGCGCGCTCGACGACGGGGTCGACGTCGTCGCCGTGATGGACGGCGACGGGCAGATGGACCCGGCTCACCTAGAGCGGATCGTCGCCCCAGTCGCCGCGGGCGAGGTGACCTACGCGAAGGGGAACCGCCTCAGCTCCCGACGGGACTGCGAGCGGATGTCGCGCTGGCGGCTGTTCGGGAACGTTGCCCTGACCCTGCTGACCCGCGCCTCCAGCGGGTACTGGGAGGTCTCCGACCCGCAGAACGGCTTCACGGCGATCTCGAACGACGGGCTCCGGCGGGTCCGGTTCGAGCGGCTCTACGACGAGTACGGCTTCCTCAACCACCTCCTGTTCGCGCTCAACCTCGACCGGGAGGAGATCGCCGACATCTCGCATCCCTCGGAGTACGGCGACGAGACGAGCAGCATCCGGTACGCGACGTTCGTGCCGCGGCTCTCGGCGCTTCTGGCCCGGAACTTCCTCGAACGCATCGGACGGTCGTACGTCCTCCGGCGGTTCCACCCGTTGGTCGTCTGCTACGCGCTGGGGGCGACGGTCACGTTCACCGGGATCTTCGGGGGAATCTACGCCCTCTCGTCGGCGGCGGTCGACGCGTTCCTCGGCGGCATGGTGTCGGTTTCCGTCGGGGCCATCGGCGGGCTCCTGTTGACTCTCGGGATGTGGTTCGACGTGTCGGAGAACGACGGTCTCGTTCGGTCCGTCCCCGAACCGGCGGGGCCGAATCCCGAGGCGGGGCCGGGGATGGACGCCGACCGAGAGGCGGGGAGCGGCCAGCGGCTCCCCGTGTTTCAGGACGGCGGTGAGGTTGCCCGGCCCACGGAGGGGAAGACCGAATGACCGAGATCGCCTTCGTCCTCGGAACGCGGCCCGAGATCATCAAGCTCGCTCCCGTCATCCAGGCGTGCGAGCGACGGCGGATCGAGTACGCGATCGTCCATACCGGCCAGCACTACTCCGACAACCTCGACTCGGTGTTCTTCGACCAGCTCGACCTGCCGGACCCGGACTACGACCTGGCCGTCGGCTCCGGGTCCCACGGGAAACAGACCGCGGAGATGCTCGTCGAGGTCGAGCGCGTCCTCGACGAGACCGCGCCCGAAGTCGTGTTGGTTCAGGGGGACACCAACAGCGTGCTCGCCGGCGCGCTCGCCGCCAGCAAGATGGACACCGAGCTGGGCCACGTCGAGGCGGGACTCCGAAGCTTCGACCGCGGGATGCCCGAGGAGACGAACCGTGTGCTCGCCGACCACGCCGCGGACTACCACTTCCCGCCGACCGACCGCAGCAAGGGGCACCTCCTCCGCGAGGGGATCTCGGACTTCCGGATCACCGTCACGGGGAACACCGTGGTCGACGCGATACGGCGGAACCTCGACATCGCCCGCGAGAAGAGCACGGTCCTCGCGGACTTGGTTCTCGACGGCTCGCGCTTTTTCCTGCTGACGGCCCACAGAGCGGAGAACGTCGACGACGAGGAGCGCTTCAGGGGGCTCCTCGCTGGCGCCCACCGCGCCGGCGAGGCCCACGACGCCGACGTGGTCTACCCGATGCACCCCCGGTCCCGGAGCCGCGTCGAGGAGTTCGACATCGACCTCCCGCCGCGCGTCCGGGCGGTCGAACCGCTGGACTACCTCGACTTCCTGCGAGCGGCGTCGTCGGCCGACCTGATCCTGACCGACTCCGGCGGGGTCCAAGAGGAGGCCTGCGTCCTCGGCGTCCCCTGCGTGACGATGCGGGACAACACCGAGCGCCCCGAGACCGTCGACGCGGGGGCGAACCGGCTCAGCTCCTGTGACCCGGCGCGGATCGAGCGGAGCGTCAGGGAGATGCTCGGGGCGAGCGACTGGGAGAACCCGTTCGGCGACGGCGCCGCCGCCGAGCGCATCCTGCGGGCGCTCCCAGTCGAGGCCCGGTCGAAGGAGGTGTCGCAGTGAGCACCGTCTGCGTTCACGGGCTGGGGTACATCGGGCTGCCGACCGCCGCGATGCTCGCCAACTCCGGGCACGAGGTCCGCGGCTACGACGTCGACGGCGACCTCGTCGCGGCCCTCCGCGCCGGCGACGTCGGCCTGAACGAACCGGGCCTCTCCGAGTTCGTCGCGCGAGCGCTCGACGACGGTACCCTGACGATCGCCGACGAGGTGCGGCCCGCGGAGTACCACCTCGTCTGCGTCCCGACCCCGTTCGACGAGGCCGAGCGGCGGGCGGACCTAGAGTACGTCCGGGCCGCGTCGAGGGCGATCCGTCCCGTCCTCCGCGAGGGGGACACGGTGATCCTCGAATCGACGGTCCCGCCGGGGGCGACCGCCTCGCAGATGCGACCGATCTTAGAGGAGTCGGGACTGAGCGCGGAGGAGGACTTCGGACTGGCCCACTGTCCGGAGACGGTGCTGCCCGGCAACATCATCGCGGAGCTCCGGGCGAACGACCGGATCGTCGGCGGGCTGACCCCCGAGGCCACGTCGTCGGCGGCGGCGCTGTACGAGTCGTTCGTCGACGGGGAGATCCGCGCGACCGACGGGCCGACGACCGCCGAGTTCGTCAAGCTCATTCAGAACACGTTCCGGGACGTGAACGTCGGGTTGGCGAACGAGATCGCCCGGCTCGCCCACGACTACGGGATCGACTCGCGGGAGGCGATCGAGATGGCGAACGGCCACCCGCGGGTGGACCTCCTCCGGCCCGGGCCGGGCGTCGGCGGCCACTGCCTCCCGATCGACCCGTGGTTCCTCGGCGAGGGCTCCGACAGCCTCGACCTGATCGCGACCGCGCGGCGGGTGAACGACGGGATGGTCGGGTTCGTCGTCGAGCTCCTCCGCGAGCTCGTGCCCGACCTGCGCGGGACGCGGATCGCGGTCCTCGGCGCGGCCTACAAGGGAAACGTCGACGATACTCGGATGAGCCCGGGCCTCGCGCTCGCGAGGGAGCTCCAGCACGGACCGGAAGCGACGGCGCCGGCCACCGACGGCGGCGTGGCCGACGCCGTGAGCGTCGCCGTCCACGACCCGCACGTCGCGGACGCGACGCTCGACCTGCAGGCCCTCGACGACGCGACGCGGGACGCCGACGCGCTCGTCGTCGTCACCGACCACGACGAGTTCGCCGACCTCGACCCCGCCGAACTGGCGGGTCGGATGGCGGTGCCGAACGCGGTGGACGCGACGGGCATACTGGACCTGGACCGGTGGCGGGACGCCGGCTTCGCGGTCCGGCGGGTCTGAGTCAGCCGGACCTAGCGTTCGGTTTTCGGAACCGGCACGGTCAGTCGTCTCGGATCTCGGCGGCGTCGTACCGTCGGACCAGTGCGACGACGTACCAGAATTTCAGTCCCATCGAAACCACCCCCGCAACCCCGGCCCGAACGGGTTTCCGGCGGTACGCGGCGACGAACGCGTAGATCGATACGGGGACGTTGAGCAGATTGAGACCGTTCGGATGGCCGCAATCGAGGAGGCCCTCCTCCCGCTCGCGCGTCCACCACCGTTCGGCCAACACCACGCGGGTCATCCAAGCGTCATCGTCCTCGGGCGGCGAGAACAGGACCGGGTTGACGAGGGCGAAGAACACGGCGGCGCCCGCGAGTCGCCACTTTCGGTGATGGACCGCGTACAGGAGAGCCGGCGTCAACGCGGTTCGGCTCCACCCGCTTTTGGGGTTCGAATGTCGCTTCCAGAACTGCTCTTCGAGCTGGTCCGGAACACGGAGGGTCATACGCAGTGATGGGTCCGAGAGATCAAACACCTTGGTCCAGGGCTCCGCCGGAGTGGACCCGCGACAACCGCTCAAGCGACCAGATACGGCTCCCACACCCGTTCGATCCCCGACTCGAAGTCGACGGTCGGTTCCCACCCCGTCGCGGCGTGTAGCTTGGAGGCCTCGTAGAACACGACGTCGACATCGGTCGGGAGGTCGTCCTCCGAGACATCGCGCCGGAGACAGCGGACGCCGGAATCGGCGTTCTCCTCGGTGCCGAGATACTCGTTGTCGACCACCGTCACCTCGTTGTCCGCCGCGAGCCGATTCGCGAGGGTCGAGCCGATGAAGCCGGTGTCGCCCGTCACTAACACGCGTTCCGCATGACTCGGCGTTCTCCGGACGGCCCCTATGCTATACGGCGCTTAACGCGCGCACCCCGGATTCCGGGGATCACGTCGGGAAGCAGGCTAGAGCGCGGGGATCACGTCGGGAAGCAGGCTAGAGCAGGCGGAACGACTGCAAGAACCGCGGCCATCAAGAGCGGAAGAAGACCCATAGAGAACGCGGGGAGAAAACAGACAGATTCAGCGGTGAGACGAGAGCAATCCGCCCCTTCTGAACGCCCTTTTCAGTAGGTTCCAACAGAGCTATTTTTTCCGACACCCAATCGCCGCTACCGTGGAACGGCACACAGGCCGAGCCAAGAGCCCGTTTAACTGGATCGAGCGGTCGGCGCCATGAGCGAGGATCACCTCGTCAGCAGGCGATACGACTGGAGCGACGTCTCTCCCGTGGTCGGCGTCGTCGAGGCGCTGGGCGACGCCGACGACGCCGACCCGGACGCGATTCCGGCCCTCGCCGAGACGGTCGATCCGGAGTCGCTCAACGAGCTCTGTACGAGCGCGTCTGCCGAGAATCCGGTGACGGTCTCGTTCGTCCACGCGAGCTACGAGATGACCGTTCGCAGCGACGGGTTCGTCGCCGTCGACGCCGCGTAACGTTTCCGTCCGAGCCGCGACCACGTCGGCGTGGAAGAGGACCCGTCGGCCCGCGAGTCCGGACGGTCGACAGCGGGACTCGACGTGGGACGACGGGTGCGTACGACCGGCCTCGCGGCCGGCTCCGTTATCGGTCGGACACCCCATCGTCCGGCGACAGTCGCCGCGTTCGTTCGACTACGCCCCACCAAGCGATACCCGTCGCACGCTTCCGGTGACCGTGCGACGCGACGCAACGTCCGTCATCGAGACCGCTCGGTCGATCGTCGCGCTCGCGGTCCTGTTCGGCGCGGTGGTCAACGTCGTGGTCGAGTCGGTCGCGCACCGAACCCGCCGCCGACCGTGGGCGCGGGCCGCGTGCTGCGAGCCGCAAGCCGCCATCGCCGTCAGCGGCAGGACGCGATCGCGAAGTAGTAGCCGGCCTCGGCCGTGATCCACTCCGTCAGTTGCCTGTCCTCGTCGGGATCATCAGGATGAAGCGTGCACTCGTCGGGGTGGTCGTCGTACCGAACGATCGTCGCCCGGATCGGCGGTTCGTGGTGGTCGGGTTCCCCAGTCGGCATCATCTGTGTCCGTGGGTGGAACTCGGGTGGGCATCGTAATGCGACTCGTAACCCGAGGTCAGCTCAGCCGGCAACCGATGACCTCAGCCGGCAACCGATGACCTCAGCCGTCGGCCGGTTCCTCGGCGTCGTCGACCGCGCCGCCCGTGTCGTCCGCGTCAGACGCGCCGACCGTGACTCGTTCGTCGAGCCGGTCTTCGGCGCGGTCGCGATCTTCGGGGTAGCCCACGTCGATGCGCCACCCATCCAGTCGGATCGCGTCGATGGTGCGGCCGGACTGGATGAGCAGATCGATCGCGTCGGGGAGTTCGTACTCGCCGCGGTCGGAGGGCTGGACGAGGTGGCACGCGTGGAAGATCGCGGGCGTGAACGTGTAGAAGCCGGTCATCACCAGATTCGACGGCGGGTCGTCGGGCTTCTCGACCACCTCGACCACCTCGCCGTACTCGTTGGTGTCAAGGACACCGTACCGGGACGCCTCCTCGTAGGGCACTTCCTCGACGAGGAACGCCGCGTCGGCGCGATCTTCTTGTTGCCGGCTGGCCACGTCTTCGAGGTTCCCGCGGAACACGTTGTCGCCGAGCATCAGCATGAAGTCGCCGTCGACGTGCGGTTCGGCTTGGAGGATGGCGTGCGCCAAGCCGAGCTGCTCGCGCTGGTGCGTGTACGTGATCGGC
>NZ_SDJP01000015.1 GCF_004114995.1 Halorubrum amylolyticum
CGGCGGCAGCGGCGGCGGCGGCGGCAGCGACGGCTCCGACGGCAGCGACGGGGGCGATGGCGGAAGCGACGGGAGCGACGGGTCCGACGGGGGTAGCGGCGGACAGGAGTACCTCTCCGAGGAGCCGAACTACGACGGGTTCCTCGACGACGTGAGCAACTACGACGGCACCGTCGACATGCGGGACGCCGACGAGGTCACCGTCGACGTCGGCGCCAACGACGGGCTCACCTTCGGGCCGGCCGCGGTGGCGGTCTCCTCCGGCACGACCGTCGTCTGGGAGTGGGTCGGACAGGGCGGCGATCACAACGTGTCGGGCTCCGACGGCTCGTTCGAGAGCGACACCGTCGGCGAGGAGGGTCACACCTTCGAGTACACCTTCGAGGAGTCCGGAACGTACACCTACGTCTGTACGCCCCACGAGGCGGTCGGCATGAAGGGCGCCGTCTACGTGGAGTGACGGGCCGCACGCGAGAGGCGACCGCACGCCAACGCGCACAGACCGGAAGATGACGACCCCCGACCCCACCCACTGATCACCCATGCCACAGGCGCGCTTACTGGTCGATCTGCCCGACGGACCGTGGATAGCCGACGTATCGCGCGACTTCCCGGACGCCGGGGTCCGCGTGCTCACCGCGGTGCCGGACGAGAGCGCCGGCTTCGCGCTCATCCGACTGACGGCCCGCGACGTCGACGCCGTGATCGCGGAGATGCGGGACCACGGGGCGCTCTCGAAGGTGTCGGTGATGGCTCGGGGCGACGGGGTCGCGACCGTCCGGATCGAGACGACCGCCCCGCTGCTTCTGGTCGCCGCGAAGCGCTCGGGGCTCCCGATCGAGATGCCGCTCGACATCGAGGACGGCGTGGCGGAGGTCGACGTCACCGGCGAACACGAGCGCGTCGCGGCGCTCGGCAAGCGGTTCGACGAGATGGGGCTCGACTACGAGGTCGAGCGCGTCCGCCAGCGCGTCGACCCGGTGCGGCTGCTGACGGACCGGCAGCAGGAGCTCCTGCTCGCGGCCGTCGAGCTGGGGTACTACGACGTGCCGCGTCAGTCCACGCTGACCGAGGTCGCAGACCACGTCGGGATCGCGAAGTCGACGTGCAGCGAGACGCTCCAGCGGGTCGAGCGGACCGTGGTGCGCGAGTTCGTCGACGACCTCCCGAACCGACCGCTCGACGATGATGAGGCGGTCGGCGCCGCCGACGCCGTCCCCGAGGCGACCGATGAGGTCGACGCGAACGCCGAGACCGACGCGAACACCGACGGCGGCGCCGACGCCGAGACCGACGCGAACACCGACGGCGGTGCCGACGCCGAGACCGACGCGGAGCCGGCCCCGAGCCGTCCCACCTACCACTCGTGACATCCTCACCCGCCGTGAACGGCGGGGCTTCCTCCAAGGGAAGGCTCGCTACGCGAGGGGGTTTCGGAACTGTACGCCGAGAGGGTCGTCTGTCGGGATTCCCGACTCGCCTCCCGGTGTCCCGTGGTGGTGTCACAGCCACTCCCATCCCGAGGCGAGTCATCGCCTGCCGATTTCCAAGGCAGGCTCTCTCTCCACGGGTTAAGGCGACCAGCGATGTTGGCCGCCGCGTTGATGTCAGCCTGATACTCCGTCACCCAACACTCGGCGTTCGTGCATCGAAACGCCGCCTGCGAACTGCGAGAACCGAGGTGGCCGCAGGCGTGACACGTCTGCGAGGTGTACGCCGGATTCACCGCCCGTACCGGGATGCCTGCTTCGAGGGCCTTGTCCTCGATACGTCCGGTGAGACGTGCGAACGCCCAGTTGTGGAGCCGGCGGTTCATCCACTTCCCGTAGTCGAGATGTTCGCGGATGTACGACAGGTCTTCCAGAACCATAACCGGATTCTCGAACTGTCGGGCGTACTCGACGGCTTGCCGAGACGCCTTCTCGACAATATCCGTCAGGGCATTCTGGTAGTGGTCGAATCGCTCGTCCACGCGCCACTCGGCGGCGTCACGCTCTTGGAGCCGTTGGAGCGTAGTGTGCATCTCTTTGCGGAGGTACCGGGCACGTCCGCCGTCGTAGATGTACGGTTGGGTCGGAGTATCGTTTTCCGTCAGGGCACAGCCCGTCAGGAGCTTGGATTCGCCGATGTCGAACCCGACCGGCGTCGGGTCGTCCGGTTCGTCTGGTTCCGCTACGTCGTATTCGACGGTGACGTGAAGCACCCAGTTGGTGCGATGTTCTTGCAGTCGGAACTCGCCGACCGATACGTCGCCGTCGAGCAAGTCGTCCCACAACTCACGTTGTGCGGGGTTGATGCGGAGCGGAATCCAGAACGCGTTGCCACGCCCGGCCTGCGGGACCCGCCAACAGAACTCGTGCGTTCTGTCCTCGGAGTGGTCGATGTTCCAGCCTCGGTTCGTGAACCGGACGGGGTGGTCGTCGTCCACTTCCTCGGCGTCGTACGTCCGACGGAGTTGCGGGACGTAGTTCTTGAGCGCGTCTTTGGCGTAGGACGTGAGACTGTAGCCGGTGACGACATCGTTGACCGCGGTCTGCGTGTCCGCGCCACTCTCGAAGGACTCCGAGAGCGCACGCCGGTACGTCGCCACGGTACGCTGAAGCCGTTGCTCTTTGTGCGCCGTGGGTGGCGCGAGCGTGGCTTCGAGCGTTTTCGTGGCGGTGGCGGTCACACATACTCCTACAACATCGAAGCACATAAAGCGCACGATTAATAACAAAGATGCATGACCAAAGATGTGCGGTTGCAAGTAAGCGAAGAACAGCACGAATGGCTAACCGAACTGAAAGACAAGAGAGGATACACGTGGAAAGGATTGCTGTTGGAAGGTGCGAAGTGCCTCGACACCGACGAAACGTAGTAGTTGGACAGACGGCCAAGTGTCGCATTCCTCCCCGCCGCAAGCGGCGGGGTTTCCTGCTTGGTGAAAGATGAGCAAAACTGACAGCCACGACCACGACGAGACCGCCGAACCGATCACCGACGAGGTCCACGACAACTCCTGGTCGGCGAACCTCGAGAAGCCGAAGTACGCGGACGACGCCGAGCTGGCGGTCCGCGACGCGTTGGCCGCCATCGACCACACGACGGCGGGCAACCACGTCAACCTAGTCACCCACGGAGATCTGGGTCACCCCGAGGGGTTCCTCTACGACGCGATCGAACGGGAGTACGGCCTCGACCCCGAGTACGTCGAGCAGTGCGGCTGCGGCGGCCACGTCACCCGCGTACAGGTGGCCTGACCGGCCGACCGCAGGAGATCTGACCGGGAGTCGACCGCTTCGCCACCACGCTTATTTCGACCGCGACGGAGAGTCGGAGCAGTGACCTCCGCCTCGTCTCCGACCCTCCCGCTCGCGGAGGGGCCGGTGTCGATCGGGTCGTTCGCGGACCCGGTCGCCGTCGACCCCGATCCGCCGCTTCTCGCGGCCCTCGTCGCGGCCTACCGAGACGCCGCGCCCGCGGCGGTCGATCCGGACCTCGACGCGTTGCGTGCGACCGCGAAGGCCGCGCAGGCCGACGACGATCCGCTCTCGCCGGCCGCCGACCTCCCGACGCTCACGGTGCTGGCGAGGGATCGGGCGGTCGACGCGCTCGCCGACCGGTTTCACCCGGCCAGCCGGCTCGCGGCGCTCGCGGAGGCGGGGGTCTGGGACCTGCAAACGCTCGCGGAGCCACAGCCGAACGCCGTCCTCGCGGGGCAGTCTGACGGCTGCGTGCTCGTCGCGGCGGCGGGTGAGCGCGGCGACGACTCCGCGGCCGCAGCCGATCGCGGGCCGTGGTGTCGCATCGGCGTCGACGCGACGCTCCGCGACCGCTACGACGCCCTCCTCGCGGACGCGGAGGCGGTGCGACTTCGGACGCCGAGCCGTCACCGGCTGTACGGGGCGCTCCGAGAGCGGTGCGGGGACGGGGTCGCGGACGATGCCCTGCGACTGCTCGACGAGGACGCGACCGGCGCCGATCCCCTCGACCGCGGCGGGGCTCGGGTCCGAACGTACGCCGCCGGCGCGCGCCGCAGCGCGCTCGACCGCGATCTGCGACGCGCCTGCGAGGACGCCGGGCTCGGGAGTTCGGCGACGTTCACGCGGATAAAAAAGGAACTCGTCGAGGCGGGACTCCTCGGGACGGAGTCGGTCTCGCAGCCGGTGGGGCGCCCTCGAAAGCGGCTCGTCGCGCGCGGGTCGCTGGCGGACGCGTCGTCGCCGACCGCGGCCCTCGAAGCGCTTCGGGAAACGGGACTCGGAGTCGACGGGAGCGCCTAGTCGTCCTTCGTCTTGATGTCCGCGGAGAGCCCCTGCGCCATCTCGATCTCCTTCGAGTTGTTCAGGGTCCACGCGGTGCGGTCGGTGACCGCCTCGATCGCCTCGCGGGCCGAGGGGTAGCCGTTCCCGGACTTCTTGACGCCGCCGAAGGGAAGCTGGACCTCCGCGCCGATACAGGGGAGGTTGCCGTACGCCAACCCGAGCTCGGCGTGGTCGCGGTAGTAGTTGATCTGCCGGTAGTCCTCGGAGACGATTGCGCCGGCGAGCCCGTAGTCGGTGTCGTTCTGGATCTCGACCGCGCGCTCGATGTCGCCGTCGTATTCGAGGAGCGCGACGTGCGGCCCGAACACCTCCTCGTGGGTACACCGGAGGTCGGCGTCGGGGTCTGCCTCGTAGACGAACGGGCCGATCCAGTGCCCCTCCTCGTGGCCGTCGGGGATCTCGTCGGTGTCGAGTTCGGTCCGGTCGACGAGCACGTTCACGTCCTCCTCGCGCGCGAGCCGGTTGTACTCGGACACCTTCTCGAAGTGCTCGCTCTCGATGAGCGGCCCCATGAACGTGTCCTCCTGGAGGGGGTCGCCGACGGCGACGTCCTCGGCCACCTCGACGAACCGCTCTTTGAACTCGTCGTACACGTCGGTGTGGACGATCAGGCGCTCGGAGGAGACGCAGCGCTGGCCGGTCGTCTTGAACGAGGACATCACGGCGGAGTGGACCGCGGTGTCGAGGTCCGCCTCCTCGGTGACGACGATGGCGTTTTTCCCGCCCATCTCGCAGGCGGCGCGCTTGCCGGCGACCCCGCCGAGCGTGTCCTGGATGTGGTGACCGACCTCGGCGGAGCCGGTGAAGAGGACCGTCTCCACGTCGTCGTGCTCGACGATCGCGTTGCCGGCGTCGCCGAACCCTTGCACCATGTTGAACACGCCGTCGGGGATCCCGGCGTCGTCGAACATCTCCGCGATGATCTGCGCGCACCACGGGGTCTGTTCGGCGGGCTTGAACACGACGGTGTTGCCCTCGACCAGCGCGATGGCCATGTGCCAGTAGGGGATCGCGACCGGGAAGTTCCAGGGTGTGATACAGCCGGTGACGCCGCGGGGCTTCCGGCGCATGTACGCGTCCTTCGCGGGGATCTCCGAGGGGACGATGTCGCCCTTCGGGTGGCGCGCGTCGCCCGCGGCCCACTCGACCATGTGCGCGGCCTCGACCACGTCGGCCTTCCCCTCCGAGATCTCTTTCCCGCACTCCTTCGTGACCACTCGCCCGAGCTCGTCTGTCCGCTCGCGCAGCTCGTGGTACACGTCCCAGAGGTACTCCGCGCGCTGAATCCGGGAGAGCTCGCGCCACTCCTCGAACGCCGCGTCGGCGGCGTCGACCGCCGCCTCGACGTCCCCCGGCGTCCCGCGCTCGAACGTCCCGAGCGTCTCGCCGGTCGCCGGGTTCTCGCTCTCGAAGGTCTCCGAGCCCGTGCCCGAGACCCACTCGCCGTCGATGTAGTGTTGATACGGGTCCGACATGGACGGTCGTTTCCGCCGCCACGCCCAAATATCCCACCCGACCATGGTCGTCAGAGTCTTTGTGATGTGGTCCCATGAAAGAGGTAGCAATGGCAATCACCGACCCGAGTGGGGGCGAGGAGTGGTCCGGCACCCGGCTCACGCTCGACCTGTGGCACCCGAACTGCTGGGCGATCGAGGCGACGGACCGGACCGACGGCGGCGTCCTCGCCCACGCGATCTACAACTCGCCGAAGGCGGACGGCGACGCGCCCAACTCGGTGAACGGGCTGTTCACCGCCTTCGCGGACACGAACGAGGAGGTCGAGGAGCTGCTCGACGCGATCCGCGCGTCCGACCGCGCGGGGGATCTGCTCGAACTGCAGGAGCGGTTCGGCCGCGCTCGGGACGCCCCCGGCAACGTCGTGCGCGAGTTCTTCTTAGAGTACGACCCCGCCGACATGATGTGTCCGACTCTGCTCGAACACGGCTTCGTCCACAGCGCCCCGGTCCGGATCGAGGACGGCCGCGAGGAGTGGCAGGTGTGCTTCGTCGGCGAGCGCACGGAGATCCGGGAGTCGCTCGACGCGGTCCAGGAGAGCGCGGGCGCCGAGGTGACCGTGCAGTCGATGTCGTCGTCGGGACAGCCGGGGCGGTCCCCTCGCGAACGGCGGCTCGACACGCTCACCACGACCCAGCGCGAGGTGTACGAGCACGCCCGCGAGGCAGGGTACTACGAGTGGCCGCGAGAGGCGTCCACGCGCGAGTTGGCCGACGACCTCGACGTGTCGAAGACGACGCTGCTCGAACACCTCCGGAAGGCGGAGTCGAAGCTGCTGGACCCGTGATCGCCGATCGCTGATCGCCGGTTCCTGATCGGCGGCTCTGCAATCCACCAGAAGAGAGGTTTCGAGTCCGAGGCGGTCAGTACGGGGGGATGCGCGTACCGATCAGCTAGTGAACCGTCTCGCCGATCTGTAGACCCGTCGACTTCCGTCTCGGTGAGCGGTGGCCCACAGCCGGCGGAGGGGGAACATCTTCGGTGGTACTGTCAGGTGTGCGGAGACCGTACCCGATCTCATGGGCGCCATCCCGGGTAACATCGAGACGGACCAACAGCCCCCGATGACGGTCCCGTTGCGACACTTCGTCGTCGGGCTCGTTTTCCTCGTCGCGGGAATCGGGGCGGGGATCGGCTTACACCTGAACGCCGTCCCGGGGCTGGGGCGGCTCGCTCACGTCCATCTCCTGTTAGCCGGGTGGATCTGTATCACGATCATGGGGGCGATGACGCAGTTCGTCCCCGTCTGGTCGGGAGCGACCCTCCACTCGCGCCGTCTCGCGAACCTGCAGTTGGGGCTCGTCGTCGTCGGTCTCTCCGGGTTCGTCGTCGCGTTTCTCCTGGTCGAGACGCCGTGGCTGATCCCGTTCGCGGCGCTCATGCTCGTCGGCTTCTGGGCCTTCGCGTACAACATCGTCCGAACGCTCGGCACCGTCGACGAGTACGACGTCACCGAACGGCACTTCCTCGGTGCGCTCGGCTTCTTCCTCGTGTTGACCGTTCTCGGCGTCCTCCTCGCGGTCGATTTCACGGTTCCGACGTTCTCGCGGGTCGGCGTCAGCCGGTCCGGAGTGGTGGGCGCCCACGCGACCCTCGCGGTCTTCGGCGCCGTTCTCACGACGGTGTACGGAGCGCTGTACCAGCTCGGTACGATGTTCACGCAGACGGAGCTACACGGGATCGACCACCGCCTCCGATCCGTCGAGGAGGTCGCGCACCCCGCCGGCGTGGTCGTGCTCGCCGCTGGCCGACTGGTGGCCAACGCCCCCGCTGCCCGGGTCGGCGGTCTGTTGATCCTGTTCGCCGCGTCGGCCTTCTGTCTCATCCTAGCGCGCAAGCTGTACGAGATGCGGGTCGAACGGACCCCGATGCACACGCGGTACATCGTGGCGGTGGGCGCACTCGCGCTGTGGATCGCCGTCTCGGCGCCCGCGTGGATATCTGACCCGTTGACGCGCGAGCATCTGCTCGGCGCGGCGAACGCCGGCCACCTGCTGCTGTTGGGAGCGATCGGGTTCGTCGTCGTGGGAACGCTCTACCACGTCATTCCCTTCGTTATCTGGGTCAACCGGTACAGCGATCTGCTAGGGTTAGAGGACGTACCGATGATCGACGACCTCTACGACGACCGGCTCGCCGCGATCGACGGGGTACTCATCGGAGGCGGAAGCGCACTGATCGTCGGCGCGAACCTGCTGGAGGTCGCGGGAACACCGGCGCTCCTCGGCGGGGTGCTGGTGGGCGTCGGCGTCGTCGCGTTCGTGTTCAACATGGTCCTCGTGTTGGTCCGTCACAGCCCTCACTCGATCGACCGGATCGTGTTGGGCTCGTTCTCGCCGCGCCGGGCACGCGGCCCCGACGAGGGGGCCGAGGAGTGAGGTCGATTGTACCCCGACTCGCGGACAGAACGGCCGACGGGACGGACGCCTCCGGAGCGACGAGCCGTTCACACCGAACATGTACGGGAGTAGGAGTACCCCTCCCGATCTCGAATAGACGCGTATGCCCAGCTTTCCGTCTCCGTTCGGGTCCGATGACGACGCCCTGTTCGACGGGTACGACGAGTTCGTTTCGGACCACGTCCCGAGACCGGGCGAGTTCCTCGAGCCTCACGACCTGCTCACCGGAGCGGATCACGTCGCGTTTCACCGCCTCACTCGCGACTGCTTCGAGGACCGGAAGGTGTACGATATGACGTTCAACTACAACCTCGCCCGGCTGAACCTCGACACGCGTCACACGAGCGCCGGCTACCGCTACGCCGTCGAACGCGACGACGCCGACGACGCCGTCGAGTCGGAAGACATCGGCCGCGTGCTCCGCGCGGAGTTCACGCCGACGACCCCGTTCTGTCCGCAGACCCACACGCTGACGATCGGATCGTTCCGGGCGTGGAACGGGCTCTCGGACCGGCACGAGTACGACCTCGTTCGCGTCCGTGCGGCGCCCATGCATCACCAGAGCGAGGCGATCAACGGGCAGCTCGCCGAACTCGAGGAGACGTATCTCGAGACGGGGGACGTGACCGCCGACCCAGAGGGCGGTACCGAGATCGGGTCGAATCCGATGGAACGATCGATGGAGAACGAGGGGCCGAGTCGCGGATCGACCGACGCTCCGTTCTGAAAGGGGCTGGTCCCCTGAGGCGACGGCCACGCGTCGTCGGGACTGCGATCCGCGGTCTCCCTCCGAATACGGCTGTCTTCGAAACCGCCTGGTCAGAACGGTGCGTTCGGGTCCTCCGAGGCAGTCGGGTCGCCGCCGTGCGACTCGGCTTTCCCGATCAGCACCCTGAACTCGCCGGGGTCACGCTTGCGGTACTCCCAGTGGAACTCCGGTCCAGCCTCGGCGTCGAACTGGTGGTACAGCGGCTTCGGGTCGTGGTCGTTCACCAGAACGAATCCCTCTCCGTCGTCGAGGTCCGCGTACGCCTCGAATATCCTCTCGTGGCGCTGAGCGGGTGGGAGGTCGCGGACGTCGAGCTCCGCCGTACTCTCTGGAACCTCGTCGGACGCTCCCGCGGATACCCCATCATTGTCAGACGTCGCGGACGTGGAATCCTCACCGTCGGATGTGGATTCGCCTCGTTCAGCCTTTGTGATCTGTACCCGACAGCGACCGGGCTCTTTTTCGACTATCTCCCAGTCGAACGCGTCACCGTACTGCTCCCGGAACTCGCGACGGAGCGGCCGGGGCTCGTGTGGGGCGATGAGCTCCATCGTCTCCCCGTCGGGTATCATGCCGTATCGGTGGTGGATCGTCTCGTGACGGTCCGGTTTGGGGATCTCCCGGACGTCGTATCGCGTGATCACGTCCTCGTCGTCGGCCGTTGAGGCGCCGGTCTTCACGATCTCGACGCGCCACTCACCCGACCCGCGGCTCGCGTACTCCCACTCGACGACGTCGCCGTGCATCGATCGGAGCTCGTAGTAGAGCGGCTTCGGGTCGTGGTCGTTGACCAGCACGAACCCCTCGCCGGGACCCAAGCGATCGAACGTATCGAGCAACACCTCGTGTCGCCGCTGCGGGATCAGGTCACGCACGTCGAACGTCCCCAGCACCCCGTCACCGAGCGGTTCCTGTTTGGACACCCGAACCTCGCGTGGTTCCGCGTCAGGGTCCTCGTGGTCCCAATCGAGAGTCAAGTCTCGTCCGATCTGGTACCGGATCAGATGCGTGTCGATGTCTCGATCGGCGATGACGAGCACGTCGGCATCCGTCTCGGTCTCGTCGAGGGTGTCGTAGATCCGGTCTTGAAACTCACGGGGCGGGGAATCTCGCAGGTCGATCTCAGTAACCATCTCTCGGATCGATCACGGCCGCGAAGAGGGATGGTCTCTCAGGCGAACGTGTTCGGGATACACGGTAAATGCATCTGACCAATCGGATTTTCGACGGGACCCGATTGCCGATCCCTGATCGAGGGCGCTCAGCGCCCGACGACCGCCCGCAGCGCGAACAGCGCGTTCGACTTGCGCTCGCGCACCCGCCGGTAGAAGTAGGAGAACCACTTGGTGCCGTACGGGATGTACTGGTACACCGCGGCGTCGACGTCGGGGTCGGCCGCGAGGTCGAACTGCTCCGCCTCGCGGACGCCCATCAGCATCTGCACCTCGTAGGGCGTCCCGTGTTCCGCGTGGAGCTCGGTCGCGTGCTCGATCATCGCGGGGTCGTGGCTCCCGACCGCGACCCCGTCGTCGAACGCCTCGAACATGTACGCGAGGCAGTCGCGGTACGACTCGTCGACGCGGGACTTCTCCTTGTACGATATCGCCGCCGGCTCGTCGTACGCTCCCTTCACGAGCCGGACCTTGCCGGGAAGGTCGGCGAGCCGTTCGAGGTCCTCGCGCGTGCGCTTCAGATTCGCCTGCACGCAGACGCCGACGTTGCCGTCGGTCTCGACCGCGTGGCGCTCGAACGCGTCGAGCGTCACGTCCGTGGTCTCGTGGTCCTCCATGTCGATCCAGACGAAGGTTCCCGTGCCCTCGGAATCACCCGACGCGGAGTCGCTGGCCGCCTCCACGATCCGCGCGAGGTTCTCCCGAAAGGCGTCGTCGCCGACGTCGAGCCCGATCTGGCTCGGCTTGACGGAGACGCAGGCGTCGAGGTTTCGGTCGGCGATCGCCTCGACGAGGTCGACGTACGCGTCGGCGTCGGCGTCGGCGGGGGGTCGCTCCTCGTAGTGTTCGCCGAGGAGGTTGAGGATGCCGGCCACGCCCCGGTCGTTGAGGGATTCGACGTGCGCGAGCGCCGCCGCCGGCGTCTCGCCGGCGACGAAGTTGCTCGCGATGGGCGGAATCATACGATCACGAGGGCGGCCGACGGGGATATAACGCCACCCGACCAATTATTTCACATCGTATGTCAGAACGAAATCCCTCGAAGCAAATATTGCGGCGCGTGAGGGGGATATACGTCTCAACCGACCATGGACGGGTAGGGTTTCAGATGCCCGTACGTCCACGGGAACTACAGACAACATATGTCACGCAATAGCATGGACCTGACCGACCGGAGAACGCTGCTGAAACTGACTGGCGGGGCGGGGGTCGCCGCGCTCGCGGGCTGTCTCAGCACGACCGACGACGGTGAGGACGGGTCAGACGGAAGCGACGGCGACGACGGGAGCGACGGCGGCGATGGCGGGGACGGAAGCGACGGCGAGGACGGGAGCGACGGTGGGGACGGAAGCGACGGCGGCGACGCCGACCCGTACGAGATCGGAATGGTCGACTCGCTGACCGGGTCGCTGTCGGCGTTCGGCGAGCGGAACCAGCGCGGCGTCGAACTCGCCTTACAGCGGGTCAACGAGGTCGGGATCGACGGGCGCGAGCTCGACCTGATCGTCGAGGACTCCGAGAGCGAGAACCAGGGCGGCATCGCGGCCGCCCAGAAGCTCGTCAATCAGGACGGGGTCCCGTTCCTCATCGGCGCGGTCGGTTCCGGGGTCTCGCTCGCGATCTACGAGAGCGTCGTGCAGGACACCGACGTGGTCCAGTTGAGCCAGAACTCCACGGGGCTCAACCTCACGGACTTCCCCGGGCTGCTCCGGATGTCGCCGTCCGGGCGCACCCAGTCGATCGCGCTCGCGGACATCATCGCCGACGACGGCTACGACGAGGTGGCGATCACCTACGTCAACAACGACTACGGACAGAGCCTCACCGACGCGTTCGTGAACGCGTGGGAGGGCGACATCGCGTACAACAACCCGCACGACCAGGAACAGCAGTCCTACTCGGGGGTCATCTCCGAGATGAACGACTCCGGCGCGGACGCGTGGCTGTTCATCACCTACCAAGCGGAGTTCGCGACGATGGTCAACGAGGTGTACTCGTCCGGGTACGAGGCGCAGTTCTACGGCGCCGACTCCGTCTCCGGCGACAACGTGATCGAGAACACGCCGGAGGGGAGCATGGACGGGATGAAGATCGTCGTTCCCTCCGCGCCGGTCGAGGAGGAGAACTACCAGACGTTCACGGAGGAGTTCGAGTCGGAGTACGACCAACAGCCGACGTCGTGGGCGGCGTACGCCTACGACTGCGTGATGAACGCCGCGCTCGCGATCCAGGCCGCCGACGAGTTCACCGGCTCGGCGCTACAGGACACCGTCAGGCGCGTCTCCGGCCCCGAGGGCGAGGAGGCGACCTCCTTCGAGGCCGCCAGTCAGATCCTCGCCGACGGCGGCGGCCCGGACGATGTCGACTACCAAGGCGTCAGCGGTCCGATCGACTTCGACGAGAACGGCGACCCCGTCGGGTTCCTTCAGGTCCTCGAGGTCCAGGACCACGCGTACGAAGGGATCGACTTCGTCGAAGGCTGATCCCGACCGATGACCGTCCTCGGATACCTAGCTAACGGGCTGGTCTTCAGCAGCATCATCGTCCTCGGCAGCATCGGGCTGTCGCTGGTGTACAGCATCGCCGACTTCGCGAACTTCGCGCACGGCGACACGATGACCGTCGGCGCGTACGCGGCGCTCGTAACCTTCGGCGCCGTCGGCGGGCTCGGCGGCGCGGTGTTGGGGCTGCCGTACGGCTTCTTCCTCGCGCTGGTCGTCGGCATCGCGGTCGCGGCGGTCGTCGCGGTCGGCACCGAGAAGCTCGTCTACGAGCCGCTCGACGTCGACTCGATCGGCCTGTTGATCACGTCGATCGGGATCGCCTTCATCTACCGCGCGGTGATCCAGATCCGGTTCGGCTCCGACTTCACTCGGTTCGGAATCCAGCCGCTTCGCCCGATCGAGTCGCTCGTGCCGTACGGCGTCCGGGTGACGCTACACGACGTGGCGATCGTCGGCTCGGCGGTCGTCCTCGTCGCCGGGCTTCACGTTCTGCTCCAGTACACCGACCTCGGCCGGAAGATGCGGGCGATGGCCGACAACCCGGATCTGGCCCGGGTCAGCGGTATCCGAACGAAGCGAGTCAAGCTGTGGACGTGGGTCATCGGCGCCGGCCTCGCCGGCGCGGGTGGCGTGTTCCTCGGGCTGTTCAACCAGCTCTCGCCGCGGATGGGATTTAACCTCCTGCTCGTGATCTTCGCAGCGGTGATCCTCGGCGGGATCGGCTCCGTCTACGGCGCGATGGCGGGCGGCTTCCTCATCGGCATGATAAACCAGCTAACGCCGTTCTTCTCCGGCGTGGTCGAGGCGCTACCGATCTGGCCGGGGTGGCTCGCGACCCTGCTCGAGAACCTGATTAGCATCGAATACGCGAACGCGATCGCGTTCGTGATCATGGTCGCGGTGCTGTTAGTCCGGCCGAACGGGATCGCCGGGGAGGGTGCGACGTGAGCCTCCTCGACGACCCGAGGAGAGCGCTTTCGGGCCTGAGCCGCCCCGAATCGTGGGTGCTCGGCGTCAGCGCCGCGTTCGCGCTGTTTCTGCTCGCCGCGCTGCTCACCGGCGCGCTCGGCCCGACGTACTTCCTGTTCCTCGTCGGACTCGCAGGGATGTACGCGCTGCTGTCCTTCGGGCTGAATGCCCAGTGGGGATTCACCGGGCTGATCAACTTCAGCGTCGCCGCGTTCTTCGGGATCGGCGCGTACGGCTCCGCGCTGATGACCGCCGACAGCTCGCCGATCGCGGGCGGGTTCAACCCGCTCGTCGGGCTCGTCGTCGCGCTCGTCGCGGCGTTCGTGCTGGCGCTGCTCATCGGCATCCCGACGCTCCGGCTCCGGGCCGACTACCTCGCGATCGCCTCGCTCGGACTGGCGGAGGTCGTTCGGCTGATCGTCCTCAACGAGCGCTGGCTGACCAACGGGAGCGCGGGACTGCGCGGCATTCCGAGCTTCTTCCAGGGGTGGCCGGTGCTCTCGACGTTCCCGGAGGCGATGCCGGGGCTCCGGCTCGTGGTGATCCCCGGAACGCCGATACTCCTCGAAACGTCGTTCTGGCGGGCGTCGCTGAACGTCCTGCTCGTGCTCGCGTTCGCGGGCGCGGCGTTCCTCGTCTTGCGCCGCGCGCACCGGTCGCCGTGGGGGCGGGTGTTACGGACGATCCGCTCGGACGAGGACCTCGCGCGGGCGCTCGGCAAGAACACCTACTCCTTCAAGATGCAGTCGTTCGTGCTCGGCAGCCTGATCATGGCGCTGGCGGGCGTGTTCTACACCCACCTGAACCTCTACGTCGGGCCGGGCGATCTCGACCCGATCACGACGTTCTACGCGTGGGTCGCCGTGATTCTCGGCGGCAGCGGCTCCAACCGCGGGGCGCTGTTCGGCGGCATCGTCATCGTCACCATCCGCGAGGGGACGCGCTTTCTCAACGACGTGGCGCTGCCGATCGACCCCGCGCCCCTGCGGCTGCTGTTGATCGGGGTCGTGATCGTCGCGGTGATGCGCTACCGGCCGCAGGGGATTCTCCCGCCGCAGCGGGAGCTGATCTGGCCGAGCGCGGTCGACGGGGGCGGAACGCCCGAGACGCCGGACAGCGGCGTCAGAGAACAGAAGGGAGGTGGTGGCGATGAGTGAGGGCGCGCTCCCGAAGGAGGACGCCGTCCTCCGCGTCGACGACCTCCAGAAGTCGTTCGGCGGGCTCGCGGCGACCGACCACGCCTCGTTCGCGGTCGAGCGCGGCACGATCACCGGGCTCATCGGCCCGAACGGCGCCGGGAAATCGACGCTGTTCAACCTCATCTCCGGCTTCTACGAGCCGGACGACGGGACCGTCGAGGTGAACGGGACCGACGTGACCGGGTTGGAGCCGTATCAGGTCGCGGACCACGGGCTCATCCGGACGTTCCAGACGCCCCGCAAGCTGGAGGGGATGACCGTCCGCGAGGCGATGCTGGTCGGGCCGCGGAACCAGCCCGGCGAGTCCTTCCTCAAACTGTTCGCCGCGCCGGGGGCGGTCGGCGAGAGCGAGTCGACGAACCTCGCCGAGGCGGAGCGGATCTTGGAGGAGTTCGAGATCGACCACCTCGCGGCCCAGCCCGCGACCGACATCTCCGGCGGGCAGATGAAGCTCGTCGAACTCGCGCGGGCGATGCTCGCCGAGCCGGAGGTGCTGCTGCTCGACGAGCCGGTGGCGGGAGTGAACCCGACGCTGGCGAAGAAGCTCAAAGACCAGATCCGGCGACTCAACGAGCAGGGGACGACGTTCCTGCTGATCGAACACGACATGGAGTTCGTGATGGACCTGGCCGACCCGATCGTCGTCTTGGACCAGGGGAGCGTCCTGACGGAGGGCTCCCCGGAACAGGTCCGCGGCGACGATCGCGTCATCGACGCGTACCTCGGAGGCGGCACATGAGCGACGACACCACCCGGCCCGCAGGGGCCACCGACGGAGCCGATCCCGTGCTCTCGCTGTCGAACGTCGACGGCGGGTACGGCGAGGTGCAGGTGCTCGACGACTGCTCGATCCGGCTCGACCCGGGCGAGATCGTCTGTCTCGTCGGCCCGAACGGGGCCGGAAAATCGACCGTCCTCAAGACGGCGTTCGGGATGTTGACGCCGTGGACGGGGACGGTGGAGTACCACGGCCGCGAAATCGGCGGGATGGCGCCCGAGGAGATCGTCCGCGAGGGGATCGGCTACGTCCCCCAGACCGACAACGTGTTCGGCTCGCTGACGATCGACGAGAACCTCCGAATGGGCGGCGTCGCCCGCGACGACGGCCTCGAAGACGTGATCGAGACGCTGTACGACCGGTTCCCGATCATCGACCGGAAGCGGACCGCCAAGGCGAAGACGCTCTCGGGCGGCCAGCGGCAGGTGCTGGCGTTCGCCCGAGCCTTGGTGATGGAGCCCGACGTGCTGCTCATCGACGAGCCGTCCGCGGGGCTCGCGCCCAACACGGCCGACGACGTGTTCGAGGACGTACGGGAGGTCAACGACATGGACACCGCGATCCTGATGGTCGAACAGAACGTGACGAAGGGGCTCGGCATCTCCGACCGGGGATACGTCCTCGATCAGGGGACGGTCCGGTTCGAGGGCACGCCCGAGGAACTGCTCAACGACGAGGAGGTCTCGCAGCTGTACCTCGGCGGCTGAGTCTCGGTCGTCTCTCACGCCCTCCGAACACCGATCGAATTCGCATGTCACCGAGTCCCGGCCGATACGCGTTCGCCCTCGCTCCCCTCGTAGCCGCGGCGCTGTGGGGCGGGATGTACGTCGTCAGCAAGTGGGGGTTCGCGCTGATCCCGCCGGTGACGCTCGGCTTTCTCCGGGTCGCGGTCGGCGGCGGCGCGCTCTGGTTGGTCGTCGCCGGTCGCGGCGGTTCCACGCCGTCCCGCGACGAGTGGCCGGCGTTCGTCGCGCTGGGCGGCTGGGTGACGCTGACGATCGCGACGCAGTTCGTCGGCACGGAGCTGACCAACGCCAGCCAAGGGTCGCTGCTGACGGTGCTCACGCCCGTGTTCACGGTTCTGCTCGGCGCGGCGGTGCTCGGCGAGCGCGTCACGGCCGCGAAGGCGGGCGGGATGACCGTCGCCGGCGTCGGGACCGCCGTCGTCATCGCCGGCCAGTACGAGCTCGGATCGATGGCCGCCGGCAACGCCGTCGGCGTGGCGCTGCTGCTGATCGGCAGCGCGGCGTGGGCCGGCTACACCGTCTGGGGGCTGCCCGCGGTCAGGCGCCACGGCGCGCTGCGCGCGGCGACGTACTCCTCGCTGGCGAGCGTGCCGATGCTCGGCGCCCTCGCCGCCGGCGAACTGTGGTACCTCGGCGTCTCGCCGGCCGACATTCCGGTGACGATCGAGTCGGTCGCCGCCGTGTTGTACCTCGGACTGGGGTCGACGGCGGCCGCGTGGTACCTCTGGTACAAGGGCCTGGAGTTCGTACCCGCGGGGACGGTCGCCGTCTTCTTCTTCGCACAGCCCGCGGTCGGGGCGGCGCTCGGCGCGGCGCTGCTCGGCGAGGCGCTCGGGCCGGGGTACCTCGTCGGCGGCGCGCTGATGACCGCCGGGATCTGGACCGTCAGCCGGGAGCGCACGGGAGCGACCGACGAGACGCCGGACGCGGCCGCGGACTGAGACCGCCTCGTCGGATCCCGCTTTCCCCCACCAGTAGTTGAGAATACGGTTTCTTTATTTAAAAACAGGGCTGAAATCAGTTCTCAAGGAACCCGTTCAGTTCGACGAACTCGTCGGGTGAAAGAATAACCTCGGTCTCGAACGCATCAAACCGTTCAAAGTCATCGTCGATCGTCAACACCGTATTCACTCCTTCGTCAATCGCAACCTGAGCGTAATACCCGTCCCATCCATCGACGTTTGCCTCGCTTGCCCGTGAAAATCCACCCCGAACTACATCTGGGGGCATCTGGTCGTACCAATGGATCCGAGTGGCATCCATGAAATTCTGGAGCAGGCGCGAAGCGTCTGCGTTCGAATACCCGTAGTACGTCGTGAGGACAGTGTGGGCTCCGAACAGCGCGGGATACGGGACGACGGCATCGATGTCTCCGGCGATACCCTCCCGAACGTGAGAGAGTGCAGCATCGCGAACCGGAGCCGTCGAGTGTGCGAGGGCAATTACTCCGACATCGAACAGATACGGGCCACCGGAGTCACTCATCACTGTGGTTCTCTGATCCCCGTCGAACGGCATCTCTATGCTTTTGAGCGATCGGATCGGCCCCTTCAGGAAGCGGCGTCGTCTCCTCTCGGTTCGACGATGCTTCCTCGACGAGCTGTTCCATCCGTTCGAGAATTTCGTCGGGGCTATCCTCGGGCATAACAACCGCTTTTCCGTCTTCTTCGCGGACCTCAACTTCTGTACCCGGTGTAATATGAAGACGTTCTCGTACCTCCTGTGGGAGAACGATTCGCCCCTTTGAATCCACCGTGGTCATGTTCCCACATAGAGTGGGAATAACTATAACGGTTTGGGTCAACAACTACTGCTACGTCGCTCGCTTCTCCAGCTCGCCGTTGAGTTCGGCGGCGTCGAACTCGTGGTCCGGCCGGATCGCGACGAAGTCGAGGAACCGCCGGGCGGCCAGTATCTCGTCGGTCGAGTAGCTGTCGAGTGCGGCGTCGACCGCGTCGGCGGCGCCGATCAGCGGTTCCAGCGCGGCGAGGGCGCTCGCGAGGTCGTACGAGCGCGCGGACGCGCGACCCTCCTCGCTCACGCTCGTCGCGTCGATGACGTAGAGGTCGCCGTCACGCACGAGAACGTTCTCGGCGCGGAGGTCGCCGTGAGCGAGGCCGGCGTCGTGGATCGTCCGGAGCGTGGCGAACAGCGCCGGGGCGAGCGCGGCCACGTCCTCGGCGTCGAGCTCGTCGAGCGTGCGGAACTCGGGGAGGTACTCCAGCACGACGACGCCGAGGTCGCCGACCTCCAGCGCCTCGATCGGCTCCGGGGCGTTGACGCCGATATCGCGGACCTTCCGGGTCGCCTCCAGCTCGTGGCGCGCCATCTCGTAGGGGGTCTCGTAGCGCTCGAAAAAGCCCTCGGTGCCCGCGGAGAAGGCGCCGAGGTTCCGCCCGGTGGTGAACAGCGCGTGGACGAGCGTGTTCTGACGGGTGATCACCTTGACGAACAGGTCGTCGTCGACCACCATCGGGGTCGACAGCCAGTTGTCGGCGTCGAGGAAGCGCACCCGCATCTCGTCGCGGTCGTACCGGTCCGCCAGCTCGCGGACGACCCGCTCGATGTCGGGCCAGTCCACGCGACCGCGCACGAGCCGGCGAAGCTCCATGGACGGTCCGAGGCGGCGGTGACTGATAAATGGTCACGTCGGGGACGAAGAAATCGGGACGAAGGGAGCGGCACGTCGTCCGCGAAAAACGATCACGGTCGTTCGTATCTTTTATGCCACCGCGTCGCAATTCTTGCCCATGGACTTCGAGCTGCCCGCGGAACACCGGATGATCCGCGACACCGTCCGGGAGTTTTGCGAGGAGGAGATCCGGCCGATCGCCCAGGAGATCGAGGACGACCACCGGTTCCCCGCGGAGGTGTTCGCCGATCTGAACGACCTCGATATGATGGGCGTGCCGGTCGCCGAGGAGTACGGCGGGCTCGGCGGCGACCAGCTCATGTACGCGCTCGTCACGGAGGAGCTCGGCCGCGTCTCCGGCGGGATCGGGCTCTCGTACGCCGCCCACACCTCCCTCGGAGCGAAGCCGATCGAGCTGTTCGGGACGCCGGAGCAGAAAGAGGAGTGGCTCCGGCCGCTCGCCGAGGGCGGCGAGCTCGGCGCGTGGGCGCTCACGGAGCCGGGAAGCGGCTCCGACGCCTCGGACATGGACACGACCGCCGAGCACGACGCCGACGCCGGCGAGTACGTGTTGAACGGGACGAAGCAGTTCATCACGAACGCCAACGTCGCCAACAGCGTGCTGGTGAAGGCCGTCACCGACCCCGACGCGGGCTACGACGGCATCTCCACGTTCATCGTCGACCCGGACGCGGACGACGGGTTCGAGATCACGACCGTCTGGGACAAGATGGGACTCAACTGCTCGCCCACCTGTGAGATCTCGCTGGACGACGTGCGGATTCCGGAGGACCGGCTGCTCGGCGAGGAGGGCGAGGGGTGGACGCAGACGATGAAGACGCTCGACGGCGGGCGGATCTCCATCGCCGCGCTCTCGGTGGGGCTCGCGCAGGGCGCCTACGAGGCCGCCAAGGAGTACGCCGGCGAGCGCGAGCAGTTCGGCAAGCCGATCGCGAAGTTCGACGCGATCCGCGACAAGGTGGTCCACATGCACCGCCAGACCGAGCGCGCCCGCCTGCTCACGCACAAGGCGGCCACGACGTACGACGCCGGCGAGTCGGTCACTCGCGAGTCGGCGCTGGCGAAGCTCGACGCCAGCGAGGCCGCCCGCGAGGTGGCCGAGGAGGCGGTTCAGACGCTCGGCGGCTACGGCTACACCACCGACTTCGCGCCGCAGCGCTTCTACCGCGACGCGAAGCTGATGGAGATCGGCGAGGGGACGAGCGAGATCCAACACGTCGTGTTGGGCCGCGAGCTCGGATTGTGACCGAGGGGACGGAACTCGGAGGCCGTTCCCGGAGGTCACCCCCTGAGTCGCGCGATGACACCTGAATCGGAACGGTACCCCACGCCACACCACCGATCTCCCACGCCACACCCCTTCAAATCCGCTTCGCGCGCATCGCGACGGCGGCGACGACGACGCCGAGCGCGACCCACCCGAGCAGGACGCCGACCAGCACGCCGACGGAGAGCCCGCTGTCGAGCGCGGCCGCGAGCCCGGCGCCGCCCGCGTCGGTCGGGGCGAGCGCGAGCAGCCGATAGGTCGAGACCGGGTTGGCCGCGACCGCGGCGGCGACGAACCCGCCCGCGCCGTCGAGCGCGGCGAGCACGCCCATCGCGAGCAGGTCGTGGACCAAGGCGACCCACGCCCACACGAGGAGCGCGCCCGCGAGCGCAATCGTCGAGGCCGGCGCGAGCGCGGAGATCGCGACCCCGATCCCGAGCAGGGCGACGGCGACGGCGGCGGTCGCGAACAGGAACCACGCGAACGTCGGCCAGCCGGCGAGCCCGTACTCGCGGAGCAACAGTAGTCCGGGGACGCCGAAGCCGAGCACGACCGTGGAGCCGAGGACGGCCGCGCGACCGGCGAACACCCCGATCGCGGTCTCGGCGCGCGAGACCGGCAGGGTCAGGACGACGCCGAGTCGCCCGCGCTCGGCCGCGCCGATCACCGCGCCGTGGCCGAACGCCAGCGCCGCCAGCGGGACGAGGAACGTCGCCAGCTCGACGTAGCTCGCGACCACCGGCTCGTAGCCGGTCGGCGCGACCCCGGAGCCGCTGAACGTCGCCAGCAGGAGCGCGAACGCCGCGAAGACGACGGTCAGGCCGACCGTCCAGCCGCGGCGAGTCGTCAACCGCGTCTCCCGCCGCGCGATCCGCGCGACGATCCGGGGGCGCGGGAGCGGGATCGAGATCGTGTCGGCGTCGGTCTCGTGCGCGGTCTCGGACTCGTCGGCCGGATCGGCCGCCGCGGGCTCGTCTGTCGCCGCCCCACTCGCTCCGCTCGCCGCGGCCGCCCCGTCGAGGGCGACCCCGCCGTCCGTGGTCGGCTCGGGAGGCGTCGCGTCGGCGGCGCGTTCGCCGCGCTCGGCAGGGCTCTCTTCAGGCATCGCGACCACCCCCGGTGAGCGAGACGAACGCGCCTTCGAGCCCGTCCCCGTGGTCCGCGGCCAGTTCGTCGGGCGTCCCCTCGGCGACCAGCCGGCCGTCGTCGAGGACGCCGACGCGGTCGCAGACGCGCTCGGCCTCCCGGAGCGCGTGGGTCGCCAGCAGGATCGTCACGCCGGTCTCTTCGCGGACGCGGGTCAGCACGTCCCGGAGCGCGGCGACCCCGTTCGGGTCGAGCCCGGCGGTCGGCTCGTCGAGCAGGAGCACGGACGGGTTCGCGAGCAGCGCGGCCGCGAGCCCGAGCCGGCGGCGCATCCCCTTCGAGTAGCCGTCGATGGGGCGGTCGATCGCGTCGGCGAGCCCGACCGTCGCCGCGGCGCCCGCGATCCGCTCGGCCGCGTCCTCGGGGCTCGCGCCGATCCCGCGAACGTCTGCGTGGAACGCCAGCGTCTCGCGGCCCGTCTCGCCCGGCGGGAAGCCGGGGTCCTCGGGGAGGACGCCGATCGCCTCGCGGATGCGCCACCCCAGCTCCCGCACGTCGCGGTCGCCGACCGTGATCCCCCCCTCGTCGGGGCGGTCGTGGCCGGCGATCAGCCCGAACAGGGTGGACTTGCCGGCGCCGTTGGTTCCCACGAGGCCGTACGCCTCGCCGGACTCGACCGTGAAGTCGACCCCGTCGAGCGCCGGCACGTCGCCGTACCGTCTGTGAACGTCGGTGATGTCGATGCGCATGGTTACTGGTGGTGTTCGTCTCCGGGCTCGTCGTCGTACTCGGCGGCCGCGTCGACGGCCGCGGCGTACGGGCGATACGGCTCGATGTCGTGGGTGGGGCTCGCGAGCGGGCGGTGGTCGATGACCCCCGCGCTCTCGACCGCCGGGAACCGGCTCTCGACCAGCCGGATCGCGTCGAACGCCGGGCTGTCGGCGAACACGGCGGCGGCCGGGTGCTCCTGCACCAGTCGCTCGGCCGCGCCGGCCGGGCGGTGTCGCGCGTCACTCAGTCCGTCGCCGTCGGTGTCGGCGACGCGCGCGTCCGACCAGTAGTTCCCGCGGTCGGTGCCGTTCCATGCCACCAGCTCGCGGGTCGTCGTCAACACCTGCTCGTCGTTGTTCACGAAGCCGTTGCCGGCGACCGCCGTTCCCTCCGTGCCCGCGGAGTGGTGGACCCCCACGCCGTTCGCGTACAGGAGGTTCCCGCGCACCTCGTTGTCCTGCGCGTTGTAGAGGAACACCCCCTTGTCGTTGGCGACGAGGTCGTTGTCGCGGATCACGGAGCGGTCGATTTCCTTGAGCAGAATCCCGTGACCGCTCTTGCCGCGGTTCGCGACCGCGGTGTTGTTGACCAGCTCGATGTCCTCGCTGACCATCAGCGCGTACCCCACGTCGTTCTCGAAGGCGACGTTGTCCGCGAGGCGGTTGTTATCGGAGTACATGTAGTGGACGCCGTACCGCAGGTCCCACATCGTGTTCCCCGTCGCCTCGACGTTCGAGGCCCACGAGTAGTAGATCCCGTCGCGCACGTCGGTGATCTCGGTGTCACGGACCTCGGTGCCGTTCGTCTCCCAGAGGTTGATCCCGTTGCCGCGGTTCGCGAACCGCGGGGCCTGCGTCCCCTCGATCCGCGAGTCTTCGATCGTCACCCGATCGGCGCCGTTGACCCAGACGCCGAACGCGGCGTCGGTGAGGTACAGCTCCGTGAGGGTCGTCCGCGAGGCGTTCTCCGCGACGTACACCGCGGCGTCCTGCGATTCGAGGTCCTCGCCGGTGTCGTCGATCCAGACGCCCGCGACCGTGGCGTTCGCCGCGCGCACCTCGATCGTCGTGTCCTCGCCGCCCCCGTCGATCAGGGCGCCGTGGGTCGACTCCGCGCGGATCGTCACCCCCGGCTCGTCGACGACGACCGTCTCCGCGGGCTCGAAGACCCCCGCGAGTTCGATCGTGTCGCCCGGACCCGCGGCGTCGACCGCGGCGGACAGGTCGTCGTAGGCCTCGGTGTCGGCGGCTTCGCCGTCGCTCCCGTCGCGCACGAGGGTCGCGGTCCCCGCGTCGGTCGGGCGGTCCGGGTCGTACGTCGGCGGGTCGACGACCGGCTCGCTGTCGTTTCCGGCGTCGGCCGCGTCGCTCCCGGCGACCCCCCCGCCGGCCGCCGCGACGACGCCGCCGAGGACGACCGCGAGTACGACCGCGGCGGCGACGAAGGCCGCGCGCGCCGAGACGAGCCCGCCGATCGACGGGAGCCGGGACATCAGTTCACCCCCGTCCGCGTCCCGTCGGCGGTCCGCGTCTGTCCGTCTGTGAGGGGTTCGTCGGCCTCCGCGCCGGCCGGTTCGGCGGCCGGGCCGACCGTCTCGGGGTCGCCGTCTCCGTCGCTCCCGCCGCCCCGGTCGTCAGAGAGTCGGTCATGGACCGCTCCGGGGGCCTCGCCGATCGTGACCCGCGAGTCGCGGAGCAGGTACGCGGCGATCAGGAGCAGGAAGCCGAGCCCGGCGAGGTAGCCGCCGGGGCCGAACCACGCCACCCCGCTGATGTTGGCGATCTCGTAGCCGCCCAGAAGCGGGGGAGTGAACTCCCTGACTCCGACGACCGGGGCGTCCTCGCCGAGCGCGTGGCCCGCCTGGTACAGCCGGTACTGCACGATCGCGAACGTCCCCACGAACGCCACCGTCGCCCCGGCCAACTGGCCGAGCAGCCCCAGACGGAGCTTCCGGTCGGTCGGTGCGACCGCGACGAACACGCCCGCGGCCGCCACCGCGAGGAACACGACCGGGCCGAGAATCCACTCCGGCGCGGCGATCGCGTCCGCGTGGACCGCGTAGTTCGGATCGACGAACACCGGGTCCGGGTAGTAGAACCCGACGTAGTGGTTCAGCGCCTGCACCTCGGCGTAGTCGCCGCCGAGCCGCGGGTACGCGTACAGCTCGACGAGCAGCCCGTCGGGGTACTGGGGCGCTTCGAAGGCGATCTTCCAGACGGGCACCAGCAGGGCGACGACGAACATCGCCGCCGCCGTCACCGGGAGCGCCCGTCTGAGTTCCGTCAGTCGGTCGAGTGAGGCTGTCATGGCGTGGGGGTGGGTTGGGGGGTTGCGGTCGCGCGGCGGTGCGTCGTTACTCGTTCGGTTCGACGAGGATTCGCGAGCGCATCTCCAGGTGGAGCGCGCTACAGAAGTACGCGCAGTACGCCCAGAACACGCCGGGCTGGTCGGCCGTGAACGTCACCTCACGGGTGTCCTGCGGCGCCAGCGCGAGGTTGATGTCGTACTCCGGAATCGCGATCGAGTGGATCACGTCGCTCGTGGTCTCGACGTTCGATATCTTGAGGTGGACCTCGTCGCCCTCCTGCAGCGTGACCTCGGGGAAGGCGTACTCGTTGCGGCGCGCCCACATCTCGATCTCCACGGTACCGTCGTCGACCCGCTCGAAGGACTCCTCGCCCTCGGCGACGTAGTCGATCTCGTAGTCGTCGGTGTCCCACGTCTTCGCCGGCTCGATCTTGTCCTTGTGGACGATGCTGGCGTCGTGCGGTTCGGGGTACGAGGGCTTGTCCTTGATCAGCTGCATCCCGGCCTCGTCGTCGCCGATGTGGAACAGCTGGTCGTTCTCCGGGTGGATCGGCCCGACCGGAAGGAACCGGTCCTTCGAGAGCTTGTTCAGCGAGACGAGGTAGTCGCCCTGCGGCGACGCCGTGTACGACTCCGCGGCGATGAGGTGGCCGGGGTTGTAGTGCACGTCGTGCTTCTCGACGATCGGCTCCTCGGAGCCGGCCTCGGCCTCGACGGCGGCCTCGTAGTCCCACTTGACGACCTGCGAGTCGATGAACAGGGTCGTGTACGCGTGTCCCCGGTCGTCGTACGCCGTGTGGAGCGGCCCCATCCCGACGCGGGGCCGGCCGACGATGGACTCCTGCGGATCGTCGACCTCGGCGATCGCTTCGATGTCGATGACCGTACAGGTCGGGTCGAGTTTGCCGGAGGCGATGGCGTAGTTCCCGTCGGGCGTCACGCTGACGCCGTGCGGGCTCTTCGGCGTCGCCACGTACCGGACGATCGGCCGGTCGCCCCCGTTCAGCGAGCTGTCCATCGTCCCGTCGACGACGGGCACGCCGCTTATCTCCTCGTACTCGCCGTTCTCGACGGCATCCCAGATCGCGGGGATGTCGAACGCCTTCACGTAGTCGCGGTCCGATCGGGCCATCTCGGACTCCGTGACGCCCTCCTCGCTGTTGTAGCCGGTCGCGAAGAACCAGCGGCCCTCCTTGCCGCCGTCCCCGTTGTCCATGTTCCCGTCGACCTCGACCTGCCACTCGACGTCCATCGTCTCGGGGTTGATGGCGGTGAGGACGGAGCCGTACTCGTCGGGGCTCTGCACGTCGCGTCCGTCGTTCGGCATCGGCACGCGGAACTCGCCGACGCCGAAGACGAGCTGCGTGTCGGGCAGCTGCATACACGCGCCGTGAACGCCCTGACAGTTCGGGACGTTCGTGATCGCGTCCGTCTCGAAGTACTCCAGGTCGACGCGGGCCATCCGCCCGTTCGCCTTGTCGTTGACGAACAGCCAGCGCCCGTCGTAGTCGTTGTCGGTCTGGGAGACGCGCGGGTGGTGGGTGTCGCCCCACACGTGGCCGTCGCCCTCCTCTTCCAGCATCTGGCTCGACTTCGCGTCGTGGCCGTAGCCACGGGCGCTCTCCGCCTGGAACACCGGAATCCGCATCAGCTCCCGCATCGACGGGAGTCCGACGACACGGATCTCGCCGGTGTGACCGCCGGAGAGGAACCCGTAGTACTCGTCGTGCTCGCCCGGTGCGACCTTATGCTCGCCGCTGGCGGCCGCGCCGCCCGAGTCGCCTCCCTCCTCGTCCGCGAGGATGCTCGTACAGCCGGCGAGGCCGCTCATGGCCCCGACCGCGGCGCCGGCCTTCATGAAGTCGCGCCGCCCGAGTTCGAGGCGCGGGAGATCGAGGGTCGGGCGCTTCGCCGCGGTCGCGTCGGTCCCCTTCGCGGTCGAGGCGATGTCGCGCTCGTGGTCGGTCAGCAGGTGCTCGATCGTCCGTCCGTCGACGATCTCCGGCTCGTCGGTCGCCGATTCCGAGCCCGTCTCGGTCGCGTTCGCCGTCTCCGCGTCGTTCGCGGTCGCGTTCGCCGTCTCCGCGTCGTTCGCGGTCGCGTCCACCGACTGCTCGTCGGCGTGTTCGTCGGTTCGTGCCGTCCGCTCGTCGCTCGCGTTCGGATCTATAGTCATTGTTGGGTGGTGGCGTCGGCTTCGTCGCCGTCGCGTTCCGTTCGGACCGTTCGAGCGAGCCGCTCGATCGCCGGCTCGCCGAGCACCGTCCGGATCTCGTCGGCGAACTCCGGGACCAGTCGCTCGCGGGCGGCCTCGACGTCGAACCGGTAGCGGTGCCGCGTTCCGCCGCGGTACCGCTCCGACTCTCGGTCGACGAACCCCTTCTCGACGAGTCGGTCGACGGTCCGCTTGACCGTCGTGTACGCGACGTCGTCGCCGCGGCCCTCGACCGCGTCGAGCAGGTCGCGTGCCGTGAGGGGGTCGTCGGCGCGCCGCAGGACGGCGAGGAGCTCGCGTTCCCGCGGTCCGAGCTGTGTCCACTGAGTCATTGGTGACCGGAGCCGAACCGATGGGTTCGACCCCGCAACTGATCACTACGGTCGAACCCCCCGGATAGCTGGCGGCGAACTGTTCGGAGGTTTAAGTACCGTCTCCGAACGCCTGCGAGAAGAGCGTGTCCGTCACGGTCCGGAGGTGCTCCGAGACCGTGGACTTCGCGAGGTCGAGATCGGCGGCGATCTCCTCCGCGGAGGCGCCGTCGCCGTTGAAGTACCCCTTCTCGGCCGCGACGGCGGCGACCTCCGCCTGTCGATCCGTCACGCCCGCGAGATCGACCGGGACGACATCTCTGCACGCGTCGCCCTCGGCGCTCCGGTCTCCGCGATCGACGCACAGGCGGCGGAGCTCCACCCCGAGCCCGGCGGCCTCGCACTCGTCGACGATCGCCTGTAGCTCCTCGTGGCCCGTCAGCACGAACGAGACGAGCAGCTCGCCGTCCTCCATCTCGCTCCGGCGCGGCGACACCGGGAAGTTCGCGAACGCCGACGGGAGCCCGCCGCACGAGCAGCCCTCGCAGGCGATCTCCCCCGCGGGGGGCGAAGACGACTCGGGCGTCGCCCCCGAGGACCCCTCGGCGACTGCCCCCGAGGACGGTTCCGCGGCCGGCGGCGCGGACGGACCGGCGGCGGCGTCGGCTCCCGTCTCGGCCTCCGGCGCGTCGATCGCGACCCCGCCGTCGGTCGCGGGACGCTCACAGGTGATCTCGTAGCGGCCGTGCGCTTCACCGGCGAACTCGACGAGATCGAGGCCGCTCGGCGGGTCCTCGGGCGGGTCGGGGGCGACGAACTCGACGCGGGCGTCGTCGGCGTCGACTCGGAACTCCTCGACCGCAGTGATCGACGAGAGCGCGGCCACGGGACAGCCCTCGCAGGCCGAGACCGCGAGTTCGACGTGAATCCCGTTGGTCATGTCTGTACGTAGGGGCGCTATGGGCCATATAACGACGAGAGGTTTCCAGCCCGATGAAAACGCTTCGAGGGGGCCGACACCGCCCTCGAGGCCGGCTCCCCGCGATCCGTTCCGGTGAGCGCGCCCTTTTCCCGTCTCGGGCGGTACCGAGAGCCATGCCGCCCCTCGAACTCCCGCTCGGCCTCGGCACGTCCGGCCTTGACGACCCCGCGGAGTGTGCCGCCACCGTGACCGCCGCCCTGGAGGCGGGGTACCGCCACGTCGACACCGCCCAGATGTACGGCAACGAGGCGGCCGTCGGCGAGGGAATCACCGCGGCCGACGTCGACCGCGACGATGTGATCGTTGCCACGAAGGTCCACCCCGACAACCTCGCCCCCGAGGACGTCCGCGAGACCGCCCGCGAGAGCCTCGACCGGCTGGGGCTCGACCGCGTCGACCTCCTGTACGCCCACTGGCCGACCGGGGCGTACGACCCGGCGGCGACGCTCCCGGCGTTCGACGCACTCTGCGAGGAGGGGCTCACCGACCACGTCGGCGTCTCGAACTTCACGCCGGAGCTGTTTCGGGAGGCCGATCAGATCCTCGACGCGCCGATCGCCGCCCATCAGGTGGAGTGTCACCCGCAGTTCCAACAGCCGGCGCTCCGCGAGCTCGCGGCCGAGCGCGACCACCGGCTCGTCGGCTACTCCCCGCTGGCCCGCGGAGACCTGTTCGACGACGACGAGCTCCTCGCGATCGCCGACCGCCACGGCCTCTCCCCGTCGATCCTCGCCCTCGGCTGGGCGGTCGCTCGCGGCGTGACCCCGATCCCGAAGGCGACCGGCAACCACGTGACCGAGAACCTGCGCGCGGCCGACGCCGCGGTCCCCGAGAGCGCCCTCGACGCGATCGACGCGCTGGAGCGCGGCGAGCGCCGGATAGACCCCGACGACGCGGCGTGGAACCGGTGAGCGAAAGGAGACCGCTCAGACCGCGTCCAGCCGCGCCCGAAGCTCCGCGTCCGCCCGGTCGACGAGCGACTCCAGCGGCTCGTCGAGATACGTCGCCCACTGGTCGATGAAGCCCGAGCGCCCGAGCATCCGGACGACCTCGTACACCGGGCGCCGCTCGGCGAACCCCGGCGGGAGCCCGCCGGCGCGGTGGCGAGGTACGGCACCGACGCGTTCGGGTCGCCGGCCAGCACTCCGGGACCCGCAACCGACCGCTCCGCGTCGAGGTACCGGAGCACGGCCAGCTCGCGGGCGATCCGGGTTCCGTCGTCGTCGACCGCGACCTTACAGAACGCGCGATCCCCGTCGGCGAAGGCGACGCCGACCGTCTCGTTGGCGCCGTTCCACGACGGCCCGACCCCGAACGTCCGGTCGACGGTTCGGTCCGGAAACGCCTCGCGGAGAGCGGTCGCGACCCTCTCGTCCATACTCGCGTGTCACGCGCACCGGATGTTAAGGCTGCTGTCACGCTTGTTACCACGCGGCAGTGAAATCTGGTTACAGCGCGCCGAAGTCGGCGGATATCGGGGATGACCGACAGTCTCATATTTGTTGTCGGAGTATCGGAAGGTCGTGACCGACGATTCGATCGACGGTCGGATCGGATTCGAGACGGACGGGCGGACGCTGCGTATCCGGGACGCCTTAGAGGGCGAGGAGTTCCCGCTCCGCTTCGATCGGGAGCCGCAACCGCGGCCGGCGCTGCCCGACCTGTTCCCGGTTCCCGTCGATCGGGCCGTCAGCTTCGAGGCCGAATCGGTCTCGATCCCCTCCTACGCGTCCGTCATGCTCCGCAACGCCCACGGGGAGCTCGTCGCGCGGCTCGACGAGTCGATGGACTTCCCGCGAGCGACGTACTTCCTCGACGTCAGCGGGGTGACGAAGGCGTTCGTTCGGATTCCGGATATGGAGGTCTCCGCGACGGGAATGGTCGACTCGGAGGCCGTCGAGCTGACGTTCGACCGCCCGACCACCGTCACCGTCGGCGCGCGATCGCTGCACACTCGGCCGGAGGCGACGATCACCGTTCCCGAGGACCCGACCGCGCTCGCCGAGGCGGTGTCGGTGCTCGGCTCGTCGATCAAGGAGTTCACCCCCGAGCGCTCGTGGCCGACGCTCCGCGGGTACCCGCCGCGGCTCCGCGTCGGCGACGAGCTCGACATCCCGAGCCCGCTCGTCACCCCCGACACCGGCGTCGAGGTCGTCGTTCGGCCCACGTACGCCGACGTCTTCCGACTCTCCACGCTGGCGTACTACCTCGGCGCTCGGGTCGTCGTCGGCGACGCGCCGGCGATCCGGCTCGACACCGGCTACGTCGAGTCGCTGCCGACCGAGGGCGTCGCGCTCGAAGAGCGCGTCGAGGAGCTGCTCCGGACGTGGCTCTTCCTCGACACGCTCGCGCGGACGGATGGGTACTTCGAGTCCGACCGCCACGAGTACGACCTGGTAGGCGCGGAACTCCCGTTTTACCCGCCGAATCTCGCTGAGCTGTCGATGAGCGAGCGGCTGATGGAGTATCTCGAGATCGACCCGGAGACCGTCATTCCGTACACGCCGGCGTGGCCCACCGAGGCGGTGCTCCGGCCGGTTCCCGAAGCCGCGGAGCTGCTTCCCCATCTCGCACATGTTCTCGCTCCGGTCCGTGTTCGGGGATCGTCGGAGCCGACGGCGGACGACCCGGTCGCGCTCGCGACATCGCCGTGGTCCGACATCGGATATTCCACCCCCAATGCCGAATTCGTTCCAAATCCGGACACCGATCCAATTCCCACCGAAACCGCGGTGTTGACGCGTGAAAGCTACGAGAACCATCTCGACAGATCCATAACCGCACCAGGAGAGATCAGCGTCGTCGTGCTGGTCGGCTCGCCGGAGCGGGGAAGCGCGGTCCGCCACGTGATCGCCGATCGGGGTATTCCGGAGGACGTTGGATCGTGGGAAGTCCTCGAATCGCCGGACGCAGAAGCAGTCTCTTCTGTCTTCTCCGACGTCGATGTCGATATCGTACAGTGCGGACTCCCAACCAAACAGCATCGGGTCATTACCGCAGCCGGGGATGTCAACCTCAACGACCTCGACGAAGCCCCGGCACTAACCGTGTTCGAGGAAACCAGAAACCCTGCGATCGGGATTTCGACGGTCGAGAACGGCGGCCTGTCGTCTATCATCGTCGATGAATCGATCGATATCGGCTCGTTTCGTTCGCTCGTTGCGTTACTGGCAGGAGGAGCACCCACTGGCACGAGCGTTTCTCTGGCTGCCATCGGAGACACGGCCCCGACACGGATCGTCGGTGATCCCGGCGCCGTGATCGCTTCCAACGCCACTTTGACGCTGCAGGTGAACCGTATCTTGTCTGACTCCTCTAACGCACACCGGATCGAGCGGATGTCCGTACTCTCACTCTTTGCGCGGCTCGGCGTCGAACAGCGACAGATCTTCGACAGATTTGACTCGACGAGCGAGTTGTCGGGAAGAGGGTGGATCGACGGACCGACACTCGACTCCTCCGAGCTGCTCACGCTCCTCGATCAGGACGACTCGATCGTCCGTCTCAACGGGCGTCTCCTGTTGCCGGAAGATGTCGGGACCGAGGCCGACATCGAGGAGTTGGCTCGACGACACCTCTCTGGAGACAGCGAACCGACGGATCGCGCGTGAGAACGACGCTCCGAGCGAGGTAGCCAGAATCGTGGGGGGCGGTTCGCCACGACCGAGAACTTTTATTTTCGCTGCCGACGAACCCCCACGCATGCCTCAGATCCACCTCGACGAGGCGACGGTCGAGCGGCTGGACGCGCTCCGGATGGACGACGAGGAGTACGACGAGATCGTCAGCGAGCTCATCAACATCTACGAGGCCGAGGAGCTGACGCTGTTCCGCGGGAGCGACCTCGAATAGCGGTCTCGGGAGCGTGACCGCAAAGCTCCGCCGCCCGCGTCGCCGGCCTCACCCGGCCCTACCCGCTCTTACTCCTGATACGCGACCCGCACCTGTTCCCACCTCCCGACCTCTTCGAGGTGCGCCTGTAGCTGGTCGGCGTACTCCTGGACGAGCCGCTCGGCCGCGTCGAGCTCCTCGTCGGAGGGGCCGTTGGTTCCGCCTCCGCCGCCGAGTCCGAGCGCGCCCTTGATCGAGTCGACGAGGCCGCCGCCGGAGCCGCCGGACCCCCCGCCGCCGGAGCCGCCGGGGGCGCCGCCCATCGCCGCGACCTGCGACCGGACGTTCTCCAGCTCCGGCATGATCGCCGGGAGGCTGGAGGTGTCGGCGACGATCCGGGCGTCCTCGGGGTCGTCGGCGTCCTCGATCTCGAACTCGGTCGCGGTCATGATCAGCCCCCACTCCTGACTGGAGAACCGCGAGCCCGACACTCGGTCGGTAAACTGGTTGTCGACGGTCATGCGCTCACCGACGATCGCGTCTGTCCACTCGCTCATACCCGTCTCTTCGGCGGTGGCGGTAAAAGCCCCTTCCCTCCGCCGCGAGCGGACTCCGCCGAGTTCGCCTTCGCGCCTGCGACTCTCGTCGTCGACGCCGAGCTACGGCAGGTCGTCGAAGGCGTCGCCGGCGAGCCCGGGCGCGCTCGGCACCGTCACCGCGCCGTCCGAGACCGGACAGGGGTCAGGTGCGAGGTCCGCGTCGAGCAGCGAGCCGGTGGCGAGCCCGCAGGGGGCCACCTCCGGAATCGCGGCGGCGACGTGGACCGCCGCGGTGCGCGCGACGACCGCGTCGACCGTGGTGGTGACGACCGGCTTGGCGCCGGCCTCGCGTGCGCGCTTCGCCGCCGCCAGCGCTCGGTCCGGCCCGCCGAGCGCCATCGGTTTCAGGACGACGGCGTCGGCCGCGCCGGCGTCGATGACCGCGTCGAGCCCGCGGCTCGCGAGCGACTCGTCGAGGGCGATCGGCACTTCGATCTGACGTTCTCGGAGCGCGGCCGCCCCGTCGAGGTCGTCGGCCGGCAGCGGCTGTTCGAGGTACGCGAGGTCGAGCGGGGCGAGCCGCTCGACCGCTTTTTCGGCGGTCTCCCGGTCCCACGCGCCGTTGGCGTCGGCTCGGAGGGAAATGTCGTCGCCGACCGCCCGCCGAACGGCCCGGAGGCGGTCGATGTCGGCGTCGAGGCTCCGGGCGCCCGCTTTCACCTTCAGGCAGTCGAACCCCCGCTCGACCGCGTTCTCGGCCGCGTCGACGGTGGCGTCCGTGTCGCCGTCGCCGATCGTCGCGTTGACCGGGACCGTCTCGGCGGGCTCGGGACGGTCCTCGGTCTCCGCGAGATGCTCGGCGAGTGAGCGCCCGGCGTCGCGGGCGGTTGCATCTGCGAGCGCGAGGGAGAGACCGTGGCGCGCGGCCGGCGTCTCGGTGGGGTCGAGTCGATCGAGCGCGTCGGGCGCGAGCGCCGCGGCGTCGCTGTCGTCGGTTCCGACTCGCACCTCGCGAAGCGCCGCCTCGCACGCCGACCGCGACTCGGTCCAGCCGGGGAGCGGCGTCGCCTCGCCGATTCCGGGCGCGGGAACCGATACGCGGTCGGATTCGGGGTTGGATTCGGGATCGACGGCGACGAGGAATCCCTCGCGCCGCTCGATGGGTCCGCGTGCCGTTTCGAGGGGGCTCGTCAGTCCGAGCGAGAAGGGGCGGAGCCGCATGGAGTCAGACCGCGAGCCCGACGGCGAACGCGACCGCGTACGCCGCGAGGAGCTTCCCGGTCGATTCGAGGGCCGGATTGAGTGCGTCGCCGGCGGTCTCGGTCAGCACGGTGCGGGCGACGCCGGCCGCGAGCGGGAGCGTCGCCAGCGGGAGGAGCGCGGCGAGCCCGTACCCCTCGGCGAGGAACCAGAGGGGGGTGAGGTACGCGAGCGCGAGCAGCGCGAGGAACTGCCCCCGCGAGAACCGGTAGCCGAACCGAACCGCGAGGGTGCGCTTGCCCGTCTCCGCGTCCTCCTCCAAGTCGCGGACGTTGTTGACGACGAGGATGTTCGTCGAGAGCGCGGCGACCGGGAGACTCGCGACGACGGCCGCGAGGGTGACCGTTCCCTCCGGGGGCAACAGGGGGAACGCCTCGCCCGCGAGCGCCGCGGCTTGCACGTAGTAGGTGCCCGTGACGGCGATCACGCCGAAGAAGACGAACACGAACAGGTCCCCGAGCCCGTGGTAGCCGAGCGGGTAGGGTCCACCGGTGTACGCGATCCCGGCGGCGACCGAGGCGAGCCCGATCGCGAGGATCGGGACGCCCCCGACGTACACGAGGGAAGTCCCCACGAGGATCGCGGCCGCGAACGTGAGCCACATCGCCCGCTTCACCTCCGCGGGCTCGATGAGGCCGCTGGCGACGACGCGGGTGAACCCCTCGCGGGCGTCGGTGTCCGCGCCCTGAATCGCGTCGTAGTAGTCGTTCGCGAAGTTGGTCCCGACCTGAATCAGCGCCGCGCCGACGAGCGCCGCGACCGCGGGCAGCGGGGCGAACGCCCCGTCGTGAACCGCGAGCCCGACGCCGACGATCACCGGCGCCGCCGCCGCGGGGAGCGTCTGCGGCCGCGCGGCGATCACCCACGCTCGCCGCCACGACACTTCGGTACTCATTGTCACCGGTAGGGCCGTGCCGTCCCTTAAGCTTACCATCCGGGCGAGCGGCGGCACCGCGTTCCGCTGACCGTGCCGGCCGCGCCGATCGCGGCGAACGCTACCGAGTCGCACAAGCCTATCACCGCGGGCGGCGAGACGCAGCCATGGCCCGCGTACCCTACGTCGACGCGTCGGACGTGCCGGACGAGTACGAGGAGTTGCTGGAGTCGTCGCTACAGGGGAAGCCCCTGCACGTCTACCAGTCGATCGGCAACAACCCTGCGGTGCTCGCGGGGCTGCGGTCGTTTCTCGGCTCGCTGTGGACCGACAGCGGGCTCTCGGACCGCGAGCGAGAGCTGGTGATCCTCGCGGTCGCCCGCGAGACGACGAACCGCTACGAGTGGCACCAGCACGTCAACATCGCCCGCGGGGTCGGGATCGACGACGAGGTCATCGCCGCGGTCGGAGCGGGCGACCGCGGTCCCCTCGACGGCGACGAGACGGCGCTCGTCGAGTACGCGCTCGCGGTCGTCCGCGGCGAGGTCGACGCGGTCGTCCACGACGAGGTTGCCGCCCGGTACGACGACGAGGCGGTCGTCGGTATCGCCGCGGCCGCGAGCGGGTACGAGGCCCTCGGCGGGCTCATCGACGCGTTCGACCTCGAACTGGAGCCGGGGACGGCGTTCCACGGGTGGGACCCACGGTAGGTCGGGGGCGGAGAGCCGATCGATCGACAGCGACCCCGCCGACCGACAGATACGACAGGGACCGGAGCGTACCGTGCGCATGAGCGACACGACGGGAGGCGAAGGGGACGGAATCGCGGCGCGCTACGAGGAGACCGGCGGCGAGCGGCTCCTCACCTTCTCGATCGACGGGCGGGAGGCGACCGTCGCCCAGAACGTCGACGGCTACGCGATGCTGAAGGTCCGACCGGGACCGACCGGCGACGAGCTGGAACGGTACTACGGGCTCGACATGGCGCTCGATCACGCCGCCGAGCTGCTCGGCGTCGCCGTCCCAGACCTCCCGGTCCCCGAGGCCGCCGCCGACATGGGAATGTGAGACGCGATCGGTCGCCCTCCCGCGGCGTCCGTCAGGTTCTTGAGTCGGTTCCGCCTACGCTCGGTCGCGCGCGGGTTGCCGAGCCAGGCCAAAGGCGTAGCGCTTAGGACGCTATCCCGTAGGGGTCCGCCGGTTCAAATCCGGTCCCGCGCACTGAGCGAAGGAGCGTAGTGACTGAGCGAGGGAGCAGGAGCGGATTTGAGCCCCGCGAGAAAGGCGCAGCGAACGGAGTGAGCGAGCATTTCTCGCCACGGTTCAAATCCGGTCCCGTGCACTCTTTACCTCCCGTTTTGTTTTATCTGGTCACAACATGGGTGAAACAAACATCGATAGACCGAATACGCTAGAACGCTGTCCCGCTTTCGATTCAGGTAGCTTGTCCGGCGTCTTGGTCTGGGAGGGTTGAACGGAGAGGATATTCGTCGGCTCAGTTGTCGAGGGAGGACTTTCGATCCTGAGACCCCGTTTTTGTCGGCGAACATGTTCGGACTAATCCTCATTAAATGGGGTTTTCCCGATCCCCTATTTGCATGAACTGGCTAGCGTGTACGTGATGGACGACAAGGCTGAAAGATCCCGAAGTGATGTTGCACGGCGGCGATTTCTCGCAGCCGTGGGTATCACCGGTACCGCGGCACTCGCGGGCTGTGCCGGGAAGAGTATCGGCGCCCCGGTAGCTGCAGAAGAGGCGGAAGAACCCGACGGAGTATCCAACGCGACCCATACGTCACCGGATCTCGATCGGTGGGTCGATGAGGTACCCCGCCCGGGCGTCATCGAACCGGGTGGAACGAAAGATGGTCAGCCCCACTACGAGGTGGAGATGGCCGAGATTGAACAAAATCTCCACCGTGACCTCCCGCCGACGACCCTGTGGGGCTACGGCGGCCAGTTTCCCGGGCCGACGATCGAAGCCGAGCAGGGCGAACCGATCTACGTTCGGTGGCAGAATCACCTCCCGGACGAACACCTGCTCCCGGAAGATCCGACGATCCACGGCGACATCATCCCGTACGACGAGCCGGGCGCCCGCGTCGTCCCTCACCTCCACGGTGGTAACGTCGAACACGAGAGCGACGGGAAACCGCAGGCGTGGTTCACCCGCGACTTCGAGCAGACGGGTCCTGACTTCGAGAAGAAGGACTACTACTACGCGAACGACCAGCCGCCGGCGACCCTCTGGTACCACGACCACTCGCTCGGCATCACGCGGCTGAACGTCTATGCTGGCCTCGCAGGGTTCTATCTGCTCCGGAGCGATCACGAGCGAGAGCTCGACCTTCCGACGGGTGACAACGAAATCCCGCTCGTGTTACAGGATCGGAGTTTCAACGAGGACGGCTCGTTGTACTACCCCACGGACGTCCCGGGGACACAGGAAGATGAAGACGGCTCGCGACCCGATCCGAGCATCGTCCCGCAGTTCTACGGCGACACGTCGACGGTCAACGGGAAGGCGTGGCCCCGGTTGTCCGTCGATCCCGAACAGTATCGGTTCCGTCTGCTCAACGGGGCTAACAGCCGATACTACGACCTCAAGCTGCTCGAATACGACGAGGAATCAGGTGACATGGGCGATTCGGGGCCGCCGTTCGTCCAGATCGGGAACGACGGCGGGCTCCTCTCGGAGCCGGTCGAGACCGCCGACCGCCTCGAACTCGGATCGAGCCAGCGTGCGGACGTCGTCGTCGACTTCAGCGAGTACGCGGGCGAGACCCTGCTCCTGCATAACGATGCCCCGGCGAAGTATCGCGGCACGAGTGGGATCGAGGCGGACGGCGCTGAACCCCTCCCGGAGGTCATGCTGATCGACGTAGCAGCCGCGGAAAGCGAACCGGAGCCCATGCAACTCCCGGACAAATTGACGCAAGTCCCCGAGATCTCGATGGAGTCCGTCGACACCGAACGGTACCTCACGCTCGCGCGGCAAACGGACGAGTACGATCGACCGCTCTACGCACTCGGCACGCGCAACGAGAAGACCGGGTTCGAACTCACGGATCCGGTCACCGAGACGCCGACGCTCGGCGACACCGAGATCTGGAGTCTCGCCAACTTCACGGGGATGTCCCACCCGATGCATCTCCATCTCGTTCACTTCCAGGTGTTGGGACGACAGTCGGCCGCTGATTACGATCCGGCCGAAGACGACATCGATCTGGACGCGCTTGACGGCCCCGAGTCGTACGAACTCGGGTGGAACGACGTGGTCACCGTCGACCCGGGCGACGTGGTGCACGTAATCGTGCACTTCGGGGAGTTCGAGGGGCTATTCTCCGATCAGACGGGGGACTACATGTGGCACTGTCACATGATCGAACACGAGGACCACGACATGATGCGACCGTTCAGGGTTCTGTCGCCCGACGACGAAGGTGGAAGTGATTAGTTGATCGACAGAGCCGATCTGACATGAACATGTTCGTCCCAACGCTATCTCCGGTTTTGTGTTTGTCATGCTAATCGGAATTCCTGTATGTATTCTAATATTTTCGCAGAAGGCTGAAAAGGGATAGGGCGACTCTCTCGCCGTGAGATACGAAGCGGCACCCATATCCAAACCGACGTGAGGATCTCTGCTCGCCTCCAATTTGACGAATCTGTTCATAATGTGGTCGGGACATGAAGACGAATCCATTTCCCCGGTGACAGCGAATGGTCGATATGGCACAGGCTCGGCTCAACGTTGATCTCCCAGACGGACCGTGGGTCGGTGAGGTCTCTCGGGAGTTCCCAGAGGCGCGGATACAGGTACTTAGTGCGACCCCCGGAGACGGTGCGGGGTTCGCGCTCGTGAAGATCACCGCTGAGGATATCGATGAAATTCTGGACGCGATAGAGGCCCACGACACGATCGAAGAAGTCTCGGTAATGGCGTTGAGCGACGGAGTCGCCACCGTTCACGTCGAGGCGCACGCACCGCTGTTGATGGCGGCCGCACGGCAGGCCGGTATCCCGATCGAGATGCCTGTGGAGATAGAGAACGGTGTGGCTCGGATCGACATCACGGGTACCCACGAGCGCGTCGCCGACTTTGGGAAAATGCTCCGTGGTGTCGGCGCGGAGTTCGACGTCGAGTACGTTCAACAGCGGTTGAATCCCGGTGAGTCGCTCACTGAGCGGCAGCGAGAAGTGTTGTTCGAGGCGGTCGACCGCGGCTACTACGACGTGCCACGCACCTGTACGCTAACCGAACTCGCTGACGAGGTCGGGATCGCGAAATCCACTTGCAGCGAGGTTCTCCACCGTGTTGAACGGACGATAATTCGAGAGTTCGTCGATGATCTCCCCCGGAATCCGATCGAGTTCGATCCCGACACAGACGACGCCTGAGTCCACCCACCGGCCGGCTACGACCCCCGAGCCAGCGCGACTCCCTCCCCGCATCCGGCCGGTCTCTAACGGTTCGCGAGGGCCCGATCGAGATCCGCGATCAGATCGTCGACGCGCTCGATACCGACGGGGATCCGAATCAGGGAGTCCGGGATTCCAGCGGCTTCGCGCTCTTCGTCGGAGAGATACGACGCGGACATCGTTGTCGGGTGATCGATGAGCGACTCCGTCCCGCCCAGACTAACGGCCAGCGTGAACACCTCGAGTTCTTCGAGGACTGCCCGCGTCTCGGCTTCCGTCGCGTCAACTTCGAACGAGACGATACCACCGAACCCGTCCATCTGGTTCTGTGCCAGCTCGTGTTGTGGGTGGTCCGGTAGTCCGGGGTAGTTGACCTGTACCACCGCCGGATGATCGTCAAGATACGTCGCAATCTTAGCCGCATTAGTCCCATGCCGATCCATCCGGAGCGGGAATGTCCGGAGTCCCCGGAGGGTGAGGTGTTAGGTACCGCGACTTCGACGGCATCCGTGTCTGTCGCGTCGACATACTCGACGGTGGCACCGAGCGAATGGACCGACGGACGTGCTGCAGGTTCTCTCCTCCGAGACGGCACAGGAGATCCTGAGCGCGCTCGATCCGGACCCGAGGGCGGCGTCGGAGATCCCGGACTCGGTCGGCCAGTCGGTACAGAACGTCTCGTACCACCTCGACCGCCTCTGTGAGGCGGAACTGGTCACGCAGGCCGGGACGCGGTACTCCGAGAAAGGCAGAGAGATGACGGTGTACGCGCTGGCCCCCGATCAGCTCTCGGCGGCGGTGGAAGCCGCTTCGGACCGGTCGTACTTGGTCTCGAACTCCTGGATGAGCTGGCCCATCTTCGCGTACCAGTCGTTGAGCATCCGCTGCATGTCGTCGGCGATCTGCGAGGGGTCGGTCGGCGAGTAGACGTGGTAGTAGCCGCCCTGATCGTAGTTGATCTGGTCCTTCTCGATGAAGCCCGTCTGGAGCAGCCGCTGGACGGCGCGGTAGGCGGTCGAGCGTTCGCGGTCGACCGCGTCGGCGATATCGTCGACGGTCAGCGGCTCCTCGGCCTCGACGAGCGCCCGGAAACACTGCTTGTCGAGCTCCTTGAGACCGTGGAAACACTCCAGTAACCCCTCGCACTCCATGTCCCGACGGAGCTGCTCAGACATCGAATCTGGCATTGTTATCGGTGCTGCGTAGGCACTGAGGTAGTAAAAGACTTTGCACAGATCGCACAATTTCGTGATGAGCCGAGGCGGGTGGGACGGGCTCGGCGCTCAAAGCGGGTCAGTCCGCAGCCGCGATCCCCTGGCGACGCGTCTCACGGAGCGACGAGATCGCCGTGTAGAGGAGCGCGAGCGCGACGACGACCGCCGCGCCGACGACGAGCACCAGCCCGAGCAGTTCGAGAGTCGGGTTGCCGAGGGAGGAACCGATCTCGCCGATACCCACCGCGGTGGCGCCGATTAGTAGCATCCCGCCGAAGTAGATCTTGATGCCGTCGGCGTCGACGACGGCGGTCGCGGCGGAGCCGATACGCGCCCCGAGTGCGCTCCCGAACAGCAGCGGGACGACGATACCGAGGTCGACGCCGCCGCCGCCCTGTCCGTAGAGGTAACTCCCGAGGCCACCGGAGAAGACGATCTCGAACAGGTCCGTCCCGACGGCGACGGGAACCGGGACGCCGATCGCGTAGATCATCGCCGGCATCCGGATGAAGCCGCCGCCGACGCCGAGAAAGCCCGACAGGAGACCGGTCGCGACGCGACGGCCGTGATGACCCACGCGGAGACGCGGACGTCGCCGCGGAGCGTCACCATCGGCGGAATCAGAACGGTCTGCTGAATCGTCTTGGCGATGTCGGGAATCTCGTACTCGCTGAGGTCCTGATCGGCCGCCCCGTGGTCGATCCCACCGCCACCGCCACTGTTCAAGGCGTTACGGGTAACCATCGCCCCGACGCCGCCGAGGAGGACGACGTAGGCGACGCTGATGATACCGCCGGCGAGTCCCAGCGACTCGAGGTAGTAGACGCTGGCACGCCCGGCCTCGATACCGATCGTCGTCCCGGTGATCATGATCGCGCCGGGCTTGTCGTCGACCTGCCCGAGGTCGTGCTGTTTCGGCGTCGCGATGACGACCGTCCCGAAGACGAACGCCATCCCGCTTCCGACCGCGACGGGGCGGGGTAGTCTAACTCATGAGATGGAGCCCGAAGAGCCGTTCGAGGCCGCCGTAGCCCACGTACAACACGAATGCTTCCAGTAGATCGTGCCGATAAGCAAGGCCGTCTCCGGGTCCCACGCGGGGATCTCTAGTCCTGCCATCGACCCACCCTCCGACGTCCGAACGCGGTAATTCGCTGTTGGAACATTTCCGCTCGATATCACCCATCCGCTTCGAGTCTATGATTATTTTGGGAATACTGTACAATACTATATTCGGATACCCTCCCCCGGAGTACCGATAACTTACGAAGAACGCATCGCCACCGGCAGCCTCAGAGACCGGCCGGTGTACGCTCGATTGTCGGCCTCTGTACCAACCGAACAAACCTGTGTTGTCGGCGCTCGGCGGGGCTCGGACGCCGGCGGCGCAGACCGCAATTCACGGCAGGAGGAACGCGACGGCGTACGCGAGCGCGAATGAGAGGAGGAACGACCCCGCCCACGCTCCCACCGTCACGAGGATTTTTCGCGCGTCCACCGCCTCCCGACCGCCGACAGCCGCGCCGCTCCCGATGATGGCGCTGACGACGATCTCGTTGAACGACACCGGGACGCCCAGCAGGACCGCCAGCTGTGCGATCAAAAACGACGGCACGAGCGCCGAGATTGAGCGCCGCGGTCCGAGCGACGAGTAGTCCTGAGCGAGCGACTTGATCATCCGCGGCGCGCCGGTCCACGAGCCGACGAGCATTCCGAGGCCGCCGCCGACGAGCACGGCGAACGTCGAGACCATCCCCACATCGTCGAGCAACGGCAGCAGCGGCCCGACGGCGAGTCCGACCTGACTCCCGCCCGCGGAGAACGCCACCAGTGACCCAAGCGCGAGCAGGACGCGTCGCAGGCCGCCGCGTTCGTCGCGACCCACGTCCCACCAGACGACGCCGGCGACGGCCAGCGCCGCGAGGCCCGTAACACCGACCGCCGACGCGAGCCCGTCGACCGCCAGCGCCCGCTGGCCGAGACCGCGGAGGGTTCCCGCCGCGCTCCCCTCTCTCAGGAAGCTGAACTGGACGTTCACGAGGACGGTCCCGACGAGGCCGGCGAGGACTGGTATACTGTACCGTTCGGGGACGCCGGGACGCGGGAGGACGCTGGCGATGGCGAACGCGATGCCCCCGCCGACGAACGGCGTCAGCGCCCAGACGACGGCGATCTGCCGGTACTTCGACCAGACCGGCGTCCCGCCGAGGGCGAGCCCGACGCCGATGACGGCGCCGGTCACGGTGAACGCGGTCGCGATCGGATAGCCGGTCGTGATACCGACCGCCATCAACCCCGCGCCCAGCACGAGCACGAGGATGACGCCGGCGACCGGCAGACTGATGCCGCCGACGAGGCCGCCGCCGACGGCTTCCGAGACGTTGCCGCCCTGCGCGACGGCGCCGGCGAAGCCGAAAATGCCGACGAGAAAGGCGGCCCGCATCGTCCCGATCGCGTTCGCGCCGACGGCGGGGGCGTACGGCGTCGCACCACTCGACCCGGCGCCGATGACCCACGCCATGAACAGGCTGGCGAGCGCTGTGCCGACGAAGAGGACGACGAGAGCGGGGTCCATGTGTGAGTTAGTCTGTGCCCGTCGCGGCGGTGTCACGCGCTTGGCTGCGGCTCCGCCAGTGGCCCTGCGCGTACGCACCGAGGAACATCCCGGCGAGCGCCCAGAGGATGGCGACGTTTCCGACGCCGAGGCTCGCGTACGCCGCGCCCGGACAGATGCCGGACAGCCCCCAGCCGACGCCGAAGACGGCGCCGCCGACGAGGACGTTCCGGTCGAACGGCTTCAGGCGTCGCTCGTAGCGGTCGCCCGTAAGGGGCGCCGCGTCCCGAATCCGGGGCAGCAGCGCGAAGGTGATGCCGGAGACGACTGCCGCGCCGAACATCACGAACAGCAGCCCGAAGTCCTCGAACTGGAGGAAATTCAGGACGACCTCCGGACGTGCCATCTGACTGAACCCGAGCCCGAACCCGAAGATCAGGCCGCCGACGAATACCAGCGGCTCGAACAGCGGATGTCTGTCGTCGCTCACGTGTCGCTCCCTCCGGTCGCTCCCGTTCGCGCAGTTCGAGACGCTCGCTGCTCACGGCTCGCGTCCGTTCGCCGTTCGCTCTCCGAGGCCCTCGCTCCGCTCGCGCCTCGCTCCGCTCGCGTCTCGCGCATCACGGGCTCACCCCGAGGGCGGAGACGACCTGTGCGGTCCCGACGGCGACGGTGAGGAACGTCGCGACGCCGACGAGCGACGTCTTCGACGCGGAGCCGACGCCGCAGACGCCGTGGCCGGACGTACAGCCCTTCCCGACCCGGGTGCCCACCCCGACCAGGATGCCGCCCAGGAACAGCCGCCAGGGCTGGACGTCGGTCGTCCAGAGCGTCACGCCGGCGACCTCGTACAGCCGGCCGGTCGTTCCGGGCTCGTACAGCGGGCTCGTGACCAGACCGGACTGAAACGTCGCGGCGAACGCGAAGCCGCCGAGGACGATGCCGAGCGTGAACACGACTCGCCAGTCCCGCGACGAGACGTACTGCTGGAAGCGCGACTGCCCGGAGACGTACGACAGCGTGGACTCCAGGAACGTACTCGCCCCGGCCGGGATTCCCGTTCCGACGTAGATCAGGACGGTCCCGAGGCCGACCAGCAGGCCGCCGACGGCGTACCGGCCGATCCCGTTGGGGAACAGGTCGGCGGCCGCCAGGAGCGGGAGTGCGTCAATCACCATCGGCGTCGTCAGTCACCCGCGAGCGAGTCCTGACTGGCTGCGCAGTTGTTCGGGCCGAGCTCCAGGGTGAACGCTTCGTCGTCGTCGACGGCGTTCCGCCCGAGGTTCGTCGCGATGATGTCCTCGTAGTTGGCCGGCCGCGGCGGCGTGTCCGAGAGGATCAGGTCGACGAAGTCGTCCTCGTCCATCGTGAGCGCGTCCATCTCCGCGACCAGCTCGCCGATGGGTGCGGTGTAGGTGCCGTCGGTGGCGGGCTCGGCAACGTCGCTGAAGTGCGCGCCACCGACGAGCGTGTCGTCGGGCAGCGTCAGCACGCGCTCCTGCAGGGACTCGTAGAGGGTGCGCGCGGCGTCCGGCGCGCCCTCGTCGCCCTCCTCGAGGTCGGGGCGGGCGACGCTCTCGACGAACAGCCCGTCGCCGGTCGCGAGCAGGCTCCCGTCGACGAGGTACGAGGTCATCCCGGTGGTGTGGCCGGGCGTGGAGACGGCCTCGATGGTCGCGTCGCCGACCTGGAAGGTGTCGCCGTCCGCCGCGGTCGTCAGTTCGTCCGCGTAGGTGACGCCGCGGTCGACGGCGGCCTCGGGGATGACGCCCTCGACGCCCTCGTCGTCGAGGTCGCGCACATCGTCGCTTCGCTCCGCTCGCGACGAGCCCGAGAACTCCGCGAGTTCTCGGACGCCCGAGATGTGGTCGGCGTGGACGTGGGTGTCCAGCGCGTACTGCAGGTCGACGCCCAGCTCCGCGGCGTCGGCGAGGTAGCGATCGGTGAACGCGCGAAGCGGATCGATGATCGCAGCTTCGTCGTCGTCGTACAGCAGGTAGCCGAGACAGCCCGAGGACGGACGCTGGTACTGGAGGAGCGTGCCGGCGCCGTCGTAGCCCCCGACCTCGACGGCCTCGTAGATGCCCGCCCAGCCGTTCATCCCGTCTTCGAGGTGGTCGACGTCGTAGCCGCGCTCCGCGAGCGTGCCGGCGACGAACTCGCTGGCGCCGCCCTTCGCGCAGAGGACGGTCACTTCGCGGTCGTCGGGAATCCGATCGAGGACGTCGTCGTCGATGTCGTCCTCGAGGAACTCGAAGTACGGGACGTTGATCGACGTGACGTTCTCGCCGTCGATGCGCCACTCCTCGTAGTCCGATTGCATGCGCGCGTCGAGGAGCGTAACCTCCTCGCCGGCGTCGATGCGGTCTTTGAGCGATTCCGGGTCGACGGAGTCGACGTCGACATCCGGCGTCGGGAAGTCGTCGGCGTTCATGTTGTGCGGTCGTTCCTACCGGATAGACGCACAAAAGGATTCGCATAGAAGTTCCTATTCTAAACAATACTATTAGCGATATCTACACACTATACCTCGATATAACGTCTAATACATGGCTAATGCTCTCATCTGCGTCTCTTCACCTTCACCAGTAGTTATCTATACTCACAATAATCGACAATCTTTTAGTCGGAGAGGGGTATTGTGCGATAGCTCCAAGACAGACTAACGGAGCGGACAACCAATGAGTGCTGAATTCGACAGTACGGAGACGCTCGACGTGACAGGCGCATCGTGTCCCATGCCAGTGGTGAAGACGAAGACGGCCATCGACGACCTCTCCGAGGGCGAAGTCCTCGAAGTGCTGGCGACCGACCCCGGAAGCGTGAGCGACATCGACGGGTGGGCCGCCGGAACCGAGGGCGTCGAGCTCGTCGATCAGGAGGAGGGCGACGACGTGTACAAACACTACGTCCGCAGGACGGAGTGACGATGAGCACGGACGCACCCGACGCGTCGGCCGACGCGCCGGCGGAGGACGACGCGCCCTCGCGTGCGGAGCTCGCCGCGCGAGTCGAGGAGCTGGAGGACGCGCTCGCCGAGGCCACCGGTGACGACGACGGCAGGAAGATGAGCATCATCGCGACGAAGGGGACGCTGGACATGGCGTACCCGCCGCTCATCCTCGCGAGCACCGCGGCCGCGTTCGGCTACGAGGTGACCGTCTTCCACACGTTCTGGGGGCTGGACGTCCTCCACGAGGAGCGCTCGAAGAAGCTCAAGCTGAGCTCCGTCGGCAACCCCAACATGCCCGTGCCGAACGCCATCGCGGCGCTCCCGGGCATGGACCGCGTGACGACGAGGATGATGGAGAAGAAGATCGCGGACAACGACACCGCAACCGTCGAGGAACTCATCGAGACGAGCCTCGAGATGGGCGTGGAGTTCCAGGCCTGCCAGATGACGATCGACCTGCTGGACTACGACGAGGAGGACTTCTACGACGGCGTCACCACGGGCGTCGGCGCGGCCACCGCCCTCCGGGACATGGCCGACGCCGACATTCAGATACTCGTCTGATCGCCGAGACGGTTCGCGCCCCGCTTCGCCGAGCCCCGCCCGATCGAGGCGATCGCCTCCCGGCGATCCACGGAAACGTTCAATTCGGCGGGGAGTCTACCGGAGCGCATGGACCTGATAGCCGCGGGAACGAGGCCGCGTTCCGATCGAGCCGAGGTGGCGGGCGCCCGCCCCTGAGGTCGTCGGCGTCGACATCAGCGGCCGCCACGAGGAGGGCGGCGAGTACCTGATGGTCGCGGCCGCGGTCCACGCCCGGATCGGCTCGACGCGGGTCCGGTCGGTGGAGGGGATGGGGTTCGCCGCCGCGCGCGAGGGGCCGACGCTGGAGGCGACCGTCGGGCTCGCGGCCGAGGCGGTCGGGAAGCTCCCGGAGCCGCCGGACGGACCGATCGTCGCCGAGGGCGGCGAGTTCTACGAAGCGTCCGCCGATCGAGTGGGGCTGAGCTTTCAACCCGAGTTTAAATACGTCGAGAGCATAGGGGAACGCGAAACCGTGCAGGCAGCACACCACGCCGCGTACGCCGCCCGCGACCTCCTGTTATGACCGGGAGCACCGAGGGTGTGGCATGACCGGGAGCGAGGGGACGGCGGCCGACACCGGATCGACCGCCGCGGAGCGGCGCGCGGTCGTCGCCAAGCGCGTCGAGTCCGGATCGGCGGACCTGACGGAGATCAGCCAGCTGGCGGCCGCCGCGGGCTACGACGTGGTCGGCGAGCTCACCCAGACCCGCACCGAGGACGCCGCGTTCATGTTCGGGAAGGGGAAGGTCGCGGAGCTTCGCGACCTGGTCCGCCGGACCGACGCGAACGCCGTCATCGTCGACAACGACGTGGGGCCGTACCAGACGTTCAACATCGGGGGCGAGCTCCCCGAGGGCGTCGAGGTGATCGACCGGTTCGCGCTCATCCTCGAGATCTTCGGCCAGCGCGCCAACACCCGGAAGGCGCAGCTGCAGGTCGAGCTGGCGGAGCTGCGGTACGAGCTCCCGCGCGCGGAGGCGAAGGCGAGCCTCGCGAAGCGCGACGAGCGTCCCGGGTTCATGGGACTCGGCGAGTACGACGAGAGCGTCGAGCGCGACATCAAACGCCAGATCTCCGAGATCCGCGACGAGCTGGAGTCGATCGCCGAAAAGGAGGAGGCGCGCCGCGAGCAGCGCCGCGACTCCGGCTTCGATCTGGTCGCGCTCGCGGGCTACACGAACGCCGGCAAATCGACGCTGATGCGGCGGCTCGCGGCCGAGATCGACGTCGACGAGAACGCCGAGCGCCACCCCGACCTCGACACGACCGCCGAGTCGCAGGACATGCTCTTTACCACCCTCGGCACCACCACCCGCCGGGCCGAGATGGAGAAGCGCGACGTACTCCTCACCGACACGGTCGGGTTCATCGCGGACCTCCCCCACTGGCTGGTGGAGTCGTTCGAGTCGACGCTCGACTCCGTGTACCGCGCCGACCTCGTGCTGCTCGTCGTCGACGCCAGCGAACCGGTCGAGGAGATGCGCGAGAAGCTCGTCACGAGCCACGACACCCTCTACGAGCGCAACGAGGCCCCGATCGTCACCGTGTTCAACAAGGTCGACCGGCTGGCGCCGGGCGGGCTGGCGGACAAGCGCGCCGCGCTCTCGGGCGTGGCGCCGGACCCGGTCGCCGTCTCGGCGAAGACGGGCGCGGGCGTCGCGGAGCTCCGCGACCGCGTCGAGGACGAACTGCCGGACTGGGAGCGCGAGCGCCTCGTCCTCCCCCTCTCCGACGACGCGATGAGCCTCGTCTCGTGGATTCACGACCACGGCCACGTCGAGGCCGAGACGTACGCGGACGATCAGGTCACGGTCGACTTCGAGGCGAAACCCTCGATCGTCGCGCGCGCCCGATCGAAGGCGACCGGGCTCGCGCCCGCGGGGTCCGCGTAGCTCCGACCCGACCGGGATCGCGCTCGCTCCGACGCGCTCGCCGGCCCCCGACCGCCGCTCCCGCGCGCCGGGGTCTCGGACAAAGTATACATTGCTTCGATTGTGAGGTGGTATCATGGACGACGCCGGAGTCGACGGCCGGCGGGCGGCGGGGGCTCCCGACGGGACCGACGCCGTCGAGCCGCCGACCGAGTTCCGCGACCGGGCCGTCGCGAGCGACGCGGGCGTGTACGGTGACTTCGCCGAGGAGGGGCCGGACGCCTGGCGCCGCGCCGCCGACCTGCTCGACTGGGAGCGCCCCTACGAGACGGTGCTGGACGACGGCGATCCGCCCTTCTACGAGTGGTTTCCGGACGGACAGCTCAACGCCGCGGCCAACTGCGTCGACCGCCACCTCGACGAGCGCCGGAACCAGCTCGCGATCCGCTGGTTCGGCAAGCGCGGGGAGCGCCGGTCGTACACCTACCTCGACCTCCACCGCGAGGTGAACGCGCTCGCGGCCGGGCTCCGCGACCTGGGCGTCGAGGAGGACGACGTGGTGACGCTGTACCTCCCGATGGTCCCGGAGCTACCGATCGCGATGCTGGCGTGTGCCCGGCTCGGCGCGCCCCACAACGTCGTCTTCGCGGGGCTGTCGGCGGAGGCGCTCGCGACGCGGATCGACGCCGCGGACTCGGAGTACCTCGTCACCTGCGACGGCTACTACCGCCGGGAGGACGCGTTCAACCAGAAGTCGAAGGCGGACAACGCCCGGCTCCGGGCGGACGCCGACCTGTCGGCGACGGTCGTCGTCGACCGCCTCGGCGACGCGCTCCACGTGACCTTAGGCGACGACGAACACGAGTACGAGGCGATCGTGGAGGCGCACGACGGGGAGGCGGTCGAACCCATCGCGCGCGACGCCACCGACCTCCTCTTCGTGATGTACACCTCCGGGACCACGGGGCGCCCGAAGGGCGTCGAGCACGCGACCGGGGGCTACCTCGCGCACGTCGCGTGGACGACCCGGAACGTGCTCGACGTACGCCCGGACGACACCTACTGGTGCGCGGCCGACATCGGGTGGATCACGGGCCACTCCTACGGCGTGTACGGTCCCCTCTCCGTCGGGACCACGAGCGTGCTCTACGAGGGCTCGCCCGACTACCCCGACCGCGACCGCGTGTGGGACCTGATCGAGCGCAACGCCGTCAGCGTCTTCTACACCTCGCCGACCGCGATCCGGTCGTTCATGAAGTGGGGCGCGGAGTACCCCGACGCCCACGACCTCTCGTCGATCCGCCTGCTGGGGACCGTCGGCGAGTCGATCACCCCGAAGGCGTGGCGCTGGTACCGCGAGCACGTCGGCGGCGGGGAGGCGCCGATCGTCGACACGTGGTGGCAGACCGAGACGGGCGCGATCTCCCTCGCGACGCTGCCGGGGATCACCACGATGAAGCCCGGCAAGGTCGGCCCGCCGCTGCCGGGGATCGACGCGCGCGTCGTCGACGAGGACGGCGAGCCCGTCGACCCCGGCGAGCCGGGGTACCTCACGATCGCCGCCCCGTGGCCCGGCATGCTCCGCGGGCTCCGCGAGGGCGACGAGCGGTACCGGCGGGAGTACTGGCTGGAGGGCGAGGACGGGTGGCGGTACCGCACCGGCGACGGCGCCACCGTCGACGAGGACGGCTACGTGACGATCCTCGGCCGCGTCGACGACGTGATCAACGTCCGGACGCACCGCTTTAACACCGCGGAGCTGGAGTCGGCCATCGTCGAGGCCGACGGCGTCACCGAGGCCGCGGTCGTCGGCGACGACGACGGGCGGATCGTCGCGTACGTCACCACCAGGGGCGACGTCGACCCCGACGAGGCCCTCCGCGACGCGATCGGCGAGCGGCTGGCGCGGTCGGTCGGCGACGTGGCGCGCCCCGACCGGGTCGTGTTCACCCCGGACCTGCCGAAGACCCGGTCCGGGAAGATCATGCGCCGCCTGCTGGAGGACATCGCCCGGGGCGACGAGTTCGGCGACGTGAGCGCCCTCCGCAACCCCGAGGTCGTCGGCGAGATCGAGTCGGCGGTCCGAGAGGGATAACCCATATCGATTACTTTTCACTATTTTAGAAACTGCTAAAAGTTTCTTGGCGCTGCGGACCGTTCGTCGCTCCATGAGCAGTCTCGTCTCGCGCTCGGCGCTCCACGCGCGGAAGCGGACGGTCGCGAAGACCCTCTGTTACCGGGCGATAATGGTCGCTATCACCATTCTCGTGGCTTGGGCGGTCGTCGGCGACGTGGGGGACGCCGTGAACATCGGGCTCGTCGCCAACGTGGTGAAGACGGTAACCTACTACGCTTACGAACGGCTGTGGGACCACGTCACCTGGGGGGTCGCCGAAGCGGTCTGACGCGGCGGGCGCGACCGAGGCCCGCGGCCGACGCCCGCGAGCCCGGACAGTCGGTCCGGAGCCGTTTCGGCTCTCGTGTAATATTTCGGTTTCTCATGTGAATCCGAAACCGATCGTCGACGAGACGGCGCGTTTGTCTCTCCGATCTCCGCGGTACGAGCGAATATTCCCCGTAACGCGGGCTCGAAGGCGCGTACGCGGGGGAAGATTTACTTCGCTTTGCGAGTGAATACGAAACGAATGGCCGACGGACTGGACGCCGAGGCGTACGATGCGCTCGTGACCGCGGCGGAGACGTACCGCGCCGCGCTGGTCGTCCGCCTCGCCGGCGAGGCCGGGCTCCGGACCGGAGAGATAACGCGCGTCGCCCCGCGACACCTCCGCGAGGCGGAGGGTGACGCGGACCTCGCCCTCCTCGCGGTCCCGACCGACGGGACGGGGACGGAGAGCGGGGCGGCCGGGAGGGCCGAGCCGGAGGGCGCACCGCGAGACCGAAGCGGGATCGACCGCGAGACGCCGGTCCCGGCGTCGCTGGCCGCGGAGCTACGGCGGTACGCCGAGAGCGCCGGCCTCGACGAGTCGGAGCCGTTCGTCGACGTGTCGGCCCGCCGCGTGCAGATGATCGTGAGCGAGACCGCGGAGCGCGCGGCGGCGCGGACCGACGGGCTCGTCGCCCCGGACGTGACGCCCGGGGACCTCCGGCGGACCTTCGCGCGGCGGCTCCTCGTCGACCGCGGCGTCGACCCCCACGCCGTCCGCGAGGCCGGGGGGTGGGAGACGATGGGGACGCTCGACGGCTACCTCGGTCCGCTCGACGGGCGGGCGATCGCCGCGGCGGTGGCGGGCGACCGGACCGGCGGCGACCGGTCGACGGCGGGGACGGCGCCGACCGCCCTCGGCGGGTTCGAGGCCCTCGCCGCGCCCGACGGCCGAACGGCGCCGCTCGCCGCGGTCCCCGACGGACTGATCGAGGCCGACCGCTGGGCCGAGGCGTGGGTCGTTCGGGGGGTCGACGACCGCGACCGCGCCGAGGTCGCGGGCGCGGCCGGAGTCGATCGGGAGGCCCTCGTCGACGCGGTCCCAGCCGACGGGCCGTGGCGCGACGCGGTCGCCGACGGCGAGGCGGTCGCGTTCGACGGGTCGGCGGCGACCGGGGATCGTCCCGGGGTCGCGGCCCCCGTCCGATACCGGGACGCGACGCACGGCGCGCTGTGCGCCGTGGCCGCGGACGACGCCCCCGTCTCCCCGTCCGAGCGGCGCGAGGTCGCCGCGCTCGGTCGCTGTCTCGGGTGGGCCGTGACCGCGAGACGCTGGCGCGACCTGCTCCACTCCGACGCCGTGACGGAGGTGGAGTTCCACACGGTCGACGACGAGGCGTTCCTCGCCCGGACGAGCGCGGCGCTCGGCTGCCGGATCGAGCTCTCCTCGACGGTGGCGGTCACCGACGACGCGTCCCGATTTTACCTCTCCGTCGACGGGGCTCGCCCGCAGGGCGTCGCCGACGCGATCGACGGCGCGCCCGGCGTCTCGGACCTCCGAGCGATCGAGACCCGCGAGGAGGGCTGTTCCGTGTCTGTGCGGGTTGAGGGCGGGTCCGCGGTCCGAACTCTCACCGAGCACGGCGCGACCGTCCGCGACGCGGTCGCGGAGGACGGGCGGGTCCGCGTCGTCGCCGACCTCCCCGCGGGCGCCGACGTTCGTCCGGTCGCCGACGGGTTCCGCGCCGCCTTCGCCGACGCGCGGCTCGCGAGCAAGGAGTCGGTGCCGCGGTCGCCCCGGAGCGAGGACTCGCTGCGCGAGGGCGTCGCCGACCGGTTCACCGACCGACAGTGGGCCGCGCTGTCGGCCGCGTACCACGGCGGCTACTTCGACTGGCCGCGGGGGAGCACCGCCGAGGAGGTCGCCGACGCCATGGACGTCTCCTCGCCGACGTTTCACAACCACCTCCGGAAGGCCCAGCGCAGGCTGCTCGACGAGCTCTTCGAGGACGGGCGGCGGGCGCGGCGCCCCGGTCAGGAGCGCCCCGGTCAGGAGTGAGTCGACCCCGCGCGGCCGGGACGCCCCGAATCCGGGAGTGAATCCCACCCCGAATCCTTCACGATTTTTCGTATTTAGCGCCAGCGTTTATATGGTGAGATCGGTTGGGTACGCCCGTACCATGACAGAGGGAGACGGTCAACTGGAAGCGAGACTCGCAGAGCAGGAGGTGTTCGAGCCGCCGGAGTCGTTCGTCGAACAGGCGAACGCCTCCGATCCCGGTATCTACGACGAGTTCGACGAGAACTGGCCGGAGTGCTGGGAGGCGGCCGCCGATCTGCTCGACTGGGAGACGGACTACGATCAGGTGCTGGACGACAGCAACCCTCCCTTCTACGAGTGGTTCACGGGCGGCGAGCTGAACGCGTCGGCCAACTGCCTCGACCGACACCTCGACGAGCGCGGCGACGAGGTCGCGATCGAGTGGGTCGGCGAGCCCGTCGACGAGGACGACCGGTCGTACACCTACGCGGAGCTGCACCGCGAGGTGAACGAGTTCGCGGCCGCCCTTCGGGAGCAGGGCGTCGAGGAGGACGACGTGGTGACGATGTACATGCCGATGATTCCGGAGCTGCCGATCGCGATGCTGGCGTGCGCCCGTATCGGCGCGCCCCACAGCGTCGTCTTCGCCGGGTTCTCGGCGGACGCGCTCGCGACGCGGATGAACTCCGCGGACTCGGAGTACCTCGTCACCTGCGACGGCTACTACCGCCGCGGCGACCCCCTCGACCACCTCGACAAGGCCAACGAGGGGCTCGCGGGCGTCGACCACGACACGACCACGGTCGTCGTCGACCGGCTCGGCCCGAACGGCGACGACTTCGGCCACGACCTCAGCGACGACCAGCTCGACTACGGCGACCTCGTCGCGGATCACGAGGGCGCCGAAATCGAGCCGGTCACCCGCGACGCCGAGGACATGCTGTTCCTGATGTACACCTCGGGGACGACCGGGAAGCCGAAGGGGGTGAAACACACCACCGGCGGCTACCTCTCGTGGGTGTCGTGGACCTCGCAGTCGGTCCTCGACATCAAGCCGGATGACACGTACTTCTGTTCGGCCGACATCGGCTGGATCACGGGGCACTCCTACATCGTCTACGGGCCGCTCGCGCTCGGGACGACGACGATGATGTACGAGGGGACGCCCGATCACCCGGAGCGCGACCGCCTCTGGGAGATCGTCGAGGAGTACGACGCGACCCAGCTGTACACCGCACCCACCGCGATCCGCGCGTTCATGAAATGGGGCGGGGAGTTCCCCGACCGCCACGACCTCTCCTCGCTGCGGCTGCTCGGCACGGTCGGCGAGCCGATCAACCCGCGCGCGTGGAAGTGGTACTACCAGCACATCGGGAACGAGGAGTGCCCGATCGTCGACACGTGGTGGCAGACCGAGACCGGCGGCATGATGGTGACGACGCTGCCCGGGGCGAATGACATGAAGCCCGGGGCGGCCGGACCGCCGCTCCCGGGGCTCGACGTGCAGATCCTCGACACGCTCGGCGACGAGGTGGAGCCCGGAAAGGCCGGCTACCTCACGGTACAGAAGCCGTGGCCCGGCATGCTCCGGACGCTGTACAACAACGACGAGCGCTACATCGAGGAGTACTGGGCGGAGTACTCCGACACCGACAGCGACGACCCCGACGACTGGGTGTACTTCCCGGAGGACGGGGCGAAGATCGACGAGGACGGCTACATCACCGTCCTCGGGCGCGTCGACGACGTGCTCAACGTCTCGGGCCACCGGCTCGGGACGATGGAGATCGAGTCCGCCATCGTCGGCGTCGAGGGGGTCGCGGAAGCCGCCGTCGTCGGCGGCGACCACGACATCAAGGGCGAGGCCGTCTACGCGTACGTGACGACCGAGGACGGGTACGAGGGCACCGACGAGCTCCGCGACGCGATCGTCGCGGGCGTCGAGGATGCCATCGGCCCGATCGCCCGGCCGGAGCAGGTCGTGTTCACCCCCGACCTGCCGAAGACCCGGTCGGGGAAGATCATGCGTCGCCTGCTCGAGAACATCGCCGACGGGAAGGAGCTGGGGAACACCAGCACGCTCCGGAACCCGGAGATCGTCGAGGAGATCCAGCGGAAGGCGGAGAACGACTGACCGCCACACCACCGTTTTCGAGACACTAAACGAGAGACGACGCGCGCGACACCGGGAATAAATATCACGATAAAACCGCATAAACTCACCACGATAATACACACCACAATACATGACAGACAATAGCTCACAAAATCCGGACGACGCGGCGACCGACGGGGACCGCGCAGCGAACGACGCGGTCACTGACGGGGACCGCGCAGTTGACGACGCGGTCACCGACGGGGGCCGCGCAGCCGGCGACGCGGCCACCGACGGCGGCGTCGCCGCGACCGCGGCACAGAAGCACAACGACATCGACTACCTCGGGGCGGAGGTGAACATCCTGAACCCGAGCACGCCGTACATGCGCGATCACCTCCGGATCGTCTGGACGGGGTTCACCATCTGGGTCCTCGCGGTGTGGGGACCGGTGACTCTGACGCGGCTCGCGCCCGGTCCGATGACGGAAACGATGCCGATCCTCGGGTTCCCGCTCCACTACTTCCTCGTCGCGTTCGGGGCCCCGACCAGCGCGCTGATCCTCTCGTTCTGGTACTCGCGCAAGCGGGACGCGCTCGACGAAAAGTACGGTATCGATCACGGCACCGCTGACGTCGCGGCGACCGACGGAGGGTCCGACGAATGACGGGGGGTTCGGTCCTCCTGCAGAGCGACCTCCTTCCGGAGGCGCTCGACATCTCGTTCAAGCTGGTACCGTCGATCCTCGTGATCGCGATGTTGGGGCTGTTCCTCACGATCGGCTTCGTCTTCCGCGTCGCCGACACCGAGAACATGTGGGTCGCCGGTCGATCCATCGGGAACGTCGAAAATGGGATGGCGATCGGGGCCAACTGGATGTCGGCCGCCTCGTACCTCGGCATGGCGGCGTCGATCGCACTCGCGGGGTTCTACGGCCTCGTGTACGTCGTCGGCTGGACGACGGGCTACTTCATCCTGCTCATCTTCCTCGCCGCGCAGCTGCGCCGGTTCGGGAAGTACACGGCGCCGGACTTCGTCGGCGACCGATTCAACTCCGACACCGCGCGCGCGATCGCGGCGGTGACGACGTTCCTCATCGGCTTCGTCTACGCAATCGGACAGGCGAAGGGGATGGCGCTCGTCGGCCTGTACATCTTCGGTGATTACGGAGGTCTCATCCCCGGCCTCGACGGGTACCAGGTGATGGTCGTCGCCATGATGGTCGTCACCGTCGGCTACCTGACGCTGTCCGGCATGCTGGGCGCCACGAAGAATCAGGCGGTTCAGTACGTCATCCTCATCCTCGCGTTCACCGTCGGGCTGTTCGTCGTCGGCTTCACCAACGGGTACTCCACGGTGTTGCCGCAGCTCGAGTACGGCGGGCTGATCAGTCAGCTCGGCAGCGAGTTCTCCGAGCCGTTCGCGTCCTCGAGCTACTACCTCTGGGTCGCAACGACGTTCTCGCTGATCGTCGGCACCTGCGGGCTGCCGCACGTGCTCGTCCGGTTCTACACGGTCGAAAGCGAGCGGACGGCCCGCTGGTCGACGGTCTGGGGGCTGTTCTTCATCTGCATCCTCTACTGGAGCGCCCCGGCGTTCGCGGCGTTCGGGACCGACCTCTACACGCAGAACGTCGGTGCGACGTACGGCGATCCCGGGATGACGAGCGCGGCTAGTGAGGTCATCGTCGTGCTGGCGGCGCAGCTGTCGAGCCTCCCCGAGTGGTTCGTCGGCTTCGTCGCGGCGGGCGGTATCGCCGCGGCCATCGCGACGGTCGCCGGGCTGTTCATCGCCGGCTCGTCGGCGATCAGCCACGACATCTACACGAACATCATCAACGAGGACGCGACGCAGCGCCAGCAGATCCTCGTCGGCCGCCTCTCGATCGTCGCGCTGGGCGCGCTGACCACGCTGGCCGCGCTCAACCCCGCGTCGTCGATCGCGGCGCTCGTGGGATACGCGTTCTCGCTCGCCGGCTCGGTCCTGTTCCCGATGTTCTTCCTCGGCATGTGGTGGGAGAACGCCAACCGGCAGGGCGCGCTTGCCGGCATGACGACCGGGCTGACCCTGTGGTCCATCCCGATGATCAACCAGATCGTCCCGACGTACATGAGCTCGCTCGAGGCGCCGCTGTCGGCGGGACTCGCCCAGTGGATGCCCGCCATCGGCTCGGCGCTCATCACGCTCCCGGTCGTGTTCGTCGTCACCATCGTCGTCTCGATGGCGACCGACGAGCCGTCGCTCGAAACGAAGCGGATCGTCCGGCAGTGCCACAGCCCCGAGCCGATGGGGCAACAGGAGACCGCCGAAGACGTCGTCGCCGCGGACGGCGGTGAGGACGTTGCGACCGACGGTGGCCGCGCAGTTGACGACGTTGCGACCGACGGTGGCCGCGCAGTTGACGACGCGGCTGCCGACGGTGACCGCGCAGTTGACGACGCGGCGACGGAGGAGGAGTAATCATGTACGAACGCATCCTCGTACCCACGGACGGAAGCGACGTCGCGGAGGCAGCGGTCGACCACGCGCTCGACCTCGCGGAGAAGTACGACGCCGAGGTCCACGCGCTGTACGTGGTCGACATCGACTCCGTGAACTACAGTCTCGGGACCGAGCAGGTCGACCGGCTCAAACAGGGCCGGTTCGACGAGATGGGTGAACTGAAAGAACAGGCCGACGAAGCGACCGGCGTGGTCGCCGATCGCGGAGCCGAACGCGGCGTTGATGTCGTCGAGCACGTCGCGGGCGGTCGGCCCCACAAGGTGATCGCCGACTACGCCGAGAACCACGAGATCGACCTCATCGTGATGGGGAGTCACGGTCGGGCCGGCGTCCGGCGAGCGCTGCTCGGGAGCGTCACCGAGCGAACGCTGCGCTCGACGCACGTTCCCGTCCTCGTCGTCGACTACCTCGACGAGGACTGAACCCCCGCGAGCGCGACCCCACCGGGGAGCGCTCGGGCGCTGAACCGTTCCGGAACACCGACGTATCTCGACGCCGACATTCACCCATGACCGACGCCGAGCAGATCGACGAGCCCGACGCGGACGAGAGCCTCGCCGATCGGATTCGGTCCCACGTCAGGGGAAACCGAACCGGGATGGTACAGGATCTCGCGTTCGCGGTCGTCTGGGTGACGGTCGTGTCGCTGCTGTACGATTTCGCCTTTTCCGCCTCGCCGCAGTGGGTGCTGTACATGTTCATGCTCGCCGGCATTCCGGCGTACTTCGGCTTCTTCATCTCGCTGGAGCTGGCGAGAACACAGCAGTGATCCGCCGCTTTCGGGCGCTACGTCCGATACAGACACCGGATGCCGGAGTCACGCAACACTTATGTCCCAGTCGGGAGTGAGTCCAGACGCGATGGCGACAGGCAAGGTCGACTTCTTCAACGACACCGGCGGCTACGGATTCATCGAGACTGACGACGCTGACGAGGACGTGTTCTTCCACATGGAAGACGTCGGCGGCCCGGACCTCGAGGAGGGACAGGAGGTAGAGTTCGAGATCGAGGAGGCCGATAAGGGGCCGCGCGCGACGAACCTCACTCGACTGTAATCGTCGGCTTCGACGCCTCGGATAGTTCTCGAAACGCGTCTCGCGTATATGACACGCCATAGCGGCGGCGCTGTAGGTTAAATCGGGAACTCCACGCCGGTCGCGTCCGTCGAGTACTCCCAGAGTTTCCGGGCGTCCTCGCGGTCGTCGGAGGCGTCGTTCGACCGGCCGATCGTCGGCGCGCCGCGCATGTTCAGCAGCCCGCCGGGCTCGACGTAGGCGCCGCCGTCGACGTCGGCGGTGGCCGCGTACAGCATCGGGAGGGTGCCCGTCGCGGCGTCTTGGCCGAACACGGCGTTCGCCAGCCGCATCCCGACGCTCATCAGGGTACTTCCGCTCTCCGCGGCGGTGCGGAGCTGGAGGTTCGTGTCGGCGTAGCCCGGGTGGCAGGCGGCGCTGCGGACGCCGGGGTCGGCGTCGCCCTCGCGGTTTTCGGCGTCATCCCCGCGGCTCGCGGCGTCGATCCGGCGTTGAAGTTCGTAGGCGAAAAGCAGGTTCGCGAGCTTGCTCCGGCCGTACGCCTTCCACTTGCCGTACGACTCCTCCCAGTTGAGATCGGTGAAGTCCATCTCGCCGCTCTCGTGGGCGCCCGACGACTGGGTGACGACGCGCGCGTCGCCGGACTGCGTCCGGCTGCCAGCGGCGCTGCGCGCCGCGCCGTCGCCGTCGATCCCCTCGGCGGCCTCGAGGAGGTCGAACAGGCGCCCGGTAAGCGCGAAGTGCCCGAGGTGGTTGACGCCGAACTGCGTCTCGAAGCCGTCCTCGGTCTCGCTGCGAGGGATCGCCATCACGCCGGCGTTGTTACAGAGGACATCGACCGCGTCGTAGTCGTCGCTCAGGCTCTCGGCGAAGGCCGCCACCGAGTCGAGCGACGCGAGGTCGCACTCGCGCACGTCGAGGTTACCATCGAGGTCGCCGCCGTCGCCAAAAGCGGCGCCAGTGCCGCCGCCGGCGTCGGCGCGGAGCTCGGCGGCCGCGTCCTCGCCGCGCTCGGCGCTCCGGCACGCCATCACGACGGTGGCGCCCTTCGCGGCGAATGCACGGGTCCCCTCGTAGCCGAGCCCGCTGTTCGCGCCGGTGACGACCACCGTCTTCCCGTCTAGTCGCGGCATGTCCTCGGCGGCCCATCCTGACATGGCCAAAGGGAGGGGCGTCACGGGGAGAAACCTGTCGGCGGGATCGGACGTTTTCCGTTCGTGCGAGACACTCCCGAACAAGGTAACGAGACGGCGTCTGACGCCGGGATACACTTTCACCGCGCCGACGGTGCGTTTTTAGGTGTCTCGGTGAAAGGGGAGGATACCGAATGACGTCCTTCCAGTCGACGATCGGCGACGAGGAGGGGATCGCGGAGGAACTGGCCGAGGGCCAGCGCGAAATCTCCATCGCCGAGTTCTTCGAGAAGAACAAACACATGCTCGGGTTCGACTCGGGCGCCCGCGGGCTCGTCACCGCCGTCAAGGAGGCGGTCGACAACGCCCTCGACGCGACCGAGGAGGCCGGCGTCCTCCCCGACATCTACATCGAGATCGAGGAGGTGGGCGACTACTACCGGCTCGTCATCGAGGACAACGGGCCGGGCATCACGAAAGAACAGCTCCCGAAAGTTTTCGGGAAGCTCCTGTACGGCAGTCGGTTCCACGCCCGCGAGCAGTCGCGCGGTCAACAGGGGATCGGAATCTCGGCTGCCGTGTTGTACTCTCAGTTGACCTCCGGCCAGCCCGCGAAGATCACTTCGCGCCCGAAGGGACAGTCGCGGGCGCAGTACTTCGAACTCATCATCGATACGGACACGAACGAGCCGGAGATCAAGGCCGACGAGGAGACGACGTGGGATCGCCCCCACGGCACGCGGATCGAGCTGGAGATGGAGGCGAACATGCGCGCCCGCCAGCAGCTCCACGACTACGTGAAACACACCGCGGTCGTCAACCCCCACGCGCGGCTCGAACTGCGCGAGCCGGGGCTCGACGAGCCGCTGAAGTTCGAGCGCGCGACCGACGACCTGCCGGCGGAGACGGAGGAGATCCGCCCGCATCCACACGGGGTCGAGCTGGGGGCGCTGATCAAGATGCTGGAGGCGACCGAGTCGTACTCCGTCTCCGGATTCTTACAGGGGGAGTTCACGCGAGTCGGCAAGAAGACCGCGGACAGCGTGATCGACAACTTCCGCGACGTGTACTACGGCCGCGAACTCGCGTGGTCGCCCCCGCGGACCCACGACGACCGCGACGTCGCCGCCGTGGTCGCGGATGCGGTCGCCAACAAGGGCGAGGCGGCGACGACCGCCTTCTCCGAGGGTGTCGCCGAGACGGTCGCGAACAACGACCGACTCTCCCGCTCCGAGCTCGCGGCGATCATCGACAACGTCGCGGAGACGGTCGCGGAGGACACGGGCAAGACGTTCGGCGGGACCGTCCGCGAGAACGCTGTCGACGCCGCGTGGCGGGCGATCACCGGAGCCGGCGACGAGGCGAGCGGCAGCGATGCGAGCGGCGACGATGGGGGCGACGACATCGCGACCGAGTCGCCGCTCGTCGCCGACGCCTACGCCCTCGTCGACGACGCCACCTCGACCCGGAAGGACGACGGCGCGGTGCAGGCGATGGCCGAGGCGCTCGCGCGCCGGTTCGAGAACCTCGACGGCGAGGCGTTCCGGATCACCCGTGACGACCTCGACCGCCTCGTCGCGGACGCGGCCTCGTTCGTCGCCGAGCAGCGCGACGCGACCTTCGGCGAGACCGCCCGCGAGAACGTCGTCGAGGCGTTCTGGTCACGCGCGCGGACGGTCCCGGACGACCCGCCGAAGGTGACGGCGATCGCGGGGAGCCGCGACGCCGCCGCCGATCTGCTCGACGCGATGCGGACGACCGACATCCTCGCGCCGCCGACCGACTGCCTCGCACCGATCACGGCCGAGCTGGTCGAGGCCGGGCTCCGCAAGGAGTACGACGCCGACTTCTACGCGGCGGCGACCCGCGACGCAGAAGTCCACGGCGGCGACCCGTTCATCGTCGAGGCCGGCATCGCCTACGGCGGCGAGATCCCGGCGGAGGGGACGGTGGAGCTGCTCCGGTTCGCGAACCGCGTCCCGCTCGTGTACCAGCGCGGCGCCTGCGCGACGACGGACGTGATAAAGCAGATCGGCTGGCGCAACTACGGGCTCGACCAGCCCGGCGGCTCCGGGCTCCCGAACGGGCCGGCCGTCATCAGTATCCACGTCGCCTCCACGAACGTCCCGTTCACGAGCGAGTCGAAGGACGCGCTCGCGAACGTCCCCGAGATCGAAGACGAGATCGAACTCGCGGTGCGGGAGGCGGCCCGCGAGCTGAAGTCGTTCCTCAACAAGCGGCGCTCGATGCAGCAGCGCCGGGAGAAGCAGGACGTGCTCGGCCGTATCCTCCCGGAGATGGCCGACAAGGTCTCGGAGGTCACGGGCCGACCTCGCCCCGACATCGACGGAGCCTTGGCGCGTATCATGAACAACGTCAGCGTCGAGCGCGAGGTGAACGGCGAGACGGTGACGCTCGTCGTCGAGAACCACTCGGACGTGAACGAACAGCTGGAGATCACGGACATCGTCTCGATGGAGCCGACCGACCTCTCCGACGGAACGGCGGTGGACATGGACGGCGAGTGGTTCGTCCAGTGGAAGCCCGAGGTGCCATCGGGCGACGAGCGGGAATTGACGTACGCAATCGACGGCGACGCCGACTTCGAGGTCAGCGTCGGCGGCGTGGAGACGGAGAAACTCACGGTGAACGACTAAATGACGACCGAAAGCGACGCACGAGACGAGCTGATCGACCTGGCCGCGGACTTCTACGACCAGTTCGCCGGCGGGAGTATTCCGGAGCTGACGCTTCCCACGCGGACGAAGAGCAACATCGAGTACGACACCGAAAGCGGCGTGTGGACCTACGGCGACCGCACGTCGACGCGCAGCGCCAACTCGGTTCGGGGCGCGCGCAAGCTGCTGAAGGCGGCGTACACGATCGAGTTCCTCGCGGACCAGCTCGACGAGGACCGCTCGTCGACCCTGCGTGAGCTGTACTACCTCTCGGAGTCGTGGGACAACGACGAGGCGCAGTTCAAGAGTCAGGACGAGTCGAACGACCTCGTTGAGGACTTAGAGATCGTCACGGGCGTCACCCGCGAGGACTTCCACATGCGCCCGGAGGAGTCGGGCGCGAAGGTGATGGGGCCGGTCCTCATCCGCGAGCAGACGAACCGCGGCGAGCGCGAGATCCACTGTCAGCTCGACGTGGGGCAGGGCGGCTACCAGATCCCCAACAACCCGGACACCATCGAGTTCCTCGACAACGACGCCGAGTTCGTCCTCTGCGTCGAGACCGGCGGGATGCGCGACCGGCTCGTGGAGAACGGGTTCGACGAGGATCACGACGCCTTGGTCGTCCACCTCGGCGGCCAGCCGGCTCGGGCGACGCGCCGGTTGACGAAGCGGTTCCGCGACGAGCTCGACCTCCCCGTGGTGGTGTTCACGGACGGCGACCCGTGGTCCTATCGGATCTACGGCTCCGTGGCGTACGGCTCGATCAAGTCCGCGCACCTCTCGAAGTACCTCGCGACGCCGGAGGCGCAGTTCATCGGAATCCAGCCGGAGGACATCGTCGAGTACGACCTGCCCTCCGATCCGCTCTCCGACTCGGACGTGAACGCCCTCGAATCCGAGCTCGAGGACCCGCGGTTCCAGACCGACTACTGGGAGGAACAGATCGAACTGCAGCTCGACATCGGGAAGAAGTCCGAACAGCAGTCGCTCGCGAGTCGCGGGCTCGACTTCGTCACCGACACGTACCTCCCCGAGCGGCTCGGCGAGATGGACGTGCTGTAGCGGGACTCCACCCGACCGAGCCGCAGCGACTCACTCCTCGGCGTACGCGATCGCGTCGATCTCGCGTCGCTCTCCATCGGGATCGTCGTTTTCGTACTTGTACACGACGCCGTCCTCCTCGTCGGTCGTCGCGTTGTGCGAGCCGTCACAGAGCGGCTTCGAGTTCGAGAGGCCGCACTCGCAGACGTAGATCATGCCGTCGTCGCCCATGTCGGACTCGTCGAGCTTGGCCGGTCCGCGCTCCTCGTGCGTGACTTCGCGCGCCATAGGAACCGATCCGCCGCGAGGGTGAAACCAGTTGGGTCGTGGCGACCGCCGCAACCCCCTTGCCCGTCGGGTGCGTATCGGTGGTATGAGCGAAACCAACGAGCGCGACGCCGACGACGCCTCGACATCGGCCGACCCCGACGAACTCACCGACGAGGAGTGGCGCGACCGGCTCTCCGAGGAGGAGTACCGCGTGCTCCGCGAGAGCGACACGGAGGCGAAGTTCTCCGGCGAGTACGTCGACCACCACCCCGACGACGGGGAGTACCGCTGTCGGGCCTGCGGCACCGTCCTCTTCGACGCCGAGACGAAGTACGAGTCCGGCTGCGGCTGGCCCGCTTTCTACGCCGCCGAGGAGGAGTCGGTGACGACAACGGTCGACACCAGCCACGGGATGCGCCGCACCGAGGTCCGCTGCGCGAACTGCGACTCGCACCTCGGCCACGTGTTCGACGACGGCCCCGAGCCCACCGGCAAGCGGTTCTGTATCAACTCGGTCGCGATGGAGTACGACGACGAGTAAGTCCGGCGGGCGCCGTCGTCGACGACGGATGGCCGGCTCACATCCCCTCGTCGAGCAGTTCGCGGGCGACGATGTTCTTCTGGATCTCGGTCGTCCCCTCGTAGATCTGGGTGATCTTCGCGTCGCGGTAGAGCCGCTCGACGTCGTGGTCGTTGACGAAACCGGCGCCGCCGTGCACCTGGACCGCCTCGTCGGCGACCTCCACCGCGGTCCGCGAGGCGAACTCCTTGGCCATCGACGCGAGAGCGGTCAGGTCGCCGGCCTCGTTGTCGACCGCCCACGCGGAGCGGTAGGTGAGCCAGCGCGCGGCCTCGGTGTTCGTGTGCATCTCCGCGAGCTTGTGTTTGATCGCCTGGAAGTCGCTGATCGGGCGGTCGAACTGCTCTCGCTCCTCGGCGTACTCCAAGGCGCGCTCGGCGGCGCCGCGGGCGATGCCGACCCCCTGCGCGGCGACCGCGGTGCGCGTCTCGTCGAAGAACTGCATGAGCTGGAGGAAGCCCATCCCGCGCTGGCCGATCAGGTTCTCCTCGGGGACCTGCACGTCGTCGAACCGGAGCTCGGCCGTGTCGCTCGCGCGGATGCCGAGCTTCCCGGTGATCTTGTCGCGGGTGAGCCCGTCGCGGTCGCCCTCGACGAGGATCTGTGAGTAGCCGGAGTAGCGGTCGTCGATCTCGGGGTCGGTCTCGCAGACGACGACGAAGTAGTCGGCGACGGTGCCGTTCGTGATCCACATCTTCGAGCCGTTGATCACCCACTCGTCGCCGTCCTTTCGAGCACGGGTCGCCACCGAGGTCACGTCGGAACCGGCCTGCGGCTCCGAGATGGCCGACCCCATCACCGCGTCGCCCGCGGTCACCTCGGGGAGGACGCGCTCCTTCTGGGATTCGGTGCCGAACTCCATCAGCGCTTCCGCGCCGAAGCCGGCGCTGGAGACGCAGAGGCCGATCCCGGGATCGGCGGCGAACAGCTCTTCGGTGAGGATCGCGTTCTCCAGCGCGGAGTATCCGACGCCCCCGTACTCGACCGGAACGTGCGGCGCGAGCAGTCCCATGTCGGCCGCCTTCTCCATCACCTCGTGGGGGTACTCCTCTTCCACGTCGTACTCGGTCGCGACCGGTCGGATCTCCTCGTCGGCGAACCGCCTGACCTCCTCGCGAAGCTGCTTCTGCTCGTCCGTGAGCTGGAACTCCATGCCCCGACGATCTGGGTAACCCGTGATAATCGTTGGCGAACGCCGAACAATTCGCGAAGAGTTGTTCGTTTATCGGCGCCGCGACGACGGCCCGGTGCGAGGCGTCGGGGCTCCTCAGCGGTTCTCGACGAACGTCGCGATCCGGTCGGTGGCCTCCTTCAGCTCGCGCATCGAGGTCGCGTACGACACTCGAAGGTGACCCTCGCCTCCCTCGCCGAAGACGGAGCCGGGGACGACCGCGACCCCCTGTGCCTCCAGCAGCTCCTCGGCGAAGGCCTCGTCGTCGCCGCCGCAGTCCGGGAACGCGTAGAACGCGCCGCCGGGCTCGAAGGTGTCGAGGCCCATCTCGTTGAACCGGGAGACGACCAGCCGCCGTCGCCGGTTGTACTCCTCAACCATCTCTGCGACCTCGTCGTCGCAGCGGTCGAGCGCCTCGCAAGCGGCGTACTGCGGCGTCGTCGGCGCCGACAGCATCGTGTACTGATGGATGCGGTTCATCGCGTCGATGGCGTCGGTCGGACCCAGCGCGTACCCGAGCCGGAGTCCCGTCATCGCGTAGGCCTTCGAGAACCCGTTGACGACGACGGTGCGCTCGTGCATCCCCGGCTGGGTCGCGATCGAGGCGTGATCGGCGCCGTAGGTGAGCGCGGAGTAGATCTCGTCGGCGATCACGCGGAGGTCGTTGTCGCGGCAGAACGCCGCGACCTCGGCGTACTCCTCCTCGGTCATCGTTGCGCCCGTGGGGTTGTTCGGGTAACAGAGCACGAGCAGGTCCGCATCGGCGGCGCCCGCCGCTTCCAGCGCGGCTCGGGTGAGCGCGAAATCGTCCTCGGTGCGCGTGGGGACCGTGAGCTGCTCGCCGCCCGCCAGCTCGATCCCCGGGCCGTAGGAGATGTACGTCGGCTCGTGGACCGCGACCGTGTCGCCGGGGTCGATCAGCGCGCGGAGCGCGAGGTCGACCGCCTCGCTCGCGCCCGTCGTGACGAGCACCTCGTCACCCGGGTCGTACGACTGGTCGTAGCGCTGGTGGTGGTCCGCGATCCGCTCGCGGAGCGCGGCCATCCCGCGGTTCGAGGTGTAGGAGGTCTTCCCGCGTTCGAGCGACTCGATCGCGGCGTTGCGGGCGGCCCACGGCGCCGAGAAGTCCGGCTCGCCGACCCCCAGCGAGATCACGTCGTCGCGCGCCTCCGCGAGCTCGAAGAACTTCCGAATCCCCGACTCGGGGAGGTCGCGCGCGCGGTCGGACAGCCTCATGGCGAGACGGAGAGGCGGTCGTCGTCGTCGCCGTCCTCGAACCGGATCCCGCCGTCCTTGTAGGTCTCCATGATGTAGTGGGTCACCGTCTGGGTGACCTCGGGCATGGGCGCGACCTGCTCGGAGATGAACCGCGAGACGTCTTCCATCGTCTCGCCGAGCACCTCGACGGCGAAGTCGTAGTCGCCGGAGACGAGGTGGAGCGCGTCGACCGCGGGGAACTTCGCGATCCGGTCGGCCACCTGCTCGTACCCCGTCTCGCGGTCGAGCTCGACGTTGATTTCGACGATCGCCCGGATCTTCCCCTCGTCGACGCGGTCCCAGTCGACGACCGCTTGGTAGCCGTGAACCACGTTGTCCGCCTCCAGCGCGTCGATCGCTTCTGCTACCGCGTCCGCGTCGAGGCCCGTCTGGGCCGCGATGTCGTCGATGTCCTCGCGGGCGTTCCGCGCCAACACGTCGAGTACCTCGCGCTCGGCGTCCATACCCTAAGATTACGCGGGGGCGGTTTATTAGTAGCGACGCGCGCAAGACGGGCCACTCGCCGCGGCATCCGAAAGCGACCCTCGGAGCACGACCTTCCGCCATCCCCACCGCTTTCCGCGTGGCGCGCGACCCTCCGACCATGGCTTCAGACACCACCAGCCGGAGCGAGACGTTCGACATCGGCGGCGACCTGACCGTCAATCGGCTCGGCTTCGGGGCGATGCGGATCACCGGCGAGGACATCATCGGCCGACCCGCCGACGAGGAGGAGGCCAAGCGGGTCCTCCGGCGCGCGGTCGATCTCGGCGTCGACTTCGTCGATAGCGCCGACTCCTACGGCCCGGGCGTCTCCGAGCGGCTGATCGGCGAGGCGCTCGACGACCCCGACGACGCCGTCGTCGCCTCGAAGGCGGGCCTGCTCCGCACCCGCGAGGGCGACTGGCTCCCCCACGGCGACCCCGACTTCCTGAAGAATCAGGTTCTGTGTAGCCTCGACCGACTCGACACCGACACGATCGACCTGTACCAGTACCACCGCCCGGACCCCGACACCGACTTCGAGGAGTCGGTCCACGCGTTCGCGGAGATGAAAGACGCCGGGCAGGTCGCCCACGTCGGCCTCTCGAACGTCACCGTCGAACAGTTAGAGACCGCCACCGAGATCGTCGATATCGCCACCGTCCAGAATCGGTACAACGTCGGCCACCGCGACGACGAGGACGTGCTGCGAGCCTGCGAGGAAAAGGGCGTGGGATTCATCCCGTGGGGGCCGATGTACGCCGTCGACGAGGACGAGGCGGCCTCTACCCTCGACGAGGTCGCCGACCGCCGCGGCGCGACGACCCGACAGGTCGCGCTCGCGTGGCTGTTAGCGCACTCGGACGTGACGCTCCCGATCCCGGGCACGTCGAGCGTCGACCACCTCGAATCGAACCTCGCGGCCGCGGACCTGTCGCTGACGGCTGAGGACATGGCCGCGCTGAACGGCATCGATCCGCAGTAACCGCAAAATCTGAACCGCTGACGGGAGGTCGCCTACTCGTCGAACGGGTTCGTCAGCTCGACCGTCTCCTCGCGGTCGGGACCGACGCCGATCGCGTAGATCGGGGTGTCGATCTCATCGGCGACGAACTCGAGGTACTCGCGGGCCGCCTCGGGAAGCGCGTCGTAGCCGGCCTCGGCGACGGCGGCCGAGTCGAACTCCTCCCAGGTGTCGAGCGTCTCGTACACCGGCTCACACCGCTCCCACCGGCCGGTCGTGGTCGGGACGGTGTCGAGCTCCTCGCTGTCCAGTTCGTAGGCGGTGCACACCTTCAGCTCGTCGAGGCCGGCGAGCACGTCGACGTGGTTGACCGCGACGCCGGTGAACCCGGAGACGCGCGCGGCGTGCCGGAGCATGGGGAGGTCGAGCCAGCCGATTCTGCGGGGGCGACCGGTGACGGTGCCGAACTCGCCGCCCCGCTCGCGGATGTCGTCCGCGAGCGCCTCCTCGTCGGCGTCGCCGTCCAGCTCGGTCGGGAGCGGCCCCTCGCCGACCCGCGAGAGGTACGCCTTCACGATGCCGACGACCTCGCCGTCGCCGACCGTCGTGACGCCGAACCCGGAGCCGACGGACGCGGCGCCGGCGGTCGGGTTCGAGGAGGTGACGAACGGGTAGTTCCCGTGGTCGACGTCGATGTGGGTGCCCTGCGCGCCCTCGAAGAGGATCTCGTCGCCCGCCTCGTGACGCCGGTGGAGGTAGTCGGAGCAGTTGACGGTCATCCCCTCGTCGGCGAGGCGCTCGCCGATCGCGGCGAACTCCTCGTGGAGCGCGTCGACGTCGAACGCCTCGGCGCGGTCGTCGTCGCCCGCAAGGTCGAGCTCGTACACGTCCTCGACGAGCGCGCGCTTCTGCGGAACGACGTATTCGAGCTTCTCGCGGAGCACGTCGGGGTCGAGCAGATCGGCGATCCGGATTCCGCGACGCCCGGCCTTGTCCTCGTAGGTCGGGCCGATGCCGCGGCCGGTCGTGCCGACCGCATCGCCGGCGTCGTCGTCCGCCTTGACCTCCTCTTCGATCCCGTCCAGCACGCGGTGGTACGGCATGATGACGTGCGCCCGACGGGCGACCCGCACGTCGGGGTCGAGCCCGCGCTCGCGCAGGTCGTCGATCTCGGTGAACAGCGTCTTCGGGTTGACGACGCAGCCGTTGCCGAGGATACCGATCGTTCCCCGGACCGCGCCGCTCGGCACGAGCGACAGCTTGTACTCGACGCCGCCCTCGACGACGGTGTGGCCGGCGTTGTCGCCGCCCTGATAACGGACTACGACGTCCGCGTCCCCTCCCCACCGGTCGACGAGCGCGCCCTTGCCCTCGTCTCCCAGCTGGGAGCCGACGATGGTGAGTGTCATACGACCCGGTGGTTCCGGGCGGGGGGTAAAACCGATTACGGTCCAGCGCCGAGAATACACCACGAACGTGCATTAGATATGTGATGTATGCGCGTGGCTATCGTCGTTCGTGCAGATACCCCCCGCTATCGGCGACGGAGCGACCCGATCGATCCGGCGGCGTCGTGATCGAATGCGTTAACTACACCCACGTCAAAGCGCCGGGTCGAACGATTCCGGGGCGGTCCCCGACAGCAACTTTTAAACAGGGGCATGACGAGTTAACATGTGCCATGATAGATCGACTAGAGAAGGAGGTAGACATGCTGGAACGTCACCTCCAAGTCCTGCGGATGGTCATCGAGAACGAGCCGATCGGCATCGTGAAGATGTCGAACGAGACCGGGTACCCCCATCACAAGGTCCGCTACTCGCTGCGCGTCCTCGAGGAGGAAAACCTCATCGAGCCGTCCAGTCAGGGCGCGATCACGACTGAGCGCACCCACGAGTTCGTCGACGAACTCGACGAGAAGCTCGACGAGACGGTCGACAAGCTCGGCTCCATGCGGATCGACGACGCCGCAGAGCTCGAGAACTGAACCGATTCGACTTCGCGCGAGGCGGCGCACGGATCGCGTTGTGACGGCGGAACTGCCCGCGTTTTGATCGGACGCCGATCGGGGTTCCAGTTCGACCCGCCAGCTACAGGTCCGGAACCGTCATGTGGAACCCGCCGTCGCGGGCCTCGACCAGACAGAGGTGGTACCCCTGCTTGCGCGAGAGCTTCACGAAGCTCGCGCGCTTCGACCGGCTGAACAGCCCGCCGCCGACCGCGTCGCTCGCGGTCTCCAACGCGCCCGGCTCGAAGAAGCTCTCCGTCACCGCGAACGCCGCGGCGAACGGCTCGTTCGATCCGGCGATGTCGCGGCCGTTCTCGACGAGCGACTCCAGCGTCCCCTCGGCGGTCGGGTCGCGGCTGTCGTTGAGGTCGGCGATGAACAGCGGGTTCCCCATCCGGTCGCGCAACACGAGGTCGAACGAGCGCTGCTCGCGGGTCTCCTGACCGTTCTCGCGGATCGCGATCGAGACGGACCCGCCGATCTCCGCGCGGTCGACTTCCGGGATGGCGTCGTACAGGTCCCGGAGCACGCTCTGGTTACCGGTGCCGCTCACCTCGAACGGGAGGTCCTCGACGAGCCACCGGGTGAAGCCGTACTCGATGGTGTCCTCCAAGAACTCCTCGTACGGGCGACCGTCGACCGCCAGCCCGTCGGTCTCGAAGCTCGTGTGGTGTTCGATCCGGAGGTTCTCGCGGAGCTCCTCGCGATCGACCGTCCCGTCGTGGGCGTCTTCGAGCGTCGCCCCGCCCTTGGACTCGTACCTGACGAAGAGGTTCGTCCCGCTGCGCGCCTCAGCCGGCGATATCGTTCGGTCCCTCTCCGGCAGCCGGTCGCGGGCGGCCGACAGCTCCGACTGCAGCCGGTCGCGCTCCTCGCGGAGCGTCGACAGCTCCGACTGCAGTCGGTCGACCTCCGTCGCGAGGTCGTCGCGCTCGGCTTCCAGCGACTTCCGCTTCCGCTCCGCGGCTTCGAGCGCGTTCTCGAGCTTCTCGACCCGCTCGGCCCCCTGTCCGCCGCTCCGCGAGCCCGCCGGGCGCTGCGAGACGGCCGACCGGTTCGACGCGCCCCGATCGGTCGAGCGCGGCTCAGGGGGGCGATCGGCGTCGCGTCCGCCGGCCGCGTCGGCGTCGCCGCGGCGGGCGTCGTCCCGCGACCGCCGGCGCGCGTTCGCCCCGTTCGCTCCGCTCTGATCGCCCGATCGGCGCCCCGACCGACCGGAGGCGCTTCCGTCTCGCTCGGCCGGCGGATCGCTCGCCTCGGCGGGGTCGAGCGCGGGGATCGACTTCTGCTCGCGCCACTGCTCCTCCTCGGAGAACACGTCGTCGCTCGGCCGGTCCCCCTCGGCGTCCGGCGCATCGGTCGGCCCCTCGCCGGTCGGCGCCGACGGGTCCGCGCCCGACGACCGCGCCTCGTCCGCGTCGGCGTCCGCCTCGGCCCCCGCGTCCGAGGTGTCCGAGACATCCGAGGCGTCCGTGACGGTCGCGCCGTCCGCGTCCGCGGCCGCCGCGGCCTCGCCGGTCGGACCGCCCCCGTCGGAGTCCGTCCCGCCCTCGTCGGCGTGCGCTCCCTCACCGGGGGCCGAATCCGCGTCTCGGTCCGCGGCGGCCGTCGGAGCCGCTGTCGCCCCCCCGGCCGCCGCGGACCGGGAGTCGGCCGGCCCGTCGCGGGTCGTCCCGTCGCCGACGGCCGGGCCGTCTCCCGTTCGATCGGGGCCCGCCGAGTCGGCGCCCGCCCGATCGGCGGTCGGTTCCTCGCGGTCGTCCCCCGTGTCGCCCGTTCCGTTCGAGCCGTCGCTCGCAGGCGCGTCGCCCGCGGGCGACGCGTCCGTCGCTGCGTCGTCATCCGTCGCTGCGTCGTCGTCCGTCGCTGCGTCGCCGTCCGGGATCTCTCTGACGTTCAGATCGACCTCGTAGACGGTGTAGATCCCGACCTCGTCGTCCGCCAGCTCGAAGGCATCCGCGCCGGTTTCGAGCCGCCGCGAGTTGCCGACGTACGCCGCGGCCATCGACTCGCCGGCGGTGTAGGTGACGTAGTAGTCGCCGGAGAGCACGTTCTCCGACAGCTCGACGTAGCCGGTGAACCCGCCCTGCGAGAGCTTCCGGTCGGCCTCCGAGAGCGGCGTGTCGTTCGTGTAGTACTGCGCCCGCGGCTCGCCGCCCTGCTCCTGCATGGCGAACAGGACCGGGAGGACCTCGGCCGGCGCCTGATACACGGTCCCGGAGGCGTCCGCGAACGCGTCGAGGTCGGCGCCGGCGGTACCGACGACGCGGCCCTCGAACACGAACAGCCACCCCGTGCCGTTCGTCACCGCGCCGGAGAACCCTCGGTCGACGAGACGCCCGAGCCCCGCGAACCCGTCCGAGAATTCCCGGGCGTCCCACCCGGTGATCTCCGCTCTTCGCTCTGCGTCCATTCTTGGGTTTATGTCGCCTGCAACGACCCAAATACCTTCCGGAGCGTGAGACGGTCGTCTGACGCCGGCCGTCGGTCGACCCGCCCTCAATGTCGATTTTTACCGCGCTTTCGGCTACGCCCCGTCGACGGCGGCGATCGCCTCGCGGCCGAGTTCGATCACGTCGCGCTGGAGGTCGCTCTCGGCCAGTTCCGCCGGCGTGTACCAGCGCCAGCCGTCGGGGTCGACCTCGTCCGCGCCGTCCGGCGCGATCTCGCGGGAGCCGACCCGGGCGTAGTAGAGGTGGTCGACGTGCTGGTGGCCGACCGACCCGTCCTCGTGGACGTTGATGTCGTGGAGCATGAGGTGGGCCGGCTCCGGGAGCCCGCGCGTGTTCGGCCCCGCGATCGACGACTCGGTCGCGACGAGATCCGCCTCCAGCCCCGTCTCCTCGCGGACCTCCCGGAGCGCGGCCTCGTGAGGGAGTTCGTCGCGGTCGACGTGCCCGCCCGGCGGGAGCCGGATCCCGAGCCGATCGTGGGCGTGGAGCGCGGTCGCGCCGTCGTTGACGACGTACGTCGTCGCCGTGAAGTGGCGAGTGGTCTCCATACCCGTGGCTCGGCCCCCGATGGCTTGGGCGTTCGGAAAAACGGCGGATGTCGACGGCGTCAGTTCAGTCGGGTCGAGTCGGGCCGAGAGACGGCGTCAGTTCAGCGCGACGGCGTCCTCGGCCTCCAACAGCTCGTGGTATCGGTTCCGGATGGTGACCTCGCTGATGTTCGCGACGTCGCTGACCTCGCTCTGGGTCACCTTCTCGTTGACGAGCAGCGAGGCGGCGTAGACGGCGGCGGCCGCGAGCCCGACCGGGGACTTGCCCGAGTGAATTCCCTGCGACTTCGCGGTGTCGAGCAGCGAGCGCGCCCGGCGCTCCGCCTCGTCGGAGAGCCCCAGGTCGGAGGCGAACCGGGGGACGTAGCTCTCGGGGTCTGCGGGCTGGATCTCCAGCTTGAGCTCGCGGACGACGTAGCGGTACGTCCGGGCGATCTCGTCCTTCTCGACGCGGGAGACGGCCGAGATCTCGTCGAGGCTCCGCGGGGTCCCGGCCTGCCGGGCGGCGGCGTACAGCGACGCCGTCGACACGCCCTCGATGGAGCGGCCGGGAAGCAGGTCCTCGTCGAGCGCGCGGCGGTAGATGACGGAGGCGGTCTCGCGGACGTTGTCCGGGAGGCCGAGCGCCGACGCCATGCGGTCGATCTCGCCGAGCGCCTGCTTCAGGTTGCGCTCCTTCGAGTCGCGGGTGCGGAACCGCTCGTTCCAGGTGCGCAGCCGCTGCATCTTCTCTCGCTGGCGGCTGGACAGCGACTTGCCGTAGGCGTCCTTGTTCTGCCAGCCGATGTTCGTCGACAGCCCCTTGTCGTGCATCATGTTCGTCGTCGGGGCGCCCACGCGGCTCTTCTCGTCTTTCTCCTTCGAGTCGAACGCGCGCCACTCCGGCCCGCGGTCGATCTCGTTCTCCTCGACGACGAGCCCGCAGTCGAAGCAGACGGTCTCGCCGTGCTCCGTGTCGGTCGCGAGCTGGCCGCCGCACTCCGGGCAGCGCAGCTCCTCGTCGGCCGACTCGGTCTCCGATTCGGATTCGCTCTCGTCGACGTGCTCCGCCGTGTACGTTCGAACGTTTTCGCTCATTGGTTAGTTCAAGTGGAGGGAACGAGGGGACCGAGAGACGCGTCTCGGTTGGTTTTCCTCACCGTCACGTAAGCGTCGGAAATATTTAAATGTTTGGTGAATTTTCGGATCGAAGAAGAACCGGAAGAGCGGTTCACGAGGCGCTGTTCGACGAGTATTGCCGGTTTTTCGGCCAACCTTAACGCCGCTCGGATCGGGCGGGCTCTCGACGGCGCGCACTATATAGCTATTTCGCGGCGCGAGCGGCGTCTCGAACGCCGAGCGGGGTTCCGCGAGGACAACGGATTTGGGGGGCGGCCGAGCAGGTGACGTATGAACCGCGCTCGACTCGACGACCGGCTCGCCGACTTGGACACGGACGGCTACCTGATCGACGCCTCGCAGGACGACGCCAACCAGCTGTACCTCTCCGGGTTCACCGGCCCCGACCCCTTCCTCACGCTGTACGCCGACGGCGAGGTTCACCTCCTCGTCAGCGGGCTGGAGTACGGCCGCGCCCGCGAGGAGGCGACCGCCGACACGGTCGAGCGCCACGCCGACTACGACTACGAGTACGGCGGCCGCGAGGCACGCAACGACATGTACGCCCGGTTCGTTCGCGACAAGGGCGTCGACTTCGTCTCGATGCCGCCGCGCGGCCCGGTCGGCACCGCGGACGCACTCCGCGAGCGCGGGATCGATGTCGCCGTCGACGCCGACGACCGACTCCAAGACGTTCGGGCGGTCAAGACCGACGCGGAGGTCGGGGCGATCCGCGAGGCCCAGCGCGCCAACGAGGCCGCGATGCGGGCCGCCGAGGAGCTGATCGCCGGCGTCGACGTGGCCGGCGAGAGCGACGACGCGGAGCGGGGAGTTCTGCTCCACGGGGGCGAACCGCTCACCAGCGAGCAGGTGGCCCAGGAGATCGAGATGACGCTCCTGCGGCACGGCTGCGCGCTCGACCAGACGATCGTCGCCGGCGGCGCGCAGGCCGCGGACCCCCACGACCGCGGGTCGGGGGCGCTCCGGGCGAACGAGGCGATCATCGTCGACATCTTCCCGCGGTCGAAGGCGACGAAGTACAACGCCGACATGACCCGGACGTTCTGCGTCGGCGAGCCGAGCGAGACGCTCCGCGAGTGGTACGACCTCACCGAGCGCGCCCTCGACGCCGCGCTCGACGCGGTCGAGCCGGGCGCGACCGGCGAGGACGTGCACGCGGCGGCCTGCGAGGTGTACGAGGACGCCGGCGAGCCGACGTTCCGGACCGACCCCGAGACGGAGACGGGGTTCATCCACTCCACCGGCCACGGGGTCGGCCTCGACGTCCACGAGTCCCCCCGGCTCGCGAGCGGCGGGGAGGAGCTGGAGCCCGGCCACGTGATCACCGTCGAGCCCGGGCTCTACGACCCCGAGGTGGGCGGCGTCCGGATCGAGGACATCGCCGTCGTCACCGAGGACGGCTACGAGAACTTCACGGAGTACTCGATCGAGTTCGAGGTCTGACGACACCACATCCGGTTCGGTTGGCCGCGACCGGAACCCGCTTTGACCCGGGTCGAGAACGGCGACCGTGAACTGGCGGTACAAACACACCGCGCTCGCGCTCTGTACGCTCGCGTTCACCGCGACGATGGTCGCGCGGCTGGTGATCAGCCCGCTGATCCCCCAGATCCGCGTCGAGTTCGGCGTCACGAACGCGACCGTCGGGCTGGGGCTGTCGGGGATGTGGCTGGCGTACGCGCTCGCGCAGTTCCCCTCCGGCGTGCTCGGCGACCGGTACGGCGAGCGAACCGTCATCCTGACCGCCGTCGGCGCCACCGCGGTCGCCTCCCTGCTCATCTCCGCCTCCCCGTCGATCGTCGCGTTCATCGCCTTCGCCGTCGTCCTCGGCGCCGGCGCGGGGCTCCACTACACGGTGGCGACGACCTTCCTCACGCGGCGGTTCGACGACATCGGCCGCGCCATCGGCGTCCACGTCGCCGGCGGGCCGGTCGCGGGGCTCGCCGCCCCGCCGCTGGCCGCGCTCGTCGGGTCGCGGTACGGCTGGCGCGCCGGCATCGCGCTCGGCGTGGCCGCCGCGGTCCCCGTGTTCGTCCTGTTCGCGTGGCGGGTTCGGCCCACCGAGCCGCTCCGGCCCGATCAGGCGATGCGGGAGCGGTTCGCGCTCGGACCGCTCGCGGAGCTGCTCTCCCGGCCCCGAATCCTCTACACGACCGCGCTGTCGACGATGGGCGCGTTCACGTGGCAGGCGACCGCCTCCTTCCTCCCGACGTTCCTCGAGTTCGGGACGGGGCTGTCGGGCGGGCTGTCGGCGCTGTTGTTCTCGCTGTACTTCCTCGTCCACGGCGCGACGCAGCCGGTGACGGGGTCGATATCGGACCGGATCGGGCGCGACGCGACCGTGATGGCGACGATGGCCGCCGGCGTCGTCGGCTACGGCCTGCTCGTCGCGGCGGCGGAGTTCGGGTTCGGCCGCCCCGCGATCGTCGTCGGCGTCGGGTTCGTCGGCCTCGCGATGTCGTGGGGCGCGCCGCTGCAGTCGCGGTTCATGGACCTCCTCTCGGACGCCGAGCGCGGCGCCGGATTCGGACTCGTCAGGACCGCGTACATGGTCGTCGGCGCGTCGGGGAGCGTCGTCGTCGGCGCGGTCTCGGACGCCGCCGGCTGGACGGTCGCGTTCGGGCTGCTCGCCGGCGTGATGGGGCTCGCGCTGACCGCGCTGCTGGCGAACCGGGCGCTGCGGCTCGGCTACTAGCGGACCGGCCGCCGGCCGCCGGACGGTTTAACAAGAATCAGTGGCGGGGGAGCCGACTACAGGCGGTCGTCTTCGAGACTTCCCGGGTCCTCCGCCGTGTCGAACATGTTGTTCTCGGCGCCGTCGAGCATCTCGTCGCGGGGCTCGTCGTCGACGACGCTCACGTTGTACGCTTCGATGCCGGAGGCGATCAGGTCCTCGGCGGCCTGCTCCTCGGAGACGAACTCCTGTTCGGCGAGCTGCTGGAACTCCGCGTACACGTCGTCGGACAGGTTCAGCTCGAAGGTGGGCATACGCACCCGTTCCGGCCGGACGCTTTTAAGCGTTCCCTCGCCGGTGACGGCCGGTGCGGGGCCGAGACGCGCTCTTCGAGTTCGGGCGGTTGAGTCCGGCGGAGGGGGAAATATGGACGGCCTCCAAGCTTTTTCGGAGCCGGCGTCGTACCCGCAACCACCCGTGACCGACACGATCCAGGTCCGACTGGCGGCCGCCGCCTGCGATCGCTGTCCCGTCGCCGCGCTCTCGGAACGGACGCCCCTGCGGGAGGTCCGAGTCGACCCCGTCGACGAGCGCGTCGACTTCGTCGCGGACGAGGTCCCGACCGACACGCCGAGCGACGTCGAGCTACTGGAGTTCGCCGGAGAGATCCATGGGCGGTACGACCTCGACCGCGAGGTCTGCGATCACGGACCGCGCGACCGCGATCACGGACCGCACGGCCGCGATCCCGCCGACCCCGACGCGACCGCCTCGCCCCCCGACGACGCCTGCGGCTCCTGCGCCTGTGCCGGGTTTTCGCCCGCGTTCTCCGGCTTCCCGGTGTCGCCGCGCGAGACGCGGATCGACGACGGCGAGCTGATCGCCACCTTCGTGTTGACCGGGTACGGCGAGCTGCGGGCGATCGTCGACGCGTTCGGCGCGGCGGAGGTCCGTCGAATCCTCGTCGATCGGGACCCGGACGACGGCGACGGGGGCGCGCGATCGGACGTGACCCCCGTCGACCTCTCCGACGTGACGGAGCGACAGGCGACGGTCGCCGCCGTCGCGGTCGAGAAGGGGTACTTCGATCCGGACGGCGCCACCGCCGACGAGATCGCCGCCGACCTCGATCTGGCCAAGTCGACCGTCTCGGAGCACCTCCGGCTCGTGACGGCGACCGTGCTGTCTCAGCTGTTCGGTGGCGATGCGTAGCCGGCCGGCGCGGTCGCGATCGCTCGGGGATTACACTTAAATCCCCGAATAGTTCGGGAGTAGCTAGTTGTTCGTTTCCGGTCCAACGTTACGATGTGTCACATCTCTGTGCGACGTAATTACCGTCGAACAGACGCACGGGTATCGCGATCTCACGAGCGATCGCCGCGGCGGACGGCGGGCCGGCGCCGCGGGAGCGCGCCCGCACCGCCGAGCCGGCTCATCCACACGACACACGAGACACACAATGGATCGACGAACGATCGCCGTCCTCCTCATCGTACTCGCCGTGCTGCTGCCGACGTGGTACGTCGGACTCCACGGTGAGCCGCCCTCGGAGGAGGTTCGGATCGACCAGAGCGTGAGCGAGATGCAACCGCTGGAGGGGTTCGCGGACACGCCGAACAAGCTCTCGCCGAGTCAGGTCGGCGTGATCGTCTGGGTCGCGCTGCTCGGGCTCTTGGGAGCCATGGCGTTCTTCCACCGCTTCATGAACCGGGCCGCGCGGCCCGACGCGAGCGGCGGCGGCCCCGGTGACGCGGCCGACGCGGCC
>NZ_SDJP01000016.1 GCF_004114995.1 Halorubrum amylolyticum
TCCATACGAAGAACTTCGTCGAGTCGTCAGCAATAATGAGGTTATCTCACGGGCTCACGCTGTGCCGGCTGTCGAGACCTCGGGGTAAACACATACTATTAAAATACCTCTTCGGGACCGCGTCATCGGTTTCGGGATCGCCTCGAATCCGGAACGTGATGCCGCTACCGCCGCGTTACTCGTTCGGGCTGTAGTTGGGCGCCTCGTCGGTGATCATCACGTCGTGGGGATGGCCCTCCGTCTGTCCGGCGCTGGAGACGCGAACGAACTCCGCGCGCTCGTGGAGTCCCGGGATCGTCTCGGCACCGACGTACCCCATGCCGGAGCACATGCCGCCGGTGAGCTGGTGGAGCTCGGAGGCGAGGCTCCCCTTGTACGGGGTCGCGGCCTCGACGCCCTCCGGGACGAACTCCTCGTCTTCGCTTTCCTCCTTGAGGTAGCGGTCGCCGCCGCCTGACTTCATCGCGCCGACGGAGCCCATCCCGCGGTATTGCTTGTACTTCTTCCCCTGCATCGTGATGACGCGCCCCGGCGCCTCGTCGGTGCCGGCGAAGTACGAGCCGAGCATGACCGCGTTCGCGCCCGCGGCGAGCGCCTTGATCGCGTCGCCGGAGTACCGAATTCCGCCGTCGGCGATCACCGGCACGCCGTGTTCGGCGGCCACGTCGGCCACCTGCGAGACGGCGGTCATCTGGGGCATCCCCGCGCCGCTCACCACGCGGGTGGTGCAGATCGACCCCGGACCGATGCCGACCTTCAGCCCGTCAGCGAAGTCGACGGCGGCCTCGGCGGCCTCGCGCGTCCCGACGTTGCCGACGACCACGTCGGCGTCGACGGTCTCTTTGATCGCCCGCGCCGAGTCGAGCACGTTGAGGTTGTGGGCGTGCGCGCAGTCGATGAAGATCACGTCGACGCCGGCCTCGTCGGCCGCGACGGCGCGCTCCTCCTCGAAGGGGCCGACCGCGACCCCGGCGAGCAGGCGCCCGCCCTCGTCGCGGGCGGCCTCCTCGTGCTCGCGGCGCTGGAGGATACCCTGCATCGTGACGAGCCCGACCAGCCCGTCGTCGTCGTCGACGATCGGGACGCGCTCGATCTTGTGGTCGTACATCAGCTCCAGCGCCTCGCGGGCGTCGACGTCCTCGGGTGCCGTGATCACCTCGTCGGTCATCGCCTCGCTGACGGCGTCGTCCTCGCCGACTTCAAGGTACGGGCGGATGTCGGTGCCAGAGATGATCCCCAAGACCGCGTCGTCCTCGTCGACGACCGGGGCGCCGGAGACGCCCTCGCGCTCCATCAGCGCGTCGGCCTCGCGGACCGTGTCGTCGGGCGAGACGGTCACGACGTTCTCGCGGCGGATGACGAGCTCGTGCGCGCGCTTGACCCGCTCGACCTCCGCGGCCGTCTCCTCGACGGTCATGTTGCGGTGGAGGACGCCGAGCCCGCCCTCGCGGGCCATCGCGATCGCGAGATCGCTCTCGGTCACCGTGTCCATCGCCGCCGAGAGGACCGGCACGGTGAGCTCGACGTTCTTCGAGACGCGAGCGGAGAGGTCCGCGTCGTCGGGCTCGACGCGGCTCTCCTTGGGCCTTAAGAGCACGTCGTCGAACGTCAACGCTTCCGGGACGTCGAGTTTCGCCGAGAATCGGCCGGAGTCTGTCGCCATATAAACCGTCGTGAACGGCCGATAAAAAACGTTGCGAGTCAGCACGGACGTGTACGTCGTTGTCATCCAGATTCACGTAATATGCAATTTTGTGGATCAATATCTCGTCTGATCGTGTTGTGCGTCGAGACGACAGCGTTCGAAGTTGCCATCGATTCAGTACGATCCCGTCGCCATCGACGGGTGGCTACCCATCCGGCAGAAAAACCGATCGTTCATCCGAATAGTGTCCCGTATAACTCGGTACACTACACGTCCGTAATCCGTTCGCTTAGCGCCGAAACGATCGTACACAGATCGGTCACCGAGTCCGACTCGTCTCCGAGGAATCGATAGCTGTATCGCGGTTCCGTCGTCATATCTATGACATACTTATAAATAGCGTGTACCGATCTCTCGTTCCGTGCGGTCATGTCTCACACAACCTTTAACGCAACCGAAATAGATATATGAAGTATGGACTCCGACAGTCCCGTGAACGCGCGCATCGCCGGCCAGCCGATTCTCAACCTCGGCGCCCGCTTTACAGCCGGCAATCCGCGCAAACGCTTTACATGGGCTCGTCGGGCCGCTCTCGGATTCGACTCCGTACGCCGGGCCCTCGGCTATCGTGGGTCGTCCGCTTCCTACCGTGTACCCGTCGGTCAGGGGCATCGTCCCTGAATGAGCGTCTCACGTCACCCGATCGCCCTCCGGCTGGAGCAGCAGGTCGGGAGCGCGACGAAGCTGCTCGCGACCGTGATGGTGCTGCCGCTCGTCGATGGGATCTTCCCCGCCTTAGTCGTCGCCGGCGTCCTGACGACCGCGACGGGCGTGATCGAGACGGGCATCCTCATCTTCGGCGGCTCCGCGACCGCCGCGGTGATCCTCGCGGAGATGGACGGCAGCCGCCGACAGATGGTCGGGTCCGTGCTACTGATCGGCGCCGTCGTCGTCCCGCTCGCCGCGGTCGAGGCCGCCCTCGCGCCGATGCTTCAGGAACTCCTCGACCTGCTCGTCTTCGAGCGTTTCGCCGGGCTGGTGATCCTCACGATCGCCGCTAAGACCGCGAGTTCGGAGATCGGCGAGTACCTGCCGAGTCCCGGCGTCATCATCTCGCTCGGTCTCGTCGCGAGCTTCGACCCGTCGGGGTTCGCCCTCGAGACGTCGACCGAGTACGTGGTCAACGGCACCGCGGCCGCCGCCGTCGGCGTCGCGTTCGCGCTGGCGATCGCGCTGCTGTCGCCGCACCTCCGCGGGCGCGTGGACATCGATCGGTTCCGGTTCGGCTCGGCTGTCGCGCTAGGCGTGCTCGCGCTACCGATCCTGCTCGGTCCCTTCGACCTCATGCAGACCGAGGCGCCCATCGCGCTGGCGGTACTCGGCGTGACGACCCTGTTCGCGTACGACCCGAACGCCGGGCCGGCCGGCGATGCCGCGGGCGACAGCGCCGGCGACGACCCCGACGGCGGCGCCGCTTCCGCCTCCGACGGCGCGGACGAAGCGGACGGGGAGACCGTGGCCGACGACGGTGCGGGCGGCGATGGTGGTGCGGACGGCGACGGGGATTCGGAGCCGAGCGAACCGCCGCTCGACGCGCCGACCGCGCCCGGTCCCATCGTCGACGACGACGTGGCGGTGATCGCCAACGGCGGCGATCCCTCGACCGCGAGCGACGACGGGGACGGCACGGACCCCTTCGCGGACGACGACTCCCGAGCGCCCTGGCTGTAGCCCCGGGCGGGTTCGGGAGACGGGGACGACGCGACGCCTTCCCCGCCCCGCGTGTCGCCGGGGTTTAGGTGCTCGGCGGTGAACGGCGGGTATGTCCAATCGCGTCGTGCAGGGGCGGATGGTGACGCCCGAGACGCTCGCGGAGCTGGTCGAGGGCGAGTCGGTCCTCGAAGCCGAATCGATCGCGGACGCCGACCGCGACTGTCCGGAGTGCAGCGGCGGCGTCATCACCGTCGGTTACATGCCGAGCGTCACCGAGTTCGTCACCGGCTACAAGTGCCAGGAGTGCGACTGGAGCGACGACGACCGAGAGGAGTGACACGCGGCGTTGGCGTCCCCGATCCATCCCTCTCCGCTTCGCTCGGCCGTCCCGTCGCCCGATCGCTCGCGATCGAAACCCCTTTATCCGCGTTTCGGCAACCAACTGATGCGAGATCACGCGGGGCTGTGGCCAAGCCAGGCATGGCGACTGACTCCAGAGGCTTGCGCCCGGGACGACACTCCAGACTGATATACCGAGCGGCCGACTGATCATCGGTCGCGTTGACGACCCTCTGGAGTTCCGAGGCGCACCGGAGATATCAGTCGATCGGGGGTTCAAATCCCTCCGGCCCCATACCGAATTTAAATCTTTGTGAACCTGAAGTAAACGCAGAGCCGAAGGTCCCCGAATTCCGCGGACCGTAGGGTGTCGAGTCCGACCAGCGGTGCGCCGCGCTCGATGAAGGGACACACCGTCCGGTTCACACCGCTTCCGCGGTGAACAGCGAGTCGTCGCTGAGGACGATCTGCACGCGGCGGTGCCACGCGTCGGCGAAGGCCGCCCGCTGCTGGTCGCTCGCCGACCCGTCGAGAATCCCCTGGAGATTCCCGATCGCGGGTCCACCGCCGGGAACGTCGCCGACGTGGTAGGTCACTTCGACGGTCTCGTCCGTGTCGGTTCGCCGGAACCGGAACGTCGGAGCCGGCGTGTCCGGGTCGAACGCGTTGAAGCGCAGGAGATCGCGGCGGTCGCCGTAGCCGCCGGCGAGCCCGCCGAATCCGTCGTCTTCGGTCGCGCCAGTCACGTACGAGACGATGCGGCTCATCACGCCGTACGTCGCGTCGCCTCGTGGGCCGGCCGCCTGTACCTCGATCTCGCTTCGGACCGGATACCGGTCGGGATACAGCGCGTCGAGTCCGAGCTGGGTAATCCGGTAGGCGCCCGAGGCGGTCGGACAGGAGTGCCCGGCCGCCTTCACCGCGTCCGCGTAGGTGATGACGAACGGGTCGTCCGGTTCGAGGACGCCGAGAGCCTCCGCAACGGGGTCGCGAATTTCGATCGGATCGACGTCGTAGTCTACCTGCCAGTTGGTTCTAGTCTGGGTCACGTCAGTCGCAGTCGAATTCGATGTCATGAGTGGTGGTGATCGTGTCTAGTGGTCAGTAGCGGAGCAGTCGCATCCCGTTGAGGATGACCGCGAGGACGCTGGCCTCGTGGACGAGCATCCCCGCGGCGAGGGTGACGTAGCTGGTGAGCACGCCCGCGAGGAGGACGGTCACGGTCAGCACCGCGAGCCCGACGTTCTCGAGGACGTTCCGGCGCGTCGCCTTGCTCAGCGTGACCGCGTACGGGATGCGTTCGAGATCGTCGGCCATCAGCGCCATGTCCGCCGTCTCGATGGCGGTGTCCGTTCCGGCAGCCCCCATCGCGATACCGACGTCGGCGGTCGCCAGCGACGGCGCGTCGTTGATGCCGTCGCCGACCATCGCGACGACGTGGCCGTCGGCCTGGTAGGCGTCGATGACGGTCTGCTTGTCTTCGGGGAGCAGTTCGGCGCGATACTCGTCGATGCCGACCTCCTCGGCAACGGCAGCGGCCGTCCGCTCGTTGTCGCCGGTGAGCATCACCGTCTCGATGCCGGCGTCCCGGAGCGCCGCGACGACGCCAGGGGCGGACTTTCGGAGTTCGTCCCGCATCGCGATTGCGCCGATGATGTCCCCATCCCGGATGACGTGGACAACCGTTTCGCCGCGCTCCTCACGCTCGTGGACGTAGTCGGCGACCCGACTGGGGATGTCGATGCCGCGGTCGTCCAGCAGTGCGCGATTCCCGACGACAACTTCGTGGCCGTCGGCGTGGGCAATGACGCCCTTGCCGGCGACCACGTCGAAGTCATCCGGGTCGGGGACCGACCGGCTTCCGGCATCCGTATCGTTTGCGTTCGTGACTGTCGCCCCACCGTCCGTCGCAGCCGTCGGTTGCTCGCGGGCCGCGTCGACGATGGCGTCGGCGAGGTGGTGTTCGCTCTTCTTCTCGGCGGTCGCCGCGAGCGCGAGCACTTCGTCGTCGGCGACGCCGAACCCCTCGACGTCGGCGACTGTGGTCTCGCCCTTCGTGAGGGTGCCGGTCTTATCGAAGGCAACGAGGTCAATCTTGCCGGCGCGTTCGAGGTGCTCGCCGCCCTTCATCAGCACGCCCGACCGGGCGGCGTTCCCGATGGCGGAGACGATGCTGACCGGTGGCCCGATGACGAGCGCCCCGGGACAGCCGATGACCAGCAGCGTCAGCGACAGGATCGCGTTCTGCGTGACTGCATACGCGCCGATAGCGAGGACGATGACGGCCGGCGTGTAGTACTTCGCGAACCGGTCGATGAGGCTCTCCGTCGGCGACTGTGCCTCCTGGGCCTCCTCGACGCGACGGATAATGCGTTCGAGCGTCGTGTCCGTGCCCGCACCGGTCGTCCGAACTTCTAGCGCGCCCTCCTGATTGACCGTCCCGGCGTAGACCTCGTCGCCGTCGGCCTTGTGGACGGGCGCGCTCTCGCCGGTGACTGGCGCCTGATTGACGGCGCTCACGGGTTCCCCGTTCGCTCGAGGGGTCTCTGACCCCTCGCTGCTTTCGCCGTCGACGACGGTTCCATCGACCGGAATCTTTCCACCTGGCTTCACGACAACGACTTCGCCCTCCTCGATGTCGCGGGCAGGTACCTCCTGAAGTTCCCCGTCGCGACGGACAGTCGCCGTGTCGGGCGTCATCTCCAGCAGTTCCTGAAGGGCCGTCCGGGTCTTCCGCATGGTCCGCCCCTCGAGGTAGCTACCGAGACTAAACAGGAAGACCACCGCAGCGGCCTCCCAGTACTCGCCGATGACGATGGCACCGATGGCGGCCAGCGTCACCAGCGTCTTGATGCCGAGCGTCCGGTTGGTAACCTCGTGGTAGGCGGTCTTGGCGATGTCGTAGCCACCCACGATCGTCGCGAGGACGAGGATGGCGGCGCTTGCCATCTCGAAACTCGTGAGGTAGCCCAGGCTCCAGCCGCCGCCGTAGAGGAGGCCGCTCGTCGCGGTGACGATGGCCTTCCGGTGTTTCCGGTAGTACTGCGTGATCGATTGTTTGTTCATAGTGTTAGGCGGGCTGGGCCGTGTAGCCCTGGTTTTCGATGGTCTGTTCGAAGGCGTCGGGGTCAGCGACGCTGTCGTCGTACTCGATCTCGACGCGACCAGTCGCGTAGTGGACCTCGACGTGCTGGACGCCGTCGACGTTCGCGAGGGCACGTTCGACGGTACTCGCACAGGTCGGGCAGTCGAAGTCGAGGACGCGGAACTGGGTTGTGTCGCTCATTACAGTTTGAGGGAGTGCCCGTGCCCCAATAAGTATTTTTTAAATGATATGTTTGAATTTTGGTATGGGTCGTTGGAACAGTCAAACGGGTCGTCTAGAGCTTTCGGTATCACGGACCCAACCGGTGAGTAATCAACGAGAGAACTGCGCACCAGCGTCCCGCTACCTTTTCCCGCGTGCTCGTGCGTAGTTCTCGTATGAGTAGTCCGGACAGCGACCACCGTCTCGACGACATCGCGGTGCGAGACACTCGGGTTTCGGACGCGATCGACGAGCCGATGCGAGCGATGATCCTCGACATTTTGGCCGACGAGGCCTTGACTGCGAGCGAGGTCCACGAACGCCTCGGCGACCGCGGCGTCGACCGGACGGAGAACACGGTGCGCCACCACATCAACGAGCTTCGGGACGCCGGCCTCGTCGACGTCGTCCGCTTTGAGGAGGGCCGCGGCGGGACGACAAAGTACTACCACGCGAACACGATGGTCCTCTCGTACTCGCTGCCGGATTCGGCCGACGCCGCCGTCGAGGAGATGGTCGACGCCGTCCAGCCCCAGATCACGGACGCGCTCGCCACGTTCACGGACGAGTACGACGACACGATTGAGGAAATTGTCGCGGACATGCAGCCCTGTGAACACTGTCTGACCCAGAAGTACGAGACGTACGTCCTCCTGACTGTCCTGCGGCGTGCGTTCGTCCGGTCGTACCGGGACTGAGCTTCGAACCAACCAGCTCCCGCCCTTTGGCGGTATGTCCGACGGGAAACGGTCGAGTGGAAATCGATTCGACGATTGGACGCCAACCGTTTTCCCCACACCGTCCTGACTCCGGTAATGGGACCACTACATCGTGTCCGGCCGCCCGGTAGGAACTCTATGCAATCAGCACAACTCCTCGAATTCGCACAGCTTCTCGAACAGTACGTCAGCCTCGGCGTCTTCCTGGTTGCTGCCGCGCTCGGCGCGTTCAGTTATCGCGCGTGGCGCCGCGAGCGTGACCCGCGAATGCGAATCGTTGCAGTCGGGTACGGTATGTTCGGCCTCTACGGGCTCATCGTGTTCCTCGAATACCTCTTGATTCCGTACTTCCCTTACGCAACCCTCGAACTGCTCGAACACGCCAGTGCACTACTCATCCTGGGTGGCCTGCTGACGTTCTTCGTCGCCCTCGCCAGAACCTGAGCAATGTCGGAGCCAGACCTGGAGTTAGCGTCCCGCCGGGCAATCTACCAGTACGTCGCCGACAAGCCGGGCATCCACTTCCGTCGGCTCCTTGATGGCCTCGACTACGCGCAAGGGACGCTCCAGTACCAGCTCCGGTGGCTCGTCGATGCGGGACTCATCGAGGTGTCCGACGACGGCCAGTACACGCGATACTATCCAGCCGCCGAGTTCGACGAGGCCGACCGGACCGTAATGAACGCTCTCCGGCGCGAGTACAGCCGTCGAATCCTCGCGCATCTCCTCGCGGACGGGCCGCTCACGACGAGCGAACTGAGCGACCGCCTGGACAAAGCCCAGTCGACCATCTCGTGGCATCTCTCGAACCTTACTGATGCCGGCCTCGTCACGAAAGAGCGGGATGGCCGGCGCGTCATCTACGAGGTCACCGATGCGGACCGCGTCACGTATCTCTACACGATACACCGTCAGTCGTTCACGGACCGCGTCGTCGACCGGCTGCTGGACCTCTGGGAGGGTTATTGAGCGGTCGCCCCGACCGCGACCGTACCACGGAGCACGAGCAGACGCAAGAGGAGCACGTACACGAGAAACGTGACTGTCGACCCGAGAAGCGGGGCGATGAGACCCGTCAAATCGGTGCCGATGGCAGCCGCATGAAGCGTCGCGAATACAAACCCGCCGTAGGCGAACGCATGGACGACCCGAGGCCCCCACGGCTGATCGAACCGCGTCGCATCCGTGAACCCGAGAACGGCGACGACGAGCAACAGTAGCGCTCCGACACCGACGGCGACCCCGCCGAGGAAGTACGACAGCGAATACGCCGGTGCCGGTGCTTGCCCGGTGACCACGAACCAACTATCGAGGATACCTAGGCCCGCGTGGAGCGCGGTCACGATCATTGCGAACACCGAGAGTTCGATGTGAACGCGTTGTGCACCCCTGTGGAGGATACCAAATGCCTCGGTGTTGTAGAAGATGCCCGTGAGGACAGCGAGGTACAGCAACGGATACGCTACCAGGGCGGCACCCCGGTCGAGGAGCCAGACGAGTTCGGACATCACGAGGCCCCCGTCGTTTCGACGACATCCGGACAGCCATCCGAGTCCTGGAACCCGTTGTCCGTTTCCGGCCGCGTCGGACACTGATCCTGTGAATCGGGGACTCTGTCACCGTCATAATCGTCGGGTGCTTGGCGCGTTGTGACCGTCTGATCGACTAGCTCCGACTGTTTCTGTTCGGCCGCTTGAGTCGCCCGGACGTTTCCGATCTGCCAGAGTAGCGGGGTCGCAACGAGCAACATGAGGAGTGCGGCGACCGTGATGCGTTGCTTACGCGTCCAAGACATGGGTGTCGAAGCCGTCGGTCATATGAAACACGCCCTCGTGAACGATGAGCGCCTCGAGTCCATCCCAGTCCTCAGCGAGTGTTCTGGCCTCATCGAGCGGTAATACGGCGAGCGTCGTCGCGAGTGCGTCGGCTTCCACACAATCCCGCTCGGCGAGGACAGTTACCGATTCGTGTCGCGAACCGAGCCGTTCGGTCGCTGGGTCGTAGATGTGGTCGGTGCCGTCACGCTCGCGGCGATAGCTTCCGGAGGTGGCAACGGCCCAATTTGTTTCGAGGATCTTCAGCGGCTTCGCGTCGCCGTAGGGACTTTTGATGCTGACCGGACCGGTCGGGGGCGACATGTCGCCACCCCCGCTGACGAATCCGCGTCGGCCGAGTCCGGCGAGCGTCTCCGTCGCTCGATCGACGATGTATCCCTTGGCGAGGCCGTTGAGATCGAGAGTGACGTCGGTACTGACGTGGTGCCCGCTGATACTGACTGTTCCAGTCTCGAACGTTTCGGGGACGGAGTCGTCGTCTCCCCGCAGATACGCCTTGAGGGAGTGTTCGACGCTTCCTTGGTGGATGTCGAAGATTCCCTCTGTTCGTTCGTAGTATTCGAGCCCGCGATGTACGAGGCGAGCGACGTGTTTGTTTTCGACTGCTCCCCGGCTGTTGAGTCGACTGACTCCGCTGTCGGCGTCGAACGCGTTCAATTGGTCTTCGAGCTCCTCGACCGTCTGTCTGGCGGCGGCCGCCGCAGCGGCGGCTCGGACCCCCTTCACCTCGACGTGAAACGACGTATCGCAACACCGGAAATCACGGCACGCGGCTCCCACCCGTTCGTACGCTGTTTCGAGAGCCATCATTTGCTGCCCTTAGTCCTCCTCCTCGTATTCTTCATGGTCTTCGTGTTCCTCTTCGTTGTCTTCGGACGCTCCATCCTCATGTTCCTCGTACTCTTCCTCGCGGTCCTCGTCGTACCCCGACTGTGTCTGTATAGCGGGTGTGAAGTCCTGATTGGGCGTGGGAGCATCAGCTCCGACCTGCTGTGGCCCGTTGGTGTCATCGCTGACTGAATCGGCCGGCTGTCCGAGGCCGATGCCAGGGAACGCGAGTCCCCCAGCGACGACCGTCGTTAGGAGTGCACCGGCGAGGGTGAACGCGACGAGTCGGTTGTTCGGAACGGGAATACGCATTGTTTGCGATCGAACGAAGACAGACGGTGATAAAGTGCATTCGCGTCCAGCTATCGAATCGTCGTACGGTCGTCGAATAGTCCGGGTGATCGAGTTCGGTGTCCTGTCCTTTGCCCCCGAGTACGCTGCACGCTACTGCCCTCTCCGTACAGGAGGAGAGAACGGTTCTACCCGTGACAGCCGCAGAGTTGGGGACTGTCGAGATGGGACGCGTTCCGTGGCCACGGACGACTGTGGTCTGTGAATCAGTAGCAACCAAGAGAAGGTGTGGAGCTGTTCACACTGTTCGACGATATCCTTCGTACGCCGCGAGCATGCCGAGAGGAAACGCCAGGACGCCGTCCCAGGAGAGTGTACCCGTCTCCGTGGTACTGTCGTACTGCGAGGAGCGCGGCGACGAGTCCGAGTTTGACGACCGCATACGCACCCACTCTAGATGACCCCGTACGAGGAGCAGTACAGCCAGCAGACGAACGTGTCGGAAGGAACATTCTAGGTCGGCGGGGAAGTTTTGGCCAGAAGGACCGATAGTACGTCGTCCAGCCGAGTGTTGCCAGCGTGGAGAGGCCCGCGTGCCACAGCGTGGAGTCGAACGGCGTCCGAGTTTCGACGATTGATCACCCAGGCGCCCGCAGCCGATCATAACGTTCGGGCCTCACCCGATCACAGGCCAAACTCCTGCTAGGTGGGCAGATCACGACTATCGAGGGAACGCCTTGGACTAGGGGCGGTCTGTGAAACGGTCGAGAATACAGATGCCGTGATTGATCCAGATCATACTTTTGTTTCCATAGTTTGGACGCCTTGGAATCGGGTGTTTCTAAGGGAAATTATAATAGATGATCCCTGCGATGATACACCCATGCAGGCGACCCTGATCAGTGGTGTCCTCGAATCCCTCCGTATCGGTGTCGGGTTCCTCTGGACGGCGGCGTGGGCGATTATCATGGGCCTCACGATCACGAGTCTGGTCCAGGTGTACGTCTCCAAGGAACGAATGGCGCAGATGCTTGGCGACGGTGACCTGAGCGGACTCACCAAAGCGACCGTGTTCGGGGCGGCGAGCAGCGGATGCAGTTTCGGAGCCGTCGCCATCGGGAAGGGGTTGTTCAAGAAGGGCGCTCACGCGGTGAACTTCCTCGCGTTCATGTTCGCGTCGACGAACCTCATCGTCGAACTCGGGTTGATGATCCTGATTCTGCTGGGCTGGGAGTTCCTCGTCGCGGAACTGCTCGGCGGCCTCATCCTCATCGGCGTCATGGCCGTCATCGTCCACCTCACGCTCCCCGAGAATCTGTTCGACGAGGTCCGGGAGACGCTGAACGAGCGCGACCGCGAGTCGGGCGTTACCGAAGATCCCACCTGTGGGATGGAGGGCAAAGAGGAGTACACGCTCACGACTGACGGGGGCGAGACGCTCAAATTCTGCTCGAAGGGTTGTCTGGAGACCTACCGCCAAGAGATGTCGAGCCGCGGCGGGTGGCGCGAGGGGTTGTTGTCGTGGGGCGGCTGGTACAAGGTCGCCAATCAGTACCGTAAGGAGTGGTCGATGATCTGGAAGGACGTCATCGCGGGCTTTCTCATCTCCGGGTTCGTCATCGTCTTCGTCCCGCAGTGGGTGTGGAACACCCTGTTCATTCAGGGCGACGGCCTGCTCGTGACCGCCGAAAACGCGATCATGGGTGTCGCTATCGCCGTCATCAGTTTCGTCGGCAGCATGGGCAACGTCCCCTTCGCGGTCGCGCTATGGGGCGGCGGCATCAGTTTCGCCGGCGTCATCGCGTTCGTCTACGCCGACCTCATCACGATCCCGGTGTTGAACGTCTACCGGAAGTACTACGGCTGGAAGATCATGCTGTACATCCTCGGCGTCTTCTTCGTCACGATGGCGTTCACCGGCTTCCTCATGGAACTGCTGTTCGACGCCCTCGGCATCGTCCCCGACTTGGCCGGCGGCGAGACGGCAGCGGAACAGACCTACTTCGAACTCAACTACACGTTCTATCTCAACCTCGTCGCCTTCGCGCTCTCCGGGTTCCTCGTGTACGTCTACCGTCGGGGACTGGGCGCACCCGGGCAGTATCGCGATCCGGTGTGCGGCATGCGGACCGACGACGAGGCCCCGAGCGCGTCCCACGAGGGGACGACGTACTATTTCTGCGCGGAGACCTGCAAGCGAACGTTCGAAGGAGATCCGACGGAGTTTGCCGATCAGAGTCTGCTGGTAACGAGCCACGATCACGACCATGACCACTGACAACTGCAAAGTCGCGGGAGGGCGTCAGAGCGGCAGAATCCCGCCGTCATCGTCGCCGTCGTCGGTCCCGTTCTCCGTTCCGTCGCCCGACCCGTCATCAGATCCGCCGTCGGTCCCGCCGGTGGTGTCGTCGTCGGTCTCGTTTCCGCTATCGGTCGTGTCGTCGCTGTCGGACATGTCGTCGTCAGCCGTTCCGTCAGATGTCTCGTTTCCGCCGTCTCCGGAGTCTCTCTCGTCCGTCGACGGGTCGCTCCCGTTCCGCACGTCGTCGCCCTCGCCGAAGATGTCCGTCTCGATCGTCTCCTCGTAGGTGAGCGCGTCGAGCGGGACGGTGGCCTCCTCGCCGCCCGGGAACTCGATCACGGCGTAGAACTCGATCCGGAGGCCCGTCACCTGGTGGCCGCGAACGTCCTCGTCGAGGTGGGTGACCCACCAGTCGTCGAGGCGACGGTTTTCGAGGCCCGTTGTGAACTCGACCGTCTCGGTGCTGTGGGAGGGGATCACGTATCCTTCCTCGGTCTGTCCCGACCCCATCTCCACCCCGTTCATGGTGATGTCGTAGCCGATCTCCGTGACCGCGTACGGCTCGATGTTCGGGTTGTACACCGTAAACGCCATCTCGATCGGCGTCTCCAACTCGCTGACGGTCCCCCACTCGCCCCGGGTCTCGTTGACGTAGAGGACCGGATCGCCCGTCAGCGGGCTGTCGGCGTTCACCGGCCGCGTTTCGTCGGAGTTGAAGGCGCCGAGGATGTCCGTCCGGATCTCGCGGCTTCGCGAGAAGTCGACGCTCCGGCCGAGTCGGTCCGAGGTCGCGGTCGCGTCGATGTCGAGGGTCGTCCGCTCGCCGTTGCGAACGTGGCTCACCCACCACGGCGGGATTCCGTCGTTCCGCAGCCACGTTTCCAGCTCCAGCGTGGAGTTCCCGGTGCCGACGCGAACGCCCTCCCGACCGCCCTGCGCCATCTCGATGTCGTTCATCGAGACCGTGTAGTTCACCGAAACGCCGTCGAGGCCGACCCCGACGGGATTCGGGTTCGAAACGACCAGATCCGTCTCGATCGCCGTGGTCTCGTTCGTCACGTCGCCGAACGTGTTGTCGACGGCGGCGACGCTCGGCGCGCCCAGCACCCCGAGAGCGAAGGCCCCGCCGACGGTTCCGACGACGACGAGGACCGCGAGGAGCGCGATCTTGCGCTTCGAGCCGACGAGCGCGGCGACGGCGTCGCTCGGATTCATACTCGCTCAACCCCGCCGAATCGTAAAATCGTACCGCATCGGCATCGAATCGCACACCGATCGGCTCGGTTACAGGTATCGCTGTCCTGACCGCCGCGACCGCCGCGACCGCCTACAGCACGTCGCCGATCCGCACCGGTTCGCCGTCGAGATCGGGCTCCTCGGCGACGATCTGTAACACCTCGTGATCGGTGACGTCGCGGTACCCCTTGCCGGTCGCCTCCTCGATCAGGTCCTTTTCGAGTTCGAACTCTGTGCCCTCATAGACCACGTCGACGCCGTCGTCTGTGAACGTCAGGTCGGTGCTCATGGAAGTCGGTAGGCTTCGGCCGGATAAAAAGGGGCGTGACACGGCGGCGATCGGCACGGTGGCCGGAGTTCCGCGTTCGAGGGCAGACGGCTTACTCGTCGTCTTCGTCGTCTTTCATCTCCGAGAGCCGTCCGACGAGGTCGTCGGTCGACGCGCCGCCCTCGATGGATACCTCGCCGTCGTGGTCGTTCTCGTGGACGTTCACGGCGCCGTCGTCGTCGGTGTCTACGTCCTGATCCTTCTGCTCGCTCTCGTCGTACGATCCGAATCCCATGTCTCAGCCTTCCGTGCCGGCCTGATAAGGGTAGTGACACCGCGACGGTTCGGCAACGCTCCGCACGGGACTTGGACGGACGACCATTGGCGTCCGACGCCCGTCGGACGACCCCATACGGTTTATACGGGCGGAGAGAGTTCTCCCGGTGTGTCGCTGAGGGGAGGCGGTCCGATCGAAGAGCTGGCCGTCCCGTCCGGGACGACCGTCGAGGAGCACGACCTCGTCACCGACGGCGACGTGCTCGTGGGCGGCCAGTCGACCGTGGAGTTCGGGCTCCGCGGGCGCAACGTCGCGCTCGGCGAGCGCGTGAGCGTCGAAAACGACATCGAGGCCGAGGGCGACTGCCGGCTCGACACGTGGTGTTCCGTCGACGGCAACGTCCTCGTCGGCGAGGACGCGTACCTCGGCGAGCGGGTGACCGTCACCGGTCGACTGATGGTCTCCGGCGACCTCGACATCGGCGACGACGTGACGATCGAGGAGGGGTTCGAGGCGAACGGCTGGATCGTCATCCGGAACCCCGTCCCCACCCTCGTCTTCTACTTCATCGTCCTCTCCCAGCTCCTGCGGCTCGGGGAGACCGACGCCGCCGACGACCTCGCGGAGGCGCTCGCCGACGGCGACGACGTGCGGGACCCCCTGCTGGTTCCGCGCGGCGCCGAGATCTCCGACGACGCGTGGCGCGTCTCGACGCCGGCGACCGTCGGCGACGACTGCCGGCTCCACGGCAACCTCCGCGCGGAGTCGATCCGCGTCGGCGAGCGCGACGAGGTGTTCGGCTCTCTCCGCGCCCGCGAGGGGATCACGGTCGGCGCCGACACGGTGATCCACGGCGACGTCACCACCCGCGGCGGGACGGTCACCGTAGAGGCCGGCGCGCGGGTGCTCGGCGACGTCTCCGCCGGCGACCTCGTCGTCCACGACGGCGCCGAGATCGACGGGAGTCTCCGCGCCCGCGGCGAGATGAAGCTCGTTCAGGAAACCGGGAGCGACGAGGGAGAGACCGGGAGCGACGAGGGAGAGACCGGGAGCGACGAGGGAGAGACCGGGAGCGACGAGGGAGAGACCGGGAGCGATGACGGCGAAAGTGGAAGCGAAGGCGAGCGCGATGATGCCGACGGGGTCGGTGAGCCGGACACCGACGAACCCTCCGCCGAGGATCGAGACGCAGAAACGGCGACCGAAACGGAGGGGGAAACCGCGGCCGATAGCGGGGCCGAGGTCGCCGACGAGGACCCCGACACCGAGAAACCGGACGCCGACGCGGAAGCGACGTAGCCGAGACGTTTCGCAGCGGTCCTGACGGTTCTACCGCTCGATCGTTTCGCCGACGAACACGTCCTCGTGAAGCGTCTCGGTGACGACGTCCGCGAGGGTCCGGAGATTTTCCGTGTCCTCGCGGTTGTACGAGACCAGCGTGTCGAGCGCGTCGTCGTCGCCGCGCTCGTACTCGCGCCAGAGCCGGACGGCGTCCCGCCCCGAGATGTCCGGGCGGTCGCGATCGATCCCGATCTCCTTCTCGATCGGCTTCAGCCCGCCGGAGAGCCCGATCCGCTTGCAGGGGTACATGAGATCGAGGTGGGGCGTGTCGATCTCGATGTCGAAGGAGGTCTCTAAGAACGGCACGTCGAATCGCGCGCCGTTGAACGTCGCGAGCAGGCTGGCGTCGGCGAACCGCTCGCGGAGGCGCTCGGCGGTGAGGTCCTCGCCGGCGACGAGCGTCGTCGTCTCGCCGTCTCGGTGGAAGCTCACCGTCGTCACCCGATCGCGGCGCTCGTCCAGCCCGGTCGTCTCGATGTCGAAGAAGCAGGTCTCCTCGCGGAAGTTCTCGTAGAGCCGCCAGCGCTCTCCGCTGGGGAATGTTCGGTCGAAGTAGGCGGAGTCGCCGTCGTCGAGGCGGGTCAGCGCCTCGGAGATGAACGACTCGATCCGGTCGGCGGTGGTCGCGCCGACGCCGGAAACGTCGACTGCGGGGTCGAACGACTCCCACGTGGTGACGCCCTCGCGCCAGAGCCGGCGTTCCGTCGTCTCGCCGACTCCCTTGACCGGGATGAAGCTGTTCTCGATGCGCATACCGGACCGGAGCGCTCCGCGGGCAAAAGCGCGACGGGAGCGGTCCGACTCGGCCGCGTCACCGGGACGCGGCGGGACGGCAGGTCTCAGCCGTCGTCGGTGTCGACGGTCACGTTGCCGGCGTCGATCGTCACGTCGTCGGTTCCGTTCGCCGGGTCGGCGTTCACCGACTCCGTTTCGAGCGCACCCGCGTCGAGCACGGTGAACGCGTTCGTGACGCTCCGATCGTCGAGGTCGACCCGTTCTCGGTCAACCCGTTTTCGCCGTCGACGACTGAGACGGCGACCGTCCCGTTCCGGGTGGCGGACTCGGCGTCGACGACCTCCATCACCGGATGGCGGTGATCCTCGATCCGGACGAGGAGGAGACGTGGCTCCGGGGCGACCCGGACGAGGAGGAGACGTGGCTCCGGGGCGACCCCGACGAGGCCGCCGCGCTGCTCGACCCGTATCCGGCCGACGAGCTGACCGCCTACCCGGTCTCCACGCGGGTGAACGCTCCGGGCGTGGACGCGCCGGAGCTGATCGAGCCGGGCAGCGGGGACTGAGGGGAATCGGACGCCCCCGCCCCTCTTCAGGGCGCCACCAGGTCGACGACGGTCTCGTCGTCGACGACCACGTTGTACGCCTCCTCGTCGTCGTTCCAGAGCACGAGCCCGTTCTCGACGAAGACCACCGAGCCGTAGTCGGCCGCCCGGAGGTCGTCGTTGAGCACGGTTTCGCGCGTGCAGACGAGATAGTGATCCACCGTCTGCGAGCCGTCGCCGACGAGGTAGAGGGCGTTGTCGCCGTCGCTGAGGTCGTGGCTCAGCTTCACGACGAGGTAGTTCACGCGGTCGGTGACGTGGGCTTCGGAGTCGGCCATGCGCGCGCAGCGCCCGTCGCTCGCCCGCACGTCGACCCGTCGTTTTCCGTCCGGGCGGAGAATCGCGTACGCGAACTGCACGTCGACGTTGACGAACTCCCCCGGCTCGTCCTCCGAGCCGCGCTCCGCGGCCTCGTCGAGCCGGCGCTGGAACGGCGGGACGTCGAGGTTGTCGGCCACGTCGAAGGACCACCCCCCGTCCGAGGGCGTCGCGTTCGGCCAGAGCCGGAGCGCCGGCGCGTACACCGACACGCCGGCCTCGGGGGTCGCGACCGCGCGCTCCACCTCGCGGAGCCCCATAGCCGTGTTGCGGTCGGCGGGCGCGAACGCGACGACGCTCCCGTCGTCGGCGAGCCGGGCGAGCGCGGCCTCGACGACCGCGGCCGGGTCGTCGAGCTCCGAGAGGACGTTCCCGAACACGACCAGATCGAACGCGTCGAGGGCGTCGGCGTCACCGGCGGCATCCCCGGCGGCGTCGCTCCCCGCCGCCCCGCCAGCGTCGCCGCCTGCCGACCCCCCGTCGGTCCCGAGGAACGCTTCCGCCGTCTCCGGGTGGATCGTCGGACGAAAGTTCCGGCCCGTCTCGTCGAGAACGCGGTCGAGCACGTCGGCGGCCGCGCTCGGCTCGACGGCGTGGTAGTCGACGACGGCGTCGTCGGGGAGGTAGTCGTGGAGTCCGAGCGCCGGGCCGCCCACCCCCGCGCCCACGTCGAGGACGCGGATAGTGCGGTCGAGCAGCCCGTTCTCGACGAGGTCGTCGAGGACGTGGCCGATCGTCGCGTAGTAGGCGGGGAGGTGGTAGATCGCGTAGCCGAGCGCCGCGACCCGGTCGTACGCCACGTCGTTCCCGTAGAGGTAGTCGTCCTTCAGCCGGCGCACCGCCTCGCGAAGCTCGTCGCCGGACTCCCCGCGGTGCCAGTTCGAGCCGAACTCCCGGACGAGCAGGTCTTCGAGGGCGAACGAGTACTCCTCCGGGAACGCCGCCGGCGCCCAGCCGGGAGCCGAGACGGGATCCTCGGAGACGGGCTCGAAGGCGCCGTCCTCGCGCTCGCGGAGCCGGAGGTCGAACGCCTCCTCGCGGAGGGTTTCGCGGACGACAGCCGGGTGGGCGCCCCCCTCCTCGATGTACTCCGCGATCTCCTCGGGGTCGATCGGTCTGACATTGCGCAGGTAGTTGGCGTTGTTCCGGACGGCTGCTCTGTCTATCATGTGGGTCCTCGTCTCAGTCGCGGTGTCGTCGGTCGTGGTCGCGGCGTCGTCCGCCGCAGTGTCGTCGGTCGCGTCACTCGTGTCGCTCCCGTTCCTCGCGGTCGCCGCGGGCGCGCTCGTACAGATCTCCGAACGCCCCCGGGTCGGCGTCGGCGATCTCGCGGGCCGCCGCAGCCACGTCGTCGGCGCCATCGAAGGCGCGCTGGATCTCGGCGTACACCGCGGGCGACCCCTCGGTGACGGTGTCGGCGACCTCGTCGAGCGCGGCCGAGACGGGGGTGTGGAACTCCTCGCGCACGTCGTCGCCCGCGACCCGCCACGCGAGCACGGCCGCGTGCGCGCCGGCCTGTACCGTCTCCATCGCCTCGTCGTGTTCCGCGGGCGTCGTCTCGAACACCTCGTTGCCGCCGGCCTCGATCGCGGCGGTGATCCCCTCGACGACCGGTCCGCCCTCGTCGGCGACCGCGGCGACGTTGCCGGGGACGCGCGGCGGCGCGAACAGCGGGTGGTAGCTCGCTCGCTCGCGGTCCGGGGCGTGTTCGCGCATCGCCGCGACCGCGTCGGTCATCTCCCCGGAGACGTCGCAGATCGCCCGCTCCGCGCGCGGCGCGTACGCCTCGGCGGCGGCGGGGACCGCCGACATCGGCACCGCGAGGCACACCGCGTCGTGGGCGGTGTCGCCGTCGGCCGGGACTGCCTCGGCGTCGCGTTCGGCGGCCGCGTCGGCGGCGACGTCCGGGTCGCGGTCTGCGAACGACACGGTCGCGTCGACCGGCGACTCGTCGGCCGACACGGTGTCGGCGATCCAGCGGCCGATCTCGCCGGCGCCAACCACGAGGATGTCCATCTGTCGTCCGTACGGTAGGGGCGGGCGCCTTAAAAGGGCTCGACTCGGACGGAACTCACTCCGACGGCGACCGCCCGGTCCCGCCGCCGAGACCGAGGAGGCCGCCGCCCGGCGCGATCGCCTTCACGGCCGGGAACAGCGCCAGCGCGATGGCGAGTTCGAGCCCGCCCACCGCGAGGAACGCGGGCGTGTAGCCGAACATGTCGGTGGCGCTCCCCCCGATGAGGAAACCGGCGAGGAACCCGAGCGAACCGAACACGTTGAACAGCCCCATCGCCGCGCCGCGGGCCTCCGGCTCGACGAGGTCCGTGACAAGCGCCATCGTCGCGGGCGCCATCAGCGCGCCGCAGACGCCGACGAGCACCATGAGCCCGGCCGCGACGGGGTAGATCGGCGCCGCGCCGACGCCGATGGTGACGATCCCGTACGCGATCGACCCGATCACGACGGGGAGGAAGCGCCCGACCCGGTCCGAAAGCGAGCCGAACGGGGCCTGCAGCACCGCGAAGGGGACGAAGAAGAGCGCGAGCGTCGCCCCCGCCGCCGCCGCGGAGAGGCCGAACGTCTCGGAGTCCTGGAAGTAGTAGACCCCGACCAACGCGAAGAAGCCGGCCGTGAGCCGGTCGACGAAGCCGAACGCGAGCGGGACCAAGAGGCCGCGGGTCGTCCGCGCCCGGGCGAGCACGTCGCGGAAGTCCACGTCGCCGTCCGAACCGTCCCCGCTCTGAGCGCTCGACCGATCCGCGACGACGCGATCGTCGACAGTGGCCGCGAGCAGCCCCGATCCCGCAAGCACCGCGGCGCCGGCGTAGACGGGGTAGAAGGCGTTCAGGTCGGCGAGCGCGCCGCCGACCACGGAGCCGACCGCCGCGCCGAGCCCGATGGCGACTCCGGCGGCCCCCATGTTGCGCCCGTTGCCGCCGCCCAGATCCATCAGCGAGGTGATCGCCAGCGAGAAGGCGCCGATGGTGAGCGCGCCGCCGACCACCCGGACCGCGAGCGCCGCCCGGAAGCCGAACCCGAACTCGGGGACCGCGGCGAGCGCGACGTACGAGGCCGCGCCCCCAAGCGCGCCGGCGACGATCAGGGGCGCCCGGCGACCGAGGGCGTCGCTCGCGGCGCCCCAGGCGACCGCGAAGGTCACGAACGCGCCGAACTCCGCGACGAGGAACCACATCCCGGCGTCGATGCCGGCGGGCGCGCCGAGCGCGACCACGAGGTCCGGCACCCCCGGGTAGAGGAGCACCTGCGAGATCAGCACGGCGAGCACGACGGCGCCCAGCCGCCGCCGGTCGCCGCGGTCGTCCTCCGTCATCTACTTATAAACCGTGCCGAACGCCCAAAAGACCGACGCTCGGGGAGCCGAAACGGTGGCCGCGGCGGAACCGCGCCTACAGCGCCGACTCGATCGCCGCCGCGATCGCGTCCGCGTCGTACCCGTCGACCGCCTCGCCGTCCACGAAGATCGTCGGCGTCCCCGAGACGCCCATCGACACGCCCTCGCTCCGGTCGCTCGCCGCCCCCTCCCCGTACGCCGCGAACCGCGCGTCGGCGATGGCCGCGCAGGGGTCCGCCCCGGCGGCCTCCGCGGCGGCGCCGATCGCCTCCCCGCCGTAGCTCCCCTGCGACTCGTAGGCGGCCGACGAGAACGCGAAGTACGCCTCGTCTCCCTGCCGCTCGCCGACTCCGCGGGCCGCGCTGGCGACGGGGGCCGCCCACGTCTCGTCGACGGGAATCGGGAAGTCCCAGTGCTCGTACCGGACGTCGCCGGGAGCGATGAACTCCTCGCGGATCGCCGGGAAATGTTCCAGCTCGTACGTCGCGCAGTGCGGGCACGTGAAGTCCTCGAACCCCTGCACCACGACGTCGGCGTCGGGGTCGCCGAGGACCGGTCGGTAGTCGAGGTCCGGGTCCGAGGGCTCCGTCAGATCGCAGTCGTACTCGCCGGTCGAGAGGTCGACGCCGCTGGTGTCGAGGCCGTCGTTTCCGCCGCCACCACCGCCGCCGAGACAGCCGGCCGCGCCGCCGACGCCCGCAGCCGCAACGCCCGCGAGCAGGGTCCGCCGCGTGTGTTCCATACCGCCGGTCCGGCCGGAACGCACTTAACCGCACCGAGAGGGGAAATCGGGGGCCTCGGTGCGGGGAAGCGCCCGCCGGCCGGGACGGCGGCCGCGGACGTCCGACGGGGACGCGTCCGAACGTTTTTGCCGGCGCCTCGCAACCCTGTGGTATGAGCGACTGGGACCTCGACCTGCGCGACGCCGAAGAGCAGATGGACGAGGCGTTCTCGGCCGACGGCGACGTCGTCCTCGGCGTCCTCGACGGGACGACCGCTCCCGACGAGTGGGTCCGCAGCGTCGACTACGGCAACACCCTCGTGTTGTCCGTCGACGGCGACCTCAACGAACTCGCCGCGGGGTTCGCGCGCGAGGTCAAAGACATGGGCGGCGAGCTGATGCACTTCCGCGGCTTCCTCGTCGTCACGCCCCCCGGCGTCACGATCGATACCGACCGGCTCGGAGAGTGACCGATTCCGACGGGTGATCCGAGCACAAGAGGTATGCCGTCGGCGGGAGACGGAGCGTCCATGAAAGCCGTCGTGCTCGCTGGGGGATATGCGACGAGGCTCTGGCCGATCACCGAGACCCGACCGAAGATGTTCCTGCCGGTCGGCGAGAACACCGTCATCGACGAGATATTCGAGGACTTAGAGGCCGACGACCGCGTCGACGAGGTGTTCGTCTCGACGAACGAGCGCTTCGCCGACGCGTTCGCCGACTACCTCGCCGACGGCCCGTTCGAGAAGCCCACGCTCTCGGTCGAGGAGACCGTCGCGGAGGACGAGAAGTTCGGCGTCGTCGGGGCGCTCGCCCAACTGGTCGAGCGCGAGGGCGTCGACGACGACCTGATCGTCGTCGCCGGCGACAACCTGATCAGCTTCGATCTGGGCGAGTTCGCCGACTTCTTCGAGAGCAAGGGAACGCCGACGCTGGCCGCCTACGACGTGGAGGACCGCGAGCGCGCCAAGCCGTACGGGCTCGTCGAGCTCGACGGCGACGAGGTCGTCAACTTCCAGGAGAAGCCCGACGACCCCAAATCGACGCTCGTCTCCATCGCGTGTTACGCGTTCCCCGCCGAGACGCTGCCGGACCTCTCGACGTACCTCGAAGACGGCAACAACCCGGACGAGCCGGGGTGGTTCCTCCAGTGGCTCCAGGAGCGCGGCGCGGTCCACGCGTACACCTTCGACGGCGCGTGGTTCGACATCGGCACCGCCGACAGCTACCTCGACGCGGTCGAATACGCCCTCGACGGCGGGACGCTCGTCGCCGACGACGCGACCGTCGAGAACTCCGACCTCGGCGACGTAGTCCAGGTCATGTCGGGCGCCACCGTCACCGACTCGACGCTCGAACGCACCGTCGTCTTCCCGGACGCGACGATCGCGGACTTGAAGATCAAAAACTCCGTGCTCGACGAGGGCGTCACGCTGGAGAACGTGAATCTCACCGGCGCGCTGATCGGGTCGCACACCTCGATCACCGAGGGCGACGAGTTCTAGCGCGCGGTCGTCGCTCGCGGGATGTCCGTCATTCGGCGTCCGTTGTCCGCCATCCGGCGGTCGGCGCCGATTTTCCCGCCCGTTACTTCCCCGCGGAGCTCCCGGCCTGCCGGTGCGTGTGGTGGAAGCAGTCGAACGCGGCGTCCGAGTCGGCCTCGGGCTCGACCGGGTGGAAACACACCCGCCGGTACCGCTCGTTGTCGAGGAGGTTGACCACGAACCCGTCGTCGTGCCGCGACACCGACGCGTACGGGTCGCCGCAGGCGGGACAGGTCTCGGGCGGGTCTTCGGGGACGTACATGTGCGACTCCCGGTTGGCTCCCGCTACGAGCCGGCGCGACAAAACCGCACCGGCGACCTCACGACCCGTTTCCGCCCTCGCCGCCGCCGCCCTCGACGCCGAGCGCGTCGAACAGCTTCCGGCGGACGGCCTCCTCGGTGAGGTGGAGCAGGGTGTCGCGGTTGTCGCCGCTCGACTCGATTCCGGTGAAGATGCCGAGCGGAATCGAAAGCGATCCCTGCGTCGAGTGGCCGGCGGCGTCGCCCATCTCCGAGAACGCCTCGTCGAGGACGTTGCCGATGTTCAGCCGGATGTCCTTCGAGCGCGCCGCGAGGTAGATGGTGTCGTCGGCGATCCCCAGGACGGCGGTGGTCGTGATCCCCTCCAGGTTGAGCAGGTGTTGGGCCGCCTGCGCGAGCGCCTCGCGGTCGCGGATGAACCCGGCCGTCGAGAAGAGGTGGCTTCCCTGCACCTCGCGGTTCTGGATCGCCTCCGCGAGCACGTCCAGCGTCTCCGGACTCATCGACGGTGACTCCACCTGTTCGAGCGTGTCGTGGTTCGCGAACGGGTGGAGGTAGGCGGCGGCGGTCAGGTCCGCGGGCGTCGTGTCGCGCTTGAAGTCGAGCGTTTCTGCGCGGATTCCGTAGAGGAGGGCGGTCGCGACCGCCTCCGTCGGCGACTGATCGAACTCTTGGAGATACTTCGTGAGGATCGTCGACGTCGAGGAGACGTTGGTCCGCACGTCGACGAAGCGAGCGTCGAAGGGGACCTCGGCCTCCAGGTGGTCGAGGTAGATGTCGATGTCCACGTCGAAGTCGAAGCCGTCCTCGGCCGACTTCGCGAGGTCGACCGCGGCGACCGTCCCGTACTCCGACAGCGGCGGGGCCTCCGAGCGCGCTAGGAGGTCGATCCCGAGGAGGTTGACGAACGCTCGGTTCTCTTGGTGACCCACGTCGCCGGTGTAGAGGATGTCCGCCTCGACGCCGAACGCCCCGGCGATCGCCTGCAGCGCGGTCGCCGACGCGATGGAGTCGGGCTCGGGGTTGTCGTGAGTCAGGATCGCCATCCGCCCGTCCCCGTCCTCGATGATCTCCGCGAGCTGGCGTGCCATGTACTCCAGCTCGCCGGTTTCGAGCGACTGGAGCGCGCTGTCGGCGATCACCGTCGAGGGGTTGATCACCACGTCGGCGCCGCGCTCGCGCAGCTCGTCCTCGCTGACGGGGTCCGAGGCGCGGACGACGACGTAGTGGTCGCCGCCGGTGTCGCGCACCGCCGAGACGGCCGCCTTGTTGGCCTCGACGTCGCTCGCGAGGATCAACACGATGTCCCGGTCGTCGAGCGCCTCGACCACGTCCGGGTCGGCGATGTCCTGCACGCGGGCGTTGAGGTCCTGGTCGCGGAGCGCCTCGACCCGGCTCTCGTCGCGGTCGAGGATGAGCACGTCCTTGCCGCGGCCGGTCAGGTCCTCCGCGACGGCGTGCCCGACGCTCCCACAGCCGAGGATCGCGTATCGCGTTCGCGCCGATCCGGATGCCCCACTACTCATTGCCCGCGATTTCCGCGGGACGACACTTAACGAGTGCGCTCTCCTCGCGGAGCGGGTGAGGGGAACAGTGCCGCCCGAGACGCTACTGCGTCACGGATTCGGGCCACTCCGCAGCGGTCGGTCGGTGGTCTCGCCGCCCGCGCGCCGTCGAATGAAAAGGCCTTTTACGTCGACGCGGGTACGAATCGATGAGGGCCGGTAGCTCAGTTAGGGAGAGCGACGGACTCTTAATCCGTCGGTCGCGTGTTCAAATCGCGCCCGGCCCGCTCCCCATATATACGTTTTCCACCTTCTACTGATAGGTTTCGGCGTTTTAGCGTCGTCTCAGGGGCCAGTGTCTCAAGCAGCGTTGACGCCCTCGATCTGCGCACCGCACTCCGGGCAGACTTCGTCGGCGCACGAGACTGCGAGGTCACACTCCGGACAGAACCGGCGGTCACAGGCTGGGTCGCCCATGCCGGAACGACCGTCCGGACACCTCATAAGTCCGACGGCGGTCCTCACCTTGCGTCGGGACTGGTACACGCTTCGAACCGAAACCGACTTTGAATCGATGGTCGCCGATCCGGTGTGAGCAACGCGGACGCGGGCGACGGGGCGAAGCGATCGCAGTTCTGGGCGCTCTACCTCACCCGGTTCGCCGAGGGGTTCGGCTTCATCACGCTCATCACCCTGTTAGGGACGTACGCTGGCTGCTGGTCGAGGTGAGCATGGCGGCCGTCTTCTCCGTCGGCGGCGCGTTCGCGATCACCGGCGTGCTGGCGTCCCTCGCGATACTCGCGAACGACCACGGCCGCGCGGCGCTGACGGCGTGGTAGGTGCCGGGTCGGTCACGCTGTCGGCAAATCCACAGCTCGTCGGCCACGAGAGAGCCGTCGGCAGGATGGCCCTCGTGTTCCGGTGATCAGTCGTCGCCTTCGGCCGCCGTCTCGCCGGTCGAGTCGGCGACTCGCTTCGTCTCGCTGTCCACGCTGATTCCCTCCCAGTCGTCGTCGGTGTGGAACCCCTCGCGCTCCTTCGCGCCGGGCGCGACACGGATGAACTCCGCCCGGTCACGGGCGCGCTCGATCGTATGGCCGCCGCAGTACGAGAGCCCCGAGCGAATCCCCTGACAGAACTCCTCGGCGACCGTCGCGACCGGTCCCTTGTACGGCGTCAGCGCCTCGACGCCCTCGTCGGCGCCCACGTCGACGCCCTTGTCGTCGCGGTCCTCGGCGGCGGCGGTGGTCGCCATCCCTCGCGACCGCTTGTACCGCGTTCCGTCGACCTCGACGACCGCGCCGGGCGCCTCCGCCGTGCCGGCGAAGAGGCTACCGAGCATCACGGTGTCGGCGCCCGCCATCAGCGCCTTCACCGCGTCGCCGGAGGTGCGGATTCCGCCGTCGGCACAGACCGTCACGTCCAGCTCCGCGGCCGCGGTCGCGCAGTCGTCGACCGCGGTCAGCTGCGGCACGCCGGCCCCGGCGACCTTCCGCGTGGTGCAGTGCGACCCCGGGCCGATGCCGACCTTCACGCAGTCGGCGCCGGCGGCCGCGAGGTCCTCGACGCCCGCGGGCGTGGCGACGTTGCCGGCGACGAGATCCGTCTCCGGGAACTCGTCAGCGATCTCCTCGACCGCCGTGATCGCCCGTTCGAGGTGCCCGTGCGCGACGTCGACGACGAGGGCGTCCACGTCGGCCGCGACGAGCGCTGCGCTCCGGGCCACGTAGTCCTCGTTGATGCCGACCGCGGCGGCGACCTGCTCGCCGGCCGCGGCCACGTCCTCGACCTGTGCCGCCTGCTCGTCGACGGTGAGAAAGCGGTGGAGCACGCCGAGCCCGCCGGCGCGGGAGAGTTCGATCGCCAGCTCCGCCTCCGTGACGGTGTCCATCGCCGCCGAGACCAGCGGCGTCGTCAGTTCGACGCTCGGCGTGAGCCGCGTCGAGAGGTCCGCGTCGCTCCGGCTGTCGACCGGCGACCGCTGCGGGACGAGCAGCACGTCCCCGTAGCTCAGTCCGGTTCGTAGATCGTTCATACCCCTACCGAGGGGAGAGACACTCACTAATAAATCCCTCGGCGGACGGTCGGGACCGGGCGGTGACGCTCCGGCCGGGGCGGCCACGATCGCTCTCGGGTGCCCCCGGCCGCTCAGAATCCCTGCTCCGCCAGCGCGTCCTCCAGCGCCGCGAGGACGTACTCGACGTTCTTCGGGCGGGCGGAGTGGCCCATACAGCCGATCCGCCAGATGTCGCCTTCGAGGTCGCCGAGTCCGGACGCGATCTCCAGGTCGTACTCCGCGATGAGGTGGTCGATGACGGTGCCGTCGTCGATCCCGTCGGGCACCCGCACCGCGTTCAGGCTCGGGAGCCAGTACTCGTCGGGGGCGTTCATTTCGAGACCGAGATCCTGCAGGCCCGCCTTCAGGTCGCCGGCGACCTCGCGGTGACGCGCCCACCGCGCTTCGATCCCCTCCTCGGCGACGAGGCGGAGCGCCTCGCGGAGCGCGTACACGTTGGTAATCGGCGCAGTGTGGTGGTACGAGCGGTCGTCCCCCCAGTATCCCTCAAGCAGCGAGAGGTCGAGGTACCACGACCGGGGCCGCTCGTCGCGGTCGAGCACCTTGTCCATCGCGCGGTCGTTGAGCGTGAGCGGGCTCGCGCCGGGCGGACACGAGAGGCACTTCTGCGGGCCGGAGTAGGCGGCGTCGATCCCCCACTCGTCGACGCGCAGCTCGACGCCGCCCAGCGAGGTGACGGAGTCGGCGATCACGAACGCGTCGTGGTCGTGCGCGATGTCGGTCAGCTCGGGGACGTTCGGCTGGAGGACCCCGGTCGAGGTCTCCGCGTGGACGAACCCGAACACGTCCGGCTGGTGCTCGTCGAACGCGCGCTCGACATCGACCGGGTCGAGGGGCTCGCCCCACGGCGCCGACACCTCGACGACCTCGCCGCCCGCGCGCTCGGCCATCGACTTCATCCGCCCGCCGAAGTAGCCGTTCGTCGGGACCAGCATCGTGTCGCCCGGCTCGACGAGGTTGCCGACGGCCGCCTCCATCGACGCCGACCCGGTCCCGGAGACCGGGATCGTCCATTTGTTGTCGGTCCGGAACGTGTAGCGCAATAGCTCCTGTACCTCGTTCATGATCTCGACGAACGAGGGGTCGAGGTGGCCGACGAGTGGCGTGCTCATCCCCTTGAGCACGCGCGGATGAACGTCGCTCGGTCCCGGTCCCATCAGCGTCCGGTCCGGCGGCGTCAGTTCGCCCACGTCCGGTACGTCGCCGTCTCGCTCGGTCAGCGCGGATGCGTCACCCATGGAGGGAGGTACCGAGAGCAGCGGCAAAAGCGCGACGGAACCCGAGAGGCGGGCCGGAGAGTCGCGGAACGCTCCCGGCTCCGCCGGTTACTCCGCGTCGACGAAGTCCGGCTCCGTCCGCTTCTCGTCGCGCTCGGCGACGAGGTGGTCGACGAACGCGTCGAGGTCGACGTCGCCGCGCTGGTTCTCGAAGCGGTCGCGGACCGAGACGGTGCCCGCCTCCTGCTCGTCGTCGCCGACGATCACCATGTACGGGAGCCGGTCGTCGTGGCCGGCGCGGATCTTGCGGCCGACCGTCCAGTCGCGGTCCTCGACCTCGGCGCGGAAACCGGCGTCTTCGAGTTCGTTTTTCACGCGGTGCGCGTAGCCGAGCGTCTCGTCGGAGACCGGGAGGATGCGGACCTGCTCGGGCGCGAGCCACAGCGGGAAGTCGCCGTCGAAGTGCTCGATGAGCACCATGAAGAAGCGCTCGTAGCTCCCGTACAGCGCGCGGTGGATCATCACCGGCTGGTGGTCCTCGTTGTCCTCCCCCGTGTAGGTGAGATCGAACCGGTCGGGCATGTTGAAGTCGAGCTGGACCGTCGGACCGTCCCAGACGCGGCCCAGCGCGTCCTCGAAGCCGAAGTCGATCTTCGGGCCGTAGAAGGCGCCGTCGCCGGGCTCGACGTCGTAGTCGTAGCCGCCCGATTCGAGCACGTCGCGGAGCTGCTCCTCCGCGGACTCCCAGATCTCGTCGCCGCCGACCGACTTGTCGGGGCGGGTCGCCAGCGCGACCTCGACGTCGAGATCCAGCGTCTCGACGACCTCGAAGATCATCTCGATCACCGACTCGATCTCTTGGCGGATCTGGTCCGGCCGGACGAACAGGTGACCGTCGTCGATGGTGAACGACCAGACGCGCGAGAGGCCCGAGAGCTCGCCGCGCTGCTCCTTCCGGTACACCTTCCCGTTCTCGAAGTAGCGCTGCGGGAGGTCGCGGTACGACCACGACTGCTGGTCGAAGATCGTCGCGTGGCCCGGGCAGTTCATCGGCTTGAGCCCGTACTCCTCGTCGTTCACGTCGAGGAGGAACATGTCGTCTTTGTAGTTCTCGTAGTGACCGGATTTTTTCCACAGCTCCGTCCGGAACACGTGGGGCGTTTCGACCTCCTCGTAGCCGTGATCCCGGTTGAGCTCGTTCGCGAAGTCCGACAGCTCGCGGAGCACGGTCTTCCCGGGCGGGTGGTACAGCGGGAGGCCGGGACCGGTCACCGTCGGGATCGAGAAGAGGTTCATCTCCTGCCCGATCTTGCGGTGGTCGCGTTCCATCGCCTCCTCGCGCAGTTCGAGGTGCTCTTCGAGGGCGGCCTCGGAGGCGAACGCCGTGCCGTACACGCGGGTCAGCGTGTCGTTGTCCTCGTCGCCGCGCCAGTAGGCGGCCGAGACCTCCAGCAAGGTCGCCGCGCCGATCTCGCCCGTCGACTCGACGTGCGGCCCCTGACAGAGGTCCCGCCAGCCGTCCTGTTCGTAGAAGGTGACCTCCTCGTCGTCGGCCTCCTCCTCCAAGATCTGCTGTTTGTACTCGTTGTCGGCGTAGATCTCCGTGGCCTCCTCGCGGGACCGGACCTCGCGCTCGATGTCGTAGTCGGCCGCGATGATCTCGTCCATCTCCGCTTCGATGGCGTCGAGGTCGTCCTCGTCGAGGTCCACGTCGGTCACGTCGTAGTAGAACCCCTCGTCGGTCGGGGGGCCGATGGTCAGGGTCGCCTCGGAGTGGAGCCGCTGGAGCGCCTGCGCGAAGACGTGGGCCGCGGAGTGGCGCAACACCGTGAGGTACTCGTCGGACTGGTCCGTGACGATCTCGATCCGTGCGCCGTCGTGGACCGTCGCGTACTTTTCGACGAGTTCGCCGTCGATCTTCCCCGCGACCGTGTCGCGACCGAGCCCGGGTCCGATCTCGAAGGCGACGTCTTCGACTGTCGCCCCCGCCGGAACGTCCAGCTCTGATCCGTCCGGAAGGACGACCGTCACGTCGGCCTGCGCATCGGTCTCGCTCATACCTCTTCGGAACCGGACGAGGGGCATAAGTTTGTTCGATCCCCGGCACGGCGTCACGCCATTCGAGGCAGCGGTCTCTCGCCGTGATGGTCGCTCCTACTGCGACGTTCGCTCCGATCCCCCGGCAACGCCCGCCGTCATCGACGAGAAGGGACGGCCGCACCGATCATGGAAACACGCAAAAGGGGCGGCAACGATTGCGGCAATATGACGACCCATCAGGAACCCCTGTCGTCTGTGTTGGAGACGATCGGGGAGACGCCGCTCGTTCGGGTGCACGACTCCCCGGACGAGGTGCCGGTGTACGCGAAGCTGGAGTCGTTCAACCCCGGTGCGAGCATCAAGGACCGCATCGGGAAGTACATGCTCGAACGGATGCTCGAACGCGGCGACATGGGGGAGGGCGGCACCGTCGTCGAGCCGACCGCCGGCAACACCGGGATCGGGCTGGCGGTCGCGGCCAAGCAGCTGGGGCTGAACGCGGTGTTCGTCGTCCCCGAGCGGTTCTCCGTGGAGAAACAGCAGCTCATGCGCGCGCTCGGCGCCGAGGTGGTCAACACCCCGAGCGAGGACGGGATGGGGTTCGCCATCGACCGCGCCCACGAGATCGCCGACGAACTCGACGACGCGGTCGTCCCCCAGCAGTTCTCGAACCCGCTCAACGCCGAGGCGCACTACGCGACCACCGGCCCCGAGATCGGCGACGCGCTCGACGGCAAGGTGGGGGCCGTCGTCGCCGGCTGCGGCACCGCCGGGACGCTGATGGGGATGGCCCGCTACTTCCGCGAGAAACACCCCGGCACCCACGTCGTCGCCGTCGAGCCCGCCGGCTCCGCGTACCGCGAGTTCCTCGGCGAGGACGTGGACCACGAGGAGTACAAGACGGAGGGGATCGGCACCCACGACGTCTCGCGGAACGAGCTGTTCGACCCGGAGCTCGTCGACGACATCCACGCCGTCCCCGACCGCGAGGTCCACGAGGAGATGGGGCGGCTCGCAGCCGAGGAGGGACAGCTCGTCGCCTCCTCCGCGGCCGCGAACGCGATCGCGGCCAAGCGGGTCGCCCGCGGAATCCGCGACGGCGAGATCGACGCCCCCTACGAGGCCGTCGCCACCGTGTTCCCCGACTCCTCGGAGCGGTACCTCTCGAAGGGCGTGTACCGGTCGTTCGAGGAGTGGGAGGGATGAGGTCGGACGCAGCGCGGCGCCTGTTCGTTTATCCGCGAAGGCGCCCGTGCTCGACCTTCAGACACCGGTCCTGAACGATCTCGATCCCGTCCGCCTCCGCCTCCGCGGCCGACTCGTCGTGGCTGATCCCCAGCTGGAGCCACGCCGCGCCCGCGTCGCCGCGCTCGGCGTGTCGCTCGCGCACCGCGGCGAGGACCCCCGGCACCTCCTCGCTCGGACGGAACACGTTCACGAGGTCCACGTCGGCCTCGACGTCGGCGAGTTCGTCGAACGCCGGCTCGCCGAGCACCTCGTCGGCGAAGGGGTTCACCGGAATTACACGGTACCCGTGGCGCTGGAGGTACGCCGGCACGTCGTGGGCGGCCTTCCCGGGCGTCGTCGAGCAGCCGATCACGGCGATCGCGTCGGCGTCGAGCAGTCGGTCGAGCCCCTCGTCGTCGGTGATGGGCATAGCTGCGAGTACGTGGGCGCGCAAATTAAACCACCCGGCGGCCGAAGGAACCACCCGGCGGCTGAAGGGTTCAGCGACCCGGCGGCTACAACGCCCGCCGCTCAGGCCAGTCGGATCTCGAGCTCGCCGTCCTCGGGAACCGTGATAACGCCGTCGAAGAGCTGCTTGAGCGTGTTCATCGCCTGCTCGTCGTGGGAGGTCGAGTCGATGCTGAACAGCCCGAGGCCGTTCACGCTCTGTATCCGGCCGGTGAACACATGGAGGAAGCGGAACACCGTCTGGAGGTCAGAATACATCAACAGCGTCGACAGCGAGTGGACCGTCACGCGGTTCTGTTCGATCCCCCGATCGCCGAACGCCTGGAGGAACTCCGAGAGCTTGATCCCGATGCCGGTCATGTCCACCGGCGAGGAGGCGTACTTGATCCGGTCGGACTCGCGGGCGTCGCTGACGCCCTGCTGGCGGGTGACGCAGTCGACGACCGCGACCGGCTTCCCCTCGTAGGGCGTCCGCTTCTGGTAGTCCTTCAGGACGCGCTCGGCGCCGTCCTTGGTGGTGACGACGATCGCGCCGTCGCCGCGCTCGGTCCCGGCCGCCAACAGATCCATCATCAGCGACCGCTTGCCGGTGAGCGGCGGGCCGGCGAGAAGGAGGTTCGTCCCGGGCTCGACCTCCTCGTCGAAGTGTGGCCTCAGGTCATACATGGGCGCACCTCGGCGACGACAGAACCGATTCGGGCCGCTCGTTCGGCTGCGACGCCGTACGACCAAGACACATCTACTACGGAAACCATGCCGGGTCCCGATAATATTCTTTTTGATCGCCCGTGGTGCCGGGATCGATGAACACGCCCCAACGCGTCCGGAGGCGATTCCGAATCGCGGGACTTAACTCTCTCTCCGGAATAGCGAGTCGTACGGGCGCTTAGCTCAGTCTGGATAGAGTGCTTGGCTTCGGACCAAGCTGTCGCGGGTTCAAATCCTGCAGCGCCCATTCGTTCCGCTGTTCCTAAGGAACCACAGGACGTGAGCAGTGCCCTTAAGAAACGATGTCTTTTCCGCGGTAAGAGTTCAAGTCGTGACGACTTCGCCCCCGACTGTGTCTGGCGGTTCCGGAGAGCCAAACTCATGGAACCTATCGAACCCGAAGCAGCGCTCGCATTGTACATCGAAGACAAGAAACGAGAGTCAGCTGACTCAACAATCCGGAGCCACCGATCCCGACTCGGTCACTTCATCGACTGGTGCGACGAGACCGAACTCGGTAACATGAACGACTTGACCGCCAGGAAAGCGCACGAATACCGAGTGTGGCGACGCACCGAACGCGGTGACCCGAACAGCGTGACGATGAAAACGCAAATGGACACGTTCCGCGTGTTCGCCCGTTGGTGCGAGAGCATCGACGCCGTCCCCGACGGACTCTCGGAGAAAATACTGTCACCGGAACTCGGCAAGCACGAAAACGAACGCGATGACATGCTCGACCCGGACGTCGGCGACAATGTCCTCGAACACCTCGCCAAATTCGAGTACGCGACACGGGAACACGTAGTTCACATTCTAATCTGGCGCGGATTATTGAGACGAGGAGGCATCAGGACACTCGACCAGCAGGATCTCGTCACAGACACGGACACGCCACACCTCAAGGTCCGTCACCGACCCGAAACGAACACACCGCTGAAGAAGAAAGGAGACGGTGAACGACGAACCGGTCTCAAACCCGGAACCGTTGAAGTCCTGCAGGATCACATCGACACTCACCGGCACGACGTCAAGGACGAGCACGACCGCCAACCGCTCGTGACAACCAGCCGGGGACGCCCGCACCTGCAGACCATCCAGTCGGACAGCTACGCCGCGACGCGCCCATGCATCGTATCCGGGGAGTGCCCGCACGACCAGGACATTGACGAGTGCACGGCCGCCGTGAACCGGTCGAGAGCGTACGAGTGCCCATCGAGCAAGTCACCGCACGCCGTTCGAAGAGGAGCAATCACTCGCGCACTATCGCTCGATATCCCCGCTCGCGCGATCGCGGACCGTGCCAGCAGTGACGTGGACACACTCTCGAAGCACTACGACCGGCGCGATGAGAAAACACGAATGCAGCAACGCCGAGAATACTTGACTGGCATCTGACCGGGACGACTGACAGCACGACCATATCGTTGGTTGAGAAGTGTAAGAGTACACTCGAATCCTCTTACAATCAGACGAAACACCCGACAGACCTCGTGTAGATTCTTAGGCACCGTAAGGCACTATAAGCTCATTTTACGCCGTGAAAACTATCTGTGAGAGTGTAAGAGACCTGGAACGCTCCGAAGAGGTGTAGTGTAATAGGTGATTTGAGGAGGGGATTTACCCCCTGGTCCGCGAGCCCCGCAGTCGCCGGTCAGGCTATGACTCACTCGCCGTGAAGCTCATCCTTGACAACAACGGTCAGAGTAACTCTTCCGGGATCCCGGTGAATGGTGCTTGCGTCGCACCCCCGCATGAACGACATTCCCAATAGAGACGCGCGCGTTTTTCCCCGTCAGTCTCAACGTCCGACCGGAGGACATCAGGCCGCTTGATAGGGTGGTGGAACTCTCTCTTGCAGTTAGGGTTGTTGCAAGCCCAAGCCGGTTCCTTCGTTTGACGGTATCGGATACTCTTCGAACCACACGGACACCCGCAACAGTGGCAGTCGATGATGTGAGACGAGAAGTCGTCAGGGTCGCAGTGCTCGTAATCCGAATTCCCATCAGTCATGCTACCGCCGCGAATCCCGTTCAGACCGCGCTCTAACGGACTGTCCCAAGGGTGCGACGCGCCGCACTGGTCACACCGTTCGGGCCCGCTCTCGGACGCGTCAGTGACGCCAGGACCATCAGGCAACTCCTCATCAGGAAGGAACACGGGAAGACCATCGAGACGATCGTCAGTATCTGACGTCGAAGCAGGGTTCACGTCTGCTTGGTCGATATCCTCGAACGCGGAGAGCCCCGCTTGCGTTTCGTGCACAGTGGAAGGGTCGCGTGTCTTCGCATCGATTATTCGTTCACGCCGAAGCCGGGCGCGGTAATCTGCTTTCCGCGCCAGCTCTTCTCGCTCCCGTTTGATGACTTGCGGGCCTTTCGTCAAGTCCAACTCGCTGAGAGCGTCACCTGGTTCGGTGATGGCCGCGGGACGACTGTACACGCCGGTCTGTCGGGATGCCCACAACGACGGTTGTGCCGCGGGGTTGATACTCACAGACCCTGTGCGGTCCGGAGTCCAGTGGTACGACGGTTCACCGATGACGTTGAGATGCTGTTCCCGGCGATAGACGGTCACCGGGATCTCGACTCCACTCTCGCCCGTATGGAACTTTGTCACCGGGAGGTGAGCAGGTTCCGCGGAGGCGACCAGTGCAGGTGTTCTGTTGAGTAATTCTACCATGTTTATCAATTACTCCTTGTCGACCATAACTGTGATCCGGCACCCCTGATACCGGACGATTTCATCGAACCTCTTCCCGAGGCGAGCGAGATTGTCAACTCCGTGAACAACGATGTTGGTGAAGTCGTGTACACGGTGGTGAAGAAGCCGTGAACACAACGTTGTTGATGAACAGTGAATGAATGAACACTCTCGCTTATCGACACTCTCAGGCCCTGAAACGCCGTGTTACACTCGCCACGCACTCCGTCAACAACGTTGGTGAAGAAGTCGTGAACACAACGTTGGTGAACACACTGCCAGAACACAACATCGATCAACGAGGGGAGACGGTAGGCGCGAGTTTGTTAACGACAGGGAGGCGTTCGACAGGACTGCTTGGACCAGCATGGACCAGAAAACCCGGGGACGTGAACGGGGTGGTCTAGGTGGTCTAGGTGGTCTAGGTGGTCTGAGGGTTAATGTGAGAGACGGGTAAGGAAGAAAACGGTAGTGTTGTTGTGTCTGTGTACTATATCTCTCACTAAAGGGGTCGAAATGCCTAGACCACATGGACCACATGGACCACTCCTCGATGAACCGGCTTGCCTTCCGGTGGTTTTGTATGTTTCATTGTGGTCCGTACCCCCTAGACCAGACCGGTCGGTGGTCTAGACCCGGCGGTCGCTGGCACGTTGGGAGTAGGTGGATCACCCGGAACACTGATGTCGTGCGCGTTGTCCTATTCTTAAAAGTATAGGAAGAGGTCCGCAGATAGGCTCTATATCGCCTCTAATTTACCTATATAAACCTTAGACGCAGAACGTTATAAGTCACCCGTGACTACTATTTGGTAAGCACTCGGCGACCACGGTCTTGTCGCCACTCACAATCGCATCCAATACTCTGGCGATGCAAAGTCCATAACCCCCGAACGGCGCGAGGCCGCCCGGGAGTCGAGTGCCCCATAACCAGGAGTCACTCAAATGGTATACGACGCGAACGGATATAAAAGTGGTTGCATCGATTCAATAACAGCAGGCAGTTTCGTCATCTACGATGACGAGCGGTGGCGAGTCGCGCGGACGAGCGGTGACTATGTTGAGGTTTACCGGACGTACGAAGCGCCTCAAATCGTGGATATCGATTCCGTCGAACTCGTGAGCGGAGGTGTGGGTCAGTGATCGGGACACCCGAACAATGGCGTGAGAACACACCGGAACCGATGCAGAACATCGACCGGTGGCTCATGTGGGACGACAGCGCTGATACCCCACGACGCCCGCACTGGAAAGGCGACTTCTCGGTCTCCTTCAACGACGCTGAAGATCACCACACGTTCGAAAAAGCCGTTGGAGCAGCTGCAGAGAAAGACTCGTGGGGAATCGGATTCGTCACAGGTGATGACATCGCCGTCATCGACGTGGACGGGTGCGCGGATATCGTTGAGGACGGGCGTAAGGACCCGAAGGATTGGGTTCCGTCCTTGAGGGAGTTCCGACGCGCAGCAGACGGTAGTGAGGTTTACGCCGAGTGGAGCCCATCGGGAACCGGGCTTCACATCCCGGTGGCAGACTTTGATGAACCCGAGTTCTGGACTGACTTATCCATTGATGACGCCGAGCACGAAGGCGTTGATGTGCTGCAAGGTCGGTTCGTGACGGTTACTGGTGATGTTGAACGCGGGTTCGATGGTGAGGTGGTTGAGCACGCGCCGGATATCGATCACTGGTTGCTTGGTGCGAAGGAGACCATCAACGCGTTGAACGGCGATGGCGATCTTGCCAACGCCGGTGATGGCGATGGGTGGAAGCCGGATAACGAGTGGCTCACAGAGGACGACATCAGGGACGCGTTATCGCACCTTGATGCCGACTGTGGCTACAATCAGTGGCGGAACATCGGGTTCGCAGTTGCTGAGTTCTTCCACGAAGAAGACGACGGCGGCGCGGATGAGGATGCGTGGGAGAAGGCGGTTGAGCTCTTCAAATCATGGTCGGAGACAGCTGATGAGCAGTGGGATGCGTCCGCTGAGCAGCAGGCTGAGCGGATTGTTGAAGATTCGTGGGAGAGCATCGAGGTTGAATCGGACCCGGTGACTGTCGGGACTCTCATCGCGTACGCGACGAATGCGGGATGGGATATGCCTGCTCCGCCTCAGAGTAACAGCGAAGAGGTTGATTGGGACGCTGTTGAAGAGGCGAGGCTAAGTACCGACTGGCGGTCGGACGAGATGTGCGATGTTCGAGACGACGTCATCGGTGAGGAGTGGACAGACCCGCCTGAAGACTCCGATAAAGAACCGGAATTCATCGGTCTCTACGTCAGCGAACCAATCGGACCAGACGACGACGTCATCGTCACTCTCCCGAAGCAAGATGCGCGCGTTGAGCACCGAGCGCCGGCGCAGTCAACGGTTGACGTGAAGCTTCAGGACCGTTACGCCGGGCGAGTTATCAACGCTGAACCACTGCACAAGCTCGCTCAACGCCTCGATGTGTTGTACAATGAGTGCCTGAACGCTCAGGCACGCGCGGCAGTTGCGCACCGTCTCATGCAGGCCTTGGAGTTCGTGACGACCGGTGGAGCGGACGATCAGACGATTTACTGTTACAACCCGGTCACGGGGACACTGGACGGTGACGGCAGGGAAGTCATTCGTTCCGTCATTGAGGGTGTGTGCCCGGGTCGCGCCAGCGGTCATGAGAAGCGCGAGATTGTCGGGAAAATCGCTGACCGGACGCGAGAAGACGGTTCGCAAGCGTTCGAGCCGCGCGGTAAATTCGACAACGAAGAGCATGACTACAGAGTCGTCGGGAACGGGATCCTTCGGCTCCCAACGCTGCAGCGGGACGGGTCGGTCAGTGACCCGGAACTCCTCGATTTCGACCCGGACCTGCGCGCCAAGCAGCGGTTACCAGTAGATTGGAGCCCTGACGCAGACACTCTGGAAATCGACGAGTGGTTGGATGAAATCACGGAGCGACCCGAAGACCGAGCGACCATCGAGGAAGCCATCGGGAACATCCTTCTCCCGGATTACCGGCACCCGAAAATCACGATGATGTACGGGTCCGGCAGGAACTCGAAAGGCGTAATCCTTGATGTAATTGTGGAGATGTGCGGTGGCGTGGACTCTCCGACTGTCGCGGGGAACCGGCTTGAAGACTTAGCTAAAAACAAGTTCAGAACCGCGATGCTTGACGATGCGCTCGTTAATGTCAGCGGTGACATCGGGCAGCGGAAAATCCAGGAAGGCAGTAAACTCAAAGAGCTCACGGGCGGGGATGCACAAGAAGGTGAATCAAAGCACGAGGATTCAGAAACGTTCCGTAACAGCGCGAAGTTATGGTTCGCCGCGAACTCCCCGCCTCTGCCGCCGGAATCCGGGGAAGCGTGGCAAGAGCGGTGGTTGCCGATTCACCTTCCGTTCCAGTTCATCCCGGATCCGGATCCAGAAGACCCGTATCAGAAACCGCAGGAGAATGGTATCAAGGACCGGTTGACGCGTGATGATAATCTTGAGGCGATACTGGTTCGGGCGATTGAAGGTCTCGCTCGCCTGGAAGCACAAGGGGACGTGAGTCTGCCGGAGTCACCGGCGGAACGACTCGATTCCTACGAGCAGGATGCGGACCCGATCGGCCGGGTTGAAACGGACCTGTTGAAGCCTGTTCACGGAGCATCGTCGAAGGCTGAGAAGTACGTCCCGAACGGTGCAGTGTTCGACGCGTACAAGTCGCTCGCCAGTGATGACGGTGTTGACGCGGTTTCCCGGACGGATTTCTTCAGACTCTTGGAAGACCGTGTTGAAGACATCCCGTTCGACAAGTCCCGGCCCCGAGCGCCGGATTCCGTAGACGATGACCGGGTGTACTCGATGACAGGCGTTGCGTTCCGTGACGAGGCGGTAGAGCACCTGTCCGAGTACTGGTTGAATCACCCGTGGGTGACCATCGATGCGCCCGCCAGCGACGACGGCGGTGAATCTGCCAACGACACTGCCGACCGCCGGTCACCGCACTACGATGACGTCATTACCCTCGATGACGCAGCGAATGCTGATTCGTACGTCACTGTGGAGGTTGACGTTGATTACAAGAACCTGCAGGGCAGCAACCTCATCGAAATCACGGTCCATGACGACTCTGCGATGCGGGATATCGTCGCTAAAGACCGTGGGAATGACGAGTTAGATATCGTTGATGGAGTTCAGGAGGGCGACACTGTCAGGTTCGAACGACTGAAGCCGGGTGCAGACTTGAAGGTCCGGCCGATGACGGACGTGACGATCGTCAACCGCGAGAACTCAGAGTCTGTCAACGATGAGGAAGGGGACTCGACCCGGTCGATCGACCTCATCAATGACCCCATCGATAACCGTGAGGGTACCTCCGCGTCAGAAGACGCTCAGGCGGAGCAGGATGCCGCGAGAGCGGACGGCGGGGAAGACGAGGGTGACACTGCGCAGATTGACCGGGCGGTCCGTGAGCACGCTGATGCAGCCGAGGATGATGCAGCGCTCGCAGGGCAAGTATCCGCGGTGACGAAGTGCAACGACTTAGACGAGATTGCAGCGCGTATCCGAGCGTTCAGAGATGAAGGCAGTGAAAACGGAGACGGAGGAAGTGACGGGTGCGGTGAATTCGACGGTGAAGACCCGCCACGACCGGCGACAGCGTTGGATACGTGGCAGTGCAGAGAGTGCGGGGTAAAGTGGGGCACGGACACCGCATGGGAGGAATGCGGACAGTGTGGTGCTGAGGTTGACGTGGACTGGAATGTCGAGACGGGACGGGTCTCAAGCGAGACCGCAGAGGCTGTTAACGGAGGTGAAGCGTAGTGGCCGCAGCTGCGACCCCGTCGGTCAACGACCTGAAACGACACCAGTCAGCGCTCATCAACGCTCACTGGAGCAACATCGTTGAGCACCTTTCCCCGCCAGGAGTGGCGTGGGAATGGTCAGAGTCCAGCGTTACCCACCGCGTGAAGTACCGCTGGAAAGAATCGGGCCTGATTTACCGCTCACCGAGCGGTGACAGGTGGATGACGTCGAGACGGTTATGGGCTCACGTCGTCGAGACAGCCGGATCGGACGAGTCTGTCGGGGCGGAGGCTACGGGTGAGCACCTCTTGATGGACGTCCCGACGTTCGAGGCACAGTCAAAGAGCGACGAAGACGATGGGAGTCGTGTGTACTCTGACCCGGACCCGTCGGCGTGGAAGCGGTCACTGGTCGAGCAAGCTACTCTCACCGGGGGCGTGGCCGACGCGGACGACATTGACAACGACCGGGATCGAGTGATGGAGAACCAGGCAAAGGGCCGATCGGCGCAGGATCGGCGAGAGAAGGCCGCTGAAGCCGCTGGTCAGATGAAAATCGGCGCGTTCACACCGCTTAGGGTGCCGAGAATCGGGTGACGTAGAGGTAGCGTGTATGCGAGGGCATTAGGAAGCGCGTGACGTGCTTCGACGACTCGGGTGGACCGAGACTAAGTCACAAAGCTTGAAGGCGCTGCGCACGGGTACGAGGACTTCGTCCGGTGCGTGGTTGATGAGCACCGGTGGGTTTGAAGCAGTTCTGACTGATTCACTGTTTTTCAACGGTCGAGGATACGCTCATAATCGCTTGCACCCCGTTCGAAGCGACACGATCTGTGTTGTCCACGCTATCGCGCTTCTCGTGCGCGCGTAGCGGGCGCGCATATCCCCCTTGTCACCTTGTCACCCCCCTCCCCCCTCAGGGAGTGCACCCTGTCTCTTACCCGTACAACTTCTACCTTGACATGTGACAGAGAATGGCAGCAAGCAACAGAGACGAGAACCCAATTGGACACCTGGACATCGGCATCGACCGGCAGGACCTGCAGGACCTGACTGAAGAGGCGATGCAGTTAGAGACGCGGACAGACGCTGTCCGGTGCCCTGACTGTCTTACACCAAACCAAGAAGACCGAATCAAAGAGAACTGGTGTATCAACTGCGCGCAGCCCGTGCACCCGCACCCGACAGGCAAGGACGAAGAGTGGAGAAGCAGGCTTGAGAACCGGTTTTGGGAGAAGGTAGATATCCGCGAGCCCGACCAGTGCTGGCCGTGGAAGTTTTACTCGGAGAGATACGGTCGATTCTGGTTATCGTCCGGGCATGCGCTCGCTCACAGAGTCGCGTACATCCTTCACCACGACCTCGAATCACTTGACGACATTCCAGACGACGTGGTCAAACATCGATGTCACCGCGAATTGTGCTGTAATCCCCGGCATCTGCAGGCAGGAAACCAGTCAGGGAACCTCAAAGAGGCGTGCACAGAAGGTGACCGCGAGACGCGGTTCACAGACGCTGAAGTCCGCGAAATCAAACGGCTATACAACGATTCGGGGCGGACTCAGAAAGAGATTGGTGACAGATTCGACGTCAGCCACGCGCTCATATCCGGGATAGTGCGCGGGGAATACTATTCGTGGGTGGACTGAGGTGACTTTCCGACTATTTTAGCCGATCAACACTCGATACAGAGGTGATGAGGCAAAAAGGACAGACGCCCGACGGCGTTTACTTGTGGTTATCGATTGCATCTGACCAAGCAGCGGTTAGAGCGACGCACGATCTAGCGCGCGGGTGGGTCGAGCAACGAGTCGGTGACGGTGAGTGGTCGGACTGCGAAGCCGGGCAGTCAATGTACGAAGCCGGTGACGGTGAGGAAACGGGGGTTGTGCAGCTTGCATCGATCCCGGACGCCGAAGCCTTGATTGCGAAGCATCCTGCCGGTGCTGAGCGGTGACAAAACATGGATTTAGACGAATTAGATGATGCTGTGACGGTGTGGGTCGCGCGAGTCAGCGTGATGGGGAGGGACGAGAGGATCACGACCAGAGGCGGCGCCCCCCGCAGCGGGGCGCTGCCACGTATCTCCAGTGAAGATACCGCCAGACGTTCTGGAGGAGCAGACTCACGACAAACATCAGCAGTCGAAGCCCAACATCCCGAGAACTGGTCAGAGAGAGGCTCTACTTGGCTAATCGGTAGATTGCTTCGATGCCGAAACGCTTGCTGTACTGTTCTCGTGCTTCTCGGGGCGTCGTTATGAACGGCGCGTCAGCGGCGTAGCCGTGACGCGCCACCCCGTGTTCGTCGTACCGTCCTCGCTGGTAGACGCAGTCGATGAACACGGGGGAGCTCACCCTTCCGGCGAGTTCGTGCTCTATCACACGACTCCAGCCCCTGCTGAGTTCGGTTTTGATCGTTTCGCCCCACTTGACGACCGGCATCGCGTATGCGTAATTGTGCGTGTACAGCAGCTTTAGGCAGATGCTGTTGTAGAAGCCGCGGTCGAGTAGCGTGAGGAACTCAGCGAGGGTATCGCTGGTGGTCTCGCCAGCTTCCAGCTGGAGGACCGCCAGCGTGTAGCGCTTGTTGCGCACACGCACGTAGAGCGTGGCATAGGCGTGAAACGCCGTCGTGCCGCGTTTCGCTTGGGAGAAGTAGAGGGCCTCTGTCTCATCTTCGTCGCCGTAGTAGGGATCGAGGTGGAGGTCGGCGATGACCTCCACCGGTCGATCCGGAAGTGTCTCAAGGACATCGCGTTGGAGGAGCGTGTTCCCGACCGCTTCGACGGTGTCAAGATCGAACTGATCGGTGAGGTGTCCACGGGCAGTATTGGCGCGCGGAGAGTCATCGGTCGTCTCGCAGACGTGATTGATCGAGGTCCCGCCGGCGCTGGCGCCGGCAAGGACCTCGTACAACGCCTCCGTCGTCACCTCAACGTTCTCCCCGAGATCCACCGAAAGCTCCCCATCGAGACTGTTGACGACAAAATTAAGCAGGTGCTCTTCCTCTATCTCGCTGTCTGCTTGGGTTGGTTGCACATCCTCTCCAAGCAGACACTTCCTCTAACCCGATGTGCTTGACTGAGCATACCCTCGTGTATTGGTCCTATCGAGCGGGACCGAGAAACCGACTTGGGACGTACTTACAGTTCTCTTTCTGGCGAATCTCCAATCCGCCCCATAAGCTCCGAAAGCGAGGACGTTTCGAGGTCATGGAGCGCCCAGTCACTGGGAAGGGTCTCTGTGACACCGGTCTCGTGCGCTAACTCTCGAATCCGCTGTTTCACGTCCGGGTCAACATCGATGACGCGGGTGAGGTCGTCGTCTTCGTCCCAGTAGGGCGGGGCGTGCGGGCCGAGTAGTTCCTCCGTTTCGAGGTCAGCCACGGCCTGAAAATAGAACTCCGTGAGGTCCGTCTCCATCCCGAGCGTGCTGCGTGTGCCGGAAGCGATGTCCTCGTCGGTGACGATGGCTTCGAAGGCGTCGAGAGCGGCGTACTGGTCAACGTAGAAGGCAGTGTTGAGCGTGATTTTGACGAACTTCGACTCATCTTCGGAGAGGGCGAGCAGGTGGTCAGCGACGGAGTGCTCGGGATGGCCGATACCCCATCCGTAGGTGTACGACTCCTCGTAGGCGACGTGAGACTCGTTGACGTACTCGGGGATCGCATCGAGAAACGCCAGTGCGTCAGCCGGAATTGCGTCCACGCTGTCGCCACGGCGGGTGCGAATAACCGAGCGTCCGATTGCGTTGGCGATGACGTGGCTGACCTCGGGGAACTCGTCTTGCTCGCGCGGATCGTAAGCCGTAGCGAACTCGACAAGCACATCCCACCCGTCGGTCTGTGCGGCGGTGTCGAGCCCGGTAGCGAAGGATTCGTAGTAGGCAAATTGCAGGTCGTGTAGCAGATCTTCACCGCTCGGTGCGTCACCTCGGGCCACGTTCGACAACACGCGTTCATATTCCGCAATTGCCCGGTAAAGTGTTGATACGTCACCCTCACGGGCGTCGTCATAGAGGTCTGGAAGGTCACCGACGACCTCGGGATGATCCTGTTCGAGTTCCTGCCGGTCTAAGCTAGAATCTTCGAACGGATCTTCCTCCGAGAGACCGTCTCCATGTGAGATCGACTCATCGGCGGGCAGGTCGGGAGCACAGTCGTGGAGTCTGAGACGCGAGAGGGTGTCGAACGACGCCCCACAGTCCTCACATTCGTAACTCATTAGCTGAGTGTACGGTGCCCTGGAAGTAAGAGTTTGTGAGCGAGGAACCCGTACTATCGTTCGTCAACGTTCAAGCCAGTAGTGCCAGTCCGATACAGCCAGCTCAGTGGCGTCACTGGCCGCAACCGGTTCCAGTTGGCTCAACGGCACGCCGAACTCTCGGCCCTTCCACTCGATGGTGACGAACTGTTGGCGAAGCGACGGCTCCGACGATTGTTTACCGACCACACGAACCGTCTCCCCTTCCTTCAGAGGTGAGACCTCTTGGTCTTTGATACACCGTGCTTCGAAGGGAAAATCCATCATCTCTTCCAGATAGATGTGCCAACCCATCGCCTGCTCATCCTGGGTGTAGGCGTCCACGATGATCTCCATCTCGATTCGTTCGTCCCGTTCCTTGTCTCGCTCGGTCATGACTCACCACCGGCGCGGGTGTGAAACGATACACCCGACTTGAATTCGGTTAGCTTCTCGATCCGGTCTTCGAGTTCCTCGATCTCGTTGCGGAGATCCTCGGCCTCGTCACCGTCGACAGCAGCAAGCTGGTCTTTGAGTCCTTGGAGCCGTGTCTCCTTACGTTCCTCGTCTACCTCGGCCTTGCGGACGTACTCGGGCTCCTCGATCTCGTACACGTCGCTTTCAGACAGTTCCGTTACGTCGAGAGCGTCGTCTTCTTTGTCGCGGAATGGGACGTCACGTTCGGTCTCGAAGTTGAAGACACCGCACTCCCCGACAAACCCGACGGAGATGACTTGGATGCTGAGGATTACGTTGGAATCGACCTCGGCATCAACAACTACATCTACACGAGTGATGGCGACAGCGTGGACTGGCCTGACCTTTCCACGGAATACGACCGTTTGCGCCGTGAACAGCGTAGTCTCTCCCGTAAAGAACACGGTAGCAACAACTGGGAGAAACAACGCAGGGAAGTTGCCAAGGTCAAGCGTCGGATTAAGCAGAAGGTCGAAGACTTCCAACACAAACTCTCCACGTGGCTCGTCACGACGTACGATGCGGTTTTCGTGGAGGATTTGAACGTCTCGGGGATGCTTCAACAGGTCGGGAATGCGCGGAACAAGCAGGATGCCGCGTGGCGCGGGTTCATCGAGATGCAGAGTACAAGGGCGACCTGTACGGCACTCACATGGTCCAAGTGAACCCGCGTGGCACGACCAAAGAGTGCGCGTCTTGTGGCGTTTCGACGGAGAAGCCGTTGTGGGTGCGGGAGCACAGTTGCCCGAGTTGTGGGTTCGAGGCGGACAGGGACGCAAATGCGTCGTATAACGTTCTTTCTGGCGGTATTCAAGAGTTAGGTCTGGGACAGGCCGAAGTGACGCCCGTGGAGACTGCGGCTGCTGTGGAAACCGATGGAGGTTCTTCATCGTCGGTTCCTGCAAGTCGCGTCATCGAAACGGGAAGCCTCGGGGCTTGACCCCGAGGCAGTTCACCTAGGAACTTGTGTGAGATGGCACTCAACTGAGTCGACGAAACTCAATGCTTATATTTGCCACCTGTATTCTCCGAGTATGTCCCAAATCATACCTCAAGATGATTCCCCGCAAGTAGACTTGTCCGAGGCAGGCCAACGGACACTCCAAATCGGAGACGACAACCCGATTCGGATCAGCTCGGGCCACCGAATTCTCCATCACGACGGGAAGTGCTCGCGGCCACACGGCCACAACTACGAGATCACCGTGGAAGTGACCGGCCAACTCACCGAGGAGGGGTGGGTCGTCGACAAAGGCGACGTCACAGACATCATCGACGCGTGGGACCATCGGTTCCTCGTCGAAGAAGGCGACCCGCTCGTTGACGCGTTTGAAGCGTCCGGCGACGGCGACGCACTCGTCGTGTTGGACCACCCACCGACGGCAGAGGTGATGAGCGTCTTGCTCGAACAGCGAATGCTCGACGCGCTCCCGGACACCGTCTCGGACGTGTCGGTGTCGGTGAGCGAAACCGGCGAGCTCTGTGCGGCCTACTAATGCCGGTCGCTAGTAACGCAGAGGAATCTACAACGGACGCTGACACGGCCGGTGAGGGCCTCCCGATCAACGAAGTGTTCTACTCGTTACAAGGCGAGGGAACGCTTGCGGGCGTCCCCTCTGTCTTCGTGCGAACCTCAGGGTGTAACCTGCGGTGTTGGTTCTGTGATTCGTACCATACCTCGTGGGAGCCGACCGGGGCGTGGCGCGACGTCGGCTCGATCGTGGACGAAGTCCAATCACACGAACAGGCCAACCACGTCGTACTCACGGGCGGGGAGCCGCTCATCCACGCGGAGTCAGTCGAACTCTTAGAGCGACTGGCCGCAGAGGGGTACCACACGACGGTGGAGACGAACGGAACGATCTACCGGGATGCGCCGATCGATCTGGCGAGTATCAGCCCGAAGCTGGCGAGTAGCACGCCGACCCCAGATCGGGACCCGAAAGGTGACGGCGAATTCGAAGAGCAACACGAACAGAATCGGATCGACATGGACGCGCTCTCCCGCATGGTGGATGCGTACGAGACGCAACTGAAGTTCGTCGTGACGGACGAGACCGATCTGCCGGAAATCACGGAACTAGTTGACCGAGTGAGAGCGGCAACGGCGACGACGGTGGCGGACGATGACGTGTTGTTGATGCCGGAAGGCATGACGCGTGCCCAACTCGACGGGACGCGCAGCGAGGTCGCCGAGTTAGCAATGGAGGACGGCTACCGGTACACGCCGCGACTCCACGTCGACTTGTGGAACGACGCCCCGGGAACATGAGCGTCATCCAGGGACAGCTCGGTAGGAGCAGTGCGGTGCCGCGAGTGCGGTGTGTCCGTCGCACGGGACGCGGTGAACAGAGCACCAACCAATTCGACGCAACTGAGCAGACATGAGCAACAAAAGCGCGGTAATTCTGGTGTCCGGCGGGATGGATAGTGCGACAGCTGTCTACGAAGCGATGGAGCAAGGGTACGAGCCGTACTTCCTACATACGTCGTACGGACAGCGCACCGAAGACAAGGAATTTGAGTGTGCGAAGGGGCTTGCTGAAGAAGTCGATGCGGCTGACCTCCTGCATATCGAAACGGGGCACCTCTCTCAGATCGGCGCGTCGAGCCTGACGGATGAAGAGATGGACGTGGCTGATGCGGATTTAGAGAGTGACGAGATTCCGACCTCGTACGTCCCGTTCCGGAACGCGAATTTGCTGTCGATGGCGACATCGTACGCGGAAGCGACCGAGTCAGAGGCGCTGTTCATCGGCGCGCACTCTGAGGATTTCTCCGGGTATCCAGACTGTCGCCCAGAATTCTTCGACTCCTTTCAGAACGTGATCGACGTGGGGACAAAACCGGAGACACAGATCGAGTTGCAAGCGCCGTTCGTCGAGTGGTCGAAAACGGAAATCGCGGAGCGTGGCTTGGAACTCGGTGTGCCGCACGACATGACGTGGTCGTGCTACCGTGATGAAGAGCCGGCATGCGGAACGTGTGATGCGTGCGCATTCCGGCTTGAGGCGTTCCGGAATGCTGGGTCACGCGATCCGATCGCGTACGCTGAGCGGCCGGAGTTCTCGTAGTCTGCTGGTCAGTACGAATCCACTCTCTCAGCTTCGGTGAATCGCCTCGGGGTCAAGCCCCGGGGCATTCTCCTTGCATTCTGTAAACGACGGGGGAGTGGGTGTTGTCACTCCGTCCGAATCCACCCCAGCGTGTCACCGATCTCGAACGCATCGTCTTCACCCACGACAATCTCATCGAGTGTCCCTGCGACGGGCGCTTGAATGTCGACGCTCACTTTTTCGACTTGGATCTCACAGAGGGTGTCACCCTCCTCGATCGACCGACCTCCATGGACGAACCAATCGACGAGAATGCCTTCCGTCTCATCGACGTCAGCCTCCCAGTCGCCGGTTGCACGAACCGCAACCCGCATGCCTGCACCCCCGTCAGCGACGCTTCGTCGATCGCTCATTCTGCGGACACAACCTCTCGGACGCTCTCTTCAATATCGGCTGAATCCGGAATCACTTCGTCTTCCATCGGACGGGCGTACGGGATTGGAACGTCTGGGACTGCAACTCGCTCGACGGCATCGAGCGCACCGAGATCCCGATCGGCGACGCTCGCGATGATCTCTCCGGTGACGCCGAAGGATCGATAATCCTCGTCAACGACGACGAGTCGTCCGGTCTTTCGCACCGACTCGACGATCGTGTCGGTGTCGAGCGGAACCAGTGTCCGAAGGTCGATGACCTCCACGTCGATACCCTCGGCTGCGAGCGATTCCGCCGCAGCGAGCGCGCGATGGACGTGGAGTCCGAGCGTCACCACGGACACATCGGCGCCCTCGCGTTTGATGTCCGCCGACCCGAAGGGTATCGTGTAATCGGTCTCCGGAACGGGCGTCTTCGGGCCGTCGGGTGCCGGCATCCAGCCGATTCCCATGAGCCGCTTGTGGAACAGGTACATCACCGGATCGTCGTCGCGGATCGCGTTGTGCATCAACCCCTTTGCGTCGTAGGCCGTCGATGGAACGACGAGTTTCAACCCAGGGATGTGTGCGAACGTCCCGTACAGAGTTTGTGAGTGCTGAGCGGCGTCGTTGTACGTCCCGCCGACAGCGGCCGTAAGGACGAGCGGCACGTTCACGTTGCCGCCGCTCATGTAGGTGTTCTTCGCGAGTTGATTGTAGATCTGGTCCATCGCGACGCCGAAGAAGTCCACGAACATCAGCTCCGCGATGGGTCGCATCCCCTCTTGCGCGGCACCCACAGCGGCTCCGAGATACGCGGTCTCGCTGATCGGCACGTCCATGATTCGATCGCGACCGAATTCGTCGAGCAGTCCTTCGGTACTATCGAAGATTCCGCCGTAGTCGGCGACGTCTTCGCCCATGTAGAAGACCTCCTCGTTGTCGCGCATCTCGTGGGCGATCGATTCGACCATTGCCCGACTCATCGTCAGCTCGCGGTCGATGACGTTGTCCGTGTCACTCATCGGCGTTCACCTCCGCCAGCTCGAACTCCGGTTCCTCCGTCGTCACGCCCGACGGCGGATTTACGAACACGTCGTCGTAGGCGTCCTCTGGGTCCGGCTGTGGCTGCTCTTTCGCCCACGCGATCGCCTCCTCAACCCGTGCTTCCGCGTCCTCGCGAATCGCCGCGAGGTCATCGTTGTCGACGCCGTGGTCACGTAGTTCTGATTCAATCCTGTCGATCGAATCCCGAGTGAGTGCTGCCTCCTCGTCGTCGTCAGACCGATACGTTTGCGGATCACCCATGAAGTGTCCCATCCGACGGTGGACTTGCACCTCGAAGAGCGTGGGTCCATTTCGGTCCCGCGCACGACCGATCGCCTCCCCAGCCGCCTCGTAAACGGCGACGGCATCATCCTGATCGACACGAACGCCGGGCATATCGAATCCGGCGGCCCTGTCTGAGCCGTCTTCCACGTCGGTGACCCGCTCTTTGGGCATGCTGATCGCCCAGTCGTTGTCCTCAATGACGAACACGACGGGCAGGTTATGGACACTCGCAAAGTTCAGAGATTCGAGGAATGCTCCCTGGTCGATTGCCCCCTCACCGAGGAACGCAACCGCGACAGCGTCCTCGTTGCGCTTTTTGGCTGCCAACGCTGCCCCGGCCGCCGGCGGACAGCCCTCGGCGATAATGCCGCTACACGCGAAATTCACGTCGGGATCGAACAGATGCATGTGACCGCCTTTGCCCGTTCCGAGACCGGTTTCCCGCCCGAAGATCTCGGCCGTCATCCGTTTCAGATCGACCCCCTTCGCGATAGCGACGTGGTGTGGTCGGTGCGGTGCCGTTACGGTGTCCTCTGGACGAAGATGATGACAGACCCCGACAGCGGCAGCCTCTTGCCCCGCTGCAAGGTGTAGTTCACCGGGGATCGGCCCTGCGGAGATGTCGAACGCTGGCTGCTTGCCCTCCAGATACTCCTCTTGGAGGCGTTCTTCATAATATCGGGCCGTTACCATGTCGCCGTACAGTTCACGCATCCTGTCTGGTGATACCATGACACAGTAACATACATGGTTAATAATATTAGTTAGTTCGGGCGAACCTGCGGTGGCGATCTGGAGGGATTGGTTTTGATGAAACTACCAGATGGTGATACGTTCAGATCTGGCTACGGTCAATACAGGGAACTCACAAATCGTTTGACGCCTCCGAAAGCGCCGGTTCATACTCGATCTGCACGATCTTGTCGATCGTTCTGGCGAACCCATTCGTGTCTACCTCTTGGTAGCTGGAACCGGGATCGTCGGTGACGATCCGATACTCGACGTCGGCGCGGAGATCCTGCTCCGGATTGACGAAGAGGAGCGATTCGCACCTGCCCTGCTCGCTGCCCCACGTCGGCAACGTGATCGGGACATGGCACCTCCGCGCTTAGGACGCTATCCCGTAGGGTTCGCCGGTTCAAATCCGGTCCTGCGCATCCGTGTACCCGTCTCGCCCGGACGCCGATCGCTACTCCTCGTCCGCGGCCGACACCCGCACCACCTGCTTGCCGATGTTGTCGCCGGAGAAGAGCCCGAGGAAGGCGTCGGGGGCGTTCTCCAGTCCCTCCACGACCGTCTCGCGGTGTTGGAGGTCGCCGCTCGCGACCCAGCGCGCGAGCCGCTCGCTCGCCTCGCCGAACCGGGTCGCGAAGTCGCCCACGAGCAGCCCCTCGACCCGCGCCCGCACCGGAATCAGCCCCGGGAGCTTCCGCGGGCCGGTCGGGACCCCTTCGTCGTTGTAGTGGGCGATCTGGCCGCAGACCGCGACCCGCGCGTCGAGGTTCAGCTTCGTGAACACGGCGTCGGTGATCGGGCCGCCGACGTTGTCGAAGTACACGTCCACGCCGTCGGGCGCGGCCTCGTCGAGCGCGGCGCGGTAGTCGTCGGTGTCCTTGTAGTTGATCGCGGCGTCGAAGCCGAGGTCGTCGGTGAGCCACGCCGTCTTCTCGTCGCTGCCGGCGAATCCGACCACGCGACAGCCGTTGCGCTTGGCGATCTGCCCGACGACCGAGCCGACCGCGCCCGCGGCGCCGGAGACGACGACCGTGTCCCCCGGCTTGGGCTCGCCGACCTCCAGCAGCCCGAAGTAGGCAGTCCGGCCGGGCATCCCGAGCACGCCGAGGTACGCCTTCGGGTCGGCGACCGTCGGATCGACCGGCGCGACGTCGTCGGCGTCGAGGGTCGCGTAGTCGGCCCACCGCCCCTCGCCCGTCACGAGATCGCCCACGTCGTACGCGTCGCTCGCGCTCTCGACCACTTCGCCGACGATGCCGCCTTTCAGCGCGTCGCCCACGTCCCACGGCTCCGCGTACGACTCGGCGTCGCGCATCCGACCGCGCATGTACGGGTCGACCGAAAGGAACCGCGTCCGGACGAGGAGTTCTCCGGGGGCGGGGGAGGGTGCGTCGGTCTCGCGCAGTTCGAAGCTGTCCATGTCGGGCTCGCCGTCGGGTCGCTCGGCGAGCAGCCACTCGCGGTTGGTGGTCGTCACGGTCGGTGTTGGGGCATGAAACCCAATAGGGTTTGGACGCCAGCAGGGAGCGGGGTCGAAATGCGTGAGATCGATAGCCTTCCTCGACAGCGTCGTTCGACGTTGGCGAGAGTGCGATCACCGCCTGCTAGTCACCGAATTAGGGCTCCCGGAACGCACGCTGCCGCTCGTCGATTTCGGAGAGCGCCATCGAGAGGACATCCCGCCAGTCCTCCGGGTGCGACGCGTTCTCGCCAGGGGTCGGCGCGTCCGGTCCCGGATGGACGTGGTCCCGCGCGTTGTGGTCTGACGGATGTCTGTCCCACCGGTTGTCGTATTCGCCGGTCTCGTGGTCTTCGTGGTAGTGGATCGAGAAGTCGCCGTTCTCGTACCAGACGACATCAAGCCGGGCAGTCCGAACGCTTCCGGGATAGAACCGAGAATCGTACTCACACAGCAGCCGTTCGGGAGCGAAGGTCGGGTCCGCCTCGATGCGAACGAACCGGTCGTCGGTGGTGAGCCGCTCACGGACGATCTCCAACCGGTCGAAATCGATCGGTGCGCCGCTACCGAGGGTGGACGCATCGTCGTCGGGTCTGTCCGTCATACCGCCGATCGCGAATTAGCGGTGTCGTCGGATGCCGCCGTAAGCGCTCGCTCGAGAAGCGATACCCGACGACGCGCCGTTCGCCACGCGGAGAGGCGTTCCCAGACCGCCTCGATAGACTGGTCAGTCTCCGCGGCGTGACTCGTGATCGAAACGTCGTCGGGGGACGCGGCGTCGAACTCGGCCGTACATTCCTCAACCCGTTCTGCCTCCGTCTGCAGCAGATCGAGTAGTTCGTCGGTGGCGTACTCGGTGCGAAGCGTTTGAACACGTCTCCAGTGCAAGTACTCCTGATTGCGCTCGTAGGTCGCCGGAGACTCGGTGACCTGGGTCACGACGCCCAGTCGCTCAAACCAGTCTAAGTACTCGCGTGCGGCGTCCACGCCGTGTCCAGCGAGGCCCGCCACGTCGCTCGCCGTCGCAGGGGCGTCGAGCCCGAGAACTGCATCGAAGAAATCGTCTCGCGTTCGATCACCGCTGACGAGCTCGGACGGTGGTGTGAGCGCGTCGAAATCCGGCGCCTCGGTACGCTCCTCGCGAGAGGCTTTCAGTTCGGAGCGCGGATCGTCCATACGGAATATATCGGGTTCACATGGAATAAATCTTTGTAGACGGGATAATCTATCCCAGTGGCTCAACAGCGGGAACCGTAGCCGAGAGAATGCCGTGGTGGTTTCCGACCCCGACCGTGCCTTACCCCTCGCCCAGCGGGAACGCCAACCGGTCGTCGCTCCGCTCGACCTCGGTGTCGAACGCCTCAGAACGCTCTGTGAGCGTGTCGCGCACCCACTCGGAGACTTCGTCGTCCGCCAGCGTCGCCGCCTCGTCGACGATCTCGATGGGCTCGACGATCAGCTCCTCGAGGTCGCCGTCGCGCACGGCGAGTTCGAAGAGGGCGCTCCGCTTGTTGCGGACGCCCTCGCGGTCGTGGTAGCTGATGTAGTCGTCGACGAAGTCCGCCGCGTCGTAGATGATCGGGGACCCCTGGTACACCTCGACGCCCTGGAGGACGTGCGCGCTGTGGCCGTGGACCACGTCGACCCCCTGTTCGATCAGCCACCGGCCGAACCGCTCGTGAACCGCCCGGGGCTCGGTCTCCCAGTTCGGTCCCCAGTGGAGCGAGGCGACGACGAGGTCGGGGTCGCGTTCCGCCGCGCGGTCGAGGACTCCCTCGACGAGCGAGCGCGTCGCGGAGACGGCGGGATCGAGGGTCGCGAACGCGGTCCCCGGTTCCGACTCCGCCGCGGCGAACTCCTCGGACTGGTCGGTGAGCCCGAACGCCGCGACGGTCAGTTCTCCCGCCTCGAAGACCGCGGGTTCGAGTGCGGCCTCCCGGTCGGTGCCGGCGCCGGCGTGTGCGATCCCCGCGTCGGACAGGTGCGACTCGGTGTCCCGGAGCGCGGGCTCGCGGTAGTCGAGGACGTGGTTGTTCGCGAGCGAGACGAACGAGGCGCCCGCGGCCTCCAAGGCCGGCACGGCGAAGGAGGGGGCAGCCCGGAAGTAGAACCCCTTGTCCGGCCAGCGCGTCCCGCGGTCGGAGACGCAACACTCCAAGTTCCCGACCAGCCCGTCCAGTTCCCGGAGCCGCGGTAGCGCCGACCCCCAGACGTTCTCGGGGTCGTCGTCGGCCCACTGCTCGTTGACGCTCCGGCCGAGCATCAGGTCGCCGACGAACCCGATCCGGGTCTCGTCGCCCTCGGCGGAGCCGTCTCCTTCGCCGCTCGCGTCCGAGCCGCCGTCGGCCGCTTCGCGCCCCCCGTCGTCCGCATTCGGCGGTGTGGCGGCACACCCGGTGAGCCCGACGAGTCCGGCGACGCCCGATGTCAGCAGGGTCCGGCGCGTTCGCATCGCTCGATGGTTCACCGAGCGGCGATTTGAAGCCTGCGGCCGAGCGCTGACCCAGCCGACGCACCGCCCCGATCCGAGGCAAGGAACGGTCAGCGGCGAACGCGCTCCCGCCCTCGCCCATCGAACGCGCAACCGGAGCCGAGGGACCCGCTCTCGCACGGGGAGAGCCCCGACCTCTCAGTACTCGATCGCCGCGGAGTGCCGGGTCAAGACGCCCACCAGCGCCGCGCCGCCGGCCGCCGCGAGCGCGAACCGCGGCGCCGCCGCCGTCCACGCCTCGCCGCTCTCGGCCAGTCGGATCGACACCTCGACGAGGGGTGCCCGGAGGGCGCCGACGATCAGGCTGACGAGGAACGCGATCGTCGCGGCGCGGGCGCGAGCGAGCGCGTATCGGACCCCGTGCGCGACCGTGAACAGCCCGACGACGCCGCCGAGGATGAACGTCGCGATGGTCGGCGCGATCGCCGTGAGGCCGGCGGCCCCCTCGCCCAGCGCGAGCGCCACGACCCCGTCGATCGCCCTGCTCACCGCGCCGGACATGTACTCGTACTGTCCGAGCACGACGAGCAGTAGCGACCCGGAGACGCCCGGGAGGACCATCGCGCTGACCGCGACCGCGCCGGCGACGAACACGACCGGCGGCGAGCTGTCGAGCGCGGTCGAGGCGTATCCCGACGCGAGGAAGGCGAGCGAGAACCCCCCGACCGCGGCCGCCTGCCGACGCGGCGTGTCGAGCGCGACGTCGCCGAAAAGCACCGCCGCGGAGGCCGCGATCAGCCCGAAGAAGAACCCGTACGTCGCGACCGGGCGCGTGGCGAGCAGATAGTCGACCGCGCTCAACACGGCGACGACCGCCGTGGCGATGCCGGCGCCGAGCACGAGGAGGAAGGCGCCGTCGATCTCGTGAAACGCGGCCCGCGCGTCCGGGAGGTTGGCCGGACGCACGCCCGCGAGCAGCCTCCCGATCCGCGAGGGGCTGACCGCGGTAACCGCCGCGATCAGCCGCTCGTAGATCCCGACGATCAGCGCGATTGTGCCGCCGGAGACCCCGGGGACCGCGTCCGCGCACCCCATCGCGACGCCCTTCGCGTACAGCGCGGCCCAGTCCCGGAGGTCGGTCATGGTCGGCGGTTACGTGCCCGCGAGCGGCCCGCCGCTCTCGTCCGTCGGCGGCCCGTCGAGGGCGCGCGGACGGGCGGTGGACGCGGCGGGGGCGAGCGCGTCGGACGCGGTCACCGACTCCGTCGCGTTCGCGTCGCCGTCGGTACCGTCGTCGCCGGCGCCGCCGTCTTCACCGGTACCGCCGTCGTTCCCGTCCTCGCCGTCTCCGCCGCCGAGGGTCGTCTCTTCGAGCTCGACCGTCGCGGTCGCGTCGTCCGCGCCGACGACCTGCGCTTCGGTCACGTTCACCTCACCGGTGAGCGCTGTCGCGGTGCCGTTGTCGATCGACAGGCCGGTCGAGAGCTGGTAGGGGCCGGTCGCCCGAACGCTCGTGTTCGTGTACCCGTTCTCGGGGCCGAACTCGTCGTAGCCCGTCGTCGAGTACGGCACCGTCAACTCGAAGCTCCCGTCGTCGTCCGCGGTCGCGTACTGCGTGTAGGTGAACGTCCGCCCCGACGACTTCTCCATCTGGACGGTCGCCTCGACCTCTTGGCCGGGCTCCGCGCCCGTCCCCTCGATCGTCGCTCCAGGGACCCGCTCGAACGTCTTCACCCAGTCGTCCTGGAACGCCGCGAGGGTGGACTCGCCGAGGACGCTCTGGACGTCGATTCCGAAGCGCTGGAGGACGCTCACCTGCAGCGCGGAGGCCGACTGCCCCTGCGCCTCCGTGGCGTGGACGAGCCGGTGGTGCTCCAGCGCCTCGACGCGCTCGGCGGGGAGATCGCCGATTCCCCCGACCTGAGCGCTCCCGTCCTCCTCGACGTACGCGCGCGCCTCCGAGACGCTGTCGAACTGCCGGATGGCGGTCGAGGCGTTGCTCGGGAGCGTGTCGATGTCGACCCGCTCGCCGCTCGCGGTCTGGGCGGTCTGGGTCTCCCAGTCGACGACGACCGGCCGGGGGTCGACGGCGCTGCCGTAGTGCTCGTACAGCCGGATCATCTGGCTCTCGTGGTAGCGCTGCGTGTTCAGCTGCATCACCGTCTGGAACCCGCCCTGATCCGTCTGCTGATAGAGGAGGCGGTTGAAGTCGTCGCGCGTCTCGTTGCCCGTGTAGAACGTGACCGGCGCGCCGAACTTCGAGTTCGGCGAGGCCATCTGGCGGTCGACCATCACGTATCGGGTGTTCTCGCCCTCGTCGCTCTGGCTCGCGAGCACCTCGCGGGCCTCGTCCTCGCTGGGCGCGAGGAGGTAGTCGGCGGCTTCGTTCGCGTTCTGCTGGAAGGGGTTCGCGTTCGGTATGCGCTCGGCTCGCGTGGTGATCCAGTGGCCGTAGTCCCACCACGACTGCACGCCGTAGGCGCCCTCGGGATAGTCGAAGTCCCCGTCGGCCGGGCGCTCGTAGGTGCCGTACAGCTCCATGGGGTTGTCGGCACCCTCCAGTTCGCCCGGCGTGGGCGTCTCGTCGCTCATCCACTGGAGGCTCTCGTCCCACTCGACGACGTTGCCGGGGTCGGTGTTCGCGCCGGCGGTCCACACCGGCGTCGCCATCGCGACCAGCGGGACGATGAGGACGACGACCAAGACGAGCGCGCCCATCACCTGCCATCCCTCGACGTCGCGGGCGCCCGAAACCGACCGCAGATCGAAGGCGTCGAGACCGAGCTGTAGGAAGTACGCCGCGCCGACCGCGACGACCACCGCGAGGTAGTAGTTGAAGCGGGCCTGCGTGAACGCGGCGCTCCCGATGAACGCCGCCCACACGACGAAGTACAGCTCCTCGGTGTCGTACTCGACCAGGAACGTCGCTCCGACGAGGAAGGCGGCCGCGACGACGAGTCCGACCACCTGCCAGCCCACGCCGACGACGCCGCCGATCGCGTCGTAGAGCTGGGGAACCGCGTAGACGGAGCCGACGACGGCGAGTGCCGCGGGGATGTAGAGGGTGTGGTTCGCGTTCTCCGAGCGGTACAGGGGACGCCCGACGACGTACAGGACGGCGACGAGCGCGAGGAAGAACGCGAGGCCGTACTCCGAGATGACGAAGTTGGTGAACGAGGTGTCCTGGAGCGGCGGGGCGCCCTCACCGATCGTCTGGAACGTCGCGCGGGCGCTGAAGCCGACGAAGTTCAGTAGGTTGCTCGTGAGCGTCGACCACAGCGAGGGGAGCGCGAGCCAGACGACGCCCGCGGACGCGACCAGGAGGCCACCGACCGCCGGCGGATAGGTCGTCGTGTCGAGGTCGCGGCCCTCCCACTGGCGGGCGAGCCACGCGAGGAAGACGGCGCCGACCGCGACGCCGAGGGGGAGGACGACCTGGGTGAGCGAGTAGCTGGTGACGCCGAACGAGAAGTTGTCGAGCGGAATCACCTGCATCGCGCCCGCGACGACCATCGCGATCGCGCCCGCGAAGGCGACGGGCTCGGGGCTCCTCCCGTGGTACACGTCGCTCGTGAGCTTGACCGCGAGCAAGACGCCCGTGATCCCGACCAGGAGGACGCCGGGCTGCCACGTCCACATGTAGAGCCCGAGCGCGACGCCGGCGGCGGCCGCGTACGCGGCGGGGCGTTTGAGAGCGCCCCAGTCTCGGTCGACGACGAGCTCCCAGACCGGCGCCTCGCGCTCGGCGACCGCGAAGGCGACGAGGAACGCGAACACGGCGGTGCTCTGGAAGAGGACCTCGGCCGCGCTGTGGTCCGGGAAGCCGACGAGGCTGTAGGTGAAGAACGACCCCGGGAGGAGCGCGAGCACGACGACGGCCGCGACGGCCGCAAACCGGTCGACGAACCGCCGCGCGATGAGGTACGTCGGGACCGCGACGAGCGAGCCGGCGATCGGGGCCATGACGAGCAGCACCTCTTCGGTGCTCCCCATGACCGGCCGGGCGATCCAGACGCCGACCGCCATGATGTGGTCCCAGAGGGTGCCGAACTGCCCCGCCTGCCTACCGACCGGGAAGCCGGTCCAAGAGTCGAACGGGAGCGTGCTCGGCCAGTTCTCGAGGAGGTAGGTCGTCTCGCGGAGGTGATACCACGGGTCGTTGCCGCGGAAGTACACTTCGCCGTCGTCGACGAAGTTGCCGTACGATCGGAGGCGAGTCCACAGCATGAACGCGAACGCCCCGAGGAGGAGCGGGACGTGATACCACCGTCGGAGCGCGTCGAGGGGCGATCCCCCGTCGTCGCCGGCGGCGTCGGTTTGCTGGCTCATTACACGATTCCACTACCAAAACGTCCATAAGGCTTGTTATATATCGCCCGGCGACCGGTTCAGAATCCTTATTGATCCGGACGGGAAAGCAGGCGGCAATGAGGGTCTCCGTCGTCGTCTGCACCTACACGATGGACCGCTACGACGCCTTCACGGAGGCCGTCGAGAGCGCGCTCGCACAGACCCACGACCCGATCGAGGTCGTGCTCGTGATCGACGGCAACCCCGACGTGTACGAGCGCGCGGTCGAGGACTTCGGCGACCGCGAGGCCGTCGTGATCGCCGACAACGACGAGAATCGGGGGATCTCTTACAGCCGAACGCGGGGCGCCGAGCTGGCGTCCGGGGAGGTCGTCGCGTTCATCGACGACGACGGCGTGGCCGAAGACGACTGGATCGCGAACCTCGTCGGCGTGTACGAGGAGACGGACGCCGTCGCGGCCGGCGGCGACGTGCGCCCGAACTGGCAGGGGGAGCGACCCGACTTCTTCCCCGAGGAGTTCTACTGGCTCGTCGGCTGCGTCGAACCGGGATTCGCCGAGGACGGCGAGGAAGTTCGGAACACGTACGGATCGAACATCTCGTACCGGCGCGAGGCGTTCCTGGAGGTCGGCGGCTACGACCCGAACACGGGCCGGAAGGGCGACAAACACCTGCAGGCCCACGAGGCCCCCGTAGGAATCCGGCTCTTGGAGGAGTTCGGACGGGGGATGGTGTACACCGAGGACGCCGTCGTACACCATACGCTGTTCGAGTACCGCGGCGAGTTCCGGTGGCTGGTGTTCCGGTCGTTCTGGCAGGGGTATTCGAAACGGGTGATGGACCTCCTGTACCCGGACGCGCCCGACGCCAAGGGAGAGTATCTGACGTGGTTGCTGACCGACCGCGTGCCGCGCCGGCTGGAGGGGCTCGTCCGGTCGCCCTCGACGGCCGCGGTGACGCAGCTGGGCGCGATCGGGGCGTTCACGCTGGCGGTCGGACTCGGGTACCTGTACGCGATGGCAACGCCAGATCTGGTGGAGAAGGCTAACTCGTAGGCGCCGGGATGTCGTCTCGTTCGTCGCCGAGGAAGAACTCGTAGTAGTAACCGAGGCCTCTGCAGGCGAGCATCGCGAACGAGAGGAACGCGAAGGCGAGCCTCGTGACGAGCGAGTCGGGTTCGTCCTCGTCGTCGCCGCCGCTCGGGCCGCTCGGCGTCGGCGGGATGCCGGGCTTGCCGTAGCGTTCCGGGTAGTAACGCTGCTTCTGGCAGAAGCCGCGTCCGACGCGGATGTTCTTCTTCGCGAGCGACTCGAAAGAGGTTCGAGCCGGATGGTAGACTGTCGCGTCCTCCGCGTAGCCCTGATCGTAGCCCGCCTCGTGGACGCGCTCCCCGAACTCTCGATCCCCGCCGGAGATCAGTCGGGCGTCGAAGAGACCGACCTCGTCGAAGACTTCGCGGCGGACGAGCAGAGCACAGGTGGGTGCGTAGTTCTGTTCGTCAAGATACTGTTCGACGGGGAAGCCCGTGTGAGCGTTGTACCTGCCGACGAGGGTGTCCTCGGGGAGCGTGAGTTCAACGTTGCAGCCGAGGTAATCGACGTCCTGTTCGTCCATGGCTGTGAGGGCGGTTTCGAGCCAGTCCTCGTCGACGGTCTCGTCGGCGTCGAGGAAGGCTAGCACGTTGCTCTTCGAATGCTCTATCCCTCGAATACGTGCAGCGTAGGACCCTTGAACTTCATCCTCGATAACTAGTTCAACGTTATCGTGGTCACGAACTCGCGATTCGATGGTACTCCTAGTCTCATCAGTGGAGCCGTTGTCGACAACGACGACGTGGTATTCCTTGAACTCCGATGCCGCTAATGAATCAAGTGTGGCCTCGATGCCGAGGGGATCGTTGTACACCGGAACGATAATATCCGGATTCGGAGCGGCGTCGTTACTTGCTGTCACCCGTTAGCGACCTCTCTTTGGGAGTGAACGGGAGTCCTGAACTGGATGATTCCCTCAGACGGCAATTTGCTAAACTTCCTCACAATTCCCCACCGTGAACTCCCGTGTACATCTTCTCAAGGATGTCGGCGACCGCATCGAGTGAGTGTCGAGTTTCTACCAATTTCCGCCCATTGCGGCCGATTTTCTCCCATTTCGTTGGCTCCGAAAGCAGCTCTTCTAAGGCAGATTTGATCGCCTCACTGTCGCGTTCCGGAACTAATAGTCCAGACGAACCGTCGTCAACTATCTCTGGAATTCCGGCGTGCCACGTGGAGACGACTGGCAGGCCTCTCGCTTGAGCTTCGAGCAACACAGTCGGCGTCCCCTCCTTGTCTCCCTCCGTTGAGGTAGTGCTCGTCTGTACGAATATATCCGAGTCTGCCATGAGCCGTGCAATCTCGTCTGATTCCTTCCAACCGAGAAACTCAACAACATCTCCAAGTCCACGTTCGCTGGTTTGCCGTTCCAAGTCATCCCGGAGAGGTCCGTCACCAGCGATACGATACTCTATCTCGTAATCCGTCTTGAGCGACTCAAGGGCCTCCAGTACGTATTTTATCCCCTTCTTTTCGACGAGTCTGCACGCGGACAACAGCTGGAGAGGTTTGTCGCAATCGCTGGCCGGAGGCGAGAGCTGAAAGGCTCTCGTGTCGACTGGGAGCGGGAACCGGGTGACCTTCTCGGAGGGGCACCCGTGTCGAACCAACTCCTCATCCATCTCGGAACTCAAGGACCCGATGACATCAGCGGAGTCAAAGAGAGACTCGTACCGCCACGGGTTCTTTTCCAGAAGTTCACTGGCGTCGTACCCGTAAAACGAAGTCACAAACGGCGCTTCTGTCTCCGACGCGAGAAACTGGAACGCATTCCCCACCGGCCCATAGTGGGCGTGAATTGCATCGTATTCCTCAATACGGTGTCGTATCGGATCAGAGCGTCTCCTCCAGAGATCGGTTTGGGGTACTGCGCCCGTTCCGTACCTCAGTACTCGTAACGGGTATTCGGGATGACGGAGTAGTGCTGGAATCTGAGTGCCGAGTATGGATGCCGCTTTGTCACTGGAGGAGATAGATTCGAGATAGATGATGTCGTTGGCGGCTGGCGTTGTGTCCGGAGGCCGGTCTGAAGTTCTCTTTTGGGCATATATGTCGACCGAGTGTCCTCTTTCCACTAATGCCCTCGCCTGATTCGCGATAAACGTCTCCGAGGACTTGGGATACTTTTTCAACAGGAACGCGACGTACATGACTGGGGTTAGTGTTTCCTCGATTTAAAGGGTGAGCGTGAGGTCAGCGAATTTTTAGGACTGAACGTCTTCCAGCAGTTCCGGATTCGAGAGGTACCAGTCGATAGTCTTCTCGATCCCCTGCTCGAAGTTGTATTCTGGGTCGTAGCCGAGGAGCTTCTGTGCTTTCGAGATGTCTGCCACGTAGCGTCCAACCTCGCCCGTCCGATTCGGTTCGATGTGAACGGAAGCGTCCCCGCCCGTCTTCTCGACAACGAGCTCCGCAAGTTCCACCAGAGAGCTCCCTTCCCCTGATGCGATGTTGAACGTCGTTCCAGAGATTTTTTGGAAGTTCTCCACGACGCGCTTCACCCCGTTGACGCAGTCGTCGACGTAGGTGAAGTCCAGAATCTTGTCCTCACCGTACACGGTCAAGTCCTCGCCTGCCTGTGCCTGAGCGATGAACAGGGGAACTACGCGATCGGACACGTCGTACTTCCCGTAGACGTTGGAGAAGCGAAGAATCGAGGTGTCCATGTCGTAGCACTTCCCGTAGGACTTTACAAGGGCTTCTCCTCCGATTTTACTGGCAGTGTACGGGCTCTCGCACTCATCCACGTATGTATCCGTCTCGTCGTAGATGATCTTCCCGTTGTTCCCGTACACCTCGCGACTGCTCGAGAAGACGATGTCCGCCCCGGCGTCTCGGGCGTACTCGAGAACGTTGTACGTGGTGTCGAAGTTCTCTTTTGCCTTCGAGGGATCTTCGACCAGCTTGTGGACTCGAGCGTTCGCTGCAAAGTGGACGACCAGGTCGATAGAGTCAGGGAGTTCATTTAGGTTCTCCTCGGATCGGAGATCGGTAACGATAGTTCGTTCATCGACTCGTTCCGACCACTGATTGTCGGTAATATCAACACCGGTTACTTCGTAGTCTTGGTCCAAAAGCGATTCCGAAAGCGCCGTGCCGACTGTTCCGCTGCTTCCCGTTACGAGTATAGACCCCTTCGTCATGGTTGCAGGTCCCGTAGACGACCAATAAGCTTATCGTCTTTCCTTCATTCCTGCAGCGTGTCATAGAATATGTCTCACACCCTCTACCTGGCGGTTATACAGCCCTCAATTCACGCGTAAGCCCGTAGTTTCGTCAGCCATTAGTTTTATTCAAGTCCAGAAATGTGAATGATACCTGTTGAGAACTATTGTATGACAGGCTCCATTCCTGTCCATTTTGACGGAGTCCCTTCATCGAGGCGAAGATCACGAGTTTGACCGACCGCAACTGCAGAACCAGATCAATCCACTTTGCTGGCCGTCAGAACGACAATTCCCTTCTTTTCTTGTTCTACGGCTCTATTGCGTATCTGGTACCCTCTCGATTCTAACCGCTGTCTGACTTCGGACTCCGGAGAATCGAGAAACCCATGGGATTCGACTATTATTGTCGGAGGCAAATCGGCCAATCCATCGATAATCTCGTTTTCCGCACCTTCACAGTCGAGAACCAGCACCTCTGATTCCGGAAGGTCCTTCGCTTCTATGTGCGCCGCACTGCCCGCCTTTCCGTAAAAATCACTACTGAAATCGGAGAACGACCCGACCACTCCGTGCCTGAGTTCTACGTGGGACCCCACCTGATTGAGCTCAAGCGTTTTCTTTACGATATCAATTTGGTCTTCGCTACCCTCGTACGTCTTCACCGACCCTTTCCTACCAGTTGCTTCCACGGCAGCGACAGTACTCACACCAAGTCCTCCACCGACCACACACACTCTATCTCCCTCGTGCACTTCAGCTCGAATCTCAGACACCAGTTCAGCCTCGTACTGTGGGAACTTGTCGGTATTGTCGAGTAATTTTACTCGGTGCCTGACAGCAACTCCGTTGTGAACACTTATTTTCCAGGGCAGACGTGGCCTGACGAAGCCATCGTAGATTCCGCGAATCAACCCCTCCAGTCGCAAATCCATACCTGTAGGTTTACTTGCCTCCAAATAATTCTGACTACTGGTCCGTCCCAGTGTGTTTAATACGGCCGAGTATTGAATATAGGCAAGAACTCAGCTGTCCAGCCATAATGGTCAGAATAAGAATAAAATATTATTATGTCTGACGTGAACTCGGGGGTTTTATATGTTGCGACTGGAGCAGACTTCGTAAATGAGGCTAAAATATCGGCCAAGCAACTAAAGGAAGTGATGCCCGAAGTGGATGTGACGGTGTTCTCCGATCGGCAGGTAAATAGCCCCCATTTCGATTCGACGGTTCACATAGATTCACCGACGTACAGTTTCCTCGACAAAGTCAAGTCAATACGACGTTCCCCGTATCAGAAGACCCTCTATCTGGACACCGACATTTACGTGAACGAACCGGTTTACGAGCTATTTGATGTCCTCGACCACTTCGATATGGCGGCCGCTATTGATGCTCACCAGCAATCAGTGATACCGAACGACGAGTACGCTGCTCCCGAAATATACACCGGCGAGTACGATCCTGTGCCGGAGTTCAACTGTGGTTTAATCTCGTTTCGTAACAACCCTCGGGTCAGAGAGTGCTTCGAAGCCTGGGAATCGAAATACAATACAACAACTGATTGGGCTGATCAGCCGTCACTAATGCACGCCTTCCAGCACTCTGATGTCCGCTACTGCCCGCTACCCCCGCGTTACAACTACATTCCTGGATTACGGAATAGTGTCAGCGGTATTGTGAAAATTTTCCACAACCGGTTAAACTCCGGGATGGAGATGGGGTACAAGGATGCCCCTCCACAGCAACTCCCCCAAGTGATAGAGCGTGTGAATCAAACACCAGAGGCCAGAGTCACGTATCCTTACCTAGGTAAAATAGAGGATTACACTGATTTAGAGGTCTTTACTGAAGACCCAGTCCTACGACAAGTTCTCAAATCGTTCTGGCGCCTCGGGCCCTCTAAGGCCGCGAAATTTTGGGTGAGGAAATTGCGGGAAGCAACGACTGGAGGCTGATTCAAAACTAACTCCATAGGGACGTTCCGCTCACCGGTATCCAAGCGACTCAAGCCTCTCCTTCGGGCTACTCTCTTCCGTCCCTACTTTGTCGACCGATGGGTGTCTTTTCTCGAGATCTGATGCTGTAGTGATATACCAGGGGACCGTTTTGACGGAGTCAGTTGGAATCCCGACTGGGTGCTCGTAGACGCCCCACTCGCCGATTCCGTTCCCGTGATCTGCGGACACTGCCACCGTATCGGCGTCAACGTTCTCTAGCAGTACCTCGACCTGATCGAGGACGTACCGCAGGTTCGCAATGTACGACTCCCAGATCTTGTTCTCGTCTCCACGACCGACCATGAGTCCCTTCCATACGTTGTCGAACTTGTTCCCGTGACCGAGTGGCTCCGGGATACTCGGAAAGTGTGGCTGCATGTAGTGAACGATCATCCGGTCGTATTCGTCGCCGTACTCGCGACTAACCTCGACCGATACGTCGGTAACAACTTCGGCCGGGACGGTCCCGGTCTCATCGTCCCACCCGTAGTCGTAGACGTTCTCAAAATTCACGAATGGAAGCTGCTCCACCGAGCTACTGTGCTGGTTCGCCGTCACGTAAATGGTGTTCTCGATCTCGTCGCTGTACTCGTCTGTGAAGGTCTTCTCCATCCACTCGATCGACGTAGACGCGGACGACCGCATCGTCCCGGGGGCATCGAGGAACGAGTACTCGTCAGCCACCTCCTCGATGGCGTCGACGCGGCACGCGTCGAGAATCAGGAGGAGGTCCCAGTCTTTCTCGTAGACGTTCGTCCCATCCTCGAACAACGGTGACGAGCGACGAAGCACGCCCATCCAAGCCTGGTTGATTGCGTACTTCAGACCCAGCAAGCCCTCCTCGTCGACCCACTCTCTAGTGGTGTGCAGAAAATCCCTAAAGCTCATATGGCGCGTGGTTGCTCACCGCACCTCATAAGTTGATTCATGCCGAGCCACCCTCGAGACGGGGGTGGTTCGGTGAGAGGAGGTTTAGATTGGCGGTCCCGAGGCGAGTAAGGGGAATCTCGGCGCGGATGAGTGGATTTATCCCGGGTCAGGTCGAGAAGTGTGGAGCTGCAGGTCGGGCAAGTCGACGAGTTCGCAAACGAGGGCAGCGGCCGTCTCTTCGTCCACGTCCAGTGATTCGAATGGAGTTCTCCCGACAGTGGGATCTTCCGACACCTCCTCTGCGACTAACGCTGCGAGTGTAGACTCTGTAGTATCTTCGAACTCTCGGTAGATTTTCGCCATACTAACGCCGGGAAGCGCATCCCCGTGCTTCGTCTGAACCCCGCGCAACAACTCTTTCTCGTGCTGGTGGACGAACCCGAGGGCGTTCTGGAACTGTTCGGACTCCCAAAAGGGGTGAGAAGGGAACGCTTTGTGGATTTCGACTAGTCCCGCGAGATTCACGGTCTGGTAACCACGTTCTTTCCTCAGACGCCTCTGGGAGCAAGTATAGTAGTGGTGTGCGACCTCGTTTCGCAACAGTACCCGATGACGCGATGTCTTGACTACCGTCTTCAGTACCGTTCCGATGGGTGGGTGGACGTAGTGCCTGATCAGGCCGTTCGACCGGTTCTCCATGTTCGCCTCGAGTCTATCGAGGAGGACTTCGACCCTCTCTCGGACTTCAGGTGATTCGTTTCTGATTCTGGCGGCTGCGCCCGCGAATAGCAATTGATGGTTGAGTGTTCTGTCGAATGAGAGCCGAGTACCGTCGATTTCTACGATCTCCCAAAGCCCGAGATCGTCGTCGAACGGGTGGAGATCGAACAGTTCTACAGCTCTGCGCTGTGCGTCGTTGCGTCCCAGCGAGTTGGCTGCGAAAGAGAGCGCCCGGATCACACTAGCTTGTCCAACGAGTCCGTTGCAGCTATCTTTCCCGGCGACATCTCGGCAGTGGTACGTGGCTCCCTCCGGGCGGAACTCGGGGGTGAGCAGAAAGTCGACTGCATCGTTAGCTGCTCGTTCGAATCTGTGCTCGCTGGTAATGTCGTAAGCCTTCGCGAGTGTCCGCAGCCACTGTGTCGTTGTCCGAACAGGTGTAGACTTTTCGTCGTAGCTGTAGTTCCGTCCGGGAGGAAACGAACCATCTTGCTCCTGTACTCGAATCGCCTCCTCGGCACCTCGAACAATCAGGTCGTAGGTGGTGACAGTCTGCTCACCCGAGGACGAGGAGCTCATCGGTTACTGAAAGCTACGAGCATCCATTAAATAATCTTCTCGAAGTCAGTTCGCGAACGATCGTCCTGTATTTATATGTATCCCAAATCTGCGAGGTGCTCCTGAATGTCTGTCTGTCCCGTATCTGAATGTGTTTCGGGGTCCCGGGTTCTGTCATCGCTAGCTTCCGTCTCTACCCATGGGACTTTTTTGACACAGGGCAACAGCATCCCCTCGGGGTGTCCGTGAATCGTGTATTCGCCGAAAGCGTTTCCGTGGTCTGCAGTGATGACGACATTGTCCGCATCGAAGTTCTGAAGCAGTAGTTCGACTTCGTCGAGGACGAGCCGGAGATTTTCCTCGTAGAGGTCCCAAACCTCGTCGTAGTCGGCTGCTCCCGATTCGATTTCCTTCCAGCCGCCAATCTCGGTGTCCGTCGGCTCCCTGTCCTCGGCCAGTGCACCAGCGATGTACGGGATGTGTGGCTGCATGTAGTGAGTGACGAGTCGGTCGGGGTCCGACTCTCGTCCCACCTCGATAGTGCGGTCAGTAATCGCTCTGGGTGGAACACCGAGTTTGTCCCGGTGTGCGGTCTCCCAGAGCATGTCGAGCTGTCCGAAGTCTGCCGTGCTTACGGTTCGCCAATTCGGTCGACAGAACGGCACTGTCTCGTCAGGGGGGTAGCTCCCTTCGACGAACGTCTCGTGAGTGTGGCCGTTCCCAGTCACGTACGCTGTCTCCCGAATTTCGCCGCGGTAATCGGTGGAGAACGTCTGGGCCAACCACTCGTGCGAGTGACTACCCACGGACCACCGCGAATCGACCGTCTCGATGAAGTCGTAGTCGTCGGCAACGTCTTCCAGAACGTCCACTCGGCACGCGTCGAGAATCACGAGCAGGTCCCAGTCCTCGTCGTAGACGTGAGTTCCGAGCGGCCACCGCGATGTCAGAGTATACCAGACTCCGAGGTATGTGGTGAACGCGGCGTGCATCAGGCCACGAACGGGGTTGGCGGAGATCTGTTCGCGGTGTTCCGCAACCCACTCTCTGAACGAGCCACTCATCTCTCGTTGATAGCAGTCTACAGACGACTAAAACGATGCTGGTTCAAGCCGAGATCCAGTCTATTCCCGGCAGAAACGCCAGTTCGATGAAGACCTCACAGCGAGTCAAAAGGGCTAACTAGCTCTCTCGAATCTCTGTACCCATGACTGCCGAGGATGGGCCTGCTCCAGCCGACGAACTCGACAATATCGTCGTGTTGTCGGCAGATTCCCTTCGATTCGATAGAGTACACGCCAGCCGGAACGGCGAGCCACTCACCCCCAACATCGACGAACTCGCCGAGGACGCCCTCGAATTCACACCGGGTGTCGCCCCGGGTCCGTCGACGAGGGACTCGATTCCGTCGATGCTCACCGGATGCTTCTCGTCGGACTTCGACGAGTACGGACTGCCCACGTCTAGGACTGGCCCACTGACGATCGCTGAGGAGCTCTCTGACCGTGGTTTCGAGACGGCCGCCCTCAGCCACAACAACTTCACCTCGCGGCGATACAACATTGACCGCGGGTTCGACTTCTTCGACGACGTGAGCGAGGAAGCGCGCAAGGAGAACAACCGGGGCGCATGGCGGCTCTACGTCCGCGATCTTATCGAGGACACACCGTTGATGAGCCTGTCGAACACCGCCAACAGCCTCGCCATGGAGTACTTGGGCCGGAGCCTCTACATGCGGAACGAGGCGGCGGAAGGCATCACAGACCGAGCGCTCGACTGGATGGCGGAGACCGACGACAAGCGCTTCCTCTGGATGCACTACATGGACACCCATCACCCGTATCTATCACCCGAACGCATACAGAAGAAGTTCGGGCGAACGTACTCGAAGAAGCACATCAAGCAGCTCTCGCAGAAGACCCGGAGTAGGCAGGACGAAATCACGGACGAGGACATTCCGGAGATGGAGTACGTCTACGACTGTACGGTCCGCTACGTCGACGAGCAGATCGGCCGCATCCTCGATCAGCTCCGTGCGGAGGGGGAACTCGAGAACTCGATGATCGTCGTCACTGCCGACCACGGCGAGGGGTTCGGCGAGTTCGGGAAGTTCGGACACGCCGATCAGCTCTGGGATACCCTCGTTGCCGTACCGTTACTCATCTACCATCCGGATGGTCCGTCAACTACGGTCGACGGCCAGGCACCTCTTCGACTGTTGAAAGAGTCGATCGTTGACGGTACCGGCCTTTTTGACTTGACAGAGTCCGGTTCCGACTACGTGTTCACCGAGGTTCCGGATTACCGTGACGAACTTCGTGGGGTGCGCGGCCGGAAGTACAAACTCATCGACCGGGATACCGAGCTACTCGCCACGAAACTCGAAGACGGCGAAGAGACCACCATCGAGACAGAAGCGATCGCCGAGAGAACGTTCGAAAAACTGCAAAACGAACTCGATCGAGACTTCGAGCGGATCAGCGTCGGGGCGGATGTCGACCGAGAGGAATTCAGAGACGATCTCGCTGCACTCGGCTACCTTGAGGAGTGAACTGCGGACTCTGAAGCTTCAAGCCGCCCCCCGTCAATTTCTCGATAATAGTTCTTCAACAACCGTCGCAAGTTGCTCCGTGTCGACCTGTAGGTCGACCCCGCGTGGCCGACATTCTAGGGACTTGTATGGTAGACCAACGGATTCAGCCAGCTTTGCGTAGTTCGGTTTGACCTTCTCCCCGAACAGTTCGAGAACAGCGGTATCTTCCGCGTAAATGAGATTTGAGAAGCCGGCACCGTGGGCACCTACTACGAGATCAGCTTCGTTGAAGAGGACTGCTTGCTCCGCCACGCTGTAGTCTGCAAGGCGGTAGGATTCGAATCCGTACTTGCTGAGAGTGTCGACAACCGCACCTTCGTTCAGCACCCGTCGCTCTTGCGTGTCTCCCCGAGAGATGTATACGTTCGAACCAGGGCTCACGTCGATATCCTGACTGGTCACCGACTCAAGGACTCGTTCCCGGACCCACTGGCAGTCTCGCCTCGTCGGCCTCGGGAACGAGGGAACGACCAACTCCGAGGCGCGGTAAGCGCTCGCGTCTGCACGGATGGTCTCCGAACGGTTGACGCCGAGGTAGGACAGCGGTTCCTCCATCCAAGCGGGCAGCTCATCCGGAATCAAGAACATGACGGCTTCATCGGTTGCCCGTTCGTACTCCCGAATAGACCGGAGTTTCGGGAGCGTTTCGACAGTCCAGTGGTAGTAGTTCTGGTACCGTGGGATGAGCGAGCAAATCGTCTGGACAGATTCAGCTCGCCGATCAACCTCCTCGATTTGTGCTCTGACGAGGTTACACGCAAATCGGGGACCGTCGAAGAACGCGTGCCGGCTCAGCGCCACGGCAAGTTTGTGCTGGCGAGAACCGGGGGCGGAGAGCGATTCTGCCACGAACGCACCGTCGTTTGTCAACGCGACGCCGGTTTCCGATAGTATGTATCCCGTCTCGACACTGACGGTATAGACACCCGATTGACCGGAAGTGTTGTTGTAGTCGTCTACTGCTTCTACGACAGCCTCGTCACCACAGACATCTCTCGCCGAGACGATCTCCGGGCGACCGCTGTCCACGAAGCGACGAAAAAAAGGGTAGAAGACTTTCTTGCGTGCCACTAGCTCGGCTCCAGTCGACGTTGAGACAATCACTCCGTCGTTTGCCAGCTTTCGGCGGGCCTTCCGAAAGGACACATCGTCGCTCAGTTTCATTTATTCGTGATTGACAACTGTCGGGCGGACTCATGTACGTTCTGTTAGTGTGCCCGAGACCGTCACAATTTTACTCTGCGGTACGAAGTCATCGTCGATGACTGAAACTAGGTCGGTGGTGACCGGCGGGGCTGGATTCCTCGGCAGTCACCTCTGTGAGCGACTGCTCGCGGACGGACACGAGGTGGTGTGTGTCGATAACTTCGGTAGCGGCCGGCGAGAAAACATTGCGACTCTACGGGACCACGACAGCTTCAGTGTCTTCGAAGCCGATCTTCGTGAGGAGCCGGAGCTCCCCCCGACCGACGAGATATACCACCTCGCATCGCGCGCCTCTCCGTCAGATTTTACTGACTTCCCTGTACAAATCGCATTGACAAATACGCGGGGAACAAAGTATCTTCTCGAACACGCCGTCGAACACGACGCCACGATGTTATTCGCCAGCACGAGTGAAGTATACGGGGACCCGGAGGTTCATCCACAGACAGAAGGATACAATGGGAACGTCAACATCCGTGGTCCCCGTGGCTGTTACGATGAATCTAAACGATTTGGGGAGACACTCGCAGTCGCGTACCACGAGAAGTACGGCGTGGATGTTCGGACGATTCGAATATTCAACACGTACGGACCGAAGATGCGTGCAGACGACGGGAGAGTTGTCCCGACCTTCCTGAAGCAGGCCGCTAACGGCGATGATTTGACCGTTTACGGGAGCGGAAACCAAACACGAACCTTCTGCTACGTGGACGATATGATCGACGGAATTCGTGACGTAATGCGCTGCGAGGCGCTCGCTGGTGATGTTGTCAACGTCGGTGGACAGAATGAAGTGAGTATCCGGACGCTTGCCCAGACGGTGCTGGAGATCTGTGACACGAACAGCGATGTCGTCTACGAACCACTTCCACAAGACGACCCGACCAAGAGACGACCGGACGTCACAAAGGCTCAGCGGTTATTCGACTGGTCCCCTTCCGTCGGGTTAATGAATGGTCTCAGACGGACACTCAAAAGCTTCGAGAAACCCCAAGACGGTACGATTGGGTGACTTGGCTTGCGAAATAACTACACCTTCGAGAATATCCGACGAGCCGTTCGCAATCCACGTCTGTTCGTCCGTGAAGCCGCTCGGTTGCTGAGCTTCCCGGTTCACCACGGGTACGGTACATACGTCAACTACAGTCAGCCTGATGGCGTCAACGTGATGAACGAAGATTGGGACAACTTGATCATTCTAGACGCCTGTCGGTACGGCTATTTCAAGAACCAGAATACTATCTCCGGCAACCTAGAACGACGAACCTCTCGCGGAGACAAAAGCTGGGAGTTCATGCAAGAGAACTTCGCCGGAAAACAGTTCCACGACACCGTGTATGTGACCGCAAATCCGTTTGTCAGTCGTCTTGATGACAACGTGTTCTACGCTGTCGACACACTTGATGAGTACTGGGACGACGATATTGGTACCATCTGGCCAGAAGATGTCGCATCTGCGGCAGCCGATGCCAATCGGGAACACCCGAATAAGCGGCTGATTGTTCACTTTATGCAGCCCCACCGTCCATACCTCGGGGAAACAGCAGACGTGTTGAGAGAACGTGTGGACTTGATCGGATACCAGAACGAGGGAGATGGTCTCCAAATATGGGGTGCAGCGAAGCAGGCTGATGTCTCAGTACAGGAAGTGAGACGTGCGTACTCCGAATCTCTCGACATCGTCCTTGAGGTGGTCGAACAGCTACTTACAGAGGTAAATGGAAAGTCGGTGGTGACGAGCGATCATGGCGAGATGCTTGGCGAGAGGATACTTCCGTTCACTTCAAGAGTCTGGGGACACTCCGAGGGTTTCAGCACGCCCGATCTACAGATTGTCCCTTGGCTAGAAGTCGAGGACGACAACCGGCGAACTATTAAAACAAGCAGTCCAGTAGACAACGACAAGCTTAGCGAGGGTACAGTGAGCCAACGGTTATCCGCCTTAGGGTACCGCGAGGAGTGACGTATATTGGTGATCTACCAGCCAATTTACCCCTCTAGCCGGTATTATCATCAACGTCCGTTCGATATCTGTATAACGTGGCTTTGGAACTGAAGAAGAGGTCTTATATTCTTCACTCACTCCCACCGACATATGCGTCTGGGACAGACATCAATCATTCATTTCACCTCCCGCTTTTCCGCGTCTGTTCTGGGATTCATTGCGACAGTATTCATCGGACGAATCCTCGGCTCAGAGGGCCTCGGTGTGTACTATCTCGTTTTATCCGTGGTTTCTTGGCTCGGGATTGTCGTGAAGATGGGGATTCCTAGCGCCATAACGAAACGCGTCAGCGAGAGCAAATCAGGAAGTCAGTATACGATAGCGGGTACTTCGATCAGTATACTGCTCTTCGTGGTTGTCTCGACTGGAGTAGTTCTATTCCAAGAACCCATAAACAATTATGTCGGGTATCCCGCAGCAGAGTTTGTGGTTTTGCTGCTCTTTGTCAACCTCTCCCAATCGCTCGTAAATGCAACCCTAAATGGACAACACCTTGTTCACATCTCTGGCGTGTTCAATCCAGTTCGAACTGGCTCAAGAAGTCTCGTACAAATTGCCGCCTTAGTGGCCGGTTTCGGCCTAACTGGTCTGTTCATCGGATATACTGTTGGGTACGCCCTAGTCGCGGTAGTTGGTGCGTGGATCGCTGTTCGGAACTTTCAATACATATCGCTACCTCGCCGTTCCCACTTTGAGAGCATCAGATCTTACGCGAAGTTCGCGTGGGTCGGGTCCCTCCGGGGGCGAGCTTTTAATTGGGTAGACGTTTCCATTCTTGGTTTTTTTGTTTCATCATCACTTGTGGGTGTCTATACTGCAGCTTGGAATATAGCAGTGTTCCTGATAATATTTGGTGGCTCGTTAAGCCAAACGCTCTTCCCTGAAATGAGCTCCCTATCAGCTGAAGAAAACCGAAAATCCGTCGCAAGTCTTTTCGAAACAGCACTCACATTCGCCGGCTTAATTTTAATTCCTGGATTAGTCGGAGGAACGCTTTTGGGCGAGCGACTCCTTCGGGTGTATGGAGAAGGGTTCTCTCGAGGAGCACCTGTCCTTTCAGTACTCATCGTTGCGACCCTCATTCAGGGATACCAACGTCAGTTCACGAATACGTTAAATGCGGTTGACAGACCCGATCTGGCCTTTCGCGTGAATATCGTATTCATAGCCACAAACGTCGTGTTAAACGTTAGTATAATCCCATACTTCGATGTTCTCGGTGCCGCAGGTGCGACAGCCGCTTCCGTCGGTGTAAGTCTCCTCGTAGCTTATATGGTTCTTTCTTCGATACTTGATTTTTCAATACCGTCCATTGAGATTGCGAAACAATGGATGGCTGCCGTTGTTATGGGACTGTTCGTCTATTCCGGCCAGTGGTTGGAATCTACTTACTCGATTATTGGAACTAATTTTATAGTCGTTGTTATTTTAGTCGGGTTCGGTGCTGCGGTGTACTTCGTGACACTCCTGAGTATTTCTAACCGGTTCCGAAAGACAATAATTGACAATTTTCCAGAACGATTGACCCGCTGTATCGCGTGATTGGTAAGCCGACTTGAATAGTCGAACTCCTCACTCCAAACCTATTTCCCACCCCACCGACACGGCCTACTCATGCAAGCAGTGGTACTCGCAGCCGGCAAAGGCACACGCCTCCGCCCACTCACCGACGACAAGCCGAAGGTGCTGGTCGAGGTGAACGGGACGCC
>NZ_SDJP01000017.1:0-50485 GCF_004114995.1 Halorubrum amylolyticum
GGTGTTCACGCCGAACGAGGTCGATCGGCCTCGGGTCTGCCCCGCCTGCGAGGACCTCGTCCGCGACGGCGCCGACGTGCGCGAGGCGCGCGCGACCCGAAGCAACTGAGCGCCGGCGGCTCGCGGGAGCATGTCGACGATCCGACGAGCATGTCGACGATCCGACGGGGCGTTCCCTCCGGAACGGCCCGAGCCACCGTGTTTAAGGAGAGTCGGGATCAGGAGTAACCAATGACCGATCCCACGGTGACGCGACTGTTCGGCGGTCCGGGCAGCGGGAAGACCACCGCGCTCCTGGACCGCGTCGAGGGGATTCTTGCGGACGACGACGCCGACGTTCGCGACGTGCTCGTCGTCTCGTACACGCGCGCGGCCGCCGCCGAGATCCGCGAGCGACTCGCCGAGCGGCTCGACATCTCCCCGCGCAGCCTCCAGGGGAACGTCTGTACCATGCACGCGAAGGCGTACGAGCTGCTGGATCTGTCGCGCGGCGACGTGGTCGGCGATGACGACAAGGAGGCGTTCTGCGAGGAGTACGGCATCGAGTTCGAGGACCAGCACGGCGGCGCCGGGCGCCGGACCGCGCGGTCGACGACGATCGGCAACAAGATCATCGCCACCTCGCAGTGGCTCCAGCGCACCGAGCGCGACGTGGCCGACTGGTACGACGTGCCCTTCCAGTGGAACGTCGAGGAGGTCCGGCTCCCGCCCGAGGAGGACCCCAACGCCCAGCAGGGGAACAAGTACACCCCGACGTGGCCCTCCGACGACGACCGGATCGACATCCCCGAGACGATCCGCGCGTGGCGCGGCTACAAGGGGGACCACGACCTCGTCGGCTTCGCGGACATGCTCGAACGCGTCGCGCAGCGCTCGCTGGTGCCGAACGTCGAGTACCTGATCATCGACGAGTTCCAGGACATCACGACGCTGCAGTACAACGTCTTCGAGGAGTGGAAACCCCACATGCGGAAGGTGCTCATCGCCGGCGACGACGACCAGGTCGTCTACGCGTGGCAGGGCGCCGACCCCGACCTCCTCTTGGACACCGACGTCGACGAGGACGTGGTCCTCCCGAACTCCTACCGGCTCCCCTCGGAGATCCTCAACGTCGTCAACGCCGAGATCCGCCACATCGACAAGCGACAGGAGAAGGACCTCCACCCCCGCAAGGAGGGCGGCACCGTCGAGGCAATCGAGTCGCCGTCGATGCTCGAACTCGTCCGGAACGTCCGGTACACCGTCGAGGACGACGAGGGCAGCGTGATGTGTCTGTTCCGGGCGCGCTACCAGATGTTCGACTTCATCGACGAGTTCATCGACCACGGGATTCCGTTCACGATGCTGACCGACGGCCGGATGTGGACCGACCGCGTGCGGGACTACGTCAGCGCCATCGAGAAGGCCGACGCGGGCGACCCCGTGAACGGGCTGGAGGCCCGGCGACTCGCCGACATGCTGCAGGACTCGGCGTTCGGAACCCACGAGCGCGACGAGTTCTACGACTTCCTCGACGACCGCGAGGAGGCCGCCGACGCCGACGACGTCGCCCAGCTCGAGGTGACGACCGACGAGCTCGACGAGTTCATCCCGTTCATGCCGGACGCCGCGAGCGCGGACGACATGGTCCGGAAGGTGACGAGCTTCCAGCGGAAGTCGATGGGCGCGTACTTCGAGGGCGACTACGAGGGGATGGACCCGACCCGCGTCCGCGTCGGCACCATCCACTCCGCGAAGGGCCGCGAGGCCGACCACGTGTTCGTCGCGACCGACCTCACCGAGAAGGTGGTCGAGCAGATGGCCGCCTCCCTCGACGACCCGACCGACGTGGGCGGCGTCGAGGAGTTCACCAAGACCACGAGCCCCGTCCCCGTCCTCACCGACAACGAGCGCCGCGTCTTCTACGTCGGGATGTCCCGCGCCCGCGAGCGGCTGGTGATCATGGAGAGTCTCATCAGCGGGGCGCCGACGCTCCCGATCAGCGTCCTGCTCTTTAACGAGCTCCGCGACGAGCCCGCACAGGAGCTCATCGAGGAGGTGCAGGCGGAGCTGGCCGTCCCCGAACCCGAGCCGTGACCGACGGGCGCCACGACGCGGGCGGCGACGGGGGCGCCGGTTCGGGGGGCACGGGCGGCGATACGGGCGCCGACTTCGGCGGCACGAGCGCCGATACGGACGACCCCGACCGACTCCGCCCGCTCCGCACCGATCTCACCCCGATCGCCGAGGCGGTCGCGGCCGCCGACGCCGACGCCTTCGTCGCGGTCGGCGACCGATTCGACGACGACCTCCGGTACCTCACGCGCTTTGCCGGGCCAGATCGGGCGTACGCGCTGGTGGTCGTCCCTGGCGGCGACGACGCCACGGCCCGCGCCGTCTGCTGTGTCCCCTCGCCGGTCCGCGCGCAGGCCGAGCGGGAGTTCGTGGCGGGCGCGCGCGACCGGGGCGGCGCTGACGGCGACGGCGACTGCGAGTTCCACGACGGCGTCGCCCGCGAGGTGTGGACCGAGCGCGCCGGCGACCACGCGGGCGAGCGCGCCGCGGCGGTCGTGCGCGACCTGCTCGGCGGTGGCGACGAGGGCGGCGGCGGTGGCGACCGAGACGCCCCCGACGACGGCGACCGAGACGCTCCCGACGACGGCGACTCCACCGTCCTCGTCCCCGCGTCGATTCCGCACGATGCCGCCGTGTACCTCGAACGCGCCGGCAACGCGCTCGCGTCGACCGACGCGGTCGCGGACGCCCGAGCGCGGAAGACCGACGCCGAGATCGACCGCCTCCGCCGCGTCCAGCGCGCGGCGGTCGCCGGGATGGCGTGCGCCGAGACCGTGTTGGCCGCGAGCGAGGTCGGCGGGGCGGAGACCGCGGGAGCGACGGCGCCCGAGGGGGGCTCGGAGCCCGACCGCCGACTCGCCCTCCGCTGGGAGGGCGCCCCTCTGACGACCGAGCGCCTGCGGCGGGCCGTGAACGCGACGCTCGCCGCCCGCGGGGTCCGGGACGCCGGCGACACCGCGATCGGCGTCGGCCCGTCGGCGGCCGACCGCGGCGACGCCGGCGACGACCCGATCCCCCCGGGCGAGACGGTGCTGGTCGAGGTCTCGCCGCGCGGCCCCGACGGCTACCGCGGCGACCTCGCCCGGACGTTCGTCGTCGACGGCGACGGTGGCTGGGAGCGGCGGGCGTACCTCGCGGTCGAGTCGGCCCGGACGGTCGCGCTCGGCGAGATCGAACCGGGCGCGACCGCCGCGAGCGTCCGCGGCGAGGCCGTCGCCGAGCTGGGCGCGTACGGGTTCGACCCGAACGCCGAGGCGGGCGCGGCCGGGTTCACCCGCGGCGCCGGCCACGGCGTCGGCGTGAGTCTCCACGAACCGCCGTCGCTGTCGAGCGGGACGGAGCTGCGGCGGGGCCACGTCATCGCCGTCGAGCCCGGAGTCTCCGACCCGTCGGCCGGCGAGGTCCGGCTGGGGGACCTCGTCGCCGTCACGGACGAGGGGTACGAGCTGCTGGCCGAGTACCCGTTCGGGATCGCCCCGGCCGCTCGCGAGTGAATTTGGACGGAGAGCCTACTTTTCGACCGCGGTGGCGTCTTCGGGCGTCGCCTCTGTCTACTCTTCCTTAGCCGAGTCCAAATCACCTGACCCCGTCTCGGCAGCATCGAGATCAGCGAGCCCGCGGAGCTGCCGGGGCAGTAGGCCCGCGAGCAGTTCCCGCAGGAGCCGCCCCGGATCGAGGAAGTACTGCGGGAGCGCGACCATCGCAACGGCGACCACGAGCAGGCCGACACCGAGCGCGAGCTCTCCGGCGAACAGCCGAATGACCGCGTAGTTCGCGAGCGGGAGGGCAAAGACCAGCGACGCCGCCAGCCCGATCATGTCGGTCACTCCGAGCCTCATTGTGACCGGGTTGGCTCCCGGGGGTCAAAAGGGGCGCGGCGTCGGCGGGGGGCGATTGTGCGCCTCGACTGTGGCGGGAGGCGAGCGAACACCGAACCGATATGTGTCGCGCGCGCCCAGTTCCGGTATGTTCACCGGCATCGTCGAGGACACCGGGACCGTCCACGCGCGGACCGAGACCGAAGACGGGCTCCGGCTCCGGATCGCCGTCGACGGGTTCGACGACCTCCACCACGGCCAGTCGATCAGCGTCAGCGGCGTCTGTCTCACGGTCGAGGAGTACGACACCGTCGCCGACGCCGCCAGCAACATCGATGCTGACGCGGACGACACCAACGACGGAGACGCCGACGGGTGGTTCGAGGTGTTCCTCGCGAGCGAGACGGTCGCGAAGACGTACCTCAGCGACCTCGATGCGGGCGACGCGATCAACGTCGAGCGCGCGATGCCCGCCGACGGGCGGTTCGACGGCCACGTCGTGCAGGGCCACGTCGACGCCGTCGCGGAGGTGACGGCGATCGAGCGCGTCGGCGAGGACTGGCGGTTCACCTTCGCGATCCCGGAGGGCAACGGCGACTACCTCGTCGACAAGGGGTCGGTGACGCTCGACGGCATCTCGCTGACGGTCGCCGAGAAGCGGGGCGAGGCGTTCGACGTCGCGATCATCCCGACGACCTACGAGCTGACGACGCTCTCCGAGAAGTCGGTCGGCGACCCGGTCCATCTCGAAGTGGACGTGATCGCGAAGTACGTCGAAAATATGGTCGAGGGGTACTGACGCGGCCGGAACCGCGCGACAGACTCGACGCGTCAGACCGGGCTACGCGTCCTTGGCGCCCTTCACCGTCTCGCGGACCGCGTCGACGCCCTCGTCGTGGAGCAGGTCCCCGACGACGATCACGTCGCTGTGGGTGGCCATCTCGTTAGCCGACTCGTAGCCGTGAATCCCGCCGCCGTAGAAGAGGGTGGCCTCGTCGAGCGCGTCGTGGGCGGCGGCGACCTTCTCCGTGTCGCCGAAGGTGCCCGAGTACTCGACGTAGACGATCTCCTGACCGAACATGCGCTCGGCCACCTTCGCGTACGCTTCCACGTCGTCCGCGCTGAGGTCGCAGTCGGCATCGGTCAGCTGGGCGACAGACGCCTCGGGGTTCAACACGATGTACGCCTCCGTGTGCGTCCGGCTCCAGTCGAGGTCGTCGATGCGGACCCACTCCTTGTGCGCGCCGGTGATCCAGAACGGACCGCCGGCGTTGAACACAGTCGGAATCAGGTAGCCGTCGAGGGCGGGCGAGTCGATGACGACGCCCGGGTTCGACGGCTCCTGGTAGAGCGGCACGTCGTACTCGGCGGCGGCGTCGACGACGCGGGTCATCTTCTCCGCGGTGACGTCGAGGGTCCCGCCGATCTCGATCGCGTCGGTCCCGGTCCGGCAGACGTCCTCGAAGGTGTCGTCCCCGTGCAGCTCCTTGTCCGGGTCGACCTTCAGCACGTGGTCCCAGTCGTCCCACGGGTTGTTCATCGGAAACGACTCCACCGGGCGGAACCAAAAAGGTGCGGAACCTGTCTCGCGAGCGGACGGCCCGGGACCCGGACCTCACAGGAGGTCGTCGAGCTCGTCGTTTCGGAACGCCTCTGTGGGGTCGATGTGGCCTTCCGGCTCGTCGCGAACCGCCTGCCGCGCGCGTTCGAGGAACTCCTCGACGCGGCGCGAGCGCTCGACGCCGCCGAGGAGGACCAGGGCGGCCACCCGGTCGGAGTCGAGCGGGAAGTCGCCGCCGCGCACCTCCATCGACCCGGTCTCCTCTTGGAGCCACTTGCGCGCCTTCTCCGCGCCTTTCCGGGAGATCCGGTCGGGATCGCCCGCGATGGCGACGAGGGCGGTGTCCGCCTCGGTCGCGTTCGGGAGCGACATCCCGGTCATCACCGCGCTCCGAATCGCGCTCATCACGGTCGTGACGTTCTCCTCGGCGTCCGCGGCAGCGGGCGCGGACGCGAAGCCGACCGCGGCCATGCCGCCGGCGCGCAGCGTGTTGATCACCTCGCTCGTGTCGACGACCGACTCCGCGACGCCCTCGACCGACTCGCCGGCCGCGAGCAGGAGCCCGACCCGCTTGGCCATCGAGGCGTTGATCGCCGCGTAGCCGCCCTCGACCGACTCCCCCGAGGAGCGCCACGCGTCGTTGTCGAGCAGGATCGTCGCGTCCGCCTCGCGGACGAGCGTCTTCAGCGACCGCCCGGCGTTCACCTGATACATCGCCCCCTCGTCGCGGCCGGGGAGAATTCCGAGCGCGTACACCGGCACGTCGTACACGCGGCTCAGCTCGCGGACGAGTATCGGTGCGCCGCCGGAGCCGGTGCCGCCGCCGAGCCCCGCGACCACGAACAGCGCCTCGGCGTCGGCGTTCACCTTCGGCGCCAGCGCGTCGAGCACCTCGACCGCGTCCTCCTCCATCACCTCGGCGCCGAGCTCGTTGTCGCCGCCGACGCCGTGTCCGTTCACCCGGGACTGACCGACGAGGACCGTGTCGAGCGGGAGGGGCTCTAAGTCTGCCGACGCGGTGTTCACCGCGAGCGCGTCGAGCACCGCACCGTAGCCGGCGTCGACGTCGAACTCAGCGAGCGCGGTCGTGAGCTTCCCGCCCGCCTGTCCGACGCCGAGGAGGACCGCTTTCATGATTGTATGATAACTGATCCCATCGTAATATCTTTTCCCCGGTGTTTAATACAGCTGTTTTTCTAAAATTAGATTGAGATGGCCGATTTCCCTCCTCCTCCGCCTGAAGACGGAGGCATCCGACCATCGGATTCGAACGGTTGTCTCCCTTCGGTTCCAACCCGCACTCGGAGGGAACCGGCGACACACCGGGGGAACTCTCGTTTGTCTCCCTCGTAGGACTGTGGCCCGGTCAATGAGGCCCCTTCGGACTCCATGTCATCGCCGTGCGAACCACTACCGGTTCGCCACCCCTTGTGGTTTGGGGACGGCATCTCACTGGCTTTTAGTGTCTCTGTCAGTTCCGCCGAAATCAAACTCATAACTCGTTGTATCTCCGTCTGAATTCGACTGGTTAGGCTCTCGACCGTCGAAGGACGCTGTATCGACACGTTCGGTATTGGAGGGCGTTGTCGCGTTATCGCCTCTACTGGTTTTTTCTTGTACAGCAACTGCTTGACGCTGTAGTTGGTTGATCCGTGGGACTGTCGTCACGTTTGAGAGAAGCACCGTTGCTGTGAGTTCTGTAGCATCCTGTACCGGCTCATCGCCGGCAAGAACTTCAACGGTCTCGGTTTCCTCTTCAAGAAGATATCGCCCGGTTTCGAATCCCTTCCGTGAGATCGTGTCTGGCGGTCCAGTTAGGATGATAAGCACACGATCTGCTGAGGTGATATCGCACGGTAGTGTCATTTTTGACTGAACTGCTTGGCTGATGAGATTTTTTACTGTGGACGCATCAACAGGCGTGTCTTCGGTTGTTGAAGAACGACCAAGTAGCCGAAGAATCCGGGCAAAAAGCCCATCGCTCTCGATCTCGATATCAACTGTCTTCCGGCCGATTGTCGCAACACCACCAACATCCAGCGTTCTTTTGATGTCTGCAGAATCGATCCGTATCTCGGATACAGACCCGGGGTCGCGCTCGCCTGCACCAAAAATACTCAACAGTCGCTCTACAGTCATTGTATTAATCGAGTTATAGCAATCAGCAACGGTATCAGTGTTGTAACACCACGCGTCGTTGTCGACAAGAAAAACAGAATCTGCACGTGGAACCATCGTACGGAGCCCACGAGCCGCCGTCAGCGCCCGACATTCGGACTCTGTGCCAGCAGGAAGGACACCGAGTGTGTACACAGACATTTCATAGATCGATTGAAGTTCTTCTAAAAGAACGCTGCCAACACCAGATCCAGTTCCGCCACCAAGGCCGACCACAAGCATCGTCGCCGCAACTTCTGTCTCATCAATACGGTCAAGTGCCCGATGAATCTCTGGTCGATCTGCTTGGGCAACTTGTGCACCTATTTCTGGGTCACCACCTACACCATATTCGGTGAGGTCAGTCGTTAATCTGTCTGGGCCTTCGTCAGTACTTGGGATAGTGTTTTGTGGATCTTTTGTTGTGGATGAACCTGCTTCAGTCATCTTCTTGCCAACAAAGCGAGATTCTTCGTCACCACCCGTGTTATCTTTGCTTGAGTCTCGTCGAGTAACTGCAGGATGCGTATCGCCTATGAGTACCTGCTGGTCAGCAGCGAGTGCTGTTGTGTGATTGAACGCTCGTGATTCGGTGTTGAACGTGAGAACATTCTCATCAGTCACTGATCGCCCTGTATCACGTTCAGCACGGACCAATTGGTCAACGACTCGGGTCCCGCAGCTACCAACGCCGATAAACGCAATTTTCATTGACTCACCGGTAGACTCGAACCACCTGTCTGAGTACGAGAGGTGGATAGTCGTTTAACCATCCACTCAGACGATCGGATCCAGATCATTGTCGTCATCCGTAATCAACGACTGAATCTCTTCTTCGCGGACCGCGTCTTGTTCTTGAATCTTGTTCTGTGCATCGACTGCTTGGTTCTGTATCTCGCTGATTCGTGGCGTGTCGGTGACGTTTGAGAGCAATACAACTGCGGCAAGGGTCGAAGAGTCAGGTCGGGGGTCGTCACCGGCGAGCACATCAACAGTGTCAGCTTCTTGTTCGAGCCATTCTCGGGCGGACTCAACACCTTTCCGTGAGATAACTTCTGGTGGGCCAGCAAAAACGATAAGCGCACGATCTGCACTAGACACGTCGCACGGAACGGTCAGACGTGAGTTTGTTGCGCGGCGAACCAGTCCTTTGATTTTTGCGGCATCAGTCGATTCACTCTGAACTTCCTCAGATTCGTTGAATTTTGCTAACAACCCTTCTTTCGTGATGGAAACGTCAGTCGATGCATATCCGATTGAAGACACACCGCCCGTATCAAGCGTGCGCATGATGTCACTGGAGTCCATCGCGTTTTCACCGACCTCGGATTCATCAACTTCACCGGCTGCGAGAAGTGTGACAATTCGTGTTGCGAGCTCCTCATTCATCTCTTCGTATCCCTGCTCTATCGTCTGTCCACGGGAGCGCCACGCGTCGTTATCGAACGCAATGAAATTATCTACCTTGTTGACGAATGACTGTAGCGAGCGGGCAGCGTTGAGTGCTGGTCGGCCGCCTTCGTAGGTCCCGGGCAGTACGCCAAGGCCGTAGATTGGTTCGTCGTACATCTTTTGCAACTCGTCGATAACGACGGGTGCGGCACCGCTGCCGGTACCCCCACCGAGACCAGCTGCGACGAGAACGGCATCGACTTCGTGAATCTCGACGTCGTCGAAGACGCGTCTAATTTCGTCAATGTCCGTTTTTGCGACCTCTGCACCAATTTCGGCATCTCCACCAACGCCGTGACCACGGGCTTTTCGATGGGTATCACCGATTAATACGCGGCGCTCCTCGTCAATGTGTTGTGGTTTTGCGAGGTCCGTCCGAGCCGTATTAATCACGAGTGCATGCCGACAGAGGTTGCGGCCCGTTTCGAACTCAAATTCGATCATTTGGTCGATGAGCTTGCTCCCGGCGTTACCGACACCGATTGTTGCAAGCTTCATTGGGTGTTCCTCAGACGAGTGCGGTGAGATTGCGATAGTCGCTGCTGTGTTTCAGGATACCTAACTTGAACGTCTCTCTGGTTAATCATCGGATACTGGGTTATACGACTCAGTACGTATTAACCTGCGTCAGACAAAAAGAGAAAATCATTCTGAACGACACATCTCTCGTGTGTATTGCTCTACTTTCACTCTAGCCACCTACGCTGTAAGTCGGATAGCTGGCAATATTGGCATACAGGATCAGGGTAGGATTCGCTTTCGTTGAGGGAGATTCAGCCTTGAGCAGTAGCATACATTCTCTCATTCACGCTCAGTAACAGTAAGCTACCACGCCCTGAAGGGCGTGGCATTCAGCGTGGACTCCCGTTCTACCCGCTGAGCGCGGTAGGCGAATACTCGCCATTCACGTTCAACGTCCCGCTGTTCAAGCGCACGCCTACGGGTGCGCCTCCGCGACCAGACTTTTGCTGGTCGCGGAGATACTTCAGACCGATATTCTTCGCCGCATTGTAATCCGCATGAACATCGTACCCGCACTTCAGACAACCGAACACATCCTGACCATTCTGTGTCGGCCTGTTATCTTCGTGCGTGAATCCACACTTCGAGCAACGCTGACTCGTGTACGCCGGGTTAATCTGCTTCACCTCAAGTCCTTCAGACTCGGCTTTGTACGTGACATACTCGTAGAGTCGGTGGAACGCCCACTTGTGAACCGCTTTCGCGTGCGGGAGGCGTTCGCGGATGCCTTTGAGTTGCTCAAACACGATGTGCGTACAGTCGTTTTTAAGAGCTTCCTCCACGAGTTCGTTCGAGATCGTGTGAAGCAGCTGCTCGAAGCGCCCGGTTTGTTTTCGACCGACTCGTTGAACATTCTCGTGTGCCCATCGAGTCCCGGTTTGTTGTAGGTCGCCCCGTCGCTTCTCGTACTCTCGGTGCCAGTGGTTAAGTTCGCCGCCACTCCAGAACGTGCCGGTTGAGGTGGTTGCGATGTTTGTGATGCCGAGGTCAACACCAAGGACGGAAACGTGCTTGGTATCGCCTTGTTCGGTATCATCGTTCTCCACGGCGGGCTTTGTCCGCACGTGAAGATAGAAACAGTCCTCAACCTCGTCGTAGTGGAGTGTAGCACCCTTCACGTCGTGATTTTCGTTGAACAGGTACGCCGAGTGTGGCGTGTCACGCTGTTCATCGGGGAGGACAAACTCTGCGGTGACTCGCCCGTCGATGGTGGCGAGCGTGGCGTGGTCGTCGTTGACGGTGACGGTTCGTGCGTCATAGCTGGCGAACCGTGACGTGAAGTGTGGTTTCGAAGCTTTCTTGCCTTCCTTCCAGCGTTCGATAACGCCTTTGACGGCTTCTGCGGCGCGGTTCCGTGCGGCTTGCACGAGGTTGGCCGGGAGCGGTGAGTCGTCTCGAACGTCGTAGTACGTTTGCTCGTGGAGTTTCTGTTTGCTGGTGATTTTCCAGTCTGGTTCCCACGCTACGTCTACGACGTAGTTGGCGGCGTCAAGGAAGTGATCGGTTGTCTGGTGGAGAAGGGTAGCGGCACTCTCGTCCACATCGAGTTTGATGGGAACGGTTCGAGTCCGTGAATCCTTCACCATCTGTACTTCATATAAGGTAGGGAGTTCTTATAACGGTTGTGTTGACGTGGGGGAGTCAGCCTGCTATTGGGTATGGTTCGTGTAATGGATTATCGGCTTCCTCCCGCGCCTAAAGACGCGGGTTTCCGCCTTGTGGTCATTATGAGTCAAAGATGCACTATCAAGACGATCGTCGACAGGCTCTTCGAGAACGAGTGAACACGTTCATACCAGTACAGTAGCAACCGAACCAATACGCATGCGTCGACTACGGCTCCCAGTGCTTCCACATTGGATCCGGTGGGGTGCCGTCTTCACGGTTGCAGGGATTATTCTGTATTACTCGATCCAAGCGGGACCCGGTACTGGAACGTTCCAGACGGGACCGCTTGGGCTGTTCCCCTACTCGGACTGGCTGCATTTCCTTGCGTACGCCTGTCTCGCGGTGATGCTCGCGTATGCACTCCAGGACTCTCACCTATCAGAGTGGCAGGTGTTTGTTGTTGTCTTCGTGTGTGCTGTTGGGTTCGGGGTAACGATCGAACTGCTACAGTCGAGACTCCCATCGCGAACGTTCGCGTTCGGAGATATGGGTGTCAATGCGGTTGGCGCGGCCGTGGCGGTTGTCTGCTGGCGCGTTTTTGTGCGGTATGTTCGGTTCTATCGAGTGGCGCGACCAGCCGATCTCGAACCACCGATCAGCTAGTACGTGTAGACCGAGCACCGCAATCGTCGATGGCGGACGATTGGTGGTGAGGTGTCCATCAGAGATGCGGGAGGCGGTGACTGCTTCGCGAACGTTTTTATTCAGGTGGCCAATATGCCCGGCCATGCGCGCCGTCGACCACCCAACACGAGTGGGTCTACTGTCCTCGTTCTTAACGGACGGACGACAGCACCATCTCAGTCCTCCACATATCCGCCGAAATCGCAGAGCACCTGCTGGCGGCCACACGGTCCTATCCGGGAACACCAGCGCCTCAAAGCGGTGGGAGCAGTCACCCATTCAGCGACAGATCGTACCTGACCGCGGTCGGACGTCGACTGGTCGATCGTCATTACAACACGGCACTACCCACCAATGACACTCACAACAGCCGTCGTTCTTGCGGGCGGAGAGGGAAGTAGACTGCAGCCACTCACCGCAAACCGTCCAAAACCATTGCTTCCAGTTGGTGGCCGACCCATCCTCGAGCACGTCTTTGATGGGTTGATCGCCAACGGGATCGATGAGATTCATCTCGTTATCGGCTATCACGGAGATCGAGTCCAAGATCGATTCGGACCGACGTATCGAGGCAAGCAACTCGAATATCACCATCAGGCAAAACAACTTGGAAGCGGTCACGCCCTACTCCAAGCGCGTGACGCCCTTGCCGAACCGTTCGTCGTCGTGAACGGTGACCAACTCGTCGACCCAGACCTTGTTGACGATGTCATCGAAGCCCATCGCGACGCCGCAACGATCGCCACAATTGGTGTCGTTCGAACCGAGGCGGCGAGCCAGTATGGCGCCGTCGAACTCACTAACGATGGAGAGGTTATCGATCTGGTCGAACGACCGACTGATGGCGACTATGAGCTATTGAACGCCGGGGTGTATGCGTTCGATCCTGTCTTCTTCGATGTGCTTGGACAGGCGCCGCGCGTGGAGGGCTCACTGTCGCTTCCCACGGTCGTTGCAGCGGCAGCTGCGGACTCGGAGTTGACAGTCACCGGTGTCCGGACAGAGGGATTCTGGACAGATGCGACGTATCCGTGGGACCTGCTGGAAGCCTCCCAGCAACTCTTGGAGCGGGAGTGGGGCCGACCTGCTGGGGAGCACTCGACAGAGCAAACGGATTGTTGGATCGCGGAAGGCGCTCGCGTGCATTCGACGGTGACGCTGCGGAGACCCGTTGTCATCGATGATGAAGCGGTCATTGGACCCGGAGCCGTAGTCGGGCCGAACACGGTTGTCGGTCGGAACGTCACGATTGGAGCGAACACGGTCGTTGAGGGATCGGTGTTGGACGACGACACGCGCGTCGGCCCGAACACGACGCTCAGTGATTGTGTCACTGGACAACAAGCCCATATCGAAGCGGGTGTCACTGCTGCCGGTGGCCCGGCTGCCGTCCACATTCAGACGACGGTCCATCCGGACCGACGCCTCGGCGCAGTCATCGCAGATCGAGCACAGATTCACAGTGGAGCAACGCTGTGTGGCGGCGTACTGATCGGGCCGAACGCAACTGTTGGTGATGGAGTGCAGGTGCGCACGAACATCGGAGAAGGGGAGGTGATCCGCTAATGTGTGGGATTATCGGCTACGTCGGGACGGGAGACGCCACACGAGTGTTGATGGCCGGGTTAAACCAGTTAGAGTATCGTGGCTACGACTCTTCGGGAATCGCTGTAAGCGACGGCGGGATTGATGTCCGCAAGCGAGCCGGTGAGATCGAAAACCTCGAAACGGCGATCGAGACGGCCGCTCCGACGGGCTCGATCGGTATTGGGCATACACGCTGGAGCACCCATGGTCCGCCGACAGACCGCAACGCGCACCCGCATACCGGCGAGACCGGAGATGTAGCAGTCGTCCACAACGGAATCATCGAGAACTACCAAACACTCAAAGACGAGCTAGAAGCTGCTGGGCGCACCTTCTCGAGCGACACCGACACCGAGGTCATTCCGCACCTCATTGAACAATACCTCGCTGACGGCGTCGATCCGGAGACCGCCTTCCAGCGGGCAGTCTCCAGACTTGAGGGGAGTTACGCGATCGTTGTCGTGTTCGGAAGTGAAGACGCAATCTATGCAGCACGAAACGACTCCCCGCTCGTGCTCGGTGTTGGCGACGACGGATATTATCTGGCGAGTGACGTTCCGGCCTTTCTGCAGTTTACTGAGCAAGTCGTATACCTCGACGACGGTGAGACAGTGCGGATGACTGCCGACGGGTTTTCCGTGCGTGATACTGCGGGAACACTCGTCGAGAAGTCAGTGAGGACTGTTGACTGGGATATCGAAGACACGGGCAAGAGTGGGTACGACCACTACATGCTCAAAGAGATCAACGAGCAACCGACCGCGCTCCGACAGTGTCTATCGGGCCGGATTAATCAGCTCGACGGGACTGTCGAACTCACTGACGTAGATGCGATAGACTCGCCACAAACAGTCCAGCTTGTGGCCTGTGGGACATCGTATCACGCAGCCCTCGTCGGCGCCCAACGGTTCCAAGCGATGGGTATCCCGGCACAGGCGTTTCTCGCAAGCGAGTACGCGACACAGACGCCCCCGGTCGGTGATGCGCTTGTCATCGGGGTCACACAGAGTGGCGAGACCGCTGATACACTCGCTGCCCTACGAGCAGCCAAGAATAGGGGTGCACAAACGGTAGCTGTCACGAACGTGGTGGGCTCAACAGCCGCACGAGAATGTGATGAAGCACTCTATATCCGAGCTGGTCCGGAAATCGGTGTGGCCGCGACGAAGACGTTCACGAGTCAGGTGGTGACACTTTCGCTGCTCGTCGAACATCTGTGTGAAAACGGGTCGACGGCATCGCGAGAGCGACTCGAAGCGCTTCGTGATTTGCCGGGGCTTATCCAACAGGTACTCGATGAATCGACTGCCGCGGCAATCGCCGAGGAGTACGTCGGCCAGAACGGCTACTTCTTCATCGGTAGGAACACAAACCATCCGGTTGCTCTCGAGGGGGCGCTGAAGTTCAAAGAGATCACCTACGAACACGCCGAGGGACTTGCCGCTGGTGAGCTCAAACACGGAACGCTTGCGCTTGTTACTGAGAATACACCAGTGATCGCCGTCGTCACCGATGATGATAAAGCGGCGCAGAAGACGGTGAGCAACGTGAAGGAGGTCGAAGCGCGCGATGCGCCGGTCATCGCAGTAACGGACGGCAGTACGGGAGTCTCTGAGTACGCTGACCACACGCTGGAGTTGCCCGATGCACATCCGAGTGTGTTGCCACTGCTTGCGAACACGCAGTTACAGCTGGTCGCGTATCATGTCGCGAACCAGCTTGGGCGGTCGATCGACAAACCCCGAAATCTCGCGAAGAGTGTGACTGTGGAGTGAACACCACAGACCACACCTCAGCGGAAAGAATTGCCCAAAGAGCACAGGAACAACGATAGAACCGTTGATTTCAAATCTAGAGAACAGGATCGTGTGAATATATCTCCGCTGCTTTGTTGAAATCCTCAGCAAGTGATGTATTCTGCCCCGGTTGCGGTCAATACAGGGTACATATTTCGCACTCTGGCCAGTAGTGTATTGACACGGGGGTCGCTACAATTACAGCAGTTTCAGACGGGATTAGTTGTAGTGAAGCCGGGTACAGTACACTTAGATGATGGCCAGCCGCTAGGTCCTGTTAGTATGGCCTATATTTTATTTCGCACTCTTCAGCGACCAGCAGGTTCAGTCGATGATGTGTCTGAAGAATAGGATGTCAGCAGAGCAAATTCCAAGCAAATCATCTTTCTCTCACCCTGAAAGGGTGGGTTTCCGCCTTGCCCTAGTATAAGCGCGTCAATTGTGATGGAGCCAACGACGAGGTGGAGATTGTCGTCCCCACGTCGATGAACACGTCGAACAGCTTCCGAAATTGGGGCCGTCGTCTCGGGGAGCATCGGTTTCGGTCGGTGTTCGGTGATGGCCTGAGCCGTTGCCATCTTCAGGCGTATGGACGGCGCTTCCAGAATCGTCTTTGGTACGGCCACCGACCGCGAGCGTATGTTCGGAACCAGCGGCGTGCGCGGTCCGGTCGGCGAGACGATCACGGCCGATCTCGCACTTGACGTGGGGCGGGCACTTGTGACTGACGGCGCCGAGACAGTCGTGGTCGGCCGTGACGCTCGCGCAAGCGGGCGCATGCTCACCCGGGCGCTCACCGCGGGGATCACGGAGTGTGGCGGCGACGTTACGGATGTCGGCGTACAGTCGACACCCACGGTCGCGCGGACAGTAGATCGTGAGGACGCAGATGCGGGCGTCGTCGTCACCGCCTCGCACAACCCCCCGTCCGACAACGGGATCAAGCTCTGGACCGCCTCGGGCCGTGCGTTCGATGACGAGCGCAACGATCGCATCGCCCAGATCGTCCGTGAGGGCGAGTTCGCGGCCGCGTCCCACGACGCGATCGGGACAGTCAGTCGTGTCACCGACGGACGCGAGGGTGAAAGCCCTCGTGACGAACACGAGCGCGCACTTCACGCAGCGGTATCGCTGCCCGACGATCTGTCCGTCATCGTCGACGTCGGTAACGGTGTCGGCCGCGTGACTGCCGACGCACTCCACGCCGCGGGGTGTACCGTCGAGACGCTCAACGGCCAGCGTGATGGACGGTTCCCCGGCCGGCCGAGCGAGCCGACAGCCGAACACTGCGAGACGGCTTGCAAACTTGTTGGGGCGACCGACGCGGATCTGGGGCTGGTTCACGACGGGGACGCTGATCGACTGATGGCGATCGATGAACACGGACAGTTCGTCTCCGGCGACGCGCTGCTCGCGTTGTTCGCTCGTCGCGAGGCCGAAGCGGGTGACCGCGTGGCCGTACCAGTCGACACGAGCCTCTTGGTCGCGGACGCGGTCGCAGACGTGGGTGCTGAGGTGACCTATACGCCTGTGGGGGATGCATACGTTGCGGCCGCGACCGAAGAACCAGACGTCGTCTTCGGTGGTGAGCCGAGCGGCGCGTGGATTTTCCCTGAACACACCCAGTGTCCGGACGGGCCACTCGCCGCCTTTGTACTCGCCGCGCTCGTTGTTCAGGAGGGATCGCTCGCGGCGCTTGTCGACGAGCTGCCCACATATCCGATCCGGCGTGAGTCGGTGCGGACAGATTCGAAGAGCACAGTTGTCGAGGCCGTCACCGAGATCGCGGCCGCGGAGTTCGACGACATCTCGACACGTGACGGGATTCGCGTGGAGACCGACGCAGGCTGGTTCCTCGTGCGTGCGAGCGGCACCGAGCCGCTGGTGCGAGTGACAGCCGAAGCACGCGAGGAAGCCGATACCGAGGCGCTGTTCGAGACGGCTTACGAGCTGGTCGAGCGAGCAGTTAATCGGGTGTGAGCCGCCTTGGGGGAAAGCCTCGAGGCACTCGCCTTGTTATCTTTGACATCCTCCCCGCGCTAAACAGTAGTTGCCGAACCTCACAACACGTCTCATATCGAGGATACTGGTCATCAAACTCGGTGTATTCTATTTATATATCTCTTTATTACGTATATAACTGAAGACCGTTGTTCACACCTGATCGGTGACTGATACGGGCCGATTCGGCAACTACTGTGAAGGGCGAGGCTTTCGCCTCGAATTTTTCGGCTCTGTTGAAATCCTCAGTAGGTGATATATTCTGCCCCGGTTGCGGTCAATACAGAGGACTCACGAATCGCTCGGCACAGGGTTTCCGAAGTATCTCGTCCGATTGGGCAACCCCAAACACTATTATATAGTACATGAATTATGAATTGTATGTCGAAGGCAGCTGGAGACCCCGAACGCGCCGTCAACGGCCTGCTGTCAGTTGCACAGCTGCTGGAAGAGCCACGACTGGCACGGCTCTACACCTTCGTGCTCCGGCAAGAGGAGGTCACTATCGACGACATTGTCGATGAACTGGAGATTCCCCGGACGACAGCGTATTCGGATGCCGGCTCGCTCGTTGAGCTCAAGGTCCTCACTCGAGATGAGGGCCAGAAAACACACACGTATTCAGCAGTCCCGATCACTCTCTCGGCAAATCTCGGGGGAGACGAGTATACGATCACGCCGACGCTCATCGAAGCGTTCGGCCGATCGTCTCGGGATCAGGACCTCAATCTCCTCATCGAGAGAGACGGTCTCGGAAAGCTCGCTGCCGCCCTCACGTATGCGATACCGTACGCCAACGGGAACATGTCGGAGCGAGTTGCAGCCCGGGAACTCGACCTTCAGCACGCCTTCGCAATTGCCGTGTTACAGGCACTACGAGACGGCGTCCTCGACATGGAGCCGGTTGATCCCTACTTCGACGAGATTCGGGATGCCAACGAGAATCCGCCGGTCGAAGGCTGACTACGAGAGCGATGAGTGAGACGTTCGACCCGTTGCAGGATTCCGTGACTTGGATAGCGGATACAGGTTTGTTCATCGCCTGTGGTCGGCAACAGAACAACAAGTACACTGCTCTCGAACGCTTTGCTCAACGGAACGCTCTCACATTCGTCATTCCGCAGCGGGTCTACGACGAGCTCGGTGGTGCGCCGAGGCGAAGTACACCGGGCCAGACTCCGATCAATAGCGCCATTGATGCCGGTTGGGTTACAGTCGCCGACGAGCCTGACTACACGAACGGCACCGTGTCACAAGTGATGGACGACGTTCGGTCGTACATCGCTCGATCCTCGAAAAGAAGCGAGGATCGGATCGAAAAGGCTGACACCGCGCTTGCTGCGGCCGCAGTTGAAAGGCTCGAAGCGGATAGCGGTCTGGTCTGTATCGTGACGACCGACATCGACGCCGGCGAGGCGGTTGTTGCGACACTCGACGCCCACGGGTTCGAGAATCGTGTGCGGTTCAAAAATGGGTTTGAGCTGATTGACGAGATCACGTAATGGTCAGTCAGCAGCCATCAGCGAACAGCTGTTTCGAGAGAGGATATGTCTGAAAAAGAGGATTTCAACAAAGCCAATTTTTCGTTAAAGCTCTGCGTTTCTCGTGCGGCTCTCTCCGATCGGATTTGTGGGTGGGCACACACCGATGCGATCGGGGCGTGAGCTGTCTTCGACGATCAGAGCGGCTTTACCTCGTCCCGTCGTCGCACCCAGATATGTACGGAGTCGTGCTCGCGGCGGGTCGTGGAACGCGGATGCGACCACTGACAGATCGGCGACCGAAACCGTTGCTTCCGGTCGGCGACCGTTCGCTACTCGAACACGTGTTCGACGCCGCGTACGAGGTCGTCGACGAGTTCGTCGTCGTGATTGGCTACCGCGGCGGCCTGATCCGCGAGACGATCGGTGACTCGTATCGCAATCGCCCCGTTCACTACGTCGAGCAGGGAGAGGCGCGAGGGACGGCCGATGCCGTCGCGCAGGCCGAGTCAGTCGTCGACGACCGGTTTATCGTACTCAACGGCGACGTACTCGTTGATCCCGAACTGCCGCGGGCGCTAGCCGACGCGGGTGGGACTGCAGTCGCCGCTACGGTCGTCGACGACCCACAGTCGTACGGTGTTATTTCGACGACGAGCGAGAATGGCATCGATGGTGATGTCCTTGCGGGTATCATCGAGAAGCCCGCAGATCCCCCGACATCGCTAGCCAACGTCGGTTGTTACGCGTTCGAGCCGGACGTTTTCGAGTACATCGATCGAACACCCGAAAGCGAGCGGGGTGAGTACGAGATCACGACCACGCTCGAGTTGCTCCTTGCTGACGACCGCGAGATTGCGGTCGCATCGTATGCGGGCACGTGGCTCGACGTTGGGCGGCCGTGGGAGCTGTTGGAGGCGACCGAGGTCGTCCTCGGCAACTGGGACAACCAGCAACTCGACGGGACCGTTGAGGAGGGTGTGCACCTAGAGGGAGCTGTCGTCGTCGAGGCAGGCGCCCGTGTTCGATCGGGTGCGTACGTGGAGGGGCCAGCCTTGATCTGTGAGGGTGCAGCAGTCGGACCGAACGCCTACATTCGGGGGGCGACCGTCGTGGGTCCAGACGGTCATGTGGGTCACTCGGTCGAGGTGAAAAACTCGGTACTCATGGCCGGCACATCGGTCGGTCACCTGTCCTACGTCGGCGATTCGATACTGGGTCGCGACGTGAACGTCGGCGCCGGGACGAACGTCGCGAACCTGCGCCACGACGACGAGAATGTTCGGCTGACCGTGAAAGGCGACCGGGTCAACACGGGTCGGCGAAAGCTCGGCGTGATCGTCGGCGACGACGCGAAGACGGGGATCAACACGTCGCTGAACGCCGGCGTCACGATGGGCGTTGGTGCGACGACAGCGCCCGGTGAGGTGCTCACACGGGACCGTCTCACGAATGACTGACTGATTTTGGTGTGAAGGGCAACGAGAGAGCTGTCCAACTGACTACCACGTCGTTGTCAGACTGTGCCTGCAGGCAATCAAAAGCGAACCAGTCTGGTGACCCCTTCAGGCCGGGGTGGAGGTCAAGATCGACACGACACCACCCCCGACAATCGCTAACCCGCCAAGTCCGAAGCAGACCGCCCAGAACGGGACACGCTCGACGATCCGCATGAGCGCGTCGATGGTGAGGTAGCCAACAATCGCACTGACAGCAAGCGCGACGAACGCAGCCGTGGGACTGATCCCCGGGAGTCCCCCAGCACTGAGTAGTGTGAGTGCCGCTGCGCCGAGGCTGGCTGGGATCGACAACAAAAACGAAAGTCGAAACGCGGTTGGCGCCTCATAGCTGCGAAAGAGGAAGGCGCTCGTGGTCATCCCCGATCGCGAAACGCCGGGGAGGATCGCGATCCCCTGAACGGCGCCGACAAGGATCGAATCCGCGAATGTTGGCGCTTTGTTTGCCCCCATCGAGACGGATTCAGACGCGAGCTGCAAGAGTCCGGTTGCAACTAGCAACAGTCCGATGACAGCGATAAACACGCCACCAGTGAGTTGGCCAGCCAGATCGACGGCGAAGATGTAGAGCGGGATCCCCACGAGGCCGGTCATGAACGAGGCGATCACGATGTACGAGGCGATCGCATTCTCACCCTCGTAGGCTGCTCGCGGTCGCCAGTCCGGCACTGCGGCGAGGACTGTCCGGAGTTCGTCGCGGTAGTACGTCGCTGCAGAGAGGGTCGTCCCCACCTGTAAGAACAGCGCAAGTTGGAGTGCGACATCGGGTTCAGTACCGACCGCCGTCAGCACTAACGCGAGGTTGCCTTGACTGGACACGGGGAGCCACTCGACGACACCTTGGACGACCCCCGCGAGGATTGCGACCGCGATATCCGTAGAATTCACTATCTCATGTGGATTGAGCCGGCTACTTAAGCGATACAGATTCTCGATTGGAGTAGTCAACAGTCGTCCGAATCCGACGCCTCAGTCGCTTTCAACGAGTCCGAGGACGGGAAATTTGAGTCGTCTGCATCGTCAGCCATGGAGCGAGTCGAATTCTCACCCGAGTCGGCAGGCGGCTGTCCGTTTGTGTCGTCACTGTCAGTATTCGGAGGGGCTGGTGGCTCAAGCGCAGCGATGGCGAGTGTGACGGGACGCGTCTCCCGGAGTGTTGCCCAGTCACGCGTATCTTGCATCGCGAGCAGTCCCCCAACAGCGAGTCCGAGGCCCACAACCAGACGCACTGTCGAGACGCCACCGAAGAGACTGCTGATCGCGACGGCGGCACCCAGTGTGGCGACGCCGAGTCCGGCCGCCCGAAGCGGCGCGGCGAACGTCGCGGTGGCCCCGCGCTGGGCAATGTCGACGGCGCGAGAATCGGCTGCACTATCGACAAGTCGCTCGATCATCCAGTCCAAGATACGCAAGAACGGCCCGACCGTCCACGTCTCCCGAAGGTCGATCACGATCACTTCGGGATCGGGTTCAGCGGTGAGCCACTGAAACAGCGCCGAGGTACGCACCCACAAACCGACACGGTCACTTACGGCCCGCACAGCTGACGCCACACGAGAGCCGGCCAGCATGGCCGGCGTGTCGTCCGACACATCGCGAGGAGATGCGTCAGGCTCCTCCGTCGAGCGAGCCGTCATACGCTACACCTCGCTTTCGAGTGCCGCTGAGAGAGCACAGGGGAGATGGAGAGAGACCGGCCGCAGTCAGTCATCTGGAGACGCTCACCACCTCGACTTCGATAATTCTCGTCTCCAGATCGAGGGTGACAGTCGTGCCACCGCGGAGTCGGTCGCCTTTGAACAGGACGCCCGTCGCAGTTTCTCGGACCTGGAACTGTGCCGTGATCGTCACGTCGCGGTTGATCGGATGGTCAGCGACGTTGACACTCCCGTCATCACCGGTGGCGATGATGAGCGATGGTTCTGTGTCCACATCGGTGAGCTCTGCAACCGGGTCATTGGCCGGGCCTTCGATCATCCCTGGCTCAATCGAATCAGCGGTGTCTTCACGCACATCCGTCATGCGAAGCGTGACGTTCCGGGTGGCGGTCTCGCCCAGCCCATCACCGTTGGTGCGCTCGACATCTCCCTCAATGGTGTAGTCATCAGCAGGGAGTGTGAGTGACTGTCCGCGTTGGAGACGAACGCCACCGAAGCGGGCATACCCATCTTCTCGGTGCGTCGCAAGCGTCGTCTCGGCGAGGAGTCGGGTCTGTCCAGATCCGTTCGTCGCGTAGGTCGCCACATCGTCGATGGTTGCAACAGTGCGGCCGGCCAAGCGGATCTCGTCACCCGGGGTGACCGCAGAGGCGGTTTCGGCGTCGAGGGTGTCACGGATGATGACGCGTCGCTCCCCAGTGGCAAGCGCATTACTGTTTCCAACGGCACGGATCTGACCCTCTACCTGATACTGGCTCGTTTCGATAGCGAGTGTGCGGCCGAGACGCGGTGGGGCGTTCCCGTAGGTCAGCGTCCCATCATTCACTTCGCCTTCAAGAGCGACGCGGAGTGTGACGCCGATGTCGTTCCCACGAGGAGTCAGGTGAACATCCGTAATCGTGGCCGAGGAGGAGCCGTCGGGTTCGTAGGTATCACCCTCATTAATCGCGTCGGCGATGTAGGCGGGTTGCGTGCCCATATCGAGGGTGGCGTAGGTGGTTTGGGTGTCTGGTCCGGGTGCGTCGCCGCCGCTAAAGACGAGAGCAGCGCCTGCGATGACGACCGCCAAGACGAGGAGGACAACGAGCGCGTCGATAACGTTGACGGCGCCAAAGAGGTTGCCGTCGTCGTCAATCAGTTCCATTGGAGACCACCCGAGAGTCGCATTAGTGCGTGGGTGTTGGGCAGGGAGTAAAACGGTTCCCCTTTTTCGGAACGTTCGAATTCGAATGTACCGAGACCCGACAGACCGACAGTGAACTGCCTCGGGGTCAAGCCCCGAGGCTTCTTCCCACGGATTAATTCCTAACACTCCCTGTTTCACCATCGGTCTGGTAGTCTCGAACGGTGGAAACAGGGTCGTGGTCGGCTGGTTCACTCAGCCCGTTGCCATGCCGTCGCACCCTCACAATTGGAGGGCTGTTGAGAGCAGGCACATCCCGATTCAACTTCTCCAAACCTCTCGTACCAATTAGCATCGCCGCTTTCCGATCTGCGTGGTCTTGGAACCCACACTGCACGCACTGGAACCGCTTGCCCTGACGGTTTGAACGAGTCGTATGCCCGCAATCTACACATTCCTGACTCGTATACTCAGGGTCAATTTTCTCTGACGGGATTCCACTCCACGCAGCTTTGTACGACACGAAGTCTTGGAGTTGTGCGAAAGGCAACGAGTGCAAGCGCCGGTTCATTCGAGTCCCGTAATTGATGTCGTCTCTCATGTCTTTGAGGTCTTCAAAGACGATGACGGGGTTCTCGAATTGCTTTGCCCACTCCACGATATCTCGTGATACTTGGTGGAGTTGGTCGTGGACAAACCGTTTTTCTTTGTCTCGAATTTCGTGTTCGAGCGTGGTTTGCCCGACGCTCTGCATTCGTTTGCGGATTGTGAAGTACTCGTGTCGTTCTTTCTTGATTTCTGGATACTCGATGACCACTGAATCTTCCACGCCTGATCCAGTGACAGCGGCTAATCCAACGCAATCCTCGTTCACATCCACACCGATGAACGTCTTGGCGTGTTCCTTGTCAGCGACTTCAGCAGTCTTGTGCGTGACGTTGACGTGTAGTTCGTGACGGTTTCGGGTTCGCACGACTTCTGCAGTTCCGACACGCCAGTCGTCGTTGGTCAACGCAGTTTTTAGACGCTCGATGTAGTGTTGACTGCTTTGGAGTGTTCCTCGGACGAAGTTCCGTTTCAGCGCGGTCACACGGAACGAGATGCTTTCTGACTCTTCGTCTACGAAGAGTTGGTACCCTTCTCCGTGATTCATACGAAGTGGGAACAATTCCTCGTGGTTCTGTCGAGGATGCCCGTAGTCGTCTTCGTCGTAGTAGCGTTCAAGTGCGTCTGTTGCTTTGTCGAAGAGCCGCTGCGTCGTGTTTTGGACGTGGTTTGACCGCTCGACTACTTCGTCTTCGATGGTTTCCCAATCGTATCCTTGCGCATCTAAGCGGAAGATTTCGTTGACGACGCGGCGAGCTTCGACTTGTCCAGAATCTAGCAGTTGCTGACTACCCTCGTTGATGTCTAATTGAAACACCAGAGTACTGGTCAGCGATTTCTGCACGAATATTGTTTAGAAACAGTGGTTTGTAAGAGCTTGTATTTCTGGTACATCAGGCGTGGTGACGGGCTTCACCCTCGAGGTCAAGCCCCGAGGCACTCGCCCTTCTCAGCCTGTAGATGGCGAACTCCACGATGACGCGACGTTGTCTCTCACACCCGAGCAACACCAGCGACTCAAGGACGGGCTCCACGGGGCCCGGTTTGACGATGTGCGTCGTGCGAGCCGTCGGTATCTTGTAGTGGGTAGTGGATCGGGTGAGTCCGGTGAACGTCGTCGACGCGTGTGTACTCGGTTGAATGATCGGCGGGATGCCGTCGCATTCCGGTTAGAGGAGTTCGGGTTCGATGCCGACGACCTTGATCTGTGGGCGCCGGCCTTCGAGGCGTTGTCGGTGCAGGCGACGTGGGTTATCGGCGTGATCGAAGACTTCGACGGCGGTCACGTCTGGGAGCTTGGCTACCTGTATCGACAGCAGACGAGTGTGCGAGACGTGTTGTGGCTGCTGAAGCGCGTGTACGACGATCCGGAGATACAGCGGGCGCAGTACGAAAATGGGATAGCCGCGTCCCACTTGGCCGCCCTCGAGACAGCGGTGGGCGAACGGGTCGTAGAGTGGTCGACTCTCGATGAGCTCGATAGCGCGGTTGAGCGAATTCCGTGAAGAAGGTCTATCGCGCACGCCTGAACCGGGAGTGACCGACGGACTCAGGTGTCGAGTGGCCGACGGACGCGGCATGGACGCGGTCATCCCCGCCGCGGGGCGAGGCAGCCGACTCGGCGAACTGACGGCGGACCGACCGAAGGGGCTCGTCGACGTGGCGGGGCGACCCCTACTCGCGTGCGCCTTCGAGACGGTGGTCGACGCCGGAGTCGACAGGCTGGTGGTGATCGTGAGCTACGAGGCGGGCCAGATCGTCGACCGGTTCGGCGACGACTTCGAGGGGACTCCGATTACGGCAAGCCGTTTTGCGCGTTCACCAAACTCTCATCACCGCGCCTGACCGCTGCCCACCACGTCTTCAGGACAGCAATTGTGACAAGTGTCGGTGGTCGTTCGATCCCGATACAGGATTGCCTGTGTGCGTCGAGATCGCTTGGCGGATGAAAGTGCCGTACCGGCTTACTGGTGGTTTCATTCGCCCCTTCGCGCCCGAACCTGAATTCCAGTCCGTCCTCCCGATAATGGTATTTGTAGTCTCCATTCTCCCACCACTGGATATCGAGGTATCCACCTCGCTCGTGGATTCCAGGGGTGACAGTGACCCGTGCCGCTCTGATATCTTCTCCTTCCCGCTGTTTGAACGGGTGACCTTTCTGATACCGGTATCGGACCTTGACGACTCCGTTACCGAGTTGCTGGCGTATCTGCTCTACGCTCTCATCAATTGCTTCTGAATCAATTGGAGAGCCGTTCCCCATCCCCATTACTGGAGTTGGGGCTGATCGCCAGCGGGGGCCGTTGTCTGATCCCCTGTCTGTCTGTCTCTTGGTTCAGTTACGGTGGTTGCCTGTTCTTTTGCTTCTTTGAGGCGGTATGCCGCTCTGAGGTGGCTGAGTTCTCGTTCTGCTGTCCGCCAGTGAGAGACGTCGTCGAGTTCGTTCTGGGTGAGTTCCTTGTCTGAAATCAGGAGTTCCTCTGGATCGGCTGCGTCATATTTGGCTTTGTACGCTGCGAGCTCCTGTTTCACTCGGTGGATTTGATCGACGAGCGTTTCGCTCCCGGCGAGTCGCCTGATCTGCTTGAGAAGGTGCCACTCCGGGTCTCGACTGTACAGTTTTCCGGAGTCCGTCTGCTGACGTTTGACAATCCCTTCGGCAGCAAGCTTGTTGAGTGTGGCTCTGGCTTTTGTTTCTGAGACGAGCGCTGTCTCTGCGATGTCGCCCGCCGATCTCGGAGTCGTCGTTCTATCGATTACCGTGCGAATTCGCTCGTTCGCAGTGGTCTCGTGTTTCCATTCTGCGGCCGCGAAGTCATCGATATCCTCGAAGCCATCGTCAGCAACGGCGAACGGGTCAATATCAGCCATGGTTACCGGATCGTCCGGTAGTTCCGCTTCGGTGGGAAACTCGTCGGGGCCGTCAGGAGGCAGTGGCTCGTCAGGCATACGCTACGCTACGCCCTAAGCACACATATATTTTGCTGGCACAGATATCTGTGCTTCGGGGTTTGGTCTCGATGGTCTCGAGAGCGAGGCCGTGGGGTTGTTGGTGCGGGCGGGGTACGAGGTGACGACGGCTCGGCTGGGTGAACTACCCCACCCTCAACGAAGCCACGCCTGTGGCTGAGTAGGGTGGGGTAGTTCACTGATCAAAGAAGGAACGCATTTTGCCCACATACCCGTAGTAGGACTATGGCTCACGAGTGCGACGATTGCGGAGGGTCGTTCGAGACACTCACCCGTCTCCGCCTCCACGACTGTGGCGATGTCCAATCAGAGACAACCGTTGGCTCGGCTGATCTCGAGCAGTCACAATCCACAGGTTCATCGCCAGCCGACGAACGAAACGCGTCCATCGCCGAACTTGATTCTCTACTCGACCGGTTCTCGGACGGTGACAGAGACGCCCTTCACGACGCAGTCGTCGAGTTCGAGGCGGCGCTCTCGGCTGCACTCGAGGAAGACACCAGTGGCGACACATATCGGGACGTGTTCTGGCCGTACCACGAGCGCGTTAGTGGCGCCCTTGACGAGGCGGCGCGATCAGCGGGCTGGAAATTCCTCGAGGATGTGATCGATGCACACGATCCGACTGCGGATGACGAGATTCCGCTTGTGACGCCCACGATCGCGAATGCCGTGGGACGAAATCTGATCCGCACGCGGTTGACCGACGGTGTGTCGGCGATTCCAGTTGCGGCACTCGAATACCTCGATGCCATCGCAGTCACTGCCGCCGATACGGCCGATACTGCGCGGGAGGAAGTCCACGCATACGGGTGGGGAATCGGCCATCCCGACCACTCGGTGGCCGACCATCTCCGCGCCCGCGCCTCGGAAGACATCTTCTCCGTCAACCCGACACTCGAACACGCGTTCTACGCTGACCAGTACGCGGCGGTCGATCTGCTCGAAACGTTGGTGAGAGATCAGTCGATCGACGGGACGCTCCCTCGCATCACCCGTGACGATATGCCGTATCGTCGCTACCTTCTCGATTGCGTCTACGGGCTGAAGACGGACGACCACTGGCCGGGGATGCCGCGGTACTACGACTGGGACGAGGAATTCGATTACACGTTCGAGCTGGACGAAACAGTCGAACAGCGCATCCGTGATCTCGTCGAAGAGGCCGGCTTCGACGCAAACCTGCCGAACGACTGGACGTTCCGCGATCTCGGTATCTGAGCGAACCATCCTCACGCTTTACCTGTCTCCCGACGATACACCCGGTAATGCCGTTCAGCGTCACATGGCACACGCTCCTCGACGAGTGCGAGGGTCTCGCCGAGGATGCGACTCTGCTCACACCACTCTCTCAGGATCGTTTCCAGATCACCGACGTGCAGGAACACCGAATCGTCGTCGAATTTCTCGACCGTGACGTGGACGAGACACGGCCGCTCCAGCGCGACCAGTTCGAGACGCTCTACGAGCGCATCAGTGACGCTCCCGATGGATTCGATCTTTCGCGGCTCCCGCCCGATGCCGATCCGTATCCCGCCGTGTTGAGTCTGCATCCCCGATTCGAGGTCGACGAGAGCGCGGGTGTGATCCGCGAAACCGACGAACCGACCGGAAGCCAGATCATCAGGGGAGCAGCCGACACCGAATCAGCGAAGGAAGCTACCGAGCGCACGGAGCCCGACGTGGATGTCTACAGCGATGCGCTCCTTCTCATCGACGCGCTAGAGCGGAACGATCTCTCCTCCCTCGAGGCGCTCGATACGCCCGCCCTCATCAATCTCTACACCGTGCTCTCGGACATCCAGCGTGATGCCAACGACCTGCGCCAGAACGTGACCAACGTGTTGTTGGATCGGCTACACCACGACCAGCCCGTTCACGGCCAGTTCGGTTCCGTGCAACGAACGGCGCGTCGTAACCGAAACCTCAGAGACGACGAGGAGGTACTGGCTATGCTGGAGGACGCAGGCATCGACCGCGAGCGCGTGTTGAGCCTCGACCGCGACAAGGTCGACGACGCTCTCGACGTGACGGAACTCTCCGAATCGGACGTGTACGACATCGAGGAGACGGAGTACGTCCGGAAGGCGGAAGTGGATGAGGAACAGCGAGAAACGCGACTACAAGGACTGAAAGATCGGCTCGCCACGAGCGACAACCCCGAGGCCACGGAACTTCGCGAGGAGATCGAAGAACTGGAGAGCCGGATCGAAGAGTTGACGCAGTTTAAGACCGGACGAGAGTATCACACCCAGTCGAGAGCAGAATGATCAGCGGACTCCCCGACCGGCCACTCTTGGCTAGCGAGACACTCACAGTGTCCCACGAGCGTGACGACTTACTCGTGATGCCGGCGACTCCGGACAGTCTTGTCGGAGACGACGGAACGCTTGGCGGCATTCGGGACATCCTCGTGTTCACGGCGAACGTCGTGGCGTCTCTCGCATACACCGACCCGGACGGCTGGACAGTCGTGGCAAAGGCTACTGATCCATCAAAATTTGAAGTCGTCCTCGATTCGCTCATCGAATTTCGGGGCGATAGCCTCGCAGACGAAGACAAAGCCGAAATTGTCGAGACGATCGCCGAAGCCTACGAGACGTTCACGGAACGGACGCCCCGGTGACCACGTCCATCTGGGACCGGACGCACCGACGCCCGGAGACGATACGACACACCCGACCGACTGGCGTGACGTTCTCTCGACGGTGCTTTCGGAGAGCGAAGACCGCCAGCGTGCCTTCTGGACCGGGTAGTTCTGTCGATGGGGTTCGGTGACCGGCGTGTGGCGTCTCGCGTATGGACGCGGTCAGCTAGGACGAGGCCGCCTCGATCGTCCCCTGACCGCGCCAAGCACCGCAGGAACGAGGCGCGCAGCTGTGGTCGCGGGTTCTTAACCGGCCGAGGGATTTCCGCACAACGGCCATCTCCTGACCTAGATCAGCCGTATCGAGTCGCCCGAATCGTCACCGATGATGTCTTCCAATCCGTGAACCGCGATCGTGTCCGTGTACCCTTGCGCCCGGACTGCGTTCTCGATGCCCTTCTTGGCAGGCTTATCGTCTGTGAGGACGATAACACCCGCCGTTGAACGGTCTCTGACGTACTGGATTGCTAACCCGGCGAGAATCACATCCGTTTTTTCGACCTCGTTTTCGGCCTGATCGGTTTCGTTCGCAATGGTTCGTTTGGCGATATCACTCGCGGCGACAGCGTCGCCATCCGTCGGTGAGGGAGCATCAATGATTGTTGCCCAACCCTCGTCGAGTGCCGTTCGGACACGGTCCGTCTCTGGTCCTCCAAGTTCACCGATCACGCGCCGGGGGAGTTTACAGACGACGCCAGCATTTTGGACTACACTCCGGAAGCGCTGATACTGAGCGTTCGAAGGACTACCAATTGCGTAGAAGATATTCGCGTCGACAAGGATGTCTTGGTCAGCAGAGAATGGTGTGTCGGTGTCCATTCGTCCGACTCACCTATCGAAATCCGACGAGTGAGTCGGGGCATCAGATATTGCGTCAAGGTCAGGGAGATCCATTTCGTCATCTACATCCGGGAACAGATACTCAAAGAACGGATCGTGGTCTCGGCCAACGGCGAGTGCCGGTTTGAGTGCGTAGATGATCATCATTGCTTCCGTTTCGCGAACGTCGATATCAGTGGCGACCATCCGCTGGGTTGTCTTGCCCGCGAAATGGAGTCCAGCACCCCGTAAAGCTGCGATGAGTTTCCCGATACCGTAGCGGTCGATAAAGTACGCGATGTCCTCGTCGACCTCTTGGAGCGCGAGGGCGTGGAGGACGGTCGGTGTGATGACAATTGGGGCATACTGCTCGACGATGACGATCGGATCGGCAGTCAGTTGCTGGGGGCGCGTCGAGTCATCACGGTCGACGAGGCCGAGGTCGACAAGCTGATCGACGTACTCGTAGGTCGTCGATTTCGAAATATCGAGTGCCTCCATGATCTCCGGCGGGGCAACCGGCCCCCAGTAACACACGTAGACGTAGACACGGGTCAGTGCGGGGTGGTTGAGCAACTGAACGACCGTCTCGAGCCGAGGAGCGTTCTGGGCCAGCGTCTCTGGCTTGAGCGCCTCTTCACCCATCACATCTCTCGGTGGCGGGTCCAGCGCGTCGATCCCACCATCCGGACGAACGCGGTTGTGATCAGCAGTCATACTTGTTAGTCCGAAGTCCATGTACTTCAGACTATCGCCGCAAACGACTGTCACAACGTCCGTGACCACGTCCATCTGGGACCGGATGCACTGACGACCGGAGACGATACGACACACCCGACCGACCGGCGTGACATCCTCTTAATGGTGCTCTCGGAGATTGAAGACCACCGGTGTGCCTTCTGGATCCGGTAGTCTCGTCGATGGGGTTCGGTGACCGGCGTGTGGCGTCTCCCGTATGGACGCCGTGATACCCGCCGCGGGGCGGGGGAGTCGACTCGGCGAGCTCACCGACGACCGGCCGAAGGGGCTTATCGATGTGGCTGGGCGGGCGTTGCTCGCGCACGTGTTCGAGAATCGGCGGTCGAGGCGGGGGCCGACGGGTTGGTCGTCGTCATCGGGTGCGAGGCGGGGCGGATCATCGATCGATTTGGCGACGCTTTCGGCGAACCGCGCGAATATTGTGTCGCCCTTTGGAAGGGCGCGTATACAGCTTCTCGTGACGGGAGGGGCCGGATTCATTGGTAGCCGCCTCGCCGAGTCGTTCCTCGCCGACGGCCACGACGTGACGGTCCTCGACAACTTCGAACCCCTCTACGCCGAGGGGATCAATGCCGTAGCCGGTGTGTAACGGGCTTCGTGACATCCGTCACGTGAGAGGGCGATTCACTCGGGGCGGGGCATTTCTTCGAGGTCAGCGATCTCCCCAGTTACAAGCTATGAGTGAAATCCAACGCTGTCTAGCGACGCATCATGAGCCGAAAGGAGTAGACTGGTCACAGAACCACTCCATCGATGGATCTTTATTCGCTACCGACGGACGACTCCCTAGATGTCTCGTGCTGTGGGGTACCGGCTCGTCACCCTCGGAATCTGTGTCGTCCTTCTCAGTGGGCTCTTTGTGCTTGCTGGCGCAGGATATCCAGCACCCACCAGTCCGGGGCCTGACCTCGCAGAGTCTGATGTAACACCAGCCGATTTGGCCGGCGACCATGTTGAGACCGGTGGCGTCGTGATCGCAACTGATCCTGTCATTATTGAGGTCACCGACGGCACCACCACACAACACCTCCCTGTCGAGAATGCGCCGGACGTCGCCGTGGGCCAAGAGGTCATCGTCGATGGCACGCTCACGGCGGACGGGACGCTTGTCGCGGATCGGGACCGGACAGTCGTCCGAGAGCCGTGGGAGACGACGTACATGTACGCGATCTCGGTGCTTGGCGCACTGTTCGTTGCGTTCCGGATCGCCGATGGGTGGCGGTTCGATCCGGAGACGGTCACCTTCTCACCCCGGGACACACCACTTCATACCCGCTATCTGTCGGAGGAGGAAGCCAGTGGCTGACCTCTTCACGCATATTTTGAGTGGGTACACCCTCGCGATCGTGCTCTCGTGGCGGTACGAGTGGATCTCCTATCCGCTCGTCACAGTGGTAATGATCGGATCGACGCTCCCAGATCTCAATCGGATCGATTTGGTGGTCCCCGAGGAAGCGATTTCAGTGCTTTTGGGGCTGCCATTCACGTGGAGTCCGCTCCACCGTGTCGGTGGCACGCTCCTGATCGTGTGTATTGGCGCACTTCTCGTCCCGAACGCGTATCGGCGTGTCGTGTTCGTTCTCTTGAGTGTCGGTGCTAGCTCCCACTACGTGCTCGATTTGCTGTTGTACAAGCCGTCCGGGATCACGAGTCCGTTGTTGTGGCCGTTCGTCACCCATGGCCTTGTCGTCGATGGGTTTTATCTCAGTACCGACCGGTGGCCGATAGTCGCTGCGACGGTGCTCGCTGGTCTCGTTTGGGTCGTCGATCGTCGCCGGATGCGCACAGATCACTTCGACACGTGATCCGAGCACTGTCACGCGAATACTCGTTCCGTATTCGATCGACTGAGAAGAGCGTGTCGCGACAGTCGAGAAGAAGTGCTTCGAGGGTGTGGGAGGCGACATCGATCCCGGATTGCTCAACGTCACTGTGGGTACAGCGACCACCGAATTGAGGTGGCTGGTGTGTGCCAGTGCCTGTATGGACGCGGTCATCCCTGCTGCCGGGCGAGGGAGTCGACTCGGCGAATTCACCGATGATCAGCCGAAGCGACTCGTCAACATCGCGGGGCGACCCCTCCTCGCGCACGCCTTCGAGACGGCGGTCGAGGCAACGAACGTCGTGAGCTAGACGAGTGGACGAACGGCGTTACTAAGTAGCACGACGCCGGATCCATCGGTATGAGCAGCATCGATCTCCCGTCGGACGTGTTGGACGCGATCGCGGCACCGCCGGAGGATCGCGAACCGATCGTCCGGCAGGAACTCGCGGTGTCGCTGTACCGGGAGGGGTATCTGTCCTTCGGAAAGGCACGAGAGCTAGCCGGTCTCTCGAAGGCGGAGTTCCATCGGCTCCTCGGAGAACGCGAGGTGGACCGACACTACACCGAGGAGGATCTCGCGCTCGATGTCGAGTACGCGCGAGGATACATCTGATCTGGTTGAGCGAGGACAGACCACGCTTCACGACCGTCGATCTCGAAGCCACTGTGCGACTTCCTGCTGGAATCGCTTGAACCAATGGAGGTCCTCGTGTAACACCTCATACACCACGTCGTGGTCGATCTCTCCGTACCGATGTGCGAGGACATTTCGAAACCCAACCGCTTCCTCGATTTTCTGTTGTGTGTCGCGAGAGATGATCTCCAACTCACCGAGTGCCCGTATCTCTTCTTTCGCCGTTCCACCCGACGATATACCGTTCGCTGCGCGAACGTGTTGCGCGAGATCAATACAGGACTGGATCAGATTCATCAGCGTTCGTTCGACTGCCCGCTGTAGTACGACGTCCGAAACGTACTCCTCCTTCGGGATCCCTCGCATCTCCGCGAGATCGTTCGTGTACTCGTGTGCCTGCTCCAGTTTCGTCGCGACAACCGTCTCGTCTACCATTTAGATGTCTCCCTTCGCGAGCCGATCGATGAACTCTCGACGGTCCCGTTCCCGATCGGCGGCAGTTCGATCGTATTCGGCGTCTATCTGCTCACGGTAGGCGGCGATCTCTCGTTCGTCACCGACCAGCCGAACTCCTTCCTGGAGGGCTGCGCGTGCGATCGGAAGGGGTAGGTCTTCGATGTCGCTTACGTCGACAAAGTCGTCCGCATACCCTTGGAGATCCGTATCGATACGGTTCCGTCGACGGAAGCGTTCTTTCGGGGATAGCTCCTCGGGGAATCGAAGGGCGACATCGATGTCGGACGAGTCGTGTGTCTCTCCTCGGACTCGGGAGCCGAACAGGACCGCGAAGCGAACATCCGTCTCCGCGAGATAGCGGCGGATCGCCGCCACGTCCACCCCGTCGATCGCCGACCCGCCGTGATTCGACTCCACCATGTCGTGTTCCTACGTGCCGGGCGACAAAACCGTTTGTGAATATTACGGTCGTCCGTCGGCTCGGATCGATCGGCCGTCGAGCGAGAGCCGTGGGAGGTCACGGGAAGCGATAGCCGCGTCGATGGGGTTAGGTGACCGGCGTGTGGCGTCTCGCGTATGGATGCGGTCATCCCCGCCGCCGGGCGCGGCAGTCGCCTCGGCGAGCTGACGGCGGACCGACCGAAGGGGCTCGTCGACGTGGCGGGGCGACCCCTCCTCGCGCACGTCTTCGAGACGGCAGTCGACGCCGGGGCCGACGCGCTGGTCGTGATCGTCGGGTACGAGGCGGCCCAGATCGTCGACCGGTTCGGCGACACCTTCGAGGGCGTCCCGATCACGTACGTCCACCAGCGTGAGCGGCTGGGCCTCGGGCACGCGGTGGTACAGGCCGAGCCGTCGTCGACGCTCGTCACGACCGGGTGTTACGTGCTTCCGGAAGACATCTTTCACGCGTGTGCGCTGGTCCGGCCGTCGGCCGAGGGCGAGTACCAGCTGAGCGAGGCTGTTGGGTTGTTGGTGCGGGCGGGGTACGACGTGGCGACGGTTCGACTCGGCGAGCGCGTGAACGTGAACACGTCCGAAGACGTGGAGCGGGCGAACGAGACGGTGCGTGGGGAGAGCAGAACAAATAGAAACGGGTGATAGATATCTACAACCCCTTGGAGATATATTTTCCCGGAGCATAGAGGTCCTATGTCGAACGAAACGGACGCTGCCGATCCAAACGCTCCCTCGATGACGCGAGGTGAGCGAGTTCGTGCGGCCGCGCGAACGCTCCGAACACCCCGAACCGCATCGTGGATCGCCGAAGAGACAGAAACTACGACGAAGACGGCCCAGAAGTACCTCGATCAGCTCGTCGAGGATAACGTTTTACAGAAGACCGACCGCGGGAGCCAGACGCTCTACTGCGTCGATCAACTGATGGCGACCTATCGCGAAGTTGCGACCCTCCAGCGCGAGCACGACCGGGAAGAACTCGCCGACGCCCTAGAGTCGATGCGGGCGCGGATCGCAGAGTGGGAAGCCGAGTACCACGTCGAGTCGCCAAGCGAACTCCTTGCGAGTGTTGCCGAGGTCGATACCCCTGACGAGGCCGAGAGACGGCGTGCGATCGCCAGCGAGTGGGACCACCTCGCTGACCGGTTGCCGGTCGTGAAGGCAGCGCTGAAAGAGTATGATTGGGCGACCGACCGCGACGGGGTTCCGGTGTGAACAATGGGATGGTGTTGGAGAGCAAAATCCGATTCTGACCAACCACCTGTCGCTAACACGTGCTCAAACGCTGAATGCTAATCTGCCGATCCAGCCGCCGTCAGCCACCCTCCAAAGTCAGGGATACCGATCCGTGAACACTGAGAATTCCTGGGTACGACGCGGTGAATCAACTGACAAGCCACCGGCCATCACGCCTGTAGCAATTGACACGTGATGACGCTGCTTGGCCAGAACCTATTTATATTGGGCGATATTCAGTTTAGATATGTCACTTCACGGTCCTGACCGGCACTTCGAGGACCACCGCGAGGCTCTCCAGGCGCTAACAAACGGAGAGGTGGATGCGGCGACCGTTCAACGCGAGTTTAGTAACGTCGAAGATATCGAGCGCCTCATTGGCGTCGCCCTCTCGAAGCAGACGGAGCGCAAGTCCCCATCTGAGCTCTCTGACGTAGTTTCTATCGGGCCTGAGGTCTAGCTTTCTGCCTCGATGAGCGGAGTTTTCCTCGTCGACACAGACGCAACGTTAGCGCTCACTCATTCTTCAATCGGCCAGCAATTCCTCAGACACTCGCAGAATCTGCGTGTCGCTGAGGGAGTCCACGACGAGATCACTGGCCCTCGCCAGGATGACCCAGACACACAAGATATGGCAGAAAAAGCCGAGGATTGCCTCGAAGCCAACTCCGATGTCGAAGTCGTCTCGACACGGTTCGATGCGTCAACGGGCGCTCACGATTATGGGGAGCAATCGATCAGTGACGTGATCCGATTCGGCGACCCAGATGTTTCGGCAGTATTCTGGTTCGACGATGACGTCACGCGAATTATCGAGAATTCCCCGGATAGTGTCGACTTCTACATTTTCTCCAAAGTCTTCCAACTTCCTCACTGGGGCCTCTCTACGAAACGGCAGGTCACGGAGGTCCTTCGGGTCGCACAAGCCCGTGACTGGACAAGTCGAAACAATCTCCGAGCACTCCTCGTCGAAGAAGAGATCCTCACTGAGTCTCAGTTCCACTATCAAAGACTTCGGAGGGCGATGAAGGGTATCTCTTCGGATCTTTGAGAATCGTGGCCTTGTTGGACCCTTACCCGTCAGAAAACGTCCGGCGACGGTCCGTGGATTCCGACTCGGACTTTTCGGTATCAACCTGCTCTTCGGACAGTTCGTGCCAGCCCCGGGCCACCGTTTCGATGGACTGGTCGGTCGCGTCGGCAACATCTTCAGCAGTCACGACGTGGTCGGGATCCACCATTTCATCTAGCTACAGTCACCGACTCGAATAAAACCGCCGTTAGAATTCAAACTCGAATTCTTCCGTATCAGGCAGCATATCGAGTGCTTCCTCGGCAGAAACGGCTTCTGAGGACTCGTCACTGTCCTCGTCTCCGTTTTCGCCAACTTTGGGGGTAGACATACTATTGGCGTACCGGTGTGGTGGTATAAATTTTTGCGCGGAGTTCGTATTCGGTGGCGTGGGGGGCACAGGCATGCCCCAACAAGTGATCCCCAGAAACGACTGACAGAGAAGCGCGTCATCGGGCTCGTGAAAAGCTCAAACAGAGCCAGATCGAACACGGAATGCGCGAGCTGACGAAACACGGGCATCTCGCGCTCGTGGCGATGCCTAGGTAGCTCGCATTTGAGCGGGGTACCCCAACGCGGATCCGGGAGACGTACGTACCGTATGGGCGTATTGTCGGGTATCGAGGTCGGATCGCGTGCGGTGGTGGAGAGATACACCTCATTTCGTCTGTCTCGAGGACGGCCCCGACAGAGTCCCCTCGATTCTCACTCGCTCACCAGCAAAGCGAGAGAGTCCGTTTCGTCTGTCTTCGCGGCGGGGTATCACCGGTTGCGTTCCGTTTCAATCTCGTCGCTGCTGTCGAGGACGATTTCGGGGGCGAGATCGAGGCCGTACTCGTCGTACCGGCCGCCGTTCTCCCCACGATTCCGGTTCGTCCGTTGGGGGAAGCCGAGCTTGTGGCGATCCGAGAGGTGGATGCGTTTCAGCGTCGTAAGTGGGTCCACGGCGTGTGCGTTCGTCACGCGCTCGTACCGGGTTTTGATCGTCTTCGACCGGGCCGGCGTCGCGCCTCGTTGTTCGAGGGACGCGAGCGTTTCGAGCAGCAGGTGGGCGTACTGGGTCTGGTCTCGAATCCGGTTGCGTAATCGACCGCGCTGGACGAGATCCTGGGCCTCGACGATGTACGAATCGTCGACGCCGTCGTCGCCGCGCTTCTTCGCCTCTTCGCTGCCGGCTCTGAGGAGGTCGATCGCCTGACGCGCGTTTCCCCTGTCTTTCGCCGCGATCGCCGCCGCCCTCGCGACGACGGAGTCGTCACAGACGCCGTCGACGAACGCGCGGTCGACTCAGTCCGCGAGTATCGCTCGGTGCTCGTTGGCGTCGTACGGGCTGAACGAAATTTCGGCTTCCATGAGGGTGTCCTTGACATTCGGTGAGAGCCCCTGCCGAAAGGTGTAGTTGTTGCTGGTCCCGATAACGCCGACCTTCGAGTTCGTGATATGGCCGATCGAGCGCGCCCGCGGGAGTTCGTATCAGAACGTGTCGACGTCGTCGAGATGGTCAATCTCATCGAACACGACGAAATGCGTCCCGCCCCGACGATCAAATTGCGCGTATAGTTCCTCGAACGCGTCGGCCGTACTGAGTCCCCGTCTTGGGAACTCGCTCGCTCCTTCCGGGAGCAGTTCATTGATGAGCGTTCGGACGACCGAGTACGCGGTCTGTCCGTTACAGTTCAGTTCGTGTACGAACAGTTCGTCCGCGTCGGGTCGTTTCGCGACCTCGTCTCGCAGCACGTCCATCATGTATTTGATCACCGCGGTCTTGCCGAATCCGGCTCTTCCGTACAACATAATTCGTTTGTTTTACACTCATTTCCACCGTCGTCGAGGCCGTGAATGAACGCGAGAGACAGACGAAATTTTTCCTCTCATACGGCCGTGGGGAAAAGGGGCCAAAGCGTCAGTTACTCTTCCGGCCGTCCGAGACGAAGACAGACGAAACGTTCTCTCTCCCACCCACGTCCTCGATCGGTCATGTCAGTTTTCCATGAACGACGTGAGGAGGCAGAGTGGCATGGGCCGTTTATCACAGTATAGGCGGGACCCACAGTTCGCACCCGAGACAGACGAATCGTACTCTCTGTTAGTGCGGTGCGGCGAGACGCCAGTTACAGACGCCCATATTGAGGTCGCCCGGAATCGTGGCTAGTGCGGTCGGTTGGAGAACACGATCGGGGACTAGACCGAGCATGCCCAGTACATCTTGGAAGCGATCGCGAACGGACACACTTGGGGTGAGGTTCCAGCCTGCTCGGCGGAGAGTAAACGCGATCTCCAGTTAACACCCCCGTTAGAGGGTGTTGTGTCAGGATGAGGGGAAACAAGTGGGAATCCACCATACGGGGGGTGGTTAGAGGGCCTCACTTCCGACTGATTAGAAGAAGAAGAGTCCCGCATCAATAGCCGACTGTGAACAAACGCATAGAGATCAGCGCGGAGGCCAGAACAACACAAACCGAACTACATACGTGAAGCCTCCCACCTAATGACTGATCCGGTATGCGGACTTGCGCTACTCTCAGGTGCTTCGGGGTTGCGGCCGAGGCTGGTGAGTGCTGTTGGGAACGGGACCTCTCTCAGTCTCCCCCGCATCGATCGATAGGCCTTCACAAAACCATATGGAATTTGGGAAAAATACTCGCCGAAGGTCGATGCTACAGATTCCTGTCCCGACCCGAAATAGTGGTACCGCCACAACTCATCTAGCTCCCAAACGAATTATATCGAACCAAACATATTATTTCCGGAAGTAATTCTTCCGGCGGACGGTGGGTGTTCTGCTGGCACGGCCGCGGTACTTGGTTGGGCTGTGGCTCCGCCCTGAGAGGACGGTATTGATCAAGGGAAACCCCTGCTACGGATTGGATCTTCTTCTTCTTATCAGTCGGATCTGCGACCCCCTAACCGCATGACGACGACGCAATTCCAGTGGAAACCCCTACCACTTCTACGACCCCTGTTCGCACCCCCTCTCACCCCCCATCTAATTGCGGGGGCCGGCGGCTTGGAACAGATCTCGTTAGGTCGTCTTGTCGCGTGCGAGTTCTCCTGCGGATCTGATCACGAGGACGCTGCCTCTCTTATTGTACCATGATATGTTTGATACATATCACACTCACAGCTACTCGTCCAGTCACTCCCGGGATCTCACGCCCACCACACAGCGATCGGATCGAACATCCACGAGGCCGGTTACGAACATTTCTATCTTTCGAGGTGTGTCGGCGGTCGATAGCGCCAGCGACGGTTTGTCCGCAGCGCCAGCCGATCGGCTATCGACCCTGTCACAATTGATGGCGGGAGTCGACGGTCCATCCGCTGAGAGAGATACGAGACAAGCTCCGGACGTAACGTCGCACGCGAGAGCGTTGTGCCGGAGTCCGATACCGTGTAGGTATCTCGGAAGATCCGTGCGGCGGCAGCTTCAGGCGTTGCCGTCAGCCTGCTGTTCCAGGAGTCGGTTGGGCGGTACTGCTCGAAGTTCGACCCCGCTTGCGAGAAGACGGTGGCGGATTCAAGCCCTGTTGCGAGGGATGCCGGTCGGGCCGGCCGGTGGATCGGTGTTGTTGCCGCCTGCGCGGCGTCGTGGCTCTCATAGACGTGCCGGTCGCCGTCGGTAGGATGCGTTAGTGTGGCTGTTCCAGTGGTCGACTCCAACTGCGGAAGCTCGTCCGCAATCACCTCAAGTGGCCCGAGGAAGTCTCCCTGGGCGACGATGGCACCGTCCACCTGGCACTGGAGGTCGTTTGTCGGGGTTACGACCCACTGCTCTGGTGGGGTGTCTGGTGGCCGCACAACGACCCCAGCAGTCCCGTGTAACAGTGCGGGCTGGCGGTAGAGTGGTGTTTCAGTCTCACTCGGCCGTGCGTCTTTGAACGGTTGAAGCAGCGTCATTGCCGCCTGTTTCGCGGTGGCGCGTGTCTCGGTAAAGACGCGGACGCCTGCGAGTGTCGGATCGTGAGACACCTGCCAGACGCTGGCGAGCAGTTGGCCGCGATTCAACTCCTCAGCCACGAGATACGCGAGCGTGTGGGTGCCTGATGGCATCTCCAGCTCGAAGGGTACCGGCGACAGCGAGCAGTCAGTCTCGGCAACGTCGATACCGTGTTCGAAACACCATCGCAGCACGGCCCGTTCGAACGGCGACGCTGCCCCATCGACCGATGCTGGTGTTGTTCGTGTTGCTTTCGCTGTTGGATCTTGGTCAGCGACAGCCATCGTATCCGGGACAGCGACTGGTGTCACAGGCCGGATGCGAACTGCTGTCCGCCCAGCGACGTCGTCCCAGACCGATCGCGGGTACTGGCGGCGGACAACCGGGAACAACGCCGGCAACTGCTCGGCTGCGACGGGCAGTTGGCCGGTCACCCCGAGGCGTTCATACGCGTCGGCACGGGGATCGCTGGGAGCCTGTGCGAACACCTGTGCGTATTCGTGGGTGGCGTCAGCGAGGTCGGCCGCTCGATCGGCTCGCCACGCTTCATATGACGGGAGGAACGACTTTCGGAGGACGGGAGTTTCATTCTCATTGCCGGGCAGTCGGTCGTCGGTCGTCAGCTCCCAGCCGTGTTCCTCGAGGAGGTCCCAGTTGGTGAGCGTCTTGGAGCCGCCGAGATGCTCGCTTACTGCGATGGGTGGATCGGCACGCGACTGCGCGAGCGTCTCGCGGGTGTCGATCTGGGATGTCGGTGTAAAATCGACCAGCCGAACGGCGATGTTGGTGGTCTCATCTGGCCCGCGGCTCGCGACGACCGCAAGCGCGTGCGGCCGGTCACCAACGGCCGCGAGGGCTGTTTCTACGGCTGGTGGGGCCGTGTCGAATCTCGGCGATGTGGTCTCTGTTGGGATGAGTACTCGTTGGGTGGCAGCGCTACTGGCGCCAAGTGGGCTTGGATCGACGGTGACGACGCTGATCCCAACTCGATCGGTACACCGCTGGTGGAGGCAACTCGCAAGTGTCCGTGTCGCAGGCGTTACGTCCGTTGTCTCGACTGTCGGGAGCGACGGGAGTGTCGTCGCGTTGTCGGGTGTTGGCGCGGATCCAGCCCACACCAGTGTTCGCTGGCGGGTCACCCCGGGCAGCGATAGGTACGTGATCGGGCCACAGTCGTACGTCCAGAGTGCCTCATGGATCACGGCTGCGAGGGTTCGTTCGATCGGTGTGGCGTACGACGGCTTGTCGCTATTCGGGTTGAGGACGATTTCGAGGGCTTGCCACGGGTGGTCGGCTGTCGCTGTCATCTGTTTGACTAAAAAGGGTGGATTGTGAGCGGTGTCGGCTGCGGTTAGTCGGTCTCTTCGGTGTCGTCATCTGGGTCGTAATCGGCTGGGGCGTCCGCCTGATGTGGAGAGTCGATTCCGGGCTTGAACAGCCAATCGAACCCATCGAAATAGCGATAGGCGTTCCCGGTCCCGCTCGTTTTTGCGTCTTTCAGTTCGTCGGGGAGATGCCCGCCGATCACCGACCGGACTGGCGCTGGGTACTGGGACTGGCCTTCGAACCACGGCGCAAGCGCTGCTTCGAGGTCGTCGTAGGTCAGCTCGGGCCCGTCGCGCTCGACGATGAATTCCTCACAGAACTGCTGTACCCCCGCTTTTTGACTCTCGGTTTTGTCGGTGGTCTCCCAGTCGGGCCGGGGATCATACACCCGCAGCTGGTCCGTCTTCTCGTCTCGGTAGGCGACGGTGACGAAGTCGAGATAGCTCAGCGCAATCGAGACATGGGGTTCTCGGATCTGCGTCCAGTCGGCGAGGAATGCCTGCTTTTCGCTGTACTCCATAATGACCGTCCCGTCGGCAGTTTCGACGCGATGAGTTCCATCGTCAGTCTTCCGGTAGTACCCACACTGCGTCTCGCTCGCCTCTGTACTCGTTGCCGTGGTGTCATCCTCGGTTGGCTCTGTCGGCCACTCGAAGGTACCGACATCATCAGTTACGGGCCCGCGGGTCAGTTCGCCGTCGTCATCACGGACGCTGATCGTCTGGCCTGCGACCCGGTAGGTTGTGTTCCCGTCGCCGGCCCGAACAAGTGCTCGCCCGTCCGGCGACCGAACTGGATCTGTTCTGTTGTATGTGATGATGCCGTTGTCCTCGGTGTATTTATACGGTTTATCGAGATGGCTGTAGCCCCGTTCGACGTCCTCTTGATTGTAGACGAAGACGACGTGTCGGCCGGCTGCGTACGCCCGCTCGGCGTTGATGAGCGTGTTCGAGCCCTTGGAGATGTTTTCGTCTTCACACTCGATGGCCACGATGTCTGAGTCAACCTCGATGCCGAGGGTCTCGATCATGCCATCGACGGCTGTGAGTCGCTCATCCGGCACCGAATCAGCGTTTTGATCGACTTTGTGAATCTCATCACCGCCCTCAGTGAAGGCCCGGATAGTGTACTGTTCGAGCGAGCCATGGCCGGCGCCGCCCTCGTTTGCGACGGCCGTCTCGTCCGGGGCCGCGTCCGCCAGTCCTTCCCCAACGCCGAACTGACTGGGCGTTTCGATTGTAATCGGCTTCACCGAGTTGAATACCGGCGCGGACCGGCCCTTAACGGCACGCCAGGGGTTCGTCTCCCACCGCTGGGTGACCGTCCAGACGAACGGGAGCAACTGCGGCTCGAACAGTGAAACCCATCCGTAGCGACTGAATTCGTTTTTTAGTAGGGGTTCAGTACTTGTGTCACCGTTCAGGAGTCGTCGATGTTCTTTCTTCCCGAGAACGACTGTTCGGACCGTCTCTGCGTGCCGGCGGATTTCCGAACGCGGGTTGTACTGGTTAGCCAGCGCGTAGTCGTATCTGGCCTCGTAGCTATCAGGTCCGTCGATGGTGTGGGTGTAGTTGGTTTTCCAGTAGCGGTTCGCGAGGACAGGATCGTGGTTCGAGACGAGGTTTCCATTCCCGAAGACTCGTTCGAGGTCGGTTGGTTTGCCGTCGGCGACGAGTTTGGCGAACCCGCGGTCGCCGACGTAGTTGTCCTTTGGGCGGTAGGTTGCGAGCCGCACTGACATGTTGTAGCTGCCGTCCTCGCCGGCGACGATCACCTGATAGATGAACGGGTCGTGGCCCTCTCGGAGCGCCTTGAACAGCTCCTCGAGCGGCTTTGCTTTGGTGTTGCCTGGGATCGGCCGGTTCCCGTCTTCGATCGAGTAGAGTCGCGTCGTTGTGACGTCGGTGACCCCGACCGGTTCGAGATCGAGGTGGCCGACTTCCACGTTGACCGATTCGGGGTAGCGGCGCTTGACTGCCTGCGTGAGGACGCTTAGCGGCCGCGAGTAGAGCTCTTTGGTGAAGTCGTCGAGAGTTGATTGCGTGTCGCTGCGGCCATCAAGTGCGAACGGGCGCGGGTGGAGAACGAACTCCAAGCCCTGGGGCCCCGGGAACATGAGGATCTCGACGCTCTCAATGATGGATTCTCCACAGACATCGCTCAGGACCCACGTGAGAACGCCGTTGATTGCTGCGGGGAGTTCCTCGCGTTTGGCTGGATCCCGTGGGAGCCGGATTCGGAGGGCGTTCTTGCGTTGGGTTGGCGCGCCGGTGAGATCCGGGACTTCCGTCTGACCGTCCGGGACGTGTTCTGGTGGCGGTAACTCGTCGTTGTGGTTCGTCGGTCCCGATTCGTTGGTCGGTTGCTTGGGTTGGATTGACATGGTGGTGCGCCGACTGCGTCGACGTGTGTGCTACTATTGGCCCGTAGTCGGCTAAGCAAATCCAGCCGATTTGATGGATCCTTTCGTCAAAACTAGGCTGAGTTGGGGCGGATCGTCAGGGATTTATATACTGTATCAAGGAAATCGCGATAGTGATGGCGTCACACGACGACAGGGATCGTGGTATTCTCACAGCTACTGATCGCGAATGGCTCCGCGAACAAACGGATGGATCGACCCCAGGGACCGCCAATCAGCGTGACTACCAACGTCGGCAAGCAATTCAAGAGCGTGTGACGAACGCGCTTCGTGATTTTCAACTGCTCACGGAGGAGCTTCCTGAATCACTGCTCCGTGATATTCTCGTCGGCCTTCGTCATGAGGGTGCCTACCCAGACAGTCTCTCGTACGGGATCGCCTTTCTGTATACGCTCGCGAATGAACAAGAATACCTCCAACATGCCATTACCACGGGTCACGAGGCTGGCGCCCACCGATTTCTCACCTTCGAAACCGCTCTCGCTGACGGTGTAACAACAGCGCGAGAGTATACTGACTGGTTCAACTCCCCGAACTCAGATGTGTCCCCACGACAGACTCTCTACGAGATACCTCCAACTGAAGAAATCAGTATCGCAGATATGTATCACCAATGGAGAGAATACGGGAACTGGACAGACCCAGAAACTGGCGAGAAACTCTATGAATCTGGACGCTATCCACCCTCCGAAGCAAGACAAATCGCGCTTGCAAATATCCACGCAGCAATCGCAGACATCCAAACTGAAGATGGGCCACGAAAACTGTCTGTCCCATCTGAGTTCCAACATCTCGTTAACGACAATTGAGATACAACGGGTGAGCAAGCCTCTTCAGATTCGTCTCGACATAGCAGTAAAATTCTCAATTCCGTTGGTTTTGTCGGCGCAAACACGCTATTCGACTGACTCAGTCCAATGTGGGGACAAATCCTTACCGAACTCATTAGTGGGTTGCTCACCGTGAAGCCATGTGATTTGCTCATTAGCGAACCCATGCTGTGGGACTAAAGCAGTCTCAGTCGATCACATCGGGTTTGAGTGAAAGTGTCTGCTTGGGAAGGGTGTGGAAGCTACCGAAGCAGACAGCGAGATAGAAGAAGAGCACCTCCTTAATTTTGTCGTCAACAGCCTCAACGAAGAGCTTGCGATAGATCTCGACGAGAACGTCAAGGTCACGACAGAGACGTTGTACGAGGTCCTCGCCGGCGCCAGCGCCGGCGGGACCTCGATCAATCACGTCTGCGAAACGACCGAGGACTCGCCACACGCCAACACCGTTCGAGGACATCTCACCGAGCAGTTCGAACTTGACTCCGTTGAGGCGGTTGGGGACACGCTACTTCAACGAGATACGCTTGAGACGCTTCCAGATCGACCGGTGGAGGTCTGTGCAGACCTCCACCTCGACCCCTACTACGGCGATGAAGACGAAACAGAAGCGCTGTACTTCTCACAGGCGAAACGAGGAACCACAACGTTTCACGCGTACGCGACGCTGTACGCGCGGGTACGCAACAAGCGGTACACGCTGGCGGTGCGCCAGCTTGTCGCTGGCGACACCACCAGCGACGTCCTTGGTGAGTTTCTCGAACTCCTCGACGGCCTTGACCTCGGCGTCAAGGCCGTCTATCTCGATCGCGGATTCTACAACAGCACCTGTCTTGGGCTGTTGTCCACGCACAACTACGCCTACGTGATGCCGATCGTCAAGTGGGGTGAAACGATCCAAGACGAACTCAGTAGCGGCTGGAGCCGCGAGATCGAACACGATCTCGCCGGCAAGGTAACGTTCCCTGTGTTCATCGACTGCGTCTACCAACAGGGACGATACGACGAACACGGGGTGGCGCGTCACGGCTACGCCGCTGACGCGCCGTTTATCGACACACCACGGGATGCCCGAGAACACTACAGCAAGCGCTTCGGCATCGAGTCGAGCTACCGATTAGCCAAGCAGAGCCTCGCATTCACCAGTTCTCAGGACGCTGGGCTACGGCTGGTGATGTTTGTGGTGAGCCTACTGCTCCAGAATAGCTGGCGGTATCTACACTGGCGGTACGTGGCGGCGCCCCGCCGCGGGGGGCGCCGCCTCTGGAGGTGGCCGTTCACGGAGTTCTGTGAGATGGTGCTGCGGGCCGCTTGGACAGCGCTTGGTGTACGTAGGTCCATTCCAGCGAACCAGCCACTCGACAGCCGATTCTTCCGGTAGCTGTCCACCGATTTAGATAGCGGTCGTGAGTGACGACACTGTCGCGTCGGCGGCAGTGCGCCGCCGACAGCGACGGTCCATCCTGAAGATCACACTCACCAGCGATTCGAAGACGCGCCACGACCAGTTCCATCTGATTCATCGCCATCAGACGAGATTACGCGGCTGTCGATGTGATCGACTGAGTCTGGGCTAACGGCTCTGAAATCCTCAGAAAGTGATAGATTCTGCCCCGGTTGTGGTCAGTACAGCTGAAGTACAGATAGCTAGACAGATTGACAGTAGTTGATAATGCGGGTTCGTTATTTAGGAGTATTCATGGAAGTAGATCGTTCGGGAGATACTGCGAGCAATCGACCGGGATCGCTTCCCATGCTGCCTGAATCGCTTGATACCCTGTCCAGCCTTCCCCTCGAAGCATCTCGCCACAGGCCTGACAAAACTCCGCTACAGTACACTTTCCCTCGTCTAGTAACAGATACAGCAAAAACGTAGGAGCAACTGCCTTCCCAGTTGCCTCTTCTGCGTCATCGAATACTCGATTAATGGCCCGACGCCCGTGCGTATCCATCAAAATAGCGAACCGATACAGCTCTGTATGCTGTTCGATTTCCATCTTCACGGACTTCTCCCCAGCATCCTCCCCATGCGGTCGAGGGACACACGGAACGACCGTAAACGGCTTCTCCTCTTCGTCGAACGGCTCAAGTGCCCTCTTGCTCCCATCGTGAACCCACCGCTCTCTCGTCCCTTCAGGCGCGTACTCAGACATCTCCCGAACGTGGCGCTTGAGTTCGTGATAACACACGTTAGTCGTCGTCAGCCGGATATTGTCCGTAATTCGAGACCAGAAACACGTGTTCGCTACAGCGATTAGTGCGTCTGTATCAACAATAACTGGATGGCGGACATCATCGTCCACCATCTTCACTTCTGGAAAACTCCAGTCGTATCAAGCTCCGTAGCCTCCTCGAAGGCCTCCCTCTCCCGCTCAATCTCTTCCAAGGCACCATCAAGAAGGATCTCTGCAACCTCCTCAGAAAGCTCTCCCTGCTTGTATCGCTGGTGGAGGGTGATCTTCTCCTCCTCCGAGAGGACTTCTCGGAGTTTCTCTTGAAGACCCTGTCGAGCAAGCTCACTAATGTTGATCCCACCAAGGCGCATCTGATCGACAATCTGAGTCGCCTTCTTTTCAGTTTTCCCCCGAAACTGGATCTTGTCGTTGTTTGTGGCCATCTTACCCTACATTCTCTCTCCACCCTCATAGATGTTGTGACGTGCCATCCATGTCAGTACAAATTCTCAATAGTCAATACGCAACTCTCATCGGCCGGCTAATTCAGGCGAGAATATGTCTGAAGGAGAGGATTTCAATCCCCATACAGGATTGTCTATGTGCGTCGAGATCGCTTGGCGGATGAAAGTGCCGTACCGGCTTACTGGTGGTTTCATTCGCTGCCTCGCGGCCGAACCTAAACTCTAGTCCATCCTCCCGATAGTGGTATTTGTAGTCTCCATTCTCCCACCACTGGATGTCAAAGTACCCACCTTAACCAACATAACGACCAATTCTGTTGGTTAACTTTCGTCGAGCCGAATGGGCTGCGGTCCGGTACTGGCTCCGTTTGTATCCCTCGAATTGGGTGCGAGGGAGGTGGGTGAGAGTGATGCCCAGCGCTCTCTCGCACTGAAATGAAACAACCAACGAGATCGATGCGTGTGGCTCTGCCCCCGTTGACGGCGACACTATCGACGTGGGGTCCCGTCACACGTGTACGAGTTCCAGTTGTATCGAGTCACGCAGCGCTTCGGCCGCGAGAACCCGAACAATGGCCGACAGTCGGCCACCGACGAGCAGGTTCTCAGTCACCATCGAACCCCAAGGAGGCACAGAAACAATGAGCGACGACGAGTTCCGACAGGCTGTCCGCAACGCTTGGGGCGACGCGTGTCTTGTCTGTGGGCGGTCTCCCGAGGGCTGGCTCAACACCACCAGCGGCGAGCGGCGGCAAGACAAGCTCTCGCTCCATCATCTCAACGGAGATGACACCGACGATCGCGTCGCCAACGTGATCCCGCTGTGTCAGAGCTGTCACGTCCATATCCACAAGGTGGACAAGCCGCCCTACCGGCAGTGGCACCGGCAACTCCCGATCGAACACCGTAACGCTTGGAATACGCACTATAAGGAGTACTACGAGGGGCCGCGTTTGACCAGTGAGGAGGCAGAACGGCTGTTCGGCGACGACGACGGCACGCCAGAAAGCGAGAAGTATCGCCAGCACGAGCCCTCACCGGCTGCCGACGGCGACGAGCCTGTGGAAGCTACGTCGGACGCTGCGAGCGATCAGGGAGAAATTCCGAACTCGTCACCTCGTGACGACGAGCCAAGCACTGCGACTGAGACGGACGGTAGTCCGGAGTCCACTCCTGGTACAGGATTGATCGGTGTCACGTTCGTTCCCGCGAGGTCGTCACGTCGTCGGATCCGGTTCGTCGAACGCGACGACGGACCCGGCTGGTGGCGGATTGACGACGAGTGGACCGGCTGTCGCTGGCGGCCAGTTGGTCGTGAACCGGTCACTGATGTCGAGCGTATGGGTGGGAGTGGCTTCGACGGGGAGTAATTCAGTGAGATAATAGTTCGACAGAATTCCAGATACACATTCTTTCTTTGAGAAATATATACTTGAATTGACATTTTTCGCCTTTTGTAGTAACAAATAGTTACACGTCATAACATATATCTCCCTCTACATCGAACGGTAGTGTATGAGCGGATCAAGCTATGATAAGGTGATCCAGTTCCGTGCCGGAGCCGAAAAAGAGGCCGCGGAACTCCTTGATGAGATTCATATCGGTGGCGTCAACGTGAGCGAACTCGCTCGCGTCGGCTTGGCCGAAATGCTCCGGCAGTCATTAGATGAACAGGACAAGATCGCGGTCTACGAACGATATAGTCGTGATGAGATTGGTGAGGATGTGGCTCGTGTTCTTCTTGGTGAAAAGCTCGATAGAATGGAAGAAGAAAACAAGTCGTTCGAGGCAGCTATGGAACGAGACACATCTGAATTTCTGACGGGACGCAATGGCGAGTGAGGCTCGCTATCCGATACTGGCAGATACGAGTTCCTTGATCGCGGTTGCGAACACGACTCAGTGGGAACTCTTGAAAGACACCATCCACCTCACAACGACAAATGTCTGTAAGCACGAACTTCAGAACCACGTCGACTCAAACAAGTACCCTGAACAAGGCAGCCGTGGATACTACGTGAAGCACGGAAGCCAGCGTGTTCTTGAGCATCTAGACGAAGACTCGTCGCTGTGGTCGTGCGTAACTATCGTTCCTCGCCCGCATGGGCCAGACGCAGGCGAGGAATCGCTCAAGCAAGAACTTTCTGAACATGCTTCTCCGTATCCATCCGTTGTAGTTTAGCGGCGCGTTGAGGCGGTGTTTGTGCGGATAGTTGACCAAGACGGTGTTGAGTCCAATCGCTGATGAAGTGTGATCGGAGAACTGAACGGATGTTCTTCTGTCTCGGATGATGAGATCTGTGTCACTCTCTGAAGGCGGCGCACTCACTCCGGTGAGTGCGTCGCCGATCCAGAGCTGTCACTACTACCAACGTCTGAGCTGACCGGCTTGTCAGGCGAGTTTCTACCAGAACTCGCCTGACTCAACCTGCTCACGTAATCTTGCTCGATGTGGATTTGGATCCCGTGACGACCACAACAGCAATTCGTCGAGATCTGGCAGTTCATACCCCAGATCTAGCATCAGGTACAGTTGGACCAAGTGTGCGTGACGTTCGAGCGCGTGAGAACACCGACGGCGTGGGAGACGCGTCGACGACGCCGCTGCGTCGTCGTCGCTTCCCTGCCGCTTTGCGTCTAATTTGCGGAGTTCATCCACAATAACGCGGCTCATCAGCAGCGAGAGCGCCGCTACGATGATCAGCGCTTCAATAATGTAGGGATCCGTCGTATTGATCTCATCAAGACCGAAGCGCGATTTGAGTTCCTTGAACAGCAGCTCAATCTCCCAGCGCGCCCGATAGAGCTGTGCGATATCGGGCGCGTGGTA
>NZ_SDJP01000017.1:50495-50591 GCF_004114995.1 Halorubrum amylolyticum
GTATGTGTTTACCCCGAGGTCTCGACAGCCGGCACAGCGTGAGCCCGTGAGATCATATCATTGCTGCTGACGACTCGACGAAGCTCTTCGTATGGA
>NZ_SDJP01000017.1:50601-73749 GCF_004114995.1 Halorubrum amylolyticum
ATCTCATCAAGACCGAAGCGCGATTTGAGTTCCTTGAACAGCAGCTCAATCTCCCAGCGCGCCCGATAGAGCTGTGCGATATCGGGCGCGTGGTAGTTGTCTCTGGCAAGATTCGTTAGGTAGAGATGGTACTCACCGCTGTCCTCGTTGAGCACACCGACGAGTCGGAACGTTCGGGTCGTGCTGACGCCCGACCCTCGCTTGCGGTCGAATGAGAGGGTGATCCGAGCGTCGATCGCCTGTCGCTGCAGGTCGTCGAGGACGTCCTGCAGCGACTCGCCTTCGAGTGGAATACTGTTTCCCCGCCATGTGCGAAGCTCTTCGACGATCTCGAAGTTCGCGTCATCTTTGACCCGTGAGACGAACCAGCCGTCGTTTTGATCGATACGGTCGAACAACCAGAAGTCGTAGAAGCCGAGATCGAGTAAGACGAGTGCGCCAGCTACCCACTCGCCGGTGGGTAGCTGGCTCCGTTCCTGCGTTTTGGCGTCAGTCGTTTGAAACCGCGTAGGAAGTCCGGTTGAGAGTGATTCTGTGAGGTGGAGCTTCACGCCAGCTTGATCTTCGCCAGTCGCTGCGTAGACGTCTGTAGCGTCTTGGTAGAGTGAGACGATAGAGGCGTCAACAATGAGGACGTCTCGAAAGCGTTCGAGACGTCCGCTGAGGTCGGTTTGTCCCGGTTCGAGATTCTCGATGGCGTCATCGAGAATCTCTCGCAGGAGTGCAACGAACGCGGGTGAAAACCAGCCGTGGAAGGTTGGATAAGCGAGTTCGTCACAGTCAGCCATTTCGACGAACCGTTCGAGAAATGCCTGAATAGAGCGATCTGATCCAGCAGCGAAACCCAGTGAGAGGGTGTAGAACAACGCGACAGTGTCGAACTTGCGCTCTCGTTGGATGAGATTCGTTGCGCGAGCGCGCTCGCGCAACTCATCAGAGGGAAACGCTCTTTTGATCCGGTCGACAATCACTGAATCCGGTGGTTCGTAACTCACAGCAGCCACCGGGTTTCTCTGACAAGTAGTTCCAACGGTATTCAGATCAGCAGACGGTGCTGGCACGAGGAGTTAAACTACAACGGATGTCTCCGTATCAGATTGTCTCGATTCTTGACTCAGCGGCGAGACGTTCACTTCGGCGTCTCATCGAGGACAATGGGTACGACATTGACGTTGTGGGACCACCGTATCTCCTCTATATCTTGCTAGACAACGATCTCATCTCAAAGCCTGAATTCTGCGAAGCAACTGTGGAGATGATTCGGACGGAAGGATGGACTGGGTACGAGGTAGTGAAGAACGCGTGGACCAGCATTCCCGTTGATTGTTCCGAAATCCTTGATGACGGATATGATGACTCTCTTCCACCCAATTGACAGTCTCCTCTGCGTTCACGTGAGAAGAATGTCAACTGAAAAATGTGAGTAACAGCTGGTTGGCACAGCCAGTAGCCGTCATTAAGACGTCTACAAACCGCAGTCCCGTGCTCTCTCGGAGCCAGTCTGCGGCTTCCTCGTGTTTTGTTTGGCCGTTTGGAATGTATACGCCATGTGGGCCGACACTGAGGAACGACAGTTCCAGTGCCGCGTCGAGGGCGGCTCTCATTTCGTCACCGTCTTCGTCTTTCGTTGCGAGAGCGATCACGTCTTCTTCGGGGATAGGCTGTCCCCACGTGTGGTTCCGGGCCAACTTCCAGACGATCCGAGCTGTCGGACCCAACTCCTCCATGTTAATCGTCGACTTTCGGGTTGAGCCGCCTGTTTACTACTCCTTCAAGACGATGAAGCAGTCGAATAATTTCGTCGCCATCGTTGAGCGTGTACTCAACTGGATCGGCGTCATCCACTTCCTTCACAATTCCGAGATTGACGAGCAGCGTGATGTGTGTATGAACAGATTGTCGACTGACGCCAGCGTGCTCCGCTAACCGGGATTTACTGAACGTAGTGCCGGGCATATCCATCAGCGCATCAATCATGTATCCGACACTCTCGTTTTGCATGAGCACACGTAGCCCCGATGGATACTCATCACGCACCGTTGCCATCTCCGTTTGTTCGGTTTGCGACTGGTTCGACATACCTTCTGTTACGCTTGCGTTGGGTGTTAAATCTGTTGGACACTACTCACACAGAGTCTCCCGCCCGTTGAAAACGTGCTCGCTGCTATCCGTCGAGAACGTGTACCGGTACCCGCGCACCCGATCCCTGCGCTCAACGACCAGTTCCGCGACGATGCCGTCGTCCCCGGGCTTCTTTTCCACTTTGGTGTTGATTCTATGGGGGAAGCGGACGGGTCGGTGGGGTAGTCACCCGACACCCCACTACGTCAAGTGCTAACCGGTGACATCCTCCTCGCCGTAAACGGCGAGGCTTCCCGTGCCGCAGGTGGGATATTTGCTGGTCTACGACACGACCTGTTCTCTCGTGTGAAACGTCCCGCTCTCGCGGTCGAACAAGTGTGTCGATGGCTGTGCCACACAGCCGTTACTCCTATCCTCGCCGTGAGGACTCGGAGTTATCTTCTGACGCATATTCTCTGCCCCGTTACAATCCGCGTTGGCTACCAACTCACACGACGAGCAGACGTACAGGCCACGTTCGACACGGTTCGATTTCGTGTCGTCTCCACATCGTGAACACGTTTTCGAGGTGTTCCACTCGTTCTCTTTCAGCACCGCAACACCGCGCATCTCCCCTTTGTATGCGAGGTACTGGTAGATGCTGTCGAACGGCCACGTGTGCAGTTTCTTATTACCGGTCTTGCCCCAATTAGACTCTCGAACGTCTTCAGGCCAACTCACTGCGAGCGTGCCGACACCGCGTTCGACGCACTCCGTGATGATGGCGTCCGTCAGCGTGTGGTAGAAGTGTGTCTCACGTTCGGAGAGTTTCCGACGCGCCCACATCGACTGCTCTGACGGGCCGTTCTCTCCCTCGGTGTCGTACTCAACTCTGGTGAAGTAGTGTTTGTCTTCTTTGAGCGAGTTGCCGGGGTACAACACGTATTCGTCGGGGAACGCGACCGTAGCGATGTTTGTAATGCCGAGATCGATCCCTGCCACGCCGTCGCCAGCTGAATCCGCTGTTTCGAGGTCGATTTTACAGACGAAGTGAAGTTCCCATCTCTCACCGTTCCAGACGGCACGAACATTCTGTACCCTGTTGACCTCCGAGAGATCAACGTCTGGCCGGGTCTGGTATTCGCAGAGTAGGAAATCTGAGAAGTGTTCTTTCAGATTTGAGCCTTTCGAGAGTCGGACGCGGTTGTTCCCAGGGTCGTGTTTGAACCCGTCTTCTTTGAACGTCACCGTACTCTTGGGTCGGGTGTCACCGTGTTTGCGGTAGCCGGGGGGATTCGCCTTACTGGAGTTGTGTCGCAGATCGAACCATGACTGGAAAGCGTCAGAAAGTTCTTCAATGACTTTCTGACTGGATTGTGCGTTCAAGTCTTTCCAGCACGACTGGTTCTTCATATACGATTTCAGCACATTACCGTTCGGGATCTCGCCGGTTGCGTCCCAGATTCGGTCGGCTGTCCATCGTGCGACGTTCCAGATCTTCGAGGCGGAGTCTCCGAGCGAATCAAGACCATCACAGACCTGTTGGTGGTTCTGGATGGAACCAACGTAGGTACGTGTGGCCTTAATCGCCATACATAGCCTATGTAGATAATCCTACTTAACGGTGTGGATGAGCGTGGAATATCCAGCCTGTAATGGGTGAGAGACTGTGTCACCGTTGTCGGATTCACTCCTGGCGTAAACGCCGGGATTCTCTCCTCGTAGAAAGATAGACTGCGACGAAGTGTGATGACATACGATACACTTGACATAGTTATACACACCCAGTGCCGAGTGAGATTACGGCCTTGACTGTTGATTCTCTCGGAGGACGATTCATATCGCCTCATTTGTGAGCGTTGTTGTCCGTTTCATCTCTAGTCATGTGGATCGATCGTCGCTGGCGCCACCGAGAGACACACCCAGTACCGAGTGAAACCGATCGTTTGAGCCCACAACGTATGGATGTCACACACACCTCGTACCGAGTGTGGACACTTGATCCGTTATTGCTGATCGAGGCCCTTCGTGACGATCTCAGGTGAACGCAGGAGCCGGTGGACGCGATAGCTTCCCTCCTTGTGCCCACCACCGGTATGTTCGCTTTCGGTCACACCGAGAAACGCCTGCTCTTTGAGAAGTCGCTGGACGCGATCGTAGCTCAGCGGAGAGGTATCGACCTCGTCGGCGATATTTGTATACATATCATATACTTCCGCCGTGCGGAACTGCTGACGATCAGTCTGTTCAGTGAGGAGCGCAAGCGCGCGGAGGATATGCTTGACATGGGGTGGTTGTCCACTCACGAGTTTCTGGAAGCGATTGATTTCCGCTTTCTCAAGCGCGGCATCCACATGCGCTTCAGTAACGTGTTCGGCCCGCTCCTTCTCAGCGAGCCGCCCTGCTTCATACAACATATCGATCGCTTTCCGTGCGTCTCCATGCTCACGTGCTGACAAGGCCGCCGTTTTCGGAATGACCTCGTCTTCAAGCACACCCTCGGCGAAGGCGTCCCGACGGCGGGTCAAAATGGCTTCCAACTGGCGGGCATCGTACGGATCGAACACGAGTTCGTTATCCTGGAGCGAAGAATCGACCCGCTCGCTCAACCGTTCTCGGTATTCGATCTTGTTGCTGATACAGATCGCTCCGATGAATGCGTCAGCTTTCCCGCTTTCTTGGGCGCGCGAGATGCTCCGTAGCAGTTCATCACCGTCCAACTTGTCGATTTCATCGAGTATCACGAGAAAGGCATCAACGTTGGCGTCATCAATCATCTCCCACACGATGTCGCGATAATCTGCTGCGCCAATTCCCTTGCGAGGGATCGACTGTTCGCCAACCGAGTTTTTGACTGTACTGTGTAGATCACGGGCCATTTGGCGGCTCGCCTGTGTTTCCGTGCCGTAATCCGAACAGTCGATGTAGGCGTGAGCGAACGTAACGTCGTTTTCTTCAGCTCGTCTCGTGGCCTCACGACAGACACACCTCGTAACGAGTGACTTTCCGGTTCCAGTCTTTCCATAGACGATCGTCGTTTCCGGAGGTCCGCCTCGGATTGCCGGAGCGAGGGCACTGCCGATCGCATCGATCTCATCGTCTCTGCCAACCACACGCTCGAGATCAGGAACGTGCCCGACCCGGACCAGTTTTCGATCCCGAAAGATCTCACCGGTCTCGAAGATATCGCCGCGATTCGTCATACAGGGTTCTGATCTTCAGTTCATAAAATACTACCGACCTCGTGCCGAGTGAGATATATAGGATAGGTATAGTAGGTTTTCTAAGCTGGTTTTGAGTTGTGTATAAATACTAAATCTCTTATTGTTACACACCAACTACCGAGTGAGATCGGCAAACGTTGTGCTACTAGCAGAGCAATTTGGGTCTTAGTGGTGAGACGATGGACGTCTGCGGTCTGTTCGCTTTCGTGGGAGCTCACTCGGTCGAAGGTGTGTCTGCGACCCTAGGGTCTGGTTGGGGGCTGGTTCTAACTGGAGCAGGTCATGTTGACTGCGTTTTACTGTTTCGGCAGGTGTCACTCGGCACGACGTGTGTGACGACGGTTTGACGGGGATTCATCTCCCTATTTCACTCGGTATACGGTGTGTCCCCGTACCGTTCGCCCGGAGAGCCCGACGTTGTCAGTACGAGTCCAAGTTGACCTCGGTATCGTCAGCGACGTGGTTCGGGACTGCGACTCCATCGCGCTCCCGACGGGCGTGGCGACACGGATCACGTGACCCGGTGAGTTCGGTTAGCGTTTGTTCGGACGGTCCTGGGTGGTTCTGCTCGAATACTCGACACGGTGGGGTCTCAGGGGAAAGTGTTCCACCCTGTCTCGAAAAGAACACTTGACACGGTGGGGTGGGGGTGGCGATGAACGCGACGGGAGTACGGTCAGTGTTCAGTATATGGAGTTACTCCCGATCGTGTTCTTCGGTGCTCATTCTCATATGGTGACTGTTAATGACCGTTAACACTCGTGAGAACGCTTATACACGTAGATGGTGTCTCTCTGTATGAGCAGTATGGAGCACGCGGATGACCGCGGGGCAACAAAGGAACTCCGGAAAGAACACCCGAGCGGGTGGCTCTACCTCACGCAGCACGATGCGATCCCGATTCTCGTCGACGCGTTGCTCGATCTTCCGCCGAACCGCGAGTTCAACAAAACCGAACTCGCAGAACACGCCGGCGTCACGCGCCAGACCGTTGGCAACTACACCGACCTCTTGTGTGAGGTCGAACTCATCGAGGACGTTCCGAACACATCACCACGACGGTATCGGATCGCGGACAGCGACGTCGTCCGCGAGCTCTTCGAGTTGAATAGCGCGCTCAACAGCGTCGGGGAGTAGTCGCTGCCCACGGGGAGTTCTTCAGTACTCTCGTCGGTGTTCGGAACCGTGGTTCGCAGCCTCGTCAACGGTTGCTTCCGGAGCGCGCCAGCCGGTTCCCGGAGCGGGGACTCGGGACCGGCGACGCGTTCGACGAACTGTACCAACATTTCGATCGCATCGGGGGGACGCACCGCGTCGTGTGCGACGAGATCGACCATCTGGAGGACGCGAACACGCTGCTGTACGAGCTGCCACGCGCGCGAGAGCGAACAGTCACATCACGGACGCGACGGTCGGCGTGCTCGGGATCAGTACCGACGATACGGTTCGAAAGACGCTCTCGCCGACGGTGACGGACACGCCCATGGAGACCGAGAGCTCCGTCAGTCCGTCCGGCGCCGCGGAACTACGAACGATTCTGGACCACCGGGCGGACCGCGCCGTCGTCGACGAGGCGTGTGACACATCAGCGATCGCGAAGGGGGCGGCGTTGGCCGCGCAGGAGGTGGAGAACGCGCGGCAGGCGCTCGATCTGCTCCGCGTCGGCGCGGGGTTGGCCGAGCAGCACGGCGAGGCGCCGGTCACAGACGCGCTCGGGACCGTACGGGAACGAGTCCAGCGCGGTCGGATCGCGAACACGATCCGAGACCAGACCGAGTATGTGTGGTGTGTCATGGAAACGATCGCGACCCTCCAGACGAGTGGCGGGGCTCCGGCGCGGTCGAAGGAGATCCAGCGAACGTACGAGCGGGTTGCGGAGTCGCACGCCGCGTCGCCGCTGTCGACGCTGAAAAGTATCCAAGACCATCTTTCGGATCTTCACATGCTGGGGTTCCTTCGACGCCACGAGCAGAACAAGGGACTGAGCGGGGGGCAGTACTACGAGTATGAGTTGGATCTCGATCCGGAGATCGTCTTGGAGACGCGGACGGAGATCGCCGAGCACGCGTAGTGAAAGCACACGAAATGTACTCTCTCTGACTGGGGCCAGAGGGCTGTAGTATGGGAATGAACAGTGTGAGGTCGATGATCGACTGAAAGAACTTGTCCACGTGAGCGCCCTCCCCTCGCGACCGCATTATGATAGTGGTCTACGCCGGGGATGGCGGACTAAAACTCACCAGAAAAGAAGTTCAGAGATAGTATTCGACAGTCTCTGCTAACCCATCCTCGAAGCTTCGTTCCGGTTCCCACCCCAGCGATCGAAGTTTGGTCGCGTCAAGGGAGTATCGTTGATCGTGACCGGGGCGATCCTCAACGAATTCGATCTGATCCTCTGAGCCACCCACTATCTCGATGATTCGTTCGGTGACGTCGATGTTCGTCAGCTCCGTTCCACTCCCGATATTGTACACCTCCCCTGGAGCGCCGTTCTCAAGCACTGTCATGATCGCTCGACAGTTATCCTCGACGTACAGCCACTCACGAACGTTTGACCCGTCACCGTACACCGGAAGCGTCTCACCTGCGGCCGCGCGTGTGATGAACTTCGGGATGAGTTTCTCACGGTGCTGGTAGGGACCGTAGTTGTTCGATGACCGTGTCACGATGACCGGAAGATCATGCGTCGTGTGATAACTCAATGCGAGGAGGTCCGCACTCGCTTTCGTCGCCGAGTAGGGGTTTCTGGGATCGAAGGGAGCCTCTTCCGTCACGCTTCCAGATTCGATTGTGCCGTACACCTCATCAGTCGAGATCTGGACGAAGGTATCGAGGCCGTGTTCCAGCGCAGCATCGAGTAATGTTCGCGTCCCGTCGACGTTCGTTGAGACGAAGGGTTCGGCGTCTTTGATGGATCTGTCGACGTGCGACTCGGCGGCAAAGTTGACGATCACGTCACAGTCCTCGACGAGATCACCGACGAGCTCCTCGTCCCGAATATCTCCCTCGACGAACCGGTGACGCTCGTGGTCGAGAACTTCAGAGAGATTCTCTGTCGTTCCGGCGTAGGTAAGCGAATCGAGCGTCACGGCGTGATGATCCGTCGTTTCGAGGAGATGGTGGACAAAGTTTGAACCGATGAATCCGGCGCCGCCGGTCACGAGCACACGCATTGATTCGAGGGTACGTCGTCACCTATAAATCACTATCCATCAGACCGGTCCGCATGCGGGTACTCGTCGTGGGCGCGGGCGGCTTATTGGGTGGAAACGTCACATCGGTCGCACTCAACCGGAACGAAACAGTCGTGACCGCATACCACTCGGAAGATCCGGGATTCGACCGTCCAAGCCATCAGATCGATATTACCTCCTCGACTGCGGTAGACGACCTCGTCACCGAAATCGATCCTGACGCGATCGTCAACTGCGCGGCGATGACAGACGTCGATGGGTGTGAAACCGATCCGGAGCAGGCCTACGCGGTCAACGCGGACGGTGCAGAACACGTGGCTCGGGCCGCCGACAGCGTTGACGCCGCACTCGTCCATACCTCGACTGACTACGTCTTAGATGGTGAGGAGACAGAACCCTATTCAGAGGATGCTGAACCCGCCCCAAAACAAGTGTACGGGGAGTCGAAACTGGCGGGGGAGCGACGTGTTCAGGAGTTACATCCAGATCCACTAATCGCCCGCCTGTCGTTCGTCTACGGTCGGTCTCTACCGGACGGATCAGTATCGGGCTTCCCGGCGTGGGTGCTTGAGAAGGCAGGTGAAGGGGATGAAATTCCGCTTTTCACCGACCAGCGAGTCTCGCCCTCGTACGCAAAAGCGACTGCGAAGACTTTGTTGAATCTCCTCGAAGCCGATCAGAAGGGAACGTTCAACGTCGCGAGCCGATCCTGTGTTACGCCGTACGAGTTCGGCGAACTGATCGTTGAGGAAGCCGGGTTCGAGAACGCGACGCTCACGGAGAGTTCGATGAACGATATCGATCGCGACGCGGAACGACCGCGGTACACGTGTCTCAATACGGCGGCAGTCGAGGAAGCGCTCGATCGTCCCCAGTCGACGCTCGCTGAGGACCTCGCGGATCTGCTTTAGAGCCGGTATTGCTCTTTGTTCTTCAGATAGAACGACCGGTTGTCTTCCGGGAGATCATCGAACCGGAGGATGGATTCACAGTTGTTGCCGGGACACTTCATGATCCGATTGTCTTCGAGTTCGTTCGCGGCGACGACGGTGCCGCATTCCGGACATTCGAGGGTAATGACACGCATGGTTACAGTTCGAGTTGTGAGTTCTCGCCAACCACGAGTCGGCGACCTTCCGGGAGCCGGCCTTCGGCGCTTCCGATCGCGGCTCCGCGACCGATCAAGCTGTCGATGATCCGCCCGCTCGTCGTGATATCGGTGTCTCCGACCACGACGCTGTTCTCGACGTGGGCGTTTCGGATCGTGGAGTTCGCGCCGATCGCAGTGTACGGTCCAACGTACGTGCCCGATTCGATGGTCGTGTTCTCGGCTATCGACACGGGTCCGCGGACCACCGCATCGGATTCGATCCGCGACGACTCGGCGAGGTCGACTCTGCCTTCGACTTTGGCATCCACGTCGATAGAGCCGGCGCGCGTCGCCTCGAGATCTTCGAGGACCAGCCGGTTCGCTTCGAGCACGTCCTCCGGCTTCCCGGTGTCTTTCCACCAGCCTTCGACGACCTGCGAGTCTATCGCGCCGCCGTCGTCGAGCAGGTGTTGAATCGCGTCGGTGATTTCCAGTTCACCGCGCCACGAGGGTTCGATCTCCTTGATCGCGTCAAAGATGTGTGGCGTGAACACGTAGATTCCGATCAGCGCGAGGTCGGAAGGCGGATCATCAGGCTTCTCGACGAGCCGAGTGACCCTGCCGTCGTCGTCGACGTCCGCGATTCCGAACTGGGTCGGATTGTCGACTTCCTGAAGGGCGATCCCGGCGTCGAACTGACCGGAACGGAACCCCTCGACGACGTCGACAATACCGCGCTTGAGCATGTTGTCGCCGAGGTAGACCACGAAGTCGTCGCCGTCGACGAACGGCTCCGCACAGCCGACCGCGTGGGCGAGTCCCAAGGGTCGCCCTTGGACGATGTAGGTGATCTCGACGCCGAACTCACTCCCGTCGCCAAGGAACGATTGGATCGCCTCGCGACCCTTGTTGCCGAGAACGACGCCGATTTCCGAGATTCCGGCTTCGCGTAGGTCTTCGATCGCGTACTGGATGACCGGTTTGTTCGCGACCGGGACGAGCTGCTTCGGGCCCGTATGCGTGATGGGACGCAGGCGCGAGCCGGTCCCACCAGCGAGTAGGACGCCCTTCATTCGTGGGGGTCAGCCTCCCAGTCTAGGGGAATTTTGTCGGTGTCGTGTGGAAGTCGCTCCTCGTCGGGGTCCTCGTAGTCGTAGAGGTTCGTTGGGAAGTTTACGAGAAGCGCCTGTTCGTTGCCGATTACTTTGAAGCCGTGCCAGCACACTCCGGGAATTCGGATTACTTGCTGGTTGTGTTCGCCGATGACGAACGTGTTCACCTCGCCCTGGGTCGGTGAGTTATCGCGGTCGTCGTACACGCCGACTTTGATTCGGCCTTGGGGGCAGACAAAGTGATCTATTTGACCGCGAGTATGTCGGTGCCACGCTCGAATCACTCCAGGGTAGCTCATTGAGAAGTACGACATGGTAGGTTCGGGGTCGTACTCGTTCCAGTCCTCGCGGAACATCTCGACGAGATGTCCGCGTTCGTCAGTATTCACTTGGAGGTCGCGGACTTCCACATCATGAATCATAGATAGTACCTGTTACAGGAGTCTCTTAACCTTATTGAAGCAGAATATGGAATCACGCCATTGATAATGACCTGTTATTAACGGGTGTATATGGATACGCTGGTGATCGGGCTTGACGGAGGAGAATGGGATGTCATCAGTCCCTTGATCGCCGACGGCCGACTACCGAATCTCGCCCGACTCAAGGAACAGGGTGTTTCTGGCCCACTTGAATCGACGATACCACCTGTTTCACCTTTAGCTTGGAACTCGATTCAAACCGGAACCAATCCGGGGAAACATGGTGTTTACGATTTTAGTTGGTTCGATAAGGATTATCGGCGACGTTCAATAAACTCAACAGATCGGAAAGCAACACCGTTCTGGAAAGTTATGAATGATCATAATACGTCGACGGGGTTATTTAAAATCCCATTTACTTATCCTCCGGACGAGGTTTCTGGATATATGGTGACGGGATTCCCGACGCCGAGTACTGTTGATGATTTTGCTACACCACAGTCACTGTCTGAAAAAGTTGGTCCCGTTGAAGATTTATTTGAAGACGGGTCCCTGAAGAGTGAAGGAGATCTTGAGGCTTTCAGAGATAACCTACATGACGTGGCAGAGCATCAAACGGATATTTTTTGCGAGTTGTTAGACGAATTCGACACCGACTTTGGGATGACAGTATACGATGGTTCAGACCGAATACAGCATTTTTTCTGGAAATATTTCGATAAGTCCCATCCACGTTATATTGAAGACGGAAAATTAGATGGAGCTATCGAAGAGTACTACGAGATAGTCGACAGAGGGATTGGTCGGATTATGGAGATGGTTGAGGAAGATTGTAATATATTAGTGATTTCAGATCATGGTTTCGGACCGTTAACTCATGACATTCATATTGATGAATGGCTCGAGCAAGAGGGGTTGCTGACTCGTCAGTCTCCTTCGCTTGATACAAAAAGTATCATCTCAGCTTTAATTGAAGCAGGCTGGAAGACGGTTAAACAGGCTGATTTAGATAGGTTTATCAAATCAATTATACCAGCATATTGGGTCGATACCGGTCAGCGTCTCAAGAGTGAACGTCGTAATGATGTCGACTGGGAAAAGACGGATGTGTTCTTTACCACACTTTCAGGACAAGGATTCTTTATTAATATGGAAGAGAGATTCACTAAAGGAATAGTAATAGAAGATCAGTACAACACTCTAGTAGATGAGATTAAACGATCGCTACAGTCTATTCAGCATCCTGAAACCGGAGATGATTTGCTTGAAAATGTGTACAAAAAAGATGAAATATATGAAGGATGGGCAATTGAAGACGCGCCAGATCTCGTAGCCATAACAAAACCGGAGTACACGCTGAAAGGCGGACGGTCTGAGACATTACTTCAGTCTTCATCACAGAAAGGAGCAGAACGGACTGGAGACCATCGAAGAGACGGGATACTCATCGCAAGTGGACCATCATTTGATACTGGCTCAATTGAAAATAGTTCGGTAATGGACATCGCACCAACACTATTGTATCTCGTCGAACAACCGGTACCGGATAATATGGACGGGAGAGTATTATCAGACCTGTTTTCAGCAGAGATTCAAGACAAGCGAGAGATCACAAAGACAGATAAATACGGGATATCAAATCAAGCAGCGCGTGAATGGAGTATAGAAGAAGAATCGGAGCTTGAAGAGCAGTTAGACGATCTAGGTTATCTCGGCTGACTATGGGTGATGAAAGTGACGACGGCGCATCAACCCTTGCTACACAGGGAGGAATCGGCTTAGCCGGAAACGTCGTTGGTAAGGTACTCGGATTTTTATTCGTAGCAGCAGCCACACGATTAACATCTTCCTCGGAATACGGTACGTTCGTATTAGGACTGTCAATAGTTATGTTCGTCCAGGGGTTTTCGAGTTTGAGCATACACCGTTCACTTGATTACTTTATTCCAAAATATTTGGCCGAATCTAACAACGGAAAAGCAAAAAAGACCCTACAAAACGCGTTTGTAATCGGCATTATTTCTTCTACGCTCGGAGCTATTCTGTTAGTAATCTTTCGTGGATATATCGAAAGCCTATTTGAGGAACCTCAACTGGGATTTGTACTACTCATATTATGTCTTCTAATCCCAATCCAAACGATCAATAATCTATTATTGACTACCTTCAATAGCGTTAAGAAAATAAAATATAGTGTATTAATGAAGAATATAATAAACCCAATCACTCGAACGATTAGTATTGTTATTCTTTTATTTGGAGGAGCAGGGGTTCTCGGTTTGGTTGGTGGACATCTGATCGGTATTATTGTCACTATATCATTTGGAATTGTATTCTTTTTATATGAGTTGGACTGGTTTCGGAAAACAACTGCTCAACCGATCTCAAATAGAGCGCTCATCTCGTACTCGTTACCACTAGTACTCGCTGGTGTGATCTATTCTATCGTCGGTCAAATTGATTCGTTCGTGATTGGCTACTATTTAACTTCCAGCGAAGTCGGTCATTATCAAGTTGCGTATCTTCTCGGCAGCAACCTCCTGATTGTACTGAGTGCTATTACTCCAATATTCAAACCGATGATTGCAGAAGTAAATTCGGACACAGCCACGCTCCGAACCCGGTTTCAGCTCGCTACGCGGTGGGTGACAATGTTATCACTTCCGATTGCGATAACACTTGTATTGGCACCAGGAATCTATTTATCACTATTCTTTACGGATGAGTACACTGTAGCGAATACCGCCCTAGTTGCCCTTGTAATCGGCTATATGTTGAACGCGTCTTCAGGTCCTGAAGGGATGGTTCTAGAAGGATTAGGTTACACCCGCCTAACACTTTTTAATTCCGTAGTATTAGTTATTATTAATGGGATTCTCGATATTATACTCATTCCTCAAATCGGCATTCTTGGTGCTGGAATCGGAACCGCAACTGCGCTTGCAATTGCTGGATTTGCTGGTATCATCGAGATCTATCTTTTCGAAAAGTCACATCCATATACATCGCGACTGTTTCGAACATACCTAGCAGCAGGTGTCCCTATTCTATTAGGCTGGTCTCTCGTTTCAAAAGTTGATTCACAGATTCTTATCTCTGTTACTCTACCAATAGTGGTTGTAATTAGCTATATTCCTATGTTGGCACTATTTGGGAGTTTTTCAAAAGATGATAAACAGATTGCGCACAAAATAGATAATAGGATTGGTTATTCTATTTTTTCCAAGATTATTCGGTGATTTTGGACACACGAATCCAACGCTGCTCAGAAATTTACTTACTGGTAAAAGCGCTAGTGATTACGTCATCGATGACTGGCGATAGCGCATCATAGCTGTACTTCTCAATACACCTCTCTCGAGCCCGACAGCCTAGTGATTTTCGTAGCCCAGGATGATCTTGTAATTCAACGATCGAAGTCTGAAGCTGTTCAACGTTTCCTGGCTCAATAATCCGACCACAATCCTCCAGTACAAGGGGTAAGTCGCTCACATCACTCGCAATCACAGGCTTAGCCATCGCCATCGCGTCGAATACCTTTGACGGCATCTGTCCCCAAGTCACGGGGTTATCTTTCTGTGGGATGGCGATAACGTCCGCAGCCGAAAGCCACTTCGGGATCTCGTCGAACGGCTGTATCCCTCGGATGATAATCGAATCACCACCGAGTTGTCGGACCGTGTCCATGTACTCAGACTCATGTGCGCCGACGACGACGGCCCGCACGTCGTTTCGATCGATCGCGGCGACCGCTCTGGCGAGGTCGTCTACGCCCTTGTATGTCCGCGGGGTTCCAGAGAACATTACGAGGAAGTCGTCCGAGGGGAGATCGAGTTCGCCACGGACCCTAGCCTTATTATAGCGGCTGGGATCGAGCTTGTCGGTATCCTTGGCGTGCGGGATCACCGTGCCTCTGAACCGGTCTTGAAGGAACTGGTTCGAGACGGTTCGGGCATTGGCGAGTCCGGAGAGGGCTTCGAAAAAGCGCCTGTAATATACAGAATTTACCGTAAGAAGTTGTGGGATCCCTTTGGCGTACGTTTTGATTTTCCCGTGCCGATGACTAAATCCCGTCTCCCAGTCGTCGATATCCAAAATCAGGGGTTTATCCCGGCCAAGTGTCGCAAGCAGACTCAATCCGTAGCTCGTCGTTCTAGGTTTCGATGCGTACACCACATCACCCGAGATTTTGTCAAGGAGGTCTGGAATAGCAAGGGGGAACTGGTACAGCCGACTACCGGTTTTAATTCCTTTATACTCGTATTCGTCTTGTATTGGTTCCCAAATATCTTCTTCGAGTTGTGGGCCAACGATTTCGACCTCGTGATTTCGTTCGATGAGTTGGGCGAGCACGTAGGCACGGCCAAGACAGTTATGAGAGAGATCAGGGGATACGACAGAAACGAGCATCTATTGGTAGTTTACCTTATCGAGCAATAGAAACGGATTCTTTTTAGCTGAGTTCATAATACGCCAGTATTGGAGCATGGCCAACCATACGTTGATTGTATAATGAACAGGAGCCCCAACTAGGTTCTAAGCATCGGTTACTCCGGTCAGGACACCTAAGTATGTGTCGCTATACTTTAGTAACCGATTGAGAGAGCTGTCACCCAATATTTATTTTATATTGTCAACTAGCGGCTCACATTTGATCTGTATCTTCACTACTGGTTCATTCAATTTGTTAAGGGTATAATTGATAAATTAGTCGCAGAGAACTCGGGCATATGATCCATATCCAGATCATCTCAGTAGTTCTCTTCGGATCATTCATTGGTGGGAAGTGGGTCCGAATCTGGACTTGTCGACCGGGTCACTAGCGTGATGATGGTTCTCACCCCATGGATGTCTCCAAGCACAGAACCACGCATTATTTTGTTCCGGCGTTATGATAGATTTCCGGGAATTATGAATAGAAGTATTGAAGCTTTGTTTTGAAACAACACCCAGAATCACCAACAATCGACTCCACAGGTCCCAGAATAACATGTACTAAATTATGAACGTAGGAGCGCAGTATAAATACGTTTTAGCAAATGTTTTGGAAGTAAGCGAATCGGTATCCTAATCATGAGATTCACAAATGCGATCACCCATCCATAGAATCCGGACTGAACGATAGCACGTTGTAAATAGATTTCTCGGTAGATTATTTTGCGCCCTTGACGTCGCGTCATCAATCCTTTTGCTCGGACTTTAACCAGTATTTCAGATATATTAGCGACTTTCGCATCATTTGTTAATAACCGACAGCAGAGTTCATAATCTTCTCCGTATTCCATCATACGATAATTTCCCACATCAATTACCGTATTCCGACGAAACATAACGGTTGGATGATTAATTGGAGAGCGATAGTGTGCCATTCTCTGAATATCATCCAGTTCAGTTGGAACTTTGCGCACCGATTTAATTTCGTTAGGATCTGTTTCGAATTCTCCAATGTACCCACCGACAAGGTCAGTGGATGGATTTTCCTCGAAATATTCTAACTGTCTACTCAATCGGTTGGGACATGCGATATCGTCAGCGTCCATAATAGCGATGAACTCAGATGTGGCTCTTTTGACACCGATTCTTCGAGCATATCCTCTTCCTTTCTCATCAACAACAATATCGTGGACAGAGAATGGTATTTTTTTTTCAAACTCATGAATCACATTGACTAATTCAGAGGGGAGTTCGTTCCCTCGTACAATAATAACTTCATCGGGTTGTCGTCGCTGTCCTGATAGACTAGTGAGACAGTTCCGTAGTTCCGACTGGTGGTCGCCCGGATAGGTAGTCATTACTACTGAAACGGTTGGGCTCATATTCGCTTTTTTGAACTCATTGCGTATTTTGTTCGGGGGGTAAGGTTAATCATATTTTGTACGTTTTCTATATAGCTTGCAATAATTGTAAGCCGGACAATCATCAGGACTCTAGTAAGTCGCTAGATAGCATCTCATATACCTCGCACGTGGTATGGGCGATTGCCTCCCAAGTTGGAATGGACTCTGCCAGTTCTGTAACCTTCTCGCCCATTTGCTCCGCCAGTTCAGGATCGGTTAGCACACGATACATCGCGTCCCCGAGTGCTGCCGGGGCGTCCGGTTGGATAAGGAACCCGTGTTCCCCGTCCGTCAGCACCTCGGCGAACCCAGCGATGTCGGTCGCCACAATTGGGGTCTCGTACTGGACAGCAGTCAGCAGAGAGCCGCTTTGGTCAATATCATCATACGGGAATACGACAAGGTCGGCAGCATCAAAAAGTGCGGGCACCTCCGCGTCTGGGACAAACCGCAGGTCCCAGCGGACAGACGACTGTATGTCCAACTCCGCTGCTCGCCGCCGAAGGGGTTCGACGTCCATCTTGGGGTTGCCGGCAACATGTAGTTCTGTCGTCGCGCGCGTTTCTGATGGTAATGATGCGAATGCCTCCAGTAAGGTGTCCACGTTTTTGTAGGGCTTGATGGTGCCAAAAAAGAGGATTGTGCGGTCTTTGTCCCCGTCGTCGCCCCCACTTTGTATGTACCCACTGTCTGCGGCAGTCTCGGTTGGGTACTCCAGGATACCGTGCGGAATAACCGAAATGTTGTCCGGCGAGACCCCTCGATCAACCAGTTCGTCTCGGGAGACCTCAGTGTGGACGATCAGATGGTCAGCTACATCGTATACTGCGTCCGTACCTAGGAGCTGGATCCGAGACGTGCTCGCGCCGTGGAACGGCGTAGTGTCGTGGACAGTGAAAACTAACGGGGCGATCCGGTTGAGCGCCCGGAGGAACCACCGGTCGATGATTGGCACCGGTGCCCACTGGACATGAATCATGTCGGGATCGCGTACCTGTGCTTCTCGTACGAACCGAGTCATATCTATGATGTGTTCCAGACCCTTAACCGCAGTTCGACCTGGGGGTCCGTCGCAGTCTCTGTAGAGCGCGTCTGTGTACCGGTAGAAGTACTCGACTCGGTCGTAGGGCATATCACTGTCCCACAGATGGTAGTCTGCGCGGGTCGTGTAGAGCGTGAGATCACAGCCGACAGATGCCAGCCCGCGACACAGGTGGTGGTCGTACGGTGGGGTGAACGCCGACGGGTCAAGCATCAAAACCTGCATCCAGTAGTTGAGTTAGGGACGACGGTCTTTCACCTTTCGATGTTTTATGGCTGTCGACAATCGAAGTCCGCAATAAGTTCATACGGGGTAGTAGGCTCTGTTGAAATCCTATTCTTCAGATATATTTTCGTCTGAAACAGCCGGTCGATGAGAGCTGCTACCTACCCGAAAGCACATTAATATTGAATCAAGAGACAACGTATGGCAGGCCCTTCAAAAATTGTCGTGTTAACCGAACAAATCGGCAGGATCCTGTCCGGTGCGTTAGGGTGGATACTTGTGTTTATGGGCGTTCTGGGCTTTTTAATTAGCCTCGGTGGACTATTTTTCGGCCCAGAATGGAGAGGTCCGATTGGCTCGTTGGTCACCGCTAGTATATCGTTACTCGTGGTTGCTATCGGTATCTACGGAAACCCCCAATACAGAGAGCGAATTCACTCCTCTCTTGGATAATCTGTACTGAGCGAGCCGTGAGTCCTCTGTATTGACCGCTCAGAGTGATCGATCTACATTATGAATGAGACAAGCAATGGTGAGTTCACGGAACTGTTTCCACCATCGTCGTGAGCGGACGAACGCACCGTACTTTCGCTTGAGCGTTGAGTTCACAGTCTCGGATTGACTCCGTTGGCCGTAGAGATCAGCGTCTAAGCGTGCATTCCATGCCTTATGGAGTGATTTGAACTCACGATGCTTAATCAGTGGCCGAACCTCGTGTTGCCGGGCGAGCCGTCTGATTTTCTGATCGTCGTAGCCTTTGTCTCCGAGGAGAATATCGATACACTCGGGGTTGCGCTTGATCAACGACGGAGCGATCTGGCTACCGTGTTTTCGAGTCGTCGTCACGTGTAGATCGAGAATTGCGTTCATCTTCGCATCGACCAGCAACGTCACTTTGAGCTGCTGAATCGTGAGTTCAGCACGTTTCTTGTAGTGTTTCGAAGCGTGACTACGGTCGAATCCTGACGCATCAACACCAACAACTCCGCTTGTCGGAAGTAACGTCGCTGAGAGGGTCAATATAACACGCCACACAGCCATATCAAGCCGGTTGAACACCTTACACAGCGTTGAAGCAGTAGGAAGCTCGGTTAGCCCGAGAACACGACGGATGCGTGGCATTTCAATCAGTTCATCAAGCAGGCCACGATAGGTCGTGTTCTTCCGGATTTGAGACACAGCAGAACAACGTGCTGGGGGAGTGTGTAGCGGTGTTTAGAGAACTTCGAGGAGTATCGAGAGACCGCTCGGCGTGCCAGATGGATCGCCTTCTCAATAAAACGAAGAATCTGCGACTTCGGGAGGGCCTTCATCCTGTAGAATTACAGGAAAAACATGTAACTCTTTGAGGATTTCAACAGAGCCAAAAATTGTTCGAAACTATGAGGCGTGGGTTGATAAATCAGCGTCTACCGAGTCCTTCGATATAGGGGACAATCCGCGCGAGACCGAGAACCGGTATGGGGTGGGAAACGTGCGGGCAGAGTTTAGAGAGTTCAAACGCGACGGGTTAATAGGTCAACATAGAATCTACGAGAGAGATTCGGTATGGGACGTCACAGGGTAGAGGGTGTCGCAGCAGACGAGGGCACCGTGGAAGAACGGTCGGAAGAGTGGGTTACATGAGTTGATGTTCGTGGCCCTCTCAGAACCAGTCCTGTCGCCGCTATGTATTCCGATATCTGGCCGACCTGCGGCCTAGGCGGTGCAGTCGGAAGATTCAATAATCACAACGTGACTAACAATAATACTAATATCGTCTATGGAGACACGTCAATTCACCGGCCACAACCTGTCGCTTCTCCTCTCACTTCTCTTGATCCTCATCGTTGCGATGCTTCAGCGAAGCACAGCTGGAATCACACTGCTAGAATTAGGGCTACTCTTCATAATCCCTGGGTTAGGAGTGTGGAGTATTCTCGTCTGGCGATGGACATCTCCCCGAACTCGCACTGCCATTCCACAGACAGTAGTTTGGCTCCTACTCCTCGGTGTGTGGTCGATATTGTCGGTTTTTTCCGCTACCGCTAACGGCGTTGATATCGTCACTTGGGGACGCCTACTGTTTCCCATTATTGTGCTGGTGACGGTAACCCTCGTCACACTCTTCACCATCCGCTCCCGTGAACACCTCTCATTGATGTATTCGTCTCTCATTGGAATCAAAATTATGGCTGTCCTCATTCCATTATTCGGGGTGCTATCCGTTGATCTCTCAACGATCAATAATTTACAATACCTTCGGTATCTCGGTAGGCCGCAGCATGCGGGGATTCTTATGACACTGCTCCTTCCAGCCCTCATCGGGTTCCGAGACCTCAACAGGATTCAACAGACTATTGTCGTAGTTGGAGTTGTTATTGCCGGGGCTAGTCTATTCATTTCGTTCACACGAACAATGTGGATTGCGACTGCTGCGGCAATCGGGTTCACTGCCGCTGTATATCTATATCAATCTTCTTCGAAAGCACACTCCCTGATTATTTGGGCTTTGATAGCTATATTTGGGATCGTATTCATGTTCCTCATAACCCCAGACAGACTTCTAGGGTTTCTAGTTGAACGGATGCGTTCGATTCCGAATGCTTTTCAGAGTGACTCGTTTCGGGACCGACTTTTCGAACTTCAGGGACTGCTTACCGACGCGGTTACAAACCCGTTGATGCTGCTCGTTGGTCACGGCTGGGGAGCGGAGTACACGTTCTACTCGGTTAACCGGTATTCATGGGAGGGAATCGGTTGGACCTCCAACGCGTACTCACACAATTACTACGCGTATTTACTGTGGTCAATCGGCGCTGTCGGCCTCGTCTTTTTCCTTCGCTACTGGCAACTGATTTTCCGCAACGGACTCCGGGTACTACTTCAAGATGGACTTGACGGTGATGGACTCTATCTGCTCGGATGTATGGCTGCCACGGTCAGTTTGCTCGTTTCGTCTCTCACTGGCCCATTACTGAACGATGTGAAGTGGTGTGTCATTTTTGGAGTCATTAGTGGGATGCTGATCCACATCGTTCACGACCGCCCGAATGAGAACGCCATTACTGATAGTGATACCAACTTGAAATAAACAGATCTTCCGAAAAAGCAACGCATCCTTATCGTGTCGGTGTGAACGCTGATCGACACTGTGTCTCATACATATCCGAGATCAGAAAGCCGCTCTTTCATTTCCTCGGTGAACTCAGCGTCCTGAGCACCGCCGCTCCAGTCCGGAAGACTAGCCAACAGGCTTTCCAGTTCCGTCGCCATTTCATCTTCTTTCTGTGGATTGGCCTCTCCGACCAGATACTCCTCATCCGGCAGTTCGAAGAGGAAACGTTTCTTGTTACCCTCAATGTACTTAAACTGAGGAGACCGAAGGCAGTCAACCGTCGACTCGAAGAATCGCGACTCGTCAAATTCCGTGTTGTATTCAGTGTAACTGTCAAGATCTGCGGTTCCACGCTGAATCAGACAGTATTCCCGAGTACCCTCTCGTAGGTCGATACCTTGAAACTGGTCTGTGGCACATCCCACGTACTCGCCGATCGTCCGAGTGACATCGATGTGCTGGACGAGGTCGTCCGGTCCCGCGTGTAGGTCGGGGACCCCGTACAGGACCAGCGGGACATTCGTGACAGCGTCGTGGAGGGCTAGATTGTGACCGAGAAGCCCGAGTTCGCCGAAAAATTCCCCGTGGTCGCCGGTCACGACGAAGATCGTGTCACGGTCAAGCTCCGTGACGTGATCGAACAATTCCCCGACGTACCGATCGGCGTCACGAACCTCGGCGTCGTACATTGCCTTGATTGCGTCCCATTCATCGGATGAGAAATCGCATCCGTTGGCCATGTGTTCGTTGAGACTCTCTGTTGAGTCGAACACGTTCATTACGAGGTCCATCGCCTCTTCCGAAGTCATCGAAATCTCGTCGGTGAATTCCTCGATCCAACGGTTACACGGTGTATACGGGTGATGAGGATTCGGCATATGGAGGTAAAGGAAAACTGGGTCCCGGCGACTCAATTCTGTGATCCACTTCTTCGCCATCTGGGACATGATAAACGACAGGTTGTGTCGTCGGTAGTTCAGCGCGAATCCAGGGCCGTCTGATCTGACGGCGAGGGCGTACTTCATTAGCGACATCGGATTGGCCGCGTTGAGTAGTCGCTTGGCTGAAAGACGGGTAAACCGGTCGAATCCCCGGTCGAGTCCTGTGGCCTCACTAATGTAGGGCGACGGGGAGAGACACGCAGTGGTGTACCCTTCGTCCGATAGGAGTTCCGGCAGGGTGTTGAGATCGTCAGGGATTTTCTCCCCGGCTGACCCATCCATTCCCAAGCCGTGGGACGACATGTAGGTACCCGTCAGTATCGATGCGCTACACGGGGGCGTCCAGAGCGAGTGCGAAAAACAGTTTGAGTATGTGGTGGCGCGCGATGTAGCCGAGATATTCGCAAGATTTGGCGTAGTATCGCGATCGTACCCACCAACATTCGTGTGATCCTGTCTAACACTCTCTAAAGTTATCCAGATGACGTTAGGATTTTCAGTCACGTTTACACGTACATATATTTGGTAATAAGCATACGGATTATCATGCCGTCCCGTGGAGGGCGTCGATCGATGTTTCCGTGACCGATTCTACAGATTTGTCAGGATAGCTCAGATCTCGATTTTTCGAGTCAGTGGCTGCCAGCTACATCTAAGACACATTCTTAGCGTGCTTATAAACCTACAAATGGCTGTGTTGAATCGCCATACGGCAGAGAGGTAGGCCGCTAAATCAAAGGAGTTGAAGCGGGAGAATGAGGTTGTCTATGACGCAAATCTCCCGCTTCATCGGGGAGGTTGTACCGGTTGCTCAAAGAGTTACTGGCGATGGAGGCGAATCCGCCGCCCCGGAAGGTGGCGGCGGATTCGCCGACTATGCACTCGTTTCCCTTCACTGTCTGC
>NZ_SDJP01000018.1 GCF_004114995.1 Halorubrum amylolyticum
CGTTGACCGAAGCTACGTTTTGCAGGGCGTTGGAGCTGGTGGACACAGTTTCCAAACCCTGCAGCCTCCCTTGGGAGGCTTTCTATGACAGGCTCCGTAGAGATTACAGCGGTAGCGAGGCGAAAGCCCACCCCGTAAACAGTAGTTGCTGAAGTGGCGAAGTTTCGATTCGAATCGCTATACGCGGAACAGACGCAATACCACGGCCTTCAGGCCGTGGATACGCGCTGTCACTCCGTGTAACAGACCACCGCTCAACCGTCTTCCCCGAGTTTCCCACGATGACATTTAAGTGACAGGGCGCCAAACCAGAGAGTAGGAATCGGTCGGAACGGAGCGGATTCCGAATCGTCCTTCGGAGGCGGCCTGTCCGCCCACGTAACGAGGCAATATCCGAAAGGGTAGTCGGTGAACGCATATTCCAGAAGAGTGTGTCTGTGTCGACTGCTCAAAGCGAGTACCACGATACCCCCGACTCTGCCGACGCCTGCTGGCGTCCCGCTGGCAAAAATAACATCGGGACGCCATATATACGGTCGAAGATAGGGGTAACGGCGGCTTGGCACCGCCAGCAGTCCACCAGCCCGACGCTGTGGGACTACCCGTGCCCGAAAGAGCTGGTAGTCCGGTGACTGGACTACAAACCTGAAACTCCCACCGCTCGGGATTCCTCCGTGTTTACGCGGAGGAGGATGTCAATCGACGCTGTCTCGAATCACCATCACTTTCACCCTGCGGACGCCGTCAAAATCGCGAAGTCGGTACGTCAGTTCACGGACGCGCTCCGCGGCTCCTCGACAGAACAGCGATTCGAGGCACCACTCGCCCTGATGGGTGTGGCTCGTATTGAGAATGACGTCCTGATACTCGTGTTGCGCGGCGTGGAGTTCCTGGATGACGTCGTGGTGGCGATAGTCGAAGCCGACAAGCGCAACGATCTCGCCGGTTGTCTCTTCGAGGCGAGAGTGGGCCTCGATGAACTCCAGCATCGCTTCTCTTACCGCCCTCGACCGATTTTCGATCCCCTCGTCCCGCCATATCCGATCGAACTCTTCGACTACCTCGTCCGGGATGTTGAAACTCGTTCTCACTACCCCGTACTGAACCGTGCAGACACAAGAGGCTCGTTATGACGAACCCCCCCATTCGGTATTAACAATCGGTAAAGCAAGCCGGTTCTGAGCACGAAGTGAGTCGATGTTCCCAAACGAACTGCTCGGTCCGCTCGTCGGTGCGGTCGCACTGGGGGCCATCCACGGTATCGAACCGGGCCACGGCTGGCCAGTTGCCGCCTCGTACGCGCTCGATCGGGCTAACAAGTGGGCGTACGGGTTCGCAGCGAGCCTCATCATCGGCGTCGGCCACCTCATCAGCAGTGTTGCGATGGTGGGCGCGTTCTTCTACGCGAGGGGGTACTTCAACCTCACACAGGTCAACGAGCCGATTACGATACTCGGTGGCGTCCAGATCGGGGGGCCGGTCAGTCTCGTGGCCGGCGTCTTGCTCATCGGCCTCGGCGTCCGCGAGCAGTTCCACGGCCACTCTCACGGAACCCGCGGTGACAACCGCGGCCACGACTCTGGCCACGACCACGACTCTGACCACGACCACGACTCTGGCCACGACCACGACTCTGACCACGACCACGACTCTGACCACGACCACGGCCATTCGCACGGCCACGACGACGGTGGACTGACTTCCCGTCTGAACGGGGTCGTCCCGTTCGGCGGCGGACACGCTCACTCGCACGACGGCTTCGACGAGGGCGCCGATCGGGGACTCCTCGGTATCGCGTGGTTCGCGTTCGTCCTCGGGTTCGCACACGAGGAGGAGTTCGAGATCATCGCGCTCTGTGCCGGGTCGAACTACTGCCTCGAACTGATGGGCGCGTACGCCCTCACGGTCATCGTGGGTATCGTCGGACTGACGATGCTGTTGATCGCGGGCTACCACCACTCCGAGGAGAGGGTCGAGCAGTACACACCGTACCTGTCGACGTGTTCCGCCGCCGTCCTCGTCATCATGGGAATCGGGTTCATCAGCGGGCTGTTTTGAGCACGGGTCCAGACGCGTGCCGTCTCCGCGACGCCGGACTCTTCCGCGTTCACGGGGAGGGAGATGCCAACCTTTGTCGGTCGGATCAGGAGGGATTCGTTCCACCTCGATATCTTCGAAGTCCTTCTCGGAGGGATATGTTCATGTCGGCAAAGGTAGTCGAGAGAGGGAAGCCGCCGACAGAGCGTACCTTTCGTTCGGAATCTCATACTATTTTTATATTTCCGAACAAAGCCGTGAAAACCTGTGGCGTAGATATTCCACGAGATGCGCCCTGAACGTCCGGATCGGACGAGAGCATGCCACTCGTCTGACTGGATTTTATGTGCGTAGACATGATAGTTGGTATCTAGTCACATGATCTCTGACCTCCCCGTAGAGAGCGTGAACGGCCAGGAGGAGTGGAACTGGAACGAGCGACAGGCGGATCGAACGCCGCCGAACGCACCGGGCGGCGACGCGGACCGACGACGGGCCGACGGAACCGACCGCCCCGTCCCTCCGGATCGGACCGTCGCCGCGCGCCGCGAGGTTCGACGGCTGGAAGCGGAAATCGGGGCGCTCGAATCGGAACTCGAACAGACCGAGCAACGCCTAGAACACGTCATCGAGCGGTACGAACGAGTTCTCGCCAAGAAGAACCAACAGCTCGCCGAGCAGGAGCAGTCGAGCGCGCGGTCTCCCCCGCGCGTCGCGGTCCGATCGGTCTTCTCTCGGTGGCTCCCCGGTAACTGGTGAGCTCTCCGCTGCGGCGCCTCACTCCTCGCGAAACGGCCCGCGCTCGGCGAGCCGTCGTGCGGCCTCGCTCAGCCCCGAATCGCTCCGGTCCCCTTCGGAGTCAGCCGCGGTCTCGTCGTCTCCGTTGGTCTCGCTCCCTTCGGAACCCGTCCGCTCCGGATTCTCGACGAGACCGTCGAGGGCCGACTCCGTGTCGGACGTATCGGCCTCGTCCTCGGTGTGATCGGCAGCGGAAGCGGCTCCGTCCGGATACCTCGCGGCACCGACGCCGTCGGCGGCGGTCGGGTCGTCCGAGCCGGCGGCTCCGGTGACTGCCGCCGGATCGGCGTCCGGCGGGTAGCTCCGCTCGGCCGGCGGGACGAACGCGGTCTCGACGGCGCGCACGATCTCGCGAACGCTCTCCTCGTCGAGCCGGTCGGCGTACGCCTCGCGGATCAGGTCGGGGACGGCGTAGGCGTAGTGGCCGCGGCCGGCGTGGCGGATGAGCCCCGCCCGCCGGATGGACCGGTGGCGGCTGTAGGCGTGCCCGGAGTCGCCGTCTCCGCCGGCGTCGATGTGAGCGGCGACGGGGTCGCTGACGCCCTCGCGCCGGTAGTGGCGGAGCATCCCCTGTGAGAGTTCCGGGAGCGCCTCGATCCGACTCCGGAGCTCCTCGATGACGGCCTCGCGGGTGCCGAGCTCGACCGCGTCGTCGAACCGGAGCGCGCTCTCGGCCACGTCGGAGCGCGTGACCGGGTCGACGTCGTCGACGGGGTCGCCGGCGTCTTCCACGGCGCCGGTCGAGGGGTCGGCGTCGTCCGCGGGGGAATCCGCGTCGACCTCGGCGTCGCCGTCCGCGGCCGAGTCCCCCGCGCCGGTCGGGGTGCCCTCGCCGTTCTCGGTCGCGGCGTCACCGTCGTTCTCGGTCGCGGCGACCGCCTCGTCGTACGACTTGAGCACGGACTGGCCGCCGTCGTCACCGGACGCCGATCCGCCGCCACCGGTCACGGATCGCCCGCCTCCGCCACGGTAGGGCGCCTCGGCCTTCCCGAGCAACGCCTGCGCGAACTGGTCGGCCATGTCGCTCAGGTCGCGGGCCTCCTCCAGCTCGCGTTCGAGGTCGGCGATGCACCGGTCCTTCTTGTCGAGCTTCTGCCGGAGGTCGGCGATCTCGGACTCGCGACGCTCCGTCTCGTCGGAGATCGACTGGAGCTCGCCCACGAGGTCGCTGGAGACCGACTTCAGTTCGGGGCGTTCGAAGTCGTCGAGCCCGGGCGTCGCGCCCGCATCGAACGTCTCCTTGCGGTGGAACTGAATCCGGCGGATCGACTCGTCCCAGTCGGTCATCAGGAAGGCCTCGCCGTCGCCGAGGTCCTCGACGGCGCTCGCGTACTTCGACCCCAAGATTCGCCCCACCACCTTCGTGTCGTTGTCCCACGTGAGCCGGTGCCAGCAGAGCCAGTCGCACTGAGTGATGAAGTCCTTCTTCACGTCGGCCGGGCGCTGGCTGATGCCCACGATGCCGAGCCCGTGTTTCCGCCCGCGCTTGCCGACCTTGATCAGCATCTTCCCCGTCTCGTCCATCCCGCCGCCCTCGGGGATGTACTCGTGGCACTCCTCGACGACGAGCAGGAAGGGCTTCTTCATGCGCTTCTCCTTCGCGAACAGCTGTTTGACGACCTCCAGAAGGAGCTCGTTGGCGGTCTCCTCTTCGAGGTAGCCGGAGACGTCGAGGATGATCGGGATGTTCTGTTCCAAGGCGAGCGTCGCGAGCTTCTCGGCGTGTTCGGGGGAGACGACGATGTCGCACTCGTCGTCGGCGCCGGCGTGGAGGACCTCGTACTCCTCTTTTAAACCGTAATATTCACCATCTACGTCGACGATGAGGAGGCCAAACGCCGAGTTGAGGAGCTTCTCGGCGACGACCGAAGCGGTGTTGCTCTTGCCAGAGCCAGACTTTCCAGTTATAAATCCCCGTCCGGTGAGCAGTTCCACTACAGGGAGCGATATTTCCTCGTCTCGTTCCTGGTCGACGCCGACGGGGATCTGTTGCTGATCGTCAGTCATTTTGTTTGGCGTTCGGCGGCTCGATCGTATTATGACACGAACGGCAGAGCGTTACGAGATTGTCTAACGTGTTCGCGTTCTCGGGCGACTGAAACGTCCGGATCGGCTGTCGATGGTGAACGTCTAATCCGATGTCGTTTTGACTGCGATGTTCTGACTGGGTGATCCCACACCGCTGACATTCGTAGTTGTCTCGCTGAAGGACTTTCCGCCGTTGCTCTGCCCAGTTGTCGCCGTAGTACTCGTCAACGCCCCCCTTCCAGCGATGATGTAGTTCTCCGGGCTGTGAGCCGACTGTCCGGGTTTCTATTCCGTGGTCGTGTAGCCAGTCGTGGACGGTAGACGGAGCACAGTCGAGCTGTTCCGCTATCGCGTACGTACTCATGCCGTCCGTGTGATACATCGATCTGAGCTTCGATTCGCTCTGGAGTTCCGCCGGTGTCTCCGGATTGTACGACCGAGTTTCGATACCGTGTCGGTGTATCCAATCCTCTATCGCTTGCCGGCCGCAGCCGAGTTCCGACGCCACCTCGTCCATCGTCAGTTCCGACTCAACGTACAACTCACGAAGGGTCTCTTCGTCGTGCCACGGCTGTTCTGTTCGCGTCCGACTCGTGTCGATCCCAAATTTGCGTAGCCGGTTGTGAACGGTCCCCTGACTGCAGTCTAACTCGTCCGATATGTCGCTTTCGCTCATTCCGCGTCGACGAAGCGACCGCAGCCGTTCCTCGTCTTCCCACGGCTTGGATTTCTCAATATCGTGCTTTTTTAGCCAATTTTCGACCGTTTTGCGGCTACAACCGAGCTTCTCACCGGCCTCTCTCGTTGTGAGGCCCTCATCGATATACAGCGACCGGAGGCGGTCCGCGTTCCGCCACGGCGTTTCCGAGGTCATCGCAGCCGTATTGCTCGTCCGCGGATGAGCGCGTTGTTCATGCTGGCTACTGCTCATGTGATATTACATAGCTCTTCAGGCGGACGGAACGCTCGGAACTGTGCCGTCGCGTCGCCCCCGATCCCCTCGCTGACATCCGCGACGTGGATCGCCTCCTGCTCGGTCATACACGTGAGAGGTACCGCCCGCCCCATAAACTATCGGCTCGGGCGCCCGCGTCACCCCGCCGGTCGCGCCGCGCCGCCTCAGTGCTCGCCGCCCGTCCCGCGCCGGTCGGAGTCGAGGTCGATGTCGACGTCCTCCAGCAGTTCCTCTGCCTCCTCGCGTTTCTCCTGGTGGTCTTCGAGGAACTCCCGCATCAGCTCGGCGGCCTGCTCCTTGCAGCCGCCACAGAGGCGCTCGCCGTTGACGCACTCGGAGTAGACGGTCTTCGCCAGCTCGTCGTCGTCGCCCGCGAGCAGGTAGGCGTACAGCTCGTAGACGGGGCACTCGTCGGCCTCGCCGCCGAGTTCGCGCTGCTTCTCGGCGGTGTCGCGCCCGCCCGTCGTCGCCGCCCGGACCTTGTCGTAGCCGTCCTCGGGGTCGTCGAGCAGCGAGATGTGGCTCGCCGGGATCGACGAGGACATCTTCCCGCCCGTGAGCCCGGTCATGAACCGGTGGTAGATCGAGGAGGGCTGTCGGAAGCCGAACCCGCCGTGGCCGATCTCGACCTCCCGCGCCAGCGACTCGGCCTCCCCTCTGGTCATCTCGAACGCGTCGACGTGTCCTTCGAACACGCGCTTCTCGCCGTCGACCGCCTCGATCAGGGCCTCGAACGCCTCGTCGGTGGCGTTTCGATTTAGGAAGCGCACTCGGGGGCGGAGGGGTTCCTTTACGGCATTTCGGAGGTTATTGATCGCATCGCGTTCTGGACTTGGTTCCGTTCCAGCCGAGACCACGTTCTTGTCGGGGAATTCGTTAATGTCCCAAGTTACGGCATCCGTTCCATCTTCAATATACTGGGCTGCCCAGCCACAACGAATCGTGTCGATCTCTCTCTTTTGCGCCTCCTCTTTGAGATCGTCGTACGCCTCTGCGATGACCTGGTGAACCTCCTCGTCAGCTTCGAAGCTCGCGAACGCCTCGGTCACCTTGAAGTAGCGCACGCGGGTCGCCAGGTCGCGGGTGAGTCGGACGTGTGGGTCTTGGTCCGGGCCGACGGGGATGACGGTGGGTTTCGGCTCGTCGACGAGCTGCGGGTAGAGGATGTCCGCGGTCTGGGTGATCACGCTCTGCATGTGCGAGATGTTGGTCTCGCCGTCGAAGCCGTAGATCGCCTCGAACTCCGAGAAGTTCGCTTTCGACCCGAGCTCGAACCCCAGGTCCTGCACCTCGCGGTTGTCGGACTGGCGGTAGATCTCTCCCTCCTCGGCGTCAAACCCGAGCGCGAGCAACGAGAGGAGGTAGTTGCGCGCGTGCTCGTCGATCTCGTCCCACGACATTCCCCGGGCGGAGTGGGCCTCCAGGTCGGCGATCAGCCCGAACGCGTCGCCCCCCTGCCGTTGGTGCCAGATGATCTCGTCGAAGACGAGCTTGTGGCCGATGTGGGGGTCGCCGGTGGGCATGAACCCGGAGAGCGCGGCGAACGGCTCGTCGTTCGCCATCGCCTCCGCCACGGCGTCGTACTCGCGGTGCCCGAAGATGACGCCCCGGCGCATCAGGTAGTGCGGGTCCGGCACGTCGTCGGCGACATCGTCGAACGCCTCGATGCCGAACTCCTCGAACAGGTCCGCGTAGTCGCCGACCGACGCCGACCCCCACGGGTCGAGCGCGACGTCCTCGGTCGGTTCCGCGCGCTCGGTCCCGCCGTCCGCCCGGGGGGTGTCCTCGTCCATACGTCCCCTCCAGTCGGTCGACGCAAAAACCGTTCGCTTGCGCGAGAGGAGTTGCCACGCCGCCGGACGGGGAGCGGAGGGCGACGAGCCGGCACCGCGCGTTCCCGGGGAGCGGCCGTCTGGCCGGTATTTATACCGCTCCCGCCGTACGAATGGACATGGACGTGGCCCCGGACATCGACGCCGTGGCCGGCGAATCCGTCGTCGTGATCGGCGGCGGATTTGGTGGCCTCTCGACCGCGTGTTACCTCGCCGACGCCGGCGCGGACGTGACCCTCGTGGAGAAGAACGAGCAGCTCGGCGGCCGCGCGAGTCGGCTGGAGGCCGACGGCTTCCGGTTCGACATGGGGCCGTCGTGGTACCTCATGCCCGACGTGTTCGAGCGGTTCTTCGGCCACTTCGGACGCGAGCCCGCCGACTTCTACGAGCTGGAGCGGCTCGACCCCCACTACCGGGTGTTCTGGAAGGACGGCGACAGGGTCGACGTGCTCCCCGACCGCGAGGCGAACAAGGCCCTCTTCGAGGAGTACGAGCCCGGCGCGGGCGAGGCGTTCGAGGCCTACTTGGCGGAGTCCGAGCGCACCTACGAGATCGGGATGGAGCACTTCGTCTACGAGGACCGCCCGCGGCTCCGCGATTACGTCGATACGGACGTGCTCCGGTACTCGTGGGGCCTCTCGCTGCTCGGCAAGATGCAGGGGCACGTGGAGAACTACTTCGACCACCCGAAGCTTCAGCAGCTGATGCAGTACACCCTCGTCTTCCTCGGCGGGTCGCCGACGAACACCCCCGCGCTGTACAACCTGATGAGCCACGTCGACTACAACATGGGCGTCTACTATCCGGAGGGCGGGATCGGCGCCGTCGTCGACGGGATCGTCGAACTCGGCGACGACCTCGGCGTGGAGTACGTCACCGACGCCGAGGTGACCGCCATCGAGGGGCGGCGCGGGGGCTTCGCGGTCGACACGGTCGGCGGCGAGCGCTACCTCTCGGATCTGGTCGTCTCCGACGCCGACTACGCCCACACGGAACAGGAACTGCTCCCGAAGCACAAGCGGCAGTACACGGAGGAGTACTGGGAGTCGCGGACGTACGCGCCCTCCGCGTTCCTGCTGTACCTCGGCGTCGAGGGCGACGTGCCGAACCTCGAACACCACACACTGGTGTTGCCGACGGGGTGGGACCGCCACTTCGAGCAGATATTCGACGACCCGTCGTGGCCCGACGACCCCGCCTACTACCTCTGTGTCCCCTCCGAGACCGACGACACGGTCGCGCCCGAGGGGCACAGCAACCTGTTCGCGCTGGTCCCCGTCGCGCCCGGACTGGAGGACACCCCGGAACTGCGCGGGGAGTACCGCGACCTCGTGTTGGACGACATCGCCGAGAACACCGGCACGGAGCTTCGCGACCGGATCGTCTTCGAGGAGACGTTCTGCGCCGACGACTTCGCTGACCGCTACAACAGCTACCAGGGGAGCGCGCTCGGGCTGGCACACACCCTGCGACAGACCTCGCTGCTCCGGCCGCCCCACCGGTCGAGCGCGGTCGACGGGCTCTACTTCACGGGGTCGACAACGACCCCCGGTATCGGCGTCCCGATGTGTCTCATCAGCGGACAGCTGACCGCCGAGGAGCTGTCGAAGACGGCGTGAGCGAAGCCGTGAGCGACACCGACCGAACCGCGAACCCCGGCCGACGCTCGCTTCCCGACCTGCTCCGGTACCTGGTGGTGCTGTCGCGGCCGCGGTTCTGGTTATACCTCGCCGGCCCCGTCGCCGTCGGCGTCACCTACGGGATCGCCGACGTAAGCGGGCTGTTCACGCCGGTCACGGTCGGGCTCGCGGCGTACTTCCTCGTGCCGGCGAACGTCTTCCTCTACGGCGTCAACGACGCCTTCGACGCCGACATCGACGAGGAGAACCCGAAGAAGGAGGGCCGCGAGGCGCGCTGGCGAGGCGACCGCCTCGTCTCGCTCGCGGTGATCGCTTCCGGCGCGCTCGGGCTCGCCGCGTTCGCGGCCACGCCGCACGTCGCGTGGCCGTACCTCGCCGGGTTCCTGCTGCTCGGCGCCGGCTACAGCGCCCCGCCGGTGCGGTTCAAGACGACCCCGTTCCTCGACTCCGTCTCGAACGGGCTGTACGTCCTGCCGGGCGCGGCCGCGTACGCCGCCGTGGCCGGGACGCACCCGCCGGCCGCGGCGCTTGCCGGCGCGTGGCTCTGGGCGATGGGGATGCACACGTTCTCCGCGATCCCCGACATCGAGCCCGACCGCGCCGCCGGGATCCGGACGACGGCGACGCTGCTCGGCGAGGGGCGGACCTACGCCTACTGCGCCGCCTGCTGGGTCGCCGCCGCGGTTGCGTTCGCCGCCGTCGACCCACGACTCGGCGCGCTGCTCGCCGTCTACCCCGTCTTCGCGGCGTGGGTCGCCCGGTCGTCGATCGCGGTCGACCGCGCGTACTGGTGGTTCCCGGCGCTGAACACCGCCGTCGGCACCCTGCTGGCGATGGGCGGGCTCTGGCGCGTCTACCCGGTCACGGAGGCGCTCGCGTGAGCGACCCGGAGGGGTCGACCGGTTCGGCCGAAGGCGCCGCGGAGCCCGCCGCCTCGACGCCGGAAGGACTCGACGCGCTCCGCGCCCGCCTCCCCGACACGCGCCGCGAGGCGGAGCGCCTGCTCGACCGGACCGTCCGCGAGAACCGCTTTACCATCGCCGTGCTGTTCCCCCTCGTCGGCGCGGTCGCGCTCGTCGGCAGCGCGGAGGGGTGGGTGCCCGAGCCGTTCGCCTTCCACCCGTGGTTCGTGTTATTCGGCGTGCTGGTGATGCGCTCGCCGCTCGTCGTCGGGGTGTTGCCCGCGCTCGATCGCCGTGCGGTCGGGTGGATCGGCGTCCTCGTGGCGTACACCTACGCGATCGAGCTGTTCGGCGTCGCAACCGGGTGGCCGTACGGCACCTTCGAGTACACCGTGAGCCTCGGCCCGATGCTGGGCGGGGTGCCGCTGGCGCTCCCCGTCTTCTTCATCCCGCTCGTGGTGAACGCCTACCTGCTCTGTCTCCTCCTCTTGGGCTCGCGGGCGTCGAACGGCTGGCTCCGGCTCGCGAGCGTGATCGCCGCGGTGGTGGCGATGGACATGGTGCTCGACCCCGGCGCTGTCGCGCTCGGCTTCTGGACCTTCGGCGGCGGGAGTTTCTTCGGCGTCCCCCTCTCGAACTACGTCGGCTGGGCGTTGTCGGCGACGGTCGCGGTGGTCACGCTCGACCGCGCGTTCGGCGTCGGGCTCGTGCGCGCCGACCGGTTCGACGCGAGCCTGTTCACCCAGTGGCGGTGAGGCGGTGCGGCTCGATCCGACCGGCCCTCGCGCGACCGATCCGGACGACTCGAGGCGACGCGGGCCGACTCGGGACACCTTATATACGCCCCGATCGTTCACGGAGGTATGAGCGTTCGCGTCACGGACACCGTCGGCGGAACCGACGCCGACGCTGGCGCCGACCACCGACCGGAGGGGACCGAATGAGCGACCTCGCGATCGAGTACGGCACCCACGAGCGAGTCCGGGAGATCGTCGACCGCCTGACCTACTGCGCCGAACACGTCGGCCTCGCGTTCGACGGCTGGGAGGAGGCGCACGTCAAGGGGCCGGGGCTCTACTTTGCGGTCGTCGCCGACCGCGACTACGGCGACTACGCCGACCCGATGGGCGAGAACCGGTGGCCCCGCGAGAGCTGCCCGACGGCGTTCGCGGAGGACGGGTTCGTCGAGGCGGTCGAGACGGTGGGCCGCGAGCAGGACGGCGGCATCGTCGTCGCGGTCGACGGCGAGATCGAGGCGCAGATGGTTCGCTTCCGAGATCTTGGCACCCGCAGCGAAGAGACCGAACTGGTCGACGACGTGAGCTACGAGCCGTGGATGGGGTCGCGCCACATGAGCGCGATCGAGACCTCGGTCCGGCCGGAGGTCGTCGCGACCGTGACGCTGAGCGAGGAGACGGGACGGGTGAGCGTGTTCCGCGACGGCGACGCGGAGTCGAGGGAGCGCGACGAACTCGGCGAGGTGTGGCGCGTGGAGTAACCGACAAACGCCGCGAGCTCGCAGACCGCAGGCGGATATTCACATCGAACGTGTGTTTTACTGTAAACAAAGTTCTCTGTTGCTTCACACCTTCAAGACCGGGCGCTTGACCCTGGCGGAACGGCCAGCGAAACATACGAGTTGCACGGTGACAGCGTTCGTGAGGCGGGCACCGCATACGTTCGTGGCGAGTTCGATCCGCTGATATTCGAGTACGCGAGGGGTGATACCGACGAGTGGCAGTCGTTCTCGCAGGAGATTGCGGTGACGATCGCGACCAAACGACCGCTGTGAGGTCGCGGTCGACTTCGACCGACGGCGGCGACGCAACCGGTCAGCGTCCGTGGTGTCCGCGATTGACGGACGAGAGAGCGAACACGTCCGCGGAGACGGATAACCACTTGTACGCGGCGCAGGACCTTCGTCTGATGCCCTCCCTACTCGCCCGATCGCTATTCAGCGAGCCGTCCGGTCGAACGCACGCAGTCGTCATGTTTCTCGGATCGCTCTGTTTCGTTGGCCTCTACGTGTACGCCGGCGTTCTCGGGGACTCCTCTTCGAGCGGTTGGCTAGTCGCCATGGCGGTCGGAACCGCTCTGTCCGGTGTCGCCGAATCGCTTCCAGGTGATCGACGACGGGCCGCCGGAACCCTCCGCGTAACGGCGATACTCCTCCTGATGGGGCTTCTCGTCGCCATCGTCTTGTCTCCCCCGTCTATCGCCCGACGAACCGCGGGGGGTCGGTGAACTCCGGGCGGAGCAGCGTGGCGGCGATCGCTGTGGTGTCCCGTACGACCGCTCACGGCAGATACGTTGCGAGGAAGTCTACGATCCGATCGAGCGTTCTGTTGATCTCTTCCTCCTCGCTGTCCGCATCGGTCTCGTCCTCGGAGGGTGGGGGGCTCATGTCTTGGGCTTCGAGTTACAGCGTCGTGTATCTTTGCCCGCGGGATCGGGTTCCACATCGTCCGGCGAGGGTGAGAGGTCCGGGCGCGGCCACCGGCTCACCGTGTGCGAAACCGTGAACGTGGGGTTCACGACTAGTCCCGCAACACCAGCGGTCCGATGGCGAGCGTCCGCTTCGCGAGGGTGAGAACGCGGAGCACGTAGGAGACGAAAAGCGAGAACGGGAGGAGCGTGACCGCGAACGCGCCCCCGACGACGAGCGTCACATGGTCGATCCCGAGGGTGCGTCCCGGGAACGTCCCGGCGTCGACGACCGCGAGCATGAGCCCCGCGACGACCAGTGCGGGCACCGCGGCGTATAAGATCAGCCGCGAGAGGTCGATCAGCGCCCACTGGAAGTACAACGTCTTGACGTGCTCGCGGGCGGGGGCGAACAGCGACAGCGACTCCTGCAGCCCGCCGAGCAGATCGCGCTCGGCGTCGGTGAGCGCGTCGCCGTGATCGTCGGCGATGCGCTCGATCCGGCCGATCTTCGGACCGTAGTCGAAGCCGAGGGCCGCGAACACCACGTCGAAGGAGCCGAACTCCGCGCCGTCGAGGCGGCCGCGCACCGTGTCGGCGTTCCCGACGACGCCCCCGGTGAGTTCCTCGATGTCCTCCCGAAGTGCGGCCCTGTTCGGTCCCTCGTCGCTGTGAGCGCCCTCGCGGACCGACTCGCGGAGGGCTCGGGCGCGCTCCGACGCGGCGGCGAGGACCGCGTCGAGGAACGCCGCGGGGTCCGTGGGAGCCGGCGAGCCGGTCAGTTCCGCGATAGAGTCACGGACCGCAAGGGTGTCGTCCATGCGCTTCCGCTGATCGCCGAGCGGGCCGTTCTCCTGCGTGAGCACGAGCTGTCCGATCGTGACGACGAGCGTCGCCCCGGTGACGATCGCCGTGATCATCGACGCGAACAGCGTCTCGATCGGGTCCTTCGACCCGACCTTCACGGCGAGAGACGGCGAGAGCGCGGCCGCCGCGGCGACGAACGCGACGAAGACGGCGAGCGTCAGAACGCCGGCGACGACGAGCCGGTTCGCGCGCAACAGCAGCCAGAGCTTCACCCGGCTTTCGCCGGCGCGTTCGCGCATCGTGTCGGCGGTGCTCGCGTCGCTGTCGCCGTCGGTTTCGGTGGTGGCGCCGTCGGTTTCGGTGGTGGCGCCGTCGGTTTCGGCGGTGGCGCCGCCGCTGCCGCCCGTGTCGTCGCCCGCGCTGGACCCCGGCTCCGATGCCCCGCTCATCGCGGCTCGACGGTCACCGCGATCCGGTACGACTCCCCCGACTCAACGGAGACCGGATGCGTGGCCCAGGTGACGCCGTCGTCGTAGTCGCCCTGGTTCCAGATCCGGAGCGAGCGCTCTCCCGAGGCCGCCTCCTCCTCGGAGGCCGGCGCTTCCCAGTCGAACTCGTCGACATCCACCTCGGGACCGAGCGTGGCGCCGAACTTCCAGTCACCGACGCCCCCCTCGAACCCCTCCTCGAAGGTCGAGTCGTCGCTCCCGCCCGTACACCCCGCGATCCCGGCGAGGCCGACGGCCCCGATCCCAGCGCCCGTCCGGAGCAGAGCGCGTCGTCTCACGGCGTCTCACGTCCGTCCATAACGAGCGACACGACGCCCGACCGACACATAAGTACACAGGCGTTATTCAATCTCACCTTCCGTCCTTCTCCGTCACTCCGTCCGTCCTTCTCCGTCACTCCGTTCCGCAGAAGGTCCGGGTGCGAGAATTGAACCCGCGTCTCAGCCTCCACAAGGCTGAAGGATAGTCCACTACCCTAACCCGGACACGCGTCGATATCTATCCCGCTTTGATAAATAACCGTTACGACTCCCGGACGGGCGTGTGACGCGGTGGCGTCCGGTGATCGACTTCGGCCGGTCGGCGTGGGGATCGCCCCGACGACCACGCCGCTTTTACTCCCAGCCGGCGTATCCGCGGGCAACCGTGGCGTTCACCGACAAGATCTACGTGAAGAACCACCGGCAGCTCGCCTCCCAGCTGGAGACGAACATCCCGAAGGGGGCCTTCGCCGGCGCGACGTTGGACATGCTGTTCACCGGCGACGGGCTCTCGAAGCTCGACTCGACGACCCGGGACCGGATCTTGGACTTCGCGGAGGACTTCCTCGACTGCGACTGTCAGGCGAACCCCTACTGCGGCTGTCCGGAGGAAAAGTTCATGCGGTACGTGTTGGAGCTTCGGGCGGAGGGGCTCGGTCCGCAGGCGATCGTGGACGTGATGAGCGACGACTACATGGTGTACGCGTACACCGGCGACGTGCTCTCGTTCCTCGACGACTCGGTGCGGCAGTTGGAGGCGATCGAGACGCTCGCCGACGTGGAGGGCAACGAGGAGATGTCGGATCGGGCGCGGAGAGCGAAGCGGGAACTGTCGGGATAAGCGGCGTCGGTCGTCGCCGAGGTTCCTGTCGATTGTTTCTAAGCGGCCGCCAGCGGATCGACGGCGAAACACCTCCAAAGCCCCAGCCGTGAGGACTCGGTGCGGTCGCTGCGGTCCTCAGTCGCTCGCGTTGCTCGCTCCCTGCGGTCCTTGCGTCCCGCGCCTTCGTCCTCACGGCTGCCCCTTTGAGTCCCACCCGACCGCACAGCACCACCGGAAGACGGTCCTGCTCGCTTCGCTGTGCGGGCTGCGACTTCCGTGCTCCCGCTCGCTCCCTTCGGTCGCTCATGGGACCGCAGCCTCACACCTCCCCAACCTCGTCGGTGGTCCTCCGCGTTGCTCCGGACCACCGACTCCCTCGCGCGACGCTCCTCGTGGCCGCCGAGGGCGGCCACTCGGAGGCGCGCGCCACCGCCGTTTCTTTATAAGTTCCAAATGGACCGTGGAGGTTCTCGCGCCGTTCACCGCGTTCCCGTCTTCCCGGAGCGTCCGAACGGTCTAAGTGGACTCAAACCCGAACTCGACCAATGAGTCTTCGGCCCGCGTGGCTGACGTTCAGGCGATACGCGGCGACGACGACCGGGATGACGCTGGTGTTGTTCGCGCTCGGCGTCTACACCGCGGCGACCGGCTCGGGACTGGCGTGTCAGGCCCAGTGGCCGCTCTGTTCCGACCAGTTCATTCCCGAGCTGACGATCAATCCTGACTTCATCGAGTGGTTCCACCGCGTGTGGGCGATGGTCACCGGGTTCCTCATCATCGGCGTCGCCGGCTGGACGTGGGTCGGTGGTCGGGAGCGCCGGACCCGGCTGGCGGCGACGCTCGCGGTCGCGATCCTCCCGCTGCAGATCACGGTCGGAGCGATCACGGTCACCCTCGGCGGGATCGTTCCCGGCGGATACACGGTGTCGACGCACGCGGCCCACCTGATCGTCGCGCTGGGCATCTTCACGCTGCTCGGACTGGCGACAATCTGGGGCGGCGGGCGCGGCTCCCCGCGGCTGCTCCGGGCTGCGGTCGGGGTCGCCGCGGTCGGGATCGTCGCCAGCGCGGTGTTCTCGCGGGCGGTCCCGTTCGTCACTTACTCGCCGGGCGCGCAGGCGGGCTTCTACGTGGCCGGACTCACCGGCCACCTCGGGCTCGTGGCCGCCGTCGCGTACGCCACGGAGGCCGTCCGCACCGGGTACGCAGGACTGCCTCTGTCGACCGCGAAGACCGTCCGCCTGCTCGCCGCCGGCTCGATGGCCGCGCTGGTCGGTACCCTGCTTTTGGGCCGCGATCTGGTGTTGTACACCGCGTTCTGGCAGCGGCTCAACCTCGTCGCGCTCGGCGTCGCCGCCGCGCTCGCGCTCGGCGCCGCGTGGGCAGTCAGAGGCCTCGGGTCCGAGGGGAGGACGACTGACGCCGTTCGCGTCGACTGACGCCTTCGCGTCCTGACCCCGCCCGAGGAGGAAAGGTTGAAATCAGTTCCCGTTCACCCACCGGTATGTCATACCGCACGGAGACGGACGTGAGCCGTCGGACGTACCTGAAGCTGACCGGCGGGGCCAGCGCCGTCGGGCTGACCGGCGTCGCCGGCTGCCTCGGGGACGACAGCACCACGATCACCCCGGGCACCGCGCCCGGCTTCCCGCCGTTCGAGATGCAGGAGGACGGCGAGCTGGTCGGCTTCGACGTCGACCTGCTGGAGGCTGTCGTCGGGGAGACGGAGTACGAGATCGGCGAGTGGGCCACCTTCGAGTTCGACTCGCTCATCCCCGCGCTCACCCAGAACGAGGAGATCGACGTGATCGCGGCCGCGATGACGGTCACCGAGGACCGGCAGGAGACGATCGCCTTCTCGGACCCCTACTGGGAGTCGGATCAGGCGATTCTCGTGCGCGAGGGCGGCGACTTCCAGCCCTCGTCGTGGGAGGACTTCGAGGGCGTCCGCGTGGGTGCGCAGTCGGGCACGACCGGCGCCGACCAGGTGTCGTCGAACCTCGTCGAACCCGGCATCGTCGCCGAGGACGACTACTCCTCGTACGAGAGCTACGTGTTCGCGGTCGAGGACCTCGCGAACGAGAACGTCGACGCCGTCGTCATCGACCTCCCGGTCGCGGAGACGTTCGCGGCCAACCGCGACGTGGAGGTCGCGTTTATCGAGGGGACCGGCGAGCAGTTCGGCTTCGGCATCCGACAGGGCGAGTCGGAGTTCCAGTCGGCGCTGAACGACGGGCTCGCGACCGTCCGCGACGACGGGACGTACAGCGAGATCACGAGCACCTGGTTCGGACAGGAGTAGGATGTCGGACCCGGGGACGCTCGCGCTCGCGGCGGCCGCCAGCGTCGCGGCCGACCTCCCGGCGGCCGACGGCCTCGCGACGCTCGCGTTCGTCGGCGAGACCGCGGACTGGTGGTTCATCGGTGAACCCGTCGACTGGGAGTTCGTCTTCAGCAACGCCGACTACCTCGGTATCGGCGCCCTGCTGACGGTCGGGCTCACGATCGCGTCGATCCTCCTCGGGTTCGTCGTCGGGTTCCCGGCCGGCGCGGTCGAGGTGTACGGCGACGGGCTCCTCGAACGGGTCGTCAGCGCTGTCGGGATCGTGCTCCGCGGAACGCCGATCGTCGTGATCCTCATCGTGATGTACTTCGTCGTCGGCGTCCCCCAGATTAACCTCGGCATCGTCTCGATCTCCTCGGCGATGACGGCCGGGATCTTGGGGCTCGGCCTGCGCAGCGCCGCGTACCAGTCGCAGATCTTCCGGGCGACCTTATCGAGCGTCGACGACGGCCAGCTCGAGGCCGGGCGCTCGATCGGGCTCTCGCGGTTCGAGGCGGTCCGGTACGTCGTCGTTCCGCAGGCCCTGCGCCGGTCGATCCCGGGCTTTCAAAACGAGTTCACGATCGTGTTGAAGGACACGAGCATCGTGTTCGCGATCGGGCTCGCGGAGCTGCTCACACGGGGATACGACCTGTTCTCGGAGCAGACGACCGCGGTGCTCGAAGTGATCCTCTTCATCAGTGCAATCTACTTCGTCCTCACGTTCACGACGAACCGCGCGCTCGACTACCTCGGCGACCACTACGCGATCCCGGAGGGGGAGTCGGCGTGAGTGACGACGACTTCCTCCGCGTGACGGACGTCTCGAAGTGGTACGGCGACGAGAAGGTGCTCAACGAGGTCTCCTTCGAGATGGACCGGGGCGACGTGACCGTCCTGATCGGGCCGTCCGGCTCCGGGAAATCGACCATGCTGCGCTGCGTCAACCGGCTCGCGGAGGCGCAAGAGGGGTCGATCCTGCTGGACGGCGAGGAGGTGCTCTCGCCCGACCTCGACGTCGACGATCTCCGCCGCGAGGTCGGGATGGTGTTTCAGGGGTTCAACCTGTTCGCGCACCTCACCGCGGTCGGCAACGTCGCGCTCGGCCCGCGCCGCGTCCTCGGGCTCTCGGAGGCGGAGGCCCGCGAGCGCGCCGAGGCCCAACTGGAGCGCGTCGGGCTCGGCGAGCAGCTCGACTCCTACCCCGCGGAGCTGTCCGGGGGCCAACAGCAGCGGGTCGGCATCGCCCGCGCACTGGCGATGGAGCCGAAACTGATGTTATTCGACGAGCCGACGAGCGCGCTCGACCCCGAGCTCATCGGCGAGGTGTTGGAGGTGATGCACGGGCTCGTCGACGAGGGGATGACGATGCTCGTAGTCACCCACGAGATGAGCTTCGCCCGCGCGGTCGCCGACGAGATCGTGTTCCTAGATGACGGCCGCGTGGTCGAGCGCGGCCCGCCCGAACAGCTGTTCGAACGCCCCGAGGAGGAACGGACCGGCCGGTTCCTCGAACGGATCGCGAGCCACGACTGATGGCGAGCGCGACGAGACCCGCGGCGGTCCGTGAACGCGTGGCCGAGTCCGACCGCTCGGTCGGCCGGCTCCTCCTCGTCGCCGCCGGCGCGCTGTTCTGGGGCTGGCTCGCCGTGAGCTGGGTCAACCGGTGGCTCGGTGGCGTGATCGTGCCGGTCGGCCAGCCGCTCGTCCCGCCGAGCGCCGTCGAGACGTCTCTCGGGGCGGTTCCGGGGCTCGCCGCCTACGCGGCCGACGCCGCCTTCGTCGTCGAGCTGACGCCCGAGCTGTCGCGGGGGACGTGGCTCACGGTCGTGATCACCGCCGTGAGCCTCGCGCTCGGGTTCGTCATCGCCGTGCCGCTGGCGGTGACCCGCGTGTACGGACGGTTCTCGGCGTGGCTCTCGCTGGCGTACACGGAGCTGCTGCGCGGCACGCCCCTCCTCGCGCAGCTGTTCGTGCTCTACTACGGGCTCAACCTCGCGAGCTACGTCCCCGGCGCGTTCTCCGGCGCGTTCGCGCGGGACGTGGTCTGGGTGGCGATCCTCGGGTTCACGCTCAACGGGGCCGCGTATCAGGCCGAGTACATCCGCGGAGCCCTAGAGAGCGTCGAGGAGGGCCAGATCACCGCGGGCCGCGCGATCGGGCTCTCGAAGCTGGAGACGATCTACTACGTCGTGCTCCCGCAGGGGCTCCGGTACGCGATCCCCTCGTGGACCAACGAGTTCGTCTACCTGATCAAGTACTCGTCGCTGGCGGCCTTTATCACGGTTCCCGAGCTGTACTACCGGGCCGACCAGATCGCCTCCGAGACGTTCCGCTACACGCTCATCTTCGTCGTGACCGGGGTGACGTACCTCGCGTTAGTCCTCACCGCCTCGAAACTGATGGGGCGCGTCGAGGAGCGCGTCGCGATCCCCGGACTCGGCGCCGAGCGCGAGGAGTGAGGGGCGCTGTCTTTCGAAGTCGGTGACGACCTCGACGCCGCGTACATACCGAGACCACGGCCCGTCGCGGATCAAAACCGCCCGCCGGCTCCGATCGGCGTCAGACACGTGATCTGCTGGTGATACGAACTCAGAGAGACCAGTCCGCGAACTTTGTTTCACCGATAAAATGCTCTTTTAACGGGTTTGAAGTGCGTATTATGAACACCAATCAACCACGCCACAGATAATAAAATTGATATTTTAGAAAGGTTTATTATTCTACAGTAAGGAGGGTCAGGTGTGACGCAGCCGATGGAGCGTCGACCGGGAGTCGCGTATCGGCGACCGGACGGCGACCCGACTCGACTCGTCGTCGAGGCCGCGGGCGAGTCGCGACTGAACCCGGAGGCGCTGCCGCGCTCCGACTGGCTCCGGATCGTCGAGGCGGGTGACAGGGCCCGGCTCCGCGACGCGCTCGACGAGGGCGCGGTCGACGTGACGTACCGGCTCACGGTCGACGACGAGTCCGAGTGGGTCCACGAGCGCGGCGCGCGCGACGAGCGCGGCGACATCGTCGGCTATCTCTTCTCCGCCGACGACCGGGTCGAGCGCCGCAAACAGCTCGAACAGCAGCGGGAGCGACTGGAGGAGTTCGCCAGCGTGGTCACTCACGACCTGCGGAACCCGCTCTCCGTCGCGGTCGGGAACATCGAACTAGCTCGGGAGTTCGGCAGCGAGGAGCCTGCCGAGCGGTTGGACCGCGCCCACGACGCGCTCAACTACATGGACGGCCTCATCTCGGACCTTCTCGCGCTCGCCCGCGAGGGCCGATCGGTCGAGGAGACCGCGCCGACCGATCTCCGGGACATCGTGGATCAGGCGTGGCGGACGATCGACGCTCCCGAAAGCATCGTCCTCGTCGTCGACGAACCCCTGCCGACTGTCGAGTGCGATCGGAGCCGGCTCCGGCAGGCGTTGGAGAACCTCTTCCGCAACGCGATCGAACACGGGGCGGGGGACGCGCTCTCGGTCGCTCCCGACGACCAGAACGACGGCGAGGAAAATCGCAACGATGTCGATCCGGGAATCTTCGACGGAGACGCCACCGACCCCTCGATACGGGTGTTCGTGGGGGCGTTCCCGGACGGCTTCTTCGTCGCCGACGACGGCGCGGGGATCGACCCGTCGGAGCGTGACGCCGTCTTCGACCCGGGCCACTCGACCGACAGGGACGGGACGGGGTTCGGGCTCTCCATCGTCGAACGCATCGCGGAGGCCCACGGCTGGGCGGTCTCGGTGGCCGAGAGCCGGGATAGCGGTGCTCGATTCGAGTTCACCGGCGTCGACCCAGAGGGGTCCGGCGGCGTCGACGCCGCGCCGAACGAGAGCGTCGCCTCCGAACCCGGCAAGCTCGACTCGGCAAGCGGATCGGAGCCGTCGCCGAGCGAGTGATACTCCGCCGCCGCGACCGCTACCGCTGAGACCGCCTCACGCTCGCTCAGACGAAGTCGCTCAGTCCCGCCTGTCCGTCGTCATCGCCGTCGGCGGTATCGCCGTCGGCGGTATCGTCGCCGGTCGTCTCGCCGGTTATCTCGCCGCTCGTCTTACCGCTCGCTCCGTCGTTGCCGGCGACCGGGGCGTCAGTCTCGCCCGCCTCGTCGCCGGTCGATGAGTCGGTCGGGGTCGCCGCGTGGCGGCCGCCGGCGAAGGCGCCCTCGGCGTGGTCCTCCATCCGCTTCTCGCGGAGCGCCTGGGCGTCCTCGACGATCGATTCCACCTTGTTCGTCGACTCGCCGGAGCCGGTGACAAAGGCGACGCCCGCCTCGTCGAGGTCGTAGGCGGTCGCCATCGCGACCGTCAGCTCGCGGGGCTTGCAGTGATGGGTGACCGCCTTCAGGAACGGGAGCACCTCGCGGCGCGCCGTCGCGACGCTGCACCCGCTCGCGGCGGCGATCTGCCCGACGATCTCGTCCGCGGTCGCGTCCGAGGAGCTCCAGAACTGCGGGCGGCCGTAGCGCGTCCACCCGCCCTTCTCCCCGTCCCGCGCGGCGGCAACGCCCGCGGCCGCGTTGTCGGTGGCGTAGCGCCAGTACGAGTAGTTCTGGGTGGCTCGGACGCGCCCAAGCCACACGTCGGCGTTCGCGAGGAAGTCGTACGCGCGGACCGCCTCCATCGGCTCGTACACGTCGAGGACGTTGTTCTCGATCCACTTCGTGAGGTCGTCGGGCGTCTCGTCGACGGCGTACGCCGACTGGAGCGCCTCTTCCGTCGACTCCTCTTTCAGGACCGCGTCGAGGAACGGGAACAGGCCCAGCGCCTTGTCGCGGTCGCCGGTGACCACGTCCTCGACCGCGATCGAGTCGCGGCCCTCCGTGGCGGCCTGCAGGTCGTTGATCGCGCCGCGGAGGTCGCCGCGGTTGCGCTCGGCGATCCGTTCGAGCGCGTCCGACTCGAACTCGATCCCCTCCTTCCGGCACACGTCGCGGAGGACGGGAACGATAGAGCGCGCGGAGACGTCGCGGAACTCGATCTCCTGTGTGGCATTCCGGAGCCCGCGCGCCATGTCGTAGTAGTCGTTGGCGATGAGGACGATTGGCTGGCCCGACTCCTTGACCAGCTTCGTGATCGCGCTCGCTCCCCCGCGGTCGTAGTTGCCGTGGATGTTGTCGGCCTCGTCCAAGATGACGAGCTGGCGGGAGGCCGTGTCGCCGCCGGCCGCGCCGCCGCCCGCCGCGCTCCCGCCGAGGGTGGCGTTGCGCGCGGCCCGCCCCGCGAACCGCTCGATGACGTCGGCGGTGCGCTGGTCGGAGGCGTTCAGCTCGACCGTCTCCCACCCCATGTCGTTCGCGAGCGCGTGGGCCGCGCTCGTCTTCCCGACGCCCGGGCTCCCGTGGAGGACGACGGCCTCGCGGTGGTCGTCCCACGAGCGCGCCCACTCCGCGAACGCGTCGCGGGCCTTGTCGTTGCCGCGGACCTCCGAGAGCGTGCTCGGGCGGTACTTCTCCGTCCAATCGGCCATTACCCGTGCAAGGAGCGAGCCGCGTTTAGTGGTTGCGGAGGCTCGTTCCCCGTCTGCGTTCGGCAGTGCAGCACACCGGCTTGCGGCGGACGCGACCGCCTTCGTCATCGGAAAGCGTCTGAAAGTTCTGACACGTGGCACTCGCAGTGGCGGCAGCGACCGACGCCGTCGGAACCGCCGTGGAGGCGGTTCATAGCGCACCCCCGAAACGGGTTTTCGGGCGTTAGACGGTGCTAAGGCTGACGATAATGAGGCCCAGTCAAAATGTTCATGGGACCGCTGAGAGTCGAACTCAGGTCATACGGACCCCATCCGCATAGGATACCACTACCCCACGGTCCCTGTCTGCATCCGAAAAAACGATCGTCCGGTAATTAAGGACTTCGTTTCACTCGTCGCTCGTCGGTCGCGACGGCCTCAGACGAGGACGCGTTCCAGCGAGACGACGACGCCCGACTCGGCGTCGGGATCGCCGACCAGTCGCCCGAGACAGACCGCGGCGCCGTCGGGGGTGTGGCAGGCGACGAGCGGGGGGTCGCGATCGGTGTCATCCTCGTTGCCCCCGTCGTCGCCCGCCTCGCGTTCCGAAACAGAGTCCGCGTCGATGACGCCGGGGGCGTAGACGGGCGCGCCGGTGGCCACGTTGCGCGCGGCGGAGGGCGCGATCGTCACCGACGGGAGGTGGACCAACGCGTCCTCGGCGGGACGGACGACCTCACGGAGGAGCGCGTCGTCGCCCTCCTCGGCCCACGCGAGCCCGTCGACGAGGTCCTGTAGGGGATGCAGGTCGCGGTCGTCGAACGGGTCGGTGGCGGTGCGCCGGAGGTGGCCCATGTGCGCGCCGACGCCCGCGGCGAGGCCGATGTCGTGACAGAGTTTCCGGACGTACGTCCCGGACTCACACCGGATCCGGAGGAGGGCCTGCCGGTCGTCGACCTCCAGCACGTCGAGGTCGTAGATCGTGCGGGTGCGGAGCCGGCGGGTCACCGCGCTCTTGCGCGGGGGTTTCTGGTAGATCTCCGCCTCGAACTCGGCGACCACGTCGCGGAAATCCGCGGGGGGCGACCCGTGAAGCTCCAGCACCGAGACGTACTCCTTGCTCCCCTCCAAGAAGACCTGCGCGGCGCGGGTCGCGTCGCCGGTCAGCGTCGGGAGACAGCCGGTGACCTTGGGGTCGAGCGTGCCCGCGTGGGCGACCCCGTCGATCTGGGCGCCCGCCGGGTCCAGCGTCGCCAGCGACTCGTTGATCGCGTCGCGCACCCACGCGGAGAGCTGGTGGGAGGATGGCCCGGCGGGCTTGTCGACGTTGACGACGCCGAACCGAAGCAGCTCCGGGACCGAGCGATCGTCCGGCGGGGATCGGAGGAGCTCGGCAGTATCGTCGTCGGTGTCGTCGGAGTGTCGGGTCATGCGGGGAGTGTGGAGTGTAGGGAGTATGGATGCGGCGGTCAGAAGTCGTAGGTCACGCCCTCGATCGGCGCCTTCCCCTCGTCGGTCGCGGGGTCGTACGCGTCGATGGTCGCGACGAGGACGTCGATGAACGCCTCCGGACCCCATCGTGCGGTGTTGTACGCGGCGTCGTAGATCGATAGGTCGTCGGTGTCGATGTCGTAGTACTCGCGGTACCGCTTCCGCTCGGAGGCCTCGCGGCGCTCGGTCTCCGCCTTCGCGCGGTCGACGGGCTTCGCCTCGCGCTCGGCGATGCGCTCGGCGCGGATCGACACGGGGGCGTCGAACCAGAACCGGAAGTCGGCGTGGTCCCCGGAGAGCCATCCGGCGAGCCGCGACTCCAGCACGAGATCGTCGCGGGTCGTGGCGATCTCGCGGAGTCGGCGGTCCAGGTCCCGGTCGATCTGGGGGTCGTCCTCCGCGAACTCGTTGAACTCGACGGGCGTCATGTCGCGTTCGGCCGCCATCTCGCGGAAGATGTCGCCGCCGGAGACGTGGCCGAGGCCGAGCCGATCGGCGAGCCCCACGGCGTTCGTGCTCTTCCCGCTTCCCGGCGGGCCGGAGACGGTGATCAACATATCGCTACTGCGCGGGTGTCGTTCAAAACGGTTGTCGTTCGGCGCGGGGGAAGTGGGGAAGCGCGTCGGCGAGGCGTCGGCGAGGCGTCGGCGAGATGGCGGCGAGGCGCCGACGATATGGCGGCGAGGCGTCGGCGAGATGGCGGCGAGGCGCCGACGATATGGCGGCGAGGCGCCGACGGAGCGCCGCCGAGCGTCGGGGCGGTCCTACCGATCCCGCGTCGTAGCGGTCATCGACCAGACTGCGACCGCGCCGAGCAGGACGGCCGGGACGAGCGGCAGGGCGAGGTACGTCGCGAAAAAGGAGAACCCGAGCGCGCCCGCCGCGTACGGGTACACGTAGATGATCCCGGGGATGACGAGAACGCAGGTGAAAAGCACCGCCGTCAGCGCCCACCCCTTTCGCCCGAAGCCGTCGGCCTCGGGTTCGGACTCGGCGATCGCCGGATCGGGCGCTCCTCGGCCGGCGCCCGTGCTCTTGTCGCCGCGGCCTCCCTCGTCGTCGCCGACCTCGCCGGGTACGTGGACGTATCCGCCGTCCGTGCTCTCTCCCGCGTCGCCGTCGGCGTCAGAACTCACTGTCGGGTGTAACGACCACTTTGCCAAAGCCCTCACGGTTCTCGATCATCTCGTGGGCGCGCGCGGCCTCGCTCATCGGCAGGGTCTCGCGGATATGCGGCTCGAACGTGCCGTCCCAGACCAGCTCCAGCACGTCGTCGACCTCGCCGGGCGTCGCCATCGTCGAGCCGATCACGGACAGCTGGTTCCAGAAGATCCGGTTGAGCCCGGCGTCGGGGTTCGGGCCGGTTGTCGCGCCGCAGGTGACGAGCCGACCGCCCTTCGCCATCGACTTCAGCGAGTCGGGGTAGGTGGCCTCGCCGATGTGGTCGACGACGACGTCGACCCCGCGCTTGCCGGTGAGTTCGGCGATCTCGTCGGCGAAGTCGTTCGCTTCGTAGTCGATGACGTGGTCGGCGCCGCACGCCTCGGCGTGCGAGAGCTTCTCCTCGCTGGAGGCGGTCGCGAACACCTCACAGCCCGCGTGGTCGGCGATCTGCACCGCGGCGTGGCCGACGCCGCCGGAGGCGCCGAGCACGAGCACCGTCTCGCCGGCCTCGATGTCGGCGCGGGTCTGGAGCATCCGCCACGCGGTCTGGAAGACGAGGGAGGCGGAGCCCGCGATCTCCCAGTCGACGCCCGACGGGACCGGCACGAGGTTCTCCGCGGGCACGGCCGCGCGCTCGGCGTGGACGCCGCGGACGTGCTCGCCGATGATGTGGAACGAGGGGCAGAGCGACTCCTCGCCGTGCCGGCAGAAATCGCACTCGCCGCAGGAGACGCCGGCGCTCACGGCGACGCGGTCGCCGACCTCGAAGCGCGTCACGCCCTCGCCGACCGCCTTGACGACGCCGGCCGCGTCGCTGCCGGGGATATGGGGCATTTCCAGGTCGATGCCGGGCATCCCGCGTCGCGTCCAGATGTCGAGGTGGTTCAACGCCCCGGCCTTGACGTCGACGAGGACCTCGCCGCGGTCCGGTTCGGGGTCCGGGAACTCGCCGTACTCGATCACGTCGCGGTCGCCGTGGGAGTCGAACTGAACGGCCTTCATGCGGGGATCCAGCCGCGGCACCCACTAAACAGTACGCCAAACGGAATCTGACACGGGATCGCCGCTCTCGATCCGGCGAGCGCTCGTTTCCCACGTTACCCTCTCACACCCGTGCGAACCGGGCACATTCGCCCCGCCCTTCCGTGATGTTTAAGTATTGAAGGCGGGACCGTACGGATGCACGAACTGCAGGGGCGTCGGGTCCCGAGTCCACGAGGGCGATGATACAACGCGGGTTGCGGTAGCCAAGCTTGGCCCAAGGCGCAGGGTTGCTAACTCTGTGGCGTCACTGCCTCCGGGGTTCGAATCCCCGCCGCAACGCTCGAACGGACCGAGTACCGCCGGATTCGCGCCGGTAGGACTCACCACAACCAACACATGAGCACGGAAGAATCACAGGACGACTCGCCGGAGGAGGAAGAAGACCTCCAGTACTTCGTCCGGATCGGGGGCGCTGACCTCGACGGGACGAAGACGGTCGAGCGAAGCCTGTCCGAACTCGACGGCATCGGCACGCGCACGGCGCGGCTGGTCGCCGAGAAGGCCGACGTGGACAAGAACGCCACGTTCGGGCTCCTCGACGAGGATGATCTCGACGCGGTGGTCGACATCGCCGAGAACCTCGAAGACCACGTCCCGTCGTGGATGACGAACAGACAGAACGACTTCTACTCCGGAGAGACGACGCACCTCGTCGGCACCGATGTCAACGAGAAGCGTCGCCACGACATCAACCGGATGAAGATCATCGAATCGTACAAGGGCGTTCGCCACAAGCGCGGCCAGAAGGTACGCGGCCAGCGCACGAAGTCCACGGGTCGCTCGGAGGGGACCATCGGGGTCAACGTCGAGGAGATCCGCGAGGAGATGGCGGAAGAGGAAGCGGGTGACGAAGAATGAGCACCGGCAAGAACACCAAAGGCTACGAGACGCCGAACCACCCGTACCAGGGCGAGCGCATCGCCGAGGAGTCCGACCTCCTCTCGCGGTACGGCCTGAAGAACAAAGAGGAGTTCTGGCGCGCCCAGTCCGAGCTGCGCAGCATGCGACGCGAGGCGCGTCGCCTGCTCGGCGAGGCGCAGGGCGACGTCGACGCCGCCCAGGAGGCCGGCGCGGAGTTCGTCGCGCGGCTCCGCCGGATCGGCATCCTCGGCGACAACGACGACATCTCCGCGGTCCTCTCGCTGGACGTGACCGACCTGCTCGAGCGCCGTCTCCAGACGGTCGCCTACCGGCAGGGGTTCGCGTCCTCGACCCAGCAGGCCCGCCAGTTCATCGTTCACGGCCACATCACCGTCGACGGCGCTCGCGTCACGCGCCCCTCGGTGAAGGTCGACGTGGACGACGAGGGCGCCATCGCCTTCGACGAGAACAGCCCGCTCGCGGACGATCTCCACCCCGAGCGCGCGGAGTCACAGGAGTAAGCAACCATGAGTGAATCCGAGGACGGAAAGTGGGGCATCGCCCACGTGTACGCGTCGTTCAACAACACGCTCATCACGGTCACCGACGAGACGGGCGCCGAGACGATCGCCAAGTCGTCCGGCGGCACCGTGGTGAAGCAGAACCGCGACGAGGCGTCGCCGTACGCCGCCATGCAGATGGCGGAGGTCGTCGCCGAGCGCGTCAAGGATGCCGGCTTAGAGGGCGTGCACGTTCGCGTGCGCGGTCCCGGCGGCAACCTCAACAAGTCCACCGGTCCCGGTGCGCAGGCGACGATCCGCGCGCTTTCGCGTGCGGGCGTCGAGATCGGTCGGATCGAGGACGTCACGCCCATCCCGCACGACGGGACGAAGGCGCCAAAGAACAAGCGAGTCTGACATGACGGAAGACGACTTCGACGTCCAGTACGTCGAACGGGACGAACGCAGCGCGCGGGTACTGATCCGCGGGCTCACGCCGGCGTTCGCCAACGGTATCCGCCGCGCGATGATCGCCGACGTCCCGACGTTCTCGATCGACACCGTTCGGTTCGTCGAGAACTCCTCCGTCATGTTCGACGAGATGATCGGGCTTCGGCTGGGGCTCGTGCCCCTGACGACGCCGCTCGACGACTTCGAACTCGGCGACGAGGTCACCCTCGCGCTCGACGTCGAAGGCCCGGCGACGGCGTACTCCGGCGACATCGAGAGCGCGGACCCGCTCGTCGAGGTCGCCGACGACAACGTTCCGATCATCGAGCTGAAGGAGGGACAGCGGCTGGAGTTCGAGGCCGACGCGGTGCTCGACACCGGCAAAGAGCACGCCAAACATCAGGGCGGCGTCTCCGTCGGCTACCGCCACCTTCAGCGCGTCTCCGTCGAGGGCGACCTCGGCGAGTTCGACGACGACGAGCCGCGAATTCTCCGCGGCGTCATCGAGACGCCCGACGGTGAGGTCGAACTCACCGACGAGTTCGACAACGATCTCTCGGAGCGGTTCCCCGGGAAGGAGGTCAGCGTCGAGGATGTCCCCGGCGCGTTCGTGTTCCACATCGAGACGGACGGCTCGTTCGATGTCGAGGAACTGCTGCTCCGCGCGATCGACTCCATCGAGGAGCGCGCGGACGAACTACAGACGAAAGTCGCGGTCTAACGTAATGACGGACCTTCAAACCGCACCCACGGCGCTCGCCCCTGCACGAAGTCGCGGCGCCGCGCTCCGCTCCGACGCCGCGTCGGAGCGCTTTGCGTCCGAGTCCGACTCGGATCGTCCCGACACCGGGACCGAAAGTGGTTTGAAGGGAGCCGGATTACGCAGGAGTGCACGCAGGGATAGCCAAGTCAGGCCAACGGCGCAGCGTTCAGGGCGCTGTCCTGTAGAGGTCCGCAGGTTCAAATCCTGCTCCCTGCACTCCGTTTTCACTAACTCTCCACTTCAGGAGGGACAGCTATGAGTAGCAAGACGAATCCGAAACTACAGAACCTCATCGCCGATCTGAAGTCGGTCTCGCGCGACTCCGGTGCCAACGTGTGGCAGGACGTCGCCGACCGACTGGAGAAGCCACGGCGCACGCACGCTGAGGTCAACCTGGGTCGCATCGAACGGTACGCTCAGGAAGACGAGACGGTCGTCGTCCCCGGCAAGGTGCTGGGCAGCGGTGTGCTCGAAAAGAACGTCACCGTCGCCGCCGTCGACTTCTCGGGCACCGCCCGCACGAAGATCGATCAGGCCGGCGAAGCGGTGTCGCTCGAACAGTTCATCGAACAGAATCCCGAAGGGAGCAACGTCCGGGTGATCCGATGAGTCTCGCGAAGATCGACGCGGACGTCGTCGTCGACGCCCGGGACTGCATCCTCGGTCGCGTCTCGTCGAAGGTCGCGCAGCGCGTCCTCGACGGCGAGACTGTCGCCGTCGTCAACGCCGAGTACGCGGTCATCACCGGCAACGAGGAGGCGACGATGGAGACGTACCACACCCGCGCGGAGCTCGGCTCCGACAGCGGGCCGTACTACCCCAAGCGCCCCGACCGGATCTTCAAGCGTGCCATCCGCGGCATGCTGCCGTACAAGACGGAGGACGGCCGCGAGGCGTTCTCGAACGTACGCGTGTACGTCGGGAACCCCTACGAGCGCGACGAGGACATCGAGAGCGTCGTCCTCGACGGCACCTCGCTCGACCGCCTCTCGAACATCAAATTCACGACGCTCGGGGATATCTCCGAGTCTCTGGGAGCCAACGTCACATGGTAACTAACACCTCAGGCAAGAAGAAGACGGCCGTCGCCCGCGCCACCGTGCGCGACGGCGAGGGCCGCGTTCGCATCAACTCCCAGCCAGTCGAGCTGGTCGAACCGGAGCAGGCGCGGCTCAAGATGCTGGAGCCGTTCCGCATCGCGGGCGAGGAGCTCCGCGCCGACGTGGACATCGAGGTCAACGTCGAGGGCGGCGGCTTCAGCGGTCAGGCAGACGCGACGCGGACCGCCATCGCGCGCGGTCTCGTCCAGCACCTCGGCGACGCCGAGCTGCGCGACGCGTACATGAACTTCGACCGCACGCTGCTGGTCAACGACGTGCGCCAGTCCGAACCCAAGAAGTGGGGCGGACCGGGCGCGCGTGCCCGCTACCAGAAGTCCTACCGCTGAGGTGATCCAGTCATGATGATCCCCGTCCGGTGTTTCACGTGCGGCAACGTCGTGGGTGAACACTGGGAGGAGTTCAAGGAGCGCGCCCGCGAAGGTGACGAAGACCCCGGCGAGGTTCTCGACGAGCTCGGCGTCGACCGGCACTGCTGCCGGCGCATGATGGTTAGTCACCGCGACCTCGTCGACGTCGTCTCGCCGTACCAGTAAACCATGTCAGGACAGCGATACAATCGATACGAGAAGGCACGAATCCTCGGCGCGCGAGCGCTGCAGGTGTCCTACGGGGCGCCCGTGCTGATCGACACGGACCAGACGGAGCCCATCCTCGTCGCCGCAGAGGAGTACGACGCGGGTGCGCTCCCCTTCACCGTCCGGAGGGGGTCCAACTGATGACACGAATCACCGGCATCTCGCTGCGTCGCGTGCTCGACTCGCGCGGAAACCCGACCGTGGAGGCCGACGTGCTCACCGAGTCCGGCGGCTTCGGCCGCGGGGCGGCGCCCAGCGGGGCGTCCACGGGCGAGTACGAGGCGATCGAGCTTCCGGCCAACGAGTCCATCGCGGCGGCCCGCGAGCACGCGGTCCCCCGCCTCGAAGGCGTGTACGCCGGCGACCAGCGCGCCGTCGACAACGCGCTGCGCGCCGCCGACGGCACGGACGACTTCTCCGCGATCGGCGCCAACAGCGCGGTCGCGATCTCGATGGCGGCCGCGAAGGCCGCCGCCGACGTGCTCGGTGCGCCGCTGTACCAGCACCTCGGGGGCGCGTTCCGCGGCGAGAACTTCCCGATCCCGCTCGGCAACGTCGTCGGCGGCGGGGAGCACGCCAAGGAGGCGACCCACATTCAGGAGTTCCTCGCGGCACCCGTCGGCGCGCCGAGCGTCTCGGAGGCCGTCTTCGCGAACGCCGCGGTCCACGCGGCGGTCGCGGACGTGCTCGACGAGCGCGGCGTGCCGGCCGCGAAGGGCGACGAGGGCGCGTGGGCGCCTCCGATCTCGGACGCGGACGCGTTTGAGGTCGTCGACGAGGCGGTCGACCGCGTCGAGGACGAAGTGGGCTTCGAGATCCGCTTCGGGCTCGACATGGCGGCCGCCGAGCTGTACGACGACGACGAGGGCGCGTACGTGTACGGCGACGAGACGAAGTCGACCGGCGAGCAGATCGACTACGTCGCCGACCTCGTCGACGAGTACGACCTCGCGTACGTCGAGGACCCGCTCGATGAGAACGACTACGAGGCGTTCGCGGAGCTGACCGACCGGGTCGGCGACCGGACGCTGATCTGTGGCGACGACCTGTTCGTCACCAACGTCGAGCGGCTCCGCGAGGGGATCGACGCGGGCGCGGCCAACAGCATCCTGATCAAGCCGAACCAGATCGGGACGCTGTCGGACGCGTTCGACGCGGTCGAACTCGCCGCCCGCAACGGGTACGAGACGGTCATCTCGCACCGCTCGGGCGAGACCGAGGACACCACCATCGCACACCTCGCCGTGGCGACCGATGCCGGGTTCATCAAGACCGGCACGGTCGGCGGCGAGCGCACCGCCAAGCTGAACGAACTGGTCCGCATCGCGGACGACGCGGTATGACGGGCCGACACCACGCATGACGGAAGACAACGACGCGGTCGAACTCGACGACGACGCGGAGACCGAGGCGGTCGACGCGGCGGTCGAGGAGGAGGCCGACACGACCGAGGAACCGACCGCCGACGCGGCTGCCGAGGAGGCACCCGCCGACGCCGAACCCGACGAGGCGGCCGCAGAGGCCGACGCGGGCGACGACGCCGCCGACGAGGAGGACGCCTCCCCGTTCGACGACGACGTCATGCCCGACGACGACGTCGACCTGCTGATCCCCGTCGAGGACTACCTCTCCGCCGGTGTCCACATCGGGACCCAGCAGAAGACGGCCGACATGGAGCGGTTCATCCACCGCGTCCGCGACGACGGTCTGTACGTGCTCGACGTGAGCACGACGGATAAGCGGGTTCGCACTGCCGCGAACTTCCTCGGGAACTACAACCCCGAGCAGATCCTCGTCACGTCCTCGCGCCAGTACGGCCGGTTCCCGGCCGAGAAGTTCGCGGACGCCATCGGCGCCCGCGCCCGCACGGGACGTTTCATCCCCGGCACGCTGACGAACCCCGACTACGCCGGCTACATCGAGCCGGACGTGGTCGTGGTCACTGACCCGATCGGCGACGCGCAGGCCGTCAAAGAGGCCATCACCGTCGGCATCCCGGTGATCGCGATGTGCGACTCCAACAACCAGCTGTCGAACGTCGACCTCGTCATTCCGACGAACAACAAGGGTCGACGCGCGCTGTCGGTCGTCTACTGGCTTCTCGCCAACGAGACGCTCGACCGCCGCGGCTCCGACACCGTCTTCGCCCTCGACGACTTCGAGGACGAGCTGTAAGTCGGTCTTCGACGTCGAGTTCGACTTTTCTGATAGTTCACTCCCGTAGCCCCGCCGCTGTCGCCGTCGCTATCGTGGTAACGAGTGATCGGCGAGGCGATCTTTCGGGAGACGAACTCGTGAGTCCGGCCTTCCGCTCGGCCCACGGAATTAGCGGTCCTCGTCGGGCACGTCGTGGGTCCACCGCGGTTCAATCTCCCGATTCGCGAGGACGACGCGGTCGCCGCCGTCCGTGTCGATCCGGGTCTTCCGGAGCTCGATCGCCGCGACCGTTCCCGTCACGCCCTTCGCTTCGACGCGGTAGCCGACGTTGAAGTCGGGGTCGCGAAGGAGATAGACCCCCGCCACCGTATCCTCGATCATCTCGGAGAGCGCGTACGAGACGCCCAGCGCGATGAAGCCGACGGCGGTGCCGAGACTCGCCGCGATGTCGCCCATGCCGACGACCTTCAGGAACGTCAGCGCGACGCCGAACCACAGGAAGATCGCCACGAGCGTGGCGATGAGATCGCCCACGAGCTCGCGGTCGCCGACATACACTCGATCGATCGAGGACCGGACGAGCGCGAGAACGATTCGGACGGTCACGTACGCCAGCGCGAGAAAGACCACCCCCGAGAGCAGCCGGGGGATCGCGACCGCCACGCCGTCGAGGAAGTTCGTGATCGACCGCGTCAAAAGCGACGGAAGCGTCGTCATGGTGCGCACGACGGCGGCCGTCGGTGAAAAGCTGACGGGGGTCGGAGTGGCGTTCCCGTCCGGCGTCCGTCCCCGTCTGAGGGGACGGCAAGCGCAACGCCTGTAAGCACGCGGGGAGAGGGGATTCGTATGACCGTCTGTGAAGCGCCGGGGAAGGTGTACCTCTTCGGCGAACACGCCGTCGTCTACGGCGAGCCCGCCGTCCCGGCGGCGATCGAGCGGCGCGCCACGGTGACCGCCGAGCCCCGGTCGGACGACCACGTCCGCGTCGAGGCCGAGGATCTCTCGCTCGACGGATTCACCGTCGAGTACGCCGGCGACGCCGGCGACCGTCCCGACGTGGACGTGCCGACTCCGCTGGTCGAGGCCGCGATGGGGTACGTCGACGCCGCGGTCGAGCAGGCGCGAGACGCGGCCGACGCCCCCGATGCCGGCTTCGACATCACCGTCGAGAGCGACATTCCGCTGGGTGCGGGGTTGGGATCGTCGGCCGCCGTCGTCGTCGCGGGGATCGACGCCGCGACCCGCGCGATCGGGGAACCGCTGGATCGCCGCGAGCTGGCCGACCGCGCGTACCGCGCGGAGTTCGAGGTGCAGGACGGGCAGGCCTCCCGCGCCGACACGTTCTGCTCGACGATGGGGGGTGCGGTCCGTGTCGAGGGCGACGACTGCGAGCCGATCGAGGCGCCCAACCTCCCCTTCGTCGTCGGCTTCGACGGCGGCGCCGGCGACACCGGCGAGCTCGTCGCCGGCGTCGACGAGCTCCGCGAGGAGTACGGGTTCGCCGCCGACACCGTCGAGTCGATCGGTGAGCTGGTACGAACCGGCGAGGGGCTGCTCGAAGGCGCCGTCCCGGAAGGAACGCCGAGCGCCGACGCGGAGCCGTCGCCGGAGCTGCTCGCGGAGCTGGGCGAGCTGATGGACTTCAACCACGGACTGTTAGCCGCGCTCGGCGTCTCCGCGCGCTCGCTCGACGCGATGGTGTGGGCCGCCCGCGACGCCGGCGCCCACGGCGCGAAGCTCACCGGCGCGGGCGGCGGCGGCTGCATCGTCGCGCTCGACGCGAGCGACGCGACGGAGACGGCGCTCTCGTTCACGCAGGGCTGCGAGGACGCGTTCCGGGCGGAGCTCGCGACCGAGGGCGTCCGGGTGGTGGAGCCGTGAGCCCGACTCGGGAGGTGGCCGAGACGGACGGAACAGAGGGGGCGGACGAGGCCGCACCGCCCGTCGTGCTCAAGCTCGGCGGGAGCCTGATCACGGAGAAGGACCGCCCGGAGACGCTCGACGACGCGGCGCTCGACGCGGCCTGCGACGCGGTCGCGGGCGCGCTCGCGGACGGCGCGGTCGAGCGACTCGTCGTCGTCCACGGCGGCGGGAGCTTCGGCCACCACCACGCCAGCGAACGCGGCGTCTCGACGACCGCGGGCACGGGCGACGCCGACGCGGTGATGGACGTTCACGGCGCGATGACGAGGCTGAACCGCGCCGTCCTCGACCGGCTCCACGACCGGGACGTGCCCGCGGTTCCGGTCCACCCGCTTTCTCTTTCGGCCCGCACAGAGGGGGCCGACGGTGACCTCGACCTCCCGCTTTCCTCGACGGCGACGCTGCTCGGCGAGGGGTTCGTTCCCGTGCTCCACGGCGACGGGGTCGCGACCGCGGGCGCGGGCGTCACCGTCGTCTCCGGCGACGAGCTGGTCGTCGAACTGGCCGCGGGGCTCGGCGCGCGGCGAGTCGGCGTCTGCTCGACGGTGCCGGGCGTCCTCGACGGCGACGGCGACGTGATCCCCGCCATCGACTCGTTCGAGGCGGTCGCCGACGCGCTGGGCGCGAGCGACGCGACCGACGTGTCGGGCGGGATGGCGGCGAAGGTCCGGGAGCTGCTGGCGCTCGACGCGCCGGCACACGTGTTCGGCGCCGCGGGGCTGGAGCCGTTCCTGCGGGGCGAGGACGCCGGAACGCGGATCGGCTAGGCCGGGTCGTCCGCGGCCGGTTCGGCCCCGCGAATGATACACACGTGGCCGCCGTCGGTCGTGTGGGTGAGGACGAGCCGTTCGCGCACCCGTCCGCCGTCGGCGCAGTCGACCGTCGCCTCGCCGGACCAGTGTCCCTCCTCGGTCACGATCGGGAGGATCTCGTCGGTGAACCGCTCGACCTCGTCGTCGGGGTAGAACCGCTCCCAGTGGGTCCCGACCAGCGTCTCCGGGTCGATCCCGTACACCGACGCGTACGCCTCGTTGGCGAAGAGGTACGTCCCGTCGGCGTCCAGGATTCCGATCGGCTCGCTCGCGGCCTCCAGCGCGGCGATGCTGCGTTCGACCTGCCGGCCGAGCCGATGGCGATCGACCGCGTTGCGGAGTCTATTGACGAGCATCTCGAACTGGTCGGCGCCGCCGCCCTTCTGAAGGTAGTCGGTGACGCCGGCCGAAATCGCCTCGCTGGCGACCTCCTCGCTCCCCTTCCCCGTGAAGAGGACGAACGGGAGCTCCGGGTCGACCTCGCGGACGCGTTTGAGGAGGTCGATCCCGGTTCCGTCCGGGAGGTCGTAGTCGCAGACGACGGCGTCGAACGACCCCTCCTCGAACCGCTCGACGGCGTCCCCCGCCGTCGAAACCGACTCGTGGTCGATCCGGCCGTCGAGCCGATCGAGGTACGTCGCGGTGAGTTCGGCGAACGCCGGGTCGTCCTCGACGTGGAGCAGGCGAACCGTCGCCGCCGATCCCGTCCCGTCGTGCATATCGGTAGAGGTCTTCGTCGCGGCATAAACACTTCGGGGGATTCGTCCGTGCGGAGCGTCCCCTCCCTGGACGACGGCCCGACGGCGCCGCTCGGAGACCGTACAGAACCCTTATTCGACCCACGGCCCTCCCCTCGGACATGAACGAAGCGGACGTACGGGAGCTGTTGGCCGACGTTCGGGACCCCGACCTCGGCGACGACGTCGTCTCGCTCGGACTGGTGAACGACATCGAAGTGGAGGAGGAGACGGGAGAGATCCGCGTCTCGCTCGCGCTCGGCGCGCCCTTCTCCCCGAACGAGTCGGAAATCGCCGACGACGTCCGGGCGGCGCTCGCCGACACCGGCCTTGACGTGGAGCTGTCGGCGTCGATCCCGGACGAGTTGGACCCCGACGAGCAGGTGCTCCCCGGCGTGAAGAACGTGATCGCGGTCGCCTCCGGAAAGGGCGGCGTCGGGAAGTCGACGATGGCCGTCAACCTCGCGGCGGGGCTCTCGGCGCTCGGCGCGCGGGTCGGCCTCTTCGACGCCGACGTGTACGGGCCGAACGTCCCGCGGATGGTCTCGGCCGAGGAGCGTCCGGAGACCGACGGCGAGACGATCGTCCCCCCCGAGCGCTTCGGCGCGAAGCTGATGAGCATGGACTTCCTCACCGGCGAGGACGACCCCGTCATCTGGCGCGGGCCGATGGTCCACAAGATCATCACCCAGCTCGTCGAGGACGTGGAGTGGGGCGAACTGGACTACCTCGTGATGGACCTGCCGCCCGGCACCGGCGACACCCAGCTCACGATCCTCCAGACGCTCCCGCTGACGGGGGCCGTGATCGTCACGACGCCGCAGGAAGTCGCGCTCGACGACGCGGTGAAGGGGCTCCGGATGTTCGGCAAACACGACACGAACGTGCTCGGGATCGCCGAGAACATGGCCGGCTTCCGGTGTCCCGACTGCGGCGGCTTCCACGAGATCTTCGGCTCCGGCGGCGGGAAGGCGCTGGCGCAGGAACACGAGCTTCCCTTCCTGGGCGGCGTCCCGCTCGACCCCGCGGTCCGGACCGGGGGCGACGACGGCGAGCCGGTGGTCTTAGAGGAGGGCGAGACCGCGGACGCGTTCAAGGTGATCGTCGAGAACGTCGCGAACAACGCCGGGGTCGTGCGCCGCCGCGGGGTGAGCGGGGGACGATGAGCGGGGAGCGAAGCGGGTCGGACGGCGACGGGAAAGACGAGGAGGGCGACGGGAAAGACGAGAGGGGCGACGGGAAAGACGAGGGGGGCGACGGAACGGCGGGCGAGGAGTGCGAGCCAGACGCCCTCGACGCCGCCGGCGTCGATCCGGTCGTCCCCGAGTCGGCCGCGGACGCGGCGGGCGAGGCGTTCGCCGAGGACGACGAGGTCCGAGGGTTCCTCCGCGATATCGCCGCCGACGTGCGGGGCGACAGCTCCGAGAGCAAGCAGCTCTCGGCGATCCTCTACCGCGTGTCGGACCTGTACGACTCAGAGGAGCAGACCTCGTCCGAGGAGATCTACCTCAACGTCCGGCACATCATGCGGATCAAAGCGCAGGGCGGGATCGAGCGATGACGGGACACCGCCGGCGCTCGCCGGCGGGAAATCCGTCGGCGAGCGCCGCGTCGCCGGAGCCGACCGCCGGGTTTTAGGTGTCGCTGCGCCGAACGCTCGGCCATGTTCGACACGATCGTGATCGCGACCGACGGCTCCGACAGCGTCCGCCGGGCCGTCGGCGTCGCGGTCGACGTCGCCGCGCGGTTCGACGCGGAGGTCCACGCCGTCTACGTCGTCGACAGCGGCGAGGTCGAATCCACGCCGGACGAGGTCCGCGACGACCTCCGCGACGCGCTCGACGATCGCGGGGGGGACGCGCTCGACGAGGTGACCGACGCCGCGACCGCGCGCGACGCGGCGCTCGACATCACGACCGAGGTGCGGGAGGGCCGTCCGGCCCCCGAGATCGCCGGGTACGCCCGGGACGTCGACGCCGACGTGGTCGCGATGGGGACGCGCGGGCGCCACGGCGAGAACCGGTTCCTCATCGGCTCGGTCGCCGAGCGCGTCGTCCGGACGTGCCCGATCCCGGTGCTTACCGTCCGCCAGCTCACCGACGAGGACCCGCGGCGGACGACGATCTGAGGGGCTGGGGCGGGTTCGCGTCAGAGCGGTCAGACGGGTCGACCGCCCGAGAACGGCGGAGTTTTCCCGCTCCCGCTCGGCTCGACGGTATGGACGACGAACTCATCGACGAGGGGGACATCCCCCGCTCGCGGTACACGCGGCTGCCGGGGAAGGGGTTCTTCTACCCGGACTCGCTGGACGAGGAGCGCGCCGAGCGGCGCGCGAAGGAAGCGATCGAGGGGAGCGAGGCGGTCGTCATCGCCGACGGCGACGCCGACGGCCTCGCCTGCGCGGCGATGATCCGGGAGGCGTACGACGCCGCGCTCGACGCCGCGGACTTCGAGGCGACCGTCGCGGGGCGGCTGGACGACGAGGAAGCAGACGGTTCCGAATCTGAGGACGAAGTCGAGGACCCCACCGAGGACGCCCACACGCAGTCACCGGTCGGGCTGGTCGCCGCCGGGCCGTACTCCATCGACACGTCGCTCGAACGCGTGCTCGCGCACGCCGACGACGACGTGGATCTCTTCGTCTGTGACCTCTGTCCCGACGACTACGAGTGGGTCGCCGAGCCGCTGGAGGCGCTCGCGGAGTCGACCGACTCGATCCGGTGGTTCGACCACCACCAGTGGGACGAGGCGACCGCCGCCGCGGTCCGAGACCTCGGCGTCGACCTCGTGGTCGGCGAGTCAGACGAGGAGTGTACCGCCGACGTGGCGCTCCGCTCGCTCGATCACGAGTTCGACGAGCGGTGGGCCGAGCTGGCCGCCGTGACGCGCGATCACGACCTCTGGATCAAGGAGGACCCGCGCTCCGACGATCTGGCTGACTACTCCTACTGGGCCGACAGCGAGGAGTACGCGGCGATCGTGGGCGCGTACGGCGCCGACCTCCCCGGGCCGGTTCGGGAGTTCGTCGCCGACCGGCGCGTCGAGAAGGAGGCCCGGATCGACGCCGCCGTCGAGCGCGCGGTCACCCACGAGATCGGCGAGTGGACCGTCGCGGTGACGTACGGCCGGTGCTCGCAGAACGAGGTCGCCGAGGCGGTCCGGGAGCGGGGGGTCGACGCCGCGGTGATCGTCAAGCCCGCCGGTTCCGCGTCGATCCGCGGCTCCGAGGAGTTCCGGCACGCCCACGAGGTCGCCGGGAAGGTGAACGGGGGCGGTCACCCGCAGGCGGCCGGCTGCAAGCCCGACATCTACGACGACATGCTCGATTACGCCCACCACTGGACGACCGAGGGACAGGCCTGCAAGCGGGTCATCCTCGCGGCGTTCGAGGCGGTCGCGGCGGAGGTCGCGGAAGCGGGGGAGGAGGACGAAGTCGACCAAAACGAAATCGAGGGCGACGGCGACGACGAGTAGACGGTCGCCCGCGAGCGAGCCGCCGACCCCGCCGACGAACCGCGTACTTTCATACCGCACGGCGACGCTGTTTCCACGCATGACGGACATCCTCGTGGCCGGCGAGACGCTCGTCGACCTGCTTCCCGGGGCGGGCGAGACGTTGCGCGACGTGGACGGCTTCACGCACCGCCCGGGCGGCGCTCCGGCCAACGTCGCGGTCGGGCTCTCGCGGCTCGGCTCGGCGCCGGCGTTCTGGACCCGGCTCGGAGACGACCCCTTCGGCGACTTCCTGCGGGAGACCCTCGACGGGGAGGGCGTCCCGGACGCGCTCTCCCGCCGCATCGGCGGCAACACCACCCTCGCGGTGGTCTCGCCGCCGGGCGTCGACGGCCGGCGGTTCCGCTTTTACGGCTCTCGGGACGTGACGTTCGGGTTCGAACCCGACGCGGTCCCGACGGACGCGCTGGCGTCCGTCTCGTGGGTCCACCTCGGCGGCGTCGCCCTGACGCACCCTGCGGGCCGGACGGCGATGCGCGAGCTGGCGGCCGCGGCCGACGAGCGCGGCTGCACCGTCTCGTTCGACGTGAACTATCGTCCGGATCTCGTTCCGGAGGGAGAGCGAGACGCGGTGATCGATGCGATCCGCGCGATCCTCGCGGACGCCGACGTGGCGTTTGCCAGCGACGAGGACGTGGCGGCGACCGGCATCTCCTCGCACGAGGGCGAAGAGCTGGCGCGGGACCTGCTGGAGTTCGGGCCGCACACGGCGGTCGTCACCCTCGGCTCCGCCGGCGCGATCGCGGCGAGCTCGGCCGCGGCGCCGTGGGGCGAGACGACCGCGCGCCACGGCGGATTCTCGGTCGAGGCGGTCGACGCCACCGGCGCGGGCGACGCGTTCACCTCCGGGCTGATCGCCCGGCTGGTCGCGTGGGCGGACGGCGCTGCCGGTCGCGCCGACCCCGTCGTCGGGGACCCTGCCGGCACTCCCTCCGGCCTCGGCGACGCGCTCGCGTTCGCCAACGCGACCGCCGCGCTCTCGGTGCGAGACCGCGGTGGCATGACGGCGCTCCCCGACCGCGAGTCCGTCGAGACCTTCGTCGCGGAGCGACAGTCGCGATAGAAAGACGGGCGGTGGCGGCGGTCGTCCCCCGGCGGTACGAGCCGCTTGCCCTCAGCGCGGCGGACGCGCGCTCTACTCCTCGACCGTGACGCGCTCTACTCCTCGACCGTGACGCGCTCGATCTCGACGGTGTCGCGGGGCTCGTCGCGGCGGTCGGTCGGGACGGCGCCGATCTCCTCGACCACGTCCATCCCGTCGATCACCTGCCCGAAGACGGCGTGCTTGCCGTCGAGGTGGGGCGTGGCGTCCAGCGTGACGAAGAACTGCGAGCCGTTCGTGTTCGGGCCGGAGTTCGCCATCGAGAGGATTCCCGGACCGTCGTGGGTCAGGTCGTCGTGGAACTCGTCGTCGAACTGGTAGCCGGGGCCGCCGCGGCCGTTCTCCTGTGGGTCGCCGCCCTGGATCATGAAGTCCTCGATAACGCGGTGGAAGACGTTGCCCTCGTACAGCGAGTCGCCGCGGACCTCGCCGCTCTCGGGGTCCTCCCACGTGTTCGTGTCGCGGGCCGGCTCCGCGTCGGCGGCGGGGTCGTGGCGCGCCAGCCCGAGGAAGTTCTCGACCGACTTCGGCGCGCGGTCGGCGAACAGCTCGGCGACGACGTCGCCGTGGTTCGTGTGAAGCGTCACCTGCGGGTTGTCGGGGTTGGAAACCTCTCGTGCCATGTCTCCGCGGAGGGGCGCCCGTCTGAAAACCCTGCCCATCCGCGGCGTGGCGTGGCGGGGGGTCGGCGGGTCGCCCACCGCTCCCACCGCGTCGGACGGAAACGGCGCCCTTATGGGCCGAGACCGCCGAACTGCCGACATGAGTTCCACGCCCGTGTTAACGATCGCGGCGCTCGTCGTCGGCCTCTCCGTCGGCGCGCTGTTCGCCTTCCTCCGCGTTCCGATCCCCGCTCCGCCCGAGCTGCCGGGCGTGGTGGCGATCGTGGGGATCTACCTCGGCTTCAAGCTCGTCGGCTACGCCGGCGTCGGCTTCGACCTGCTCGACGAGCTCGGGCTGTAGCGCCGCCCTCTCCGCGGTCGTCGCTTCTCTCTGCGACGGCCGGTACCGTTTTGCACCCGGCGGGCGGACCGTCCCGTATGTACGACGACATCCTCCTCCCCGTGGCGCCGGGCGGTGAGGCGAACGACGCGATCCCGCACGCGAGGAGCCTCGCGGAGCGGTACGACGCGACCGTGTACGTCGTCTCCGCGATCGACACGGTCGCGCAGACGCTGCGCGGGCCGCAGGCCGGCGCGTTCGCTGAGCGCGTCGAGGACGCGGCCGAAGAACGGGTCGAGACCGCGACGGCGGAACTGGAGTCGGCCGGCGTCGACGTGGTCGGCAACGTCGTCCGCGGCGAGCCCGTCGACGTCATCGAGAACGCGATCGACGACGTGGGCGCCGACATCGTCGTGATGCCGAGCCACGCCCGCACCGGCATCCAGCGCGTCCTCCTCGGGAGCGTCACCGAAAAGGTGGTGCGGGTCTCCCCCGTTCCGGTCGTCACCGTGCCGATGGCGGACCGCGAGGGGGAGTCCGAGGCAGCGGCTGCGGAAGAGGCCGTGGACGCGGACGACATCGACGCGGAGTGACTGACGCCTCGGGGACCGCGACCCGCGCGTTCCGGGTCGCGTACGACGGCCGCGAGTACGCCGGCTTCCAGCGTCAGCCCCACGCGACGACGGTCGAGGGGACCCTCCTGCGGGCGCTCGCGGAACACGGGGTCCTCGACCGCGGCGACGGGCCGACCCACGCGACGCCGCCGGGATACGCCGCCTCGGGGCGGACCGACGCCGGCGTCTCCGCGGTCGCGCAGACGGTCGCGTTCGCGGCGCCCGACTGGCTCACGCCGCGGGCGTTCAACGGGCACCTCCCGGGCTCGGTGCGGGTGTGGGCGGCCGCCGACGTGCCCGAGGGAGTCCACGCGACCCACGACGCGGTCCGGCGGACCTACCGCTACCATCTCTACGCCCCTACCCGCGGCGCAGGCGCGGATCGCGACCACGCCGTCGACGACGACCGCGTCCGCGACGCGCTCGCACGTCTCTCGGGCGAACACGACTTCCACAACCTGACGAGCGACGAGACCGGGACCGTCCGAGACCTGACCGCGAGCGCGACCCGAGACGACGACCTCCTCGTCGTCGAGGTGAGCGCCGGGGGATTCCCGCGGGCGCTCGTGCGCCGGCTCGTCGCCGCGGTTCGCGCGGTCGGTCGCGGCACGGCAGACACCTCGCTGATCGACCGACTGCTCGCCTCCGAGCCGGTCCCCGGCGAGCTCGGGATCGGCCCTGCGCCGCCCGAACCGCTGGTGCTCTGGGACGTGGCCTACGACGGCGTCGCGTTCGAGGTCGACCCCGAGGCGGCGGAGAGCGCGCGCGTCGCCTTCCGGGAGCGGTACCGCGACGCCCGTCACGCCGCCGCGGCGACGGGCGCGATCCGAGACCGGATCGCGGGTACGGACTGATTGTGGACTAAGCGGCGGACCCCCGCCCCGGCGTCTCCATGCCCTCGACGCGAACCAACAGGGTGTTTCCGTCGACGTGGGTCGCGTCGACGACCCCCGAGAGCCGGAGCCCCGCGCCCGGCGTCGGACCGACGGTCACGCGGTCGCCGGCGGCGAAAGAGCCGACCGGGCCGCGGATCACGAGCGCCGCTCGGCACAGCTCGGGGTTGGCGACGCTGGAGAGGTCGATCTCCTCGACGTTCACGCCCTCCACCGGGTCGCCCTCGCGTTCGACGGGCGTGTGCGCGGCGTCGTCCATCCGCTCGACGCCGAGCGTCTCGTAGGCCGCGTCGGTCGGGACGTAACCGCCGTCCGGCCCGGAGACGCCCTCGACCAACCCGATGTCGCGCAGGCTCTGCATCCGGTTTCGAACCGTGCCGGCGTTACGACCGATCGACTCGGCGATCTCCCGGCCGCACACCGGCCGGTCCGCGTTCTCGGCGAGGTTCACGAGCGCCGTGAGCACCCGTCTCTGGCTCGTCGTGAGCTGTATCGTCGACATGGCCTCATCGAATTACTTGTTATGTATAAATGTTTGGTTATTTTGCCCTTATATTGTTGATTACCGTATAGATGGTAGGTATAGTTCACTTCCGAGTACTAACCACGGTTTTCAGATCGTATATGTCGTTTTCTTTTCTCTAAGGAAGATATTATTTCTTTCCACACGATTGAGGGCCAGAATCCCGAACGTTCACTTGAGAAATGGGCTTAGAAATACTGTACTGTGTTGATTGTAGGGAAGACCTTAAACAAACACCACCATGAGTATTTAACCGTCCGTTCGGAATCGACGAGCGAACATGAGCTTTCGAACCGACGACCGGGCCGGTCCGCGATACGCACGGGGAACGAGGTCCTACCGAACCGTCGGGGGACCGCGTGCTTCGGGCGAGCCGGCGCTGGACGGACCGGTCCCGAAACCGCCGTTCGGAGGGCGTCCGGATGGGTGACCCGTGGTCGACCGCGTTCGAGTCGGGGGCCGTCCCCGACCGCTCCGCGGCCGCGACGTCGAGCGAGGAGGACCCGTCACCCCGTGACGCCTCCGACGACGCCGGCGACCCGTTCGACACCCCCGATCCGGCCGCGGAACGCGACCGAATCCGGGCGTTCATCGACGACGCGGTCGCGGCCGCGAGCGCGGACGGACTGGTCGTCAACATGAGCGGCGGGCTCGACTCCACGGTCACGGCGGCGCTGGCGGTCGAGGCGCTCGGCGCCGACCGCGTCTATGGACTGATCCTCCCCTGTAACAAGATCGGGGCGCCCCACGCCCGCGACGCCGAGGCGCTCGCGGACGCGCTCGGGATCGAGCACGACACCGTCCACCTCCAGCCGCTGTTCGCGCAGTTCGGCGCGGCCGCGCCCGACCGGTTCGATCTCCACGACGAGCCGGTCCGCTCCGGCAACGCGATCGCACGCCTCCGGATGGCGATGGCGTACCTCGCGGCCAACGCGACGAACCGGCTCGTCTGCGGGACGACCAACCGGAGCGAACACCTGCTCGGCTACGTAACGAAACACGGCGACGGCGCCGCCGACCTGCTCCCGCTCGGGCACCTGTACAAGACCGACGTCCGCGCGCTCACCGACGAGCTCGACGTGCCGGAGTTCGTGGTCGAGAAGCCGCCGACGGCGGGATTCCTCCCCGGACAGCGCGACGCCGACGACCTGGGCGCCACGTACGACGTGATCGACGCCGTGTTGCGGCTCGGCGTCGACCGCGGGCTCGCCCCCGAGACGATCGCCGAACAATTGGCGGACGACGTCGGCGAGGAGACGGTCGAGGACCTGCTCGCGCGCCACCGCGCCTCGGCGCACAAGCGCACGACGCCGCCGATGCCGACGGGACGGCGGTGCGACCGGCAGGAGAACTGACCGGGAGCGGGGCCGCCAGTCCGGGTCCTCGCCTGCTCCTGCACCTACTCCCAGCCGGCCGGCCAGAGGTCAGCCGCGCGCATCCCCGTCTCGAAGTCGGCCTCCCGGAGCGCAGTGATCAGGTCGTCGCGATCGAGCCGAGGCACCTCGCGCTCGGGGGCCGCGAACTCGGCGACGAGCAGGGCCGTCAGCATCGCGTGCTCCCGGACGTTTCGGTCGTCGACCTTGTCGCGGGTGTCCGCGTGGGTGTGACCCCAGCCCCGCCCGCGGTCGCCCGAGTCGCTGTGCAGTTGGAGCGCGGGCACCCCGCGCCGGACGAACGGCCACTGGTCGGAGAACGGGTGCGGTTCCACGTCCACCGCGATCGGTTGGGTGGTCGCGGCCGACACCGCCCCGGCGACCGCCGCGGCCGTCTCGGAGGCGTGCGCCAGCGCCACGAGGTCGCGGAACCGCCCCGCGCCGTCGACGTTGATCACACCCTTTACCCGGTCGAGATCGACCCGCTCGGCAAAGCGCTCCGCGCCGAGGAGTCCGACCTCCTCCGCCCCGACTCCGACCACGTCGACGCTGATCGGGAGGGTCGCCTCCGTCAGGATCTCCGCGGCGGTCGCGACGGTGGCGATCCCGCAGCCGTTGTCGAGCGCCCCCTCCGCGATGTCGTGGGCGTCGTAGTGCGCGAGCAGCAGGAGTCGCTCGTCGGTGTCCGGCCCCGCGTGACCGACCACGTTCCGGCTCTCGCCCGGCTCGGTCGCGGCCGTCACCGACAGCTCGGCGGTCGCCGCGGGGGCCGATTCGGCGGCGACCCCGCCGCCCTCACCGCTCTCGCCGCCCTCACTGCTCTCGCCGCCCCCGCCGACCGCGTACTCCCGGAGCCACGCGCCGGTCTCCTTCGAGACGCCGACGGCGACCGCGTCGGCCTCCTCGCCGAACGTCAGCGACCCCGTCGGCGGGAGCCGGCCGTCGAGGTGGTTGACGAAGACGAAGCCGACCGCGCCCGCACCGATCGCGTACCCGAACTTCTCCATTCGGTGGACGAACCGACCGCCCTCCGGGGTCGTCGTCGACGCGACCGCGATCCGACCCTCGACGTCTCGCTCGTCGATCTCGGCGGGCGTGCCGAACCCCACGTCCACGAGTTCGCCGGCGACGCTCCCGCCCGGCGAGTACGGCAACGCGAGCGCCTCGAACTCGCGGGTCGCCGCCGCGCCGTCGCGTCCGGATGCCGTCACCCGGAGCGCCGCGTCCCCCCGCTCCCACGCCGCCATCTCGAAGGGGTGCGTCTCGACTCCGGAGAGGCCCGCCCGCTCGAACGCGTCGGCGACGATCGCGGCGGCCCGGCGCTCGCCCTCGCTGCCGGCCATCCGGCCCCCGATCGCGGTGAGGTCGGTGAGGAAGCGCCGCGGCCCGCCGTCGGTCCACGTCCGACCCAGCGCCGGCGCCAGTTCGGCGCGTCGCTCGCGAACGCGGTCGACGGCCGCCGGGTCGACCGGTACGTTCGTCCCGTTCGGTTCTGAGTACATGGAAACGACTCCGTCGGCGACGGGTTAAGCGTGTGGCTCGCGGCACCGGAAACGCTACGTTCAAGTGGGACGATCCGGTACCTTCGAGTGAGCACCGTTGGTCCAGTGGTAGGACATTAGCTTCCCAAGCTAATAGCCCGGGTTCAATTCCCGGACGGTGCACTTCACTTCGTTCGTGCACCGTCCGTACCCCCGCTCGCAAGCTCGCGGGGGTCCCGGACGGTGCATTTCTGCGGCGAGCAACACCGCGAGCCACCAGTGTGCCGAGGAGTGAGATTCATCCCCGAGTTACGTCCCGTCGGCGTCCCCGACCGTCAGATCCCCCGTGATCGCGTGCTGGCTGGTCGTGCTGAGTCGATCCCGGCCGCCCGGCACCGCTCCGTCACGGTTCGGATGTACTCCGAGCGCGTCACCGAGAACTCCTCGCGGTCCGGGTCGGCGATCCAGAAGCGGGCCTGCAGGTCGATCGCCGTGTCCGCGAGGCCGGCGACGCGGACCGAGGGAGCGGGATCGGCGACGATACCCTCGGCTCGGCGGCCGTGTCCAACAGGATGCGGGTCGTCTCGTCGATGTCGTCGCCGTACCCGATGCCGAAGGTCGTCGAGATGCGGAGCGTGTCGTTGCTCATGCGGTTCGTCACCGCGTTCGTCGCGAGGTCTGTGTTCGGCACCGTGATCGTCTCGTTGTCGAACGTGCGGATGCGCGTCACCCGGAACCCGATGTCGTCGATGAAGCCGGCGTTGCCGTCCCACTCGATCCAGTCGTGGATGTTGAAGTTCCGGTCCTGCACGATGAACACGCCGGCGACGAAGTTCGACAGCACGTCTTGGGCCGCGAACCCGACGGCCAGCGTGAGCGCGGCGACGATGAGCGCCGAGCCGCCGAGGAACCCGGTGAACCCCGCGGCCCACGCGCCGACGACCAGCACGGCGACGAAGAGGAACTCGGCGATCTGCGCGAGAAGCCCGACGTACTTCGGGACCAGCTCCGTGACGACTAGTAACGCGACCATGGCTGACACACCGACGGGCGCGGATTGAACCTTCTCGTGTGGGGCGAGCGCGGCGTGAGCCGAGCTAGAAGATGTTCGCCTGTCCGTACACCGAGATGCCGGTGTCGGTGATCTCGTACGGTTTCGACTGCCGAGAGTGGTTCGCGTCGCGGATCTTCTGGATCTCGACGGCGAGGCGCGTCTCGCGGAAGTCGGTGCCGCGGATGTACTGGAGCACGAACACCGCGTCGGTGAGGTACTCGACGATCCCGTGGCGGGAGGCGTAGGCGTTCTCCTCGCTTGCCTCCGAGGTGAGCAGGGTGGTGACGCCGGCCTCCTTCAGCGAGCGGGTGAACCCGAACACCTCGGAGCGACGCTTCGCCGGGTGGTCGTACATCATCTCGAGGAGGGAGACGGAGTCGAGCACCAGCCGGTCGGCGTCGAACTCGGCGATGAGCCGGGTGAGGTCGTTCCGGATCGACGCCAGCGAGTTCGCCATCTCGATCGGGTCGATCGCGACCACCGCGAGCCGGTCCTCGTCGGCGTGCTCACGGAACGACCACCCCTTCTCTTCGGCCGTCGAGAGGATCGACTCGCGGGTCTGTTCGAGGGTGATGTAGATCCCCTTTCGGTCGGATTCGAGCGCCTCGTTGAGGAACTGGAGCGCGAACGTCGTCTTCCCGGTCCCGGCGCCGCCGATGACCGACAGAAGCGAGCGACGCGGGACCCCGCCGAGGATCATCTCGTCGAGCCCCTCGATCCCGATGTCGGTGCGCTCGATCGACGACTCGAACTCGTCGGGGTCGACGTCGAACCCCGGCGACGCGTCGCCGCCCTCCCCGTCGCCGAACTCACCGAAACCGACGTCGTCCGGCCCCCCCGACTCGCTCGGCCCTCCCGAGTCGCCCGCGGCGTTCTCCCGATAGCCGCCGAAGGGGTCACCGCCTCCGGGTGATCTCCTGTCGTTCGGCGCTTCGTCGCCGCCCGACCCGCCGCCGAACGGGTCTCCGTCACCGAACGAGCCGTCGAAGGCGTCCGCAGAACCGGTCGGAGCTGGGGCACCGTCGTCCGGCGACCCGCCGCCGAACGGATCGGACCCGGCCTCGTCGCCGGTCTCACTAGTCTCGCCGGTCTCGCCGGTCTCGCCGGCTTCGCCGTCGCCGGGGTCCCGCGACGGGTCCCGCTCGCCCTCCCGAATCCCGCCGAACGGGTCGCTCCCGTGCTCCTCGTCGGGAGCGTCACCTCCCTCCGATTCGGGCGTCCCTTCGACCTCGTCTTTGTCCCCCGCCTCGCCGTTCTCGTCGGGTCGGTCGTCGTCCGCCTCGCCGTTCTCGTCGGGTCGGTCGTCGTCCGCCTCGCCGTTCTCGTCGGGTCGGTCGTCCCCCGCCTCGTCGTCCCCCCCGTCGTCGGCCGCACGGCTGTCAGCGTCGGCGTCCCGCAACGCGCGCTCGAACCAGTCGTCCTCCTCGCTCATGGTTCCGGTCGGCCGTGGGGGGTCGACATGGTTCTGGCAAGGCGGGCGGGCGGCTTGAAACTTTCCGGAACCGCGGTCCGATGTCCGCATCCTTTTGTCCGGCGGCGAGAATCGGTGGCGCATGGAGGTCGGAATCGTGGCGCGGAAGGGGAGCGATCGCGCGGTCGCCGTCGCCGACGAGCTGCGCGACGCGGTCGACGGCGCCGGGGCGTCCGTCTGGCTCGACGCGGAGACTGCCGACGCGCTCGGCGAGCCGGAAATCGGCCGCGCGGTCGGCGCGCTCGCCGACTGCGACCTCGCGGTCGCGGTCGGCGGCGACGGGACGTTCCTCTTCGTCGCGCGCAACGCCGAGGATACCCCGATCGTCGGCGTCAACCTCGGGGAGGTCGGCTTCCTCAACGCCGTCCCACCGGAGGCGGCCGAGGAGGCCGTCCGCTCGGAGATCGAGGCGTTCGACCGCGGAGAGATGGACGTGCGGGAGGCGCCGCGGCTCGCCGCCCGGACCGACGAGTGGACCTCCGTTCCCGCGGCCAACGAGATCGTGATCCAGGGCGGCCGACGCGGTCCCGGGGCCGGGATCGACTACGAGGTCCGCGTGGACGGGAGCCGGTACGCCGGCGGACACGCCGACGGGGTCCTCGTCGCGACCCCGACCGGCTCGACCGCGTACAACCTCTCGGAGCGCGGGCCGCTCGTCCACCCCGCGGTGAGCGGGCTCGTCGTCAACGAGATGGCCGCCGACGGGGGGATGCCCCCGCTCGTGGTCGGCACCGACGCGACCGTCACCGTGGCGGTCGAGGGCGTCGAGGAGGTCGTCGTCGCCAGCGACGGGCGGAACCTGACGACCCTCCCCGCGCCGACCGAGGTGACCGTCGAGCGAACGACCCCGCCGATGCGGATCGCGGGGCCGCCGTCCGACTTCTTCGAAGCGCTCGAAAAGCTGTCGTAGCCCGCGGGACGCCGGAATCCCCCGTGGTGTGGCCTTTATGTTCGACCCGGTCGGACCCGACGTATGGACCGACTCGACGCCGCGCTCATCGGCGTCTCGGGGGTCGTCGCCGCGCTCGTGCTCGCCGGCGCGCTGTCGGCGGGGGCGCTGTTCGGCTTCGACGAGTCCGCGGTCCGACCGATCCGGCTGCTCGCCGCGGAGCCGCTCGCGTGGATCGTCGTCGCCGCGCTGCTCGTCGCGGCCGTCGGGCACGCGTACATCGAGTGAACGGGGAGGTCGATCGGGGTTCGGCTATCTCTGCCCGTCACTCTCGGCGTCGACCTCGCGGACCGTCCGGACGAGCGCCTTTAGCGCCGCGTCGACCGCCTTCCGTTTCACCGCCGCGCGGTCGCCGTCGAGGACGAACCGCTCCGTGCGGACGAACGACTCCTCGGTTCCCCACGGCGCGGCGTAGGCCACGCCGACGTACACGAGTCCCACCGGCTTCTCCTCGGTGCCGCCGTCCGGTCCGGCGATCCCGGTCGTGGCGACCGCCCACGTCGTGTCGGCGCGGTCGCGCGCGCCCGCTGCCATCTGCTCGGCGACCGGCGCGCTCACGGCCCCTTCGGCGTCGAGCGCCTCGCGGGAGACCCCGAGCAGCTCGCGTTTGGCGGCGTACGCGTAGGTCACGAACCCGCGGTCGAAGTAGGCGCTCGCGCCCGGCACGTCGGTCACCCGCGACCCGACGAGCCCGCCCGTCAGCGACTCCGCGGTCGCGAGGGCCTCCCCGCGCTCGGTCAGCAGGTCGCCGAGCGTCTCCTCGACCGGCGCCGACTCGTCGGCTCCGTCGATTTTCGATTTCCGCCCGCGCTCGTCCATGCCCTCCCTGTGGCTCCCACGCCCGTGGGGTTTACGCTCGCCGCGGCGCAAACGCCGGCATGACCGACTGGGACGATCGCTTCGCGTCCGGCGAGTACCCCCGCGCACCGGAGCCGTCGGCCGTGTTGCGCTCGTACGAACCCGCGATCCCCGACGGCCGCGCGCTCGACGTGGCCGCCGGCACCGGCCGCAACGCCGTCTACCTCGCCGAGGCGGGGTACGCGGTCGACGCCCTCGACGCCTCCCGCGAGGGGCTCTCCATCGTCCGCGAGCGCGCCGCGGAGCGCGGCGTTTCCGACCGAATCGAAACGGTGCAGGCCGACGCCTCGACGTACGGCTTCCCGGCGGAGACGTACGAACTGATCACGATGAGCTTCTTCCACGCGCTCGACCGCTTCGCCGACCTGACCGAGTCGCTCGCGTCCGGCGGATACCTGTTCGTCGAGGGACACCTGCGGTCGGCCGACGCGGCCCCCTCCGGTCCGAGCGACGACCGCTACCGGTTCGCCGCCAACGAGCTCCTCCGCGCCGGGCTCGGGCTGACCGTGCTGTACTACGACGAGACGACCGAGGAGCGTCCCGGCGACCACCGCCGCGCGACCGCCCGGCTGCTGGCACGACGGTCGGCCGGCGGGCGGCAGACGTACCCGCCCCGTCCGGACGGGGCTGGTGAGGGGAAGGCGGATGGTGAGGTGGACGGAGACGGCGGATGGGACGACGAGGTCGCGGGGCGAACGGATGGCTGACGGCGACACGCCCGGCGCGGTCCTCCGGGGACTGGTCGCCGAGGCGGTCGGCGTCGAGGGAGACGACACGGGAGCGATCGCCGCCGACCTCGCCGAGCGCGGCGACGACCCGGGGCCGGCGGCCGAGCTCTCCTCGCTCGTCGGCGCGGGTGACGCCGTCGTCGGGATCGTGACTCGCGCCGATCCCGCCCTCGCGCGGCGGCTGCTGGAGAGCGGCGACGACGACCGCGGCGTGTCGACCGGGGGCGGAGACGACGAGAGTGCCGGGGGCGGAGACGACGAAAGTGCCGGGGGCGGAGACAACGAGGGCACTGGCAGCGCCGACGGCGGGACCGTCCGACTCGTGTTCGCCGGGCGGGCCGCGGACCGGCTGGTCGGCCCCTCGGGAACCGTGATCCGGTCGATCCTCGCCGAACACGGGATCGACGCGTACCGCTACGAGGGCGACGCTCCGATCGGCGTGCTCCTCGTCGACGACCGGGCCGTCGTCGGGCTGTTCGACGAGCGCGGGCTCGCCGCGCTGCTGTGGTCGGACGCCCCCGCAATCCGTGAGTGGGCGGCCGCGACCTGCCGGCGCTACCTCTCGGCGGCCGACCCCGTGTGACGCGCTCGCGGTGCGAGGCCGCGCGGGCATCACCGCGCGCCGCATCGCTTTTGGACGCACCCCGCGAAGGGGAGGTATGAAGGCCCTGCTGCTGTTGGTCGCCGGAATCGGTGGACTGGTCCAGACGCTCGTTCCGCGGGCGGTCGTCCGCGCGTGGACGAGGGCGCTGTATCGGAACGCCGGGGAGGCGGAGCCACGCGAGTGGGTGCACGTCGCCGCGCGCGCCGAGGGCGCGGTGATCGTGCTCGCCGCGCTCGTCGGGCTGTACGGCGTCGCGACCGCCGAAGACGAGGCGTCCGGAGAGGTGGCCGCCGACGGCGATGCCGTCGCCGCCGTCGACGAATAGGCCGGCTCCGAGCGCCGTCGTCTGCTGGTCCACCCGAACGTATTTCCACGATGTCGTGGTACTGTCTGGCAATGCCGGGGTCGTCCCTTCGCCCGCGCGGCGATCGCGAGTCGGCCGTCAGGGTGTTACACGTCGACGACGAGCAGTCCTTCCTCGACCTCGCGGCCACCTACCTCGAACGGATCGACGACGCCTTCGAGGTCCGGTCGGAGACGGACGTGGACGCCGCGCTCGACGTCGTCGAGTCCGAGCCGATCGACTGCGTCGTCAGCGACTACGAGATGCCCGGAACCGACGGGCTGGCGTTCCTCGACCGCGTCCGCGAGCGCGACCCGACGGTACCGTTCGTGCTGTTCACCGGGAAGGGGAGCGAGGAGATCGCCAGCGAGGCGATCTCCGCGGGGGTCACCGACTACATCCAGAAGCATTCCGGCACCGACCAGTACACGGTACTCGTGAACCGGGTCCGGAACGCGGTCGATCAGGCCCGCTCGCGGGCGGCGCTGGCGGCGAGCCAAGAGCGGCTCTCGCGCTTCATCGAGCAGTCGCCGCTCGGGACGATCGAGTTCGACGAGGGGTTCCGGATCGTCCGGGCGAACCCGGCCGCCGAGGAGATCTTGGGGTACTCGGAGGAGGAGCTCGTCGGCGAAACGTGGGCCCGGTTCGTCCCCGAGGACGCTCACCGCCACGTCGCCGGGCTCGAACGCCGCCTCCTCTCGGACAAGGGGGGATACCGGAGCGTCAACGAGAACCTGCGCGCCGACGGCAAACGAATCCGCTGCGCGTGGCACAACCAAGTGGTGACCGACGACGACGGCGAGGTGATCCGCGTCTTCTCGCAGTTCGAGGACGTCACCGAACGGGCGGACCGCAAGCGGCGGCTCGAACGGACGAACGCCGTCGTGTCGACGGTCCTCGACGCGCTCCCGGTCGGGGTTCTCGTCGAGGACGCCGACAGGCGGGTGATCCGCGTCAACCGCCACCTGTACGACCTCTTCGAGATCGACGGAGACCCGTCCGCGGCGACCGGTCGGGACTGCGCGCGGTTCGCCGCCGAGATGAGCGAGCTGTTCGACGACCCCGAGTCCTTCGTCGAACGGATCGAGGCGGTCGTCGACGCGCGACGCCCCGTCGACGACGAGCGGCTCGACCGCGCCGACGGCAGCGCCCTCCTGCGGACGTACCGCCCGGTCGACCTACCGGACGGGTACGGGCACCTGTGGGTCTACCGCGACGCGGCCGGCGGGCGGTAGGCGGCCGGTCGCCGCCGGGACGCGGTGCGGGGGGACAGATCGCGCCACGCCGCGCGGCCGCGGAACGCGACGGTCACGCGAGCCCCTCGATCGCGCGTGCCGCGTCGAGCACCTCGTCGTGGAGGTCCCCGTTCGAGACGACGAGCCCCGTCGAGTCGTGTCGCCAGCGGTTCCCTTCCAAGTCCGTCGCTTTCCCCCCTGCCTGTCGGACCATGAACACGCCCGCGACGGAGTCCCACGGGTTCGCTCGGAGGTTCGAGAGGGTCCCTTCCAGCCCGCCCGCGGCGACGGTCGGCAGCACGACCTGCGCGGCGCCGAGGCGACGCAGGTCGCTGAACCGCCGAACGATCGCCTCGCAGGCGGCGGCGTACTCGTCGCGAGAGTCGAAGTCCCACCACAGCGTCGGGTCGACCGTCGCTCGCCGCGGGTCCGACACGTCGCTGACGCGCATCGGCTCGCCGTTGCGGTACGCGCCGTCCGCGTCGGCAGTGTACACGTCGCCCAAGGCGGGCGCGACGGTGGCCGCGGCGACCGGCTCGCCGTCGACGACGGCCGCGACCGCGGTCCCCCACACGCGGATGTCCCGGACGTAGTTGTTGGTGCCGTCGATCGGGTCGATCACCCACGCCGCGCCCGCTTCGGGGACGGTCTTGCGCTCGTCCTCCTCCTCGCCCACGACCGCGTCGTCCGGGAACGTCTCGCGGATCGCCTCGATCACGGTGCGCTGGGCCGCCCGGTCCGCCTCGGTCACCACGTCGTCCTCGCCTTTGGTCTCGACGTCGATGTCGCTCCGGAACCGGTCGTTCGCGACCCGCGCGCCGGCCCGCGCCGCGCGCTCGGCGACGGCGGCGCGCTCGTCTGTGTCGACCATGGGCACGCTCCGACCGCCGGACGCGTATAAACGTCGATCCGGAGAGCGGCGGAGCGGCAAATGATTAACTCGATTCCGAATCCGAGTACACTTAAGTGCGTCCGGAACGGACTGGCGCGTATGAAACCAGAGGAGGCGGTCCGACAGCTCGAGTACGCAATCGACGCCTCGATCGACGAGACCGGACGGCGCACGGCCGCCGGTTACCGCCCCACCTTCGAGCGCGTCGCCGACCGAGCCGGCGGGGACGCCGTGTACGCGCTCGCCGGCGCGCTGGCCGACGAGGTGGTCGCGGGCGACCGGCCGACGCCGGCCGAGGCGGACGCGACCGCCGAGCGCGTGCTCGGCGACCTGGCGTACACCGACGGCGGCGAGTAGGATCAACGCGGTCCGCCGGTCTCCCGGGCCGAACGAGCGCGGCGGCCGTCGGACGTTTCGAAACTACAGCACCAGTCCTCGGACAGCGACGCTCCCGTCATCTCCGTCTCCGTCGCTCCCGTCCCCATTCCCGTCGCTCCCGTCCCCATTCCCGTCGCCCTCCTCCACGCGCCCGATCACGCGCCCGTCGGTCTCGGCGGCCAACGACGCGGCCGCGTCGGGGTCGACGGCGGCGACGAAGCCGGTCCCCATGTTGAACGTCCGGTACATCTCCCCGTCGGAGACGCCCCCCTCCGACTGCACGAACTCGAAGACTGGCTGGGGGTCGAAGGCGTCCTCGACGACGTAGCGGTTCGCACCGAGCCGCGTCAGGTTGGTCCACCCGCCGCCGGTGACGTGGGCCGCGCCGCGCACGCCGTGCTCGCGCATCGGGTCGAGCAGGTCGGTGTAGATCCGGGTGGGCTCTAGGAGCGCCTCGCCGACCGTCTCGTACCCCTCGAACGGGCAGGGGTCGGCGTACTCGTGGTCGCGGGTCGCGGCCTCCCGCGCGAGTGTGAGTCCGTTGGAGTGGATTCCCGAGGAACGCCAGCCGACGAGGGCGTCGCCCGGCCACGCCTCGCCGTCGAAGACCGCGTCTTTCGTGGCGAGCCCGGCGCAGGTGCCGGCCAGATCGAGGCCTTTGATCACGTCGGGCATCACCGCGGTCTCGCCGCCGACGAGCTCCATGTCGGCGAGCTCGGCGCCGCGCGCGAGCCCCTCGCCGACCTGCTCGGCGAACCGCTCGTCCGGCTCGTCGACCGCGAGGTAGTCGACGAACGCGACGGGGCGGACGCCGGCGGCGACCAGGTCGTTGACGTTCATCGCGATGCAGTCGACCCCGACCGTCGAGTAGTCGCCGAGCGCCTCGGCGACGAGGAGCTTCGTCCCGACGCCGTCGGTCGCCAGCGCGAGGTAGCGGTCGCCGATGTCGAGCAGGCCGGCGTAGTCGCCCTCGCCCTCGCCGACCGCGCCGATCAGCGCCGCGGTCGCCGCCTCGCTGGCGTCGATGTCGACGCCGGCGTCCGCGTAGGTGAGTTCGGCTCCGTCGTCGCCCGTCGGTTCCCTCTCGCCCCCGCTCGCGTCTCCGTCGTCTCCGCCGTCGCCTTCGGTCATGTGTGTCGAGGGACGCCCGCGGAGCAAAAGCGCACCGTTCCCGCGGAGGCGGTGGGGAGCAATAGTGTCGGCGGCGTCCGACGACGCCCGCCTCAGAACGGCCCGCCTCAGAACGGCCCGCCTCAGAACGGCCCGCCTCAGAACGGCCCGCCTCAGAACGGCCCGCCGAAGCCGAGCCCGACGACGAACACGAGCCCGATCGTGAGCAGGACGGAGAGGGCGAAGAAGGCGACCCACACCGCCTTGCTCCACCCGATCACGGTCTTCCCGTCGAGGGGGCCGTACGGGATCAGGTTGAACGCCGCGAGGAAGACGTTGATCGCGATCCCGCGGGAGCCGATCAGCGTGACCACCGGGCTCCCGATGACCGGACCGAGCAGCAGCGCCGGCAGGAACACGAGCGTGAGCAGGAGGTTGACGACCGGCCCCGCCAGCGCGATGTGGCCGTGCTCCTCGGGCGTCAGCCGGCCGCGGTGGTGGACCGCGCCCGGCGCGGCGAAGATGAACCCGAGGAGCGAACTCATCACGGCCAGAAACAGCATCCCATTGTCCGCCCGGAACTCGGCCACTTGGTCGTAGTGGACCGCGACGACCTTGTGCGCGATCTCGTGGAGGAGGAACGCGACGCCCGCCGTGAGCAGGCCGACCAGAAGCGGCGGGACGACGCCCGCCGCGAGCAGCCGATCGACGCCGGCGGTGCCGTTCACGAAGAAGAACGTGAACGCGACGCCGAGCGCGAGCCACGCGACCAGCAGGTCGCGGATCTCGGTCCCGCTGAAGTAGAGGCCGGCGATCCGGCGACCCTGAAGAGTTTCACTCATGCGTCCAACCACCTGAAACGGTCGGTCATGCGCCACCCGTGATCGCGCTCCGGACCAGCTCTGCGCCGGTGCTCGCCCCGTCGATCAACAGCCGTCCCACCTCGTCGACGCCCCCCACGTCGCCGAACATCGCGGGGATGACGTACACCGCGAACAGGAAGCTCGCGACGATGCTCCCGATGTTCGTCATCGCGACCACAACGATGAGCTTGAACAGCGGCACGTCGAGCATGGCGGAGACCAGCTCCGAGGGCGACTGCGTCTCGTCGGAGAGCAGTTCGTTGAGCCGCCCGATGTCGCCGACGTTCACCGTCAGGCTCCGGAGTTCGACGTAGCCGGTGAACCAGCCGGGCGCGAGCATCGGGTTGATCGAGGTCATCCACGCGACGGCGCCGCCGACGCCGGCGGAGGTCCAACGCGCGCCGGCGAGCTTCGCGAACGCGAACGCGAACGCACCGTTGATGAGGAACCACGCGCCGAACAGCCGGAACAGGAACGCGTTCTCCACGCCGGCGAGTGCGAGCAGGACGAAGAAGCCGACGAAGCCGACGGTGATCGCGTAGCCGATCGCCTTCTTCCACGGGAGCCCGCGCCCGCGCTCCTTCCCGACGAGGTCCTCCATCGGCGGGAGCGACGCGGGATTCGCGAGGTACCCCTCGATCCCCACGCGGTGGCCCGCGCCGACGATGGCGACCACGTCGTAGCCGGCCTCGCGGAGGGCGACGAGCCGGTGGGCGATGAACGCGTCGCGCTCGTCGATGAGCGCCTCGGCGCCGCCGGGGGAGAACTGCCGGAACTCCTCCATCATCATCGTCACCACGTCGGTGTCGGTCAGGTCCTCCATCCCCAGCTCCTCGATCCCGCCGTGTTCGGGCTCGCTGGTTCCCCGCCCGACGACGCTCATCGCGAGCGACGCGAACACGCCGAGGGTTAAGCCGAGCGAGATCCCGAGCCCGAGGCTCCCGACCGCCGTCACGGCGAAGCCGCCGAGGTACGTCGCGACGACCCCGTCGAGCGCGCCGACCGCGGCGGCGGCGATCCCGGACGCGACGCCCAGTATCGCCGCGGCGTAGAGGCGTCCGTCGGGCGAGAGCGAGACCTTCCCGACCTGATCGACGACGATCGCGGCCGCGACCGCGGCGAGCACGCCGCCAGTGACGCTCGTCAGCAGCGCGTCGGTGACCCCGACGCTGCCGCCGAAGAGCCCGATCACCGGGCCGGCGAGAACCCCGACGAACAGGCCGACCAACACGCCGACCACGCGGGAGTCGGTGACGCCGAACGCGAGCCCCCCCACCATCCGCAGCTTCTCCGTGACCGACATCCGGGCCCAGAAGCGCTGGATCGTCGTCTGGATGTCGCGGTCGACTAACGCCACGTCGATGCCGAGCCCCTCCGCCACGTCGATGGCGGCGCGCATGTCGGCGCCCGGCTCGATGTCGAACCGGTCGCCGAGCTGGGTCTGGACGTACGAGAGCATCCAGTACGCGAGGAACTGGAAGACGGTGTTGCCCCGCAGCAGGTCGCCCGCGTCGAGGTCGTCGGGGCTCTCGCCGTTCATCTGTCGGTACCGGCCCTCGTCGAGTTCGACGGCGACCACGTCGGGTCGCTCGCGCTCGATCGTCTCCTCGACTTCGTCGACCGACCGCTCGGAGACGTGTGCGGTTCCGACGACCGTCACGGAGCCGGACTCGTCGCCGGGGGGCGACCCGTCCGCGGCATCGGGACCGCCGCCGGCGCCGGTGCCCGCGGCCGGGTCGATCGCCGTCGGGGGCGGGGACGCGTCGTCGGCTCCCCGTGGCGTCTCTGTCATTGCCACGACGTACTCCGTCGCCGCGTTTAGGGTTTGTGAGTCGGTGACCACGCGTCGCCGCCTCGGCGATCCAACAAATTTGTATTCTCAGGGGGCGGAGGGGCTGGCATGTCGCGGCTGTTGCCCTCCCTCCCCGACACGACCCCCGAGGACCGCGAACCCCGGGTGGTCGGCGTCGACGACGACGACGCGGACGAACTCATCGCGGCGCTCGGCTCCGAGACGGCGCGCGAGATCCTCACGCGGCTCCACGACGAGCCGGCGACGAAGTCGGAGCTCGCCGACGCCGTCGACACCTCGCTTCAGAACGTCCAGTACCACCTCTCGAAGCTCGACGGCGCCGACCTCGTCGACGTCGTCGACACGACCTACTCCGAGAAGGGCCGAGAGATGGACGTGTACGCGGCCGCGGACGAGCCGCTCGTCCTGTTCGCCGGCGGCTCGGAGGAGTCGCGCGGGATCAAGTCGGCCCTGATGCGGCTGCTCGGCGGCTACGGGATCATCGGGCTGGCGGCGGTCGCGGCCCAACGGGTGCTGTCGGTGACGGGGCCGACCGCCCGCGTGACGACGAGCACCGGCGGGAGCGCCGGCGACGCCGCGACCGAAGACGCCGCGGACGGTCCCTCGATCGAGACGGCCCCCGGGGCCGACGGCGGCGGGGGCGGAGGCGGAGAGATCGACGGCACCGTCGAGTACGTCGTCGACCCCCTGGCGGACTACGCCGTCTCGCTGATCGAGCCCGGGATCGTCTTCTTCCTCGGCGCCGCGCTCGTGTTCACGGTCGGCTGGGCGTACTGGTACTGGAGCGGTCGCTGACTGCGGTGGGCCGTCCGAGCAGGGCGTCTGCGCGTGGCGCTCGCGTGGGACAGCTATTCATGCCGCCGCCGCCACGATCCGGTATGGAACACGAAGCCGAGGTCGTCGGGGTCGGAGCGGGCTCCGCACCCGGCGGCGACGTGCCGGCGGTCATCCTGTCCGCGCGCGGCGAATACGTCCCGATCTTCGTCAGCGCCGATCAGGCGCAGTCGATCGGGATGGCGCTCGAAGGCGAGCCGTTCGACCGTCCGCTGACGCACGACCTTCTCGTCGACATCCTCACCGAGTTCGGGGGCGCGATCGACCGCGTCCGGATCGACGACCTCCGGGACGGCACCTTCTACGCGAAGGTCGACGCGGAGCGGTACGAGGAGGGCGAGCCGGAGCGGTTCGTCTTCGACGCGCGGCCCTCCGACGCGCTCGCGCTCGCCGTCCGGATCGACTGCCCGATCGTCGTCTCCGACGAGGTGATAGACGAGGCGGGGCGCTCGCAGGACTCGGTCCGGTTCGACGACGGTCCCCAAGAGGGGACGTGACGCGCGCGTCGCCGCCGGCCGCCCGCCGCCGGCTGCCCACCGCCGATTCCGGCCGCCCGCCGCCGGTCAGGGGGTTGAAGTCGCCCGCCGTCCCACCGACGACATGGACGAGACGGCGACGGTCGCGGAGTCGTACACCGAGATGACCGAACTGCTGTTGCCGAACGACACGAACAACCTCGGGCGGGCGCTCGGGGGGGCGGTGCTCCACTGGATGGACATCTGCGGCGCCATCGCCGGGATGCGCTTCTCGAACCGACAGGTCGTCACCGCCTCGATGGACCACGTCGACTTCATCTCCTCCATCGAGATGGGCGAGGTCGCCGTCGTCGAGGGGTACGTGTTCAGCGTGGGGAACACGAGCCTCGACGTGAAGGTCGACGTGCGCGCGGAGAACCCCCGGACCGACGAAGAGCGCCGCACGACGACCTCCTACTTCACGTTCGTCGCGCTCGACGACGAGGGGAACCCGGCGAGCGTCCCGGAGCTGACCTGTCCGACGCCGGAGGAGGAAGCCCTCCGCGACGAGGCGATCGAGGGCCGCCGCGAACAGCTCACCGACATCGTCGATCGGTACGATCTGTAGTCAGCGATCGGAGCGATCGGAGCGATCGGAGCGACGGGCGAATCCCCGGCGGCTCACCGGGTCCTGCTCACGTCGCTGACGGCGCCGTCGGTCGCCGCCGCCGATCCGGCGACCACGTCGACGGAGCCGCCGGTCTCCGCGACCGCGTCCCCGTGCGCCTCGCGGACCCGCGCCGCGAACTCGTCGAGCGATTCGCCCTCGCCGGCCGCGGCGAGGTGGCTCCCGCAGCCGCAGTCGGACGCGCCGAAGCCGTCGACGGGGCCCGCCGGGAGCCGGTCGGCGACCGCACACTCCACGTCGGCGCCGACGCTCCGAACGACGCGGTCGATCCGGGTGTCTGGGTGACCGAGCAGGTGGTCGACGTGCCAGTGGCGCACGTCGTGGTCGCCGCGCGCGGTCCGGCGGTGGCGGTCGACGCGGGAGAACCCGCCGGCGCCGAGCGCGCTGCCCGTGTACGCGTAGCCGCCGGGATCGAACCGGCGTGCGCCGAGCGCGCCGACCTCGATCGTCGCCGGGGTCGCGAGCGCGACGAGGAGTGTGTAGGTGCCGCCGTCCGGGTCGTTGGCGTCGTTTTCGGCTTCGTCTCCGTCTCCGCCTCCGTCCCCGCTCACGACAGGGCCTCCGGCGGGTCGCTCGCCGCTGGGCGGAGGTCGTCGACGAGCTCGCTCGCGGCGTCGGTCAGCTCGTAGGTGTCGTGCACGTCGTCGGGGTCGCGGCCGCGCCCCGACAGCGTTCCGACGGCGCCGGCGATCCGATCGTAGTTGTCGCGGACGAGCCCCCCGACGATCCCCGGGGTTCCGGCGCGCTCGGCCAGCTCCTCGGCCGCCGAGCGGCCGGCGTACACACGTCCCTCGCCGGGGTCGACGAACACCATCGCGAACGGGCGCGAGCCGAACTGCGCGTCGAGGAACGGCCCCACGGGATCGGCTTCCCACGGCACCGCGACGACGCCCTCCAACCGGCGGAGCGCGACGGCCGCCACCGAGCAGTACGGGCAGTCGCCGTCGAAGATCAGCACCGGCGCGTCCGGGTCGGTGTCCATAGCGGTCGGTACGCGCTCCGGCGGCTTAAGCGGCCGGCCGGAGCGGCTTCAACCCCTCAAAGTTCGTGACTGGCGTTCGCGCCGAGCGGCGCGATGTCCGGTCGGTTCTCGCCGAGGCGACCCGCGGAAGGTACAAGCCGCTCGTCGTTCAACGGTGTGGTATGTCACCGCCGCTCGCGGACGAGCCGGTCGAGCCGGCCGACGAGGGAACCGAGCCGCTCACCGACGACGAGTACGCCGAGCACCTCGCCGCGCTCGGGTCGGCGTGGGAGGTCGTCGACGACCACCACCTCGAAGCGACCTACGAGTTCGCCGACTTCGCGGAGGCGCTGGCGTTCACGAACGAAGTCGGCGAGCTCGCCGAGGAGGAGTGGCACCACCCCGACATCCGCCTCTCGTGGGGCGAGGTGGGCGTCGAGATGTGGAGCCACGACATCGGCGGCCTCCACGAGTCCGACTTCGTGATGGCCGCGCGGATGGACCGGATCTACGACGGGTACGACGACAACTGAGCCGCGATCGATCGAGAAGCGGTCGACTGGCCGGTGTCGAGCGGTCGCCAACGGAGCGACTCGGCAACGAACGGCTTTAAACCCCTCCCGACGGAAATAGGGGTAATGAGTGCGAACGTCTTCCTGGTCCCGATCGACCCGGAGAACTTCGATCGAACGGTCCGGTCCGCGGTCGACCTCACCGAGTACGACGACCGCACGGACGACCTCGCCGACCTCGACGAGGCCCGCCTGTGGGCCGTCGACGACGACAGCGGGAACGGCTCGACGTTCGAGCGGATGGAAGAAGGCGACCTCCTCCTCTTCTACCACGACGGCGAGTACCTCGCCACCGGTCGAATCGGGACGACCTTCGAGGACGAGGACCGCTGGGTCTCCAGCACGTTCTGGACCGCGTTCCCGACCACGCGCGTCTACACGGTCACCGACTTCGCGGCCGTCTCCGCCCCGAAGCGCGCGGTCAACGCGCTCTTCGACTACTCGAAGTCGTACACCCCCGGCTTCATGCGCGTCGCCGACAGCCGGGTGAACGCCGATCTCTCCTCGATCGAGTCCGCCATCGATCACTACTCGAAGCGGAACGCCTGAGCGCTCCGCCGGTCCCCCGTCGGTTTCCCTCCCCACCCCTTCTTCCGTCTGTTCCTCCGCTAGACCGCTTCCAACAGCGCCTCGTAGGCGTGGCCGTAGCGCTCCGCGACGCGGCTCGGATCGCCGCGTTCGTCGCCCGACAGCGCCGGGAGATCGACGGTCGCCAGCGGCTCGATCATCTCCGTCACGGTTCCGGTGTGCTCCTCCATCGTCCCCTCTCGCGGGCTGCCGGACGCGACCGCGCGGGCCTTGGCGTAGCGGTCGCCGGCGTAGACCCGCACGCGGCCGGGGTCGACGACCGCCACCGCGTCGGGCTCGACCAACCCGTCCCGGGGGAGTGGCTCGGCGACATCCGCGTACGACTCGACGACGACGGGCACCGACGCCGCCGCGACCCGGGCCGCGAGGCGGTCGAAGGCGGGGAGGTAGTCGGCCGCCATCACGTCGTTGAACGCCGCCACGTCGTCGACGCGGGTCGCCTCGGCCAGCGGGAGTCGGTCGGCGAGCCCGTCGGGAAGGAGTCCCGCCGCCTCGGCCGTGCCGTTGACGACGAACCGGGAGCCGTCCTCCGTCGTCACTCGGTCGCAGAGGAACGTCCGATCCGTGTCGCCCAGCATGCCGGTCCGGCCGGGCGTCGGTCGCCAGAGGCGGTGGACGGGGTTGATCGACTCCGGGGTGATCGCTTCGGGACGACTCGGATCGCCGACGGCCGGCCCCCGATCGCCGACGGCCGGGAGCGGTCGCGTGCTCGCGGCCGCGAGGCGTCTCGCGTCCTTCCCGTAGAGCCGCCCCGAACCGCTCGCGATCCGGTAGTCGTCGTGGTCGTACCAGTGGTCGTTGCCGGCGCGGGGCTTGACCCCGACCGCGTCGTCGGCGCGGGCGGCGAGGCTCGCCACCAATCCGGTCGAGAAGGTCGTCTTGCCGGCGTCGACGCGGGCGCCGCCGGCGACGAGGACCACCGGCGCGTCGGATCGCTCCCGGCTCACGCTCCGGCTTGCGGGCCGGCGTCTTCGCTCCCTTCTTCGCCCGCTCCCCCTTCACCGTCGACCGCGTGCGGCGCGACCCCGTAGTAGCCGGGACCGTCCTCCGCCAGCGGCTCGGCGATCACGAGGTCGTCGGCGTGGGTCATCACCCACGGGATCGCCCAGTCGATCAGCACGGCCTCGGTGTCGGGGTCGATCTCGGCGTCCGGCTCCAACTCCTGTAGCAGCCGGGCGATCTCCGGGATCGTGTACATCTGGTCGGGCTCGAACAGCTCCGCGGGCTCGTAGAAGTCACACGGATAGGTCGCGTCGAACGTCGACTTCGGCTCGGGCATGGGCGTCGCTACGGCGTCGCGTCCGTAAACGCTGCCGATACCGCGATCGGAGGTCCGGGTCGAGCGCGAGCGCCGCGGCTCTCGGCGGGCGGCAGGTAAAAGAATCTCGGGGTTCGACGCGCGTGTCGCGGCGCGTGCGGGCGTCGAGCGTTACTCGAAGAGTTCGACGGCCTGCTCGTAGCGGGTCGACGGTTCGTCCCAGTCGACGACTTCGAAGAAGTTGTCGACGAACTCGCCGCGGGCCGGGCCGTAGTCGTGGTAGTAGGAGTGTTCCCACACGTCCAGCGCGAGGATGGGGTGGCCGCCCCAGATCGCGCCCTGGTCGTGTTTGTCGACCACGACGTTGCGCAGCCGGTTCGAGAACGTGTCGTACACGAGCAATGCCCAGCCG